>JAUXVF010000027.1 GCA_030680355.1 Caulobacter sp.
CCGGAAACGTTGTCGCTGTAGACCGAGACGCCGCCCGTGCCGGTGGTGGCGTCGATGCCGTGGCCGTTCGTGGCGTCGACGTCGCCGCCGCGGGTGTCGACCGAGGCGCCGGTCACGGCGTCAGCGCGGACGCCGGTGCCGCCGGCGGTGACGCCGCCGGTGGCCGTGACGGAGACGATGGTGTTGCGGCTTTCAGCGTTGACGCCGTCGCCGCTGTCGCCGTTGACCAGGCCGGTGGCGGTGATGAAGACGTCGTTGTCAGCCTCGGCGTCGATGCCGTCGACCGAACCGCTGACGTTGGCGGCGTTGACCGTGACGCCGGCGGTGCTGCCGTTGCCGGCGGTGATGCCGTCACCGGTCAGGCCGCTGACATCGCCGTTGGCGTCGATGTCGACGGAGCCGTCGCCGATGGCGATGATGCCGCTGCCGCCCGCGCCGGTGACGCCGAGGGAGGTCGTAACCGTGACATTGCCCGCGGTGCTGTCGGCGTAGATGCCGTGGCCCGAGCCGCCGACCACCGCGCCGGTGGCGGTGACCTCAACGTCGCCCGAAGTGCTTGCCCGGGCGTCGATGCCCCAGGCGCCGGCCGAAGCGTCGACCCCGGCCACGGAGACGGTCGCGCCGTCCGAGGAATAGGCGATGACGCCGGAACCGCTGCCGGCCGTGCCGGCGGTGATGTCGCCGGCGCTGCTGACCGAGATCGTGCCGTCCGCCGTGCTGGTGAAGATGCCGTGGTTGCCGCCGCTGATGGCGCCGCCGAGCAAGGCGTCGACGACAACATTGCCCGTGCCGCTGGCCGTGGCGCGGATGCCGTTGGCCGTGGAGCCCGTAACGGTGGCGGCATTGTCGACCGTGACCGTCGCGCCGGTGACGCTGTTGGCAGAGATGCCGCTCTGGCCAGACACATTGCCGGACGCGGTGACATCCACGTCAGCGCCGGTGCTGGTCGCGGAGATGCCGGCGCCGCTGGCGCCGCCGCTCACGACGCCGCTGGTGTCGACCGAGACCGTATCGGCGCCCGAGGCGTAGACGCCGTAGGTGCCGCCGGAAGCCCCGTCAGCGGTGACCGTGACCGCGCCCGTGGCGGCGGTGGCGGCGATGCCTGCGAAACTGCCGCCCGAGACGTCGCCGCCGGTGGCGGTGACAACAGCGTCGCCCGACGCGGTCGTGGCCTGGATGCCGGCAAAGCCCGCGGTCGCGGTCACGCCGTCCTGGGCGATCACGGTCACGCCGCCGCCCGCGCCGGTGCTGAAGACGCCGATGCCGTCGTTGGCCCCGATGTTGGTCACCGCACCCAGGCTGTTGACCCAGACTGTGCCGTCGTTGGCCCCGGCGTAGAGGCCGCCGCCGTCGCCGTTGATGGCGCCGCCCGCGGAAGAGTCGACGATCGTGTTGCCGCTCGAGGTCGTGGCCCAGATGCCGAGGCCGCCGGTGCCGGTGACGGTGTTGCCGGCGCCGATGGTCACGGTCGTGCCGTCGACGCTCTGCGCGTCGATGCCGACTCCGCCGATGACGTCGCCCGAGGTGGTGACGTCGGTCGTGGAGCCGGTGGTGGCCGCATAGACGCCGGTGGCGCCGGCGCCGCCGGTCACCTGACCGACGTCGACCAGGGCCGCGCCGCCGGTGGTGCTGGCGTAAACGCCGTCGCCGACGGCCAGGACGACACCGCCGGTGGTGTCGATGGTGACGCCGGTGGCGCCGACGCCACGAACGCCCGAACTGCCGAGGGCCCTCACGCTGTCGGTGGTGATCGTCACCGAGCCGATGGTGCTACCGGCAATGATGCCTTCGTTGCTCAGGCCCTCGACGAAGGCTCCCGTGGTGGTGATGTCCACGTCGCCATCGCCGCTGACGCGGATACCGGCGCCGGCGCCCTCGACATCGGCCGTGGCCGTGATCGAGACGGTGCTGCCGGTGCTGGTGGCGTCGATGCCGTCGCCGTTGTCGCCGGTGACCGTACCGTCGGTGTTGATGATCACCGCGCCAGCCGTCGAGGCATAGACGCCCTCGCGGCCGAGGATGGAGCTGCCGGCCACCGAGTCGACGGTGATCGCGCCGGTGGTCGCCGAGGCGTTGACGCCGTCGCCCGTGCCGCCGGTGACGGCGGAGGTCGCGCCGTCAATGGAGATGGTGGTGGAGCCGCTGGTGTTGGTCGAATAGATGCCGCCGTTGGTGCCCGAGACATTGCCCATGGCGCTGTAGTCGATGATGCCGCCGGCGCTGTTCAGCACCACGCCGGGATCGCCGAACACATTGCCGTTGGTGACCAGGGTCAGGTTGCCGGCGCCGGTGGTGATGTCGATGCCGTCGCCGAAGCCGGCGACGTGGCCGGTGACGTCGCCGTCAAAGGTCAGGTTCACCGTGCCGGCGCCGCCGGTGACGATGTTGACGCCGTCAGCGCCGCCGCCGGTCGCCGTGATGGCGCCGACGATGGAGCCGCCACTGTTGCCAACGTCGCCGCTGGTCGAGGCGACGATCAGGCCGCCGTTGCCGCCGGTGACGGCGCCGGCGACGATCAGATCGACATTGCCGGTGGTGGTGAAGACGTTGATGCCGACGCCGTCGCCGTCGACGGTGCTGCCGGTGTCGATGGAGACCAGTCCGGTCGAACCGTTGACGTTGACGCCGTCGCCCGTGCCGCCATCGACGGCGCCCGTGGCCGTGACGCTGACCGGGCCGGACACGGTCGCCGCGGCCTCGATACCGCCACTGCCGCCGGTGACCGCGGCGACGGAGACCGTCGCGCCGGTGGTGCCGGTGGCCACGACGCCGACACCGCTGGCGCCGGTGACCGCGCCAAGGCTGGTGACCGTGACCGAGCCGTCGGCGGCGTCGGCGTTGATGCCGTCGTTGGCGCCGAGGATGGCGCCGCCCGCCGCGGCGTTGACGACCGTGTCGCCCGTGCCGCCGGTGGCGGCGTTGATGCCGTCACCGGTAACGCCGGTGACCGTGGATCCGGCCAGGACGGTGACCGTCGAGCCGGTGCCGCTGCCGACGACGATGCCGTCGCCAGCGCCGCTGACGTTGCCCGAGACCGAAACGCCGGTCGTGGACGAGGTGCTGACGGCGTAGATGCCGTCGTCATTGTTGGCGCCGACGGCGCCCAGGGTGGTGACCGAAACCGCCAGATCGCCCGTGGCGTAGATGCCGTAGCCGCCGGCGTCGATGAGGCCCGTGCCGGTGGAGACGGTGACCGCGCCCGCGTCGCTGGTGGCGTTGATGCCGTCGCCCAAGGTGGCGGTGATGGTGGCCGTGCCGGTGGTGCTCACCGAAACGGTGGTCTCGCCATTAACGACGATGCCGTCGACCGGCGCCAGGATGTTGCCCGAGGCCGAGACGGTCACGGCGCCCAGGTCGCTGGTGGCGCTGATGGCGTTGCCGACGCCCTGGCCGTTGACCCCGCCGGCCGTGGTGATCGAGATGTCGCCGCCAGCGCCCGTGGTGGCGACGTTAATGCCGTCCTCGCCCTGGATGAGCGTGCCGACGGCCGAGGTGATGGTCACCGCGCCGGTGTCGGAGGTGGCGTTGATGGCGTTGCTGCCGCCGCCACCCTGGATGGTGGCCGCGCCGGTGACGTCGATGGTGGTCGCGCCCGCAGTGCCGACCGTCGAGATCGCGACGCCGCCGCCGCTGACATCGTCACCCGCGGTCAGGTCGATGACGCCCGTGCCCGAAATAGCAACACCGGTGGTGACGCCGGAAACCGCGCCGCCCGAGGTGTCGACCGTGACCGTGCCGACGGTGCCGTTAACCAGGATACCCTGGAAGCTGGTGCTGGTGGTCGTGCCGCCGGTGGTGACGTCAATGGTCCCCGCGCCGGAAGCGGAAATGCCGATATCGCCCGAGATGTTGCCGGTGTCGATGGACACCGCGCCGGCGCCGGATTCGGCGACGGTAACAGCGTTGCCGCCCACGGCGGTGACATCGCCGACGTCGACGGTCGCGCCGCCGTTGCTGGTCACGTTGACGCCGTCGCCGCCCGTGGTGGTGATGCTGCCCGTGCCGGTGACGCTGACCACGGTGCCCGTGGCGTCAACGCCGCTGCCGCCGGTGATGACCACGGCGCCGAAGTCGACGTCAGAGGTGGTCGTGCCGGTCGCGGAGATGGCCGCGCCCGTGCCACCGGCGACCGTGCCAGCGTCCATGGTGACCGTGGCCGAACCACCGCCCGTGGCGATGATGATGCCGCCGGTGGCGCCAGAGATTGCGACGGGCGGACCGTTGACGGTGTCGACGCGAACCCCCCCGGTCGTGGTGCTCAGGGTGATCGCTTCGGCCGCGCCGTCGGTGACGGTAACCCCTCCAACGCCGAACAGGGGCTGAGTGACAACCGCCTGGCCGCCGGTCCCTGTCATCGTGATGCCCGTGCCGCCGACATCGACCCCGTTGTCGATCAGCAGCACCAGATCGTCAGTGCCGGTTACGTAGGTGATCCCGCCGGCCTGATCGGTCGTGCAGAGCGCGGCGTCCGCGTTACCGTCCGCAGGCAAAGCCACGGCCCCGCACTCGTCAGCCGCCCAGGCCTCGTTCGGTGTCAGCGTGACCGCGGTGATGGAGACAGCCCCCGCCAGCAGGCTGGCCGCAACGAGCGAGCTGCTGGTGAAGAGGGAGACGCGACGACGGGTTGAAGCCGTGAAAGGTGACATGAATATCCGCCCCGAGAGAAAAACTGACCTCAGCGCAAAAATCACACCGGCCACTAAGCCGTGAGGCTAGGTTGGCTGCGACATTATGTCCACTCCGTGCCTTTCCATTTATCAGTTGACACCAGTAAAGATTGACAAAATTCTTGCCTGTCGCTCGAATATTCTAGTCCTCAACGGGAATAATGCAGGGGCGAACACTCCCTTTTCTATGCCGAACCAGGACCCAGTTGCCGGAGCGGAAGGCGGTGCGGGCCTGCCGGGCTCCGCCCCGGCTGCCACTCTTGTCCTGGCGCATCCTGTAAGGTGAGGTCGCCGCCAGCCGTCGCTCCCGCCCGCGGATCGGGAGCCGTGAGCTTCCCGCTCGGCTTTTCCCCGCAACCCCCATGACCGATGCCGCGTTGTCAGACCCGCCCCCCTCGCGGGCTGGCCGATTGACCGGACTTAGCCTGACCGTTTTCCCCGGGATTTGGTTTAGAGTCGGAATCACTCCGGAGGAATTCGATGGACTTTCCGTCTCTGCAGGCCGCCGCGGCGATGGTGATCGCGATGATCACCTTCTGGCTTTTCGCCGACGGAAGGATGCGCATCGAGATCGTCTCGCTGGTGCTCATCGCTGTCCTGGCGCTGCTGTTCAATTTCTTCCCCGTTGAGCACGAAGGATACAAGGCCGGCATCGAACTGGCGTTTGGCGGCTTCGGCCACGAGGCTCTGATCGCCATCTGCTGTCTGATGATCATGGGCCGAGGGCTTGTGGTCACAGGCGCCCTGGAGCCGGTGGCCCGGGTGATGACCCAGCTCTGGCGCCACAATCAGCTATTGGGCCTGCTGTTCTCGCTCGTGCTCGGGGGCGCCATGAGCATGATCGTGAACGACACGCCGGTGCTCGTCCTGACCATGCCGATCCTCCTGAACCTGGCGCTGCGGACGGGGACCTCGGCCTCCAAGACCTTGATGCCGATGAACTGCGCCATCCTGATCGGCGGGATGTCGACGACGATCGGCACCTCGACCAACCTGCTGGTCGTCTCCATCGCCGAGGATATGGGCATGCCGGCGTTCAGCGTCTTCCAGTTCACCGGCACGGCCCTGATCGCCGGGCTGGTCGCCCTGCCCTACCTCTGGCTGGTCATGCCCCGCCTCCTCCCCGCCCATTCGGCGACCGACGAGCTGCTTTCGCGGCGCTTCCGCGGGGAACTCCATCTGGCCAGCGCCTCGACGGTGATCGGCAAGACGATCCCCGATGTCCGGGCGCTGCTGTCGGGCGATCTCACGCTTCGCGATGTGGTCGACATCAATGGACGGTTCAAAGGTCCTAGCCGGCCGCTTGAGGTCGGGGACACGCTTCAGCTTGAGGGCACCAGCGCCGAGCTGCGCGACGCCAGCGAAAGCCTGCGCGCGCCCCTGGCCAACCCGAGCGTGTTGGAGACGGTACGCGCCAAGGCCCGCGCGGAAAAAGACGACGAGGTTGTGCGAGAGCTTGCCATCGGCGCCGATTCCACGCTGATCGGCAGCTCCGTGAAGAACGCCCAGATTGGCGATCGGTACGGGGTGACGGTGATCGGCACCTTCAAGCCCGACCGAACCCTTCTGCACGGACGGCCGCGCGACAAGGGCCTCAGACTGGAGATCGGCGACGTCCTGCTGGTTCAGGGCACCGAAAAGGCGTTGCGGCTGCTGCAGGTCGGCGAAGGCGCGATGGTGCTCGAGGGCGCCGCGGAGCTGCCACGCAGCGCCAAGGCGACCCTGGCCACGCTGATCTTCGCCGCCGCGGTGCTCGTCGCGGCCTTCCATCTCGCCCCCATCGCCGTGTCGTCGCTGGCTGGCAGCATCGCGATGCTCGCCACAGGTTGCGTCAAGTTCGACCGGATTGGCCGCGCCCTGAGCGCCAAGGTGATCGTGCTGGTCGCGGCCAGCATCGCGCTCGGCCGCGCGCTGCTCGAGACGGGCGCCGCGCAATGGCTGGGCGAGGCCCTGGCCCTTGGCATGCAGGACTTCCCGCCCGCTGGCGTCCTGGCGGCGATGATGGCGTTCGCCGCGCTGCTGACCAACTTCTCATCCAATACCGCCGCCGCCGCTGTCGGAACGCCGATCGCCATCAGTCTGGCCCGCCAGATGGGCATACCGGCCGAACCGCTGGTGCTGGCGATCCTGTTCGGCTGCAACCTCTGCTACGCGACACCCATCGCCTATCAGACCAACATCCTGATCATGAGCGCCGGCGGCTATCAGTTCAAAGACTACGTCCGCGCCGGCACGCCCCTGGTGCTGTTGATGATCCTGACTCTCTCGGTGCTGCTCGTCTGGCGATACGGCCTCTGATCCACGGGCGGGCGGGCCCACGCCAGGGACCCGCAACGGAGAACGGTTCGCGCCACCCTGACAACGCCGCCGATGACGCCTATTGTCTTACGTCGTAAGTCAATCGAGGTTGCGCGCCTCAAACCGGAGCCCCCTCATGAATCCCAAAGCCGAATTCGACATCATCGTCTATGGCGCCACCGGCTTCACCGGTCGTCTGGTCGCTGAATACCTGGCCGCCCGCTATGGCGTCGGCGGTTCGGTGAAATGGGCCATGGCCGGCCGCAACGCCGCCAAGCTGGAAGCGGTGCGCGACGAGATCGGCGCCCCGAAGGACACCCCGCTGATCGTCGCCGACGCCAATGATGCGGCCTCGCTCAAGGCGATGGTCGGGCGGGCGAAGGCCATCCTGACTACGGTCGGCCCCTATCAGCTCTACGGCTCGGACCTGGTGGCCGCCTGCGCGGCGGCGGGCACCGACTATCTCGACCTGTCGGGCGAGCCCAACTGGATGGCCGAGATGATCGAGGCCCATGACGCCGCGGCCAAGGCGTCCGGCGCGCGGATCGTCTTTTCCTGCGGCTTCGACTCCATTCCCTTCGAGCTCGGCGTGATCTTCACCCAGTCGCTGGCCAGCAAGCGGCTCGGCCACCCCGTTCCGCGCATCAAGGGCCGGGTGCGGTCGATGCGCGGCGGCCTGTCAGGCGGCACCGCGGCCAGCGGGGCGGCGACCATGGCGGCGATCCAGAAGAACCCGGCGCTCGGCATGCTGATGTTCAACCCGTTCGCCCTGACCCCGGGCTTCACCGGTCCGGCCCAGCCGACCGGCATGGACACCCACCTCGACCCGGACCTGGGCCAGGAGGTCGGGCCGTTCATGATGGCGACGATCAACACCAAGAACGTCCACCGCTCCAACTTCCTGCGGGGCCACGCCTGGGGGACGGACTTCACCTATGACGAGATGTCGATCATCGTCCCCGGCGCGGACACCGCCTTCACCAGCCTCGGCGGCGCCGATGCGCCCAAGCCCGGCGAGGGGCCGAGCAAGGAAGACCGGGAAGCCGGCTTCTACGACCTGCTGTTCATCGGCGTCGACGCCGACGGCAAACAGGTGCGCGGCTCGGTCTATGGCGACAAGGATCCCGGCTACGGCTCGACGTCCAAGATCATCGCCGAGACGGCCATCTGCCTGGTCCAGGACGCCACCGACGTCGCCGGCGGCGTCTGGGTGCCCGGCGCGGCCATGGGGCAGAAACTCATCGACCGCCTCCAGGCCAACGCCGGCCTGACCTTCAAGGACGAGACGCCCTAGAAGTTCACCCGCCGGCTGAGCGCCCCGTCCACCAGCATGTTGATGCCGCTGGTGAAGCTGGACCGCGGACTGGAGAGGAACACCGTGGCGTCGGCGATGTCCTGCGGCGTGGCCATCCGGCCCATGGGGTTGCGCGCCATGGCGTCCTTGAACATCGCGGGCATGTTGGTCTCGATGTGGTTCCAGATCCCGCCCTTGAAATAGACGGTGCCGGGCGAGACGACATTGGCGCGGATGTGCTTGGGCGCGTACTGCCGGGCCAGACCCTTGGCGTAGTGGATCAGGGCCGCCTTGATCGGGCCGTAGGAGCCGGCGCTGTCAGTCTCTGCCGCCGAGACGGAGGCGATGATCGTGAAGGAGGCGTCGCCGGTCGCCTCGGCCGCCTTCAGCAGGAAGGGCTTGGCCGCGTCGAAGGCGTTGACCATGCCCAGCACGTCCAGTTTGAAGTTCTGCTCCCAGCTGTCGGGGTCGCCGCCCTGGGCCATGGCGCCGGCGTTGGACACCAGGATATCGATGCCGCCCAGCTCTTCGCCCGCGGCCGTGATCCAGGCCTTGAGCGCTTCGCCGTCCATGATGTCCACCGAAGCGCCGGTCGTTTTCACGCCGGTGTCGGCCAGGGCCGAAACGGCCTCGGCAACCTGGTCGGCGTTGCGCGCGCAGATGGCGACATTGACGCCTTCCGCCGCGAGGGTCTCGGCGATGGCCCGGCCGATGCCGCGCGTGCCGCCGAGAATGACCGCGTTCCGGCCCTTGAGCTGAAGATCCATCTGTATCGTTCCCTGACTATGGTCCGCCAACCATAGAGGGACCGGCGCGCCGGGGGCGAGCCCAGAAATCCTCTACCGGGCGCGCCGACCAGAAGCGCCGCCGTCACTCGCTGCAGAAACGGGCCAGGTCGGCGGCGGTGTCGCGGCTGATGTCGGGGCAGCAGATCGAGAACACCTCGGCGCCGTGGGTGGTGCCCATCACCTGACGACAGCGGGCGCTGACGCCGCTGGTCAGCAGCAGGCGGTAGAAGCCGACGCCCTCGTCGCGCAAGGGGTCGCACTCATTGACGCTGATCACCGTCGGCGGCAGCCCCTTGACGTCCTCGGCGGTGGCGAACCCGGGCCAGGCCAGAGGATTGCGGCTCTCGAACGCCTCGATGCCGTAGGCCATGGCCCCGCGGTTGTTGTGCAGTTCCAGCAGCAGGCCGTTGTTCTCCGTCGAGGAGGGATTCTGCGGCAGCGGCCACTCGCCGGCGATGTAGGGGCACAGGGCGTAGAGGCCCTTGATCAGGCCGATGTCGCCGTCCTGTTTCAGCTTGAGCGCCGTGGCGATGGACAGGTTGCCGCCGCCGCTCTCGCCGGCCACGACGATGCGGGCCGGATCGATGTTCAGCGCCGCGGCCTGGGCCACGACCCATTTCAGACCCGAGACACAGTCGTTCAGCCCCGCCGGGAACGGCGCCACGTCCTCGGCCGAGGAGGGGCGCAGCGCGTTGCGGAAATCGACCATGACCACGGCCACGCCGCGGGCGGCGATGATCCGGCCCCAGGCGGTGTACATGCCGTTGAAACAGGACATGGTCTGCATGCCGCCGCCGTGGATGTAGTAGACGCAGGGCAGACGCTCGTCGGTGTCGGGACGGATGATCTGCACCCTGATGGTGTTGCCGTCAGGGGCCGAGACGAAGCTGTCGCTGCGCACGGTCAGCCCGGCCGAGGGCGCGGTAAACTCATTGTCGCAGGCGTTGAACATCGCCGCCATGGCCGCCTCGCCCGCCAGGGCCGCTTCGCTGTTGGCCTCGGCCAGCAAAGCCTCGCGGCTGGCGATGTCGCCGGCCGGCGGCCGATCGGGCATGGCCAGCACGGCCTTGATGCGCGGATCGATACGGGGGTCGGCGGCGATTTTCGAGGTCATGAAGGGGTCCCGGGCGCTGGTGTCTGCGACCAGTGTCCGGCGGTCCGCCGATCGAGGCAAGGTCCAGCGATCAAAGGGGTGTCGACGACGGCGGGACGGGCGAGACGCCGCCGGACGATCAGACAGCCGGCGACCAGTCCTCCGGGCAGAAATAATGGTCGAAATCGATGCGATGGAAGCGCCGATAGCCAAGCGAGGCCATGAAATCCACTGTCGCGGCCTCGCTCTGGTCGAAGCATTCGATCTGCAGAACACAGGTGTTGGCCTGCAGGGTGCGGGCCATCCCGCGAAGGGCGTGCAGCTCATGGCCTTCAATGTCGATCTTGACCAGGACGAGCTTGTCCTCCCAGCCGAGCAGACCGTCGAGGGTCAGGCTCGGGACGGCGGCCCCGTCCTGTCCGGCCTCCGCGACGCGGGTTTTGCCGGTCGAGTTGGCCGAGTGCAGGGCAAGAAGGATCGATCCCGCCAGGTCGGAGACGGCCGCCTGATAGACCTGGACCTCCTGGGTCAGGGCATTCAGGTACAGGTTCCCCGACAATTGCGCCGCGTTTCGAGGGTCGGGCTCGAAAGCCAGGACCGTGTCGGCCACACCGTTCTTCGCCGCAGTCAGCGCGTAGAGCCCGAAATTCGCGCCGATGTCGAGGAAGGCGTCGGCCCTCTGTCCCAGGGTCGAAAACAGGAACCGCATCTGTTCGCGCTCAAAGCCGCCGAAGACGCCAAGCTGGCGGTCAACATAGTTGCGATGATCAAGCAGCCACCGCAGACCGCCTTCGCGGGCGATGAAATACCCGTCCGGATGAGCGATGCGCGCGAAGCGTTTGAGCAGGCTCTTTCTGAGTCGCTTCCAGAGTGCCATCTCGGTGTCTCAATGTGTTGAAATCAGCGGTCAGCGTTGTCACCCGCTGGCTGTCTGCGTCGGAAGGTCGACACGGACGCCAGGGCCGCAACGGTCGATGCGACTATAGGACACGGCCGCCCAAAGCATAGGGAGACGCATTGCCGCGCCCCGGCTTCAGCGGCTCGCCGGATGGACTCAACGCCGCGTTCGGCCTGGGTACGGCGTAGTTTCCGGACTTTCGATGTGGCCTGCGCCTCCCACATCGTTCACCCGCAACTTGCTTGTTGAGCGACTATCAATCCGACGTCGGTCCATCCGGCCAAACACGCTCGGCTCATGTGAGGCAGACACGAGCGATCACCCATCGGCCGCCAGAGATCGCCCTGCCAATGGCCGGCTCGAACTCAAGGCCACGCCTCCACGAGTTGGGGATGGCGGCGGCGCCCTCAGTTCCCTCACGAGAGGCGGTCGCGAAAATCCGGGTAATCGAACTGTCTGATCAGGGTCAGGGCGTCGGTCTCGCTGTTCCAGATCGCGATCGCCGGCAGAGCCACACCGTTGAAGGTGTTGGTCTTGACCATGGAATAATGGGCCTGGTCCAGGAAGGCGATACGGTCGCCCGGCTGCGGCGGGGCGGCGAAGACATAGTCGCCGATAATGTCGCCAGCCAGGCAGGACGGTCCACCGATCCGGACCATGACGCCGTCTTCGGCTTCGTTCAGCAGCGCCGGCCGGTAGGGCGCTTCGATGACGTCCGGCATGTGGCAGGTCGCCGAAATGTCGGTGATGGCCACCACCATGCCATTGTCGAAGCTGTCGAGAATCTCGCCGACCAGAATGCCCGCGTCGAGGGCGATCGCCTCGCCCGGTTCGAGGTAGATCTGCAGGCCGTGGCGATCGCTGACCTCGCGCACGAAGGCGATCAGGTCCTCGCGGCGATAGTCGGCGCGGGTGATGTGATGGCCGCCGCCGAGGTTCAGCCATTTGACCCGGGCCAGCATGCACTCCAGTCGGGGCTCGAGCGAGGCCCAGATGCGTTTCAGCGGCTCGAACCCCTGTTCGCACAGGGCGTGGATATGCAGGCCGTCGACGCCCTCGAGGTGTTCCGGGCGCAACTGCGACACCGGAAAACCCAGCCGCGAGCCGATCTGGCAGGGATCGTATTTGGCGACCTCGGCCTCGCTGTGCTCGGGATTCAGCCGCAGGCCGATGTCGAACACCTCGCCCGCCGCCCGCGCGGCCGCGATCAAGTTCGCGAACCGCGCCATCTGGTCGGGCGAATTGAAGATCACCGTATCCGACAACCGCAGGATTTCCGGCAGGTCCTCGCGTTTGTAGGCCGGCGAATAGGTGGTCAGATGACCGTGGTAGTGCTCGCGGGCCAGCCGCGCCTCCCACAGGCCGGAGGCGCAGGTTCCGTCCAGGTGCTTGCCGACCAGATCGGCCAGCGACCACATTGAGAAGGCCTTGAGCGCCAGCAGAACCCTGGCCCCCGACCGCTCCCCGACATCCTTGAGAACGGCGAGGTTGCGTCGCACCGCGACCTCGTCGACCACGAAACAGGGCGACGGGACGCGGGTGAGGTCAAAGCGGGCGAATGCGCCGGGACCGGCGGCCTTGGTTTCCATGGCCCGCGCGATCAGAAGGCCAGAGGGGCGGCCAGCTCGCGGACCTGCCAGGGCAGGCCGTGCCGGCTGAGCATGTCCATGAACGGATCGGGGTCCATCTGCTCCATGTTGAACACCCCCTCACCCGACCACTGACCGGTCAGGATCAGGGCCGCGCCGATCATGGCCGGGACGCCGGTGGTGTAGCTGACGGCCTGGTTGCCGGTCTCGGCATAGGCGGCCTCATGGTCGCAGACATTGTTGACGTAGACGGTCTTCGCCTCGCCATCCTTCACGCCGGTGGCGATGGTTCCGATATTGGTCTTGCCCTTGGTGATCGGGCCCAGAGAGGCGGGCTCGGGCAGCAGGGCCTTGAGGAACTCGATCGGGATGATCTCCCGGCCCTGGAACATGATCGGATCGATCCGGGTCATGCCGACATTCTGCAGCACATCGAGGTGCTTGAGATAGGAGTCTCCGAAGGTCATCCAGAATCGGATGCGCTTGATTTCCGGGTAGAATTTCGCCAGCGATTCCAGCTCCTCATGGTACATGAGGTACATGTTTTTCGGCCCGACCTGATCGAAGTCGAAGACCTGTTTGTGGGCCAGGGCGGGACCCTCGATCCACTGTCCGTTTTCCCAGTGCCGCGACGGCGCGGTCACTTCGCGGATGTTGATCTCCGGATTGAAATTGGTGGCGAAGGGCAGACCGGTGTCGCCGCCGTTGCAGTCCAGGATGTCGAGCGTGTCGATCCGGTCCAGCAGATGTTTCTTCGTCCAGGTGGCGAACACCGAGGTCACGCCCGGATCGAAGCCGCTGCCCAGAAGCGCCATCAGCCCTGCGTCTCTGAACCGGTCCTGATAGGCCCACTGCCAGCTGTATTCGAACTTCGCCTCGTCGCGCGGCTCGTAGTTGGCGGTGTCCATATAGTGGACGCCGGCCGCCAGGCAGGCGTCCATGATGGCCAGATCCTGATAGGGCAGCGCCAGATTGACGACCAGATCCGGCTTGACCGCCTTGATCAACGCCGTGGTCGCAGCGACATCGTCGGCGTCGATCCGCGCCGTCTCCACGGTCACGCCGGTCCGCTGTTTGACGGACTGCGCGATCGCGTCGCATTTGGCCTTGGTGCGGCTCGCCAGGGTGATGTGCGAGAACACATCCTTGTTCATCGCCATCTTGTGGACCGCGACAGAGCCGACACCGCCAGCGCCGATAACAAGCACCCTACCCATATGTATCCTTCCAACTCAGAACTGGTCTTTGCGGCCGGGTCTCCCGCCAGCCGCGACGTCGGATTATCATGATGAGGGGTGGTCCGCTAACTACCCGGCAGCGCCGGACCCGACGACCGGGCGAGCCAGTCGACCACACCCGCCGCCACCGTCGCGCCGGAGGCCATCGACGCCTGCAGCAGATAGCCGCCCGTGGGCGCCTCCCAGTCGAGCATTTCTCCGGCGACGAAGACCCCGGGCAGCGCCTTGAGCATCAGCCCGTCATCGACCTGATCCAGGGCCACGCCGCCGGCCGAGGAGATGGCGCGCGCCAGGCCCTGGACGCCGGTCAGGGTCAGGCGGACCGCCTTGATCCGCCGGGCCAGCTTGTCGGCGCCCGCGGGCAGGTCGCCGGGGATTTCCCGCAGCAACCCGATGGCCGCCGGCGACAGTCCGGCCGCCTTGCGCAACCAGTTGGTCACGCTGTCCTTGCCCCGAGGTTTCGCCAACCGCCCGGCCAGGGCCTCGATGGACAGGTCGGGACGAAGATCGACGGTCAGGGTGGCCGCGCCCTCGCGGGCGATGGCGTCACGCAGGCCCGCCGACAGGGCGTAGACCGCCCCGCCCTCGATGCCATAGGCGGTCAGCATGGCCTCGCCGCGCACGGTCTCGTCGCCATGCGAAAGTGCCACCGGCTTCAGCGGCTGACCCGCGAACCGTTCGGCGAAAATTCCCGACCAGGCCACGTCGAAACCGACATTGGACGGCTTGAAGGGCGACACGACCACGCCCTTGCCCTCCAGCCATTCGCGCCAGGCGCCGTCCGACCCGAGCCTGGGCCAGCTGGCGCCGCCCAGCGCCAGTACAACGGCGTCGGGTCGCTCGGTCCGAAGCCCGTCCGGCGTCTTGAATGTCAGCCCGTCCTGATTGAACCCGACCCAGCGCGACCGGGTGCGCAGCTCGACACCGGCCTGCGACAGGCGCGACAGCCAGGCCCGCAGCAACGGGGAGGCCTTCATCGCCCTTGGAAAGACCCTGCCCGACGATCCCACGAAGGTCGACTGACCCAGCCCCTCGGCCCAGCCGATCATGTGGGTGGGCGAAAACCGGTCCAGCCACGACGCGACGGTCGCCGCTGCCGGGCCATAGCGGCCCAGGAATCCTTCCAGCGGCTCTGTATGGGTCAGGTTCAGGCCGCCGCGCCCGGCCATCAGCAGTTTGCGCGATGGCGATGGCATGGCCTCGTGCACCACCACGGCGAGTCCGGCGGCGGCCAGGCGCTCAGCCGCCATCAGGCCGGCGGGTCCGGCTCCCACGATATGAACGATGTGACGGGTCATGCGCCTCTCCTAGACCGGCGCGGCCTCGACAGGAACATCCGATACCAGAGAAGGCGACGCCGCCTTCCCGGCGCCGGGGCGTCAGGGCCGGCCGGCCGGGGCCGCCGCCGCCGCCCTGCTCCGGCTTTCCACGACCAGAAAGACCAGCATCGACGCCGCGCAGAAGGCGGCGCCGGTCAGCAACACGCCGCCGTAGTCGAGCCTGTCCAGGACCCCGCCAAAGTTGTGGGCGCCGGCCGAGGTGCCGAGATTGAGGATGGCCATGTAGATCGAGAACTGGGTCGCCGCCACCAGCGGCTGGCAGAGCCCCATGGCGCTGGCGTAGAGCGCCACCGACAGCAGCACGAACAACACCGAGTGTAGCAGGATGAAGCCCGCGAACACCCCTTGCGCCGACCAGTACCCAGGCACGACGGCCAGCGCCGCCTGCAGCGCCGCCATGCCGCCCACGGCGATCACAACCGTTCGCGTCGGGCCCAGGCGATCGGCGATAAATCCCGACAGGACCAGACCAAACAACCCGCCGACCAGGTTCGCCGCGCCCGCCAGGGTGCTGTAGGCCTCCGTTGTCCAAGCCAACCGCTTCACGGCCATGACCGGTCCGAAGGCGGTGTGAAGACCGTAGGAGATCATCGCCAGAAACAGGCCCAAGGCGAACAACAGGCTCTGCGGCCGGATCAACACGGTGAGCAGCGCCCGGGCGATATCCTTAAACCGGGACGCCGGCCGGGGACCGGCTTCGACCGAGGCGTCGCCCCGCGACCAAGGAAACAGCCGTTCGCCCGGCCGCTCCCGAAGAAACAACGGAAACAGGAAGACCAGCGACACAAACGCCGCCGAAGCAAGGGCGGCGGCGGCCAGGCCGAGATGGCTGATCAGCATCCCCGTGACGATGGCGCCGCCCGAGATTCCAAGCGTCTTGCCGCCCCACATGACACCGTTGGCGCGGGCCCGCTCATGTTCGGGAACAATGTCGATCGCCATGCCATCTATGGCCACGTCCTGGAAGGCGCCGGCCAGGTTCACGCAGAAGCCGATGATGGTCATGGTGACGACCAGATTCGCCGACGGCCCCTGCAGACTGATGGCGACGAGGGTCAGCACCAGAGCGAACTGGGCCGCCAGCAGCCACGGCCGACGCCGCCCCATCGCCGGGAACGCGAACCGGTCCATCAGCAGCCCATTGATGAACTTCAGGCTCCACGGCAGCAGTATGATCGCGATATAGCTGCCGATCTCGGCCGCCGTGGCCCCCTGGGCGACCAGCCAAGCCGGCACCGCGATATAGAGCAGCCCTTCCGGCGCGCCCTGAGCCGCGTACAGCAGGAATAGCGCGGTCAGCCGCCACCGCCTGTGGGTCGACAACGCCACGGCGCCGCGCGTTTTGCTGTTTTCCAAGGGCTTGTCTGACCTCAAGAGCGTTTACCGGCCGCGGGGGCCGAATGGTTCCGGCAACGCCGGACGCGCCGTTGGCGCCCCGCATTGGCCGTTATGTCAGGCTGACGGCCCGGAGCCACCCCCTGACCGGCCGCAATCCCGGCCTGAGCCCGCCTGTTCGGCCCACAAGGACCGCATGGGCCGCCCGTGCTTCGTATTGCCACACGGGCCGAAAGGGCCCGGGCCTCTATCTTCGCCAGGATCAAATGCAACAGCTCGGACCCGGTCGCGGCGCCGGCAAACCCTGGGGAACACATGGCTTATCTGCGCTGGCGGCGAGTTCTGGAACTGGTGTCGATCGACCGGCCGGCCCTTTCACCTCTGCTGTTGCGGACAGGCCGCAAGACGCCAGACGCCGGCGCGAACCTCACCGAGACCTGGGACACGGTCTATGAGGAAGGGGGCTATGAGCATCTTTCGCGCAGCGACCAGCGACATCACCATCGGCTTCTGGCCGCGCTGATCGCCGAAGCCCGGCCGCAGGCCAGGGTGCTGGAGGTCGGCTGCGGCGAGGGCGTGTTCTACGAGTCCTTGAGGGGGCATCGGCCCGCCGCCTACCTCGGCGTCGACGTTTCTCCCCTGGCGATTGACCGGGCGCGTCGATCGGTGACCGATCCCGTCGCGACCTTCAGCGTCGGTGACGGGGCCGCCTTCCAGCCGCCCGGCGAATTCGACGCCATCGTCTTCCCTGAATGTCTCGAGTATCTGGGCGAGCCTTCGGACGTGCTCGCCCACTATCGGCGCTTTCTGGCCCCGGGCGGGGTGTTTGGCGTGTCGATGTGGATGAACGCCGGCTCGATCGCGCTTTTGCGGAAACTGCGCGCGCTTGAAACGATCCGCGATCAGGCCGTTGTCCTGTCCCAGTGGGGCGGGGGCTGGACCGTGGTCACGATCGAAGGCTGACGCCGGTCGGGATCACACCGTCAGGGCGGCGAAGTCCCGCCAGGCGAAATGCTTCCTGGCGTAAGGCGTGAAGCGGGCGAGAAACGCCCAGCAGGCATCATCGTGAACCAGGTGATGGGTCAAAACACCGATCGGCGCGGCTTCCGCCCCGGCCCGGCGGCGGAGGATCAGCTGCTGACGCAGGGCCTCCAGAAAGGCCCCGCCGCCCCGAAACCGCGGACCGCCACGCCAGCGCAGAACGTCGAGGTGGGTGTCCAGACGCCTTAACCCGCCAGGTCGCGGGCCCTGATCCGACCAGGCCGACAGGGAGTCGAAGCCGGCCATGACCAGGGCGGCGGGCAAATGTTCGTCGAGCCGGTTCCAGGGCGGCGTGTAGAACCGTGGCGCGAGACCATGGTCCGCCAGTCGGTCGCGGCCGGCACCGACGCGGGCGGCGATCTCGACCGCCGGCGTCGCCTCGGGATACTCGCCGGCCGAAGTCCCCACCGGCCGGCGGTTGATATGATCGGCCCCGTGCTGGCTGATCGTCACGCCGCGGGCTTGAAGGAGACGCTCGGCAAGACGACCCAGGTTGCCGTCCGGAATCACCGCCAGAGCCACCGGCGCGCCGTCCAGAATCAGCAGTAGCCGGTCCAGGGCGGGCGTGGGCTCCCGCGCGTCGTCATCCCGCCACCAGAGCCGCGGCGTGTGGCCGGCCGCGCGCCACAGAGCGAGCTCACGCTCAAGACGCCATAGCGCGAAGGGGTTCAAGCCAGTCCGACGCCATGGGATCGGGGCGCCCGCGCGAATTCGACGGATCCCGGCCGGGCCTCGGCGGCGTCATTGAGGATCAGGCGTGCACGCAACACCGAAAGGAAGGCGAACAGGGCGGCCATTGTCGCGATCAGCACGCCCCAACCGCCTTCGAGGTAACCCTTGCGCGACACGTAGCATTTCCAGAACCGGCGAACGCCCCGGAAAGCGGCGCCGGTCAGACTGCCAACCTCGCCCCGATCAATTAGGTCGAGCGCCCGCGCCTGGGTGTAGCGGTCCAGTCGCTGCAGCATATCCGACACATCGACATCCACCAGGTGAACCAGGGCGTTCTGCAGACGTCCGCCAGCCCGGCCGGCGAGGTTGACGCCCGGATGAACGCGATGCGGCTTCCAGCTCTTTACGCCCGCCCGATACAGGCGGGTCACGGCCGTGGTGCCGAACGAACCGCCCCAGCCATGCCGGATCAGCCGCGACCCGACGAAATTGTCCACCGGAAGCAGGAAATGGTCGGCGTCAAAGCAGGTCTCCACCGTCGACCGGACCTCGGACGCGAGCGCGTCTGACACGAACTCGTCAGCGTCGATTTCCAGAATCCAGTCGCCGGAGCATTGGCTCAGCCCCGCAAAACGGCGCGGTCCTTCAAGCGGGAAAGCGCCGACAATGACCTTGTCGGCCATCCTGGCGGCGATCTCGGCCGATCCATCCGTACAGCGGTCAAGCACGACGACAATCTCGTCGGTGAACCGAAGACGTTGCAGACAGTCCGCAAGACGGTCCTCTTCGTTGTGGACGCAGACAAGGGCCGAAATCCGGATCGTCGACATGGCATTCTCCGGCAGGTGATACGTCCATTCACCAAACATGGCTCACTCTGTTTCGTCTCTGAAACAAATCGTCGCAGCGTGCGCCGCCCGAGAGCCTCTAGCCGGGTTTCTCCGTCGTCACTGGGCTGTCCTTCGAGGGCGCCGCCACCCGCGCCAGGGCCGCCGCCGACAGTTCAGTCAGCATGCCGATATAGTCGTCGATCTCCCGCGCGCCGCCCCCGCGTTGGTCCTGGAGCCAGACCACCACGCCATAGGCCTGCGTCCCGGCCTGAATTGTCCGGGCCCGGAAGCTTCCCTGCGAGGTCGTGCGATTGCGATGCGACCGAAGCGCCTCGTCCGTCAGCGTCCGTATCCGGTCCTCAAGATCAGCGCGCCAGGCCGTAGCGGAGCCCGCCCGGTCGACGATCCCGCCATCGGGATCAACAATCAAGGCGCCGGTCTGGACTACATCGGCCGCGGCCTTGACCAACTGCGCCCGGATCGCGGCCGATGTCTGACTCAGGGATAGAAAGTCGCTTGATTGAACCAGCGCCAGAAGCGTCGTGGCGCGCCGCTCGGTACGTAGCCTTTGATCGCGCGCCGCCCCGGCGGACAGTCCCGTGCCCAGGGCGACCATCATGAAGACCACCAGGGTGATGGCTTCCTCAGGTGAACTGACCGCGAACGTGAGAGAGGGATACAGGAAGAAGTAGTCGTAGAGGAAAAATGCCAGAATAGCGGACAAAACGGCCGGAATCGCCCCGCCCAGCAGCGCCGAGAACAGAACGCCGGCCAGGAAGATCATCGAGATCCTGAAGATGCCCATATGGATGAGCATGACGGCCGCCAGCGTCGATATGGCCAGAGGCAGAACCACGGCGAGCACCGCGCGCGGGCCAGGCGGGAGACGATCCAGCCAGATCAGGAATGACACAGTGATCCTCCGGCCCGGGGGCGTCCCGGTTGCTGACCAAAGCCTATCAGGATTGAAGGCGGCGAGCAGCCAGCATCTGGTGAGCGGCGGGTGCGAGAGGTCGAGTTGGTCGACCCAAATGGTTTCCTCCACCAAGCTGGGCTTGACCGAACAGACTCGCGCCGGGGATGAAACCCCTGGCGATCGTCCCGCGCAATCATGAAGGTGTGAGTAATCCCGGCTCGGTTAACACTATAAATCGAACAAGGATCGCCTTAGTATCAATGCGAGTGCCATTAACCACAATTCAAAGACGTGATATCGCCTGACCCTTCAAGTCTGAACATGCCTCAAACCCTGATCATTCCACGCCACAGCCGCTCGTTCCGGATTCAATGTCCAGACTGAATGACCCGAATGCGCAGGCCAGACCGGCCTCAAGATCGGCGGTTTTGCCTGTCGCTCTGACCGTCGGTGTGATCGTCGCGGTGCTGGCGGTGCTGCCGGCCTGGAGCCACGCGCCAGCGGCCGGCGACATGACCGCCGTCTCGGCGCCGGCAGACCCCTGGGCGGGCTTCAATCGCCGGGCCTTCAAGTTCAACGCATTCCTGGACAGGGCCGTGATCGGGCCGGTCGCCCGCGTCTACAAACGCGTCACGCCCGCCCCCGTCCGCAAGGGCGTCGGCAACATCGTCAGCAATCTGAGAGAGCCCTCGACGGCGATCAATGGCCTCGTGCAAGGCCGCCCCAAGCTCACCATCCGCGCCGTCGCCCGCTTTGTCGCCAATTCCACGGTAGGCGTCCTGGGAATATTCGATGTCGCCGGGCGCGCGGGACTTGAGCGCGAGCATGCTGATTTCGGTCAGACCCTGGGCCGGTACGGAGTGTCGAATGGCCCCTACCTGTATCTCCCGGTTGTCGGCCCGACGACGCTTCGGGATGGCCTTGGCGGCGTGGTCAACACCCTGATCGACCCCATATCGCTGGCCACCGGCGGGCCGGCCACCGATTTCGCGGCCGGCCGGGTGGTCGTCCGTGGGGTGGACGCGCGGGCTGACGCCGATGAGGCGCTGCGGACCATCAACGAGGACTCGACCGACCCCTATGCGACGACCCGCTCGGCCTATCTCCAGCATCGGGCTGCGGTTGTGAGGGAATCGACCGGCGAGATCGAAGCCCTGCCGGACTTCGACGAGCCTGTTAATGTGCCGCCTTCGCCCGACGAATTCTCGCCGATTCCGCCTGCGGACGCCCCGACGCCTCTCGTTCAAGGCCCTGGTTCATGATCCTCCCGCCGCCGCCCGACCGCCGCTCTTTCGTCACATCGCTCGCCACCGCCTCGGCGCTGGCCTGGTCGGGCCTATGGTCATCGGCGGCGGTGGCGCAGTCGGGACGGTCGGGCCGCAACCTGCCAGCCGAACAGTTCGTTCAGGTCGAGGGCCAGAACATGTTCTCGGTTCTTTCCGATCGCAGCCTGGGCGACGCGGCGAAACAGGCGGCGTTCCGGCGGCTGATCGACAGGGTCGCCGATCTGCAAAGGATCAGCGGCTTCGTTCTCGGGAAGTACGCCAGGGCCATCTCGCCGGCGCAACGACAGCAGTTCAACACTGTTTTCCGCACCTATGTGCAGGGGCTCTACCAAACCTACCTGGCCAATTTTCGGGGAGATCAGCTGCGGGTCACCGGATCGACCGCGCGATCGCCGACCGACACCATCGTCAATACGGTGATCGACGGCGCGGCGGACGGTCGCGCCCTGCCGGTGGCCTGGCGGGTCCTGGGTTCACCCGGATCGTTCAAGGTTGTCGATGTGCAGGCCAGCGGCGTGTGGCTGGCCATCACCCTGCAGCAGGATTTCGTGTCGACCATCGACAATGCGCGCGGCGACATCGGCGTGCTGATCGCGCGTCTGCAGAGCGGCGACTAGAGCAAGAACGCCGCGGGGGCGTCGACGGAAAGGGGACAATTGGTCGTGCGAGGACAGTGGGCGGAAACATTGATGGGCGTGGTTGTCCTGGGCCTGGCGACCGCCTTCCTGGTCTATCTCTTCACGGCGGGGGACTTCGGCGGCGCGAAGCGCAGCTACCCCCTGTTCGCGCGATTTGGCCAGGTCGGCGCCCTGGCCCAGGGCGCCGACGTCCGTGTGGCCGGGGTCAAGGTCGGCACGGTGTCGAAAGTCACCCTTGATCCGGCCACCTTTTTCGCCCGGACGCAGCTGGCGATGGACCCGGCCGTAAAGCTGCCGACCGATTCCACCGCCAAGATCACCAGCGACGGCCTTCTGGGCGGCGCCCATGTGGTGATCGAACCGGGCGGCTCGCCCGACAACCTGGCGCCGGGCGCTGAAATCCTGAACACCCAGGGCGCGGTCGACCTGCTCGGCCTGATCGGCGAGGTCGTGCGACCCAAGCCGGCGCCGGCCGACACCGGGGCGAAGTGACGTGACGCTTGCGGGCGCTCACTGGCTGACTCCGGTCCGGGCGACTGGACGGCTCGCCCTGGCCGCGCTGGCGACGGTGGGGGCCATCGCCCTGTTCGCGATCCGCGGCCTGACGGCGATGTTCATCGGGCCCTGGTTTCCCGGCCAGGCCCTGCGCCAGTTTATCGCGATCGGGTTCTATTCCCTGCCGGTCGTGGGCCTGACCGCCGTGTTTACCGGGGCGGCCCTGGCGCTCAACATCTATACGGGCGGCGGCCGGTTCAACGCCGAACAGATCATGCCGCAGATCGTGGCCCTGGGGATCACGCGCGAGCTTGGTCCTGTTTTGGCCGCCCTGATGCTGGCCGGCCGCGTCTCGGCGACCATCGCCGCCGAGATCGGCGCCATGCGCGCGACCGAACAAATCGACGCCATGCGCACCCTCTCGACCGACCCCTTTCGCTACCTCGTCGCGCCGCGCATGGCGGCGGCGATGATCGCCCTGCCACTGCTGACCCTGGTGGCCGACATCGTCGGCATCGGCGGCGGATGGCTGGTCGCCACCCTGACCCTGGACTTCAATCCGGTGGTCTACGCGCGCAGCACGGTCGATTTCGTCGAAGCCTGGGATGTCGGCTCGGGTCTGATCAAGGCCGTGGTGTTCGGCTTCATCATCGCGCTGATGGGCTGCTACCAGGGCTACACGGCGTCGGGCGGCGCGCGGGGCGTTGGACGGGCGGCGACCCAGGCCATGGTCTCGGCGGGAATCCTCATCTTCGCCATGGATTATGTCCTGACCACGTTGTTCACCGAGCGATGAGCGCGCCCATCCCCAGACTGGAATGGAAGGCCGTGACCAAGCGTTTCGGCGGCGAGCCGGTGCTGGACGGGCTGAACCTCAGCGTCGAGGCGGGCCGGTCGCTGGTTATCATCGGCGGATCCGGTCAGGGCAAGTCGGTCATGCTCAAACTGGCGCTGGGCCTGCTGCGCCCGGACGCCGGAACCGTCCTGCTGGACGGCAAGCCGCTGCCGGGTCTCGCCGGACGGGCGCAACGCCGCCTGTACGACCGCGCCGGGGTCCTGTTTCAGGGCGCGGCGCTGTTCGACAGCCTGACCGTCTGGGAGAATGTCGCCTTTCGCCTGACCAACGCCGACGGGGTTTCGCCGGCGAAGGCGCGAATTCGGGCCCTCGCGGCCCTGGAGCAGGTCCGGCTGACCGACGCGGTCGCCAACCTCTATCCGGCCGAGCTTTCAGGCGGCATGCAGAAGCGCGTCGCCCTGGCCCGCGCCATCGTGGCGGACCCGGACGTGCTGTTCTTCGATGAACCGACCACCGGCCTCGACCCCGTCACGGCCAGCGCCATCAACGCCTTGATCGTCGATCAGGTAAAACGGCTCGGCTGCACGGCGGTGTCGATCACTCATGACCTCGCCTCGGCCCGGGTCATTGCCGACGATATCGCCATGCTCCACGCCGGGGCCATCGTCTGGCGGGGCCGGTCGGAAGAGCTGGCCACCACCGACAACCGACAGGTCCGCCGCTTCGTCGACGGCGGCGCCTGACACCCAGCCGGGCCCGCTGTCGGATCCTGCTTTCGCCTACCAGCGCCAGCGGAAGCCGAGCGAAGCATCGGTGGATGGTGGTCGTCCGTGACTGTGACGCCGACCACAATTCTCTTAGAAGCTCTTGGGCATACCCAACACGTGGGTTCCCACGTGGCTGAGGATCAGATTGGTCGAGATCGGAGCCACCTGATAGAGGCGCGTCTCGCGGAATTTCCGCTCGATATCGTACTCCTCGGCGAAGCCGAAGCCGCCATGGGTCTGGATACAGGTGTCGGCCGCCGCCCAGCTGGCCTCGCTGGCCAGCATCTTGGCCATGTTGGCCTCGGTGCCGCAGGGCTGGCCAGCCTCGAACAGGGCCGCGGCGTGGTCGACCATCAGGGCCGCGGCAGACAGCTGCACATGGTTGCGGGCGATGGGGAACTGCACCCCCTGGTTTTCGCCGATGGCTCGGCCGAACACCGAGCGGTCCTTCGCGTAGGCCGATGAGCGGTCGATGAAGAAGCGGCCGTCGCCGATGCATTCGCTGGCGATCAGGATGCGTTCGGCGTTCATGCCGTCGAGGATGTAGCGGAAGCCCTTGCCCTCCTCCCCGATCAGGTTGGCGACCGGGACCTCGAGATTGTCGAAGAACAGCTCGGTGGTGGCGTGGTTGAGCATGGTTCGGATCGGCCGGATGGTCAGGCCGTTACCGACCGCCTCGCGCATGTCGACCAGCAGCACGCTCATGCCGTCGGCCGGCCGGGCGGCCTGCTCGCGCGGCGTGGTGCGGACCAGCAGGACCATCAGGTCGCTGTGTTCGGCGCGGCTGATCCAGATCTTCTGGCCGTTGACGACGTAGTTGTCGCCGACCCGTTTGGCGAAGGTCGAGATACGGGTGGTGTCGGTGCCGGCGGTCGGCTCGGTAACGCCGAAGGCCTGCAGCCGCAGCTCGCCGCTGGCGACCTTGGGCAGCCAGGCTTCCTTCTGGGCGGCGCTGCCGTGTTTGAGCAAAGTGCCCATGACGTACATCTGGGCATGACAGGCGCCGCCGTTGCCGCCAGACCGGTGGATCTCCTCGAGCACCGCCGTCGCCGCCCCCAGGCCCAGGCCCGAGCCGCCGTATTCCTCGGGAATCAGCACCGACAGGAAGCCGGCCTCGGTCAGCGTCTTCACAAACTCGGTCGGATAGGTCCGGTCACGGTCCAGCGCCCGCCAGTACTCACCGGGAAAGCCCGCGCACAGCTTGCGGACGGCTTCGCGAATCTCGGGGTGACTCAACTCGGACATGGGCGTCTCCAATCCGGCGCAGTGGTATCGGACGACCGGTCATGCGTCCAAGACATGTTTGGGCCAATAGGCATGCTGTATAGGCATGGTCATGACCCTCGCCCAACTGGCTTCATTCGTGCGGATCGTCGAGCTCGGCAGCTTTTCCCGGGCGGCCGCCTCCCTGCGGATCGCCCAACCCGCCCTGTCGCGTCAGGTGCGGGCTCTGGAGGAAGAACTGGACGCCCGGCTGCTTGAACGGCACGCCCGCGGAGTCACCCCCACCGAAGCCGGCGAAACCCTGTTCGAGCACGCTCGACTGATCCTGCGCGGCGCAACGGACGCCCGCAGCGCCGTAACGGCCCTCTCCGCGGAGCCCGCCGGCGTGGTCGCCCTTGGCGCGCCGAGCTCGCTGGCCACCGCGCTGTTGCCGGTTCTCGCTCAACGAATCCAGGCTCGATACCCGCGCCTGCGCCTGCATCTGATCGACGGCTTCAGCGCCACCCTGCACCAGTGGGCGCTCAGTGGCCGTCTCGACCTGGCCATTCTCTACCAGGACGCCGCCATGGGTCCTCTGCCCAATCGCCCCCTGTTGGTGGAAGACCTCGTCGCCGTCGGCCCGGCCGGCCATTTCGCGCCAAACCAGGCCGTGACGCCGACCGACCTCGCCGGGTCGCCATTGGTGATGCCCGCAAGGCCTCATCGGCTCAGACTGTTGATCGAAGGCTGGTCGCCCCGCTGCTATGCGCGGATGGAGGTCGATTCACTGCCAGCCCTGCTGGATCTCGTTCGGACAGGCTTCGGCTGCACGGTCCTGGCCTACTCGACTATCCACGCCGCAGTGACGGAAGGGCGTCTAAGCTATGCGCCCCTCGCGCCCAAGCTGACCCGCACCCTGGTGCTGGCCCGTCCGCCGCAAAGGCGGCCGTCAGCCGCCCAGACCGCTGTCGAGACCGAAATCATCGCCCTTGTCGCCGAAGAAGCAGACCGCCTGCGGTGGTCAGTCCTTGGGCCGCCACCGTAACGCGTCGCACGTCATCGGACGGCGCCGTCAGGACGCCGCGCGTTCCGCCTCGATCGCGCCCCGCAAGGCCACCGTCGCCAGGGTGGAGACCAGCTCACGCGGATCAATCGGCTTGCTGATGAAGCCCTCGGCTCCAACTTCGGCCCAGGCCGAACGATGATGGTCCATGGCGTTGGCGGTCAGAGCGACCACAGGCGTCGCGGCATTGACGCCGCCGCCGGTCCGGATGGCGCGGGTCGCCTGCAGCCCGTCGACCCGGGGCATCTGCATGTCCATCAGAATGACATCAAAGACCTCGGTCGCGGCCAGGGCGATCGCCTCCTCGCCATCCTCGGCCATGGTCAACCGCCAACCGGTCGGTTGCAGGAACAGGGATACGATCCGCCGATTGGCCTCATGGTCATCGGCCATAAGGATCGACAGCTGGGTTTCCTCGAGATTCACGGAACTCAGGGGCTTCACCGTAGCCATCGGTTTGGCGACGGGTTCCACCAGCGGCATGTCCAGACGGAAGATCGATCCTTCGTCAGCCGTGCTGGTGGCGGTGAGAGATCCGCCCATCATTTCCGCCAGCCGCCGGCTGATGGTCAGCCCCAGGCCCGTGCCGCCCTTGCTGCGGGTGGTGTAGGCATGCGCCTGCTCGAAGCTCGCGAACACACGCTCCAGCGCCTCGGGGCTCATGCCGCACCCGGTATCGGCGACCTCGATGATCAGGCGATCGGCCTCTTCGACACGGACACGAACCACGATCTCGCCGGAGTCGGTGAATTTCACCGCGTTCGAGATCAGGTTGAACAGGATCTGCTGCAGCCGGAGCGGATCGCCACGGACCACCGCGGGCACGTCAGCGGCGATGTCCAGGCGAAGGTCCACGCCCTTGTCGGTCGCCCGCGAGTCCCAAAGCCGGCCAAGGGTGGCGAGTTTCTCGCGCAGGGAGACCTCCGCATCCTCGATCACCAGCTTTCCGGCCTCGATCTTGGAGATGTCCAGGACGTCGTTGATGACGCCGATCAGGACATCGGAGCCGCTGAGCAGCATGTCGACATGCGCGGCCTGTTCTGCCGAAAGATCGGTGCGGCGCAGCAGATGGCCGGCGGCGATCACCGCGTTCATCGGCGTGCGGATCTCATGACTCACCGTCGCCAGAAAGTCGGATTTGCTGGCGCTGGCCGCCTCGGCCCTGTCCCGTTCGACGTCGGCCATAACCCTGGCCGCGCTCAGGGCCCGGGTGATGGCCGACGTCTGTTTGATCGCCACCACGAGATGGGCGAGGTAGAGCAGGCTGGCGATGATCGCCATGCTCATGGCCAGGTCAGGCTCGCCGCCCAGACCCAGCAAGGCCGAGATGGGCAGGCCCAGCAGATAGGCGGCATGAGGCACGGCGGCCGCCAGCAGCAGGCCCCTGTGGCCATTCATCTGGAGAGAGACATGGACGAGCGCACCGGCCACCTGGACGATGGCCATCAGCTGGCCCGCTGAGCCGCCCTCAAACCAGTTGTAGGCGGAGAGGGACGAATAGAGGGTCGTGTTGACGATCGTCGAAGCGAAGCAAGCGACCCGGACCGCCGAACTCGGCGGCGTTGATCGTTCCTGCCGCAGCGGGGCGAAGGCTAGCCAGTCGAGGCCCTGCCCCGAGATCACGAAGGCAAACCAGAGCACCGGCCAAATCGAAGGCGCCAGGATCCAGGCGCAACAGGCCAGGAAGGCCGCCAGCCCCAGCCGCGTGATCATGCCTTTGGCGCGCGCCGCAGCCACAGCCGCGTACTCTGCGCCAATGGCGGTCTGGGCCAGTCTGGCGTCTGGGATAACGTCGGTCATGTCGGCACAATGACCGGGTAACCGATAACCGCGGGTTTATGCGCGCCCGTGAATGAGACGAGTTTTTCGTCCTCGCCGCCGGACGCCGCTGACGGGCTTCAGGATTTGAGGTCGGGGCGAGAGGCCAGAAAGGCCGCCTTCTCGGCGGCCGTCAGCACCTTGCCTGGTTTCCGCCGCGCGACCTTGGGCGACGGGGGAGCGAACGTCTCGGCCGGGGCGGGCGGCCCCTTGAGGTCAGAAAGCCTCTTGATCGGCGGTTTCATTGGCGTCCCATGGCAGACCGACCCGTCCTTCATACTGCGGGCCCATGACTTCATCGCAGATTCCGGCAGTTCCCGAAGCATCAATCTGAGTCATCGGCATCGGGCGCGCCTTCGACCTCCGCGAACAGAACGGCGTCAGAACGCGCCAGCGACAACAGGGCGACGCCCGCCTCCGCCGCGCGGGTCAGGGCTAGACTGGTCGGGGCCGAGACGGTCACCAGCGCCGGACAGCCGGCCAGAGCGGCCTTTTCCACCAGATCGTATGAGCACCGCGAGGACAGCAGGGCAAAGCCGCCCGTCCACGGCCGGCCTTCCCGCAGCATCGCCCCGATCAGCTTGTCAAAGGCCGTGTGGCGCCCGACATCCTCGCGCGCGAGTAAGACCGCGCCATCCGCGTCGCAGGCCAGCGCCGCGTGGACCGCGCCGGTTTCCGCATTCAGCGGCTGGAACGACCGCATGGCGGCCAGGGCGCGAAACACAGCGGGGCCCGTCGGCCGGGCGGGCGTCGAGGCCACTGGCAGGGGCCGCAACGCCTGCTCGAGGTTCTCGATCCCGCACAGGCCGCACGACGACTCCGTCACCCGATGACGCACACGATCAACGATGCGCTCGCGTCGCTCCTGGGTCAGTGTGATGCGCAGAATGGTGCCCAGCGGGCTCGTATGGGCGCCGACCTCAAGGATGTCTTCCGGCCGGTCGATCAGCCGTTCACTGAGCGCAAAGCCGTAGGCGAAGTCGACCAGATCGACCGGCGACATCATCATCACCGCGTAGCCCAGGCCGTTGAACTCAACCGCCACCGGCTGCTCAACCGCGATCTGACGCCTCAGACCCTCAGCGGATCCGTCCGGGCGAACCACCCGAAACGGCACGGCCACCAAAGCGGCTGCTTCGTCGCTGGACCGCCCCCCCGATCCCTCCTGAACAGCAGGGGCCGGGGCCGGAAACAGATCGGCAATCGCGGCGTGTGCCGTGGGGCTCAACCCCTCCCCGCCCGCAGCCAGAAAGGCGGCGATATCGGCACGCATCTTCGGATCCCAGAACTGCCGCAGATGCTCGCGCGTCGCCTCGACAGCCTCGCCGGGCCGCTGCGACGACAGTTCGGCGGCGATCTGGTTGGCCATCCGGATCAGTTTTCGCGGGTCGCCGCTCATTCCGCCGCCGCCGGGCTGATCCGTCGCGACCTACGCGTCAGGTCTTCGTACTGATCCTGCCAGTCGCTGCCGTGGTTGGACGGCGCGACCTGCACGGCCGTGACCTTGTATTCGGGGCAGTTGGTGGCCCAGTCGGAGTTGTCGGTGGTGACCACATTGGCCTGGGTCGTGGGGTGGTGGAAGGTCGTGTAGACCACCCCCAACGACATCCGGTCGGTGACCAGGGCGCGGAGCGTCGTTTCGCCCGATCGGCTGGCCACCTTGACCCAGTCACCATCGACGATGCCGCGGTTCTCGGCGTCGTGCGGGTGGATCTCGAGCCGGTCCTCGGCGTGCCAGCGGCTGTTTTCGGTTCGCCGGGTCTGGGCCCCGACATTGTACTGGCTAAGGATCCGACCGGTGGTCAGCAGCAGCGGGAACCGCGCGCCTGTCCGCTCCTCGGTGGCGATATATTCGGTGCGCACGAACTTGCCGCGGCCGCGGGCGAAGGTGTCGATGTGCATGATCGGCGTCCCGGCCGGCGCCAGATCGTTGCAGGGCCACTGGATCGACCCAAGCTCGTCCAGCCGGGCATACGACACCCCGGCGAACGTCGGCGTCAGCCGGGCGATCTCGTCCATGATCTCCGACGGATGGGCATAGGGCATCGGCAGGCCGAGCGCGGCGGACAAAGCCTGGGTGATTTCCCAGTCTTCCAGGCCGTTCCTGGGGGCCATGACCTTGCGCACCCGCTGAATGCGGCGTTCGGCGTTGGTGAAGGTGCCGTTCTTTTCCAGGAAGGTGGAGCCCGGCAGGAAGACATGGGCGTAGTTGGCGGTTTCATTCAGGAACAGGTCCTGGACGACGACGCATTCCATGGCCGCCAGACCCGCCGCGACATGGCGCGTATCAGGGTCGGACTGCAGGATGTCCTCGCCCTGGATATAGAGGCCCTTGAACGCCCCATCGACCGCAGCATCGAGCATGTTGTTGATCCGCAGCCCCGGCTCGCGGTCGATCTCAACGCCCCAGAGCTCGCCGAACATCTCGCGCGTCGCGTCATCGGAGACGTGGCGATAGCCGGAGAGCTCGTGCGGGAATGAGCCCATGTCGCAGGCGCCCTGGACATTGTTCTGCCCTCGGAGAGGATTCACCCCCACCCCATCCCGGCCGATATTGCCGGTGGCCATGGCCAGATTGGCGATGGCGATCACCGTCGTCGAACCCTGACTGTGTTCGGTGACGCCAAGGCCGTAGTAGATGGCGCCGTTGCCGCCGGTGGCGAACAGCCGGGCGGCGGCGCGGATGTCCGCCGCCGGCACGCCGGTCAGGGGCTCGACCGCCTCGGGCGACATGCGCGGGTCGGCGACAAATCCTGCCCAGTCCTCGTATTCCGACCAGTCGCACCGCTCCCGAATAAAGGCCTCGTCGGCCAGCCCTTCGGTGACGATGACATGCGCCATGGCCGTCAGGATCGCCACATTGGTTCCCGGTCGCAGCGCCAGATGGTGATCGGCTTCCACATGCGGCGAGCGCACAATATCGGTGCGGCGCGGATCGACGACGATCAGCCGCGCGCCCTGACGTAACCGCTGCTTCAGACGAGAGGCGAACACCGGGTGGCCGTCGGTGGGATTGGCCCCGATGATCATCACCACGTCCGACGCCGCGACGCTGTCGAAGTCCTGGGTTCCCGCCGAGGTGCCGAAGGTCGTCTTCAGGCCATAGCCGGTCGGGCTGTGACAGACCCGGGCGCAGGTATCGACGTTGTTGTTGCCGAAGCCGGCCCGGACCAGCTTCTGGACCAGAAACGTCTCCTCGTTGGTGCAGCGACTGGAGGTGATGCCGCCCACGGACTGTCGACCATGCGTCGCCTGGATCCGACGGAACTCGGCGGCCGTATAGGCGATGGCCTCATCCCAGCTGACCTCCCGCCAGGGCTCGTCGATCGAGGCGCGGATCATCGGCGACAGGATGCGTTCCTTGTGGCTGGCGTAACCCCAAGCGAAGCGGCCTTTGACACAGCTGTGTCCACGGTTGGCCTTGCCCGCCTTGTGGGGGACCATCCGGACCAGCTCCTCGCCGCGCATCTCGGCCCGGAACGCGCAGCCGACGCCGCAGTAGGCGCAGGTGGTCACCACCGACCGGTCCGGCGTGCCGATCTCGATGACCGCCTTTTCCTGCAGGGTCGCGGTCGGGCAGGCCTGAACGCAGGCGCCGCAGGACACGCATTCAGAGCCAAAGAAGTCCTCGCCCTGGGAGGGCGACACACGGCTGCCGAAACCCCGGCCGGCCATGGTCAGGGCGAAGGTGCCCTGCACCTCGTCGCAGGCCCGGATACAGCGCGAGCAGGAAATGCACTTGGACAGATCGAAGGTGAAATAGGGGTTGGTCTCATCCTTGGCCGCGGCCAGATGGTTTTCGCCCTCGTAGCCGTAGCGCACCTCGCGCAGGCCCACCGCCCCCGCCATGTCCTGCAGCTCACAGTCGCCATTGGCCGGGCAGGTCAGGCAGTCGAGCGGGTGGTCGGAGATGTAGAGCTCCATCACCCCTTTGCGCAGGGCCTTGAGCCGGCTGGTCTGGGTTTGAACGACCATCCCGTCAGTGGCGGGCGTGGTGCAGGAGGCGGGCGTGCCGGCGCGTCCTTCGATCTCGATCAGGCAAAGCCGGCAGGAGCCGAACGCCTCCAGCATGTCGGTGGCGCAGAGCTTTGGGATGGCCGTGCCCATGACGGCCGCCGCCCGCATGACCGACGTCCCTTCTGGTACGGTGACCGACTGTCCGTCGATGGTCAGCGACACGGTCCGTCCGGTCTCGCGCGGGGCGGGCGTTCCAAGATCGCTTTCGCCGATAAAGGCCATGGCTCGCTACTCCGCCGCGGCCGCGGGATGATCCGCGCCGAAGTCTTCCGGGAAATGGGTGATGGCGCTCATCACCGGAAAGGGCGTGAAACCGCCGAGCGCGCACAGCGAGCCGAACTTCATGGTCTCCGAAAGATCGGCAATGAGCGCGCGCTGTTCAGCCGGCCGGTCTCCAGCGATCAGCCGGTCCATGGTCTCCACGCCCCGCACCGCGCCGATCCGGCAGGGCGTGCATTTGCCGCAGCTTTCGATGGCGCAGAACTCGAAGGCGAACCGCGCCATCCTCGCCATATCGACGCTGTCGTCGAAGACGGTGATCCCGCCGTGCCCGATCAGGCCGCCGGCGGCCATGAAGGCTTCATAGTCGAACGGCGTGTCGAACAAGCGCGGCGGGAAATAAGCCCCCAGCGGGCCGCCTACCTGGACCGCCCGGACCGGCCGGCCGCTCGCCGTTCCCCCGGCGATCAGGATCAGTTCGCCGAGGGTCAGGCCGAACGGCGTTTCATACAGTCCGCCATGTTTCACATTGCCCGCCAGCTGGATGGGCATGGTGCCGCGGGACCGGCCGACGCCGAAATCACGAAAGGACTTCGGCCCCTCGGCGAAGATGAAGGGGACAGCGGCCAGCGACAGCACATTGTTGATCACCGTCGGCATGCCGAAGAGACCCTTGTGGGCTGGCAGCGGGGGCTTGGCGCGCACCTGGCCCCGCCGACCCTCGATGGATTCCAGCAGCGCCGTCTCTTCGCCGCAGACATAGGCTCCGGCGCCCACCCGCAGCTCGATGTCGAAGGCCAGCCCCGAGCTCAACAGATCCGCCCCGAGCCAGCGGCCGGCGCGGGCCGCCTCGATGGCCCGCGCCATCGCCGCGATGGCGTGCGGGTATTCGGACCGCACATAGATGTAGCCTTGCGTCGCCCCGACCGTCAGGCCGCAGATCGCCATGCCCTCGATCAGGCAGAAAGGATCGCCTTCCATCAGCATCCGGTCTGCGAACGTGCCGCTGTCACCTTCGTCGGCGTTGCAGACGACGTACTTCCGCGGCCCTTCGGTCCGGGCGACCGTCTCCCATTTGACCCCGACAGGGAACCCGGCCCCGCCCAGGCCGCGCAGACCCGAGTTCTTGACCGTCTCGATCCGGTCGGCGGCGGTCATCGTCAGGGCTTTCTCCAGACCGCGACCGCCGCCATGGGCGCGGTAGGCGTCCAGGCTCGCCGGATCGATGACGCCACACCGGGCGAAAGTCAGCCGGGTCTGGCCGGCCAGGAAGGGGTGATCCTCCGGCCGCCCGACGCGCAGCCGGTGGTCGGCGCCGGCGAGGAAGCCACAGGCGAACAGGTCCGCCACGTCTTCGACGGCGACCGGGCCATAGGCGATCCGACCCGTATCGGTCACGACCTCGACCAGGGGCTCGAGCCAGTGCAGGCCGCGCGAGCCGTTGCGGATGATCACGAAGTCCTCGCCGCGGGCGGCCAATGCCGCTTCGATCGCGCGAGCGACGGCGTCAGCGTCACAGGCGACCGCGGCGGCGTCGCCCGGCACATAGACGGTGACGGTCACGCCAGCACCTCGTCGATCAGCGCGTCGAGGCGGCCCGCGTCCAGCCGCCCGACCAGCCGCCCGTCGAGCATCGCGGCCGGGGCCACGGAGCAGAGACCCAGACAGTAGACCGGCTCCAGGGTCACCGCGCCGTCTGCGCGGGTTCCCGGCATCGCCGTGGCCAGCCGATGTTCCGCCTGTGCGAGTAGATCGACGGCCCCCATCGCCTGGCAGGCCTCGGCCCGGCAGAGTTTCAGAACACGGCGGCCGGCCGGCTGACGGCGAAAATCATGATAGAAGGTCAGGACGCCGTGGACCTCGGCCCGGCTGAGGTTGAGCCGCTCGGCGATCACCGGCACGAAGGTGTCGGCGACATGACCAAAGCCCGCCTGGACAGCCTGCAGGATTGGCAACAACGCGCCGGGCCGATCGGCATGCGCCTCGATCAGCTGCGACAGCTTCTCCCGGTCCAACTCTGTCATGCCTTCAGCCGGCATCTCATTCCTCTCCGGTCCGCGCCCTGACGGGGCAGACAGTGTCGCAGCTTTTGCCGCTTATGGGCGCCGCCCGTCGGTCATCGCGATCAGCCCAGGCGTTCAGCATGCCAGCGCAGATGATCAGCCATGAAGCTGGAGATGAAATAGTAGCTGTGATCGTAGCCCGGCCGCAGCCTCAGTTGGAGCGGAATGCCGGCGCGTTCACAGGCCTCCGCCAGAAGTTCGGGCCGCAGTTGCTCGGTCAGGAAGGCGTCGGCCTCGCCCTGGTCGACGAGGAGGTCGGGCAGCCGCGCGCCCTGCTCGATCAGAGCGACCGCGTCATGGGCCGCCCAGACCGCGGGGTCCGACCCAAGGTAGCCGCCCAGCGCCTTTTGTCCCCAGGGGACCTGACTCGGCGAAACGATGGGCGCGAAGGCCGAGACCGCGCGATAGCGGCCAGGATGACGCAGGGCCAGGGTCAGGGCGCCGTGCCCGCCCATCGAATGGCCCATGATCGACTGCCGCTCCATATCCGCGGGGAATTGATCGGCGATCACCGACGGCAACTCCTCAATGACATAGCGCTCCATGCGATAGCGGGCGGCGAACGGTGGTTGCGTGGCGTCAACGTAGAAGCCGGCGCCGAGACCAAAGTCGTAGGCGCCCTCCGGGTCGTCGGGCGCATCCTCCCCGCGGGGCGAGGTGTCCGGCGCCACGAAGATCAGGCCGAGCTCGGCGCAGGCGCGGCGGAACTCGCCCTTTTCCGTGACATTGGCGTGGTTGCAGGTCAGCCCCGACAGGTACCAGACCACCGGCAGGCGGGCGCCGGGCTCATGCGGCGGGACAAAGACGCTGAACGTCATCTCGCCCCCCGTCGCCTCGCTGGCGTGACGATAGACGCCCTGAACACCTTCAAAAGCCCGATGGGTGGAGACGGTTTCCAGGGTCATCGGCGACGCCTTTGTTCTGATTGCGAATGGGTGTTCAGGGGGCGCGATCCGCGCCGCCGGACTCATACCCTATTCTCCCGTCGCTTTCCCGAACGCGGACCGATGTTGAAAAGTCTGTCGGTGGGAGAAGGTCGACGGCGGAGGCCCGAGGCCGGCCGGTCAGCCCCTCAAGGCGTCGATGTGGCGGGGCATGGTCTTGGCCGCCGCCGCGATCTCGTCCCGGACCCGGTCGAACTCCGCCGCGATCCGGTCGACATCATGCAGGTCCACCAACGGATCATAGGCCGCGGGCGATACCCCCTGGCCATGCATGACGGCCTGCCAGCTGGTCACCGTGAACATCTCCTCGGCGGCCAGGGACAGCTTTCCGCGCGCCGCGAACAGCGCCATGCGCTGGGCCAGGCTGTCGGGAATGGCCATCTCCCGGGTTTGCCGCCACAGCGGCTCGTCCCGCTGGTTGGCGTGGTAGTGAAGGATGATGAAGTCGCGGATGCGCTCGAAATCAAGGGCGATCCGGGCGTTGTAGTCGTCGGCCAGCACCGGGTCCCACTGACGCCCCGGGAATGAAGCCAGGAACTTGAGCAGGCCGGCCTGGATCATGTGAATGCTGGTCGATTCCAGCGGCTCGAGAAAGCCGCTCGACAGACCCAGACCAAGCACATTTTTGTTCCAGGCCTTTCGGCGCCGACCGGTGACGAACCGCAGTTTGTTGGGCTCGGCCGTCGGGGCGGCGCCCAGACCCTCCCTCAGGGTGCGCTCGGCCTCGTCATCGGACAGGAAGGCGCTGGAATAGACGTAGCCGTTGCCGTCGCGATGCTGCAGCGGAATGCGCCAGACCCAGCCGCCGGCCTGGGCGGTGGAGCGGGTGAAGGGGTCGGGGTCGCCCTGCCGCTCACACGGCATGGCCATGGCCCGGTCGCAGGGCAGCCAGTGCGACCAGTCCTCGTAGCCGGTCTCCAGGGCCTGTTCGAGCAGCACGGCGCGAAAGCCCGAGCAGTCGATGAAGAAGTCCCCCTCCACGCGGCGATCATCGTCCAGGACCAGCGCCTCGACGAACCCGTCCTCGCTGCGCAGATCGACCTTCTCGACCTTGCCTTCCAGTCGCTTGACGCCCAGCCGCTCGGCATAGCCGCGCAGGTAGCGCGCATAGAGCGAAGCATCGAAGTGAAAGGCCGACCCGAAGGTGGACAGCGGCGAGTTGGGATCCTGGCTCTGGCGGCCGAACCGGCCCGTGCGGGCGGCCACGGCGCAGAGGGAGTAGTCCTCCAGCGGGCCCGCCCGGCCCAGCGCCGCCAGCTTGAGCCAGTACTGATGGAAATAGCCTGGGTCGGGCGTGACGCCATAGACGCCGAACGGGTGAAAGTACCGCTCGCCGGGCCGGGTCCATCCGTTGAACTCGATCCCCAGTTTGTAGGTGGCGCGGGTTTCCCGAACGAAGGCCGATTCATCCAGGCCCAGCGTGTTGTTGAAAATGCGGATAGGCGGGATGGTCGCCTCGCCCACTCCGACCGTGCCGATCTCCGCCGACTCGACCAGGGTGATGTCGCAACGCCCCGCCAGGGCGCGCGAGAACAGGGCCGCGGCCATCCAGCCGGCCGTGCCGCCGCCCAGGATGACGATTGACCGTGGAAGATTGTCGCCGACGATTTCCATGACCGACTGGTCCACCCTTTTTGTCCCGCCCGCGCGACGCGCCGGCCAAAACGCAAGTCCGGGGCCGCCTCGGGAAAGAGGCGGCCCCGGTCAAGCGTGGACGATAGGCGACAGGGGAGTGTCTGTCGCCCGCGCCAACTACATACCGAAGCGGTAGCGCAGCCCCAGCAGGAACCGGCGGTCGCCCGACAGGTAGCGGAAGGGCAGGTTCTCGAACTGCAGGTAGGCGCTCGAGGCCTCTTCGGTCAGGTTGATCCCTTCGAAGGTCACCTTCAGCGCCGGGGTCACGCTGTAGGCGACCTGGCCGTCGAGTTGACCATAAGCCGCCTGCCAGATGCCCAGCGTGTGGGTGTCGGCGCCCGAGCCGAAGCCGAAGTTGCCGAGATAGGCCTTGTCGCGCCAGGCATAGGACAGCCGGGCTTCGAAGCCGTTGTTCTCGTAGTAGCCCTGCAGATTGTAGGCCGTCTTGGAGACGCCCGGGATCGGCAGGCTGGAGTCGAAGTCGTTCGAGAACGGCGATTCAGAGTCGGAGTAGGTGTAGTTGACGTTGAAGCCGAGGCCGTTCTCGAAGGCGTATTGAGCCGCCAGTTCGATGCCCTTGACCGAGCCGCCCTCACCATTGACCGGCGAGGTGTAGGTGCCGACCGTGGAGCCCGCCACCGAACCATCGGCCACGCTGCGCGAAACCGTGTCGGTCTGGATGAAGGAGTCGACGCTCTTGTAGAAGAACGAGGCCGAGATCAGGCCCTGGCGGCCGAAGTAGCGCTCGTACGCCAGGTCGAACTGATTGGCCCGGTAGGGGTCGAGCTCGGCGTTGCCGCCATTGCCGTTGGTGAAGATGAAGCGGTTGAAGTTCGGATCGCCCACGGTGGTGTTGCGGGTGAAATCGAAGCTGGAGCCCTTCCCGAGGTCGAACAGATTCTGACGCGCCACGACCCGGGCCGCGGAGGCGCGAACCTTGTCGGTGTCGTTGACCTCGAAGACCGCGTTCACGCTGGGCAGGACGTCGGTGTATTCACGGACGGTCGATTGCTGCACCGGATTGGCGAGCACGCCGTTCCAGCTGTCGGTGCCATAGTACCAGGCGTCCGAAATCGGCGTCGAGCTGGCGTTGATCGTCAGTTCGGTCTTCACCACGCGGGCGCCGCCATTCAGATGGAAGCGGTCATCCCTGCGCCCGACATCGACCATGAAATAGGCGCTGCTCGTCTTTTCCTCGACCGAGAAGCTTTCCAGAGGGTCCTCGTAGTAGGCGAACGGCGTGGTGGGATAGAGACCCTGGATCCAGGAAACCGGGTTCTTCATCTGGCCACGATTCTGGACCAGGGCCGTGATCCCGCCGATGGTCACAGTCTCGAACCGGCCCGGGTTGGACGCCGCCGTTTCATAGGGCGTGATCACCGCCGGCGAGTCTCCGAACCTGCCTGTGCAGGGGGGGTGACCCGGCGTCAGAAGCGGCAGCTCGCAGGACTTGAGGCCGATGGCGCCGTCCTGGAAATAGCCCAGCGGCGTCCAGTCCCCGACGCCGAGCGCATGGGCGTCAAGTTCACCCTTGCCGGAATAGTCGGCCAGGTAGCGGCCATAGGACGTATCGACCGTGCGTTTGGCGAGACGACCGCCGAAGCTGAGCGTCAGGCCGGCCTCCTCGCCGAACCCGGGCTCATACTTGAAATCGGCGCGGATGGACTGGTTCTCGGTCTCGGTGCTTTCGCCGAACACCCAATGCGACTTGGCGAAGACGTTTGAGGGCGTTGTGAACTGGGCGGGATTGACCGGCGTGAACGTCGGGTTGTCGCCATTCACGTAGTCAAACGAGAAGGTCGTCGGTGCGGACGGGTTGGGGGTCAGCCCCAGGGCCGTGCCGTTGCGAACCCCGTACTGCGTGTAGCGGACGTCATTGTTGCCGCTGGTGCTGTCGTAGCTCGCCTTGGAGTAGGCGGCCCGGAAACTGGCGGTCAGGGGACCGCCATTGTCCCAGTTGGCGGCCAGTTGGTAGTTGTCGGTGACGGCCTCGGCGTTCTGAACAAACGAGATCGCCTCCGCCGACAACGCTGTCACCCGGCCCGTTTGCAGAATGCCGTTGCTGTCGGTGGTGAAGGAGCCGGTCTGGAGAGTCGCGCTCTCGAGGTTGAACGGGAACTTGATCGAGGCTTCCGACGTCAGAATCTTGAGATCGGAATGGAACCAGTCCGCCGTGAACTGGAGGGAGTCGGTCACCTGCAGGTCGGCGTTCAGCGACATGCCCAGCCGTTCACGCTCCTGATCGCGGTTGGTGGCGTACCGGTATTCCGGCGACCAGATATTGGCCGTGGAGGTCTGCGTCACGCCCGTGCCGACCGGGCGGTTCAGATAGGCCCAGGTGCCGCGGTTTTCACCGCCGAGCGCGTCAGTATGGATGAAGGTCTTGTCGTAGGAGACCGTTCCCAGCAACGCGAAGCGGTCGGAGAACTTGTATCCCAGGATCACCGACGCGGTCGGGTTCCAGTCTCCGTCGCCGCCGCGGTTGCCCCGCAGGACGCCCGAGAAGGTCAGGGTATCGGGCAGGGTGAGCGCGTTTCGGGTCTTCAGATTGACGATGCCGCCAAGGCCGCCTTCGAGAAGCGAAGCGTCCGGCGATTTGTAGACATCGACGGCGGCGATGAGTTCTGAGGGGACGCCTTCAAGCGAGCTGTCCTGCCGCGCGTTGCCCTCGCCCAGTCGGAAGATCTCCAGACCGCTGACGAAGATGTCGCCGTTCAGCACGGTGACATTCTGGTCGAGGCCGCGGATGCGGACCTTGGTGCCCTGCCCATTCTGGCGGTCGATCTGCACGCCTGGAAGGCGCTGCAGGGACTCGGTGATGTTCTGGTCCGGGAACTTGCCCATGTCTTCGGCAGTGATCGACTCGATGATCAGGTTTGAGTCCTTCTTCACCGCCAGGGCGCTCGCAAGCGAGGCGCGGAAGCCGGTGATGATGACCTCCTCGACCTGGGTCGGCGCCGCGGCGGGCGCATCGGCCGCCCGAGCATGACCTGCCGTGATCATGGCCAGGGTCGATGTCGCTGTGAGCAGCGCGGCGCGGGATCGATTGAATTTCGTTTTCATGGCCCTATTCCCCTCTACTTGCGTTAACGCGCAGTGCCTCATGCTCGGAGAGCTCTCTCCAAGTCGGGACCACGCTGTTCTCGGGATGCCTGCGGCATCCTCCCCAAAAATTCAGTCCGGCGTCTTGGCGGCCGGTGACTCGGATCGTCGTAACCCGGTGACTTTTGCTGTCGTTGGAAATTAGACAGCGCTGTCATTCGCATTAATAGCACTAACGGATTTCTTATTGCAAGTTGTATAATTCCGGGATCACGCCGGTCGCCCAATCCACGGGCAACCGGTGACGTGGGTTTGGAGACGTTTGGATTTGGCTGGCGGTACAGCACCAGGACACAAGGCGCGGCGACGCGCATCCGGCACTGACCTGTCGGGCACCAACCTGGAACGCGCGGGTGATCACAATCAGCGAGTAACCCTGCAAGCGATCCGGGCCCGGACTTCGATAACGAGGGCTGAGCTCGTCGAGATCACGGGCCTGACAGGGCCGGCCATCGCCAACATCACGCGGCGGTTGCTTGAGGACGGCCTGATCCTTGAGGCTGGCCGCCTGAGAGGCGGCCGCGGTCAACCGGCTATGACCCTGACCGCCAATCCCGAGGGCTGCTTCTCGGTCGGGATCAATGTCGACCGCGATCACATCACCGTCGTCCTGGTGGATTTCGCCGGCCAGGTGCGAGGGCGCGCCACGCGGGAAATCCGCTTTCCTCTTCCAGAGGACGTGTCCCGATTCTGGCATGACGCGGGCGCGAGGCTTCTGGCCGAGAACAATCTGACGGAAGCTCAGTTGCTCGGCATCGGCATCGCGCTTCCCGATGACTTCGGAAAGGTCGACATCCCCGGCCGCCCGGCCAGTTTCGACGCCTGGAACACGACAGATCCGGCCAGCCTCTTCGCGCGGGCCGGCGGACCGCCCGTGTTCCTGGAAAATGACGCCGCCGCCGCCGCCCTGGGCGAGTTGCAGTACGGCCACGGCATGAGCAAGCCGAGCTTCTTCTATATTCTGATCGCCGCTGGGCTGGGCGGCGGCCTGATCATCGACGGCGAGCACTTTCGCGGCGCGGATGGACGCAGCGGCGAGATCGGCTTTCTCCCTATCCAGTCTGACAGAACCAGCGCCACATCATTGCAGGCGGTGGTGTCCCTTTCCGCCCTCTACGCCCATATCGGTGCCGGCGGGTTCTCGGTGAGCGAGCCGGACGGCCTTCTCGGCCTGCCGCCCGAGGCCCAGGCGCGGATCGACGAATGGATTGACCTAGCCGCCGACGTGCTGACCGCCCCCGTCGTCAACATCAGCTGCGTGGTCAATCCCGAGGCCGTCTACATCGGCGGACGATTGCCGGCGGCGATCGTCGAACGCCTGACCCAGTCCCTCAATACCCGGCTGGCCGCCATCACCGGCGTGCCCGCGATCGCAAAGGTGTCGCGGGCGGCGACATCGGCGGACGCCCCGGCGGTCGGCGCCGCCATCCTGCCGGTTATCGACCGGCTGCTGCCCTCCCGCGCCACCCTGCGCAAGACCTCCCGCCCCTGACGGAGAAGCCGCTAGCGGGCCCGGACCTTCGCCGGCTTGACGTTCCAGCCCCTCAAGGCGACTTCCGGCGGCCTGGCCGAGGCGGCAGTCGGATACCGAACCGCGATGGTCCGCGCCTCTCCGGGCAGCAGGGAGACGTAGTTGTCGCTGTAATAGGCCGGCAGGATGCGCCGTCCAACCGAGTCGACCAGGGTCATCTTGATGTTGAGGGCCGGCGCCGATCCGCGGTTCTCCAACACGACCGAGACCACCGTTTCGGCCCCGTCGCGTTCGCGGCTCGCGGAAATCTCGACAGGTTGGGGCGCCAGATCGGCCAACTTGCGGCCCTTCGCGGCGTCGGCGGTCAGCCAGTAGAGATTGTTCGACAACGCCTCGCCCTCCGCCGACGTCAGGTCGAGGCGCACGATCACCGTCCCCTCCGCGGCCAACGGCCCGTCCAGCGCCAGGGTCTCGCCCGGCGACATGCTGTCGGCCGCAGCGGACAGGGTCTGGGCGGAGTCTGACAGGAGGCGACCATCGAGCGCGAGGACGCGAACCTGGACCTTGGCCCCTTCGATCGCGACCGGCCCGTTGTTGATCAGGGCCAGGCGGTGGTCGGCCAGGTCCATCTGGATATGCACGGTCTCCGACGCCTTCTGGACGCCGTAGAAGGCGGCGTGGGTGTCATAGTCGTGGCTGAGGATCTGCCACATGGTGCTGGGCCAGGCCGGCTGGGTCATCCACAAAAGACGGCCCGAGGACTTCGTCCAGAGCTCGGCGTTCATGCCCTCGAAGATCGCCCGGTAGGTGTCGTAGTTCATCAACTGCGCCTTGCGCTCGAAGTCCTCGAGGCTGGTTGGCGCGCCCAGGCGGGCGGTCATGGCGTCCATGAAGGACTGGGTCGCGCCGTTCCCGGTCGGGTGCCAGTCGTGGTAGGCCCAGACGTCGCTGATCGGCCAGCGGTCGGCGGCCGGCACCGCGGCCTCAAAGGCCTCCAGGGTCGGGAAGGACGGCGTCCCGACCTCGACCGAGAAGCCCTTGGCGTGGTCGGTGAAATAGCTCTCCGGTTCCCGGTAGTTGTACGGCCCGCTGTTCTGCAGGTTCACGCGGTTGGAGCTGCCAGTGTACCAGCGGGTGCCATCCAGATCATGGACAAGGGCCTCGAGCCCCTCGTTGAGGATCGGCTGGGGCACGCCCTCGTTGCGGCCGAACCACAGAACGATCGAGGGGTGGTTCCGGAAGCGTTTGATGACGTCGGCGGCGTTGGCCAGGAACAGCGGCACGTCCTGCGGTTCGAGCTGATAGTCCTGGGTCGAGGCCCAGAAGTCGTTCATCACCAGCAGTCCGTACTCATCGGCCAGGTCGAAGAACACCTCCTCTGTGTTCTGCCCGACCCAGTTGCGGATGGTGTTGAGGTTGGCGTCGCGGTGCAGGCGGAAGTAGGGCTCCAGCCGTTCGCGCTCGACCCGCTTGCGCCAGTCGTCGGTGCCCCAGTTGCCGCCCCGGGCGGCGATCCGCCGACCGTTCACCTTGATCACCAGGAAGGGCGACAGGCCCGTCTCAGGCACGTCCCGCACCGCCGGCGAAGTGTCGCCGACCGCCGTCAGCGAGGTCGCCCAGCCATCGGGAACCTTACGGAGGCCGTCGTGGCTGCCGTCGGTCACGTCCTGTCCCAGTTGCCGGGCCCTGGCGAAGTCGACCTCGACCCGGCGCAGATGACCCGACGGGTTCATCAGCGACAGTTCATAGGTGATCTGGCGCATGCCGAACCGAAGCTGGCGGCGGTCGGACGCCTGGCCGTCCACCGATGTGGTCAGGGTCAGGCCGTGCAGCGCCGGCTCGCCATAGCCATTGGGCCACCAGAGTCGCGGATCGCGCACGGATAGGGCGGGAAACTCGGCGGGCGTGAACCGGACCTCGCCGACGCCTGGGGCGACAAGCACGGTCTTCTCGACCCGCACGTCGTCGAAGGCCGCGTCGACCGTGACCCGGGCGGGGCGGTCGCCAAGGTTTTCGATGGGAACAGTGATCTCCACGTCCGCCTGGCTGTTGTCGGCCCTGGGCAGGGTGGTGACCACCTGGGCGTCGCCGATACGGGCGTCGCCCGTCGCCAGCAGGGTCACGTCCTGCCAGAGACCGGTATTGCGGTCCCGCACACTGGGAATCCAGTCCCAGCCCTCGCTGGCGATGAAGGTCGGGCCGTCGAGGGCCATCATGCCGCCGTTCTCGCCGACTCCGGCGGTCAGCGATTCCTCGTGGGCGATGCCCGGATGCGGAGGCGGCGTGATCTTGACGGCAAGGACATTGGCGACCCCCGACTTGACCCGGCCGGTGACATCGAACTGGCCGCGGATGAAGGCGCCCTTGATGTCGCCCAGCCGCTCGCCGTTGAGCCAGACCTCGGCGGCGTAGTTGACGCCCTTGAAGGTCAGAAGCAGCCGCTTGCCGGCGGATTCGGCCGGCGCGTCGAAGGCGGCGCGATACCAGTAGTCCTGTTTGTTCAGGCTCTCGGGAATGGCGGTGTTGTTGAGCCCGTAGTCCGGATCCGGATAGACGCCACGATCGACCAGGGTGGTCAGGACCGTTCCGGGAACGGTGGCCGCATACCAAGCGCCGGCGTCATAGTCCGGCCGCGATATCGCCGCGCCGGCGGCGTCGACCTTGGGCGCTTCCGCCAGAGCCCAGCGTTTGAGCGTCCAGAGGCCGGGCTGGTCCGCCACCAGGGCAGGACCGTCATACGGCGGCTTTGCGGTCGGCTTCGATGTCGGGACCTTGCTCCGCGGCAGGGTCCAGGGATCCTGGGGCGCGGTCTGACCGTACATCTGCCGCACCTGGACCGGCCAGGTCGGGCTGCCGGTGTCGAAGACGGTCAGGGCGTCATCGGGCCGCTTTCCGGCCAGCCGAGCCATCGCGTCCGCCGGTTCCGCGGCCCGCGAGACCCGGAAATCGGCCAGATAGCCGGCGAAAGGCGTGAAACCGGCGACCTTGCGCGGGGCCAGTCTCAGCCGCGCCACGACCGCCACACTGGGCGACGCCGCCGCCGCCACGCGGACGCCATCGACGAACAGCTGCACGGTCCGGCCATCGGAGACCGCCGCCAGCCGCCGCCAGACTCCCGGTCGCCAGTCAACGTCGGCGCGCAGCACCTCGCCGCCGTTCAGAACACCCATGCCGGTCGCGTCGATGGCCAGGAAACGCCCGCCCTGCGACGGGTCGCCGAGGCCGGCGACCAGCGCCGTCCCGGCCGGTGTTTCAGTCGCACGGATCCAGGCCTGCAGCGTCCAGGCCTCACCGGCGGGCAGGACCGTTCCCGCCGGCAGTCCGGGCAGATCACGGGACAGTTCGTCGCCCCCCGCCGGGAAGACGACATTGAATGGCCCCACGGACTCTCTGGCCAGACCAGGCGACGCCGCGATCAGAGCCAGAGCGCAGGCCGCGAGCGACACGGCGCGGACGATGGAACGGACGAAGGTGATCATGGTCTGTTTCCTCTGGTCGCCGGCGGCTTCGCGGCCGCCCGGTCTCGTTGACGATCATCCGATCCTGGGATCAGGCGGGTTCATGGGCGCTCCAGGCTGACTGGCCCCACAGGCGCGCGGCGCCGCGCACGCCCGAGGCGTCGCCCCAGCGCGCGGGAGCCAGCCGGGCCTTCCACCGGTCGGAGAAGACGTGCGGCGCGATCAGGCTCGGCAGGCGATCATAGAGTTCGGCGACATTCGACAGGCCCCCGCCAAACACGAAGACGTCCGGGTCAATGATGTCGCAGACCATGGCCAGACCTCTGGCGAGGCGGTCGAGATAGCGGTCAAGCGCCGCCGCCGCCGCCGGCTCTCCGACTCGCGCCGCGGCGATGATCTCTTCCCCCGTCAGCGTGAGTCCGGTCTGTTCGTGGAAGTCGCGGCGAAGACCGGATCCCGAAACCCAGGTTTCCAGACAGCCCTGCCGCCCGCACCAGCACGCCGGACCGGGATATTCGGCCGCGGTCGCCCAGGGCAATGGCAGATGACCCCATTCGCCGCCGACGCCATTGGCGCCTTCGACCAGACGGCCATCGACGACGACCCCGCCGCCGCAGCCCGTACCCAGGATCACGGCGAACGCCACCCGCGCGCCCACGGCGGCGCCATCGACCGCTTCTGACAGGGCCAGACAGTTGGCGTCATTGGCGACTCGCACCGGCCGTTGCAGAGCCTGGCCGAGGTCTTCCCGGAAAGAGCGCCCGTTCAGCCACACGGTGTTGGCGTTGCGGATGACCCCGGTGCTCGGTGAAACCGACCCCGGCATGCCGACGCCGACGCTGCCCTTGCGGCCGGTCTGCGCCTCGATATCGGTGACCAATCCGCAGATCACGTCGATCATCGCCTCATAGGCGTCGGGCGTGCCTGTGCGTTGGCGAGCCACATAGCCGCCGCCAGCGTCGAGAGCGGCGGCCTCGATCTTCGTCCCGCCCAGATCAACTCCGATCTGGATCATCAGACGGCTCCGCCGCTCATACGCCCCGATCGGCTTTTCACTGGGTAATTCCCTCCGAAGGCGCCGGGCTCCATTGGCCCCGCGATTTATAAATTCAATTTGGGTTATTATTGTTTGATGACGCGGTGTTGGCAACCGGGCAGAGTTTGAGGCCACGGCGCGCCCCTCGGGATTCCATGTTCGCAGCACGAAGAAATGTCTGGCTCTTCTGGCTGGGAAGTCTGGTGGTGACCGTGGGCGTCGCCCTGCATTTGCCGATGTACTGGATGGGCCGGCACATGGGCTTCCATCTCGCCGGCATGGCCATGGACTCCGGGATGATGTGGGGCATGGTCCTGATCCTCGTGGGTCTGGCCATGACCGCGATTGGCCTTCTGCCCACCGTCGCGACCGCCGACCGCCCGTTCATCATCGTGGTTCCACCCGAGGACGCGCCGCTGAACGGGGCGCACTGGCTGACCTTGTTCGTGATGGCGATCGCCCTGGTGATCGACATCATGAAGCCCGCGAGCCTTGGCTTCGTCTCGCCGGGCATGCAGGCCGAGTATGGGCTGTCGGCGTCGGTGACGGCGATCCTGCCCTTCGCCGCCCTGGCGGGAACCGTCGCGGGCTCGTTCGCGTGGGGCTGGCTGGCGGACCGCTACGGCCGGCGAGCGTCCATCCTGTTGTCGTCGATCATGTTCGTCGGCACCTCCATCTGTGGTGCGATGCCCGATTTCTGGTGGAACGTCGGCATGTGCTTCCTGATGGGCGCGGCGGCGGGCGGCATGTTGCCGGTCGCCTATGCGCTGCTGGCCGAGATCATGCCGACGCGGCACAGGGGCTGGTGTCTGGTTCTGGTCGGCGGCGTCGGTGCGGTGGGCGGTTATTTCGCGGCCAGCGCCCTGTCCGCCTGGCTGCAGCCCGACTGGAGCTGGCGAGTCCTCTGGTTTCTCAACCTTCCAACCGGTCTGATCCTGATCGGCCTCAGCCCGTTGATTCCGGAATCAGCCAGGTTTCTCGAACACATCGGGCGCGGCGACGAAGCCCGGGCCATGCTGGCTCGCTTTGGCGTGACCACGCATTGCTTGGCCGACCCGTTGACGGCCGGCGACGGCCCCGGCCCAGGCATCCTCTCCCCGCTTGACCGCCGCCTTGGTCTGACCACGGCCCTGACCCTGGCCGCCGTGGCATGGGGACTGGTGAACTTCGGCCTGCTTCTCTGGCTACCCGGCGCTTTGGTCGCGGACGGCCGTAGCGTCGGCGCCGCCAGCGGTCTGATCGCCCGTTCCACTCTGATCGCGGCGCCGACCATTCTGCTCGTGGCCTGGCTCTACAGCGTCTGGAGCACACGCGGCGCGCTGGCATTGATGCTCGGGTTCACCCTTCTGGGCCTTGTCGGGCTTCTGTATGGTCACCCGGGCGAGGCTGGATTGGGCGACCCGATCCTTCCGCTGGCGCTGCTGATCGTGGGCTCAAGTGGGGTGATTTCCATTCTTCTGCCTTACACCGCCGAGACCTATCCCCTGACCGTGCGGGGCCGGGCGACCGGCTGGATCGCGGGCTGCACCAAGGTCGGGGGCCTGCTCGCCCAGGGATTGGTGGTTCTGGGAGCAGCGCCGCCACTGGGGGTCGTCGCCGCAGGCATCGCCGCACCGATGGCGGTGGCGCTCATCCTGATCGTGAAATTCGGCAAGGAAACCCGGGGCCTCGATCTGAGGGACATCGGATCCTAGACGCGGACGCCTGGAAGCCGGCCTCAGTCCGCCCGGCGTATGCCGGCCACCATGACGGCGCCCGTGAGCGCGAAGATCGTGGACGCAGCGAAAATCCAGGACAGACGGCCGCCCGCGGTGGACATAATCGCCATGCCCAGAAGGGGCGCCGCGACCTGCGGCAGGGTGATGGCGAGATTCATCACCCCAAGGTCCCGGCCGGCGTTCTCCTGCCTCGGCAGGATCTGGGCGACCAGGGCGATATCCACCGTCGAATAGAGACCCAGTCCAGCGCCGAACAGGACCTGGGCGACCAGCGTCCCTGGCCATTGCGGCACGGAAACCAGCAACGCTGTACCCATCGCCATCAGCAGGCCGCCGACGATCACGAACGGTTTGCGGCGCTTCAAGCGGTCGGACAGCAGCCCGCCAGCGAAACCAACCGTCAGCGACGCGAGGGTGGACGCCACCAGCAGCCACCCCAGGATCACCTCGGTCCGCACGCCCGGAAAGCGGACTCCGACGTCCGTGCCGTCCTCCAGAAAGAACAGCAGGTAGAGCATGTTGAGGGTGATGGTGACCTGCACGAACAGGCGCGACAGGAAGGCCATCCGGAAATCCCGATCCGCCAGCGGGCCCAGCGACAGCGACCAGGCGGCGGCCGTGCGGGTCCGCGGCGGCGGCTCGCGCAGCCCGATCGCGAAGGGCAGGACGAGCGCCAGGATGGTCACCGACACGGCCAGAAACCGTGAGCCGGGCGCGATCAGCAAGACGCCGATGACAAGCGCCGTGAACAGGCTGGCGGCCGGATGTCCCAAGCCCATGAGGGCGGACACCAGACCCTTCTGGTGGTTCGGCACCCGGTCGGGCAGCAAGGCGTTCAGCGGGCTGAACATAATGTTCAGCGCGACCTGGAAGAACACCACGGCGGCCAGCAGCATGGCCGGCGTCGGCGCCCAGAAGATCAGGCCGTTGGCCAGGGCGGTGGCCAGCGCCCCGCCGATGATCCATGGCCGACGGCGGCCCAGGCGGCCGCTGGTGGCATCGCTGAGATAACCCGCGGTGATGTTGCCCACCCCGGCCGCGACGGCGCCCCACAGGGCGATCTGACTGAGCAGCACCGCACGTCCCGCGGGGTCGAGGCTCTGGGCTTTCAGCGGCAAGAGAATGCTGAGCAGCGGCAGGAAGGCGATGAACGCGCCGACCTGGGCCACGGTATAGCCGCTCATGAACCGGCGGCTGACCGGCGTTCCGGCGTCGACTGCCTCCACAGGTCGCTCCAGCCGACTCTCCAACCTGATCATGAGCCGACTGTGCGGGCGACCGGCCTCGCTGTCAGCAGACAATTGCCGCGGTCCTCAAGCGGGCCGACCGCGCCGGTGTCGCGCGCCTGGCATGGTCAGGGCGCGGGGCAGATCGCATCCCCCTCGTTGGAGGCCAGCCGGATCTCCGAGACCGACAGCGTCAGCGGCGCCGACGTGATCAGTCCGAAAGGCTCGGCCACCGCGCCGATATCGGCCCCGGCGTCCCGCATGCAGGACAGCCGTACTTTCAGAACCCGCCACTGGCCCAGAGGCGCGGCGTTCAGGATGTCGGTGATCGCCACCCGTCCCTGGCCGACCTGCAGCAACACCGGGCCCTGTGGACGGGCGTCAACCCGATAGCGGAAGCCAAGCGCCATTTCTCCGTTGGCCTGACGTCGAAGATCGACCGGCGCGGCGGCGATCTGGGGGTTGGCCTCCCCACCCCCGATGAAGATGAACTGCAGCCCGCTTTCCTGGGCGAGATCGTCGGTCGGGCGCACCGAGACGGCGCCACGCGGGCTGGAGGCGACGCGCTCTGTTCCGGGGCGGTTCTGGCCGGCGGCGTCGTTCAGCATCAACGACCAGGGCGGCACCATGCGGCCATCGACGAAGTAGCGGTCGACGTTCGAAGTTTCGCCCAGAACGCCGCTGTCTTCCGACAGACCAGGCAGGTCGCCAGTCGATGCGTAGGTCAGGCCGTAGCCGTAGGCGAACTGGGGATCATAGCCGCTCTGACCGATGTTCAACGGGCCCTGGACGGCGGTTTTCGGCCAGCTGAACGACAGTTTGCCCGAGAAATCGTGGCGCGGCCGGCCCTGATCGTCACCGATCAGGATGTCGGCGATCCCGCCGCCCTCGGTGCCTGGCAACCAGGCCGCCACGAAGGCGTCCGACGCGTTGATCTCCGGATTGGTCCACATCGGTCGCCCTGAGAGGAAAACCGACACCGTGGGCACGCCGGCGGCCCTAAGGCGCTTGAGGATCTGCAGCGCTGTCTGGTCAACGTAGTCGAGGGTCGGCACGTCGCCCTGGAACTCCGCGTAGGGTGTCTCGCCAAAGACCACGATAGCGACGTCGGGTTTGACCGTGAAGGTTCCGTCCGGGCTGAGGCTGACGGTTCCGCCGCCGGCCTTGATCGCCGTGGCGAGTCCGCTCCAGATCGACTGACCGTTCGGGAAATCGGCGTTGCTGTTGCCGGTGCCCTGCCACGTCAGGGTCCAACCTCCGGCGGCTTGGCCGATGTCGTCGGCAGCCCCGGCGACCAGGACATTGGCGCTGGCTCGGATCGGCAGCACCGATCGGTTGTTCTTCAGAAGCACCAGCGACTTGCGCACCGCTTCCCTGGCCAGGGCGCGGTGTTCCGGAGAGCCCAGGGCTTCAAAACGGCCCTCGACCGGGCGGTCATCGAGGAACAGGCCGGTCTTGACCTTGACCCGAAGAATGCGGCGAACCGCTTCATCCACACGGGTCATCGGAATTTCGCCTGATCGCACTTCCGCCAGGGTGTTGACGTAGAGCAGCTTCCAGCTGTCGGGCGCCATCAGCATGTCGATGCCGGCCTTGATGGCCAGCGGACAGTTCTCGTTGGTGCAGCCGGGCAGCTGACCGTGGGCGTTCCAGTCGGACACCACGAAGCCCTTGAAGCCGAGAGGGCCGCGAAGAACGTCGGTCAACAGGCTGGCGTTGCCGGAAATCTTCGCGCCGTTCCAGCTCGAGAAGCTGGCCATTACCGACAGAACGCCGGCGTCGATCGCGGCCGGATAGCCGCCGAGATGGATATCGATCAGCTCCTGTTCAGTGACCTTTGCATCGCCCTGATCCTCCCCCGCGGCCGTGCCGCCGTCGGCCAGGAAGTGTTTGGCGGAACCGGCGATATGGCCCGGCTTCAGGGTTGCGCCGGCCGTCAGGACGCCCTGCAGGCCGAGGGTCATCGGCGCCGCATAGGCGCGGGCGACCTCCGGATTTTCCGAGTAGCCCTCATAGGCCCTGCCCCAGCGATCGTCGCGCGGCAGCGCCAGCGTTGGGCCAAAGGTCCAGTCCGCGCCGGTCACGGCAACCTCGAGGGCCGTGGCCTCGCCGATGCGGCGGATCAGGTCGGGGTCCCTGGCGGCGCCAAGCCCGATGTTGTGTGGGAAGATGGTGGCGCCAACCACGTTGTTGTGCCCGTGCACGGCATCGATGCCGTAGATCAGCGGCACCCGGGCGCCCGGTCGCGCGGCGGCGGCGGCCCGGAACGCTCTGGCGAGGTCCAGCCACTGCTGGGGCGAGGCCCGTTCGTTGCCGCCCGGCGAGGAGTTGCCGCCGGCCAGAATCGATCCCAACGGATAGGCGGCCAGATCCTCGGGCTTGATCGAGGCGATATCGGCCTGAATGAGTTGGCCGACTTTTTCCTCGACGGTCATTCGGGCCATCAGCCCGGTCACGAACACCTCGGTTGCCGCGTCCGACATGGCGGCCGGACTCGCCGCCCGTGGCCAAAGATCCGGATGGGCGATCGCCGCCCCGGGTGCGGTCGATTGGGTGGGCGTGGCTGAAATCTGGGCGCAGGAGGCGCTTGCGAGACCCGCGGTGAGCGCCAGGGCGATCAGGGCAAGAGTCTTGGTCGGGCGCATGGTCGAAGCTCTCGATCTGGCGGCCCGGCCGGCGCCGCCGCTTTGGAAAGAAGCGCCGCGACGAGCGGGTCGCCGCGGCGCAAGGTCGCGCTTGAAGTCACGTCAGGAGAGAGGAAGGCCTTGGGCCCGACCGATCCACGCCGGAGACCGCGCCTGGCGACCGGACCCGGCCAATCGCGCCGGCTCCGAAACTGAGCGTTTTCCCCGGGGCGCTTCTCGGACGCCTCAAAGTCATGTAACCTCATTTGTGACAGCGCTGTCAACTCCTGGCTGGACATTCGACCCGCCGGCGGCCGCCTGTTGGCGTCCAGTGCAAAAGCGTCGAAAGATCAACCGCGACCCCGCGAAAAAGCGGTGCGCGACCTCAAGGGGGAAACATGACCACCGAACAGATCGAGGCCGCTCCGGCGCCGCAGAAAACGGGCCTGGCCTTCGCCTACGTCACCACCCTCTTCTTCGCCTGGGGGTTTGTCACATCGCTGATCGGCCCGCTGATCGCGGCGCTGCGCAAGGTCTTCGACCTCAGCTACACTGAGGCGACCCTGACGACCTTCGCCTGGTTCATCGCCTATGGCGTCGTCTCCCTGCCCGCCGCCGCCATCCTCGCCCGGCTGGGATACAGCCGCTCGATCATCTTCGCGCTGGCGACGATGGTGCTGGGTTGCCTGATCGTGCCGGTGGCCACGCTCGCGGACTGGTATCCGGGGGTTCTGATCGCGCTGTTTGTCATCGCCTCGGGCGTCACCATCCTGCAGGTTGCAGCCAATCCTCTGGTCGCCGCCCTTGGAACACCGAAAGGGTCCCATTTCCGGCTCAACCTCTCCCAGGCCTTCAACTCTCTCGGCACGGTCCTTGGCCCCTGGCTGGGTTCCCATCTGCTGTTGACCGGCGGGATCTTCGCGGCCGGCGCCGTGGTGACCGTAGCGACCCGTGGCCAGTCCCTGCGCAGCATCGACCTGGCCTTCCTGGGGGTCGGGGCCTTCTTCGCCGTGCTCGCCGCCTTCATTTTTACGGCCCGCAAAAGGATCAACACGGCCGCGGCCGCTGGGGCCGGCGAGTCCGTCTCTCCGCTCCGCGCCCTGGCCTCGCCCTGGGCCGTGTTCGGCGCCGTCGCGATCTTCTTCTACGTCGGGTCAGAGGTGGCGATCGGCGACCTGATGACCAACTTCCTGCACTCGGAGAACATCCTCAACATTCCCCTCGATCGCGCCGGCGCGATGGTCAGCTACTACTGGGGGGCGGCGATGATCGGTCGCTTCATCGGCGCCGCACTGCTGACGCGGGTGCGCGCGGGACTCCTGCTGGGCGTCTGCACCGTCATCGCAGCCGGCCTCTGCGCCGTGGTCACCCAGACCGGCGGGACCACCGCCGCCTGGTCGGCGATCGCCGTGGGTCTGTTCAACTCGATCATGTTCCCGACCATCTTCACCCTGACGCTCGAGCGCTCATCCGCGCCACCCTCGGCGACCTCGGGACTGCTGGTGTTCGGCATCATCGGGGGCGCGATTTTGCCCGTCTTGGCCGGCCGCATCGCAGACGCGTCGGCGGTGCTCAATCCGGTCTTCTACGTGCCCTTGGCTGGCTACACGCTGCTGACGATCTTCGCGATCGCCACAGCCCTGACCCAGGCGCGATCGGATACAATCGCCTCGGCGCCAGCCGGACACTAGCCGGAAAGGCCGCGCCCTAAGCCGCCAGAGGCGCGGTCGAGGCCCGTAGGATGAGCTCATACGGAACGATCGACGCCTCGGACGCATCCTCGGGTTTGAGGGCCGGGATCAACAGCCGGGTCGCTCGAGCGGCCATCTCGGCCACGGGCTGACGCACGGTGGTCAGAGGTGGCGTGGAGAACAGCGCGCTTGGCGTATCGTCATAGCCGGCGACCGAGACATCGTCGGGGGCCTTCAGTCCCAGGGCCGCGGCCGCCTGCAGCACGCCCAGCGCCATGTCGTCGTTGGATGCGAAGATGGCCGTCGGCCGGTCGTCGAGCCCCAGCAGCCTGCCGCCGCCCGCGACGCCCGACTCGAAGGTGAAGTCGCCTTCGACCATCAGCTCGTCCGCCACGGGCAGATCATGCGCGGCCATGGCGGCTTCGAACCCGCCGCGGCGCTTTCGGCTGGCCGAGTAGTTGGCGGGGCCCGAGATGAATCCGATCCGCCGGTGGCCGAGGCCGATCAGATGTTCGGTCATCTCCTGCGCCGCCTGGCGCTCATCCATGGAAATGCTGAAACCTCGGGCCGAGGTCGCTTCCGGCCCGATGCGCGCGAAAGGGGTCCCGGTCCGCTCAAGGACGGCCAGCACCTGGGGATGGTCGGAGTTGGGCGGCGTCAGCAGCACGCCCGCCGGCTTCAGCGCGGCCAGGAGGGCGGTGACGTCCCGCTCCAGCGTGTCCGACCCGTGGTCGATCAGTTCGACCATCAGGTGATAATCGGCCCGGCGGCATTCCATCAGCGCGCCCAGCTCCAGCCGACTGAGGTAGTCGTTCCCCCGCCCACTCTTCCAGTGCTCGATGGTCAGTTCGGCGTCGACAAAGGCGGCTATGAGATAGGACGAGGCGCCGGCCAGGCTGCGGGCCGACAGGCTGCGCCGATAGCCCAATTGATGGACGGCTTTCTGGACCTTGTCCTTAAGGGTCTGGCTGACGTTTGGCTCATCATTGAGAACGCGCGACACGGACTTGATGGAGACGCCAGCCAGAGCGGCTACATCATAAATCGTCACTGCGGTCATTGTTCGCCCCGGGCCCTGGCGCCCTCCCGCCGGCGGCCGCCATCATCGCTTACCCATGTCGCATTTCGAGCCGAGTCCGGCAACGCGCCTGCGCCATAGGACGGCGCCGGACGTCACCGGCGGCAGAAGCGACCATAGAGAGCGATCACCACATAGCAGATCGCCGGGACCACCAGAGCCACCCGCAGGGTCGCCGCGTCCGCCACCATGCCGGTCAGCGGCGGCACGATGGCGCCGCCCACGATGGCCATGCAGATGATGCCCGACCCTTCCGCCGCCCGGCGGCCCAGACCTTCTGACGCGAGCGAGAAAATGGTCGGGAACATGATGGCGTTGAAACAGCCCACCGCCAGCAGCGCCACGCCCGAAACGACGCCGGTCGATCCGGCGGATATGCCGACCAGGACCAGGGCCGCCAGGGCGACCGTTGTCAGCACCTTCCAGGGGGCGACCCTTTGCAAGACGGCGGCCCCGATGAACCGGCCGACCATGGCGCCGCCCCAGTAGAAGGCCAGCAGTTCGCCGGCCCCGCGGGCGGGCAGTCCAAGCGTATCGGCCTGCATCAGATAGTTGGTCAGAAGGCTGGCGATGGCCACCTCGGCCCCGACATAGGCGAAGATGCCCAGCGCCCCAAAGGCAAAGCGCGGCTTGGCCAGCAGATCGAAGGCCTTGAAGATGTTGGTCGGCTCGGCCGGCGCTTCGACGAGTTGGCGCCGGTTGAACCAGACCACCAGGGCGACGACCGCCAGCGCGGCGGCGATCCCCAGATAGGCGTTGGTGATAACCAGCGATTCCTGGGCGCGGTAGGCGATCAGCGCGGCCCCTTCCAGGGTCTTCTCGTCCAGGCTGGCGAGCGAGCCCAGGATCAGGATCGCGCCGACATAGGGAAAGACCGTGGTGCCCAGGGAGTTGAAGGCCTGGGCGAAGGTCAGACGACTGTGGGCCGTGCGGGGCTCGCCCAGCATCGAGATCAGCGGGTTGGCCACGACCTGGACCAGGGTGACCCCGGCCGCGAGGATGAACAGGGCGGCCAGGAAGGTGCCGAACAGGCCCGACTTGGCCGCCGGGATGAACAGCAGGCAGCCGATCATCATGATCAGCAGCCCAACCACCGCGCCGCGCATGTAGCCGATCCGCTTGATCAGCGCCGCCGCTGGCAAAGAGACGATGAAATAGGCGGCGAAGAAAGCCGTCTGGATCAGCATGGCCTCGAAATAGTTGAGCTCGAACAGGTGCTTGAGTTTCGGCACCAGCACATCGTTGAGGCTCGTCATGCCGCCGAAGATGAAGAACAGGCCGAAGACAAACCATTTCAGATAGCCCGACCCCACATGGCTGTCGGTGGCCTGCCCGGCCGGGGTGGTGGTGGTGCCGATCATCATGACTATCCGGGACAAGGTTGAGACGTCGCGGGTCGCCGCCTTGGGCGAGTCTGTTTTTGAGGACCGTTGTCCCTGTTGCGTTTCCCCCGCACAGGCAGTGAGACGGCAAATTGATAGCGCTGTCAATTTCCGTTTTCAGGCTCTGACGGGGGGCGCGGCGGCCTAGGGCTGGGCCGAATCGGCCAACGCCGCGGCGGCCGTGGCCAGCCGCGTGATCTCGTCCCAGGCGCAGGCGTCGATCAGCCCCTTGGGCGCCACCCAGGCGCCGCCGACGCACAAAACGTTGGGCAGGGCGAGCAGCGAGGCGGCGTTGCCGGCGTGAACGCCGCCGGTGGGGCAGAACCGGGCCTGGGGGAACGGACTCGACCAGGCCTGCAGAACCGCAGCGCCGCCCGCCGGGATAGCCGGGAAGAACTTGAAGGCCGTCAGACCCGCCTCCAGGCCAGTCATGATCTCGGACGCCGTCGCCACACCGGGCGTCAACGGCAACGGGTGAGGCTCGACAAGGTCCCGCGTCAGGCCCGGACTGACCGCGAACGCCGCGCCCGCCTTCGCCGCGCGATCGAGATCGCGGCGTGACAGCACCGTTCCGGCCGCGACGACGACGCCCTCGACCTCGCCCACGATGCGGGTCATCGCCTCCAGCGCCGCATCGGTGCGCAATGTGACCTCGAGCACCGTCAGCCCGCCAAGCGCCAGGGCCCGCGCCAGGGGGACGGCCTGCTCGGCGCTGTCGATGGTGAGCACGGGCACAACGACGGCGCGTCTGAGCAGATCAATCACGGGATCACTGGTCCTTCAGAAGGGTTCGGATGCTTTGCGCCGCGCCAAGGAGCGCCACATGCGGCCGCATGATCACCGGGGTCGGTATGCCGCGCAGATAGTCGCCAAACCGCCCCTTGGCCTCGAACCGCTGCCTGAAGGCGCTGCGCTCCAGCACGCTGATGATCAGCGGCGGAATGCCGCCCGCGATATAGACGCCGCCAAGCGCGCCGAAGCTGAGTGCGAAGTCGCCGGCCACTGACCCGAGGATCGCGCAGAACCGTTCCACCGTCCTCAGGCATTCGGGATCGTCGGCGAGCGCCCGGCGCGTGATCTCGGCGGGGTCATCATCCGTTGTCGGCCGTCCTTCGATAGCCTGAAGGCATTGATGAAGGTCGTGCAGACCGGCGCCCGACAGAATCCGTTCGACGGACACGCGGCCGTATCTGCGCGCCAACAGACGGAGAATCTCGATCTCGACGTCGTCAGTGGGCGCGAAGCTGACGTGGCCGCCTTCGGTGGTGACCGTCGCGGCGCCGTGGTCGTCGCGGGCCAGGGCCGAAACGCCGAAGCCGGTGCCGGGACCGATGATGGCGATGGTTCGGTTGGCCAGCCCCTGCCCGCCCTCGCCGATCATGCGCAGGTCATCGCCTTCAAGAATCGGCGCTGCGATGGCCAGAGCCGCGTAGTCATTGAGCAGACGCGCCGATCCGAATCCAAGGGACCGAAGCTCTGCTTCCGACAGGGTCCAGTTGGAGTTGGTGAAATCGATGGCCCCGTTGGTGACCGGGCCGGCAACGGCCACGGCGGCCCCGGCCAGGGCGCAGGTCAGGCCTTGTTCACGCAGATAGAGCTGCACGGCCGCGGCGGCGTTGGCGTGATCCTTGACCCGGTACCGCGCCGCCGCTGTAACCACGAGACGCTCGGCGTCGAGATCAACAAGCCCGAACCGCGCGTTGGTGCCGCCGATATCGCCGACCAACGCCAGACGTGACCCCTCTTTAGCGGCCCGGCTCATGGGTAGATCACCGACGCGCCATCCTCGGCGGCGCTGACGAGGCGGCGGAAGGGCTCGAACAGCTCTCGACCACAACCAACAGCCGAGGCGGGGCTGGGCGCCGGTTCACGAGCCTCAAGCGTCTTTCTGTCGACAAGCACGTCCAGAACTCCACGATCACAATCGAGGCGAAGAAGGTCTTCGTCTCTCAGGGTTGCCAGAACGCCGCCGTCCAGCGCTTCGGGCGTCAGATGAATCGCCGCGGCCACCTTGCCTGACGCCCCAGACATACGGCCATCGGTCACCAGCGCCACCCGCCAGCCGCGATCCTGAAGGACACTGAGCGCGGGACTTAGGTTGTGCAACTCGGGCATGCCGTTGGCCCTGGGGCCCTGGAAGCGAAGCACGGCCACGACGTCGCGGTCCAGTTCGCCGGCCCGGAAAGCGGCGAGAAAGGCCTCCTGATCATCGAACACCCGCGCCGGCGCCTCGATGATCCGATGCTCGACCGCCACCGCCGCGACCTTGACGACCGCGCGGCCGAGCCCACCCTGGACAAGGCGCAGGCCGCCATCGGCGCTGAAGGGGTCGGACGCGGGACGAAGGATGGTCATATCCAGCGACCGGGCGGGCGGGTCTCGCCAGACCAGGCGCGGCCCATCCAGCACGGGCTCCTGGGCGTAGCGCCTCAGGCCCTGTCCGGCGACGGTCGTCACGTCCTCATGCAACAGTCCGGTGTCCAGCAGTTCCCGAACGAGAAAGGCCATGCCGCCCGCGGCGTGGAAGTGGTTCACGTCGCCCGCGCCGTTTGGATAGATCCGCGTCAGGAGGGGCGTGGCAAGCGACAGTTCGTCGAAATCAGTCCAGTCGACCCGGATACCGGCCGCCCTGGCAATCGCCACCAGGTGGATCGCATGATTGGTCGAGCCCCCTGTCGCCAGCAGTCCGACAACGCCGTTCACCACGGCCTTTTCGTCGATCACATGCCCCACCGGCGCTTCCCTGGACTGCGCCAGAGCGACCGCGCGGGTCGTTGCGGCCCGGGTCAGCGCCTCGCGAAGCGGCGTGCCGGGCGACACGAAGGCGGCTCCCGGCAGATGCAGGCCCATGACCTCCATCAGCAACTGGTTAGAGTTAGCCGTGCCGTAAAAGGTGCAGGTCCCCGGCCCGTGATAGGCTTGGCTCTCCGCCTCAAGCAGGTCCGCCCGCGTGGCCTTGCCTTCGGCATGGAGGGCGCGGATGCGGGCCTTGTCCCCATTGGGCAGCCCGGAGGTCATCGGCCCCGCGGGAACAAACAGCGTCGGAAGGTGGCCAAAAGCCAGCGCGCCCATCAGAAGACCCGGCACGATCTTGTCGCACACGCCCAGGCACAGCACGGCGTCGAACGCGTCGTGGCTGAGGGCCACGGCGGTGCTCATCGCGATCAGGTCGCGGCTGAACAGCGACAGCTCCATGCCCGGTCGCCCTTGGGTGACGCCGTCACACATGGCCGGGACGCCGCCCGCGACCTGGGCTGTGCCCCCCGCTTCGCGCGCGGCGTCGCGGATGATGTCGGGAAACCGTTCAAACGGCTGATGCGCCGAGAGCATGTCGTTGTAGGCGGTGACGATGCCCAGATTGACCGACGATGGTAGCCGCACGCGCAGTTTGTCCGCCGCCGGGGCCGCCGCGAAGGCATGCGCCCAGTTGGCGCAGGAGAGCTTTCCCCGCCCCGGGCCCTGACGGCCGGCGATGTCGATGCGGGCCAGATAGTCGGCGCGGCCGTCGCGGCTGCGCTCAACAACACGGCGGGTGACAGCCGCGATCACCGGATGCAGGGGAACGCCGGTCATGAGCGCCACACACCTTCGCCGGCCGGGCCCCAGGCGCCCGCCGGGTAGGGCTGCACCGGAAGTCCGCTTTCGCGCCACCCCTCAGCGATGCCGTCCACCCAGGCCCAGGCCGCCTCGACCTCGGACCGGCCGACAAACAGGGTGGAGTTGCCGTCAAACGCATCGAGCAGCAGGCGTTCATAGGCGATCCGGCGGTCCGGCTCGGCGCCGTGAGCGCTGTTGGAGAGGCTGAGCGAAACCGGACTAAACCGCATGCCGTCCCGGCTCAGTCCCGGCCGTTTGTTCATCAGCGACAGGGCGATGTCCTCCTCGGGCTGCAGGCGGATGACCAACCGGTTGGCGTCAAGGTCGCCGCTGCCCGCGCCCGGAAAGATCGAATGCGGCACGGCCTTGAACTGGATGACGATCTCGGTTCGCCGCTCAGCCAGACGTTTTCCCGTCCGCAGGTAGAAGGGCACGCCCGCCCAGCGCCAGTTGTCGATTTCAGCGCGGATAGCGACGTAGGTCTCGGTGTCGCTAGGAGTTCCCCGCTCCTCCGCATAGCCAGCCCCGCCCTGACCGGCCGTGTATTGGCCGCGCACGGTGTTGGCGGCGACCTCGGCTCGCCCGATGGGCCTTAGGCTGCGCAGCACCTTGAGCTTTTCATGGCGCACGGCTTCCGGATCGAGCTCCGACGGCGGCTCCATGGCCACCAGGCAGAGCAGTTGCAGCAGGTGGTTCTGCAGCATGTCCCGCAACGCCCCGTATTCGTCATAGTAGGGCCAGCGGTCGCCCACCCCGTGGGTCTCGGCGATGGTGATCTGGACATGATCGATATTGAGGTTGCTCCACAGCGGCTCGAACAGGGCGTTGGCGAACCGCAGGCCGATCAGGTTCTGGACGGTCTCCTTGCCCAGATAGTGGTCGATGCGCAGAATCCGGTCCTCGGAGAACACTTCGGCGACCGCGTCGTTGACGGCCCGCGCGCTGATCAGGTCTCGGCCGATCGGCTTTTCGAGCACGACGCGCGACCGCGGCCCGGCGAGACCGGCCGCCTGGACGGCTCTGGATATCGGGCCATACAGCGATGGCGACGTCGCCATATAGAAGAACAGGTCCGCATCCGGCGAGACGGCGTCCTTGAGGCGTTTCATCGCCTCGGGGTCTGTCGCGTCGACCGCCAGATAGTCCATGCGCGCGGAAAACCGCGACCAGGCCAGGGCAGCGCCACCGGCGGCGAGTGTCCTCGGATGCGTCCGCAGGGACTCCCACAGCCGCGCCGCGAAATCGTCGCTGGTTTCGTCCGTACGGGACACGCCCGTCAGCTTCAGCCCCTCGGGCAACAACCCGTCGAGTTCGAGAAAGAACAGCGATGGCAGCAGCATCCGCGAGGCGAGATCGCCTCCCGCGCCCAGCAACACCAGATGCTGCGCGCCCGTCCCGGTGGGGTCGGCCTGGCCTTGGTCGTTCCGGATAAACATCGGCCCCCTCAAATGACAGCGCTGTCACTTACGGGAGCCGCAGCGGTTTGACAAGTTCGACTGACCTCGAGATCCGCCTCCGGCCTGCTGCCGGTCAGTCGCCCGGCGTCGGCGGATCCTCGTCATCCCGGACTTCCACAGCCGGCGCCTGGGACCAGACATAGTCCTCACCCAGAACCCGGCGAACGAACCAGTCCATCTGCACGTTCACCTGAAACAGGCGGTGGCGCAGCTCCCGGAAATTGTGCGGTTCCCGGGGGGCCAGATAGAGTTCGGTCTCAACGCCCAACGCCTTCAGGGCGCGGTAGAGCATGATCGACTGGCTCGACGGCACCCGCTCGTCTTCCTCGCCCGCCAGGATCAGCACCGGCGTGCTGACCTTGTCCAGGGCGGCGAGCGGCGAATGCTCGACGTAGAGATCGCGCCGGGCTTCCGAGCCATAGGGCGGGGTCACAAACCATTCGTCGCGCTGCCAGCGGGTGTCGGACATCAGGTACATCGACGGCCAGTCGACGACCCCGGCCCCCGAGGCCGCGGCCTTGAAACGGCCGGTGACCGTGACCAGCCGGTTGGTGATATGGCCGCCGGCGCTCCAGCCCATCACGCCCAGCCGGTCCGGATCCGCCAGCCCCAGCGCGACCAGATGGTCGACCCCCGACAGGACATCCTTGTCGGCGTGGCGGAAATAGCCGCCGTTCATGCCCCGCAGGAAGGCGTCGCCGTAGCCGGTGCCGCCCCGATAGTTGACGCTCAGGGTCATGACGCCTCTGGCCGCCAGCAGGGGATTGAAGCGGCTGTAGGCGAAGATATTGAACAGGTCAGAAGACCTGGGCCCGCCGTGGCTCTGGACGATCAGCGGGTAGCGGCCGCCCTGCACATAGTCGAGCGGATAGGTGACAAGGCCTTCCAGCGCCTGACCGTCCGGCGTCGTCCAACGGATCGCTTCCTGGCGGGGCAGGCGAAACCGCTCGGCCAGATCGTCGTGGTCCCTTGTGACCTGCACGGGGCGGGGCTGGGCCGGGTCGAGGCGATAGACCTCACCCGGCGCGCGCGCCGAACTCATCAGATAGACAAGCGTGCGTCCGTTCCGCGACAGGCTGACCGCGCTGGCCGAAAAATCGCCCCGAGCAAGAGGCCGCACAGCTTCATTCCGGACATCGACGGCGAACAGCTCGCGCCGGACTCCTGTGGTGGCCGAGATGTAGATGGCCCGGCTGTCCGCCGCCCAGGTCGCCGACTCAATCTCCCAGGGGAGACCATGCGCCAGTTCCCGGATCGCCCCGTCGGCAAGCCGCAGCACAAAGAGGTTGGGGTTGACCGTGGCGTACCGGCCGTTCTCCGCCGAGGCCAGGAACAGCACGCTGGTTCCGTCCGGCGAGAGCCTGGCGTCTGTCTCCATGAAATTGTTGTTGGTCAGGCGGCGCGCCGGCTGACCCGCCGTCTGAATCCACAGCTCGGCCCCGGGATTGTCGTCAATGAGCTTGGACGCGGCGCCGCGGTAGAGAATGGTCTTTCCGTCGGCGGACAGGTCAAACGCCTCGACGTCGAAGGCGCCCCGGGTGACCTGTACCGTTTCGCCGTCGGCGACCGTCATGCGCCAGAGATGGCGGCGGGCCTGGGGCGTCTCGAACGGCAGCATGTCGTCAAGAACCCGGCGACGCTTGGCCAGCGCCCGGGACTCAAGCTCATCGGCGAGGAAATAGAGGCTGGCGCCGTCGGGCGACCAGCGCAGGCTGGTGGGCGAGGTTCGCCGCTTGCCCACCCGGCGGGGCTTGCCGCCGTCGACGGACGAAACATAGATCTGTCGCCGCGTGTCGCCGGGCCGCTTGGCGATAAAGGCGAAGCTGCGACTGTCGGGCGACCATTGGAACCCCGAGGCCGGCCCCTCGATCAGGCGCAGGGGATCGCGCCCATCAACCCCGATGCGCCAGATGTCGTCCTCGACCGCGTTGGCCTGCCAGTTGACCCGGTCCCTGGAGAACAGGATCAGACGGCCGTCCGGCGACACTGTCGGATCCGACAGCTTTTCCAGAGTCACGAGGTCGAGGGCCGTCATCGCCCGGGGCTCGGCCCGGGCGCTGAAGGCGAACAGGCTCACGGCGAGAACCGTGAGACAAACGCGGATCATATTGGCTACTCCGGAAACGTGCGCCGACGGCTGAACCGCCGGCGCACGATCATCAGAAGGCGAGTTGCAGGCCCAGGGTATAGGCCCGACCGGTGACGCCATAGGTCGAGTTGTAGTTGTAGCTCTTGCCGCTATCGGTCCCGGTCGGCAGGAACGGTCCCTGGTTGTCGAACACGTTCTTCACCGTGCCGAAAATCCGCAGATCCTTGTGGCGGGGATCAGGGAAGAACTTGACGCTCAGGTCGTGCCGCCAGAAGGCGTCGACGTTCAGGAACAGGGGGTCGGTGATCCCGGCCAGTTTGAACGCCTCGGCCATCTCGTTGGAGTCGAGGGCCTTGCCGATGAAGTTCGACGTCCATTGCAAGGACCAGTGCCGTTCGCGCCAGGCCAGGCTCATCCGGGCTTCGTTCTTGGATGTGCCGACTTCGCCCAGCGAGTCGCTGGTCTGAAGCCCCTGAACGCCGGTGTAGTCCTGCTCAAGCTCCATCCGGTGGCCGTAGTTGACCTTGACCGTGAAGTCGCCGGGCACGCTGAAGCGCTCGAGGTCGAACCGGTATCGCATGGCGGCGTCGATGCCGCTGGCCCTCAGGTCGTTGAGGTTGTCGGTCTGGTTGAGAATGCGGGTGATGTTGCCATCAACGTCACGCGTGATGGCGTTGCAGAACGCGTTGCCGGCGGTCGGCGACGAGTAGCACTCCAGCAGCAGCTGATTGCTTTCCAGCGACGAGATCGCGTCCGAAACCCTGATGTCATAGTAGTCGAGGCTGAGCTCGAGGCCGGGCACGAAGCGCGGCCGATAGACCAGGCCCACGGTGACCGTGTCGGCGGTCTCTTCCTTCAGGTTGGCGTTGCCGCCGTTGGGGGTGTTGAAGTTGAAGTCGGTCTGCACGAACACGCCGCCCAGAGCGATCGCCGAGGCGATGCCCGGATCCAGGCGGCAGTTCTGGGCCGTCTGACCGGCGGTGGTCGCCGTCACGCCGCTGCAGATATCATTGACCGTCTCGAAGTCGTCGCGGGGCGGCGAATACAGCTCGGACGTATCCGGCGCGCGCTGGGCGCGGCTCCAGGCGGCGCGGAACCGGAGATCCTCGACGGGCGCCCATTGCAGTCCAAGCCGGTAGCTGGCCGTGGTGTCGACATTGGCCAGGTTGTACTTGGCCAGACGCACCGCGCCGTTGACCTCAAGCCTGTAGGCCATCGGCATGTCCCGGACGATCGGAACCGAGGCCTCCATGAAGACCTCCTGGGCCTCGATCAACCCGCTGTACTGCGGGATGTAGGCCTGGTTGCTGAACCCGCTCTGGGTCAGAAGGTCGGTGGTGGTGCCGGTCTTCTCGCGGCGCACTTCAAAGCCGAAGGCGGTCTCGACCGGACCCGCAGGAAGCTCCATGAGCGTGCCGGTCACATAGCCCTCGACGGTGTCGAGCCGGTTCTTGGGCCGGTACCAGACGTTGGCCCGCACATAATCGGCCATCGCCGGCGTGATCGCGCCGAGCCCGAACAGATTGAGCGGCACGCAGCCCTCGGCCCGGGCGGTGGCGCTTTTGCACTGGATCACGCCGGCGACGGTTTCAGCGTCCAACGCATATTTGACGTTCTGAAGGTTCAGCCCGTTGTTCCGGGACTGGTAGCCGTCGAACTCGCCGTAGCCATAGGTCAGGTGCCAGTCCCAGTTGCCGAACACCGTGCCTTCGGCGCCCAGCCAGCTGCGCACCGTCGTGCGGCGGTTGTAGATTTCCTGGGCCCCGACCTCGGTCATGCGCCGGCGAAAGCTGATGCTGGCCGTCGAAGATGAATAGATTGTCGACGGCACGAACGGATTGGCGCGGGCGATGTTGCCGATGCTGAATTCGTCGTTGACGCCGAAGGTGATCGTGTTGCTCAGCGCGTAGGCTTCACGGGTCGAGTTGGTTTCGACGCGTGACGCCAGGAACTGGCCCCAGATCTTGAGGTTGTCGTTGACGTCGTAGGCGACCTTGATCGCGCCGCTGGTGTATTCGGCGGGCGTGATCAGCGTGCCGTTGGCGCGGTTGTCGTAGCCGTTCACCGCCGTCACGAAGCCCGAGTGAAGGCCGGTTTCGTCATAGTAGAAGCTGCTGGCGCGAAACCGGCCGCCTGGCGTGTAGGTGCTGAGGTCCGGGGAGGACACGGTATTGGTGACGTCGTCATAGGTCACCGACTGCAGCGCCCAGGCGCGGTCGGCCGCTTTCAGGGCGTTCTGACGTTCGTAGGTGACGCCGGCCATCACATAGAGCCTGTCACCCAGAAACCGGCGGCCGGCCGCTGCCGAATACTCGATCGTGCTGGCGCCGCTTTCCTCGGTAATCCCGCCGACGACCCGGGCGCGTACGCCTTCGAGCCGGCTCTCGGTGATGATGTTGACCACGCCCGACACAGCGTCCGAACCGTAAACGGCCGAGGCGCCGCCGGTGATGATCTCGACACGGTCGACGAAGAATTGCGGCAGGGAACTGAGGCTGACGGTGTTGCGGTTGCCTGAGTTGGACACCGTCCGACGACCGTCGATTAGCGTGAGCGTACGGTTCTCGCCCAGCGACCGCAGGCTGATGGTGCTCAGACCGTTATCCTGAACCGACGTCTGGCTGGTCGACAGGTTGATGCCGATATCAACGCCCGGCAAGTCGGTTAGCGCTTCACCAAGATCGGTGTAACCGCTCTCCAGAAGATCGTCGCGATCCAGGTCGACCATGGGCGTGAGACTGTCGAACGTGGTCTGGCGCAGACGCGACCCGGTCACCACAAGCTCTTCCACCAGGCCTTCAGGGACTGGATCTACCGAGGAAGACCCGCCTTGCCCCGCCACGGGAGCAGTTCGGGCGCGCAGGACGATGGCGCCGGAACCGTCCTCGACGACATCCAGGTCGGCCTGGCCCGCGAGCCGACGAGCGGCTTCAAGCGGTGTGAAATTGCCTTTGACCGCCACGGCTTGCCGTCCGGCGACCGAGGCGGGTGAGAACAGGATGTTGACGCCGGCTTCCTTGCCCAGTTCCCGCAGCGCCGCGCCCAACGGCTGGGCCGGCACGTCGATGCTCACGGCCTGGGCCCAACTGGCGCCGGCGAACAGAAGCGCCCCACAGGCCGCGGATCCAGCCAGCATGCGGCGCAGCGCGCCCCGGTTTCCACTTTTCATATTCAGTCCCCCTCGACCCCGATATTTCGGGCTTCAGGAGGTCAGACGACGGACGCTCCACTTTCCTCAGCATTATTTTAGCTGGCGTGATCACGTTCGATGATGAGTGTTCCACCAGCGTCCCGGACGCCGAGACCGAGCAGCGTGGCCACCGAACGGGCGAACGCCTCGTTGTCACCGGTTTTGTAGACGCCGCTGATCCGGAGGTTTTCGAGCGTCGGATCGGACACACGAATGCGTCGCCGGCTGTAGCGGTTCATCTCGTCCAGAGCCTGGGCCAGGGTCTGGTTTTCAAACACAGCCTGACCAAAACGCCATGCCGTCGCCGCCTGGGCGTCTGTCGCCTCGCGGTGGGCGGCTGCTCCCGGCGTGAGAGTCAGTCTCTGTCCGACCCCGGCCTGGATGCGATTTGATGGCTGGCCGGCCTGAACAACAAGGACATTGCCCAGGACCGTCACAACCGATACGGCCTCGCCGCCCAGCCTGACGTCAAAAGCGTCGCCACCTTCTCCGACGATTTCCCGATCACCCGCCACCACGACAAACGGTCTCGCCGGATCGCCCGCGGCCTTGAAATATGCCCGCCCCCTGACCAGGGTCATGCGACGTTGGCGCCGGTCGAGCTCGACACGGATCCGGCTGTCGGCGTCGAGCAGAATCGAAGAGCCGTCATCCAGGTTGATGGTGCGCGTTTCGCCGATGCCGGTCGCATACACCGTCGGCGCCATGGCCAGCCAGCCGACCCCCACCGCCGCCACGCCCAGCCCGGCCAGGACGGCGCGGCGGTCCATCTGGACCGGACGCCACTGTTGTTTGCGATCTTCCTTGAGAGCGCCCGCGAGTTCGAAAGTCGCCGTCACGGCGTCGAAACTGGCGCGGTGATCATCGGACTCCCGCAGCCACGCCAGGAAGGCGGACTCACTCTCGTGGCTTCGCCCCTCATTGCGTAGCCGGGCCAACCAGCCGGCGGCCTCCGCCCGGATTTCGTCGAGGCGCGAGGATGTCATGACCAACTCACCACTTTTCGGTCCATCCCGTCAGGAAAAGGGCCGCCTTGGCCACGTGCTTCTCTACCGCGCTCACGGTGATGCCGAGTTGTTCGGCGATCTCCCGATACTTCAGACCCTCAAGCCGGTGAAGCAGAAACACCTCCCGTGTCCTGGGCGTCAGTCGCTGCAATCCGGCCTTCAATCGGATTAGACGCTCCCGGGCCTCCAAAACCTCATCCTGAAGTGGAGATTCATCGGAAATTTCTTCGTGGTCGACCGACAGGCCGTCGCCGCCGCGCCGGCGTTTGCGGCGCTGGCCATCCAGGGCGAGGTTTACCGCCGTCCGCGCCAGGAAGGCGTCCGGGCTCTCGACGACCTGCTTTTCACGATATTCAAGCATACGCACGAACGCCGATTGAACGACGTCCTCGGCTTCCGCCGGATCACGGGTGATTCTGGAAATGCGGCGCAATAGATCAGGCCAGAGCCTGCGCCGTCCGTCATCGCTCAACCGTCTTCGCCCCCGCCATTGGAGTCAGGACCGGGAATGGGCTGGTCAGAACCGCGGGTTGTCAAGGCGCGAAACGGTCCCGCCGGAGGGCGGCGCCCGCCCCCGATGTTCCCGTATCATCGTTCTTCCTGACCTTGGGTCACACTTTGCGCCTCGGGTTTTGAGGGGCATGATTGATCCAGAGAACCCGCCGCCGGTCTTGAAGCCGGCAGAGCGGGTCGCATCGGGAGAAGAGTCATGCACGACCTGGTCATCCGCAATGGACGCGTGATCGATGGCGCCGAGACGCCGGCTTTTCTGGCCGACATCGCCATCGACAACGGTCGGATCACGGCCGTGGGCAAGATCGCGGGGGCCGGGCGGCGCGAGATCGACGCCGCCGGTCTGATCGTCACGCCCGGCTGGGTCGATATCCACACCCACTACGACGGCCAGGTGACCTGGGACCCCTATCTGGCGCCGTCGAGCTGGCACGGCGTCACCACGGCGGTCATGGGCAACTGCGGCGTCGGCTTCGCGCCGGTCAAACCCGATCGCCACGACTGGCTGATCGCCCTGATGGAAGGCGTTGAGGACATTCCGGGCGCGGCCTTGGCCGAAGGCATCACCTGGGGCTGGGAGACCTTTCCCGAGTATCTCGACAGCCTCGACGGCCAACCCCGGGTCATGGATGTGGCCACCCAGGTGCCGCACGGCGCCGTTCGCGCCTATGTCATGGGCGAGCGGGGCGCCCGCAACGAGCCAGCCAACGCCGAGGACATCGCCGAGATGTCGCGCATCGTCGGCGAGGGCGTCGCCGCCGGCGCGCTGGGTTTCTCCACCTCGCGGACCATGCTGCACCTGGCCAAGGACGGCGAACCGGTCCCGGGCACCTTCGCGGCCGAGGATGAACTGCTGGGGATCGGGCGGGCGATGAGCGCCGTCGGCCACGGCGTGTTCGAGATGGCCTCGGACATGGCCCCCGCCGAGGACGAGTTCCAGTGGATGCGAAAGCTGTCGGCGGAAACCGGCGTGCCGGTGACCTACGGCCTGCTGCAATCGCCGATCAAGGCCGACGGCTGGCGGCGACTCCTCGAACTCACCGAGGAAGCTCGCGCCGAAGGCGCCCAGATCACGGCCCAGATCGCCTGTCGGCCGACGGGCATGGTGCTCGGCTGGCAAAGCACGGTGCATCCCTTCATTGGCCGCGAGAGCTATCGCAAGATCGCCGACCTGCCGTTCGAGGCGCGGCTGACGCAGCTGAAAGATCCCGAAGTCCGCGCCAGGATCATCGCTGAGCCGTCACGAGCAATGGGCCCGCTGGGCATGATTCTGACCAAGGGCTTTGACCGCATGTTCCGGCTCGAACAGCCGGAGGGGCTCGACTATGAGCCGGCGGCCGGCGACTCCATTGCCGCCCTGGCCCGGACCAGCGGCGAGTCGCCCGACGCCATCGTCTACGACATGCTCATGGAAAAGGACGGGCGCGGCTACATCTACCTGCCGCTGCTGAACTACGCGGAGTTCAGCTTCGACCACATCCACGAGATGATGAACCACCCCAACACGGTGCTCAGTCTCTCGGACGGCGGCGCTCACTGCGGGGTGATCTGCGACGCCAGCTTCCCCACCTACATGCTCACCCACTGGGCGCGGGACCGGTCGCGGGGACCGCGACTGTCGCTTGAGAAGGTGGTGGCCATGCAGACCCGCGACACCGCCCGGCTCTATGGCCTCGAAGATCGCGGCGTGCTGGCGCCGGGCATGAAGGCCGACCTCAATCTGATCGACTACGACCGTCTGGCCATCGAGGCGCCGGAGATGGCCTTCGATCTGCCCGCCAAGGGACGCCGGCTGATCCAGCGCGCCCGCGGCTATGTGGCGACCATCGTCAGCGGGGTGGTTACCTACGAGAACGGAACGGCGACAGGCGAGATGCCGGGCCAGCTCATCCGCGGTCCGCAGCAGGCCATAACGGCGATGGCCGCCGAATAGGCGGATATCAGAGCCGGGCGCGAAGCCGGGCGAGTTCGGGCGGGTCGCTGAGAAAATGGCCGGCTAGCCCGAGCTTGGCGTTGCAGGCCGGGCAGCGGATGACCTCTGTCTCCGCCTCCATCCCGGTCAGGAACACGCCCGAGCCGCAGGGTTTGCACTTCCAGCGTGGCCCCGACAGTTCCTGAGGCGGCGGCGGCGGGGCGACCGCCGGGGTCGGCCGGGTCCAGATCCGCGTTCCGGCCGGGGCCGGCCTGGAAGGCGTCGCCGTCGACGGCGTTGACGGAGCCGCCGGCGGAAACTTGAGCTTCAGGATCGGGCGGCGGGGCTGGTCGGTCATGGGTTCATTGTCTCAGGGCGGCGAGGCCGCGGTATTCGGACATGGCGTCGCCGTTCGGCCCCCCGGCCCGGAACGGCGACGCCATGTCCGCATCATCAAAGCAGATCGCCGCCGGCCGCCGAAGCGGTCGTACCATGCGTCTGATAGGCCTTGATGACATTCCGGCCAACTGTCCAGCGGTGAACCTCGTCCGGCCCGTCCACCAGACGCTGGCTGCGGATATGTGTGTACCATCGCGCAAGAGGCGTGTCGGTGGAATAGCCCAGGGCGCCGTGCAGCTGGATGGCGGTGTCGACAACCTTGTGAACCATATGCGCGAGGAAGACCTTGGCGATGCCGTTCTCCTGGCGGATGTCCATGCCCTTCTCGGCCTTGTAGGCGATGTGCAGCAGCATCAGCCGGGCCATGTAGAGCTCGCTGGCGCAATCGGCGAGCATGAACTGGACGCCCTGGCGCTCATGCAGCGGCTTGCCGAAGGTCGAGCGCTGGGTGACGTGGGCGACGGCCATGTCCAGCGCGCGCTGGGCCATCGAGACATTGTGCATGCCGTGCCGCAGACGCCCGTAGGCCAGACGGTGCTGGCCCATGTTGAAGCCGTTGCCCTCGCCGCCGAGCAGGTTTTCGGCCGGCACCACCAGATCCTTGATCTCGATCTCGGAGTGACCGCCGCCGAGGATGTGCGACAGCGGGCCTTCGGCGGCCATGGTGCCGATGTCACGGATGATACGGTAGCCGGGGTTGGGCAGTTCGACGATGAAGGTCGAGAACTGCTGGTGCCGAGGCGCGTCGGGGTCGGTCCTGGCCATGACCAGGGCGATGTCGGCGACGCTGGCCGCCGACGAAAACCACTTCTCGCCGTTGATGACGTAGTTTTCGTTTCCGTCCTTGACCGCTGTGGTTCGCATGCCGGTGGCGTCGGCGCCGGCGGCCTTCTCGGTCATCGAGTAGCAGATGCGTTTCTCGCCATTGAGCAGCGGCTTGAGGAACTTTTCCTTCTGATAGTCGGTGCCGTGGGCCAGCAAGGTCATCATGGTGGCGTCGTCGGGGCCCTGGGTGTTCATCGACAGGGCGCCCAGATAGCTCTCGCCCAGCTCCATCTGGACCAGGGCGTTGGCCAGCGGACCGAGCCCCATGCCGCCGTGCTCCTTGGGAATGAACGGGCACCACAGCCCCTGGGCCCGGGCCTTGGCGCGCAGCGCGTTCAGGATGGTCTTGTAGTCGCCGCCGGCGAGCAGCTCCTTCTCGGCCGGCATGCATTCGTCATGCACCCAGGCGCGCACAGTTTCGCGGACGGCCTTGGCCTCCGCCGGAATTTCGAAATCGATGGCCATCCTGGTCTCTCCCTGGGTTCTCTTCTGTTGTTCTGATCCTGGGCGAGGTCAGTCGCCAAGGCCACCCAGGGCGTCACCGCCGCCGTCGCCACAGCCCGAGCCGCCGTCGACCGGGATGATGGCGCCGTTCACATAGGCGGCGCCGTCGGAGCTGAGGAACAGCGCCATGTCGGCGATCTCGTCCTTGGTGCCATAGCGGCGCATCGGCACCCGGGCCTTGATCCGCGCCTCGGCTTCCGGCGTCGGGGCCAGGCGGGCCATGCCTTCGGTATCGCCGATCGGCCCGGGCGAGATGGCGTTGACCCGCACCCCGGCCGGTCCCCATTCCAGCGCCAGACACTGGGTCAGCATGTTGATCCCGGCCTTCGCTGCGCAGACATGGGCCTGGAACATCGAGGCGCGCGTGGCCTGGCCGGCGGTGATCGAGATCAGCGAGGCGCCTGGCTTGCGCAGGAACGCGTAGGAGGCCCGCAGCACATTGAAGGTGCCGATCAGGTCGATGTCGACGACGGTCTTGAAACCGTTGGCCGACATGCCCAGCGCCGGAGCGACGAAATTGCCGGCCGCGCCGGACAGCACCGTGTCGATGTCGCCGAACCGGTCGTGAGTCTGTTTGAGCGCGGCCTCGACGGCGTCGTAATCCCGCACATCGGCGGCAACGCCGATCGCCCGACCGCCGTTCAGCGCCGAGATTTCCGCCGCCGCCGCCGCGATCTTTTCAGGGCTGCGACTGATCAGCGCGACATTGGCGCCCTCGAGGGCGAACCTGCGGGCAATGCCCAGATTGATGCCGCTCGACCCGCCGGCCACGAACAGCGTCTTGCCCGCCTGACTGTTTCCCATTCGCCTTCTCCCTGATTGCCGGGGATGATGAAGCGGCGCCGTACGGGAAGACAACCCCGGCCGGCCGATCAGGGACGGCGCCGCAGGCTAGGGCGCCGGCTGGATCGCCAGGCACATCATCTTCAGCTCCAGATACTCATCCAGGCCGAAATGGGATCCCTCGCGGCCCAGACCCGACTCCTTGACGCCGCCGAAGGGAGCCACCTCGGTCGAGATCAGGCCAGTGTTGAGACCCACCATGCCGTACTGCAGCCCCTCGCCGACGCGCCAGGCGCGGTCCAGATCGCGGGTGTAGACATAGGAGGCCAAGCCGGCCCGGGTGTCGTTGGCCATGGCCAGGGCCTGGGCTTCGGTCTCGAACCGCACCAGACCGGCCACGGGCCCGAACGTCTCCTCGACATTGAGCAGGGCCGAGGGCGGCACGTTGGTCAACACCGTCGGTTCGAACCAGGTCCCCGCGTCGCCGCGCCGCGCGCCGCCGGTCAGCACGGCGGCTCCGCCCGCCACGGCGTCAGCGATGTGGCGCTCGACCTTGTCGACGGCGGCGGCGTTGATCAGCGGTCCCTGGTCGGTCGGGCCCTCCAGACCGTCGCCGACCCTCAGGCCCCTCACGCGCGCCGCCAGCTTTTCGGCGAACGCGTCATAGACGCCGCTCTGGACCAGCAGCCGGTTGGCGCAGACACAGGTCTGGCCGGTGTTGCGGAACTTCGAGGCCATGGCCCCCTCGACGGCGGCACCCAGATCGGCGTCGTCGAAGACGATGAACGGCGCATTGCCGCCCAGTTCCAGCGACACCCGCTTGACCGTCCCCATACAGGCGGCGGCCAGCATCTTTCCGACCGCCGTCGAGCCGGTGAAGGTGAACTTGGCCACGCGCGGATCGGTGGTCATGACCTCGCCAATCGGGGCCGGGTGACCGGTGACAATGTTGAACACCCCGGCGGGAAGGCCGGCTTCCTCGCCGAGCAGGGCTAGGGCCAGGGCCGAGAAGGGCGTCAGTTCCGAAGGCTTGAGCACGACGGTGCAACCGGCCGCCAGGGCTGGCCCGACCTTGCGGGTGATCATCGCCGCCGGGAAGTTCCACGGCGTCACAGCCGCGACGACGCCGACCGGCTGTTTGAGCACCACGATCCGCTTGTCGGCCTGATGGCCGGGGATCACCTCGCCGTAGGCGCGCTTGGCCTCCTCGCCGAACCATTCGATGAAGCTGGCGGCATAGGCCACCTCGCCCTTCGCCTCGGCCAGGGGCTTGCCCTGTTCGGCGGTCATCAGCCGGGCGAGATCGTCCTGGTGGGCCATGATCAGATCGAACCAGCGACGCAGGATGACGGCCCGCTCCTTGGCCGCCCGCGCCGCCCAGGCCGGGAAGGCGGCGTGGGCCGCCGCCACCGCATTGAGGGTCTCGACCTTGCCCAGCGCCGGCACGACGCCCAGCACCTTGCCGGTCGCGGGGTTGCTGACATCGATCAGTGTCTCGCCGGTCACCCATGCGCCGTTGATCCAGGCCACTTCGCGCAGGAGGTCAGGTCGGGTCAGGGCCAGGCGGGCCCGTTCGGCGGTGTCGTGTCGAGCCATCAGGAAACGGTCTCCAGGGACGCCTCTAGGATGTCGAGGCCCTCATCGAGAATAGCGTCTGGAGTCGTCAACGGCGCAAGCAGGCGGATGGTTTCGCCGAACACGCCGCAGGACAGCAGGATCAGCCCCTTGCCAAGCGCCTTGACGGTGACCGCCTTGGCCGCCGCGCCGTCCGGCTCGTTGCCTCCCCGGGCCCGAACGATGTCGAACCCGATCATGGCGCCGGGACCGCGGATCGCGGCGATGGGCAGCAGGTCGTTGCGCTGGCTCATGGCCAGAAGCCGCTTTTTGATGTGCTCGCCCTGTGCGTTGGCCCGGTCCAGCAGCTTCTCCTCGGCGATGACGTCGAGCACCGCCAGGGCTGCGGCGCAGGCGATCGGCGGGCCCGAATAGGTGCCGCCCAGGCCGCCCGGCTCTGCCGCGTCCATGATCGCCGCCCGACCGATGACCCCTGACAGGGGGAAGCCTCCGGCCAGCGACTTGGCGACGGTGATCAGGTCGGGTTCGACGCCACTGTGTTCGATGCCGAACATCTTGCCGGTGCGGCCAAAGCCCGCCTGGATCTCGTCGGAGATCAGCAGGATGCCGTGCTTGTCGCAGATCTCCCGCAGGGCCCGCAGCAGCTCCGGCGGCGCCGGCTGGAAGCCGCCCTCCCCCTGGACCGGCTCGATGACGATGGCGGCCACCCGCTCGGGCTCGACGTCGGCCCGGAACAGAAACTCCAGCGCCCGCAGGCTGTCTTCGACCGTGACGCCGTACTGCGGCACCGGGAACGGCGCGTGAAACACCTCGGCCGGCAGGGGACCGAACAGCCGCTTGTAAGGCGCGACCTTGCCGGTCATGGCCATGGTCAGCATCGTGCGGCCGTGGAAGCCGCCGGTGAAGGCGATAACCGCCGAGCGACCCGTGGCGGCCCGGGCCAGTTTCACCGCATTCTCGACCGCCTCGGCCCCTGTGGTGAACAGGATGGTCTTGGCCGGCCCCTTGAAGGGCGCGAGGGCGTTCAGCCGTTCGGCCAGCGCGACGTAGGGCTCATAGGCCACGACCTGGAAGGCGGTGTGGGTATAGGCGTCGAGCTGGGCCCGGACGGCCGCCAGGACCTTGGGATGGCGGTGGCCGGTGTTGAGCACGGCGATGCCGCCGGCGAAGTCGACATAGCGGCGGCCTTCGACATCCCACAGCTCAGCGTTTTCAGCGCGGCCGGCAAAGATCGTCGTGGCGGTGGCGACGCCGCGCGGCACGGCGGCGAGGCGGCGGGACTGCAGGTCAGCATTGGTGGACATGGGCATGCGCTCCGTAAGCAATATAGGGTCGGCGGACGCCGGGCGCCCGTCTCTGAAGAGGCGTTGGATCAGGCCGGGACTCGCTGTCGGTCCAGAGCCAGGGCCGGGGCGATCGCGGCCATGCCGCTGAGCAGAAGCCCCACCACGGCCAAGGTGATCAGCCCCCTGTACTCGCCGCCGGCGACAACAAAGGCGGCCAGGGCCGGGCCGGAGGCCAATCCCAGCTTCGAGAAAAATCCGCCCAGGGCGGCCATCTGGCCGGCCTTGTCAAAGGCCGCGCACAGACCCAGGAGGTAGGGAATGACGAAGGCCCAGGTGACGGCGGTGGCAATATTGGCCACCAGATAGATCCAGGGCATCTGGCTGAAGTGAAAGGCCCAGGTCCCGACCAGGGTCAGGGCCAGACCGGCCAACAGCGGTTTGGCGCGACCGAATTTCAGACCCAGGATCACCACCATCACCGAGCCCAGGGCGCCGATCCAGTTGGCCGCCCCGAGCGTGTCGGTGATGAAGCCCAGCTTGAGGCCCGAGGCCTTGCCCAGGCTGATGATGTAGGCCGCCAGTCCCATGTTGGCGGCCTGGAACAGGAAGATGCCGGCGAAGGCCAGAATCAGCGGGATCCAGCGGACGGCGGCCTTGGTGGCGGTCGGGGCGGGCCTGGGCGGTGTCCGGTATTCGCCAAGGAAGGGCAGCATGGCCAGGGTCACGGCGCTGAACGTCGCCAGGGCCAGGAACAGGACCCCGTGCCCGAACATTGGCACCAGCCGGGGCAGGAACATCAGCCCCAGTCCGCCCAGGCCAAACTGCACGACCAGCAACATGCCGAAGGTGCGGTCGGGGGTCTTCGTCCGGGCGATGACCGCGAAAGCCACCCCGACCAGCAGCCCGCCGATCAGGCCGTGCACGAACCGTATGGCGATCAGCGCCTCGGGCGCCTTGATCAGGGTCGAGACCAGATCGACGCTGATAAGGGCGAGAAGCACCGCCACCGCCGTCCGCCGCCAGGGCAGCCGCCGGATGATGAACACCGCCGTCAGCGCGCCCACCGCCGCGCCGTAGACATTGGCCGAGGCGACCAGACCCGCGTCCCTGGGCGTCAGGCCGGCGCCGCTGATCAGTCCATCGACCAGGGCGGCCATGATGTTCACATAGAAGAGGCCGGCCGTGGCCATGAAGGACAGCAGCACGCTGGCGAGAAGGCTGTCTTCGGGCACGCGCGGGAAGCGGCCCGGGACAGCGGGCGCGGCGGGGGCGTCGTCGGTCATGGGCACATCCGTTTGATCTTTGAAGCTTCGACGGCGGCCGGCGCCCAGTCAAAGACCCCGCTGTCGCCGAAATAATAGAAGGTGATGTCGCCCGGCAGCAGGACCACCGAGATGCCGCCGTAGCCCGACATGAACGGAACCCAGAGCGGCTTGTCGCAGCCGAGCACGGGGGCGAGGTTCCGCGCCCAGAACCCACCCTTGTAGCGATAGTTGGCGCCTCCGGCCGGCACGCCGGCGTCGGTCGGGTCCCGCTGCAGCGCGGCGGCCAGAAGGCCCTCATCCAGCGCCGGCGCGCCGCCGAGGCGCGCGCCATCGGCCAGCCAGCCGACGATGCGGACGACATCGTCGCTGGTATAGGTCACCCCCCAACCGGTGAAGGGCTGGCGGACGCCGTCGGCGGTTCGCCGCGTGCTCATGATCGTCGGGCTGAGCCCGAGCGATCGCCACAGGGGCGCGACCAGATCGCCGTAGAGGTCACCGCCGCCGCGGTCCCGCAGGATGTCGGTCATGGCCGCGCCAAGCAGATAGGTGTCGGTCGTATGATAGACAAAGGTCCGTCCCGGCGCGGCCCGCCGGCCGTAGTGGCCACAGGCGTAGGCGACCTTGGCGGCGTGATCGGTCGCCTCGAAAAAGGCGTTGGTCGACCCGGCGTTCTCGTCCGCCTCATAGGCGGTCGAACCGTAGAGGCCTGTGGTCATGTCGAGAGCGTGGGTCAGTGTCACGCCGGCCCAGTCATTCCGGGCGCAGGCGGGAACATGGTCACTGATCAGCGCGTCGGCCGATCCCGGATACAGGGCCTCCAGCCGCATCAGGCCGACGCCGCCGACCATCGACTTGGCCGTCGAGTAGGACGGTAAATCGAGAGCCGCGCAGAAAGGATAGTCGCCCCGCCGCGTCCGGCAAGGGCCGGCATAGTGGACGCCATCGGCCACCAGCCCGTAGGCCGTCGGCGGATCACCATCCACTGACGGCGCCAGGGTCAGGCGGGTCAGATCAAGGTCGGGATAGAGTCGACCAAGCAGGGCGATCGGCCGGACCGGCAGGCGGCCGGCGACCTCGGCGGCGTAGGCGGTCGCCACCGCGTCGGCGCCATCCGCCTCGTCCGGAAACAGTCGCGCCGGCGAGAGGCCCCAGGCGTCGAACTTGAAATAGGCGCAGGTTTCCGAGGCGATCTCGAAGACGACCGGCGACACGGTTCCATCCGGCTTGAAACGGAAGGTCAGCACGCCGTTATGCAGGCAGTTGGCGTTGCGCTCCTCCAGAGCAAAGGGGATCGCCGCTCGCAGCCAGCCCGGCGCCGCGGCGTCGAGCCAGACCTGGCCCGGTTCCACGACCCAGTCCCATTCGGAATGATCGCTGACAACCGGTCCGCGCTGACGGGGGATCATCCAGCCGCCATCCTGGACGAAGGTGAAATCAAAGGCCGGCAGCGTGGCGCGGGCGACCGTCTCGGCCGGCGTATCGCCGGTCTCGTCCTTGAGGACCTTCAGATTGAACCGGGCCTGGTCGACATCCAGCGTCAGTCGCCAGGACGCGCGGCCAGACGGCGGCAGAGTGACGGGCGGCGGTGCGAACGCCGACAGGTCGACCGGCGCCGTGAAGGCCGCTCCCGACAGGGCCGCCTCGACACCCCGGCTCGCGTCCCGCCCGGTGGCCAGGGGCTCGCCGGTCACCGTCACCGCGTCGCCCCAGCAGAGGGTGCGCAGGCCGCCGGCGGCGCGAAACCGGATCAGCAGCCGGGCATTGTCGTCGGCGCCGGCGGGCGAAACCGCGCCTCTGGCGAGGGTGACCCCGTCGTCGGCGCCGTCGGCCAGCCGGACGATGGTGCGCCAGCTCGCGCCGCCGTCCGTGGACGTCTCGGCCAGGCAGGCGTCGTTGCGGCCCAGCGACTGGCCCGCAAGGGAGGCGGCCATCGCCACGTCTCCGAAGCCCCGGGTCGACACCGTGGTTACGGCTTCAGCCTGCCGGGTGAACCGCAGGGAGACATTGCCCTGATAGGTCGTCAGTCGCACGTCGCCGGCCCCGGCGGCCGCCCAGCCGTCCGCCTGACCGTCCTGGAAGTCGTCAACGAAAATGGGCGCGGCCAAGGCGGGCGCGGCGCAGGCGAACGCCGCGATCAGCGCGGCCACCCCGAGAGTCAGCTTTGACATCAGGCCCGCTCCGCCCGGCCCATCCCGCCCGCGGCGAGCGCGGCGGCCAGGGGTTCGAGCTGACGTTCATACCGCCGCCAGAGGCCCACCGACCGCGCGTGGATCGGCTCCCGCACCTGGGCGGCGCTGGCTGTCGCGGCGGGCGAGGCGTTCTCGTGAAACTTCAGGCAGGCGTCCTGCCAATCCAGGCCACAATGGGCGATGATCCGCCGGCTTTCCGCTTCCTGGTCAGTAACCAGGGTCTCGTAGTCGACATCAAGGAAGCGGCCCGGCAGCACCGTCCGCCAGTGATCCATCAACCGGCCATGGCCCAACTGGTAGGCGGCCAGATCGCCCAGATCATAGGAATAGGGGCAACCCATCCGGAACAGCGTCTTGTAGAGGGCGTAGCCGCTGTCCATCGGATCGCGGCGCAGATGGATGATCCGCGCGTTCGGTAGAGCCCGGGCGATCAGGCCGATGTACAGGAAGTTGACCGGCGTCTTGTCGATGAACAGCGGCGCGGTGCGCCCATAGCCGGCGACGCTGTCCAGATAGGCGCGGCCCAGAGCGGCCGGATCCAGGTCCCGCGACCGCTGGATCAGATCACCCTTGGTCTCAGACGGTCCGGCCACCCGCATCAGGGCCAGGGCGAAGTCGTTGATCTCCCCCAGGCTTTCCACGTCGCCGTGAGAGCTGATGATCCGGTCGACCAGGGTCGTCCCGCTGCGCGGCAGACCGAGCACGAAGACGGGCCCGACGTCGTCCGCCCCGGCGACCGGCCGGCTGAACAGGTCCGCGCTGAACACCCGGGCGATGTCGACCATCGCGGCGACGTCGGCTTCCACCTGGTAGCTGAGCAGACTGCGCCGCCGGTCGGCGCCGCGTTTCAGCCAGCCGAAGCTCTGCTCGGCCTCGCCCAGATCTTCCAGTTCCTTGGCCAGGGCGTAGCACAGCGCCACCTCGGCCGGCCCCGGTCGCACCCGCGCCGCGACCTCCAGCAGCGCCGGGACGTGGTTGTTCGTGGAGGTCTGACGGCGAAGCGTCGAGCGGTTCTGCCAGGCGTCGGCGTCGGCCGGGTCGAGCGCGACAACCCGATCCAGCAGCGCCTCGGCCTCGTTCGTCTGGCCCAGGGCGATCAGGGCCGTGGCGAGGTTGTAGAGACAACGGGAATCGTCGGCCGTCAGCCCCGCGGCTCGCCGGTAACACCGGGCGGCGTCAGCCGGCTTGCCACAGTGGGTGTAGTATTCGCCCAGATGCTGCAGGAACCGGGCGTCGCCCGGTTCCTGCGCCTCAAGGACGGTCAGCCTGGAAAGGGCGTCGCCGACGCGACCGTCACGGATAAGCCGGGCCACAGCGGCCAGTTCATCCATCGCATCCTCTCTGACCGCCAGACTGACCATCCCTGCACTAGAAGCGGTAGTCGACCGACAGGCCGATCGTGCGCGGCAACGAAATGAACTTCTTCGAAGCGTTGCCGTAGTACCCCACCGCCGGCCGCGTGCCCATGTAGGCCTCGGTGAACTCGCCGGTCACGCCGTCTTCGTTGAAGACGTTCTTGACGAACATCGTGGCCGCCCAGGGCCCTTTGGCCACGGTCGCCGAACCATTCCAGATCGTGAACCCGGACAGCTCGGTGTTGTAGGTCGGGCTGCCGATCGCGTTGCGCGTCTTGGATTGATAGTAACCGCTGGCCCGCGTCACCAGACTGACGTCGCCGCCCAGAGTCCAGGTGTAGTCGGCGGACAGCGTGATCGCGTGCTCGGGCGTGCCGGGCAGCTTCGATCCGTCGGCCCCCAGCACCGCGCCCAGCGGGCTCAGCACGGGCTCGGTGAGGCTGGCATTGGTATAGGTGTAGCCGACGGTATAGTGCAGCGCGTCCGTGGGCCGGCCGTCGATTGAGGTCTCAAGGCCATAGCTGCGCGCCTTGCCGCCGTTCTGGACGACATAGAAGCCCCAGTTCGGCGTGGCCGTGTTCAGCTGGATGTCGTCCCAGTCGACGTAGAACAGGGCGGCGTCATAGACGAAGGCGCCCATGCGGCCCTTCACCCCGGCTTCATAGTTGACCACCGAGTCCGACTTGTAGACCTGCCAGCGCGGGTCTTCCAGGAAGTTGCCGACCAGTGGAACGGCGTTGGAACCGCCGCGGCGGTAGCCTTCCGACACCGTCGCGTAGAACAGGCCCGAGGGGCTGAACTTCCAGGACAGGTTGCCCTTGAACAGCGCCTTGCTTTCCGAAGATTCGAACCGCGCCGTCACCGGCTGGCTCAAGGACGTGTAGAGCGGCACGTCGATGAAGGTGTTGTTGATCGCTTTGTTCTCGAACCAGCGGACGCCGCCAGTCAGGGACAGGGCGTCGCTGGCGTGCCAGGTCAGTTCGCCGAAGACGGCCTTGTCGGTGAAGGACTCGTTGCGGCGATAGATGAAGTCCTGGTCGCCCGACACCGCCGAAGGGAACCCGCTCCAGAGATCCCACCAGCGCTTGAAGCCGCGCAGATAGCTGTCCTGCGTCGAGACCAGTTTGTCGTCGTTGTAGAAGGCGCCGATCACATAGTCGAAGTCGCCGCCCGCCTTGGAGACCAGGCGGATTTCCTGGATGGTCGCCTCGTCCGAATAGCTGCGCTCGGCCGACGCCATCGGGCGCGGGTAGTTGTAGTAGAAGCTCAGAAAGCCAAACTTGGCGTAGAAGCCCGTGTTCTCGCTGACGCTGTCGCCCTCATGCAGATAGTGGGAGGTCGATGAGGTCAGGGTCGCGAACCCCAGGTCGATATTCATTTCCAGGCTGGTCAGGCTGACGTCCCGGGACGAAGGCTCGAGCTGGATCGAACCGTTCTCGTAGTCGCCGTACTGGCGACCGTAGCCATCGACCCCGCGAGTGACCTGCCGTCGGCCGCCCACTTCGTCCGACTGCTTGCTGTAGCTGAGGGTGGCGTCGAACATGTCGTTGGGTTCGAAACGCAGCGCCGCCCGGCCAAACCAGATTCCGACAGTGTCGGCGTCCTTCTTGCTGGTGTAGCTGGCGTTGGGTGACAGGACGCCGCTGGGCGCGGCCGGCGCGCCCGTACCGTCCAGCACGTAGAGGTTCACGTAGTCGGTCAGGCCCGGATAATCGATCCGGCTGATCGTGGTCCGCAGCGCCATGGTTTCGCCGAGCGGCAGGTTGAGAGTCAGGTCGCCGGCCCAGCCGACGCTGCCCGAGCCCTCGACCTTGCTGGCGGTGACATTGGCGGCGCCTTCGAACACGCCCAGCTTGGGGGCGCGGGTGATGTAGCGAACCGTGCCGCCCAGCGAGCCCGAGCCGTAGAGCGTGCCCTGGGGACCGCGCAGCACCTCGACTCGGTCCAGGTCCTTGAGCAGGAAGCCGGCGAACAGCGGCGTGTCGTTGATATAGGTCGACACCGGCGCGACGCTGGAGACGGCGTAGTCGCCGAGGGCATTGCTGTCGACGTTGATGCCGCGGATCAGGACGTTGTTGATCACGCCGCCATTGCGGTAGCCGCGGTCGACCACCGAGACGCCGGGAATGCCGCGCATCAGTTCGGTGGTGTCGAGAATCTTGGCTTTCTCGATGGCCGCGCCCGACACCGCCGAAATATTGTAGGGCACGTCCAGCACGCTCTGCTCGCGACGCGTGGCGGTGACCACGAGTTCATCGACCGTGACCGATCGGCTTTCCTGGGCCCCGGCGACGCCGGCAACGCCCAGACCCAGCAGCAAGGCGCTGATGGATGCGGCGCCCCTGAGATTTGACTTGTTCATTCTGCAACCCCCTCGTTCAAACCAATCGTTGTTGGTGTTCAGTGACCCGCACTGGCGGAACGCTACGTTTTGACGACCCTCAGAGCCGGCGCGGCAGGTCGCTCGGACCTCGGCTTTTCCAGCGGCCCCAGGTTTTTGAATGCCGGCGAGGCTGCGAAGCCCTCCCGATACGGCGGAAACACGATGGCTGTATCGCGCAGGCTCTTCAGTGGCTGTCCCAACCCGTGCCAGCCGCGTTCCCGGACCCGGGTCACCTGGTCGAGGTCGAGCTCAACGGCGATGACTTCATGGCCGGCGCCCGCCTGGTGGATCACCTCTCCGCCGGGCCCAAAGACGCCGGATTTTCCGACGCCCAACGAGCCGGCGACATTGATGTCGACGAAATAGACCTGGTTGGTCACGGCGCTGGCGCGCGCGATGGCCAGCTCGGCGTCCCGGTCGATGGTGTTGGTCATTCCCGGATGGAGGATGACCTCCGCGCCCATCCAGGTAAGGGTTCGCGTCGTCTCCGGAAACCACATGTCGTAGCAGATCGACAGGCCGAAACGGCCCACGTCGGGCACATCGAAGACCACGAACTGGTCGCCGGCGGCGACTCCCTGCTCATAGGGCAGGAACGGGTAGATCTTGCGGTATCGGGCGACGACCTTGCCGGTCGGGTCGATTACCGGCGCGGTGTTGTAGACGCGACCATCGGCCTGTTCGAACAGCGAGCCCGGAACCAGCCAGACGCCGGCCGCTCTCGCGGCCTCGCACATCCTGGCCTCCGCCGGCCCCGGCAGGGGCTGGGCATCGGCGATCCCGGCTCCAAAGAGCGACAGCTCGCTGACCACCACCATGTCGACCCAGGGCAGGCGCGTCTTGACGGCCGCCACCTCGGTCGCGATCCGCTCGCAATTGTCACCCTTGGCCAGTTCAAGCTGTAGGCCGGCGATTCCGATGGACCGCATGACATCTCCCGCATCGAGCCTGTTGGCCCTGTGACGGAAGAGTGACGGCGGCGGCCAGCGTCACATAGCGCCAGTAGCCGGCGATCAATGGCGCCAGTTTCGCCTTACCATGCCTGTCAGGCGAAAACTGGCGCCAGTCGTCAGGCCGCATCGGCCCGTCGAATGACTGCGGAGTCCACCAGTCGGCCCTCGGCGTCGAACCAGCCGATCCGGTCGTCGACGATCACGGTCTGGAAACTGGAGGTCTCGCCGTAGGACCACTGGTTCCATTGCCGGCGCCAAACGTCGCCCTCGACCCACCACCGCCCGGTGTCGCAATCCTCGCTGGCGTAGCCGGCCCGGCCGGTCATCTGGCCGTCCGGAAGCAGCTCGATCGTGCAGGGGTGCCCGTACACGGTCTTGCAGAGCAGCACCGCGCCGGACATCGCCGCCTGCAGCGCTGGGCCGGCGAGCCGGGCCTCAGGCGTGTGGGGAAAGACCGGGACCGCGCCGGGCAGGTCGCGCATCAGGTCCGCGAGCACCGCCACGCCCTCCCGAATCCGGTTCAGCGGCAGACTGGTTACGCCCATCCGGAAGATGTTGGGCGGCGCCGCGCCGCCGGCGTAGTAGGGCCCGACCGGTTCGATCAGCACGCCGCGACGCTCGGCCTCGGCGGCCAGACTTTCCACGTCCAGATGGTCTGGTCCCCGCACCCAGTAGGCGGCGCCGCCCCGCAAGGCGCCGATGGCCACCGACTGCTGAAGGTAATGGTTCAGGGCGTCGCGCAGGGCCGTGCGCCGTTCGCGGAACAACCGCCCCAGACGCATCATGGTCGCGTCGTAGTGCCCCATGGCCAGAAAATGAGCGGCGGTCCTCTGGTTGTTCAGCGGCGGGTGACGCACGGCCAGACGCCGCAACCGACGCGCCTCGGCGATAACCTCGGCCGGCGCGACCATGAACCCCAGCCGCAACCCCGGCCCCAGCACCTTCGACAGCCCCGCCACATAGATGACCCGGCCGTCCCGATCCAGGCTGTGCAGGGCCGGGCAGGTCTCGTCCAGATAGTTGGTCTCGCAGGCAAAATCGTCCTCAATGATGAGCATGTCCCGCGCCGCCGCCTTCTTCAGCAAAGCTTCCCGGCGGGCCTGGGTCATCATCACCCCGGTGGGGAACTGGTGGCTTGGCGTGACGTAGATAAGATCGCAGTCGTCGAGCCGCCGGTCGACCACGACGCCGTCATCGTCCACCGGCTGGAACACGGTGCGCGCGCCGCGATCGGCGACCAGCCGGCGCATGTCGGGATAGCCGGGATCCTCGACCGCCACGGTGCTCGACCGGTCGATCAGCATCTGACAGATCAGGGCCAGGGCCTGCTGGGCGCCGACGGTGATCAGGATCTCGTCCGGCCGGGCCTGGATGCCGCGCCGGGGCAGAACCTTGGTGCGAATTTCCTCGATCAGCATCGGATCATCAGCGTCGCCGCTGTCGGTCGCCCACTGGCTGATGTCGGTAACCGTCAGGGCCTGACGGCTGGCCTCCCGCCATTCGGCCACGGGGAAGAGCGAGGCGTCGAACACGCCGTCAATGAAGGGATAGGGATATTGCGGCCAGTTTGGCGTGCGGCGCGACGCCGGGTCGTCGCCTTCGCCGGTCTTGAAACGTCCCCGCCAGCGAGAGGCCAGGACCGGATCCCGCCCGCCCGCCACTGTCTCGACGGCGGTCAGCCCGCGAACCATGTCCTGATCGACGTAGATGCCGCTGCGCTCGCGGCTGACGAACAGGCCTTCATCGAGCAGCTTCTGGTAGGCCAGCATTACCGTATTGCGGGCCACCCCCAACTGGACCGCCAGGGCCCGCGACGACGGCAGCCGCCGGCCGGGCGGAAACGCGCCGGCGCAGGCCGCTTCAACCAGCTTGCGCCGCACCTGGTCCTGCAGGCTCAGGTCGCTGTCGGCGTCGAGGAATATGAGCGGCTGAGACATCGGATGATCTTGGCGCGCCGCATGGCCCGGCGTCCAGCGAACCCTGACGGTCCCGAACCCACCGCCCCTAAACGGCGGGCCGGCGCGCCGATTGATCGCAGGCCAGGGTGATCTCCCCGACCTTGAGCCCGTCGGCGACCGCCTTGATCCTGAGCTTCCCGGGGCGGCCGTCGGACTGAACGATCGCCATCGCCAGACCGTTGAACAGGCGGCGCTGGGACGCCCGATCCGGCTCGAGGCTGGTCGGATCGCCGTTGCCGACCCCGATCACCGCGCCTGGCCCCGCCAGTTCGAACCGGACCAGGGAGTCCGCGCCCGGAACCGGACGGCCGGCGGCGTCGACCACCGAGGCGGTGATCACCGACACATCCTCGGCATCGGCGGCGATCCGGTTTCGATCGGCCGTCAGGGTGATCCGGGCCGGCGGGCCGGCGGTCTCCCGACGTTCGGTGGCGACCAGGCGGCCGTCCTTCCAGCCGCGCGCCTCGAGCACGCCCGGCGCATAGGGCACGCTCCAGGCCACATGACGATTGCGCACCACGTCCCGCGCGCCGAGCGAGCGGCCGTTGAGCAGGAGCTCCACCCGGTCGAGATTCGAATGGCACCAGACCTCGATGGCCTCGCCCTCCCGGCCCGGCCAGGTCCAGTGCGGGAACAGGTGCAGCAGCGGCTCGGGCCGCCACCAGGCGCGGTAGTAGTAGTAGTTGTCCTTGGGAAATCCGCAGCTGTCCATAACGCCGAAATAGGAGGCGACGCTGGGCCACTGGTTGAACGGCGTCGGCTCGCCCCGGTAGTCGAAACCGGTCCAGATGAAGCCGCCGGCGATGTAGGGGCTCGCGGCCGCGAGGGTCCACCACGCCTCGGCGGTCGAGGCCCACCAGGGATGTTCGCGGTCATAGGCCACCGACACATGGCGCTTGTCGTCGTGAACATAGGCGCCGCGGGTGGACACCGTGCTGCCGGCCTCCGACCCCAGGATCGGCTGGCCGGGGACCTTCTGGTGATAGGCGGCCATCTGGTCGATGCGGTAGTTGAAACCCAGCACGTCGACGACCTTCGACACGCCCTCGCCCCAGCCGCTGTCCAGCGCCGCGGTGGTCAGCCTTGTTCCATCGAGCCGGTCGACGAGGCGGCGCATGCTGCGGGCGATACGGGCGCCGCGCTCGGTGGCCTGCAGCGCCTGCTCTTCGTTGCCGATCGACCACAGGATAACGCTGGGATGGTTGCGGTCGCGCCGCACCAGACTTGAAAGCTCGTCCATGGCCGCATCGTCCGACCCCATCCGCCGGGTCTCGTCGATGACCAGCATCCCCAGCCGGTCGCAGGCGTCGAGCAGCTCCGGCGTCGGCGGGTTGTGCGCCGCGCGATAGGCGTTGGAGCCCATCTCTTTCAGCTTCTCGATGCGGAAGGTCTGGATGCGGTCAGGCAGCGCCGAGCCCAGGCCGGCATGGTCCTGATGATTGCAGGTGCCGAGCAGCTTCACCGGCTGGCCGTTGAGGAAGAAGCCCTTTTCGGCGTCGAAATGAACGGTGCGGACGCCAAAGGGGGTGATCTGGCGATCCACCACGACGCCGCCGGCGACGACCTCGGTGACGGCCTTGTAGAGATGCGGCGTCTCGATCGACCACAGCGCCGGCCGCGTCAGGGTCAGGCCCTGGTCGATGGCCTGCTCGCCCCAGCCGGCGGCGCGGATCGCCGACCGCACTTCGCCGACGGGCGCGCCACTGGGATCAAAGACCGTGGTGATCAGCTCGCCCTGGCGGTCAGGGTCGCCCTGGTTGGCGATCTGCGTCGAGACCAGCAGCCGCGCGGTGTCGCCCGCCACCTTCGCGCGGACGAATACCCCCCACTGGGGCACATGCAGCGGATCGGTCTTGACCAGCCAGACATGACGATAGGCGCCGGCGCCCTCATAGAACCATCCCTCGCCCAGGCTGGCGTCGACCCGCAGGGTCAGCTGGTTGGCGCCGCTCACGACGGCGACGTCGGTGATGTCGACCCGGAAGGGTGAATAGCCGCCCTCGTGCCGGTGGACGACATAGCCGTTGAGCAGCACCAGGCAGTCGCGGAATACCCCGTCGAATTCCAGGCTCAGCCGCTTGCCGCCGTCAGCGGCCGGCAGGTCGAAAGTCTTGCGGTACCAGCCGACGCTGGTCTCCGGGAATTCGCGGCCCAGCGGCTTGAACCCGTGAGCCGCGCGAGGGTCGTCCTCGACCTTGGGATCGAGGTCGCGGGAAGGAACGAAGGGCAGATCGACGGCCCAGTCGTGCGGCAACTGGACGCGCCGCCAGCCGCTGTCGTCAAAGTCAGGGTCGGCGGCGGCGGCAACCTTGGTTCCCGCCTTGGCGTAGGTGCGCTGGTCGAGCCCGAAGCCGAAGTCGCGGGCCGGATCCTGGGCGTGGCCGAGGGCGAACCGCCAGTCGAAATCCAGCAGCAGGCGTTGGCGCGGCGACAGGTCGTCCGGCAGGGCGGCGACCGTAACCCCCGCCTTGCCTGCCGCCTTGGAGACGGTCGGCGCGCCGGCCGCCGCGACGGCGGCCACCGTGGCGGCGCTGGTGATCAGATCGCGGCGCGTGGGACTGGCCATGAGGACTCCTTCGCTGGCGCGGCTAGCCTCCCGCGCGCGCCGGGGCGGGTCTGCGCGCCTGTTGGCGCAGGCGGTCGAAGATCACGGCCAGCAGCAAAATCCCGCCGCGGACCACGTATTGGTAGAAGGTCGGCACATCGAGCAGGTTGAGGGCGTTCTGGGCGGCGCCCATGATCAGCACCCCGACGATGACGCCGAAGATGCTGGCCACGCCGCCCGAGAGCGACACCCCGCCCAGCACGCAGGCCGAAATCACCGCCAGCTCCAGGCCCTGGGAGGTGTTGGGCTGACCGCTGGTGATACGGGCCGCCAGCACGATGCCGGCCAGGCCGGCGACCAGGCCCTGAAGCGCGAAGACGATGATCCGGACCCGATCCACCGGCACCCCGGCCAGCCGCGCCGCCTCGGGGTTGCCGCCGATCGCCAGCACGTTCTTGCCGAACACGGTGACATTCAGGACCAGGCCGAAGCCGACGAAACAGAGGACGGTGATCCAGACGGGAAAGCCGATGCCGAACAGGGATCCAGAGCCGAGCGCATAGAAGCGCTCCTGCGAGATCGACACCGCTTCGCCGCCGGAGGCCAGAAAGGCCAGGCCGCGCACGATCTCCATGGTGGCCAGGGTGACGATCAGGGAATTGACCTTCAGCCGGGCCACCACCACGCCGTTGAACACCCCGACCATGGTCCCGGCCGCAAGGCCGGCCAGAACGCCGAGGACAACGCTGCCGCTGGTAGTGATCACCTCGGCGCACAGCACGCCGGCCAGGGCCACGATCGAGCCGACCGACAGGTCGACCTCGCGCAGAGCCAGGACCAGCATCATGGTCGCGGCGATGGCCCCGACCAGGCTGACCGACAGCACCAGTCCCTTGAGGTTCCGCACCCCCATGAAGTCGGGCACCAGAACCGCCAGAACCGTGAACAGGACGGCCAGCAACAGGATCGGGCCGAGCACGTTGAGCCGGCGCATGACGTTGGAAAAGGCGTCAGCCATGGGACGTCGCTTTCAGGGTTGGATCGCCGTTGTCAGAAGCCGCCGGAAGCGCCAGTCGCAGCAGCGCGTCCGGGGTCGCGGCCTCGCGGCTCAGTTCGCCCGCCAGGGCCCCTTCCCGCATCACCAGGATGCGGTCGCAGACGCCCAGCACCTCCGGCATGTCGCTGGAGACCACAAGCAGGGTCCGGCCCTCGGCGGCCAGGCTGTACATCAGGCTGTAGATTTCACTGCGGCTGCCGACATCGATGCCGCGGGTCGGCTCGTCGAGCAGCAGGATCTGCGCCTCCGCGGCCAGCCAGCGGGCCAGGATGGCCTTCTGCTGATTGCCGCCGGACAGGGCGCTGATCGGCGTTTCCGCCGAGGCGGTCTTCACGCGCAGGGTTTCGATCAGGGTCCGCGCCAGCCGCTTTTCCCGCCCGGTGTCCCGCAGGGGGCCGCGCCCCTTCAGGTTGCGGTCGGCCATGACGATGTTGTCGCGCACCGAGGCCAGCGGAATGATCCCCTGTCCCTTGCGGTCCTCCGGCGCCAGGCCCAGGCCGGCCGCGATGGCCTCCGGCGGGGCCTTGGCCAGCATCCGCGCGCCGTTGATCTCGATGTCGCCGGCCTCGGCCCGCACGCCGCCGTAGATCAGGTGCATGAGCTCCGAGCGCCCCGCGCCCACCAGCCCGAAGAAGCCGAGGACTTCGCCGCGCCGGGCCTCGAAACTGACCGGTCTGCTCAATCCCGGCCCGAGCAGGCCGCGCACCGACACCGTGGTCTCGCCGAGGTCGCGGGGCTGGTAGTTGTAGACGTCGGCGATGCTGCGACCGGCCATCTCGGTGATCAGCTGGTCCTGGGACACCGCCTTCATGTCCGCATGGGTCGAGACCAGCCGCCCGTCGCGCAGAATGCTGACGCTGTCGCAGAGGTCGAAGACCTCCTCCATGCGATGGCTGACATAGATGATGGCCCGCCCCTGGGCCTTCAGGTCGCGGATGATCCGCATCAGAATCTCGGTTTCCCGGGCGCTGAGGCTGCTGGTCGGCTCGTCGAAGGCGATGATCCGGGCGTCGCGCAGCAGGGCCTTGCCGATTTCGACCATCTGCCGGCGGCCGATCGGCAGGTCCTTGACCTTGGTGTCGGGATGGATGTCCTCGCCGAGGGTCTTGAGCACCGCGACGGCGCGCCGCCGCATGGCCCGGGCGTCAAGAAAAGGCCCCCGCCTCGGCATCGCGCCCAGAGACAGGTTCTCAGCCACCGTCATGTCCGGCGCCAGATGCAGTTCCTGGTGGATGATGGCGATGCCGGCGGCGGCCGGTTCGGCGGGGCCGAAGAAGCTGAAGGCCTCACCCGCGACCCGGATGGTTCCCCCGTCCTGCCGGTGTTCGCCGCCCAGCACCTTGAGCAGGGTCGATTTGCCGGCGCCGTTCTCGCCCATCAACGCCCGGATTTCACCGCCGGAAACGGAAACGGAGACGCCATCCAGGGCGATCACGCCGGGGAACGACTTGCCGATCTCCTCCAGTTCGAGGAGCGGCGGACTCACGCGTCCTCCCTGGCCTTCAACGCCTGCCAGTTGTCGCGGTTCATGACCTGTCCCGAGGTGTAGGTCAGCGGCGCCGGCGCCACGCCCTCCTTGATCCAGCGATACATCGCCTCGGCCGTGTCATAGCCGTGCTGACGCGGGCTGAGCAGGATGGTGGCGACGAAGCCGGTGGCGTCGGTCTTGGCGAACTCGGCCTCGGCCGTGCCCGATCCGCCGATACCGCAGGCGATGACCGCGTCGGCCTTCATCCCCAGGCCCTCGGCGGCGCGGACGCCGCCCAGCACGGTCTCGTCGTTCATGCCCACGATCGCCCAGTGGCGCACATTGGCCTGGCGGGTCAGGACCGGCGAGGCGGCGTTGAAACCGCCTTCGGTGTCGCTGGTGCGCTGGGTGGCGTCATAGACGTTCTCGGGTCGCAGCCCGGCTTTGATCAGGGCCTCCTGGGCGCCCATGGTCCGGTCGCGCGCGGTCTGCAGACTGTCGAAACTGATCCGCAGCAGGCCGACCTCGGCGAGGTTCCAGCCCCGGCGCTTCGCCTCGGCGGCGATGGTTTCCCCGGCCAGGGCGCCGATCTTGGTCGCCGAAATGCCGACATGGGGGATGGCCTCGATCGGCTGGTCGTTCGAGCCGATCAGCCGGTCATCGACCGACATGACCTTGAGATCGTTGGCCTTGGCCCGTTGCTGGATGGCCGTGCCAAGCCGCGGATTGGGCGCGCAGATGACGAAGCCGCCGGCGCCGCGGGTGGCCAGGTTGTCGATGGCGGCGAGGACCTTGTCCCCGTCGGTCGCACCGATCTTGATCAGCTCAAATCCGTATTTGTCGGCCGCCTGCTGGGCGAATTTCCATTCGTTCTGGAACCAGGGCTCTTCGGGCTGTTTGACGATGAAGCCGACCTTCACCCGCTCGTCGGACTTGGCGCAGCCGGCGACCGTGGCAAGGCCGAAGCCCGCCAGAAGTTGTAGGAACTGCTTCCTGGAAACTGCCATTCCTGTCCTCCTACAGCGCCTGTTCCGGCGTTTTGCCCCTTGGCGATTAGGACAGCGATTTCAGGAGGTCAACGCTTTTATCATATAAATGGATTTGCTATGCAGTCAGGGCGAGCCGCCACAGATGCGGGCGCGAGTGGGAGGTTGGGTTTGTCTGAAAAGCGGCGCCTGCGGTCACAGGCCTGGTTTGGCGGCCAGGACAAGGATGCCTTCATCCACCGCAGCTGGATGAAAAACAGCGGACACCCGGACGACGCCTTCGATGGCCGGCCGGTGATCGGCATCTGCAACACCTATTCGGAGTTGACGCCCTGCAACGCCCACTTCCGCGAGCTCGTCGAGCACGTGAAGCGCGGCGTCTATGAGGCCGGCGGCCTGCCGCTTGAGTTTCCGGTGTTTTCCTGCGGCGAATCCAATCTTCGCCCGACCGCCATGCTGTTCCGCAACCTGGCCTCGATGGACGTCGAGGAGTCGATTCGCGGCAATCCCATCGACGGCGTCGTGCTGATGGCCGGTTGCGACAAGACCACCCCGTCCCTGTTGATGGGCGCGGCCAGCTGCGACCTGCCCTCCATCGTCGTCTCCGGCGGCCCGATGCTCAACGGACGTTATCGCGGCCGGACGCTGGGGTCGGGCACCGACGTCTGGCGCCTGTCCGAGGACGTCCGCGCCGGCGTCAGCAGCCAGAAGGACTTCCTCGAGGCCGAGAGCGGCATGTCCCGCTCGGCTGGCCACTGCATGACCATGGGCACCGCCTCGACCATGGCCTCCCTGGTCGAAGCCATGGGCGTCGCCCTGCCCGAAAACGCGGCCTACCCGGCGGTCGACGCCCGTCGCAAACGACTGGCCCAGCTGACCGGTCGGCGGATCGTGGACATGGTCGCCGAGGATCTGACCCTGTCAAAGATCCTCACCCGCGACGCCTTCGAGAACGCCATCCGGATCAACGGCGTGATCGGCGGCTCGACCAACGCCGTCCTCCACCTGCTGGCCATCGCGGGGCGGGTCGGGGTCGACCTGAGTCTCGATGACTGGGACCGCTGGGGCCGGGATGTGCCGACCCTACTGGATCTGATGCCGTCGGGACGATTCCTGATGGAGGATTTCTGCTACGCGGGCGGCCTGCCGGCCCTGATGAAGCGGGTCGAGGACCTGCTCAAGCTCGACGCCCTGACCGTGACCGGCCGCACCATCGGCGAGAACATCGCCCAGGCCGAGGTGTACGACAACGAGGTCATCCGCACCCGCGACAACCCGCTGATGGATCAGGGCGGCATCGCTGTCCTGCGCGGTAATCTCGCGCCGCTGGGGGCGGTGATCAAACCCTCCGCCGCCAGCCCGCAGCTGCTGCGCCACGAGGGGCGAGCCGTCGTTTTCGAGACCATCGAGGACTATCACGCCCGCATCGACGACCCGGATCTCGATGTCGACGAGACCTGTGTCCTGGTGCTCAAGAACTGCGGCCCCCGCGGCTACCCGGGGATGGCCGAGGTCGGCAACATGGCCCTGCCCAAGAAGCTGCTCGCCCAGGGCGTCCGCGACATGGTCCGGATTTCCGACGCCCGGATGTCGGGAACCGCCTTTGGAACCGTCGTGCTTCACGTGGCCCCCGAGGCGGCTGTCGGCGGCCCCCTGGCGCTGGTGCGGGATGGCGACATCATCAAGCTCGACGCGCATGAACGGACGCTGCACCTGGATGTGGACGACGCCGAACTGGCCCGCCGCAAGGCCGACTGGCGGATGCCGGAACCAGCGATGAAGGGCGGCTATCAGAGCCTCTATGTCGAGCGGGTGTTGCAGGCCGATCAGGGCGCGGACCTGGATTTCCTGGTTGGTTGCCGCGGCTCGACCGTGCTGCGCGAGAGCCACTGATGCAGACCGTCCATCGCGCCGTCTATCCGAGCCTGGCCGGCGCTTCGGTCTTCGTGACCGGCGGCGCCAGCGGCATCGGCGCGGAAATCGTCAGAGCCTTCGCGGACCAGGCGGCGCGGGTCGCCTTTGTCGATATAGACGCCCAAGCCGGCGAAGCCCTGGCGAGGGGTCTCGCCGATGCTCCGGGGGGCGCGCCGCTGTTCCGCGCCTGCGACCTGCGCGACATCGACGCCCTGCGGGAGGCCATGGCCGAAGCGGGGCGGACCAACGGCGACATCGCCGTGCTCGTCAACAACGCCGCCAACGACACCCGTCACGCCCTGGCCGACCTGACCGTCGAGGCCTGGGACGACCGCCTGGCCGTCAATCTCCGGCCGATGGTGTTCGCGGCCCAGGCGGCGGCGGCGCAGATGCGCCGACGCGGCGGCGGCAGCATCATCAACTTCGGCTCGATCAGCTGGAAGACGGCGACCGCCGGCATGGTCGGCTACACCACGGCCAAGGCCGCCGTGCATGGCCTGACCCGCAGCCTCGCCCGCGAGCTCGGCCCCGACCACATCCGGGTCAACACGCTTACGCCCGGCTGGGTAATGACCGAACGCCAGAAGGCGTTGTGGGTCGACGCCGCCGCCGAGGCCCAGATCGACCAGATGCAGTGCCTGCCCGGACGGCTGCAGCCCGCCGACATCGCCGCTATGACCCTGTTTCTGGCGGCCGACGACTCGCGGTTCTGTTCGGCCCAGGACTTCACCGTGGACGGCGGCTGGGCATGAGCGCGGTCCGCTGCGTCTGGGCGCTGGGGGCGACCCTGGGCGAAGGGCCCCTGTGGTCGGCCAGGGAGCAGGCGCTCTACTTCGTCGACCTCAAGGGACAGGCCGTTCACCGCTACACCCCCGCCACGGGCGCGACCGCCAGCTGGTCAATGCCCGAGCCGATCGGCTGGGTCATCGAACGGGCGCAGGCGCCGGGCTTTATCGCCGGCTTCCGGAGCGGGTTCGCCCTGCTGGAGCTCGACCCCGTCACCATCCGCTCGATCGGCGATCCCGAGCCTGAACATCCGGGCAACCGGCTCAACGACGCCAAGGTCGACGCCTGGGGGCGCATCTGGGCTGGCTCGATGGACGACGCCGAACAGGCCGCCACCGGCGCCCTACATCGCCTCGACCCTGATCTGACCTGGCGGCGGATGGACTCCGGCTATCAGGTCGCCAACGGCCCCACCTTCAGCCCCGACGGCCAGACCCTGTTCCACACCGACAGCGCCCAGCGCACCGTCTACCGGTTCGCGCTGGACGAGGCCGGCGAGCTGGGGCCACGCGAGGTGTTCACAGTCTTCGGCGAGGAGGACGGCTATCCCGACGGCATGACCACCGACGCCGAGGGCGGCGTCTGGATCGCCCATTGGGACGGCGCCCGCGTCAGCCGGTTCACGCCCGACGGTCGCCTTGACCGGGCCATCGCCCTGCCCGTCTCGCGTCCCACCAGCTGCGCCTTCGGCGGCCCGGATCTGGACCGGCTGTTCGTGACTTCCGCGGCCATCGGCAAACCCGACGAGGCGCTGGCCGGAGGCCTGTTCGAGGTCGATCCTGGCGTTCGCGGCCTGCCGGCCGGAGCGTTCGCGGGATGACCGCCCCGCCGACAGGCCTGGTGGGGGTCGACTGGGGCACCAGCAATCTGCGGGCCTTCCGGTTCGGCGGCGACGGCGAAGTCCTCGAACGCCGGGAGTCGGGGGATGGCATTTTGCGGGTCGAGAACAGCGACTTCGAAGCGACGCTCAAGTCCCTGGTCGGGGACTGGCTGGACGCCGGCCCGACCACGCCCATCCTGATGTGTGGCATGATCGGCAGCCGGCAAGGCTGGCGGGAGGCGCCCTACGTCGCCTGTCCGGCCGACCTCGACGGGCTGACCCGGCAGGTCGTGGCCGTGCCGGCGGACTGGGCCGATATCCGCATTTCGCCCGGGTTGTCGCACCTGACCGACGGCGGCGTCGCCGATGTCATGCGGGGCGAGGAGGCGCAGGTCTTCGGCGCCGTCGATGCGGCCGACGACGCCCTGCTGGTCGCGCCCGGCACGCACAGCAAATGGGCCGCCGTACGCCAGGGCCGGGTTATAGGGTTCAAGACCTACCTGACCGGCGAGCTCTATGATGTGCTGGTCCGCGCCTCGATCCTCGGGCGGTTGATGGACGGCGAAGCGCCGGACGACGCCGCCTTCACCCTCGGCGTCGAGCGCGCCGTGGCCACGCCGGGCCTGCTCGGCCTGCTGTTTTCGACGCGGTCGGAGGGGCTTTTCGAGCATCTGCCCGCCACGGCCCTGGCGGCCTATCTGTCGGGCCTGCTGATCGGGTCCGAAGTGGCCGAAGGCCTTCGCAGCCAGGCCGCGGCCGGACCCTCGCCGGCGCCCGTCATTCTGGTGGCCAGCTCGCGGCTGCGGCGCCTCTACAGCACGGCCTTTGGCCTCGCCGGCCATCCGGTCAGCCGGGTCATCGACGGCGGCGACGCGGCTGCCCGCGGTCTTTGGCGACTTCACGAGGCGATGACATGACCTGGACCCGGCTTCTGGACACCCTTCCCATCATCGCCATCCTGCGCGGCTTGACTCCTGGCGAGGCCGTGGCGATCGCCGCCGCCCTGGAGACGGCCGGCGTCCTGGGCCTCGAGGTGCCGCTCAACTCCCCCGAGCCGCTGGAGAGCATCCGGCGGATTCGCGAGGCCTTCGACGGACGTTTGGTGGTCGGCGCGGGCACCGTGCTGACCGTCGATGAGGTCTCGGCGGTTCAGGCGGCGGGCGGCCAGTTCATCGTCTCCCCCAACACCGACCCCGCTGTCATCCGCGCCACCAAGGCCGCGGGACTGTATTCAGCGCCGGGGTTCTTCACCCCGACCGAAGCCTTTTCGGCTCTGGCCTCCGGGGCTGACGCCCTCAAGCTGTTTCCCGCCGATGTCGCCGGGCCGGCGGCCCTGAAGGCGATGAAGGCGGTGCTGCCCCCGTCCGCCCCGGTGATCGCTGTCGGTGGTGTGGACCCGGCCACCATGGGCGGCTGGCGGGCGGCCGGCGCGGCCGGCTTCGGCGTTGGCTCTGCCCTCTATCAGCCGGGACTGCCCCCAGCCGACGTCGAGGCCCGCGCCCGACGGTTCGTTGACGGCTGGGCCCGGAGCGCGTCATGAAACCCCGTCAGACTGGTCCCAGGCGGCGCTTCGTGCGCAGTGTCGCGCCGCAAGCCGGTCCCATCTCCTCGGCGAACCCAATGATCAGCAACATCTCCATGCGATCCGGCGGCGGCGGTCAGAACCTGACCACCAGCATTGTCCAGGACCTCGGCATCGCGATCGTCACGGGCCGCTATTCGGCGACCAACCCCTTCCCGGTCGAGGGCGATCTCTGCGTTCAGTACGACGCCAGCCGCAGCGTGGTGCGCGAAGCGGTCAAGATGCTCACGGCCAAGGGGCTGTTGAAGGCGCGCCCCCGTCAGGGCACCTGGGTGCAGCGGGAGGAGGACTGGAACCTGCTGGATCCGGACGTCCTGCGGTGGACCCTTGAGCGGAAATTCTCCCTTCGCCTGCTGATCGAGTTCACCCAGGTCCGCCTGGCCGTCGAACCGGCCGCCGCCGCCCTGGCCGCCCACAAGGCCGGCCCCGCCGAACGCGAGGCGATCTCGGTGGCCATCGGCCGGATGATCGCCGCCGAGCGGGGACAGGACGACCCCCTGACCTCGGATATCGCCTTTCACTCGGCCATCCTGCAGGCCAGTGGCAACCCCTTCTTCGCCCAGCTTCGCGAGTTGATCGGCACAGCCCTCCGCTTCAGCATCCGGCGGACCAACTTCTACAAGGGCGTGCGACTGGCCAGCGTCGAGGACCACAAGACCGTCTCCGACGCCATCCTGGCCGGCGACGCACCCCTGGCGGAGGCTTCGATGCGGGTCCTGATGCAGGAAGCCCTGGATCTGATGAAGACAGCCTACGCCGACGAGCAGCAAACAGACGCCAACGCCATCCAGGGACCGATCCCGACCGAAGGTCTGCTCTAGCGGGCTTAGGGCTTCGTCGGTCCGGCGGCGGGCGACGGCCGCATGAAGTCGATGGCCGGCAGCAGCGCGTTGCGCCGGTTGAAGTCGAAGAAGGTCGCGTTTTCCCAGCTCGATCCACGGCCCCAGGGCGTCTTGCAGTTGGTCGAGACCCAGGCCGGCTCCCAGTAGACCACGCCCATGCCGCCGTTCTCCATCACCGCCCGGGTGACGTCGGTCATATAGCGGCTCTGGCCGTCCGGCGTGGCCGGATAGCCTTCAATCAGGGAGTCCTCTCCCAGGACATTGCCCAGCTCATCCTTGTAGCCGAGCGTCCAAGGGTAGGCGGTCTCGACCAGAATGACATCGGCCTTCGGATAGGATTTCGTCAGCCGCTTGATCACCTCACCGAGACCCACGATCGAATATTTCGACCATTTTCCATAGTAGCTGACCCCGATCTGGTCGAAGTCGGTGACCCCCGCCTTCACCGCCGCCTCAAACCAGGGCTCGACGTTCTCCGGCTGGGCGATGTGCAGCATCACCCGCGGCTTGATCGCCGATTTCGCCCCGGCGTCGCGCACGGCCTTGATCCCGGCGTTCAGCAGGCTGGCGTTGCGGTCCCAGTTGATCGGTCGGGCGCCCCAGTCGGCCTCACCCAGGATCTCGTGATTGGTTTCGTTGCCGACCTGCACCAGCTCAGGCATCAGCCCGTCGGCGTCGAGGGCGGTCAGGGTGTCGAAGGTGAACCGGTAGAGGGCCTCGTCCAGGACGGCCTGATCCTTGATGCCGGCCCAGGCCTTGGGAATGATCTGTTTGTCGCCGTCGGCCCAGGTGTCGGAATAATGGAAATCGAGCAGCACCTGCATGCCCAGCGCCCGCGCCCGCCGGATGCTTTTCTTGACGTCAGCGAGGTTGCTGTAGCGGGTCCAGTCGGCGTCATTCCAGATGCGGATGCGCACCAGATTGGCGCCGTGGTCCTTGAAGATCTCGTAGGGATCGCGCCGCGCGCCGTTCTCACGGTAGACCGCGCCGCAGTCCTCCATCTCGTTGACGAAGGAGAGATCGGCCCCGAACCAGGGCCCCCCGGCCTGGGCCGAAGCCGGCCCCGCCAACGCCAGGGCGAGCAGAAAACTGCATGCGCGCTTCATGTCATCCATCGGAAAAAAGGCGGCGGACGGTCAAACCGTCCGCCAAAGCAGGGAGGCACCTCAGAATTTGAACGTCACATCCATCAGGAACCGTCGACCGTAGGTGTCATACCGGCCCAGGCGATTGGGATCGTTGTCGCGGTAGATCCGCAATGCCTCGTCGGTGAGGTTGTTGATCTGGAAGCGAACGCCGATCTGCTCGCTGATCTGGTAGGAGGTGCTGAAGTCAAGGATCGACTCCTCCTCCAGCGTCTGCAGATCCGAGCCGCTCCAGCCGTAAATTACCGTGAACGGGCTGTGGTATTTGTAGCCAAGCCGGGCCTCAAACGGACCGTTGTTGTACCAGAGGTCCACCGTGGCGGTATGCCGGGCCAGACCGTTGGCCTTCAGCGGATTGCCCACCGGCGAGAACTCGGTGATGTCGGAGTCGACATAGGCGTAATTGGAATAGATGCCGAAGTTTTCCAGCCCCGCGAAGAAGTAGAACGGCGTCTGGAAGGTCAACTCAAAGCCCTTGATCGCGCCGCCATCGCCATTGAACGGGCCGGTGATCAGGTAGTTGTAGCCGTTGATCGGCACGGTCTGCTGCAGGTAGCCGATGTGGCTGTCGACGTCCTTGTAATAGACGGACACGGCCGCCAGCGCCTCGTCATGGAAATACCACTCGTAGGACGCATCGATCTGGGTGGCCCGGAACGGATCCAGATTGGGGTTGCCGTCGCTGCCCGTGAGGGGCGGAACCAGGGGGTCGGAGAGGTTGCGGCTGACCCGCATCTCGTCCAGCGGCGGGCGGGCGATGACCCGGGCCAGGCCGAGGCGAAGAATCCGGTCCCCCGACAGTCGGAAGTTCAGGCTGCCGCTGGGCAGAACCTCGGTGTAGTCATTCTTGACCGTAGCGGCCGAAACCACGCCGGCGATGCTCTGATTGCCCTTGCTGGTGGTTTCAACGTTCACCAGGCGGACGCCGACATTGCCGGTCACCGGGGCGCCGAAAAGCTCGGTGTCGAAATTGACCTTCACATAGCCTTCGAGGTCGCGTTCCGAGACTTCCCAGCGTTGCAGGGGGTCGTCGGCGGACAGGGTGGGATCAAACCCGTTCGGCCCGTAGACGGCGGTGACCAGGTCCCCGAAGCTCGTCGTGCCCAGGATCGGCGGCACCGAAATGCCCCCGACGTCATAGGCGTAGAGCAGACTCGCCGGGAGGGCCACGCCCCCGCCGATCGGCGGCTGATTCCAGCTTGACCGGCTGTGGTTCTTGGTGCGGTCCGAAAGCCTGACGCCGAAGTCGATCCCGGTGAAGCCGGAGCCGCCGAAACTGCGCGAGCCGTCGAAGGCCGCCGCGGTCAACTCGTCGCCCAGATGTTCAGGCCCGTCATGGATGCCTGGCCGATATCCCGGCGCGTACTGGATGGTCGGATCGGCCGAATTGGAGCTAACCGATACGGTCGGCGTGACGCCGGCCCGGAAGTCGAACGACATGGTCGCCGGATAGACCTCGGAGAGTACGGCCTGCCATGTGTTGTCACGCTCGGCTTTTGAATAGGCCAGATCGAATTTCAGATCCCAGGGACCGCGGCTCCAGGCCGCGTTGGCGCCGAGAACCGACAGGGTTTTCTCTTCGGTGTACTGGGCGATGACGTTGGTCACCGAGACGTAGGCGTTGTTCAGGGTGGCCGCGACGACGGTGTCGTTGATCAGGGTGTAGGACGAGCCCGCCCCGTTGTAGAGCCAGGCGCTGCCGTTGGCCCAGTTGCCCAGCACGCCGTTGTTGCTGAACCAGGTCTGGTCCTGGCCTTCCTGGATATCGATCTTCGAATAGAGGCCGTCGAGCTTCAGAGTGAAGTCATCGGTGGGGCGCCATTCCACGGCCCCCATCAGGCCCAGGCGGTCCTGGTCGAGCCGCTTCACCTCGGTCTGGGCCCCCCAGGGCGTCGCGTCCAGCCGGGTGTCGCCGTTCAGATCGCCGCTGGCGTCGCCGGCCCGAATGGTCGAGTCGTTGTAGCCCCAGCCCTGCAGCGAGGTGTAGCCGTTGCGCTGGTTCTGAAGGCTCAGACCGAGGGCAAAGCCCAGGGAGTCGCCCACGGTTCCAACCCAGGACGCGCTGCCCCGGTAACCCCAGGGGTCATAGTCCGGAAGGTCCGCCGCCTTCTCGTAGTAGACCGGCCCGCCACGAGCGACGAAGGCCGGCCCCCGGTAGTCCAGCGGGCTCAGGGTTGAAATATTGATCGTTGCCGCCACGCCGCCGGCGATCAGGTCGGCGGACTGGGACTTGTAGACCTGCACGCCGGAAACCACTTCGGACGGGTAGATCTCCCACCGCACGTTGCGGTCGGGTTCGGACGTCGCGACCTCGCGGCCGTTGATCGTGCCGAGCACGAGGCGCGGCCCCAGTCCCCGGACCACGGCCTGGCTGTCGTTGCCGCGATCGCGGGTGGCGTTGATCCCGGGCAGCCGGGCGATCGACTCGGCGATCGTCACATCCGGCATCTGGCCGATGTCGTCGGCCGAAATGACCTCGACGACCTTGTCGGCTTCACGTTTGACGGTAAGCGCCTGTTTGAGGCTGTTGCGTATGCCGGTGATAACCAGCTCATCCACCGCTGCCGGTTCGGTGGTCGCCTGAGCCAGCGCGGGAGACCCCGCCGCCATGCTCAATGCGAGAATGCTGCATCCGCCGAGCAGCCGAAAATTGGCCCGTCCCATATCTGCCTCCCCTGACGATCGCTGGCTGTGCCTCCAGCGTATGGGTCTATTTATCATATTAATCAGATGCAGCGTCAACCCCCTCGCGATGGCCGGGGTCTGGAGGCGGCATTGTCCCGCCCGGGCCGACCGTCTTCGCTTACCGGCCAAGGGACACAGCCGTCGCAAAAGCGGCCCACCAATGGCAACTGCGCCGGTGTGAATCCCAAGCCAGCGAACGCATCGCGGCCGCCCTTGATGTCAAAGTCAGGTCTGGGTCCCGACCCTCAGGATCCGGCGATCATGGCCGCTTCGCACGCCGCCACAATGGCCATCGTCCCGGGCAGGCTGGCGGGATTGACGCTGATCGAGTCGACGCCGGCCCGGGTCAGAAAGGCGGCGACCTCGGGCCAGGTGGCCGGGGCTTCGCCGCAGATGCCGACGGGACGACCGTTGCGATGTCCGCCCTCGATCGCCTGCCGCAACATCTCCAGCACCCCCGGATCGCGTTCATCGAAGTCGAAGGCGACGACTTCCGAATCCCGGTCGACGCCCAGCACCAGCTGGGTCAGGTCGTTGGAGCCGATGGAGAAGCCGTCGAACAGGGCGGCGAAGGCGTCGATCTGGATGACGTTGTTGGGAATCTCGCACATGACGTAGATTTCCAGGCCGTTCTCGCCCCGCCTCAAGCCATGAGCCGCCATGGCGGCCAGCACCTGCTCGGCCTCGCCCACGCGACGGCAGAAAGGCACCATGACCTTGAGGTTGGTCAGCCCCAGGTCCTCGCGCACCCGCCGCAGGGCCTCGCATTCCAGAGCAAAACCGTCGGCATAGCGAGGATGGGCGTAGCGGGAAGCGCCCCGGAACCCGAGCATGGGATTTTCCTCGACCGGCTCGAAGGCCGCGCCGCCCAGCAGCCGGGCATATTCGTTGGTCTTGAAGTCCGACAGGCGAACGATCACCGGCCGGGGATAGAAGGCCGCCGCGATCACGCCGACGCCCTCGGTCAGCCGACGCACGAAGTGATCACGGGGCGAGCCATCGCCGCGCGCCCTGCGCAGGATGGCCTGGCGGTCCCGGGTCGAGGCCACCTGATCGGGATGGGCCGCGGCCATGGGATGGATGCCGATCTGCTCGCCGATGATGAACTCCAGCCGGGCCAGACCGACCCCGGCCGCCGGCAGCAGGCCGGTGCGGAACGCCATATCCGGTTGGGCGAGATTGAGCATGATCGGGGTGCGCGGCTGCGGGATGGCGTCAAGCGACAGGTGGTCGACCTCGAAGGGAAGGGCCCCGTCATAGACCCGGCCCGCCTCGCCCTCGGCGCAGGAGACGGTGATCAACCGGCCGGTCTCCAGGCGGGTCGTCGCGCCGGCCGCCCCGACCACCGCCGGCACGCCCAGCTCTCGCGCGACGATGGCGGCATGGCAGGTGCGCCCGCCCTGGTCGGTGACAATAGCCCCGGCGATCTTCATCACCGGAAGCAGATCGGGACTGGTCGAGGGCGCGATCAGGATGTCGCCGGGCTGAAACGCCTTCAGGTCGGCGGCGGTCTGGACGAGACGGGCCGGTCCGCTGGCGATCTTTTCGCCGACCGCCTTGCCCGTAACCAGCACCGCGCCCTTGCCCGTCAGCCGATAGGTGTCGAAGGTCGCCGCACCATGACGCGAAGCCACCGTCTCCGGCCGGGCCTGCAGGATGTAAAGCCGCCCATCGCCGGCGTCCCGGGCCCATTCGAGGTCCATCGGCATCGGCCCGCCGGACCGCTCAGAATAATGGTCCTCGATGCGGATCGCCGCCCCGGTCAGATCCATGACCTCGGCATCGGTCAGGCAGTAGCGGTCGCGGTCTTTGCGAGGCACGCGGTAGCTGTGCAGCACGCCGCCCTTGTCGCCGCCGCGATGGGCCAGCCGTGTTTCCTTGGTCCCCAGCGACCGGCGAAGGACGGCGCGATAGCCCTGCCGATAGGTCGGCTTGTGGACGTAGAACTCGTCGGGTCCGACCCGTCCCTGAACGATATTTTCGCCCAGCCCCCAGGCGCCGGTGATGAAGACCACGTCGCGGAAACCGGACTCGGTGTCGAGGGTGAAGGCCACGCCGCTGGCCCCCTCGTCGGAGCGCACCATCTTCATCACCGCCACCGACAGCGAGACCTTGAAATGGTCGAAGCCGTTGTTGATCCGATAGACGATGGCCCGGTCGGTGAAGATCGAGGCGAAGCAGCGGCGGCAGGCCTCGATCAGCTCCGCCTCGTCGCCGATGTGCAGGAAGCTGTCATGCTGGCCGGCGAAACTGGCCGTGGGCAGATCCTCGGCCGTGGCCGAGCTGCGCACCGCCAGGGTCAGACCGGGACCGTACTGGTCGCGCAGCTTGCGGAAGGCCGCGGCGATCTGGTCGCGCAGCCCCTCGCCGTCTGTCGCCTCATAGACAATGTCCCGCGCCGCCGCCGCCGCCCGGGCGAGGGCCTCGACATCGCTGACGTCCAGTCCGTCCAGTAGAGCCCGCAGCGGCGCCCAGGCCTGCCCGGCGGTCAGGGCGTCGCGATAGGCCGGGGCGGTGATCGCAAAGCCGTTGGGCGCCGTCACCGGCCCGTCAGCCAGCAGCCGGTGGAGTTCTCCAAGCGACGCCGTCTTGCCGCCGACCAGCGGCACGTCGTCCAGGCCAAGGTCGTCGAACCAGCGGATGTAGTCGGCGTCTGACATGGGGCGTCCAATCCTTCGGGCTTGCGGCCCCTGGATCGCACGCCCTCGCGCGGCGCCCCTTGATGCCGGTCAAGACGGGGGAGGTGTCTTTGACCGGGCTCAAGGACAGGCGCCGGCCCCGGTACCAGACTGGCGCTCAGTCGAGTCACCACGGAAGGAAGACCCATGGACCGCCTCAAGGGAAAAGTCGCCGCCATCACCGGGGCCGCGCTCGGGCTGGGCCGGGCCACCGCCATCCGCATGGCCGAGGAAGGCGCGTCCGTCGCCGTGTTGGACATGCTGGAGACCGAGGGCGCGGCCCTGGCCGCCGAGTTGTCGGCCCGGGGCCTGCCGGCGCGGTTCTGGCGCTGCGATGTCTCCAGCGAGGCGGAGGTGGCGCGGGTGATCGACGAGGTCGCCGCCCATTTCGGACGCCTCGACATCCTGGTCAACAACGCCGGCGTCGCGGGCGTCAACAAACCGACGCATGAGGTCACCGAGGCCGAATGGGACTGGGTCCAGGCCATTAACGTCAAGGGTGTCTTTTTCTGCACCAAACACGCCATCGCCCATCTGAAAACGGCTGGCGGCGGCAGCATCATCAACCTGTCGTCGATCTACGGTCTGGTCGGCGGCGCGGACGTGCCGCCCTATCACGCGTCCAAGGGCGCGGTGCGGCTGATGAGCAAGACCGACGCCCTGATCTACGCCCCCGACAAGATTCGGGTGAACTCGATCCATCCCGGCTTCATCTGGACGCCGATGGTCGAGCATCATCTGGAGGCCGCCGATGATCCGGAGGAAGCCCGTCAGGCGACGGCCGCGCTGCACCCCCTCGGCCACATGGGCGAGCCGGACGACATCGCCTGGGGCGCGGTCTATCTGGCCTCCGACGAGTCGAAATTCGTCACCGGCTCGGAACTGGTCATCGACGGCGGCTTTACCGCCCACTGACCACGATCAGGCCGGCTTGCCGAGGCCATCGGCGCTGGCCAGCAGCGCCAGCACCTCGGCGTCCGTGAGTTGGTGGAAGTCGGCATAGGCGGCGCCCACGCCCTGGAAATCCTGCAGCTCGTGCAGGCAGACCAACTCATCGACCTCTCCGCGCAGTTCAGCCGCAGCGTCGAGCGGCGCCACCGGCACGGCGAGGATGATCCTGGCCGCGTTCTGGCCTCGCAGCGCCTTGATCGCGGCCTTGGCCGTCGCTCCGGTGGCCAACCCGTCATCGACCACAATCACGGTTCTGCCGGCCGGGTCGATCCCGGGGGCGGTCGCCGACATAGAGCCGTCGGCGGCGCTCGATCTCCTTCAACTCCCTGGCCGCCTCTCTCTCAAGATAGCCGGCGTTGACCCGGCTCGCGATCAGGACATCCTCGTTGACCACCATCCGGGGATGCTCGCCGTCGACCACGGCCGCGAGGGCCAGTTCCGGGTTTCCCGGCGCGCCGATCTTGCGCACCAGGGCCAGGTCGAGCGGCGCATCCAGCGCCCTGGCGACTTCCAGCGCCACGGGCACGCCGCCGCGCGGCAGGGCGAAGACGGCCACATCCGCCCATTCGCGGGATGAGAGCCGTTGGGCCAACTGGCGGCCGGCGACGGCGCGGTCGGCGAACAGGAAGTCTTGCGACATGATGGTGCGAGGGTCGGACATTCGACCGCGGCCGCCTTGATGTCGGTCAAGGATCGGGCCGGCGAGTCCGACTTGCGTCAGGTCAATGCCGCGATAGGCCCGTGACTGCAGCCGACCGGCCGGCTCACGGGCCCCAACAGCGACGCCTATCGCGGCTACGACGGCCTGCGGCACGACTGCCAGTAGCCGCGCCTTCAGTCCTGGCGGCGTCGGGCGCGGACCCTGACGCCGTCACGGACGCTGTCTGATGGAAACACGATCACCTGATCGCCCGCCGAAAGGCCGGCGGTCACTTCCGCCTCCTGGTCGGTCAAGGCCCCGACCTTGATCAGGGTCAGGCGAGCCTTGCCCCCGACCACCTTGAACGCGGCCCAGCCGCCGGCCGCCCTCACCAGGGCGCCCAGCGGCGCCTTTTTGACGGCTGCCGCCCGGCGCAGGAACACCCGGCCCCAGACCCGATATCCGGGCCCGAGCGTCGCCCGGTCCGCCGGCGGATCGGTGAACTGGAGGAAGACCAGCACCCGCTGCTCCTCCACGCCCAGGGCGGAGATCTTGGTGAACCCTTGCGGCTCGACCCGCCGCACGCGGGCGGCAAGGACGCCCGGACCGCCCCAGTCATAGACCTCGGCCGTCATGCCCTCGCGGATTCGCACCGCATCCTGGGACAGGAATTCGATGGCCGCCTCAAGGCCGTGGCTGTCGCCGACCTCGACCAGCGGGGCGCCGACCATCACCGTGCGGGCGCTTTCCTGAAAGACGCGGGTGACGTAGCCGGTCACCGGCGCGGTCACCAACACGGGCCGGCCACCGTTAGCTTCGGGGTTCGACAAGGCCGCCCGCGCCCTGACAAGGTCGGCCCGCGACGCGGCCAGACCGGCGGCCGCGGCGCGAACAGCAGCGCGACCGGTGCGGGCGGCGGCCTCAGCGTCTTCCAGGGCCTGACGCGCCATGACGCCACGCTCGGCGAGACTGCGCACGCGCGTGAGATTTGCCTCGCTCCGTTGGGCCTCGGCCGCGGCACGGTCTTGTTCGGCGGCAGAGGCACGGACGGTGGCGGCTGCGGCGGCGACGCCGGCCTCGGCCTGGGTCCGGGACCTCGCATCAAGCAGATCGGCGGCGGCGGGGTCGATCCGGGCGATGGCCGTGCGCCCCGCCGTCACGCGATCGCCGACGTCCAGATCGATCCGGTGCAGACGACCGCCGACCGGCGCGGCGACCACATAGGCCTCGCGAATACGGGCCGAGCCCTGATCGGCCACGCTTTCGGCGATCGGGCCGGACGCGACGACGGCCAGATCCACCGGCGTCGGCCGTGGAACAAACAGCCAGCCGATGACGACGGCCAGCGCGAGGCCGACGCCGCCAATCCAGATCCAGCGCATGCGTCTGGGGTCCAACCGCCTACTCCCTTGTCTTCAGAACGGCCACGAGATCGAGGCCCCAGATGCGCCGCCCGACCAGCACCGCGGCCAGCAGAATAGCGACGGCGAAAGCGCTCAGCGACATGGCGTAACTCGCCGGCGTCTGCGTCAACGGCAGCCGCAACTCGTCGCGAGAATAGGCCGTCACCAGACCGCTCGCGAGGGCGTTGCCCCCGAGCAGGCCCAGGGGGATGGCCGCCAAACCCAGCACCAGCAGTTCACCGAGCAGGATATAGGCGCATTCCCGCCGACTGAACCCCAGCACCCGCAGGGTCGCTAGGTCCCGCGAGCGCTCGGAAAGGGCGATACGGCTGGTGTTGTAGGCCACGCCAAAGGCTATGGCGGCGGCGAAGCCGACATAGAAGGTCATCGACACCCGGAAGGCCTCGATCATCACCTTGCGCCAGTTGGACACCGTATCGTCCCGCGACGAGGCGGCGACGATCTGGGGAATAGCCTCGATCGCCCGGTAGAAACGGCCGCGCAGGTCCGGCGCCACGAGAAGCTGGGCGCCGCTGGCGACGTCGCCCTCGGCCATCAGGCGGTTCAGTTCGGCCCGGGCCATGTAGATGGAATAACCGCTGAAATCCTCGGCCAGAGCGGTGACGGGCAGCACCACAGAGGGGGCGGCGCCATCGGTAATGTCCAGCCGGACGCTGTCGCCCGGCGCAACGTCCAGACGGCCGGCCAGGGCCGCGCTGAGGATCACACCCCGCCCCTGAAAGGGGATCGGGCGCCCCTGACGGTCGAGGGCCCGCTGCAGGGTCGCGTCCGGCTCCATGCCGGTGACGCGCGCCCGTTCCTCCCGCCCATTGGCCTTGAGCCGCGCCGCCGCGACGCGCAGGGGCTCGGCCGCGAACACCCCGGGCAGACGGCGAATTTCACTGATGGATCGCCCCGCCCGCACCTCGGCGAACCCCACGGCGTCGCTCCAGCGCTGCGCCCGGTAGTAGGCGTGATCGACAAGGTAATCGAAGCTGCCGAACACGAACTGGCTGCCGACCAACAGGGACAGACTGGCGGCCAGCCCGGCCACCGTCAGCCCGGCGCGAAGCGGGAACCGCTCCAGATTGCGCACGATCATCCGGCTGGCCTGATCGATGGCCCGACCCGGAACCAGTCGATCCAGAAGCCCCTGCCGATAAACCGCCGGCCGCGGCGGCTGCATGGCCACGGCCGGTGACAACCGAACCGCGGCGCGCACGGCCATGGCGGAGCCGGCGAGGGCCGCGAGGACTGAAGCGGTGGACGCCATCAGGAAAGCAGGCCAGTCAAAGGCGGGGTCAAGGACGGGAAACCGGAAGTAGGCCCGGTACTGCTCCATGATGGCCGCGCCCAGCCAGCCGCCCAGCAGGCCACCGCCGATCACCCCGACCACCCCCACGGCGCCGGCCAGCCGCAGATAGGGCTGCGCCGCCTGGTAGTCGCTGTAGCCGAAGGCCTTGAGCAGGCCGATCTGCTCCCGTTCGGCCTCGACCAGCCGACTGACCACCAGATGCACCAGAGCCGCCGCGACGATCAGGAAGACCGGCGGCAGCACCGCTGCGGATGTCGACAGTTCCTTCAGCTCCGCTTCCAGGAAGGCGTGCGACACTTGGTCCTCGCGGGCGTAGGCGGCCCGGCCGCCGTAGGGGGCGAGGATGCGGTCGACCTGCTGCAGGACGTGGGCGACCGAGGCGCCGGGCGCGAGGTCGAAGGCGACGACGTTGAAGGCGCCGTTCAGGCCCGCCGACCGCTCCACGGCCGGCCGCGGGGCCCAGAACACGCCCTGATGGGCGTCGTCGGGCATGAAGGATTCCGGGCTCGGTACGAAGACGTACTCGGGCGACAGCACCGCCCCGACGATCCTGAACGAGAAGGCCCGGCCGCCGATCACGGTGGTCAGACGATCGCCGAGCTTGACCTTGGCCGCGTCCATGAAGGTCTTGAGGGCCACGGCCTCGTCGAGGCTCGCCGGGTCGGGCATGCGGCCCTGGCTGAGGCGAACCCGGTTCAGACCCGCGGTCTCGTCCCGCGGCAGGGAGATGACCCGGGCGATGGCCGGACGGGTCAGGCCCGGGACCTGCATCAGGCCGCTTTCCATGATCCGGGCGTCGGCCATGGCCACGCCGTCGATCCGCGAGAGGTCGGCGACCGTGGACATCGGCGCCCTGACCGCCACCGCGAAGACGTCGGCGAAGCGGGTATCTTCGTAGAACCGGTCCTGCGCGGCCATCAGCGCCTTCTGGGCCGAGAAGGCCATGACCGTTACCGACACGCCGCAGGCGATCAGCAGGGCGATGGCGAACACCTGCCATTTCAGCCGCCAAAGATCGCGCAGCAGCTTGCGGTCCAGCATGTTGCCGATCACCACCGCATCTCTCCCGGCGAGCGTTTGTCCCGGTTCTCGGCCACCTCGGTGATGGCGCCGTCGCGGAAGCGGATCACCCGGTCGGCGATCGCCGCCACCTCGACGTTGTGAGAGACGATCATGGAGGTGGCGCCGACCTCCCGGGCCACATCGACAATGGCGTCGAGGACCCGCACGCCCGCTTCGCTGTCCAGCGACCCCGTCGGCTCGTCACAAAGCAGGATCTTCGGCCGCTTGGCGATGGCCCGGGCCACGGCCACCCGCTGCTGCTGACCGCCCGACAGCTGGGCCGGAAAATGATCGAGACGGTCGGACAGGCCGACCCGGTCCAGAGCCTCTTCGGGCGTCATCGGATCGTCGGCGATCTCGGTGATCAGGGCGACGTTTTCCCGCGCCGTCAGGCTGGGGACCAGATTGAAGAACTGGAAGATGAAACCCACCGAGCGGCGGCGGTAGAGGGTCAACTGGTGTTCGGTGGCGGCGGTCAGGTCCTGGTCGTGGAACAGAACCTTGCCGGCGCTGCCCCGGTCGAGGCCGCCGAGGATGTTGAGCAGGGTGGACTTCCCCGACCCCGAGGGGCCGAGCAGGATCAGCATCTCGCCCTGGCGGATATCGAGATCGACGCCGCGCAACGCGTGCACCGCCCCGGCCTCCGTCTCATAGACCTTGGTCAGACCGCGCACCGTGAAGGCCTGGTCCGGCTGGTCCGGGCCGGCGCTGGCAGGGCTGGGCGGCTTGCGGCTCAAGCGACGGCCGGTGACGCGGTATGGGCGAGGCGGGACATGGCGGAGCTCATGCTGGGCGGGACGGCGGAAGCCGCAGTCTATCCTGATGAGGCGGTCCGCCCTTGAGCGAGGTCAAGCCCGGCCGGCCGTCTTCGGGACCGCGCCACCCTTGACGCGGCTCGGCGGATCAGACCTTTCCTGAGCCTGGGCGGGGACCTTTCCTGTGTCCCCGCCGACAGACAGAAGGCCGCCCATGCGCCCGAGCGCCCCGATCACGCGCGACCTGCTGCTCATCGGGGGCGGGCACGCCCACGCCGTCCTGCTGCGCATGTGGGGCATGCGGCCCCTGCCCGGCGTGCGGCTGACCCTGGTTAATCCGGATCCGACCGCGCCCTATACCGGCATGCTGCCAGGCTTCGTCGCCGGCCATTATCAGCGTGACGACCTCGACATCGATCTGGTCCGGCTGGCGAGGTTCGCCGGGGCCCGGCTGGTGCTGGACCGGGTCACCGGCCTGGACCTGAAGACCCGGCGCGCGACGCTCGCCGGACGACCGGACATCGCCTTCGACATCGCCTCCATCGATATCGGCATCACCTCGGGCCTGACCCTGCCGTCCGGGGAAGATGCCCGCGTCTGGCCGGCCAAGCCGCTGGGGGCCTTCGCCGATGCCTGGGTCGATTTCGTCGAGGCGGTCTGCGCCGGCGCTCGCCCCCCATCAGCGGCGGTCATTGGAGGCGGCGTCGGCGGAGTCGAGCTGGCCATGGCCATGGCCTGGCGGTTACGCGCCGCCGCGTCGGATCCGGCGGCGGTGGCGGTGGCGCTGGTGGAAGCCAACCCAGCGCTCCTGCCCCACAGCCCCCCGTCTCTGCGCCGGGCTCTAAGCCGCAATCTCGAACAGCAGGGCGTCAGGGTCATGACCGGATCGCCCGTGGTCGGGGTCGGTGAGGCCGGCGCCCGGCTGGCCGGCGGCGACAGCGTCTCTGCGGCCTTCGTGGCGGCGGCGGCCGGGGCCAGCCCCGCGCCGTGGCTGGCCGAGACCGGCCTGGCTCTCAAGGACGGCTTCGTCCGGGTCGACGCCGAGCTGCGCAGCCTCAGCCACCCCGCCGTCTTCGCCGTCGGCGACGCCGCCCATATGGAGGCCAGTCCCCGTCCCAAGGCCGGGGTTTACGCTGTCCGCCAGGGACCGGCGCTGTACGAGAACCTGCGCGCCGCCCTGTCGGGCGCGCCGCTGCGACCCTTCAGACCCCAGCGCGACCATCTCAAGCTGATCAGCCTGGGCGGGCGGGCCGCGGTCGCCGAGAAGTGGGGCGTGACCTTGGGATGGCCGGGTCTGTGGGTCTGGAAGAACCGGATCGACCGGCGGTTCATGGACCGGCTGAACAGCCTGCCCGCCATGGCCGCGCCGCCCCCGACGCCCGGCCCCGTGGCGCTGGAGGTGACGACGCTGGAAGACGCCCAGCCCCTGTGCGGCGGCTGCGGTTCCAAGGTCGGCCCCGCCACCCTCGACGCGGCCCTGGCCAACCTGCCGGCCCCGCGACGGCCGGACGTCCTTCAGGGTCGGGGCGACGACGCCGCCGTGCTGGCCTGGGGCGAAGCCGGCCGGCAGGTGCTGACCACCGACCATTTCCGCGCCTTCACCCTCGACCCCTATGTCCTCGGGCAGATCACCGCCAACCATGCCCTGGGCGACATCTGGGCCATGGGCGCCGATCCCCAGGCCGCCCTCGCCACCCTGATCCTGCCGGCCATGTCGCCCGCGAAACAGGCCGACACCGCCCACGAGATCCTCGCGGCGCTGGAAACCGCCCTGGCCGCGGCCGGCGCCGACCTCGTCGGCGGGCACACCAGCCTCGGCGCCGAGCTGACCGTCGGCCTGACCGTGACCGGCCTGTTGAACGGCCGCCCCGCCATCGGACTGGACGGCGCGCGGGCCGGCGACCGGCTGATCCTGACCCGGCCGGTCGGGGTGGGGACGGTGCTGGCGGCGGAAATGCGCGGCCTGGCCCGGGGGCGTTGGGTCGCCGCCGCCTTCGACCAGATGCGCCAGTCAAGCGGTCCGGCCAGCCAGGTTCTGAGAGATGTCGCCCATGCGATGACCGACGTCACCGGCTTTGGCCTCGCCGGACATCTGCAGGCGATGCTGGAAAAATCGGATCTCGCGGGATCCCTCAGCCTGTCGGCCATTCCCTGGGCGGACGGAGCGATCGACCTAGCCACCGGCGGCGTGCACAGCTCCCTCTATCCGGAGACTTCGAAACTGGCCGAGCGGATGACCGCGTCCGAGGCCGTGCGGGCCGATCCGCGCTTCGCCCTGCTGTTCGATCCGCAGACGGCCGGAGGCCTGCTGGCGGCGGTCGCGGCGGACGAGGCGGCTGCCACCGTCGATCGGCTGCACGGCGCCGGCCAGACGGCCTGGATCATCGGCGAGCTGGCCGCCGCCTCACCCGACAATCCGCGTTTGACCGTCAGCGGCTGAGGTCGGTCAGTCTGACGGCATCAGGGCCACGATCGCGTCGGCGGCCGTTTCCTGGCCGGCCTCGTCGAGGGCGGGCGGGACGACAACGCCCAGACAGGGCCGCTCGTCGCGACGGTTGGAGCGCCCATAGGCCGGGTCGTAATGGATCTCGATCAGGGCCTCGGCCAGCGTCTCGAAGTCGCCGGCCCGGGCCATTTCACCCCATTCGGCCAGACGCTTGCGGCCATACAGCGGCGGCATGCGGCCCAGGGCCGCGGCCAGGGCGTCCTGATCGGCGGTGATGTCGCGGTAGGCGGTGACCAGGTAGCGGGCACGGTCCGCCGGCGCGACCTGCAACGCGATGCGCGGCGCGACCCGCATGGCTTTCCAGAGGGTCGGCGGCACCATGCGGTCGCCGATCTTGCTCGACTCGGCCTCGACCAGCACCGGGCGGGCGGGGTCGAGCGCATTGATCGCCCCCAGCAGCCGGCTCTCGAACATCTTCTGGCTGGGCTGGGGCACGCCGGCCAGGCCGCCGAACACCGAACCGCGGTGACCGGCCAGGCCCTCAAGGTCCAGCACCTGGACGCCCCGCGACGCGACCCGGCCGAGGATCTCCGTCTTCGCCGACCCGGTATTGCCGTCGAGCAGGATGACCCGCAGCGCCGGCTCCGCGTCGTAGAGGGTGGCGGTCACGTGCCGCCGCCAGGTCCGGTAGCCGCCCTCGACGAGGGTGGTGCGCCAGCCGACCTGCCGCAGCACCGTGGCCATGGCGTTGGACCGCTGCCCGCCGCGCCAGCAATAGACCAGCGGGTTCCAGCCGCCGGTCCGGTCCGCCAGGGCGGTTTCAAGATGGAGCGCGATGTTGCGCGCGACATAGGCCGCGCCGATCCGTTTGGCGCGGAACCGCGAGTCCTGAACGTAGATGGTTCCGATCTCGGCGCGCTCGGCATCGTTCAGCACGGGCAGATTGATCGCGCCCGGCATATGATCCTCGGCGAACTCGCCGGGACTGCGCACGTCGATGATGTCGTCGAAGCCCGCCAGCTTGGCGGGGTCGACGGTGTCCAGGGTCTCGGCCATGGCTGGTCCTAGCCCTGTTCAGGCCGCGGGGACAGCCGGACCGGTCAGCCCTCGGCCTTTCCCGCCTCGGCCTTGATCGCGGTCAGGAGACCGCGCACCCGTCTGGCGTTGGCTCCCAGGTCGCTGAGGCCGACCCTCGAACTGGACCGCACGTCGACCACCGAGGTGTCGCCGTCGGGACCCGGGCGAACGCGGATCGCCACGTCATCCTTGAAGCCGAACCAGAAGCTCTCGGCGACCGCCTCGACCGCGCCCTCGGCTGGACTGACCCTGCCGACCTTCAGGCCCTGTTTGCTGGCGACGCTGGCGGCCAGGGTGGTGGCCGCCGCCACCGGCATTTCGAGGGTCAGGGAGGTGATGTCGGGATTGGCCGCCTGGCCGAGGCCGCCGACGGTCTTGTCGGCCAGGGCCGCCATACGGGGCGTGGCGTAGACCTTGAGAGTCTTCATCGGCGCGGTCATCGATTCCACGCCGTTGCCGCCGGGGACCGCCGTCCGCGCGGCCTTGACCGCGGCCGAGAACTCCGGCGGGTCCTGGACGTCGGTGGCGATGTCGTGGATCGGCGGCAGGGTCTTGGCGCTGTTGCCGACACTGGCGGCGAATGCGAGGGCCAGGGCCGGGATCAGGATGGCGACCATGGCCAGGACCCAGCCCCGGCGCGGCTTGACCAGCAGGGCCAGCAACAGCGCCAGAACGCCCAGTCCGAACGCGATCATCAGCGCCAGACTGCCCAGCTTGAACACCAGCAGGCCGAAGCCGACCCGCCAGTCGAAGACGCCGAACTTGGTCCCCAGGGCGGCGACCAGGAAATAGACCGGCAGCAGCAGAGCCACGATCAACGCCAGGCGCACCAGACCATCACGGATTTTCGACATGAATTCCCCCTTGGAACAGGTCTGTTCCCGGCCGTCGCGACCCTGCCAGTTCAGGCTCAAGTGTGCGCCCGAACACCCCCGTTCCGCCAGTCCGGTTTTTGCCGCAACGCCGTTTCCGCACGAGACAAGGACGGCGGCGCCTGTCAAAGCTTAAGCCTCGATCGCCTGTCCGGGCGGTCGCCTCCGTACCGTGTCTTGTCCAGGATTCGACTGCAATGCCCCGCCAGACTTCCCGCTCTTCGCTCGTTATCCGGAACGCGAAGGTCGCGGACATCCCGGCTCTGATCAAACTGGTTCAGGGCGCTTACACCGACCTGGGCTCCTACACCGAGGGCATGTTGCAGGGGCAGATCTCGGCCTTTGGCGAGGGCCAGTTCGTGGTCGAGTACGACGGCGAAATCGTCGGTTACGCGGCCAGTTTCATCATCGACGAGGCCGCCGCCTTCAAGCCCCACACCTGGCGCGAGATCACCGGCGGCGGCTACGCTTCGCGCCACAATCCCAAGGGTAACTGGCTCTACGGCATGGAGGTCTGCGTCGATCCCAGCCGTCGCCGGCTGCGCATCGGCCAGCGCCTCTATGACGCCCGCAAGGCGCTCTGCGAACGGCTCGACCTCAAGGGCATCATGTTCGGCGGCCGCCTTCCGGGCTGGCAGCGCAAGCGCAAGGCCTACCCAACCGCCGAGGCCTACCTGGAAGCCGTCATGGCCCAGAAGATCACCGATCCGATCATCCGCTTCCAGGCCCGCATGGGCTTTGCGCCGATCGGCGTGCTCAAGGGCTATCTGCCGGCCGACAAGGAATCCTACGGCTATGCGGCCCATATGATCTGGCACAACCCGTACGCCACGGGCCACGTCGAGGACAACGCCCAGATCCCGAAGGCCAAGCCGGCGCCGCAGGTCAAGGAGAGCGTCCGGGTCGCCGCGGTGCAGTTCCAGCAGCGCAAGGTGTCGAGCTTCGAGGAGTTCATCGCCAACGTCGAATATTTCGTCGATGTGACCGCCGACTACCGCTGCGACTTCGTGGTTTTCCCGGAGCTGTTCACGCTGCAGCTTCTCGCCCTCGAGGAAAAGAAGCTCAATCCGGCCCAGTCCATCGAGCGGCTGACCGAATATACGCCCCGGTTCGTCGAGGCCATGCGGGCGCTGGCCATCGGCTACAACATCAACATCATCGGCGGCTCGCATCCGACGCTGGCCGACGACGGCGACGTCCAGAACGTCGCCTACGTCTTTCTGCGCGACGGGTCGGTCCACGCCCAGGAGAAGATCCACCCCACCCCCAACGAGCGGCACTGGTGGAACATCGTCGGCGGCGACGGCGTCAAGGCCATCCAGACTGACTGCGGTCCGATCGGCGTCATGGTCTGCTACGATTCCGAATTCCCCGAACTGGCGCGGCGGTTTGTCGACGAGGGCGCCAAGCTGCTCTTCGTGCCCTTCTGCACCGACAGCCGCCAGGGCTACATGCGCGTCCGCTACTGCTGCCAGGCCCGGGCCATCGAAAACCAGTGCTACGTGGTCATGGCCGGCAATGTCGGCAATCTGCCCGGCGTCGAGAACATGGACATCCAGTACGCCCAGTCCTGCATCCTGACGCCCTGCGACTTCCCCTTCGCCCGCGACGGGATCGCCGCCGAATGCACTGAGAATGTCGAGACCGTCGCCATCGCCGACCTCGATCTGACCGATCTCAGCTGGGCCCGGTCGGAGGGCACGGTGCGCAACCTGCACGACCGCCGCTTTGACCTCTACGGCATCAAATGGAGCGACGGCGGCTGACGCGGGTCGTCAGGTAGCGCCAGCCCGCAAACCACGAAACGCCAAACGACAAAGGCCTGAAGATGTCGACCCGCCTGCTGATGGTGTTCGTGCCGGACCCCGACGTGAACCTGGCGATGGATATCGCCCGGCGGCACGCCACCCGCATCTGGGTGCGGCCGGCCCAGGGGTCGATGGAGAGCCTGCTGTGCGTGGTGCAGGGCCGCTATGTCGAGCGGCTGGTGGACGATCTCGATGAACGCCTCGGCGCCCGCGAAGGCTTCTGCGCCATCGTCCTGCCGGTCGAGGCCGTGGTGCCGCCGCTCTATGAGACCACCGAGACGTCGCTGCCGCTGCGGGTCGGCAATCGCCCGCCCAGCCGGCTGGAAGCCTTCTTCAGCCGCGACCGGCTGAGCACCGAGGAACTCTACGACGACATCGAACAGACCGTGCAGTTGAGGCTGAGCTTCATCATCACCGTTCTGACCTCGGCCCTGATCGCCGGCCTGGGCATGCGCAGCGGCCAGACGGCCATCATCATCGGGGCCATGGTCATCGCCCCCTTCCTGGGCCCCTCCATCGGCCTGGCCATGGCCGCCACCGTCGGAAACGCCGGACTGGCGCGACGTTCGGCCCTGGCGCTGGCCGCGGGCACGGCCGCCTGTCTGATCCTGATGACGGTCGTCGGCCGGTTCATCGACATCGACATCACCGTCCCCGAACTGCTGAACCGCACCAAGGTCAGCCCGGCCGACATCGTGCTGGCCCTGGCCAGCGGCGCGGCCGGCGTCGTCGCCTTCAGCCGCGGCGCGGCGGTGTCCCTGGTCGGGGTGATGATCGCCGTGGCCCTGGTGCCGCCCCTCGCCGCCGCCGGCATGCTGTTCGGATCCGGCCACCCGCAGCTCGCCCTCAACGCCCTCTTCCTGTTCGCGGTCAATCTGGTCTGTATCAACACCGCCGGCATCGCCACCTTCCTGTTCCAGGGTCTGCCGCCCAAGAGCTGGCGCATCACCTCCGGCATCCTGATGATCTGGACGGCGGTTCTGGCCGTCATGCTGGCGATCATCGTCACCCGGTTCGCCCCCCTGGGATAATCGTTGGTCGCCGGAAAGCGACTGCCTGAAAATCAGGCGCCTTACCGGGAGCGCACGGGCGCGTCCGCCGCGCCTTGCGCTTTGACCCTGGCCCCTCGACAGTCGGGTCATGGCGCTCGCCGAACCCGTCCAACGCCCGGCCCCGCCGGTTGCCGCCCCCCAGAGAGCCCGGGGATGGGCCCGACTGACCGTGCGCCGCGAGGATGGAAAGTCCCGTCTCCAGGAGCTGTTTCAGGAGGGCTCGGCCAGGCTGCGCCTGCCGCGGACCCGTGCCGACGCCATCGAGGCGGTGATGATCAACACCGCCGGCGGCGTCACCGGAGGCGACCGTTTCGCCTGGGGCGTCACCGTCGAGAGCGGCGCCGCCGCCGTGCTGACCACCCAAGCCTGCGAGAAAGTCTACCGCGCCGATGCGGACCGGGCCGAGGTTCAGGCGCGGCTGTCGGTCGGCGCCGGCGGCCGCCTCGACTGGCTGCCGCAGGAGACCATCCTGTTCGACCGATCCGCCCTCGCCCGCCGCATTGAGGCCGATGTGGCCCCGGGCGGGCGTCTGTTGCTGGTGGAGGCGGTGGTGCTGGGACGCCGGGCCATGGGCGAGACCGTGACCCGGACCGACTTCCATGATCGCTGGCGCGTGCGGCGCGACGGCCGGCTGATCTTCGCCGACGACATCAGGCTGGCCGGCGACCTGCCGACCCTGACCGCCGGCCGCGCCCTGCTCGGCGGCGCCGGCGCCTTCGCCACCCTGCTGCTGGTCGATGACGCCGCCGAGGCCTCTCTGGACGGCGTCCGCGCGGCCATCGGAACGCTCGGCGGCGCCAGCGCCTTTGACGGCAAACTGGTCGCCCGCATCGCCGCGCCTGACGGCTTCAGCCTGCGCCGCGCCCTTCTGCCCGCCATCGCCGCCCTGCGCGGCGGTCTGGCCCCGCCCCTGGTCTGGACCCTCTGATGAATCTGACGCCGCGTGAAAAGGACAAGCTGCTGATCGCCATGGCCGCCGTGGTGGCCCGTCGCCGGCTCGAGCGCGGGGTCAAGCTCAACCACCCCGAGGCCATCGCCCTGATCTCCGACTTCGTCGTCGAGGGCGCCCGCGACGGCCGCCCCGTGGCCGAGTTGATGGAGGCCGGCGCCCATGTCGTGCGGCGCGATCAGGTCATGGAGGGCATCGCCGAGATGATCCACGACGTCCAGGTCGAGGCCACCTTTCCCGACGGGACCAAGCTGGTCACCGTCCACCACCCGATCCGATGAGGTCAGAGATGAAAAGCCTGCCGTTCCTTTGCGCGACTGCCCTCCTCGCAGCCGCACCGACAGCCCTCGCTCACGAAGGCCACGGCCTGCCCGGAGTCTGGCACGGCCTCAGCGACCAGCATGTGGCCGGAAGCTTCGCGGTGGCCATCGCTGTCGTCCTGGCCTTCAGCCTGCGCCGACCACTGGCCCGGGTGGCCGCCCGCTGGAGATCGCGCCGATGATTCCCGGCGAGATCATCGCCGCCGAGGGCGAGATCGAACTCAACGCCGGCGCGCCGACGGTCACGCTGGAGGTCGCCAATACCGGCGACCGGCCGATCCAGGTCGGCAGCCACTACCATTTCTTCGAGACCAACCCGGCCCTGGCCTTCGATCGCGACGCGACGCGCGGCTGGCGGCTGGACATCGCGGCCGGCACGGCGGTGCGGTTCGAGCCGGGCCAGACCCGCGAGGTGACGCTCGTGCCGCTGAGCGGCGACCGGCGCGTGTTCGGCTTTCGCCAGGCCGTGATGGGAGACCTCTGATGGCCCGCATCGGCCGCGCCGCCTATGCCGACATGTTCGGCCCGACCACCGGCGACCGGGTGCGGCTGGCTGACACCGAACTGTTCGTCGAGGTCGAGCGCGACTTCACACTCTATGGCGAGGAGGTGAAATTCGGCGGCGGCAAGGTGATCCGCGACGGCATGGGCCAGAGCCAGGCGACGCGGGCCCAGGGCGCGGTCGACACGGTCATCACCAACGTCCTGATCATCGACCACTGGGGCATCGTCAAGGCCGACGTCGGCCTTCGCGACGGCCGCATCTGCGCGATCGGCAAGGCCGGCAATCCCGACACCCAGCCGGGGGTGACCATCATCATCGGCCCCGGCACCGAGGCCATCGCCGGCGAGGGCAAGATCCTGACCGCCGGCGGCATGGATGCCCATATCCACTTCATCTGCCCCCAGCAGATCGAGGAGGCGCTGATGAGCGGCGTCACCTGCATGCTGGGCGGCGGCACCGGGCCGGCGACCGGCACCAACGCCACCACCTGCACGCCGGGGCCCTGGCATATCCGGCGGATGATCGAGGCGGCCGACGGCTTTCCTATGAACCTGGCCTTCGCCGGCAAGGGCAACGCTTCCCTGCCCGGGGCCCTGGTTGAACAGGTGCTGGCCGGGGCCTGCGCCCTGAAGCTGCACGAGGACTGGGGCACGACGCCGGCAGCCATCGACTGCTGCCTGTCGGTAGCCGACGACCATGACGTCCAGGTGATGATCCACACCGACACCCTCAACGAGTCGGGCTTCGTCGAGGACACCATCGCCGCCTTCAAGGGCCGAACCATCCACGCCTTTCACACCGAGGGCGCCGGCGGCGGCCACGCGCCGGACATCATCAAGGTCTGCGGCCTGGCCAACGTCATCCCGTCCTCGACCAATCCGACGCGGCCCTACACAGTCAACACCGTCGCCGAGCATCTCGACATGCTGATGGTCTGCCACCACCTCGACCCGTCGATCCCCGAGGACATCGCCTTCGCCGAGAGCCGGATCCGCCGCGAGACCATCGCCGCCGAGGACATCCTGCACGACCTGGGCGCCTTCTCGATCATCAGCAGCGACAGCCAGGCCATGGGTCGGGTCGGCGAGGTTCTGATCCGCACCTGGCAGACCGCCGACAAGATGAAACGCCAGCGCGGCCCCCTGCCCGGCGACGGGCCGGCCGACAACAACCGGGTCAAACGCTACATCGCCAAATACACCATCAATCCGGCCATCGCCCAGGGCATCTCCCGCCACATCGGCAGCGTCGAGGTCGGCAAGCGCGCCGATCTGGTGCTCTGGGACCCGGCCTTTTTCGGGGTCAAGCCGGACCTGGTGCTGCTCGGCGGCTCCATCGTCGCCGCGCCGATGGGCGATCCCAACGGCTCGATCCCGACGCCGCAGCCGGTCCACTACCGGCCGATGTTCGCCGCCTATGGCAAGGCGCTGACCCGGTCCTCGGTGACCTTCACGTCGAAGGCGGCCATCGAAGGCGGCCTGCGCGACCGCATCGGCGTCGACAAGGAACTTCTGGCCGTCGAGAACACCCGCGGCGGGCTGAGCAAGGCCTCGATGATCCACAACAGCGCCACGCCCCATATCGAAGTTGATCCGGAAACCTATGAGGTGCGGGCCGACGGCGAGCTGCTGACCTGCGAACCGGCCGAGGTGCTGCCGATGACCCAGCGGTATTTCCTGTTCTGACCATGCTCAAAGTCACCAAGATCCATCCCGCCGGAACCTGGACCGGCCCCGCCGCCGACCATGTCACCCTCGACCAGGACGGTCGTCATCGCCGGCGCATCGCCCTGACCGGCGACCATGGCCTGGCCTTCCTGCTCGACCTGCCGGAGGCGGTGCAGCTGCGGCATGGCGAAGCCCTTGAACTGGAGGACGGCCGCGTCGTCGAGGTCCTGGCCGCGCCCGAGGCCCTGCTGGAGGTCCGCGGAAAGGGTCCAGACCACCTGCTGCAGCTGGCCTGGCACCTGGGCAACCGGCACCTGGCGACCCAGGTGGCCGGCGACCGGCTGCTGATCCGCTACGACCATGTCATCGCCCATATGCTCGAACATCTCGGGGCGAGCGTGGCGAAAGTGACCGCGCCGTTCGATCCGGAAGGCGGGGCCTATGGCGGGGCGCATGGCGATCATGACCACTGACAAAGGGAGAAGTCTCCTGCGCCTGCTCACCTGGCTCTCCCCCGCCTTTCCGGTGGGCATGTTCGGCTGGTCGCACGGGCTGGAACAGGCCATCGCCGACGGTACGGTGAGGGACGGCGACGGCCTGATCGAGTGGATCATCGGGCTGGTTGAATTCGGCTCGGGCTGGACCGACGCGGTGCTGCTGGCCGAGGCCCATGCGGCGGCGTCTGACCCCGGCCGGCTCGACGCGGTCGCCGACCTCGCCCGGGCGCTCGCCCCGTCGGCGGAGCGTCTGGCCGAGACGCTGGGACAGGGGACCGCCTTCCTCAAGGCCGTCGCCGCCTGGCCTGACGCCCGCCCCCCACTGAACGAAGCGCCCTGGCCCGTCGCCGTCGGCGCCAGTTGCGGCCTGGCCGAAATCGCGGGCGAGGATGCTCTGGCCGCCACCCTGCATGCCTTCGCCGCCAACCTGGTCTCGGTCGCCCTGCGCGCCATCCCGCTGGGTCAGACCGAGGGTGTGCGGGTGTTGGCGGCGGTCGAGCCGGTGGTCCTGGCGACCGCCGCCCGGGCCGCGCGATCAACACTGGACGATCTCGGCTCGGCGGCCATCATGTCCGACATCGCCGCCCTGCGGCACGAGACCCTGCAGCCGAGGCTCTTCCTGTCATGACCAGCAAACACGGCCCCCTTCGCGTCGGCATCGGCGGCCCGGTCGGCTCGGGCAAGACCACCCTGACCGAGAAACTATGCAAAGCCATGCGTGATCGCTGGTCGGTGGCGGTGATCACCAACGACATCTACACCCGCGAGGACGCCCTGATCCTGACCCGGCTGCAGGCGCTTTCCGAGGACCGCATTCTGGGGGTCGAGACCGGCGGCTGTCCGCACACCGCCATCCGCGAGGACGCCTCGATCAATCTGGCCGCCATCGCCACGATGACCGCCCGCTTCCCCGACCTCGACATCATCTTCATCGAGAGCGGCGGGGACAATCTGGCGGCCACCTTCTCCCCGGACCTCGCCGACCTGACCCTCTATGTCGTCAGTGTCTGCCAAGGTGAGAAGATCCCGCGCAAGGGCGGTCCGGCTATCACCCGTTCCGACCTGCTGATCATCAACAAGACCGATCTGGCGCCCCATGTCGGCGCCGATCTGGCGGTGATGGCGGCCGACGCCAAGGTTCAGCGCGGCGTGCGGCCGGTGGTGATGACCGACCTGACGCGGCTGGTCGGGGTGGATGAGGTGATCAGCTTCATCGAGCGGCAGGGCGGACTGACCCCTGCGCTTAGCTCACCCGGCCCATCAGCCGCAGCCGGCTGACGCCGCCGTCCGGGACAATGTTCAACCGCACGAACCGCACCGGCCCGTGCGGCAGAATCTCGCCGGCGAAGATGTGGACATGGTCCATGCGCAGCTTTTGCTCGGGCAACAGCACCGGCCACGCCTCGGCCTGCGCGGCGATGTCCTGCGCCGACCCTGTGGCCGATGCAGACGCCTGGATCGAGCAGCGGTCGGGGTAGTTGCCCTTGAAGTGGCAGGTGTCGACGGTGATCTCGTTGATGATCCCGGCATGGCCCAGCTCGAGGATCGCCCAGTCATGGCCGGGCTCGCGACGGCGGCGGGTTTCCCAGCCGTCGCCCATGTCCCTGCCCCGCCCCGGCGCGGTCAGGTTCTCGACCCGGCCGAAGTGCTCGTCATTGGCGATGATCCCGCGGCCGCCATGGCGCATGGCCAGCAGATCGAGATCGGCGTCGGCCGGCAGGCTCGACCAGTCGAAATGCACCCGTCCGTAGACCCGCAGCCGCGCCACGCCGCCGTCGGGGAAGATGCTCAGCCGGACATGGGTCCAGACCCCCTTCGTGGTCACCTCGACGAACCGGCGGTCGTCGCCCTTGAGGTCGATCACGGGAACAAGCGTCGTCCAGTCGGTCTCTTCGTCCGGGAGAGTCGCGGTCGACACGCAGGTCTCGATCGAGGCGCGCGGCGGGTAGTTGCCGGTGAAGTTGCGGGTGTCGATCTCGAAGCCGGCGATCTCGCCGGGGACGCCCAGCCGCACGATGGCCCAGTCGTGGCCGGGGACCCGCTTTCGGCGGCTTTCCCAGCCGTCCATCCATTTGCCGTTGTCGTCGTACTTGCCGGGAATAAACACCGGCTCGGCCGGGTCGATCAGGCGGGCCTTGTCGGCGAAGAAGTCGTCGGTGGCGTAGACCACCTCGCTCCCCAGCCGCGGCTGGGCGAGATCAACGAGGCCGGCGAAGGGATGGGTCAACGGGCGTCCTCGAACAGGTCGGCCAGCCGGAAGGCGGCGATGCGGTGGATCTGGCGGATGGCCTCGGCGAACTCGGCGTCCGGGTCGTTGGCCAGCCGGGCTTCGAAGGCGGCCAGAATGTCGACCCGGCCCAGTCCCTTCACCGCGATGATGAAGGGAAAGCCGAAGCGGGCGTTGTAGGCGGCGTTGAGGCGCTGGAAGGCGGCGAACTCGTCGGCCGTGCATTGGTCCAGACCCGCGCCCGACTGCTCGCGCACCGAGGCGTCGGCCATGCGGGCGCGGCTGGCCAACTGCGGGTGGGCCTGGATCAGGGCCAGCCGGGCGTCGCGCGGCGCGCTGTCGACCACGGCGGCCATGGCGGCGGCCATGGCCGGCGGCGTGCGCAGGGCCCCCGCCGCCGGCCAGACCGCCTCGGCCACCCAGGGCGAGTCCTCGTAGACCGCCCCGAAGCGCTGGATGAACCCGTCCCTACCCGACATGGGGATGCCGCTCGCGCCAATGCCGCGCGATCTCGATCCGGCGGGCGAACCAGACATCCTGATGACCCAGGGCGTGTTTCAGAAACCGCTCGAGACCGGCCATCTTGCCGGGCCGCCCGGCCAGCCGGCCATGCAGGCCGATGGACATCATCCGCGGCCGGTCCTCGCCCTCGGCGTAGAGCACGTCGAAGGCGTCGCGCAGATAGCTGAAGAACTGGTCGCCGGTGTTCAGCCCTGTGCCCGAAAACCGCATGTCATTGGCCTCCAGGCTGTAGGGCACGATCAGATGCGGCGTCGCCGTCTGGGTCGACCAGAAGGGCAAGTCGTCGGAATAGTCGTCGGCGTCATAGAGAAAGCCGCCGTCTTCCGCCGCCAGCCGGCGGGTGTTGGGGCTGGTGCGGCCCGTGTACCAGCCCATTGGCCGCTCTCCGGTCAGCCGGGTGTGGAGGTCGATGGCCTGGGCCATATGCTCGCGCTCCACCGCCTCGGACACGGCCTGGTAGTTGATCCAGCGCAGGCCATGGCTGGCGATCTCGTGCCCGGCCTGCAGACAGGCCTCGACGACGGCGGGGTTGCGCGCCATGGCCGAGGCCACGCCGAACACGGTCAGGGGCAGGTCGTAGCGGTCGAACAGCCGAAGCAGCCGCCAGACCCCGGAGCGTGAGCCGTATTCGTAGAGCGACTCCATGCTCATATGCCGGGCGCCCTCGACGGGGCCGGGAAAGATCATGTCCGACAGAAAGGTCTCGGCCCCGGCGTCGCCGTACAGCACGCTGTTCTCGCCGCCCTCCTCGTAGTTCAGCACTACCTGCACGGCGATGCGGGCGCCGCCCGGCCAGTCGGCGTGGGGCGGGGTGCGGCCGTAGCCGATCAGGTCTCTGGGATAGGCATCGCTCATGGGACGCCCATAGCAGGCCCGAGAAGCCGTCATCGTCAACAATTGCTTGCGGGCGACGACCGCGAACAGTTGCATTCGGCGCCGCGCGGGGAGATTCTGAACGGCTCCGCCGCGCATCGCGGCGCCGGGAGCGACCATGGCCGGACTGACGACACATGTTCTGGACACCACCCATGGCCGGCCGGCGGCGGGGGTGGCCCTGCGCCTGCTGCGCGATGGCGAGATTCTGGTCGAGACGGTGACCAACGCCGACGGCCGCTGCGACGCACCGCTGCTGACCGCCGAAGCCATGCGGCCCGGCGTCTATCGGCTCGAATTCGAGGTCGGCGCCTATTTTCGCGCGGCCGGCGCGGCCCTGCCCGATCCGGCCTTTCTCGAGACGGTGACGATCGACTTCGGCGTCGCCGACATCGCCGCCCACTATCATGTGCCCCTGCTGGTCTCGCCCTTCGGCTATTCCACCTACCGGGGGAGCTGAGGGTGCGCGACGCCGTCCGGTTCGTGCTCGACGGCGAGATCCGCACGCTGAGCGACGTCGACCCGACCCTGACGGTGCTCAACCTGCTGCGCTACGACCTGCGCCGCACCGGAACCAAGGAGGGCTGCGCCGAGGGCGACTGCGGCGCCTGCACCGTGGCCCTGGGCGAACTGGACGGAGACACGGTGAAATGGCGGGCGGTCAACGCCTGTATCCTGTTCGCCCCGATGCTGGACGGTAAGGCGCTGAAGACCGTCGAAAGCCTCGGCGGCGACCATCCGGTGCAGACCGCGATGGTCGAGCACCACGGCTCGCAATGCGGCTTCTGCACCCCTGGCATCGTCATGTCGCTGTGGGCGCGGGGGCGGGATGACGCGCCGCCGCCGGCGATCGACAGCCTGGCCGGCAACCTCTGCCGCTGCACCGGCTATGGTCCGATCCTCGCCGCGGCCGAGGCCGCCGAGCCCCGCGATGAGGCCGATCCTGTCGCGGCCCTGAAGACCCTCGCCGGGGACGCGCCCCTGGCCCTGACCCACAAGGAGCGCCGCTGGTTCGCGCCGCGGACGCTGGACGACCTCGCCAATCTCTTCGTAGCCCATCCGGACGCCGTTATCCTGGCCGGAGCCACCGATGTCGGGCTGTGGGTGACCAAACAGCACCGGACGCTCGACACCGTCATCGCCCTGGGCGACGTCGCCGAGCTGAAGATGATCGGCCAGACGCCCGCCGGCCTGCGCATCGGCGCCGGGGTCCGCTACAGCGACGCCCTGTCGGCCCTGGCCGCGCTGCACCCAGACCTCGGCGAACTGGTCCGGCGACTGGGCTCGGTGCAGGTGCGCAACAGCGGCACCATCGGCGGCAATATCGCAAACGGCTCGCCGATCGGCGACATGCCCCCGGCCCTGATCGCCCTCGGCGCCACCCTTGTCCTGCGCAGCGGGGGCGAGACCCGAGACCTGCCGCTCGAAGACTATTTCCTGGCCTACGGCAAACAGGACCGGCGGCCCGGCGAGTTCGTCGAGGCGGTGGTCATCCCCGCCCCCGCCGCCGACAGCCTCTACCGCGTGTTCAAACTGTCAAAACGCTTCGACCAGGACATCTCGGCGATCAGCGCCGGGTTCGCCCTGACGATAAAAGACGGTCGTGTCGAAAACGCCCGCATCGCCTTCGGCGGCATGGCCGCGACGCCGAAGCGGGCGGGCGCCTGCGAGGCGGCCCTGGCTGGCCGGCCCTGGAGCGAGGCGACCATCGCGGCGGCGGCCGCCGCCCTCGAACAGGATTTTGAACCGATCGGGGACATGCGCGCCTCGGCCGCCTACCGGATGGCGGCGGCGAAGAACCTGCTGCGCAAGCTGTTCGTCGAGGCCGGTGGCGAGCGGGCGACCGTGCTGAACGCGGGGCCGGTCGATGTCTGACGCCCGCGTCGTTCACCGCCCGATCAAGCACGACAGCGCCGAGAAACACGTCTCCGGCCAGGCCCTCTATATCGACGACATCCCCGAGCCCGTCGGCCTGCTGCACCTCCACCTCGGCCAAAGCCAGCGGGCCCATGCCCGGATCGTCTCACTGGACCTGACCGCTGTCCGCGCCGCACCGGGCGTGGTCGATGTGATTTGCGCCAGCGACATTCCCGGGATCAACGACGTCAGCCCGGTGGCCGGCGACGACCCGCTGTTCGCCGACGGCCTTGTTCAGTACGTCGGCCAGGCCCTGTTCGCCGTGGCCGCCGAGACCCTCGACCTGGCCCGCGCCGCCGCGACCCTGGCAAACGTGACCTACGAAGACCTGCCGGCGGTCGTCACCCTCGCCGACGCCCGGGCCGCCGGAGCGGTGATCGAGCCGGCCCAGACCATGCGGCTGGGCGACGCCGACGCCGCCATCGCCGCCGCGCCGCACCAGCTCGAGGGTCGGCTGGCCATCGGCGGCCAGGATCACTTCTATCTCGAGGGTCAGATCGCCTTGGCCACGCCGCGCGAGGACGGCGACGTCCATGTCTGGTCCTCGACCCAGCACCCCACCGAGATCCAGCACAATGTCGCCAAGGTGCTGGGCCTGCGCGGCCACGCCGTGACCGTCGAGGTGCGCCGCATGGGCGGGGGCTTTGGCGGCAAGGAGAGCCAGCCAGCCCTGTTCGCCGCGGCGGCGGCCCTCATCGCCGTGCGCACCGGGCGACCGGCCAAGCTGCGCCTCGACCGCGACGACGACATGGTCATGACGGGCAAGCGGCACGACTTCGAGACGGCCTGGTCGGTGGGCTTCGACGACGCTGGCAAACTGACCGGCGCGGCCTTCGACCTGGCCAGCCGCTGTGGCTATTCGGCCGACCTGTCGATGGCCATCAACGACCGGGCCATGTTCCACAGCGACAACGCCTACGCCCTGCCGACAGCGCGGATCGTCTCGCACCGGTTCCGCACCCACACCGTCTCCAACACCGCCTTCCGGGGCTTTGGCGGGCCGCAGGGGATGCTGGGGATCGAGCGGGCGCTGGACGCCGTGGCGCTGGACCTGGGGCTGGACCCGCTGGATGTGCGCAAGGCCAATCTCTATGGCCTGGCCGGCGATCTGACCCCCTATGGCCAGAGGGTCGAGGCCAGCCCGGCCCTGGCCCTGATCGAACAGCTGGAGGCCAGCAGCGACTACCGCGCCCGCCGCGCCGCCATCGCCGCCTGGAACGCGAAGAACCGCTGGCTCAAGCGCGGCATCGCCCTGACGCCGGTCAAGTTCGGCATCAGTTTCACCGCCACCCATCTGAACCAGGCCGCCGCCCTGATCCATGTCTATACCGACGGCAGCATCCTGCTGAACCACGGCGGCACGGAGATGGGCCAGGGGCTCTATGTGAAGGTCGCCCAGGTGGTGGCCGAGGCCTTCGGCGTCGACCTGGACCGGGTCAGGATCACCGCCACCACCACCGACAAGGCTCCCAACACCTCGGCCACGGCGGCCTCGTCGGGCTCGGACCTCAACGGCATGGCGGCGCTGGACGCGGCCACCCAGATCAAGGGCCGCATGGCCGGCGTCGCCGCCGAGGTCTTCGGGGTTCCCGCCGATCAGGTGGTGTTCGCCGACAACACAGTGCACGGAGGCGGCCAGTCGATGACCTTCGCCGAACTGGCGAAGAAGACCTGGTTCAACCGCGTCTCGCTGTCGGCCGCGGGCTTCTACCGCACGCCGAAGATCCACTACGACCGCGCCGCCCATCAGGGCCGGCCCTTTCTCTACTACGCCTGGGGCGCGGCGGTGTCGGAGGTGATCATCGACACGCTGACCGGCGAGAACCGCTGCCTGCGCGCCGACATCCTGCACGACTGCGGCGCCTCGCTGAATCCGGCCATTGATCTGGGCCAGATCGAGGGCGGCTTCGTCCAGGGCATGGGCTGGCTGACCACCGAGGAGCTGGTTTTTGACGACCAGGGCGCGCTGAAAACCCACGCCCCCTCGACCTACAAGATCCCGACGGCGTCGGACCGGCCCGGCGTGATGAACATCGCCTTCTGGGACCAACCCAACGCCGAGCCGACCATCCACCGCTCCAAGGCCGTCGGCGAGCCGCCGCTGATGCTGGCCATCTCGGTGTTCTCGGCCCTGACCCAGGCCGTGGCGGCGGCCGGCGACAATCGCGTCATGCCCGACCTCGACGCCCCGGCGACGCCCGAGCGCGTCCTGATGGCCGTGGACGACGTCCGCCGCCGGGCGGGTCTTTCAAGCGAGCTTGGGGCATGAGCTGGGCCGCCACCGCCCTGACCGCCGTCCGTCGCGGCGAGGCCCTGGCCATGATCACCGTGGTCGCCGCCGAGGGCTCGACCCCGCGCGAGGCGGGGACCCGGATGCTGGTCGGGGCGACCGGTCAGAGCGGCACCATCGGCGGCGGCAATCTGGAACACCGGGCGACCGACCAGGCGCGGCGGATGCTGGCGTCCGACCGCGGCTGGGCGATGCAGGACTATCCGTTGGGGCCGTTCCTGCAGCAGTGCTGCGGCGGCCATGTGCGGTTGTTGCTCGAACGGCTCGATAGTGACAGCGACGGCTGGCTCGGCGAGGCGGCGGCGCTGGAGACGGCGGGGGCGCGGTATGCCTTGCAGGCGCGGGTGAAGGGCGACCATCTCCACCGCTCAATCCTCCCCGCGAAGTCGGGGAGGGGGACCGCCGGAGGCGGTGGAGGGGTCAGCGCGGACGCCAGCCGCCCCATCCTGAATTCTGGCCTTTCCGGCGAGTCCAGCGCTGCCCCCTCCACCATGCTCCGCATGGTCCCCCTCCCCAGCGCGCTTCGCTTGTGGGGAGGATTGGATGAAGTGGACCAATGGCCCGGAACCCTCATCCGCATGGTCGACGCCAGCGGCCAACCCCTCCCCGGCCGCCGACCGAAGCTCGGCGATGGCGACGGGCTGATCGAAACCGTCGACGCGCGGCGGCCGCGCCTCTTGATGTTCGGCGCCGGTCATGTCGGACAGGCCATCGCCCGGGCCTTCGCTCCCCTGCCCTTCATCCTCGACTGGCGCGACAGCCGCGACGAGGCCGCCGGGCCGGGCGTGGCCGTCCATGACGAGGCGCGACTGGTCGAGAGCGCCGGCCAGATCGCCGAGGGCGACTATGTGCTGGTCCTGACCCACAATCATGAGCTGGACTACCAGCTGACCCGCGCCGCCCTGACCGCCGGCACATTCCGATACTGCGGCCTGATCGGCTCGGACACCAAACGCGCCCGCTTCCTGCGCCGCCTGCGCGAGGACGGCGTCAGCGAGGCCGCCATCGCCCGCCTGACCAGCCCGATCGGCCTGCCGGGCCTCAAGAGCAAGGCGCCCGAAGTGATCGGCGTGGCTGTGGCCGCCCAACTCCTGCAGATGATCGAGACCCCATGACGGCAGATCTCCTCGCCTGGCTGAACCTCGGCGTGCGGTGGCTGCATGTCATCGCCGGCATCGCCTGGATCGGCTCGTCCTTCTATTTCATGTGGCTGGACGCCCGGCTGAAGGCCGACGAGACCACGCCGCCGGGCGTGCAGGGCGACCTGTGGGCCGTCCATGGCGGCGGCTTCTATCACAAGCGCAAATACCTCTCGGCCCCGCCGGACATGCCCGAGGACCTGCACTGGTTCAAATGGGAGGCCTACACCACCTGGCTGAGCGGCTCAGCCCTGCTGATCCTGATCTACTATCTCGGCGCGCCGACGTATCTGATCGACCCGGCCAAGGCCGATCTGGCGCCCTGGCAGGCGATCGCCATCGGCGTGGGCGCCCTGGTCGCCGGCTGGGCGATCTATGACGGCCTCTGCCGCTCGCCGCTGGGCCAGCGGCTCAAGCTGTTCGGGGCCGTCTGGTTCCTGACCCTGACCGCCGCCGCCTGGGGGCTGAGCCATGTGTTCAGCAACCGCGGCGCCTTCATCCATCTGGGCGCCATCATCGGCACGGTCATGGTCGCCAACGTGTTCATGGTCATCATCCCCAACCAGCGGAAGATCGTCGCCGCCCTGCTGGCCGGCGAGACCCCCGACCCGGCCCTGGGCAAGCGCGGCAAGATGCGCTCGGTGCATAACAACTACATGACCCTGCCGGTGCTGTTCCTGATGGTCAGCAGCCACTATCCGATGGTCATCGACCATCCGCTGAACTGGCTGCTGGTCGCCGGCATCGGCGCCTCGGGCTGGACCATCCGCCACTTCTTCAACCTGCGAAACGCCAGCCGGTCAGAGCCCATGGTGCTGGTCAGCGGCGTGGCCATCTTCCTGGCCGTCATGCTGCTGGCCCTGGCCACCAAGCCGAAGGCGGCCGTGGTCGCCAGCGTCGTGCCGTTCAGCGAGGTCCAGACCCTCATCCGGACCCACTGCGTCGCCTGCCATTCAGCGCATCCGACCAGCGCGATCTTCGCCGCCGCGCCCAACGGCGTCGCCTATGACACTCCGGCCGAGATCCGCCGCTACGCCCCGCGCATCTATGAGCGAGCGGTGGCCACCGACAGCATGCCTATGGGCAACGAGACCGGCATGACCCGAACTGAACGCGACCGGCTGGGGGCCTGGGTCAAGGCGGGAGCGAAGTGATGCGGCGGGTGACGCCCAGACTGCTGACGCCCGAGACGTTCGCCGCCTATGGCGAGGTGATCTCGGCGCGTGACGGCGTCGAACAGATGACGATCAACTACGGCGCCACGACGCGGTTCAACGATCTGGCCGCGATCGACGTGGCGACGGGCGGCGGCCACGCCATCGTCAGCCTGTTCCGCTCGACGCCGCTGCCAGAACCGGTCCTCAAGATCATGGAGCGCCACCCCCTGGGCAGCCAGGCCTTCATGCCGTTGAACGGGCGGCCGTATCTGGTGGCGGTGGCCCCGGCCGGCGATCTCGATCCGGCGAAAATCGAGGTGTTCGTGGCGGCCGGCGACCAGGGCGTGAACTACGCGGCCGGGACCTGGCACCACTACTCGCTGGCGCTGGAGGCGGTCAGCGACTTCCTGGTGGTCGACCGGGCCGGACCGGGGACGAACCTGGACGAGGTAGAGCTGGCGGAAGTGGACTGGGTGGGGGTGATGCTCCCCTGATCTGCACTGTCATCCCGGAAGACGCGAAGCGGCTATCCGGGACCCAGGTCAAATCCCGCCCCCCGTGGCCGAGGCCGAAGCTGGGTCCCGGGTCGTCCCTCCGGTCCGCCCGGGATGACAGTCAGAGTTTTTCGTACGCGCTCAGCGTCAAAAACTCCGCGAACTGGTCCTGCAGGCAGAGGTCGCGCATCAGCTGCGTCGCCTCGTCCCAGCGGCCGAAGGCCCAGCGGTCCTCGCCGACCTCGCCGCGGACCACGGCCAGCTCCTCGGCGAAGGCGGTCTCGAACAGCTCGGCCGTCATCGGCCTGCCGCCCTCCAGCACCACGCCGTTGCGGATCCATTGCCAGATCGAGGCGCGGCTGATCTCGGCCGTGGCCGCGTCTTCCATCAGGCCGTAGATGGCCACCGCGCCGGAGCCGCCGAGCCAGGCCTCGATATACTGCACCGCGACCCGCAGGTTGTGGCGCAGACCGGCCTCGGTGAACGGCCCCGGCGGGGGCGCCAGCAGATCGGCGGCGGTCACCGGGGCGTCGTCCTCGCGGCTGACCTGCAGCTGGTTGGTGCGCCCGGGCGCGAAGGCGGCGCCATAGACGGCGTTGACCACATCCGACAGGCCCGGATGGGCGATCCAGGAGCCGTCGTGGCCGTTGGCCGCCTCCAGCGCCTTGTCGGCCCGCACCCGCTCCAGCACCTGGGCGTTTTCCTCGGGATCCTTGCGCGGAATGAAGGCGCTCATACCGCCCATGGCCAGGGCCCCGCGCCGGTGGCAGGTGCGGATCAGCAGGCGCGAGTAGGCGTCGAGGAAGGGCTTGTCCATGCTGACCGAGGTGCGGTCGGGCAGCAACCGGTCGCCGTGCCGACGCAGGGTCTTGATGTAGCTGAAGATGTAGTCCCAGCGGCCGCAGTTGAGCGCCGCGGCGTGGTCCTTCAGCTCATAGAGGATCTCGTCCATCTCGAAGACCGCCGGCAGGGTCTCGATCAGCATGGTCGCCTTGATGGTGCCGACCGGCACGCCATGCCGCTTCTGGGCGAAGACGAAGACCTCGTTCCACCAGCGCGCCTCTTCATAGTGTTCGAGCTTGGGCACATAGAGGTAGGGCCCGCTGCCGACAGCCTTCAGGGCGACGTGATTGTGGTGGAAATAGAGGCCGAAATCGACCAGTCCGCCGGGGACGGTCTCGCCGTTCCAGAGGATGTGTTTCTCGTCGAGATGCAGGCCGCGCACCCGGGCCACCAGGGTCGCGGGGGTGGGGCCCAGGGCATAGTGTTTGCCGCTGGCCGGGTCGTTGAAGATCAGGGTCCGCGCGATCGCGTCGCGCAGGGCCCGCTGGCCGCCGATGACATTGGCCCAGGTCGGCGACAGGGCGTCCTCGAAGTCGGCCATGAACAGCTTCACGTCGCTGTTGAGGGCGTTGATGACCATCTTGGCCTCGGCCGGGCCGGTGATCTCCACCCGGCGGTCGAGCAGATCGGCCGGCAGGGTGGCGACCGTCCAGTCGCCGGCCCGGACGTCGGCGGTCTCGGGCCGGAAGTCGGGCAGACCGCCGGCGTCGATGGCCGCCTGCCAGTCCTTGCGCGCGGCCAGCAGCTTGACCCGGCGCGGCCCGAAACGGTCGATCAGCTCGCCGAGAAAGGCCAGGGCGTCATCCGTCAGGATTTCCCGGTCCGCCTCGGTCAGCGGCTGGGTGAAGGTAAAGCCGGCCATGTCTCGCTCCTGATAAGGCTCCGGTGATAGACCCCCGGGGACAGGGGCGACAAGCCGGGAGCCAGCCAATGCCGTTCAACGCCGACCTCGCCGGGGCGCAGTGGGGCCCGATCCGCTGGGAGATGACGCCCCGCCGCGTTCTGGCCTACCGCGCCGCCCTGGCGCCGGACGATGCCGACGGCCTCGACGACGCGGCGGCGGAGGGACTGTTCGCCCTGCCGATGCAGGTGGTGGCGCCCGAATGGGTGCTGGTGCTGATGGCGCGGGAGCATCCCGGCCAGACCCTGACCGAGGCGGAAGGGCGCCGCGCGGTCCACGCCGGACAGGACAGCCGCTTCCACCGCCCGATCCCGGCCGGCAGCACGCTGGCGGTCACCGCGACCCTGGTCGGGGCCCGGGCCAGCCGCGCCGGGGTGGTCACCGCCATCCGGTTCGAGACGCGGGACGCGACCACCGGCGAGCTGATGGTCGAGAGCCTGTCGACCTCGGTCTATCGCGACGTGGCCCTGGCCGGCGCCGAGACGGCGGAGGTCCCCGCCCCGGCCTATGCCGCGCCGGACGCGGAGGCCGCCACGGCCCCGACCCCGGTCAGCCCGGCCCTGCCGCACATCTATTCGGAATGCGCCGAGATCTGGAACCCGATCCATACCGAGCGAACGGTCGCCCTGGCCGCCGGCCTGCCCGACATCATCGTCCATGGAACCGCGCTCTGGGCCCTGGCCGGGATCGAGGCGGCGAAACTCTACGCCGGCGGCGACACGCGCCGCATGACCCGGCTGGCGGCGCGGTTCACCGGCCAGGCGTTTCCGGGCCAGCCGATGACCCTGGCCCATGACCAGGCCGACGGCGCCGTGCGGCTGGCGCTGCGCTCGGAGGACGGGCGGGCGCTGCTGACGGGCGTGGCTGAGTTTTCGAACTGACAACACCCCTGTCATCCCGGCCGAAACAAAGTCGAGAGCCGGGACCCAGATTCGGCCTGGATTCGATCTGGGTCCCGGATCGGCCTGACGGCCGTCCGGGATGACAAGGTTCAGGGCGATGCTGCCCCCCTCTCCTCTCCGGGGGGGGATCAAAGGATTTGGCACGCCTCCTCGAACGCCAGCCGGGGGCCGCGCGGCCGCAGGCCTTCGTCCGTGCCGTAGCCGATGTTGCAGATGAAGTTCACCGTCCAGCTCGTGTCGGCGAAGAACTCGGCGTTGACGCCCTCGACCTTGAAGCCGGACATCGGCCCGCAATCGAGGCCCAGCGACCGGGCCGCCAGCATCAGATAGGCCGCCTGCAGCGAGCCGTTGCGGAAGGCGGTCTCCAGGTTCAGCTCGGGGTTCGAGGTGAACCAGTCCTTCGCCGCCGGATTGTGCGGAAACAGATCGATCAGTCGGTCGGCGAACTTCAGGTCATAGGCCATGATCACATTGACCGGCGCCGCCAGGGTCTTGGCCCGGTTGCCCGACGACATGTGCGGGGCCAGCCGCGCCTTGGCCTCCTCGCTGGCCAGGAACAGGAACCGGCCGGGGCAGCAGTTGCCCGATGTCGGCCCCCATTTGGCCAGCTCATACGTGGCCTCGATCAGCACCTGCGAGACCTTGTCGGGCGACCAGCCATTGCGGGTGCGGGCAGTACGGAACAGCTGGTCGAGGGACGGATCAGGCAGGGGGGCGTGCATCAGTCGAAAACTCCGGAACAGGGTGGCTTGGCGCCGCCGCAGCGTATGCCATGCTGCCCGCCCAACGCACGGGAGTTGTTGATCCGCATGGCCCCGGCCGCCGACACCATCATGCTGCCCGCCCGACCCGAGCCGATCGCGGTCTCGGCGGCCCAGACGGCCGTGATCGTCATCGACATGCAGAACGCCTACGCCTCGCCGGGCGGCTATCTCGACCTGGCCGGGTTCGACATCTCCGGCGCCGCGCGGGTGATCCGCAACACCAAAGGCGTGCTCGAGGTCGCCCGCGCCGCCGGCCTGCCGGTGATCTATTTCCAGAACGGCTGGGACGCCGACTATGTCGAGGCTGGCGGACCCGGCTCGCCCAACTTCCACAAGTCCAATGCGCTGAAGACCATGCGCGAGCGGCCCGAGTTGCAGGGCAAGCTGCTGGCCAGAGGGACCTGGGACTACGAACTGGTCGACGACCTCAAGCCCGAGCCCGGCGACATCGTGCTGCACAAGACCCGCTACAGCGGCTTCTTCAACAGCCAGCTCGACAGCACCCTGCGCTCGCGCGGCATCCGCAACATCGTGCTGGTCGGCATCGCCACCAATGTCTGCGTCGAGTCGACGCTGCGGGACGGCTTCTTCCTCGAGTATTTCGGGGTCGTGCTCGAAGACGCCACCCACCAGGCCGGGCCCGAGTTCGTGCAGCAGGCGGCGATCTACAACATCGAAAAATTCTTCGGCTGGGTGTCCAGCGTCGCCGACTTCAAGGGCGCGTTCGGACAGATCGCGCCGGACAACTGATCACAGGAGCTTCCATGCCCAAGACCGTCATCGTTCCCCCCGGGACGCAAACCCCCATCGCCCCCTTCTCGCCCGGAACCCTGGCCGACGGGGTGGTCTATGTCTCGGGCACGCTGGCCTTCGACAAGGACAACAATGTCGCCTGCGTCGGCGACGCCGAGGGCCAGACGCGGATCGTTCTGGAGACCATCAAGTCGGTGATCGAGACCGCCGGCGGGACTATGGACGACGTGACCATGAACCACATCTTCCTCAAGGACTGGGCCGACTACGCCGCGCTGAACAAGGTCTATGCCGAGTATTTCCCGGGCGACAAGCCGGCCCGGTTCTGCATCGTCTGCGGCCTGGTGCGGCCCGACTTCCTGGTCGAGATCGCCTCGATCGCCCACATCGGCAAGCGCTGAGCCGGTGCTGGCCCTGCTGGCTAAAGGCGTCGTTTCGGCCATCCTGATCATGGCCGCCTCCGAGGTCGCGCGGCGCCAGCCGGGCGTGGGCGCCCTGATCGCCTCGCTGCCGCTGGTCTCGGTGCTGGGCATGATCTGGCTGTGGTCGGCCAAACCGGACCCCGAGAACATGGCCCTCCACGCCCAGGCGACCTTCTGGTTCGTGCTGCCGTCGCTGCCGATGTTCCTGCTGATCCCGGCGCTGCTGCGGCGCGGCGTGCCCTTCTGGCCAGCGCTGGGTCTCGGCTGCGCCCTGACCGTCGGCCTGTATCTGGCCATGACCACGATCGGCCCGCGGTTGGGGCTCAAGCTTTGATCAGCGGGACCGCCGACGGCCTCTACTACGAAGTCCATGACGGCCCGGCGGGCGCCGCGACAGTGATCCTGTCGGCCGGACTCGGCGGATCGGGCGCCTTCTGGGCGCCGCAGATGGCGGCGCTGACGGCGCGGTTCCAGGTGGTGCTCTATGACCATCGCGGCACGGCCGGCAGCGTCCGCGCCCTGACCGCGCCGCACACGGTCGCGGCCATGGCCGACGACATCGTCGCGGTGATGGTCGCCGTTGGATTAGCCAAGGCCCATGTCGTCGGCCACGCGGCCGGCGGGCTGGCGGGACTGGCCATGGCGCTCAATCACCCGGACCGGCTGGACCGGCTGGTCGTGGTCAACGGCTGGGCCGCGCCGGACCCGCACATTCAGCGCTGTTTCGACACGCGCATCAGCCTGCTGAACGACAGCGGGCCGGAGGCCTACATCCACGCCCAGCCGCTGTTCCTCTATCCGGCCAACTGGATCTCGCAGAACCACGCGCGGCTGGAGGCGGAAGAGGCTCATCACATCGCGGGCTTCCAGGGCCGGGAGACGATGCTGGCCCGGATCAACGCCGTGCTGGCCTTCGACATCGAGGCGCGCCTCGGCGAGATCGCCCATCCGGTGCTGGTCAGCGCCAGCGCCGACGACATGCTGGTTCCGGCCCTCTGTTCGCAGCGCCTCGCCCGAGGACTGGCCAACGCCAGCCTCGACATCGTCCCCTGGGGCGGTCACGGCTTTACGGTGACCGCGCCCGACCCTTTCAATGTCGCGCTCGTCGCCTTTCTGAGCGACGCGGCCCCCTGACCGAAGGATCTCCCATGGAAATCGGCGTCTTCATCCCGATCGGCAACAACGGCTGGCTCATCTCCGAGACGGCGCCGCAGTACATGCCGTCGTTCGAGCTGAACAAGACGGTCACCCAGGCGGCGGACCGCTACGGCTTCGACTTCGCCCTGTCGATGATCAAGCTGCGCGGTTTCGGGGGGAAGACGCAGTTCTGGGAACACAACCTCGAGAGCTTCACCCTGATGGCCGGCCTGGCCGCCGTCACCGAGCGGATCAAGATCTTCGCCACCGCCGCCACGCTGACCATGCCGCCGGCCATCGTCGCCCGGATGGCCGCGACCATCGACTCCATCGCACCGGGCCGCTTCGGCATCAACCTGATCACCGGCTGGGCCGAGGCCGAGTACAGCCAGATGGGCCTGTGGCCTGGCGAGAAACACTACAAGGACCGCTACAACTATCTGGCTGAATACGCCCAGGTGCTGCGCGACCTGTTCGACACCGGGGTGTCGAACTTCAAGGGCGACTATTTCCAGATGACCGACTGCCGGGTCAGCCCCCGGGCGGCGAACACCAAGCTGATCTGCGCCGGCTCGTCGACCGAGGGCCTGGCCTTCACCGCCCAGTACGCCGACTACAGCTTCGCCCTGGGCAAGGGCACCAACACCCCGACCGCCTTCGCCGACGTCAACGAACGGCTGCGGGCGGCGCGGGAAAAGACCGGCCGCGACGTTTCCGCCTACATCCTGTTCATGGTCATCGCCGACGAGACCGATGAGGCCGCCATGGCCAAATGGGAAAGCTACCGCGACGGCGTCGACAAGGAGGCGGTGGCCTGGCTGGTCGGCCAGGCGGCGGCCAACACCTCCGAAGACACCAACACCAAACAGCTGGCGGCCGAAAAGGCGGCGGTGAACCTGAACATGGGGACGCTGGTGGGGTCGTATGCGTCCATCGCCCGGATGCTCGACGAGGTGGCCACGGTGCCGGACACGGCGGGGGTGCTGCTGACGTTCGACGACTTCGTGCAGGGGGTGGAGGACTTCGGGACGAAGATCCAGCCGCTGATGACGTGTCGGGCGGGTGTGGTGGTCAAAGCCTGACCCCCATGAATCCGCTCATCCTCGCGAAAGCGAGGACCCAGGTTTGTTCAGAGCTTCGGCTCACGGTTCAGGCGAGACAGCGGGCTAACCCGAAAGGTGAGCCGCTGCTTCAAAAACGCCTGGGTCCTCGCTTTCGCGAGGATGAGCGGAGTTCGTAGGGGCTATTTCTTCAACCCGATCGCCCTTAGCCGCTCGTCGAGAAACACCCCCGCCGTCACCGGCTCGAACCTGGCGCCGTCCCCCACACAGCTGTCCAGCACCGCCAGCGAGGTCTCCAGCGTCGGGTGCATGAAGAACGGCATTGAATAGCGGGACACGTTCGGTCCCGTCGGATTGACCACCCGGTGGGTGGTGGCCGGGATCACACCGTTGGTCATCCGGGCCAGCATGTCGCCGGAATCGACGATCAGGCAGGTCGGGTCGGCGACCACCGGCAGCCAGGTCCCGTCGCGGTCGAGCAGCTCCAGCCCGCCGCCCCTGGCCGCCACCATGATGGTCAGGAAGTTGATGTCCTCATGCGCCGCCGCCCGCACCGCGTTCGGATCGGTGTCGGCCGCCAGCGGCGGGTAGTGCAGCACCCGCAAGAGCGAGGTGCCGTAGCGCACCTTGTCGTCGAAGAAGTCCTCGGCCAGGCCCAGTTCCGGGGCCAGGGCCCGCAGCAGGGTGACGCCGGTCTCATTGAGGCCGTCGAACAGCCGCCGGAAGGCCGGCTCGACTCCCGGAGCCTCGGCCGGCCAGACGTTGGTCGGGAAGGGCTCGTCGGCCGGGGCGTCGGGGTGCGGGTCATGGCCGACCTGCCAGAACTCCTTGAGGTCGGGATGGCCGCTGTCCTTGGCGTGTTCGACGCCGAACGGGGTGTAGCCGCGCATGCCGGCGGCGTACTGGCGTTTGGTCGCCTCGGGCAGGGCGAACAGGGCCTGGGCCTGGCCATAGGCCTCGGCCAGCAGATCCAGCGGCACGCCGTGGTCGCGAAGGATGATGAAGCCGTAGTCCTGCAGGCCGCGCATCAGGTCAGCGGAGAAGGCCGCGCGGGCGGCGGCGTCGCCGACGGTGAAGGCCTTGAGGCTGAGCTCGGGAACCGATTTCGTCATGGGAGCACCCTAGCGCCGCGCGCGGCGGGTTTGAAGCGGATCAGCCGCGCAGGCGGGCGTCGACCTGGGCCCGTGTCGGCAGCGACGACTGGGCTCCGGCCCGGGTCGCCGTCAGGGCCCCGGTGACACAAGCGAAGGCCAGGGCCCGGTCCTGCGGCTGGCCCTCGAGCAGGGCCAGGGTCAGGGCGGCGACGAAGCTGTCGCCGGCCCCGGTGCTGTCGACGACGGAGACCTCGGGCGGCTCGGCCGTGGCCAGACGGCGGCCGTCGCGGAACAGGCCGGCGCCGCGTGAGCCCCAGGTGATCGCCACCACGCCGGGCAGGCCATGTAGCCGCTTGCCATAGACCTCCGCCTCGCCCTCGTTGACCACCAGCAGGTCGGCGCGGCGCAGCACGGCGTCGGGTACGTCGAGGGCGGGGGCCAGGTTGACGCAGACAAAGCCCCGCGCCCGGGCCACGGCGGCGGCCACTGTCTCGACCGGCAGCTCCAGCTGGCAGATCAGCGCGCCCTCGAGCGCAGCCGGCAGATGCGCGGGCAGGAAGGCGGCGTTGGCTCCGGAGGCGACGACGATCTGGTTCTCGCCCCCGGCGTCGACGGCGATCAGGGCGGCGCCGGTGGGCGCGGCCGGATCGACAGCCACACCGGTCAGGTCGACGCCCTCGGCCCGCAGCAGGGCCAGGGCCTCGTCGGCCAGGCTGTCGGCGCCGACCCGGCCGATCATGCGGACTTGCGCGCCCAGCCGGCGGGCGGCCAAGGCCTGGTTGGCCCCCTTGCCACCGGGATGGCGGGCCAGGACCGCGCCGGTCACCGTCTCGCCGGGGGCCGGCAAGGTTTCGGCGGTGGCCACGAAGTCGAGGTTGATCGATCCGACCACGGTGATCAGGGACGGGCTCATCGGGCGAGGATCTCCAGCATCAGGGCGAACACCGCCTCATGGTCGACCGTCGTCACCCACCGGCAGGTCGCGGCGGCGGGGTCGGCGAGGCGGAACTCGACGGCGGTATGACCCATCGTCAGCGCCGACTCCGTCTCGACCTGGAGATCGACCGGGACGGCCGTGAACAGCCGCGGCGCCAGCAGATAGAGGATGGTCGAGGGGTCATGCTGCGGCGGGCTGTCGCCGCCGACCAGGGTCTTCTCGATCTGGACGGCGAAGTCGAGCAGCTGGGTCGCGGCCCGGGCGGCGGGGGTGTCGAGGGCGGCGATGGCTGCGACGCGCGCCGGCGTCGCCCGCAGCTGGTGGGTGGCGTCGAGGCCCAGGACCACGGTCTTGACGCCGGAGCGAAACACGACCTCGGCGGCGTGGGGGTCGGCGTAGATATTGTACTCGGCCGAGGCGGTGATGTTGCCGCCCTCGCTGCGGGCGCCGCCCATGACCACGACCGGTCCCAGATGGGCGGCCAGGGCCGGTTCCTGTCTCAGGGCCAGGGCCAGGTTGGTCATCGGACCAGTCACGGCCATCGAGACGGCGCCGGCCGGCCGGCTCATGACGATGTCGATGATGGCCTGGGCGGCGTCGCCGGCGGCGGTCGGCGCGCCCGGCTCGAACACCGGCAGGGTTCCCAGGCCCGACTCGCCGTGAAAATGGCTGGCGATGATCGGCGGCCGCACCAGCGGCGCGCGGGCGCCGACGAACACCGGCACATCCTCGCGGCCGGCGATCTGGCGGATGATCCGGGCGTTGCGGGCGGTCAGGTCGGCGTCGACATTGCCGGCCACGGTGGTGATGGCCAGAATCTCCAGCTGGTCCGGCGAGGCGAAGGCCAGCAGCAGGGCGATGGCGTCGTCGACGCCGGGGTCACAGTCGATGATCAGGGGGGTGCGGGTCACCGGCTCATATCGGCCCGGAATCACCGGGTCGGCAAGAGCGCTCAGCGGCGCCAGCCCTCCGCTTTCGCCGCAGCCTCGGCCCGGGCGTCGAGGGACTCGCCGGTGATCATATCCTCGACCGCGGCGATCACCGCCGGCGGCGTCTCGGCGGCGGCGGTGCGGTAGTCGCCGGCCGCCCTTCCGCCAGCCCGGGGCACGGCCATCCGGACGATCCAGGTGTCGCCGTCTCGGCAGGCGAGGCCGGCCGGTCCTTCCCCCCGGGTTACGGTAAAGGTGCGGCAGTAGCGGTTGTCCTTGCTGCGGAAGGTCAGGCCGACCTGGACCAGCGCCCCTTTCGGCGGCGCCGAGGCCAGTTGGGCGTCGAGGGCCGAGGCCAGGGCGCCGCGCGCCCGCATGTCGCCGCCGACCAGGGGATCGCCGCCGTGCGGCAGGGTCAGACCGATAACCAGTCCGCCGACAACGCCGGCGGCGATGCCGCTGATCCAGCCCCAGGCCGGCGGGGCGCGACGCTGACGGGCGGCGTCAAGGCTGACCACCGTGTCCGCCCGTCCGGCGCGCACGGCGTCGATCAGCCGGTCGGGCACGGGTTCCTGCGCGATGTCGGCGAAGGCGCCGGCCACGGCCCCGGCCAGCAGGCGTTGGCCGGCCAGCCGCCCGGCCAGCGCCGCGTCGGCGGCCGCGGCGGCCTCGACAGCGGCGGCGGTGTCGGCGTCGAGCTCGCCATCGACGTAGGCCATCAACATCTCGTCGGTCACGGTCATGTCCGGGTCTCCGGCGTGGAAAGCAGGGCCATCAGGGCGGTGCGGCCGCGCACCAGACGGCTGGTCAGGGTGCCGGCGGGAATTTCGAGCACTTCGGCGGCCTCGGCGTAGGACAGGCCCTCGACCAGCACCAGGGCGACCGCCACACGCTGGTCGTCGGGCAGCCGGGCCATGGCCTGGCGGATGGCCATCGCCTCGACGCGCATGTCAGCCGAGGCGGCGGCGGGATCGGAGACGCTGTCCAGGAAGTCGTCGCCGACGGCGACCGTCCGCTTCCGGTTTCGCGATCGCGCCTCATCGATCCAGGCGTTCTTCATGATCCTCATCGTCCAGTTGTCCAGCCGCGTTCCGGCGATCCATTGCGACCGCCGGGCCAGCGCCCGCTCAACGGCGATCTGCACGAGGTCATCGGCGTCAGCCCGATGACCGGCCAAGGCGCGGGCGAACCGCCGCAGTCGCGGCAGCAGATCGACGATCTCCTGTTCGAAGGAGTCCAAACAATCACCTCAGTCATGGATCAAACGACCGGTCCGGCTCGTTTCATCCCACAGGAACCGGATATAGTCCCAATTGCCGCAAGGAGGCGGCAGAGACGTCATGGGCCAACCTATGAACAGACGCCGCCGCGGCGCAATCGCAGTCGTGCTTCTGGCAATTCTGGCGGCGGGACCCTCGCAGGCCCAGCTTCCGGCCCTCCCCGGCCTGCCCTCTGGCCTGCCCTCGACATCCCGCCTGCCCGTCGACGCCGGCCTGCCGGAATTCGGCGCCCTGCCCCGCGACATCGCGCGGGCCGTCGACCTTCGCCGGCTGCGATTGCGTGACCTGATCCGCGGCAACCGCGATGTCATCGATGTCGACGACAAGGGCGCCCCGGTCGTGCGCGGCGAGCTCCTGCTGGTGGCGCCAGAGCCGGCCTCGCTGGCGCGGGCGGCCGCCGCCGGCTTCACCATCCTGCGCGAAACAACGGTGGAGGGGACCGGCGTGCGGCTGGTCACCCTGACCCTTCCGCGCGGCCTCGACGCCCGCCGGGCCATCAAGACCCTGCGGCGCGCCGATCCCGACGGCGACTACGACTTCAACCACATCTATTCCCCGGCCGGCGCGGTGGCGGCGACCGCGATGGCTCCGGTTCTGGCTCCGGCCGCCGTGGCGAGCCCGCGACGCGTCGGCCTGGTCGACACCGGCATCGACGCCGGCCATCGCAGCTTCAGCGGCGCCAGGGTCGAGCAGCGCGGGTTCGCTCCGGGCGGCGTGCGGGCCGGGGCCCACGGCACGGCGGCGGCCTCGCTGCTGGTCGGTCAGGCCGGCGCGTTTCGCGGCGCGGCCCCCGGCGCCGGGTTGATGGTCGCCGACGTCTATGGCGGCGGACCGACCGGCGGCTCGGCCGAAGCCATCGCCCGGGGTCTCGGTTGGCTGGCGGCCAGCGATGTGCCGGTGATCAACGTCAGCCTCGTCGGCCCGCCCAACGCCATCCTCAAGGCGGTGGTCCGCGACCTGTCCGCGCGCGGCGTCCTGATCGTGGCGGCCGTAGGCAACGACGGCCCGGCCGCGCCACCGCTCTATCCGGCCTCCTATGCCGAGGTGATCGCCGTCACCGGCGTCGACGGCCGCGACCGGGTCCTGCTCGAGGCCGGACGGGCGAGTCATCTCGACTTCGCCGCCCCCGGCGCCGACATGGCCGCCGCCGGGCCAGGCGACGGATTCGTCACCGTTCGCGGCACCTCCTTCGCCGCGCCGATCGTCGCCGGCCAGCTGGCGGCCCTGCGCACGGGACCCGGAAAAGCCGACGCCCGCGCGGCGGTTGACGCCCTGGCCCGTCAGGCCCGCGACCTCGGCGCGCCCGGCCCCGATCGCGTCTATGGCCGCGGCCTGGTCGGCGACGGTTTGCGCACCTCGCCGCGCGCCGTCGGGGCGGGCCCGATGACCGGGCGCTGAAATTTTTTTCGACCGGGTCGGGATGAAAATCCGCCCTTCGTGCGTTTACCCCTTCGAGAGGCGCGGCCTGGCCGTCCTCATTCATTCGAAGGAGAAGCGACATGCGCAAGACCTCAATCCTCTGCACCGCCGCCCTGTGCGGCATCCTCATGGCCGGCGGTTCGGCCTCGGCCCAGGTCCTCGGCGGCGGCGCCGGTGGCGGTCTGGGCGGCGCCGTCGGCGGCGGCCTTGGCGGCCTCGGCGGCAGCGCCTCCGGATCGGCCATGGGCGGCCTGGATGTCGCCCGTCCCGACACGAGCGGCGCCACCTCGGCCGTCACCAGCCGCGCCCAACGCGCCAAGGACAGGGCCGCTGCTCGCGCCGAATCCGCCAAAACCCGCGCTGCGGGCGCCGCCGGCGCCGCCAGTGACGTCGCCCGTTCGGCCACTGTTTCGGGTACGGCCGGCGGTTCGGCATCCAGCAGCGGTTCGGCTTCCGGCGGCGCCGGTGGCGGCGCGTCGGTCGGCGGCCTCGGCCTGAGCGGCTCGGGTCAGACCGATGGCGACACGACCTCGGCCGTCGGCGCGGGCAAGGCCGTGGCCGGCTCCGCGGTCGGCAAGGCCCAGTCGACCGGCCGCGCCGCGGTCGGCAAGGCGAAATCCACCGCCGCGACCACTGGCGGCCGCGTCAGCAGCGCCGTCCAGAGCGCTCCCGGCGTTCCGGTCAGCGGTTCCGCTTCGGGTTCCGCCAGCGGCGATGCGTCCGCCGGCGGCCTGAGCCTCGGCGGCTCGGGTGAAGCCGAAGGCGACACCACCTCGGCCGTCAGCGCCGGCAAGTCCACGGCCGGCGCCGTGGCGGGCAAGGCCAAGTCGGCCACCCGCACCGCGGCCGGCAAGGCCAAGTCGACCGCCGCCACCGCGGCTGGCCGGGCCAGTGACGCCGTCCAGAGCGCGCCCAGCGCCCAGGCCAGCGGATCGGCTTCGGCCTCCGGCGCCGCCAGCGCCGATCACCGCTAACTGACGAAACAGGCGCGGCGGTCCTCCGGGACCGCCGCGCCGATCGCCGCGTGATCGCCATGCAGAACTACATCATCCAGTTCGAAGACGACGACCGCGACGGCCCGTTGGTGCTGACGGTGATCGTCGACGCCAATGTGAGCACCCTTGAAGAGACGCGCGGCTGGCTGAGCCAGTCACCCGATCGACGGACGGCCCAGGTCTGGTGCCAGGGACAATGCCTTTTTCAGATCGCCTCGATGGCCTATCCGGCGGATTGTGCTCAGAGCTGACCGAGCGGTACCGCCGTCAGCCCCTGCTCCCGTGAGGCCCGCGCCTGGGCCGCCTTGGACCGCACAAACCCGTCCCGCACCTGCATCCGGGCCCAGTAGGCAGCGACGGCCGGCGGAAACTGGTCGGCCATGCCGAGGGACTCCGCCAGTAGCAGGGCATAGGCGACCGAAATATCCCCACCCGTGAACCGGCCCGCCGCGACGTAGTCGGCCTGACTGACGATGGCCTCCAGACCCCGAAGCCGGGCCAGGAACCATTTGGCGTAGTCGTCGGCCACCTGCGGCTGGCGACGGGCCTCCGGCTCCAGCCGTCGGTAGCGGAGCACCAGGGTCTGCGGGAAGGTCAGGGTCGCCTCGCCGAAATGCAGGGCGTTGAGCCAGGCTCCGAAGCCGGGCTCGTCCGGCTCGACGGCCAGGCCGCCGGGCTTGCCGTATTTGCGCGCCAGGTATTCGACGATGGCCGCCGACTCCGTCATCCGCGTCTCGCCGTCGACCAGCAGCGGAATGGTGCCCAGCGGGTTCTCCTGCAGATACTCCCGCTTCAGGAAACGCGGCGGGAAGGGCAGCATGCGCAGGTCGTAGGCGAGCCCCAGCTCCTCCAGCGCCCACAGGGGTCGGAACGATCGCGCGTCGTTGCAGTGGTAGAGGGTGATCATGGCCGGCTCCGGGTCAGGACGTGGAGACTAGGGCATCCTGCGTCCTTCGACACGGCCCTTCGGGCCTGCTCAGGATGACTGACATTCTGCGTGGTCAGGGTGAGCATCACCCGCCGCACCACGCAAGGATTGCGCGGGCCGGACCGCCGGGCGATGGTTCCGGCAAAGCGACGGGGGAACGACAATGGGCAGGTGGCGGCTGTTTCTGGCCGGTTGGGTGATGATCCTGGCCGGCGCCTGGCTGGCGGCGACGATCCAGACCTCGGGCGGCGTGGCCGTGCGCGACGTGCGGTTCATCAGCGACAGCGGCGTGACCCTGAGCGGCCTGCTCTATGTGCCCCGCACCGCCACCGAGGCAGCGCCCGCCCCCGGGATCCTCGCTGTCCATGGCTATATCAACAGCCGCGAGACCCAGAGCCCCTTCGCCATCGAGTTCGCCCGCCGCGGCTATGTCGTGCTGGCCCTCGACCAGACCGGTCACGGCTACAGCGGCGGCGCGGCCTTTTCGCAGGGCTTCGGCGGTCCCGACGGCCTGACCTATCTGCGCAGCTTGCCGATGGTCGACAAGGCCAACATCGGCCTCGAGGGCCACAGCATGGGCGGCTGGACGGTGCTGGCCGCGGCCGCCGCCATGCCCGACGCCTACAAGGCCGTGGTGCTGGAGGGCTCGTCGACCGGCGCGCCGTTCGCCGCCGAGGGCACGCCGGCCTGGCCGCGCAACCTGGCGCTGGTGTTCAGCCGCTATGACGAGTTCAGCAAGCTGATGTGGGGCGTCGACCGGGCCCAGGACGTGGCCGGCAGCGGCAAGCTGAAGACGGTGTTCGGAACGACCGCCGACGTGGTTCCGGGCCGGGTCTATGGCGCCATCGCCGAGGGGACCGGCCGCCGGCTGACCCAGCCGGTCACCACCCATCCCGGCGACCATCTGTCGACCGCCGCCGTCGGCGACGCCGTCGACTGGTTCGGCAAGACCCTCGTCGGCGGAACCCCGCGGCCGGCCGGCGACCAGATCTGGATGTGGAAGGAAGTCGGCACCGGCGTGGCCCTGATCGGGTTCGTCGTGCTGTTGCTGGGGACCTTTGAGCTGCTGATCGGCCTGCCGCTGTTCGCAGGGCTCAAACATCCGCCAGCCCCGGCCGTCGAGCGGCGGACCCTCGGCTGGTGGGGCGGACTGGCGACCACCGCCTTCCTGCCGATCCTGACCTTCTTCCCGGCCTTTATCCTGGTGACCCTCAAGGTTCCGCCCTCGGCCCTGCTGCCCCAGACCATCACCACCCAGGTCATCGTCTGGGCGCTGATCAACGCGGTTCTGACCCTGGGTCTGGGCTGGCTGAGCCGAAAGCGGCCGATGGCGGCGTTCGACAATCGCTGGCTGCGCGGCGGGCTGATCGCCCTGGCGACTGTGGCCATGGGCTATCTGTCGCTGGTCGTCGTCGACCTGCTGTTCAAGGTCGATTTCCGCTTCTGGGTCGTGGCCCTGAAACTGTTCAGTCCGAAGCAGGCGTTGATCGCCCTGGTCTATGTCCTGCCCTTCATCGCTGTCTTTCTGGTCTCCACCCGGGCCCTGCACGGACGGCTGTCGGTGGGCGGCGACGGGGCGGTCAAACAGTATGTCTCGGCCGTCGCGGCCTTGGCCCTGGGCTTCCTGGTGCTGCTGGCGGTCGACTATGGCGTCTTCTTCGCCACCGGCCGGCTGCCGACCGATTTCGACCCCCTGACCACCGTGGTGGCCATCCAGTTCCTGCCGCTGATGGCCATGGTCGCGCTGATCTCGACCTTCACCTGGCGGCGGACGGGCAGCTATGTCCCCGGCGCGGTGATCAGCGGGCTGGTCGTGACCTGGTACGTGGTGGCGGGCACGGCGACGCAGGGGGTGTAAACACCAAACACTGTCATCCCGGACGGCCTGCAAGGCCGATCCGGGACCCAGATCGAGCCCCCGCCGCTCCTGGGTCCCGGCTCTTCGCTACGCTACGGCCGGGATGACAGTGGAAGGGTGGCTTGGACGCGACAAGCGCGGAAATGCGCGTTAAAATAGCATAATGTCGCGCAGCTACTATGTCTACATGCTCGCCAGCCGGCGGAACGGCACGCTCTACGTCGGCGTGACCAACGATCTGGCGCGTCGGGTCTGGCAGCACCGTGAGGGAACAGCGTCGCGGTTCACCAAGACCTACGGCGTGACCATGCTCGTCTGGTACGCACATTTCGACCAGATCGTCGACGCCATCGCCTGCGAGAAGAAGCTCAAACGGTGGCGACGGGCGTGGAAGCTGGCGAAGATCGAAGCCTTCAATCCGGGCTGGCGGGACCTGTACGAAACCTGGAACCAGTAAACCCCACTGTCATCCCACCGGATCCACCGTCACTCGCCGCATGTGCCGGCGCTGACCGTGGTAGTCGTTCAGGGCGTAGTGCCAGACCGAGCGGTTGTCCCAGAAGGCGACCGAGCCCGGGCGCCAGGCGAAGCGGCAGGTGAAGGCCTCCTGGCGGCTGTGTTCGAACAGGTAGGTGAGCAGCGGCCGCGACTCCCGCCGGCTCCAACCCTCGATGTTCATCGTGAAGGCCGGATTGACGTAGAGCGCCTTGCGGCCGGTCTCGGGATGGACCTTGACCATAGGGTGGCTGAAGCGGCCGGCCATGCCTTCGGCGTCGGCGATCTTCATCGACTCGCGCTTCTGGGCCGAGGGGCCGGTCGGGGCGTATTCGCGCTCGGCCGAATGGATGGCGTTGAGCCCCTCCAGGGTCTTCTGCAGACCCGGCGACAGGGCCTCGAAGGCCGCCGCCTGGCTGGCGAAAAGGGTGTCGCCGCCAAAGTCGGGCACCGCCACGGCATAGAGGATCGAGCCGATGGCCGGCGTCTCGAGGAAACTCATGTCCGAATGCCAGCCGCCGCCGAAATTGAGCCGGTCGGACGGTTCCTTGATGATCTCCATGACCTCGGGATGATCGTCCATGCCCGAGACATAGGGGTGGATGTTCAGCGGCCCGAAACGGCGGCCGAAGGCCAGCTGCTGCTCGGGGGTCAGGGTCTGGTCGCGGAAGAAGATCACCTGATGCTCGGCGAAGGCCTGGCGGATGGCGGCGATGGTCGCGTCGCTGAGCGGGGCCGACAGGTCGACGCCGGAGATCTCGGCGCCGAGGGCGCCGGCGACGCGGTCAATGCTGATGGTCTGCGTCGCCATGCGCGGCCTCCCCTTGCTTGTTAAGCGCATGTTGGACGCGGCCCCCCGGGTGCGCAACCGGATCCCGCGACGCGGCGCGATTGTGCGTCCTTCGACACGGCCCTTCGGGCTTGCTCAGGATGACGTGCAAGGGTCGCGCTGAAAACGCCAAGTCATGCTGAGCAGCGCGTAGCGCGTGTCGAAGCACGCACTCTGCATCAACACCTACCCGCGTTTCACCGTCCGGAACCCCACATGGCTGGAGCCGGTGTCAGGCGGTCCGCCCTGTCGGGCGGCGGGGCGGTAGCGGTAGCAGAAGTTGTCGGCGCAGAGAAACGAGCCGCCCTTGATCAGGTGGGTCGGGGCCTGGCCGGGTTCGGCGTAGAGGTCTTTCGTCCACTCCCAGACATTGCCGCTCATGTCGAACAGGCCGTAGGCGCTGGCCGGGTAGCAGGCGACCGGGGCGGTGCGGGCCTTGTAGCCGTCGTCGCCGGTGTCGACGGCCGGAAAGACGCCCTGCCAGCTGTTGCCGCGGGGCGGCTGGCCGGCTTTGGGCGTCTCGTCGCCCCATTCGTAGCGGGCGTCGTCGAGACCGGCCCGGGCGGCGAACTCCCATTCGGCCTCGGCCGGCAGATCGCGGCCGGCCCAGCGGGCGTAGGCCACGGCGTCTTCATAGCTGACCTGGACCACCGGGTGACGCATGCGGCGCGCGATGTCGCTGCCCGGTCCCTCCGGGTGACGCCAGTCGGCGCCGTCGACCACCCGCCACCAGCCGGCCGGATCGCCCGAGCCCAGCCCCCTGGCGCCGACGAAGACCAGCGACGAGGGCTTGAGCTTGCCGGCCGGCACGCCCGGATAGAGGGCCGGATCCGGCGCCCGCTCGGCCTGGGTGATGTAGCCGGTGGCGGTCACGAAGGCGGCGAATTGAGTGTTGGTGACCTCGGTGCGGTCGATGGCGAAGGGGGCGACGGTCACCCGGCGCGGCGGGCCTTCCTCGGCATGTTCGGGACGGGCGCCGAGGGTGAAGGTCCCGCCCTTCAGCGCCACTTCGCCGGCCGGGGCCGGTTCGGGACAGACACGCGTCGGTTCGGCGAGGGGCGGAACATCGGCGCCGCCCCGTCCGCAGGCCGCGAGACCCAGGACCAGCAGGAGCGCCGCCCGCCGCATCAACCTTCGCCGATCAGGGTCAGGGCCATATGCCGCAGGATCGCCCTGGCGCCGTCGACGTCGGCCCCCTGGTCCATGCGCAGCCGGCGCCAGGCGTCGAAACTGAGGGTCAGGTCGAGGGCGTCGAGACGCACCGGATCGGCGACCACGGCCGGCGGCAGGATCGGCAGCAGCATGTCGCGCTGATTGCGGACCAGACGGGCGCGGCCTTCCTGCAGTGCTCGCGAGCGGTGACGCTGGCCATCGGCGGCGATCTGCAGCGGCAGCATGGCCTCATAGGCCCGGGCCCGGCGGCCAATGAGGATGTCGAGGGCCGCGCGCCAGTCGGGCGCGACGATCGGCGCCTCCAGCAGGGCGCCGATCTCCTCGGCGAGGGCCGCCTGCATGCCGCGATAGACGCCGTCCATGTCCTCGAACAGACGAAACACCGTCCGCAGGCCGACGCCGGCCCGGGCGGCCACGGCCTCGGCGGACGGCAGGGTATGGCCCTCCCGCACGAGGGCGATCATGGCCTCGACAATCTTCAGCCGGCTGGCTTCGGATCGTTTGCGGCGGCCATCGACGGCGCCGGCAGGACCGGGAACGGAAAGCTCTACTGACATTTGCTATCGCCTAGCATCCGCCGGCGGACCGGCAAATCACCAACAGGCCGCGCGCGCCGGCCGGCGCCCTCAGGCCAGCAGACCGCCAACGGTGGAGCACTGGATCAACAGCTGGCCCGCCAGGCCAGCCTTGCGGTGCCGGCCGATGGCTACAACCTCCGGCGAGCTGGCGATGGTCACGAAGGCGGCGCGGCTCGGATACTCGACGACGGCCGCCGCGTCCCACAGCTCGCCGACCTCGCCGATGACCAGGGTGTCGACCGTCGCCGTGAACAGAAACCGGCCGCCACTGGCTTCGACCAGGACGCGCATGGGCTCGCCGTAGCGGTTGTAGGCCTCGCGGCCGGTCATCTCCGGTTCGCCGCCCTCGTCATAGACAGCAGCGTCACGGAATTTGAGCAGGTTGAGCATGGTGATCGGTGCGTCGCCGCCCAGGCCAAGCAGAGCCTGGATCTGTTCGCCCGTCGGCATGACGGCGTTTTCGACTTTCATGGCGCGGTCTCCCTGATGAAGCCGTCGATGAGGGCGGCGATCTCGGCGGGTCGGTCTTCCTGCAGGAAGTGGCCGCCGCCCTTGATGATGGTGTGGTTCTGGCCCCTGGCGCCGGGAACGCGATCCTTGAACGCCGCCTCGCCGCCGCGGGTGACGGCGTCGCCATCGCTGAAGGCGGTCAGGAAGGGTTTGTCGAAGGCTTCCAGCACGGCCCAGGCCGCCTTGTTCTCGGCCACCGAGGCGTGCTCGGGCGTCACCGGCACCAGCGTCGGGAAGACGCGGGCGCCGGCCTTGTAGCCTTCGTCCGGATAGGGGGCGTCATAGGCGGCGATCTCTTCGGGGCTCAACTCGCGCAGGGAGCCCATGTTAACGATCATGCCGGCGGGGAAGACGGGGATCGACTGGCTCATCTTCAACCAGGTCTCGAAGCCTTCACTCATGCCGCTGCCGGTGGGCATGCCGGTGTTGGCGACGATGACCCGGGCGAACCGTTCGGGAAAGGCCGCCACCAGCCGCAGGCCGATCAGCCCGCCCCAGTCCTGACAGAACAGGGTGATGTCCTTCAGATCCAGCGCGGTCAGCCAGTCGCTCATCCAGGCGACGTGACGCTCGTAGGTGTAGTCGCCCTGTTCCGACGGCTTGTCGGAGCGGCCAAAGCCGATCAGGTCGGGGGCCACCACCCGGCGCTCGCCGCGCAGGGGCGCGATGATTCCGCGATAGAGGAACGACCAGGACGGCTCGCCGTGCATCAGCAGCACCGGCGCCGCGTCGCGGGGGCCTTCGTCGATGTAGCCGATGCGCAGGTCGACGCCCGAGGCGTCCCGAACCGTCTGATAATGCGGCGGATAGGGGAAATCCGGCAGGTCGGCGAACCGGTCGTCGGGGGTTCTCAGCACCTTCATCGCACGCCCTCCCAGGCCGTGAGGATGCCGATTGACCCGACCCCCATCTAATGGCACTAGTTATGCCAATATAATTTCCGCGATCAAGCGGGAATACGGGAGGCGGCATGAAACGCATCTTCACGGGCCTGTTGATTCTGGTCGCCCTCCTGGCCGTGGGCCTGTTCGTCATGCGCGGTCAGATCGCCGTGGCGGTGATGAAACGGGCCAGCGCCCACACCATGTCCCAGGACGTCATCCGCGACCTTCCCGACGGCCTGCACGCGGCCATCTGCGGATCGGGCGCGCCGCTGCCTGACGCCGATCGCGCAGGCCCCTGCACGGCGATCATCGCCGGCAAGCGACTGTTCGTCGTCGACGCCGGCGAGAGCGCGGCGCGGACCATGGGCCGGATGGGCGTGGGGTCCGCCAACAGCCTCGTGCTGCTGACCCATTTCCACTCCGATCACATCGACGGCCTGGGCAATCTCTCCATCCAGCGCTGGGTCGGCATGAGCGCCACCACGCCGCTTGAGGTCCACGGGCCGGCGGGCGTTGAACGGGTCGTGGCCGGCTTCAACGAGGCCTACGCCCTGGACGCCGGCTACCGCACCGCCCACCACGGCCCTGTCGTCGCGCCGCCCGCCGCCGCGGGCATGGTGGCGCGACCCTTCACCTTCGCCGACGGCGCCGACTCGGTCGTGGTGCTGGACGAGGACGGCGTGAAGATCACCGCCTTCAGGGTCGACCACGGCCCGGTCGAACCCGCCGTCGGCTACCGCTTCGACTACAAGGGCCGCAGCCTGGTGGTCAGCGGCGACACCTCGGCCTCGCCGAACCTGACCCGCCAGGCGACCGGCGTCGATTTGCTGATTCACGAGGCGCTGGCGCCCAATCTCGTCGCCATCCTGCATGACGGCGCGCTCGCGGCCGGCAGTCCCAACCGCGCCAAGATCTTCGCCGACATCCCGGACTATCACACCAGCCCCGAAGCGGTGGCGGGCATCGCCAAGGCGGCCGGGGTCAAGGCGCTGCTGCTGACCCACATCCTCCCGCCCCTGCCCATCAAGGCGCTTGAGGGCCCCTTCCTCGGCGATTCGCGAAAGATCTACTCCGGGCCCCTGTGGATCGCCCGCGACGGCGACCTGATCAGCCTGCCCGCGGGCGGATCGGACATCACCCGCAAGAACCTGCTCCACTGACGCCGGAAACGATCATGAAACGCGCCCTGCCCTGGACTCTCGCCATCCTCGCCATCGTCCTGGTGGGCGGTGTTCTGGCCTTCCAGAAGTTCTGGATCTATCTGCCCGGCATCATCGGGCGGATCAAACAGCCCATCCAGCCCTTCCATGAGGTGGTCTGGGGATCGGGGGCCGCGCGCGCGGCTCTGGGAACCGACCGACCGCCCAACATCATCGTCATCGTCGCCGACGACCTCGGCATCAACGACCTGCAGTCCACCGGCCAGGGCGTGGCGAACGGCGCGGTGCCGACGCCCTATATCGACTCCATCGGCCGCGACGGCGTCACCTTCACCAACGGCTACGCCGGCAACGCCACCTGTTCGCCGTCGCGGGCGGCGATGATGACCGGCCGCTATCCGACGCGGTTCGGCTTCGAGTTCACCGCCGTGCCGGTGGTCTTCGCCCGCAACATCGTTCGCCTCGGCGGCCATGGCGGCATCAAGCCGATCTTCTACGAGGACCGGGTCGCCGACATGCCCGACTATGAACAGCTGGGCGTGCCGGCCAGCGAAGTCACCCTGGCCGAGACCCTGCAGTCGGCCGGCTACCGCACCCTGCACATCGGCAAATGGCACCTGGGCGAGGGCAAGGGCATGCGGCCCGAGGACCAGGGCTTCGACGACACCCTGGGCTTCCTCGCCGGCGGGGCCATGTTCCTGCCGAAGAACGACCCGGACGTGGTCAATTCGAAACAGGACTTCGACCCGATCGACAAATTCCTGTGGGCCAATCTGCCCTATTCGGTGCGGTTCGACGGCAGCAAGCCGTTCCATCCCAAGGGCTATCTGACCGACTATTTCGGCGACGAGGCGGTCAAGGCGATCAAGGCCAACAAGGACCGGCCGTATTTCCTCTATCTGGCCTTCAACGCCCCGCACACGCCGCTTCAGGCCAAGAAGTCCGACTATGACGCCCTGTCCTCGATCAAGGATCACCGCCTGCGCGTCTACGCGGCCATGATCCGGGCGCTGGACCGCAACGTCGGCAAGGTGCTGGCGCAGGTCGAGGCCCAGGGCCAGGCCGACAACACCATCATCATCTTCACCAGCGACAACGGCGGGGCCAACTACATCGGCCTGCCCGACATCAACAAACCCTACCGCGGCTTCAAGGCCACCTTCTTCGAGGGTGGGGTGCGGGTGCCGTTCTTCATGCGCTGGCCGGGCCATATCGCGCCGGGCGCGACGACGCCGGCCCGGGCCATGCATTTCGACATCTTCAAAACCGTGGCCGACGTGGCCCACGCCACCCCGGCCAAACCCGGCGTGCTGGACGGCGTCGACCTGATCGCCCTGTCCAAGGGCCAGGTTCCCGACCGGCCGCTGTTCTTCCGGTCTGGCCACTACCGCGTGGTGATCACCGGCGACTGGAAACTGCAGCTGTCGGAACGGCCGAAGAAGGCCTGGCTGTTCAACGTCAAGCTCGACCCGACCGAACAGGTCAATGTCGCCGCCACCAACGCCACCAAGGTGGCCGAGCTGACCGCCCTGCTCGACGCCCAGGACCGACGGGCCGCCAAGCCGATCTGGCCGGCCCTGATCGAGGCGCCGATCTGGATCGACCACCCGGTCGACGGCAAGCCTCAGCCCAAGGACGCCGAATACGTCATGTGGGCGAACTAGCCGCCCGCAGGTGATGAAGGGCGATCCCGGCCGTGACCGCGACGTTCAGCGAGTCGAAGCCAGGCGCCATCGGGATCGAGACCGTGCGGCAGCGGGCCAGGGTCGCCTCGGGCAGGCCTGGCCCTTCCGCCCCCAGCAACAGGGCCGGACGGGTCAGGGGCTCCAGGTCCAAAAGCGCGGTCTCTCCCGCCGGGCTCAGGGCCACCGGGGTGAAGCCGCGCCGGTCGAGCAGGGCGATCAGATCCTCGTCCCCGTCCAGCCGCGCCCAGGGGACGCGTAACACCCCGCCGACCGAGACGCGGATGGCCTTGCGGTACAGCGGATCGCAGCAGGTCGGGTCGAGCAGCACCGCGTCGACCCCGAACCCGGCGGCGTTGCGGAACAGACCGCCCATGTTGTCGTGGTTGGAAATCCCGACCAGGACCAGCACCAGCGCTTTTTCCGGCAGGCCGGCCAGCAGGTCGTCCGCCGCCAGCGGCGCGGCGCGCTCAGCCAGGGCCAGGATGCCCCGGTGCAGCTCGAAGCCGACGATTCCGTCCAGCACCGGCTGGCTGGCCAGATAAACCGGCACATCACCGGCCAGCTGATCGAGGATCGGCGCCAGCTTCTCCAGCCGCTTGGGCGCGATCAGCACCGACAGCGGCCGGTGGCGGTCCTGCCCGGCCAGCACCCGCAGCACGGTCTCGCCCTCGGCGATGAACCGCCCCTGCCGTCCGACCAGGTCCCGCTCGCGGATGTCGCGATAGGGCTCGAGCCGGGGATCGGCGGGATCGTCTATGGGGATGAAGACGGGCATCGGGATGCGATAGCGGCGGAACCGGCCCGCCGCCAGTGGGTCAGCCCGGCCGGGGCGGCTGGCGCCCGGCATCGGACGGCGCGCCCTCGCCCGCCTCGGCCACGGCCTTCAGCGCCGCGCCCAGTTCGTCGACCATCTCCGGCGTCGTCGCCCAGCTGCACATGAACCGCACTGTCCCGTCGAGGAAGCGGTAGACGAACCAGCCGCTCCGGCCGAGTCGCTTCAGCGCCGCCTCGTCCATCGCCACGAAGACGCCGTTGGCCTCGACCGGATGGATGATCGGATAGGGCATCAGCGCGGCCAGCCGTTGCGCCATGGCGTTGGCGTGGGCGGCGCGGGTCTGCCAGGCGCCGGTCTCCAGCAGCCCGATCCAGGGCGCGGCCAGGAAGCGGCCCTTGGAGACCAGCTGGCCGGCGTGTTTGAGCCGGGCGTCGAAGCGGCGGGCCAGGGTCTTGTCGAGCAGGACGATGGCCTCGGTCGGGGTCGAGCCGGCCTTGGTGCCGCCCATGATCAGGATGTCGACGCCCAGTTTCGGCACGGCCTTCAGGTCGAAGCCGGCGGCGACGGCGTTGGCCAGCCGGGCGCCGTCGAGATGGACGCCGTAGCCCATGGCCTTCACCGGATCAATCAGGGCCTTGAAGCTGTCGACCGAACAGACGGTGCCGTATTCGGTGGCGTTGGTCAGGGACAGGGCCGCCGCCGGCTGGTGGTAGGAGACGTCGGGTTCAGCCAAGGCCGCGGTCAGGGCGGCCGGGTCGATGCGGCCGCTGGCGCCGGGCAGGCCGATCAGCCCGACCCCGCCGCCGAAGAAGCCCGGGGCGCCGGTCTCGTCGGTCAGGATATGGGCGTGCTCATGGGCCAGCACCGCTTCATGCGACTGGGCCAGGCAGGCCACGGCCACCGAATTGGCGGCGGTGCCGGAGGCCACGAAGCGCACCTCGGCGTCGGCGTCGAGGGCCGCGCGGATCAGGTCGGCGGCCTTGCGGCTGATGTGATCCGTGCCGTAGCCGGAGGCCGCCCCGTCATTGGCCGCGATCAGGGCTGCCATCACCTCGGGCATGGCCCCGGCGACGTTGTCGGAGGCGAAGTCGTAGCGGCCGGCCAAGGCGGCTACTTCCTCAGGGCCGGTTTGGATTTGGACATCGAGCGGGCGGCGGCAGCCCGTTCGCCGGCCTTGCCGCCGGCGGCGCCGTGGCCCTGGCCGGCGCGCGCGGCGCCGCCCGTCTTGGCGGCCAGTATGGCCTTCATCTTCTCGGCGGGGGTCTGGGGGGCGTCGGTCATGACGCGGCTATAGCACAGCTGAAGCAACGTGCGTGGTTCGACAGGCGCCTTCGGCGCTGCTCACCATGACCAGGAAGAACGGAGGTCATCCTGAGGGGCGGCCCCACAGGTCCGCGTCTCGAAGGACGCGCGCTTGACCGGCGGCGCCGTCGCCCGCCACAAGGAGGCAACAGTTCCGGGGGGTTCCATGTCGACCACAGTCACCGCGGGCGCGGCGCCGCCGCGTACGGTTCTCGCCGCCAGTCTCGTCGGGACGGCGGTCGAGTTCTACGACTTCTACATCTACGCCACGGCCGCCTCGCTGGTGTTCGGACCGCTGTTCTTCCCGTCGGACTCGGCCACCGCCCAGTTGATGGCCGCCTACGCCACCTTCGCCATCGCCTTTATCGCCCGGCCCGTCGGCGCGGTGTTCTTCGGCCATTTCGGCGACCGCATCGGGCGCAAGTCGACCCTGGTCGCGTCGCTGCTCTTGATGGGCGGCTCGACCACGGCCATCGCCTTCCTGCCCGGCTACGGGACGGCCGGCTGGATCGCGCCGCTGCTGCTCTGCATCCTGCGCTTCGGCCAGGGCTTCGGCCTCGGCGGCGAGTGGGGCGGCGCGGCGCTGCTGGCGGTGGAGAACGCCCCGCCGGGCTGGAAGGCGCGCTACGGCATGTTCCCGCAGCTCGGCGCCCCGGTCGGATTCGTCGCCGCCAACGGCCTGTTCCTGCTGCTCGGCCTGATGCTGACGCCCGAGCAGTTCCAGGCCTGGGGCTGGCGCATTCCCTTCCTGCTCAGCGCGGTGCTGGTGATCATCGGCCTGTGGGTGCGGCTGCGGCTGACCGAGACGCCGGACTTCAAGGCCGCCCTTGAGGAGGCCCCGCCCCCGGCCGTGCCGCTGGGCGAGCTGATGCGGACGAACTGGCGCGAGGTGCTCGGCGGCACCTTCGCCGTGGTCGCCTGTTTCTGCACCTACTACCTGGCGACCGCCTTCGCCCTTGGCTACGGGGTCAAGAACCTCGGCTACAGCCGCGAGGCCTTCCTTGGCGTGCAGCTGTTCGCCATCCTGTTCATGGCCGCCGGCATCGTCTGGGCCGGCTACTGGTCGGACGCGACCAACCCGCGCCGGGTGCTGATGGCCGGCTGCGTGCTGGTGCTGGCCGCCGGGTTCGGGCTGGGACCGATGATGGGCGCCGGCTCGCTGACGCTGATCGCCGTCTTCCTGTCGGTGCTGCTGTTGCTGATGGGCTTCGTCTACGGACCGCTGGGAGCCTGGCTGCCTGGACTGTTCCCGGCGAGGGTGCGCTACACCGGGGCCAGCGTCGCCTTCAACGTCGGCGGCATCATCGGCGGCGGCCTGACCCCGATGATCGCCCAGGCCCTGGCCGAACGCGGCGGTCTGGGACTGGTCGGGCTGTATCTCAGCGCCGCGGCGGGGCTCAGTTTCGTGGCGCTGGTGATGCTGAAGCCGAAGGCTCAGACCTGACTCACACTGTCATCCCGGACGGCCGACAGGCCGATCCGGGACCCAGATCAAGGTTCAGCCGACTCTGGGTCCCGGCTCTCCGCTACGCTGCGGCCGGGATGACAGTTGAGGGGGTTAGACCTCCCCCGCCCACGCCCGCACATCGGCCACGAACAAATCCGGCTCTTCCATCGCCCCGAAATGGCCGCCGGATGGCATGTCGGTCCAGCGGGTGATGTTGTAGGCGCGGTCGGCCCAGCTGCGCGGCGGGGCCGAATACAGCGCCTCGCCGGGGAAGTTGGCGAAGGCGGTCGGGGTTTCGCAGCGCTGGCCTTCCATGGCCGCGATGCCGCCCTCTTCCATCAGGCCGCGGTAGTACCAGGCGCCGGTCGTGAAACTGCCAGTCATCACATAAATCATGACGTTGGTGATCAGCTGGTCGCGGGTATAGGCGCCGATCAGCGGCTTGGTGCGCAGGTCCGACCAGTCGTAAAACCGCTCGAAAATCCAGGCCGCCTGGCCGACCGGGTTGCCGGCGCCGAGCCAGGCCAGGGACTGCGGCTTGGAGGCCTGCAGGCCGAAATAGGCGCCCAGCATCTGCATCATCATCTGGCTGTGCTGCAGCCAGGCGATTTCCTCCGGCGACTGCGGCCCGCCGCTGGGGCGGAAGCCGATCATGTTCAGGTGGATGGCTTTGACGTGGTCGCCGTGATCGAAGCCCAGCCACGATGTCACAAGCCCGCCCCAGTCGCCGCCCTGGGCGAGGTAGGTCGAATAGCCCAGCACATCGGTCATCAGCGTATTGAACAGCCGCGCCGTGGCCCGCTGGCCGATCGGCCGCGTCGGCTTCGAGGAAAAGCCAAAGCCCGGCAGGCTGGGCACGATGACGTCGAAGGCGTCCTCGGCCTTGCCGCCGTGCTTCGAGGGGAAGGCCAGCTTTTCGATCGAGGCCCAGAACTCATAGTGGCTGCCCGGCCAGCCGTGGGTCAGCAGCAGCGGCCGCTTGCCACCCGCCTCGCCGACGACATGGACGAAATGCAGGTCGAAATCCTCGACCCGGGCGGTGAACTGCGGAAACCGGTTCAGCTCGGCCTGGGCCGCGCGCCAGTCGTATTTGTCGGCCCAGTGGGCGCAGGTCTCTTCAAGGAAGGCCGCGTCGCAGCCGTAGAGCCAGCCGTCGTCGACCGCCGGCGCCGGCGGCCAGGGATAGTGGCGCACCTGGTCGAGCACGCGCCGGACGTCGGTCTCGGCCCAGTCGACCTTGAAGGGTTTGGGTTGGGTCATCAGCAGCTCTCCCGATCAAGCGTGGTGCGTCCTTCGACACGCCGCTTCGCGGCTGCTCAGGATGACATGCTTCCTTTGTACGTCATGGTGAGCAGCACCCGAAGGGTGCGTGTCGAACCGCGCAACCTTCCCCGACGGCGGTCAAGCGCCCGGCGCGATGCCCTTGAGGATGGCGGCGAACAGGTCGCGTCTGAGCGCGGACGGGTCCACCTCCGGCGACAGCTTGCCGGCCATCTGCAGCACCAGCCCGCCGTGCAGGGCCGCCCAGAGCATGTTGGCGATCATCACCGGCTCGCCCTCGGCCAGGCCCGACGCGACCAGACCCTCGGCGTGGCGGACCAGCATGGTCCGGGCCCGGGTCGAGGCGGCGACCAGTTCGGGATAGTCGGCCTCGCCGGGCTGGGAGACGTCGAACATCAGGCGGTAGGCGTCGGGATGTTCGAGGGCGAAGCGGATATAGGCGCGGCCGGTGTCGCGCGACTTTTCCATGGGATCGGGCGCGGCGGCGGCCGCCGCCTCCATGGCCGCGGCGAAGCGGGAAAAGCCGCTGGCCCGCACGGCGGCGAGGATGGCGTCTTTGTCCTTGAAATAGCGATAGGGCGTCATCGGACTGACGCCCAGGGCCTGGGCCAGCTGGCGCATGGTCATGCCGTCGGGGCCGTGCTCGGCGAACAGATGCTCGGCGGCGGCGATCAGACGCTCGCGGAAGTCGGCGACATCAGTGTCGGTGAGCAGGCGGGGCATCGGGCGTCGAACGGTTGTTTGAGGGCGGGAAGGCAGATAGGTTTACAGCGTACATACACAACCGCAAGGGAGACGACCATGTCCACGGCCGCCTGGGATTTCATCGTCTCCAAGGGTGATCTGCGCCAGACCCGCGTCGATGTCGCGCCGCCGGCCGATCTGGCCGAGGGCGACATCCGTCTGAGCGTCGATTCCTTCGCCCTGACCGCCAACAACATCACCTACGCCGTCTATGGCGAGCGGATGGGCTACTGGAAATTCTACCCAGCGCCCGAGGGCTGGGGCCGGGTGCCGGTCTGGGGCTACGCCACGGTCGAGGCCTCGCGCCATCCCGAAATCGCCGTCGGCCAGCGGTTCTTCGGCTATGTGCCGATGTCGAGCCATATGACGGCCACGCCGCGCAAGACCGGCGGCGGCTTCTTCGAGACCGCGCCCTGGCGGGCCGAGCTGGCCGCGCCCTACAACCAGTACCGGGTCGTCGACGCGAGCGAGACCCACGAGGACCAGCAGTCGTTGCTCTATCCGCTGTTCATGACCTCGTTCCTGATCGACGACATGCTGACCGATAACGATCTCTACGGCGCCGCGTCGGTCGTGCTGTCGAGCGCCTCGAGCAAGACCGCCATCGGTCTGGCCCATCTGCTGCACCGCGCCGGCAAGGTGAAGGTGGTCGGGCTGACCTCGCCGGGCAATGTCGCCTTCGTCGAGAGCCTGGGCTGCTACGATCAGGTCGTTCCCTATGCCGGCCTGGGCGGGGCCGCGATCGCCGGGCCGGTGGTCTATGTCGACTTCGCCGGCGACGCGGCCGTGCGCGCGGCGGTGCATCACCGGTTCGCCGAGGCCCTGGTCCATGACTGCGTGGTCGGCGGCACCCACTGGGAGGCCGCGCCCGAGCGCCCCACCGATCTGCCCGGCGCCCCGCCGACCTTCTTCTTCGCCCCCGACCGCATCACCAAACGTCGCGCGGACTGGGGTCCCGGCGGGCTGGAGGCGAAGTTCGGCGAGGCCTGGCCGGTGTTCATCGATGACGCCACCCGCTGGATGACCGTACGCCATCTGAAAGGGCCGGAGGCGACCGCCGCGGCCTTCAAGGAGGTTCTCGACGGCCGGACCCCGCCCAGCGACGGGATCATCGTCCGTCCCTGAGGCGCGGGTTGCCATCAATTGTTTACGGTGTAAATTGACCGCCAGACAACGCACTGGGAGGCCGACATGGACCGTGACGCTCGCATCAATCCCTATCTGGCGGGGAACTTCGCCCCGATCCGGTCCGAAGACGACTTCCAGCTGGAAGTGACCGGCGAGATGCCGGCCGGCCTGCGCGGCGCCCTCTATCGCACCGGTCCCAATCCGCAGTTCGAGCCGCGCGACCCCAACCATCACTGGTTCTCCGGCGACGGCATGGTGCACGGTTTCTTCGTCGAGAACGGCGCCGTCAGCTATCGCAACCGCTATGTCCGCACCCCGCGCTGGGAGGTCGAGAACAAGGCCGGCAAGTCGCTGTTCGGCAGCTTCGGCAATCCGATGACCACCGACCCGGAGGTGTTTGGGCAGGACTCCGGCGTCGCCAACACCAACATCGTCTGGCACGGCGGCCGCCTGCTGGCGCTGGAAGAGGCGCATCAGCCGTTCGGGCTCGACCCAAAGACCCTGGCGCCGCTCGGCTACCAGGACTTCGGCGGCAAGGTCACGGCCCACCCCAAGGAAGACCCGCAGACGCATGATCTGGTGTTCTTCGGTTACGCGGACTCCCCGATGCCCTTCTCGGCCAACGTCAGCTACGGCGTCATGGGCGCCGACGGGACGCTGAAGCGCCGCGACACCTTCGAGGCCCCCTACTGCTCGATGATCCACGACTTCATGGTCACCAAAGGCCATGTGCTGTTTCCCGTCCTGCCCCTGACCGGCAGTATGGAACGGGCCATGGGCGGCAAGCCCGCCTTCGCCTGGGAACCCGAGAAGCCGGCCCTGGTCGGGGTCATGGCCCGCGACGCGGCGGTCGAGACGATCCGCTGGTTCCAGACCGACGCCTGTTACGTCTTCCACGTCATGAACGCCTGGGACGAGGACGGGAAGATTGTCGCCGATGTGATGAAATACGCCGTCGCCCCGCTGTTCCCGCTGGCCGACGGCAGCCGCGGCCAGCAGGCCGGAGCCTATCTGGTGCGCTGGACCTTCGACCTCAATGACGCCTCCGACGCCATCAAGGAGGAGCCGCTCGACGACCTGGCCGGCGAATTCCCCCGCTTCGACGAACGGTTCAGCTTCAAGGCCAACCGCCACGGCTGGTTCGCCAGCCAGACGGTCAACCCCGGCGACATCCGCACCAATGGCCTCAGCCACATCGACCTGACCACCGGCAAGCGGTCGGACTGGGTCAGCGGCGAGGGCGACGCGGTGTCCGAACCGGTGTTCGTGCCGCGCACGGCCGACGCGCCGGAAGGCGACGGCTGGATCCTGGCGGTGCAGTATCTGGCCACCGAGAACCGCAGCGACATGGTGGTGTTCGACGCCCAGGCCATGGCCGCCGGACCGATCGGTCGCGCCAAGATGCCCCGGCGACTTCCGTTCGGCTTCCACGGCAACTGGGCCGGCGGCTGACGCCCGATCAGGCCGCCGGACCCTCGGCTCCCTCGACAGCGGCGACGACCATGCCAATCAAGTCCCCTGCGACCAACGGCTTGGTCAGGAAATCGTCGGCCCCCGCCTCGTAGGACAACGTCCGGTGCTCGGGCAGGGCATTGGCCGTCAACATGCAGATCGGCGTCCGGGGCCGCCCCTCGGCGCACTCCTGTTGGCGTATCTGACGAACGGCCTCCACGCCGTCCATGACCGGCATGTGCATGTCCATGAGGATCAGATCGAAGGTCTCCGCGGCGGCGGCCTCGACCGCCTGCTGACCATTTTCCACGCTGATCATGCAGACGTCGAGCGGATCGAGGATCAATTCCACCACCCGGCGGTTGGTCGGATGATCCTCGGCCAGCAGAATGCGGGGCGCGCGCGTCCGGGGCTCGATCTCGGGAGCGGTGACGGGTGCGGACACGGACGGATCGCCCGCGTCCGTCTCCACGGGCGTCAGCGGCAATTCAAAGGTGAAGGTTGCGCCCCGCCCCAGGGTCGACTGAACCTCGATCGTTCCCCCCATCAGCTCGACCAGGACCTTGCAGATGGACAGGCCCAGGCCCGTGCCGCCAAAGCGTCGGGTGATCGAACTGTCAGCCTGTTCGAACCTGTCGAACAGTCGGGCCTTCATGTCCTCGGAAAAGCCAATGCCGCTGTCCTGAACGCCGAAGCGGATCCAGCAGCCGTCGGCGCGCTGGACCGGCGCCGCTACGGCCAGGGTGATCCGTCCCTGGTCAGTGAATTTGACAGCGTTGCTGAGCAGGTTGTTGAGGATCTGCCGGATCCGTTTTTCATCACCCCGGAAATGGCGGCAGGCCTCGTCCGGCAGCACCAGATTGAAGGTCACGCCCTTGTCGCGCGCACCTCCGCTAAACAGGGCCGCTGCGTTGCGAACCAGGGCGCCGAGGTCGAACGGATCCTGACTGATCTCCAGCCGGCCCGCCTCGACCTGGGCAAGGTCGAGGATGTCGGTGAGCAGCGCCTGGAGCGCCAGCCCCGAACTCACGATGAGGTCAACCATCTCCTCCTGGTGCGGATCGGTAATGGATCGGGCCAGGGCTCCGGCCACGCCGAGCACGCCGTTCAGAGGCGTCCGGAGCTCATGGCTCATGTTGGCGAGGAAGGCAGACTTGGCGCGATTGGCCTCCTGCGCCTGGTCGCGGGCCTCGATCAGGTGGGCCTCGGTCTCATAGCGTTCCGACAGATCCCGCACGATGGTGGTGAAGAGGACCTCCCCACCCGCCCTGGTCCTTGCCAGCGACGCTTCGATCGGGATTTCCTCGCCGTTCTTTCTGAGGCCGGTCACCGGTCGCCTTTGGGCCATCTGCAAACTTTCCGCGCGCCCGTTCGCGAACCGTTCGACATGGCCGGCGTGCCCCCCGCGGAACCGCTCCGGCATGAGTAGCTCGACGCTTTGGCCGACCACCTCGTGGGCCTGGTAGCCGAACACGGTTTCGGCGCCGGCGCTGAACACGATGATCTGGCCCGTCTCATTGGCCACGATGATCGCTTCAGGAGAAATCCTGAACAGCCCTGACAGCATGTCACGATTGCGCGACGCCGCCCGCTCGACCTCGTGCAGGTCGGTAACGTCCTGCACCGCGCCGAGCATGCGCAGCGGGCGACCGTCCGCCGCGCGCTCGACCTCGCCCCGCTCACGGACATAGCGGACCGCGCCGTCGGGCCGGAGAATTCGGTGGTTGATGTCATAGTCCGCGCCGTCTTCCACGGCGCGCTGTACGGCCTGTTCGACCAGGGTCCGGTCATCAGGGTGCACCTGTTCCAGAAAGGCTGGGTAGCTGGGCCTGAATGCTCCGGGAGTCAGGCCGAAAATCCGAAAGATTTCATCCGACCACGTCAGGTCATCGGTGAGAATGTCCCATTCCCAGCAGCCGGTGTTGGAGAGGGCCTGCGCCCGATCGAGTCGCCGGAGGATCACGTCCAGATGCGGGGCGGCGCGAACGTCGGTGTTCGGAGCCCGGATCCGGAACAGGAAGGCGGCCCGGTCGCCTCGCGCCACCTTTTCGGCGTTGAGGCTCAGCCGACGCGGAGCGCCGTCGCCACAGCGAAAGTTGAATTCGCCCCCATTGTCCCACCAGCCCTCGATGAGACTGCTTTCAAGGTCCTGAAAGGGGAAGTTGACCGGCCAGAACCGCCCCCTCTCCACCGATGCCGGGTCATGCCCCAGATCCTCAATGCAGAAATTCCGGGCCGCGGAATTCAGGACGAAATTGGACTTATCGTCAGCGTCGACACAAATTGCAGGAACAGATATCCAATCAACCAGGTCCTGAAGCAAATCTTTGCCATCAGAGATTTTCACATTACCTGACACGTGGTCGATCACGTCGTTCAATCCAAGGTTTACTCGAGTCGCCAGCAGATCACTGTTTGCGGCGAATAGCTTTAAAGTTCATTAGCTATGTTATCATCGAGTCCGCCTTCCCGCCACGGGCAGCCGCGCGCCAAGGCGCGCTCGCGTCGCGGAATCAGCAGTTATCCTGGTTTGAGCCGGGCCCCCGGCCCGCGTCCTAGATCAGCCGGCCGTGGCAGTGTTTGAACTTGCGGCCCGAACCGCAGGGACAGTCGGCGTTGCGGGCGGTGCGCTCCCAGCCGTGCGGCAGGGCGGAGATCGGCAGGGCGGCGCGCTCGTCGCTGTTGAGGCCGATGCCGGCCCCGGCGAAGGCCTTTGCCCGCTCGTTCTCGCCCGTCAGGGGGTCGCGGTGGATCTCCTGGAAGCGCAGCGGCTCGGGCTCGGGCTCGGGATCCTGGTACTGGAATTCGACGGTCATCAGCCAGCGGGTGACGTTGGTGCGCAGGTCGATGAGCAGCTTCTCGAACAGGGAGAAGGCCTCGGTCTTGTACTCGTTGAGCGGGTCGCGCTGGCCGTAGCCGCGCAGGCCGATGACGTTGCGCAGGTGGTCCAGATGGACCAGGTGCTCGCGCCACTGCATGTCGATCATCTGCAGCAGGAAGTTCTTTTCGACCGCGCGGGTCTGGTCGGCGGACAGGATCTCTTCGCGTTCGGCGGCGCGGGCGTTGCCGGCGGCGTCGAGACGGTCTCGGATTTCCTCGTTGGCGATGCCTTCCTCGGCCGCCCATTTGGCCAGCGGCAGCTCGAGCCCGAGGACCGACTTGACCCGCTCGTCCAGTCCCTCGACGTCCCATTGTTCGGCATAGGCCTTGGGCGGCAGATGGCGGGCGACGAGGTCGTCGATGACGTCCTGGCGCATCTCGGCGACGATCTGCGAAAGGTCGGCCGACTCCATGAATTCCTGGCGCTGCTCGAACACGGCCTTGCGCTGGTCGTTCACGACGTCGTCGTATTTGAGCAGGTTCTTGCGGATCTCGTAGTTGCGCTGCTCGACCCGCTTCTGGGCGGTGGCGATGGCCTTGTTCAGCCATTTGTGGGTGATGGCCTCGCCTTCCTGCACGCCGAAGGAGCGCATGATGGCGTCGAGACGGTCGCCGGCGAAGATGCGCAGCAGATCGTCCTCGCAGCAGAGGAAGAACTTCGACTTGCCGGGGTCGCCCTGGCGACCGGTCCGGCCGCGCAGCTGGTTGTCGATGCGGCGGCTTTCGTGGCGCTCGGTGCCCAGGACATAAAGACCGCCGGCGGCGAGGGCGATGTTCTTGGCTTCGGAGATCTCGGCCTCGAAACGCTTCTTCTCGGTGCGCTCGGCGTCGTGGTCGACCTCAAGGCCCAGGCCGACCTGCTCCTGGCGCCATTTGGCCATGTGCATCTCGACGTTGCCGCCCAGCTGGATGTCGGTGCCGCGGCCGGCCATGTTGGTGGCGATGGTCACCGCGCCGGGGATGCCGGCGTCGGCGACGATATAGGCTTCCTGCTCGTGGTAGCGGGCGTTGAGCACGTTGTGCGGGATGCCCTTGACGGTCTTGCCGTTCATTTCGAACGTGTGGGACGACAGCAGCTCCGACAGCAGTTCCGACTTTTCGATCGAGACGGTGCCGACCAGGATCGGCTGGCCACGGCGGTGGCAGTCCTCGATCTGTTCGAGGATGGCTTTGTGCTTCTCGTCGGCGGTCCGGTAGACCTCGTCGTCCTCGTCGATCCGGGCGACGGGGCGGTTGGTCGGAACCTCGGTGACATCCATCTTGTAGATGTCGAGGAATTCCTGGGCCTCGGTCGCGGCGGTGCCGGTCATGCCCGACAGCTTCTTGTAGAGGCGGAAGTAGTTCTGGATGGTCACCGAGGCCAGGGTCTGGTTCTCGGGCTGGATGTCGGCGCCTTCCTTGGCCTCGATGGCCTGGTGCAGACCTTCGGACAGGCGGCGGCCGGTCATCATGCGACCGGTGAACTCGTCGATCAGCACCACTTCGCCGGCCTTGACGATGTAGTCCTTGTCCTTGGTGTAGAGGACGTTGGCGCGCAGGGCCTGGTTGATGTGGTGAACGACCGAGATGTTGGCCGGGTCATAGAGGCCGGCGGAATCCTCGGCCAGCAGACCGGCTTCCTGCAGCATGTCCTCGACCCGCAGCGATCCGGACTCGGTCAGCAGGGCCTGGCGCTGCTTTTCGTCGTGCTCATAGACGTCCGGCTCAAGGATCAGCGCCTTCACCACCTTGTCCATGGTGCGATAGGCGTCGGCCCGGTCTTCCGTGGGGCCGGAGATGATCAGCGGCGTGCGGGCTTCGTCGATCAGGATCGAGTCGACCTCGTCGACGATCACGAAGTTATGGCCGCGCTGGACCATTTCGTTGACGTCATAGACGAGGTTGTCGCGCAGGTAGTCGAAGCCGAATTCGTTGTTGGTGCCGTAGGTGATGTCGCTGCGGTAGGCGTCCTGGCGCTGGCCCTGGCTGAGGCCGTGGACGATGACGCCGACGCTGAGGCCGAGGAAGCGGTAGACCTGACCCATCCACTCGGCGTCGCGGCTGGCCAGGTAGTCGTTGACGGTGATGACGTGGACGCCCTTGCCTTCAAGGGCGTTGAGGTAGGTCGGCAGGGTGGCGACCAGGGTCTTGCCCTCGCCGGTCCGCATCTCGGCGATGCCGCCCCGGTGCAGCACGATGCCGCCGACCATCTGCACGTCGTAGTGCCGCTGGCCCAGGGTGCGTTTGGACGCCTCCCGCACCACGGCGAAAGCCTCGGGCAGAAGCGAGTCCAGCGTCGCGCCGGCCGCCAGCCGGGTTCTGAATTCGCCGGTCTTGTCGCGCAGCTGCGCGTCGGTCAGCCCCGCATACTCGGGCTCAAGCGCGTTGATCTTGTCGACCCGCGTCGTGAACTGTTTGACCTTCCGGTCATTGGAGGATCCGAAAAGGTTTTTGGCGAAACCGAGCATACGTTGGGAAATCCGGTGAAAAGGCCATGCGCTGCAGTGGTTCGGTGATCGGGAAAGGCCTTTCGACCCCTCGGAAATCCGTCCGTCCAAGCGCGCGGGAGACTTAAGCAGCGGGTCTGCCAGTGTCAACGTGAGCGCCGGGCGGCGACAAACGATGGGACCTTTGCGCCACAGGGCCTCCGGGGCAGGACAAGCCGTCCCAAGGGACAGGTCGGCCTGTCCGGCGGGCGCCGGCGGGCGAGCCGCATTCCACTGGACCCGAAACCGCGCTAGGACCGACAGCTGAGGCTCCCGTGGAGAACTGGCCGTCATGAAGATCGCAACGACCGGCATTTGGGGCGTCATCGCCGCCCTGGCCCTGGCGCTGACCCTGACCGCCTGTGGCGAACCCGAAGGCTCGGACAAGCCGCCGCAGCCGGGCGACGTCGCCGTGGCCAAGGTCGACGGCAAGTCCGTCTGGACGTCGGATGTGAAGCGCGAAGCCGTGGCCCAGGGCCTGATCGGCGAGGGCGAGCCGCTCGACATGTCCTCTGACCTGTTCCGCCGGGTGCTGGACGAAGTCGTCGACCAGAAGCTGCTGGCCGCCGAGGCCGTCAAACGCAAGCTGGACCACGATCCGGTGGCCCAGCGCCGGCTGGCCGCGGCCCGTGAACGGATTCTGGGCGACATGCTGGTCGAAAGCGTCGTCGAGAAAGCCGTGACCCCCGGCGCCATCCGCGGCCTCTATCAGGAGCAGCTGCGGCTCTCCAAGGAGTCCGACGAGATCAAGGCCCGCCAGATCATCGTCGCCACCGAGCCGGAGGCCGAACAGATCCGGAAGCTGCTGGCGGCCGGCGCCTCGTTCGAGGCCCTGGCCATGGAGCGCTCCACCGACAGCGCCACGCGGTTCAGCGGCGGCGACATCGGCGGCTATTTCACCCTGGATGTGATGCCGGAATCCTATGTCGGCGCGCTCAAGGGCGCCAAGCCCGGCGATCTGATCGGTCCCTTCGCCGTCGACGGCGGCTGGGCCCTGATCAAGGTCGAGGAAAAACGCCAGGAGGCGCCGATCACCTTCGAGGCGGCGCGGCCGCAGATCGTGCGCTTCCTGACCTATGACCAGGTCCGCGACCTGCTCGAGAAACTGCGCGGCGCGGCCCGGGTGCAGCTGCTTCTGGGCAAGGCCCAGGACGTGCCCGGCGCGCCCCGCGAGCCGGCGTCCGCCCCGCCGGGAGAAGCGTCGGACGACGCCGAGCCGGCGACGGAACCTGCCGCGCCCGACACCCAGGCCAAGCCGACGCCGGCCGTCAAGGCTCCCGCCACGCCAGCAAAGCCCGCGAAAAAATGAGCCGCAAACCCTCCAAGCCCGCAAGCCCGGCCGGAAAGCTGACGCCCGCCCGGGCGCTGGAAGTCGCCGTCAAACCCGCCGAGATGGTCGGCCACGCTGTTGAACGGGCGCTCGACCCGCTGGCGTCGGCGCTCAAGCGCGCCGGGCTGCGGCGAGCCGAGAAGGACAGCCGCCAGTTCTCCGCGTCCGAGGCCGAGGCCGCCCCCCCGGTCGCCGCCGCGCCGGGCAAGCCCGGCCTGGCGATCTCGCCGCTGGCCGTGCCGTTCCCGAAGATGCCGCCGATCGCCGGCGTCCAGATCGGCATCGGCCGGGCCGGCTTCTACAAACATGACCGCCCCGACCTGATGCTGATGCATTTCGCCGAGGGCGCCACCTGCGGCGGGGTGTTCACCCGCCATGGCGTCGGCTCGGCGCCCGTCGACTGGTGCCAGCGCCAGCTGGAGATCTCCGGCAGCGAGGGTGTCCAGGCCCTGGTCGTCAACGCCGGCTGCGCCAACAGCTTCACCGGCAAGCCCGGCGCCGACGCCGTGCGGCGGCTGGCCGGCGCGGTGGGCAAGCGGTTCGACTGTCGCCAGCGCGACGTGATGATGGCCTCGACCGGCGTCATCGGCGTGCTGCTCGACGAGGCCCGGATCATCAACCGCCTGCCGGAGCTGGAAGGCCGGCTCTCCGACGACGGCTGGGCCGACGCGGCCCGGGCGATCATGACCACCGACACCTTCCCCAAGGGGGCGACCGCGACGGCCAAGGTCGACGGCAAGACCGTGCGCATCAACGGCATCGCCAAGGGCTCGGGCATGATCGCGCCCGACATGGCGACCATGCTGGCCTTCGTCGCCACCGACGCCAACATCGCCCCCAAGGCCCTGCAGACCCTGGTCAGCCTCTACACCCGCACGACCTTCAACAGCGTGACCGTCGACGGCGACCGCTCGACCAACGACACCCTGCTGCTGTTCGCCACCGGCGCCTCGGACGCCCCGCGGATCAGCCGCGCCGGCGACCGCCGCCTGGCCGACTTCCGCGAGAAGCTGGAGGGCCTGCTGCTCAATCTGGCCATGCAGCTGGTCCGCGACGGCGAGGGCGCCACCAAGTTCGTCAAGATCACCGTCACCGGCGCCGAAAGCCCGGCCAGCGCCCGCAAGATCGCCCGCACCGTCGCCGAGAGCCCGCTGGTCAAGACGGCGTTCGCCGGCGAGGACGCCAACTGGGGCCGTATCGTCATGGCCGTCGGCCGCGCCGACGAGCCGGTCAACCGCGACCGCATGAGCGTCACCTTCGGCAAGCTGGTCGCCGCCCAGGACGGGCTGGTCTCGCCGACCTACAGCGAGGCCAAGATGAGCGCCTACATGAAGAAACAGGAGCTGGAAGTCGGCGTCGACGTCGGCGTCGGCCGCGGCTCGGCCACGGTCTGGACCTGCGATCTGACCAAACAGTATGTGGCGATCAACGGGGATTACCGGTCCTGAGCGAGCCCAAACCCATTCTGCTGGTCGCCGCCGCGGCGCTGGTCGACGTCGACGGCCGGGTGCTGATCTGTCAGCGGCCGCAGGGCAAGCAGCTGGCCGGGCTGTGGGAATTTCCCGGCGGCAAGCTGGAGGCCGGGGAAACCCCGGAAGCCTGTCTGATCCGGGAACTGAAGGAGGAACTGGGCATCAGCGTCACCCAGGCCTGCCTGGCCCCGTTCGTGTTCGCCAGCCACAGTTACGAATCTTTTCACCTGCTGATGCCACTGTTCCTGTGCAGACGCTGGGACGGTTTTGTCACGGCGCATGAGCATGAGGCGCTGGCGTGGGTGAAACCCGACAAGCTGCTGGACTACCCGATGCCGCCGGCCGACGCGCCGCTGGTCGCCTATCTGCGCGATCTCATCTGACCCGTTTCCTGCGCGACGAGCGCGGGGCCACGGCGGTCGAATACGGCCTCATCTGCGCCGGCATCTTCCTGGTCATCGTCACCTCTGTGACCGTGTTCGGCAACAAGACCACCGACATCATGCAGGCCGTCAGCGACGCCATCGCCGCCGCCATCGCCTAGGGCGGTTTGGCGCGGGCGCAGGTTGCGTGGTTCGACACGCGCTGCGCGCTGCTCACCATGACTATGCAAAAATGGCAGTCAGCCTGAGCAGCCCCGGACCTGATCCGGGGCGTGTCGAAGGACGCACGTCTTCGCCGCTTCACGCCGTCGCCGGCGGAAGGTGGGGAGGTGGCGCGGCGCGCTCCGGTCTCACCCGGATGTTGGTATTGGCAGGCTTGTGAGAACGATGAGACCGTCACGCGCCGCGAAGTCCGTTATCCGAGAGCTCCGGTAGGCAGCCGTTTCAGGCTTAGCCGGGATCAACCCTCGACGGGCGGGCGGTGAAGCGAAACACCGTCCCGGACCGCGACGGTAACCCCCCGCCGCCTGTCCCCGCTCGAACCTCATCCCCGCCGCCGCATCGGTCGCTGGCCTTGCGCCCTCCCCATGCGACGGGGACGGGTGTGAGTATGCGGCGGGTTTTGGGGGTGGGGATAAGGGGCCGTGAATGCACGGCGTTTGGCGGGCGGAAGCTTGGGATTTCAGTGAGTTGGGCGCGGGGAACGCGAACCAATCCACGGACAATCCTCCCCGCGAAGTCGGGGAGGGGGACCCTGCGGAGCAGGGTGGAGGGGTCCGTGCGGGATTCACCGGAAGGACCGGAATTCAGGATGGGGCTGCTAGGTTGGCGCAGCCCCCTCCACCGCCCTTCGGGCGGTCCCCCTCCCCGGCTTCGCGGGGAGGATTTTTCAGGTCTTGGCGTCCGGGAGAGGAAGAACGTCTTCCCTACCCCGCCTTGTCGCCGGTCGGGATTTCCACCGTGCCCAGGGCGTCGGCCAGGCGCATTTTGGCCGAGCCGGGGCGCAGGGGCTTCTGCTGGCTGGCGTGCGGGGCCCAGCCGGTGACGGTGACGATTTCGAAGGTGGCGACCAGGCGGCCATCGGCTTGCGCGAAGCGTTCGGCGTAGAGAGCCATGGCCCGCATCAGCACCCGGCGGGTCAGGGGGCGGCGGGGGCGGTCGAGCAGGACGTTGGTCTCGCCCATGGCCCGCAGGTCGCGGAGCAGCTCCAGCGGATGGGCGTAGCGGACGGTGACCTGGTCGACATCGGCCACCGGCAGGGCGAAACCGGCCCGCTGCAGCAGGGCGGCGGCGTCGAAGCCGTCGGCGAAGGGCGATACCCGCAGGCCGGCGCCGCCGCTGAGCTCGGCCTCGGCCTCGAGCAGACACTGACGCAGCTCGGTCAGGGTGGCGCCGCCGAGCATCGCGCCGATGAACAGGCCATCGGGCCTGAGCGCACGGCGGATCTGGATCAGGGCCCCGACCAGGTCGTTGGTCCAGTGCAGGGCCAGGGTCGAGACGACCAGATCCAGGCTCTCGGCCGCGAACGGCAGCCGCTCCTCATCGACCACGGCCCGAGGGCCGGCGCGGCCGCTCAGCATGGCCGCCGACAGGTCGGTTTCGATCAGCAGATCAATCTTCTCGCGGGCATCGCTGACGGCCAGGGCCCGGGCGAAGGCGCCGTTGCGGGCGGCCAGATCGACGGCCCGCGGAAACCGGCGCATGATCGTCTCAAGACGCGCGACCGCGTCCTCGGCCGCCCGCCGCTTGAGGAAATCGGCGCCGGCGAAGGCGGACGCGGCGCGGTCAAGCCGGCGCCGGTGCAGGGCGCGGTCGAACAGAACGGGAGGGCTGGCGGTCATGCGCGCGGAAGATGGCCTGTCGCGACTGTTTTTGAAACCGGATCCGCGCCTGATCGGCGCCGGCCGGGCGTTTCTCGACCTTTTTCTGCCGCCCCTCGACGCCGCCGGCCAGCCGGCTCTGACCCCGGGCCTGACCGCCGAGACCTGGAGCCGCATCGACTTTCTCGAAACGCCGGTCTGCGACGGCTGCGGCTCGCCGTTCGAGTTTGATCCGGGTCCGGGGGTGCGCTGCCCCGCCTGCACGGCCCGGCCGCGCGCCTTCGACCGGGCGCGGGCCGCCTGCCTCTATGACGAACACAGCCGCGATCTGATCCTGAAGCTCAAACACGCCGACCGCACCGACCTGTCGGAGGTCATGGCCCGCTGGCTGCTGCGGTCGGCGCGGGAGCTGCTGGACACGGCCGACGTCATCGCGCCGACGCCGCTGCATCGCTGGCGGCTGCTGTCGCGGCGCTACAACCAGGCCGCCGAGGTGGCGCGACCGCTGGGACGGCTGGCCGGCAAGCCGGTGCTGGCCGACGCCCTGGTCCGCGTCCGCCGCACCGAGAGCCAGGGCGGCAAGTCGGCGGCCGGACGGCGACGCAATGTCGCCGGCGCCTTCCAGGTCCCGGCCGACCGGCGGCGGCAGGTGGAGGGTCGGCGCATCCTGCTGATCGATGATGTGCTGACCACCGGGGCCACGGCCCATGCCTGCGCCCGGGCCCTGAAGGCCGCCGGCGCGATCGCCGTGGACCTGGCCGTGATCGCCAAGGTGCGCGCGGGCGCCGACACGACTATATGAGGGGGACAGTTTCAGTTTTGCATCGCGAATCCATGGCCCAAGTCACCATCTACACCCGTCCCTTCTGCGGCTACTGCGCCCGCGCCATCAGCCTGCTCGAGAAGAAGGGCGCCGATTTCACCGAGATCGAAGCCGGCATGGACCCCGACAAGCGTCGCGAGATGATGGACCGGTCGGGACGGGCGACCTTCCCGCAGATCTTCGTCGGCGAGAAGCACATCGGCGGCTGTGACGAACTGCTGGCCCTCGACCGCGAGGGCGGGCTGGATCCCCTGCTGACCGCATGACCCTGCGCGTCGCCCTGGTTCAGACCCGGACGCCGGCCACCCACGCCGGGGCCCTGGCGCATATCGCGCCGCTGGTGCGCGCCGCGGCGGCCGGCGGGGCGAGCCTGATCGTGACGCCCGAGGGCAGCAACATCCTCGAAAAAGACCGCGAAAAGCTGCTGCCTCGGCTGACCCTGCTGGCCGAGGACCCGGCGGTGAACGGGCTGCGGGCCCTGGCCGCCGAACTCGGCGTCTGGCTGGTCATCGGCTCGGCGCTGGTCCGGCGCGAGGACGGCCAGGCCGCCAACCGTGAGGTTCTGGTCGCCCCCGACGGCGCGATCACCGCGACCTACGACAAGCTGCATATGTTCGACGTCAATCTGCCGACCGGCGAGACGGCGCGGGAGTCGGCGACCTACACGCCCGGCGACCAGGCGGTGATCGCCGAGGCGGCCGGCGCGACCCTGGGCCTGACCATCTGCTACGACATGCGGTTTCCGGCCATCTACCGGGCCCTGGCCATCGCCGGGGCGAAGATCATGACCATTCCCGCCGCCTTCACCCGACCGACCGGCGCCGCCCACTGGGAAGTGCTGCTGCGCGCCCGGGCCATCGAGACCGGCAGTTTCGTGCTGGCCGCGGCCCAGGGCGGCTTCCACGAGGACGGCCGCGGCACCTGGGGTCATTCGATGGTCGTGGCGCCCTGGGGCGAGGTGATCGCCCGGCTGGAGGATGACGAGCCGGGGGTCCTGTTCGCCGATCTCGACCTGACCCTGGTCGACCGGGCGCGGGCCGCCATCCCTGTCCTGACCAACGCCCGCGCGTTCACCGGACCCAAGACGGCGACATGATCAAATACGCCCTCGCCTGCGAGCACGGTCATGAGTTCGAGGGCTGGTTCGGCGCCTCGGCCGATTTCGACGACCAGTCGGCCCGCGGCCTGCTCGAATGCCCGGTCTGCGCCAGCAAGACCGTGCGCAAACAGATCATGTCGCCCAACGTCGCCGGCACGAAGTCGCGCGGCGACGCCCCCGCCCTGCCCGCCGGCGCCCGCGAGGTGATGATGGAGGCCATGGGCAAGGTCCGCGCCCATGTCGAGGACAACTTCGACTATGTCGGCGACACCTTCGCCCGCGAGGCCCGCGCCATCCACGAGGGAACCTCGGAGGAGCGCGGCATCTATGGCGAGGCCTCGCCCGCCGAGGTCAAGGCGCTGGTCGATGACGGCGTGCCCGTCGCGCCCCTGCCGCCGGCGCCGCCGAAAAAGTCGGAAGTGAATTAAACGATGCGCGTCCGCCGATGAGCGAGATGGTGCTGCTCTTCGAGCAGGTCGACGCCCTGACCGCCCAGCTGCAACGGCTGAACCGGCCGGCGGCCGATATGTTGCAGCCGGGCATCGCGCCTTACGACGTCGAGGACGCCGTCGCGGTGGCCGGTCCCGCGCCCGACGACCTGGTCTCGATGTATGGCCGCCATGACGGGGTCGACCTGCCGGTCGGCCGCACCCTCGGCGACGGCCATGTGATCCCGGGCTTCTATTGGATGCCGATCGCCGAGGCGGCCGAGCACTACAGGACCCTCGGCGGCCTGGCCGATCTGTGGCCGACCCGCTGGTTTCCGGTCCTGACCGACGGCGGCGGCGGCTATCTGGCGGTGATCTGCGACGCGGAGTCGGAGGACTATGGCTGCGTTGTCGAGGTCCTGCCCGGCGAGGACGAACACGAGATCGTCTTCGACAGCGTCTCGATGCTGCTGGCCACGGCGGTGCGTTGTTTCGAACAGGGCGCCTACCGGCTCAAGGGCGGGTTCCTTGATGAGGATTACGATCTGGCCGGCCAGATCGCCGATCAGCTCAACGCCGCGCGGCGGACGGTGGATGTCGCGGATTACCGCTGATTCCCAGGGTGCGTCCTTCGAGACGCGATCCTGAGGGATCGCTCCTCAGGGTGACGAAGACAAATGTCCATCGTGGTGAGGCGCGAGCTTCAAGCGAGCGTCTCGAACCACGCTAGCCCGCCCGCTCCAGCCGCCAGCGCCAGATATAGCCGTCGTCGGGATCGTCGAGCTCGCCGTCAAAGCGCAGGCCGAGCCGTTTGAGGATGGTGGTCGAGGCGCTCTCCGTCGGCAGGGTGTGGGCGATGACCCGGTCGACGCCCGGGTTGGCGAAGGCGTGGTCGACCATGCCGCGCGCCGCCTCGGTGGCCAGGCCGCGGCCGCGGTAGCCGGGCGCCAGTTCGTAGCCGATCTCGACGGTGCCGTCCTCGGGCTCGCCCTTGAAGCCGCCAAGGCCGATCAGCCGGATGTCGGTCACATGGACGATGAAATGCATCCACCAGTCGACCGACCCCGGATTGGCGATCAGGAAGTCACGGCTGCGGCCGATGGCGGCCAGGGCGTCGGGCCCGGCCCAGTGCGGCGCCACCGACAGACCCAGGGCCGCGCACAGGGCGCCATCGCCCCGGGCGACGGTCTCCAGGTCGTCGAGCCGGGCCGGCTCGAGTCTGAGATTGGCCGTCCGGATCGCCATCAGCCCGCCCGCGTCACCGTCATCATGTAGTTGACGTCGGCGTCCGCCGACCGGTCCCAACGCCCCAGCAGCGGATTGTAGGAGACGCCGAACGGACCTTCGATATCGAAGGGGTGGCCTTCGAGGAACGAGCGTAGTTCGTCGGGGGTCAGGAACTTGCGCCAGTCGTGGGTGCCGGCCGGCACCCAGCGCAGGATGTATTCGGCGCCGATCTTGGCCAGGGCCAGGGCCTTGAGCGTGCGGTTGAGGGTGGCGACGATCATCAACCCGCCCGGGGCCAGCAGTTTCGCCGTAGTGCGCAGGAACTCGCCCGGATCGGCGACATGCTCGATGACCTCCATGTTGAGGATGACATCGAAGGGCCCGGCGCCCTCGGCCAGCAGCTGTTCGGCCGTAGTGGCGCGATAGGTGATCGGCAGATCCTGGCCCGCGGCGTGGGCCGTGGCCGCGCCGATGCCGCGCTCGGAGGCGTCGACGCCGGTGACGTCGAAACCCAGTCGGCACATCGGCTCTGACAACAGGCCGCCGCCGCAGCCAATATCGAGCAGCCGCAGTCCCTCGAACGGACGGCGCAGGCAGCCTTCGCGACCAAAGCGGGACAGGGTCTGCTGGCGGATGAAGCCCAGACGCACCGGGTTGAATTTATGCAGCGGCGCGAACTTGCCGCGCGGATCCCACCATTCGGCGGCGATGGCCGAAAAGCGGGCGACGTCGTCGGAATCGACGCTGGAACGGAGCTCTGGGGCGGGACTGGCCATGGTCAGCGAATGAGCACGACTTCGACCCCGACGTCCAGCCTGGCCCACGCCCGGTCGGCCGTGAGCACGGGCAATTGCTCCCGCTGGGCCAGGGCCAGACAAGCTCGATCGCCGAGGGAGAGGCCAAGGTGACGGGTCTGCGTTCGAAGGCGACCCGCGCTGACGGCGAGGCCTGCGTCGAATGGGACCACTGAAAATCGCAACCGCTCCAGGAGGCGATCGACCTCCGCCGCCGCGAACCCGAGATCGAGCAGACGAGTGGCCACCTCGGCCAGATTGACGGCGCTGAGCAACGAGTCCGCTATCAGGGGACGAACCCTGTCCCCGCCCGGCTCGGTCAGAACCACCGCGAGAACCGCCGAGGCGTCCAGCACCCAGTCAGCCATCCTCGGCGGTTCGCTTCGCTCGTGCGGCCTCGAAGGCGGCTCGCAGCGCCCGGGCCTCTTCGAAGGGGAGCCCTTCCCAGGCCGCTTCGCGGCGGCGCTCGGCGATCAGTTCGTCGGACGCCAGCGGCTCGCCAGGCCGCCAGAGTGGGATCAGCTCACGAATGCGACGCAGGGCTTCGTCGGGTCCTTCGAAGATGAACGTGTCCCCTTCCAGCCGCGCGACCACGCCGCTGCCGCCCTTGAGCTCCAGTGCTTTGAGCACGGCCGGTGGCAGCAGGACCGATCCGTCTGGCCTGACGGAAAGTCGGAATATGCCCTGTCCGCGATCCTCGAATTCAGGGCGCGGCGGCGCGGAAGAGGGCCGGCGACCCGGGCGCTCGTCGTCTCTCTCGAACGCCGCCGGCTCTTCCGCGACACCGGCGGTCGCCGCGCGGCGGCCGACCTTGTCGCCCTCGAGCACATTGCGGACATGCTGGTAGCGCTTGCCCAGCAGGCGGGCGATCTCGGCGCGCGGATAGCCGGCGGCGTCCAGGGCGCGGATCTTGTCCGACACCGTGGCGCTCGAGGCGACGATCCGGGCGGTGGCTTCCGCGTCTGGCATGTCGACTTCCAACCTACCTAACTAACCTTCTCGTTTATCATGTCAGGCAGGTTGTCATCCAGCGGGATTGTGCGGTGGCGAGCGGACCGCTAGAAGGCGCGTCTTGCCGCGTGGCGGGCTGATCGGCTCGGCCCCGGCAAGAATTAACCGCCAAACGAGGGGGCGAGCGGCCAGACGTGTCACGGCTTGTGATGAAATTCGGCGGCACCTCCGTGGCCGACCTGGAACGTATCCGTCGCGTCGCGCGGCTGGTGGCGGCCGAGGTCGCGACCGGCAAACAGGTCGCCGTGGTGGTCTCGGCCATGGCCGGCAAGACCAATGAGCTGGTCGCCTGGACCGACGGCGCCGGTGCGGCCGCCCAGGGCATCGCGCCGAGCGACGACGAATACGACATGGTCGTCGCCAGCGGCGAACAGGTCACCGCCGGCCTGCTGGCCATGACCTTGCGCAACATGGGCCTGCGCGCCCGCTCCTGGCTGGGCTGGCAGATCCCGATCATCACCGACGACGCCCACGGCCGGGCCCGCATCGACGAGGTTCCGCCCGAAAAACTGGCCGCGGCCATGGACGCCGGCGAGGTCGCCGTGATCGCCGGCTTCCAGGGCGTGACCCGCGACGGGCGCATCGCCACCCTCGGCCGGGGCGGTTCCGACACCAGCGCCGTGGCCATCGCCGCGGCCCTCGGCGGGGCCTGCGACATCTACACCGACGTGGACGGCGTCTACACGACCGACCCGCGCATCGAGAACAAGGCCCGCAAGCTGGCTCGCATTTCCTACGAGGAGATGCTGGAGATGGCTTCGCTGGGCGCCAAGGTGCTGCAGACCCGTTCGGTCGAGCTGGCCATGGCCAAACATGTGCCCCTTCGGGTGCTTTCAAGTTTCGTCGAACCGGGCGAAGCGCCCGGTCAGGGCACCATCGTCTGCGACGAGGAGGAGATCGTGGAAAAACGCATCGTGAGCGGCGTGGCCTACAGCCGCGACGAGGCCAAGATCAGCCTGTTCGGCCTGCCGGACACGCCGGGGGTGTCATCGAAGATTTTCGGTCGCCTGGCCGACGCCAACGTCAACGTGGACATGATCGTCCAGAGCCATGCGCGCAGTGAAGGCGCGGCCAACATGGAGTTCACCGTCGGCAAGCGCGACGCCGCCAGGACCGTCGAGGTGCTCAAGTCGGCCCAGGCGGATATCGGCTTCGCCGACGTCCAGATGGACGAGGACGTGGCCAAGGTCTCGGTCATCGGGGTCGGCATGCGCAGCCACGCCGGCGTGGCCAAGACCATGTTCACGGCCCTGGCCGAGAAGGGCGTCAACATCCAGGTGATCTCGACCAGCGAGATCAAGATCAGCGTGCTGATCGACGCGGCCTACACCGAACTGGCGGTCCGCGCCCTGCACGCCGCCTACGGCCTGGATCAGCTCTGATCGCGTCCAGTCGCCGCGCCGTCTGGCGAAGCCCTGAGCGGAAATGACGGAAATGGACCGGTTTGCGCCTGACAGCGCACGCCAGGTCACTGTTCCCTCACGGAAATCTGCTATAGGCGCCTCTCAGGACGGAGAACGTATAAAGGCCCATGGTCGCCTCGAGCCTCGCTACCCGCGGACCCCGCAGTCTGCTCCGGCAGATTCGCGAAGCCATGGCCGGCGACGCTCCCGCCCAGACCAAGCTCGACATGGTCGTCCGGATCATCGCCGCCTCGATGGTGGCCGAGGTCTGCTCGATCTATCTGCGGCGGGCGGGCGGCGAGCTGGAGCTCTTCGCCACCCAGGGCCTGTCGCCCGACGCCGTGCACATCACCCGGCTGAAACTGGGCGAGGGCCTGGTCGGTGAGATCGTCCGACTGGGCCGACCGCTGAATCTGAAGGACGCGCCGCACCACCCGGCCTTCGCCTACCGCCCCGAGACCGGCGAAGACCCCTACCATTCGTTCCTCGGCGTGCCGCTGCTGCGCGGCGGGCGGGCGATCGGCGTCCTGGTCGTCCAGAACCGCACCGAGCGCAACTATGGCGAGGAGGAGGTCGAGGATCTCCAGATCATCGCCATGGTGCTGGCCGAGATGGTCGGCGCCGGCGACCTGCTCGACCGGGAGGCGCTCAAGGACGTCGAAATCGCGCCCCATCGCCCGGAGCGGCTGAAGGGGGTCCGGTTCTCCGACGGCCTGGCCTATGGCACGGTCGTCCTGCACGATCACCCGGTCGCCCCCGAGAAGCTGCTGTCCGACGACGCCGAGGCCGAGGCGACGCGCCTGGCCGCCGCCGTGGCCGCGCTGCAGCAACAGATCGACAAGATGCTGGAAGGCCACCACGGCCTTGTGGGCGCCTCCTATGAGGTGCTCGAGACCTACCGCATGTTCGCCCACGACCGCGGCTGGAACCGGTCGCTGGAAGAAGCCGTGCGCTCGGGCCTGACCGCGGAGGCCGCTGTCGAGCGGGTGCGCAGCGAACACCGCGCCCGGCTGGGCCAGGCGCGCGATCCCTACCTGCGGGAGCGCCTGCACGATCTGGAAGACCTCAACGACCGGCTGCTGCGCCACCTGTACGGCGACGGCCACGCGCCGCGTGAGCTGCCCGAGGACGCCATTCTGGTGGCCCGCAACCTGGGGCCGGCCGACCTGCTCGAATACGACCGCACGCGGCTCAAGGGCCTGCTGCTCGAGGAAGGCTCGACCGCCAGTCACGCGGCCATCGTCGCCCGGGCCCTCGACATCCCCTGCGTCGGCCGGCTGGCCGGTCTGCGCGACCGGGTGTCCCAGGGCGACCCGGTGGTCGTCGACGCCGAGGCCGGCGAGGCCTTCCTGCGTCCCCGCCCCGACGTGGTCGAGGCGCTCAACAGCCGGCTCGAGGTCCGCGCCCAGCGCAGGGCCGTGTTCGCCGGCCTCAAAGACACCCCCGCCTTCACCAAGGACGGAGCCAAGATCACCCTGCTGATGAACGCGGGCCTGGCCGTGGATCTGGACATTCTCGGCGAGACCGGGGCCGAGGGCATCGGCCTGTTCCGCACCGAGTTCCAGTTCATGGTCGCCGAGGACATGCCCCGGCTCAACGCCCAGCGGGCGCTGTATGAGCGCGTCCTCGACGCCGCCAACGGCATGCCGGTGACCTTCCGCACGCTCGATCTCGGCGGCGACAAACTGCTGCCCTACATGGAGCTGGAGCGGGAAGAGAACCCTGCCCTTGGCTGGCGGGCGGTGCGCATGGGCCTCGACCGCCCGGCCCTGCTGCGCCAGCAGCTGCGCGCCCTGATCTGGGCCGCCCGAGGCCGCCCGCTGCGGGTGATGTTCCCGCTGGTGGCCAGTGTCGACGAGTTCCGCGCCGCCCGCGCCTTTGTCGACACCGAGGTCGCCTGGGCCTTGCGGCGCGGCCGCCCCGCCCCGTCGCGGCTCGACGTCGGGGCCATGATCGAGGCCCCGTCGCTGGTCTGGCACCTGGATGCGCTGCTGCCGATGACCGACTTCGTCTCGGTCGGCACCAACGACCTGATGCAGTACCTGTTCGCCGCCGACCGGGGGAACCCGCGCGTGGCCGACCGTTATGATCCGCTGTCACCGCCGGTGCTCAGGGTTCTCAAGCAGATCCAGGACGCCTGTGTCGAAACGGGAACCCCTGTCTCGGTCTGTGGCGAGATGGCCGGGCGGCCGCTGGAGGCCTTCGCGCTGGTGGCGCTGGGCTTTGACCGGCTGTCGATGCCGCCGGCCGGCATCGGTCCGGTCAAGCAGATGGTGCTGTCCTGTGATCGCGAGGCCGCCCGCCGCGGCGTCACCGCCCTGCTGAAGGGGACCTCGGGGTCGGTCAGAAGCCAGATCGAGACTCTGGCCCGAAAATTGTATGTCGTAGCCTGACCTGATCACCATCGTTGGATTAGAGCATTGAATTCCAGACGTTATTTTGTTATCCACAAGGATACGTTTAGAATTCCCGACATCAGGGAAGATCAGTGCGTCGCGTTCTCGCGTGACGCGAATTCGGGGGGCGTCGGTAGCCATGCCGCTTGATTCTGGCGGGGTTACATCATTGTACCAATCGGGGGAGATGGACCCGACCGAGGCGCTTGCGCCCTCGGAGGAGCCTTCCCTGTTCTATGGACCCGATGTCGGCGCGGCCCTGAAGGCGGCGCGCGAGTTTCGCGGCCTGTCGCTGCAGGACGTCTCGGACGCCACCCGGATCCGCCGCACCTATCTCGGCGCCATCGAGGACATGCGGCTCGAGGAGCTGCCGTCCCGGCCCTTCACTCTCGGCTATATCAAGGCCTACGCGAAACACCTGGATCTGGACCCGGAAGAGGCGGTCAACCGCTTCAAGGACGTCTCGCCCGATCCTGACGAGCCCCTGCGGGCGCCCGTCGGCGTCCGCCGCGAACGTGACCCCCGCATGGGCGCGATCGTCGCCACAGGAGTCCTGATCGTCGTGGCGATCGTGCTGTGGAACATCGCCCAGCGCGCCATCAATGACGACGCGCCGCCGCCGCCGACCGCGCCCGAAACCGTCGGCGGCGCAACGCCCGTCGATCCCACCGGCACGATGGCCGTCGGCGCGCCGCTGCCCGCCCCGGTCGAGGCCTCCACGCCCGCGGTCTACAAGACGCCCGGACTCGAAGCGTCCGCCGCCGCCGACGGGTCCGCGGACGCGGTTTCGGCGGCGTCGAAGCTGCGCCGGGCGGCCGAGGCCGCGGCGCCCGACGCCGAACCGCCGCTGAACGCCGGCGCCGCCTTCATCGCCAGCGGCGCCGTTCACGGCGCGGACGCCGGCGTCTCGACCGTGACCTTCCAGGCCCGCAAGGCGACGACGCTGATCGTGCGCGGATCCGACGGGTCGGTCTATTTCGCCCGCGCCCTGGCGGCTGGCGACGCCTATCGGGCTCCGGCGATCAAGGGCCTGGCGGTCGAGGTCCCCGACCCGTCGGCCATGAATGTCTTCGTGGCCAACAAGCTCAAGGGCCCGATGACCTCGACGACCGCGACGGTCGCCTCGCTTATCGACTGACGAAACTTGCGTGACAGTCTTGGGAAACGCCCGGCGCGGGCCTACCTTGTAGGGCCATGAGCCAAGACGACCACACCCACCTGAGGCCCTGGCGCCATATCGACCGGCGCAAGTCCCGGCAGATCCATGTCGGCAACGTGCCGGTCGGCGGCGACGCGCCGATCACGGTCCAGTCGATGACCAATACGCTGACCAGTGACGCGGCGGCGACCATCGACCAGATCCGTCAACTGGAGGAGGCCGGCGCCGACATCGTCCGCGTGTCCTGCCCCGACGAAGACTCCACCCGGGCCTTCTCGACCATCGTCCGGGAGACGAACGTCCCGCTCGTGGCGGATATCCATTTTCACTACAAACGCGGCATCGAGGCGGCCAAGGCCGGCGCGGCCTGCCTGCGGATCAACCCCGGCAACATCGGCAGCCCCGACCGCGTACGCGAGGTCATCCAGGCCGCCCGCGACCATGGCTGTTCGATGCGCATCGGCGTCAACGCCGGGTCCCTGGAACGCGACCTGCTGGAAAAGTATGGCGAGCCCTGCCCCGACGCGATGGTCGAGAGCGCGCTCAACCACGCCCGCATCCTCCAGGACCACGACTTCCACGAGTTCAAGATCAGCGTGAAGGCCTCGGACATCTTCATGACCGTGGCCGCCTACCAGAAGCTGGCCGAGGCCATCGACTGCCCGCTGCACCTGGGCGTCACCGAGGCCGGGGCGCTACGGACCGGAACCGTCAAATCGGCGATCGGCATGGGCAATCTGCTCTGGGCCGGCATCGGCGACACCATCCGGGTCAGCCTGGCCGCCGACCCGGTCGAGGAGGTCAAGGTCGGGTTCGATATGCTCAAGTCGCTGGGCCTGCGCCACCGCGGCGTCAACATCATCGCCTGCCCCTCCTGCGCGCGGCAGGGGTTCAACGTCATCAAGACGGTCGAGGCCCTGGAACTGCGGCTGGCCCACATCTCGACGCCGCTGTCCCTGTCGATCATCGGCTGCGTGGTCAACGGACCGGGCGAGGCCCTGATGACCGATCTGGGCTTCACCGGCGGCGGCAAGGGCGCGGGCATGGTCTATGTCGCGGGCCGTCCGGACCACAAGATGGACAATGACCAGATGGTCGACCACATCGTCTCGCTGGTCGAGGCGCGCGCAAAACAACTCACAGTTGAGCCTTCAGTAGACCTCCTGACTGTTGAGTAGATCCCGTCGAATTAAGGTCGACAACGGATACTTTCCTCATATTGGGTACCTTTAACCCTAGAAAATTAGGGGTTTTTCGACTTACAACACCGCCGGTACCCCAAACGGGCGAGGCGAAAACGCGTGTCAGTTATTCTGGAAAAGCGGCGCGACCGCCTCGCGTTGCGAGCCTCTACAACCTACCTGCTTCAATGCGTCGATCTCATGGCCCGGGTTGTAGGCGGGGATATTCTGAGGGGGGTGATCTTCACCGCCGTCGTCGACGCCAACGTGCGTCACCTGCGTCCCGGCGACGCCGCGGCCCAGGCCTATTCAGAAACCGCCGACCGGGTTCCCGACGATCTGCGTAAGCCGATCAGCGTCCACGCCCTGGCCCTGGCCCTGGCCGTGCCCTACGAAACCACCCGCCGCCATGTGAATGCCCTGATCGCCGAAGGGCTCTGCGAGCGCGCCGAGGGCGGCATCATAGTGCCGGCCCAGGTGTTGGCGAAGGAACCCCTGGCCCTGGCTCTCCGGCGTAATTTCGACAATCTGCAGCAGCTGGTCGGCGACCTGCGCGAAGGCGGCGTCGACTTCGCCTGCGGCGAGCCGGCGCGCGCCTGACGCCCTAGGTGTCGAAGACGATGACCGAGCGGGCCAGTTCGCCACGCTTGAGTTCGTCAAACGCCTCGTTGACGTCTTCCAGCTTGATGCGCCGGGCGATCATCTCGTCCAGCTTCAGCTTGCCCGACAGATAGAAGTCGACCAGCCGCGGCATGTCGACGGGGAAACGATTGGACCCCATCAACGAGCCCTGGATACGCTTTTCGCCGAGGAAGTCGGCCCCGTGCAGCTCGATCATGGTGCCGACCGGGATCATGCCGATGACGTTGGCCGTGCCGCCGCGGGCCAGCATCTTGAAGGCCTGTTCGGTGGTTTTCTTCAGGCCGATGGCCTCGAAGCTGTGCTGAACGCCGCCCTTGGTCATCTCGATCACCGCCTTGACCGGATCTTCCTGGCTGGCGTCGATCACGTCGGTGGCGCCGAAGGCCTTGGCCAGTTCGAGCTTGGACGGATGCATGTCGATGGCGATGATCCTGCCGGCGCCGGCGATGGCCGCGCCATTGACCGCCGCCAGGCCGACCCCGCCGCAGCCGATGACGGCCACGGTCTCGCCGGCACGGACGTTGGAGGTCTGCACCACCGCCCCGACGCCCGTCGTCACCGAACAGCCGATCAGGGCCGCCCGGTCGAGCGGCATGTCCTTGCGCACCGCGACGCAGGCATGCTCGTGGATCAGCATCTGTTCGGCGAAGGACGACAGATTGAGGAACTGGTTGAGGCCGTTGCCCAGCCGCGGCTCGTCACCCTTGCCGCGGCGCACGTCGCCGCTGACGCAGCGGGCCATATGGCCGGTGACGCAGTGGGCGCAGTGGCCGCAGAAGGCCGACAGGCAGGTGATCACATGGTCGCCGACCTTCACGGTGCGCACTTCCGAACCGATCTGCTCGACGACGCCGGCGCTCTCATGCCCCAGCACAGCCGGCAGCGGGTGCGGATAGGAGCCCTCGACGAAATGCAGGTCCGAATGGCAGACGCCGGCGGCGACCGTGCGGATCAGCACCTCATGCGGGCCGGGCTTGTTGATCGTGACGTTTTCGATCTGAAGTGGTTTGCCCACCTCGCGAAGCACTGCGGCCTTCATAGACGTCTCTCCCGTGGATTGTTGGTCGCCACGTTATCGTTGTTCATGTGGCAAGCGAAAGACCCGCTGCGCAGGATGGCAGCAAGAATCTCGACCCGAGGCCCCTGGTAGGATACCGATAGTTCGAAAATTGGGGAGATTGGCGATGACCTTAAGCTTCGACATATCCAGACGCGGGCTGGTTGGAATGACGCTGTCAGCCGCGGCCATAGCCGGGCCGGGGCTGGCCCAGGCCGCATCGCCGTCGGTGACGGCGGGGTTCAAGGGCCTGGACGCCGGCAAAGGCGTGACAGCCTACAAGGGCGTTCCCTATGCGGAGCCGCCGGTCGGCGATCTGCGGTTCGCACCCCCCAGGCGGCTGCCATCGCCGACCGGGACGCAGACCTGGACGGCCTTTGGACCCGCGGCGATCCAGAACGCCCCGGCCTCGTCGGCCGAGCCGACCTCCGATATGGGTCGGGCGCTGCAGACCGTCTTTCCGATCGCCGACGATATCGCCGCCCAGAGTGAGGACTGCCTCTATCTGAATATCTGGACCAAGGCGCGTCAGCCGGGGACCGGGCGTCCCGTCATGGTCTGGCTGCACGGCGGCGGCTTCGCCTACGGTTCGGGCGCCTGGTCGGTCTATGACGGCGCCGATCTGGCCGCACGGGACGTGGTGGTGGTCACGCTCAACCATCGCCTCAACGTCTTCGGCTATGCCGACCTGCCGGGCGCCCGCGGCTCCGGCAACGCCGGCATGCTCGACCTCGTCGCGGCCCTGGAATGGGTGCGCGACAACATCCATCTGTTCGGCGGCGACCCCGGCAACGTAACCCTCTTCGGCGAGTCCGGCGGGGGGGCCAAGGTCAGCTACCTGCTGGCCATGCCCTTGGCCCGGGGCCTGTTTCACCGCGCCATCATCCAGAGCGGTCCTGGCGTGAAGGCCGTGCCCAGGGGCCGCGCCGCCGCCCTGACCGGGGACCTCTACGCGGAACTGGGGATCGCGCCCGGCGATATCGCCGCCCTGCGGGCCGTGCCCGCCGAGCGGCTGGTCGCCGCGGCCGCCGCCGCCGAGGCCAAACAGCCCGGCGCCGGGTTCGACCGCACCGGGTTCGCACCGGTGGTCGACGGCGACGCCCTGCCGGCCCAGCCCTGGGACCCCGCCGCGCCCGACACCGCCCGCGACATCCCGGTGCTGATCGGCATCAACAAGGACGAGATGACCCTGTTCATGGCCTCCGCCCCCTGGTTTGGCCGGCTGGACGAGGCCGGTCTGCGGAAGATGGCCGCCGGCATGTACGGCGAGAAGGCCGAGGCCGTGCTGACGGCCCTGAAAAAGGACTTCCCCGCCGACTCCCCGACCTATCTGGCGACGCATCTGGTCACCTATGGGCGGATGTTCGCCGGCTCGGTGGAGATCGCCGAGCGCAAGGCCGCCCAGGGCGGGGCGAGAGCCTGGATGTACCTGCTCGAATGGGAGACCCCGGTCGGTCCGTTCCGCTCGCCCCACACGCTGGAGATCCCGCTGGTGTTCGACAACGTCGACAAGGCGCGGGCTCTGCTCGGCGAGGGCCCGGCGCCGCAGGTCCTGGCCAAACAGATGAGCGCCGCCTGGCTGGCCTTCGCCCGCACGGGCGACCCCAACACCGCCCTGCTGCCCGCCTGGCCGGCCTATGACGCGGCCAGCCGGTCGGTGATGATGTTCAACCTGGAGAGCCGGGTGGTCAGCGACCCCTATTCGGCCACGCGGCGGGCGGTGACGAACGCGGCCTGACGGGGTAGAGGGGCGGCATGACCAGCCGCGCCCTTTTCGTCACCCGCCTGCATGAAGCCAGCCTCGCCGGCGAGCGGGGCTTTGACGCCCTCAACGCCGATCTCGGGGACGCCTGCCGCATGCTGGCCGACGAGGACCGAGCCGGACGCGCCTGGTGCAAGGCCAACGCCTACCCCGGCTACACCTCCTACGCCTCGCTCGACGATCTGCCGCGGCGGGTGACGGCCTTCGGCGATCTGAAGAAGAAGCTCGACAAACAGGCCGCCGCCTTCGCCGTCGATCTGGCCTTCGACCTCAAGGGCCGGCGACTGGTGCTCGACAGCCTGTGGGTCAATGTTCTCAAGCCGGGCGGGACCCACAGCGGCCACATCCATCCCCACAGCGTGCTCAGCGGCACCTATTATGTGGCCACGCCGCCGGGGGCCTCGGCCCTCAAGCTGGAGGACCCGCGGCTGCCGATGATGATGGCCGCGCCGGGCCGGACGGCCGAAGCGCCGGAAGCGTTGCAGACCTTCGTCTACATCGCCCCGGCGCCGGGAACCGTGCTGATGTGGGAGAGCTGGCTGCGGCACGAGGTGCCGGCCAACGGCGCCAAAAGCGACCGCCTCTCCGTCAGTTTCAACTACGCCTGGACATAGTCCAGGCGCGGCCTAGTAGGCCGAGGACCGCTTGCGAGCCTTGGCCGCCAGGGCCCGCGGAACCGCGAGGAAAGCCGACAGCATCCACAGGGTGGTGGCCACGATCAGACCGCGCTGCCACAGACCGACATCGGCCTCTTTCACCAGGTTCAGGCCGCCGAGGTTCATCGTCAGGGCCAGAAGCACCGCGCTCGCGAGGAAGCTGACCACCGTCAGCATCTTGGCGCCGGACACCTCGTCACGGTCGCCCATGGCCAGGAAGGCGAACAACGGCGCCGCCAGACCGGCGTAGCCGAGGTTGTAGGCCTGATGCATGGGGTCAGGCGTCGGGTGCAGACCCCCGAGGACCCACGAGGCCCCGAAAAGGCCGATCGCGATGGCCGCCAGCAGCGGCATCACCACGCCGCCGCCCAGTTTCCGCATGCCGAGGAAGAAGCCCAGCCCCCCCAAAATCATCGCGCCACCGGCGGCCATGACCCCGTAGTTGAACACCGTCGCCGACGGCGCCCCGGCCTGGCCGAGTTCGCTGACTTGTTGGGTCATGTGGTTGTAGCCCGGCGACATGAGGCCGCCCGCGACGATGACGCCGTATAGAATGAGGGGGCCAAGGGCCCCGAGACGCAGCAGCAACGAGGCGAGCATTCGTGGCCTCCCCCTTTATTGTTTTTCCCGGCATAGACGCTCGCAGGCCGCCGGGGCGACGTCAACGCCATGCCCGCCCCGCGAGAATGACGCCCCCGTCAGGCGGCGGCCTCCCGCGCGCCCAGAAGCCGCAGAATTCGCGGCCAGACCTGGAAAAAGGCCGACAGGAAGCCGACGATGGTCGCCAAACCCTGGAACAGCATCCAGATGGTGTCGAGCACGGGGTTGGCGAACACCAGGCCGGCCAGATCGAACAGGGCGCGGCTGACCAGGATGCGGAACTGGGCATAGGCCGTCGAATATTCGATCGAGACGCCGCCGACCCAGGCGGCCCCGATCGCGCCCAGGACCGGGCCCCAGAGCAGCGGCAGAAACATCAGGACCGCCAGCAGGATGATGACCAGCCGGGTGGCCACCGTTTCCCGGCCCGACAGCAGGGTGACGACCACCACCGCCGCCCAGGCCAGGGTCAGCGCCGCCAGCCCCAGGGGCAGGATCAGGTCAACGACCTCGACCAGCGGCGTCGGGGTCAGCCAGGTCCCGCCCAGACAGGCGAGCAGCACCAGCACGCAGCTGGTCAGCCAGGCGGCGCCGTACTGGCCAAGGCGGGTTCTGATCAACGCGAAATTGAACATGGCGGCCTCCCAGGTCTTCGCCCTTCGGGTCAAAGCATGATCGCACGGGCGGCCGATGTCGAGCGCCGCCCGCCCCGGTCAGATCTCCGCCGCCGCGTAGGCGACGCCGCCGTCGACGGCCAGGGTGATGCCGACCGCGTAGTCCCCGGCGCGGGAGGCCAGGTAGATGGCCGCGCCCTGCATATCCTCGTCGGTCCCGACCCGGCGGGCCGGAATACGGGCCGCCACCGCCTCGGCCTGGTCGCGAGCCACGGTGTTCATCTCCGAGGCGAACGCCCCCGGGGCGATGGCAGTGACGACGATATTGTCCTGGATCAGCCGCCCGGCCATGCGTCGGGTCAGGTGGATCAGCCCGGCCTTGCTGGCCTGGTAGCTGTAGGTTTCCTGCGGATTGGGCCGGATGCCGTCGATCGAGGCGATGTTGATCACCTTGGCCGGCCGCGCATGCGTCGCCGAGGCGCGCAAGGCCGGGGCCAGGGCCTGGGTCAGGAAGAACGGCGACTTGAGGTTCAGGTCGACGACCTTGTCCCAGCCGGCCTCGGGAAAGCTGTCGAACTCGGCCAGCCAGGCGGCCCCGGCGTTGTTGACCAGGATGTCGAGGCTGGTCTCGTACTTGCCGTAGGCCTGGGCCAGCAGGGTGCAGCCGGCGACCGTCGATACGTCCTGCGGCAGCGACACACAGACCCCGCCGTCGGCCGACAGCTCCGCCGCCGTCGCGTCGCAGACCCCGGCCTTGCGCGAGGAGATATAGACCCGCGCCCCGGCGGCGATGAAGCCGGCGGCGATCATCTTGCCGATGCCGCGCGAGCCGCCGGTGATCAGGGCCGTGCGGCCCTTGAGGGAGAAGAGATCGGTCGACATGGCGGGGTTTCCTTTTGACTGTGGCGGCGAGGGTAGCGGCAAGCCGCCGTCCCGCGCAAAGCCTGCCCGCGGCGCTCAGCCCCCGTTCAGGTTCGGCGGCGCAAGATCGGCGGTGAAAGCGAGTAGAGCCATGCCGCATCTTTCACACCAGCGCCACATCATGGGCATGTGGATTTTCGACCTCGACAACGCCGCCGAGGCCCACGCCCTCTACGCCGCCCTGCCCGCGACGCTGAAACCCGGCGCCGAATTGCGGGTGGCCCTCGACGGGGCCCATCTGCTGCTGCCGACCGACGACGCCGCCGACTGGCTGCGGGCCCACACCGAGGCCGATTGAGGTAAGCGCGATCTTGACCACGTCCGTGCGCCGACCGTTAAGCGCGACCATGCCAGACTGCGGGCCTCGACAACGGGAGTCCTTCGCCATGCAGGTCATGCCCATCGCCGCCGCCGGCCTCAACGACGCCATCAATCGCTTCGACATCAGCGCCCGGCAAACCGTCGCCGACCCGCTCGACAATCCGGTCCAACGGCTGGTCGAACAGATCCAGGCCAGGACCGAGGTCAAGGCCAACGCCGCCGTCATCCGCACCGCCGACGCCATGACCGGCACGGTGCTGGACATGTTCGCCTAGGCCGGCCGCGCGATCTCGTTCGCCAGCGTCTCGAGCATCTGGCGCGTGCCCTCTTCGCGCCCGGCGACCGAGTCCGGGCCGTCGAAATAGGCGCCCTGTTCCGTGAAAATCAGGCGCGCGCCGCCGCCCTCCGGCCGGATCTCCACCGTCGCCAGCGAGGCCGAAAGCGGCGCGCCGGCGAGGGTCATGGCGTAGGCGAAGACCAGCCGGGCGTCGGCCACGATGTCCAGATACGTGCTGTCGTTGGTGATCAACACGCTGGCCCCCGGCGGGCTGAAGCGGCTGGACTCGACCGCCCCGACCGCCAGGTCGCCGCCGCTGTGGGCGTGCAGCGTCCAGCTGTCGGTCTTGAAGAACCAGCGCCGCCGCGCCTGCGGGTCGGTGAAGGCGTGGAACACCCGGGCGGGCGGGGCGTCATAGACCCGTTCCAGGCAGAAGGTGGCGTGGGTCACGGCATGGGGAAAGGCGGTCATGGCGGGGTCCTTGTCAGCGGGGATCAGGCCGCGCCGGGTTCGGCGGCCAGCAGCGCGGCGAGATTGTCGAGCCCGGCGCCGGAGCCGGCTTCCCGCTCGGCAGGATCGGCATGGCCGTCGAGATAGGCGCCCTGATCGGTAAACGTCAGCCGCGCCCCGGCCGGATCGGCGAACACCTCCCAGGTGATCATCGAGGCCGACACCCGCACGTCATCGCGGCTCATGGTGTAGGCGAGACAGAACCGCTCGCCCTCGGCGATGTCGAGATAGGTCCCGTCGAACCGCCAGAATGGCCCGCCCGGATCACGGCCGCCGGCCACTTCCCGGCCACCGACGGCGAAGGTCATCTCCTCCATCCGCCATTGGTCATGGCAGGCCCAGCGGACCTTTTCCGCCGGATCAGCGAAGGCCCGCCACAGCCGGGCCGGGGGGCAGTCGAATACCCGCTCGACGCAGAAGGTCGCGTGGGTCACGGAACGCTGGGTCATCACGGGGCTCCTCACGGTTCATCGTCGGGCTTGGTCGCGGCCAGGTAGTCGCCCAGCCGGTCCAGCTGCGCCCCGACGGCCATCCGCCGGGCGTTGATCCATTGTTCGGCCTGACTCAGCGCCGCCGTATCGAGGGTGCAGGTGCGCACCCGCCCGACCTTGGCGCTGGTCACCAGCCCGGCCGCCTCGAGCACCGCCAGATGCTGCGCCGCCGCCGTCAGACTCATCGGCAGGGGCGCGGCCAGCTGGCTGACCGAGGCCGGCCCCGCCGTCAGCCGCTCAACCATCGCCCGCCGGGCCGGATCGGCCAGGGCCTGGAACAGGGCGTCGAGAGGCGGCGGCTGATACTGAAGCATTTCCTTCAGTATTGTGGCGTGAACCGCCGCGCAAGCGGAAACTGAAGCATGCGCTTCAGTGATGAGGGCGGGCGAGAGTCCCGCCGCCCACGCCGCGGCCTCCCAGGCCGGCCAGTCGACGCGCGGATGGCCGGGATCGGGCAACCGCCGCCGCCCCGCCCCGGCGCCGGCCCCCGCCGTCGCCGCGCCCCGCAATCCCTTGTCGCGCGCCGCTTTCGCGCGCCTCTGCGTCCTGTTCATGCAGCGAGTCTAAGGCCGGCTCAGGGGGCGGGCGGGTCAGAGCCGCCGATTTGGCGCGGGAGTCTCGTGTTTGTCCCGCGATGTCCCGGGATGATCGGTCTCGGGAGTCTCGTGTTGGGGGGCGGCGAAGCGGCGGCGGCGGAGATTTCACCACTGTCGAGGTCGCGGGGCGAAGCGCCCATTTCCGCCGTTCACATTGTTTTTCTGTTTCTCCGTTATGCCCGCTCCCAGGGATCGGAAACGCCGTCATGACCACAGCCAGGAGCGTCTCGGACGACCTGCGGGACGTGCTGGAAAAGCGCCGCAAACAGCTGGGGCTGCGGCTGGCCGTGGCGGCGCTGATGCTGGTGTTCATCTGGCCGTTCGCCGGGCTGGCGGCGACCGTGGCCTGGTTCGTCGTCTATACCGGTCTGCAGCTGATCGAGTGGCGGGCCATGGGTCGGTCGCCGCGGCGCTGGGCGGCGCTGACCCTGCTTCATCTGAACAGCTGGCTGTTCGGCTCCATCGCCCTGCTCGGCCCGCTGAACGACGGGGCCTGGGGCATGGCCGCGGCCTTCGCCCTGATGTGCGGCGCCCTGCTCAACGCCGCCCTGACCAGCCAGAAGTCGCTGAGCGCCTATATCGCCTCCACCGCGCCGTTCGCCCTCTATCTGCTGGCCTTGACCGTCGTCGCCCGCTTTGTCGGGGCGCCGGACCGCTATGCCGCCTTCCTCGGATTCGCCGCCGTCATGGTCATCGGCTTCTCGGCCCTGATCTGGCGCGCGGCCGCCCAGGCCCTGGCCGCCGAGAGCGCGGCGCGGGCGCGGGCGGAAGAGGCCGATGTCGCCAAATCCGCCTTCCTGGCGATGATGAGCCACGAGCTGCGCACGCCGATGAACGGCGTGCTGGGCATGGCCCACGCCCTGCAGGCCACGCCCCTGTCGAAGCGCCAGGACCAGTACGTCTCGACCATCCTGCAGTCGGGCACCGGTCTGATGACCCTGCTCAACGACATCCTCGACCTGTCGAAGATCGAGGCCGGGCGGTTCGAGCTGTCGCCCACGCCCGCCGACCTGCGCGAACTGATCGCCAGCAGCTGCCAGATGTGGGGCCAGACCGCGCTTGAAAAGGGGCTGACCCTCGACTGGTCGGTCGAGGACGCCGTGCCCGCCGCGGTGACGGTCGACGCGGTGCGCCTGCACCAGATGCTGCTGAACCTGATTTCCAACGCCCTGAAGTTCACCGCCGCCGGCGGCGTCTCGGTTCGCGTCAGCGTCGACCCGGAGGCGTCCTCGCGGATCGCCATCGCCGTCAGCGACACCGGCGCGGGCATTTCCGCGGAGGTGCAGGGCCGTCTGTTTCAGCCCTTCACCCAGGCCGACGCCTCGACCAGCCGCCTGCACGGCGGGACCGGCCTGGGCCTGGCCATCACCCGCCAGCTGGCCCGGATGATGGACGGCGACGTCACCCTCGAAAGCACGGTCGGGCTCGGGTCGACCTTCACCCTCCAGGTCTCGCTGCCCGAAGCGGACGTCGCCGCCCTGGCCAGGACCCGTCCGGCCGCCGACGACGGCGCCGACACCGGCCGCGCCCTGCGTATTCTCGCCGTCGACGACAACGCCACCAACCGGGCGGTGATCACCGCCCTGCTGGCCCCGGCCGGGGTCGAGCTGATCCTGGCCGTCGACGGGGCCGAGGCGCTGACCCTGCTCCGCGCCGGCGGCGTCGATCTGGTGCTGATGGATGTGCATATGCCGGTGATGGACGGCCTGGCCGCCACCGCCGAGATCCGCGCCGGTCGGGCCGGACGCGCCGACCTTCACGTCATCGCCCTGACCGCCGACGCCATGGCCGGCGACCGCGAACGGCTGATGGCCCAGGGCTTCAGCGAATATCTGTCAAAGCCGATCCAGCCGGCGGCGCTGTACGCCCTGCTCGGCGATTTCGCCGCGCGGCTGACCGCCGACGAGGACGAGGCGGCGGCCTCCGCCTAGAGATCGTCGACCGCCCCGCCGGCATGCAAAGCAAGGCCGGCCGGCCATCCCGTCGACGCCTGCGAGGTGAGCCTGTCTGGCGCTCTTGCGTCCAGATGAGTACGACAGGGCTTCGATCAGGACCGGGTCGCGGCCACCGCCGCCGGGCCCCGGCCAGTCTCGTCGCGTTCGCCTTCCCTTTCCCCCGTGTCGAAAAGGAGAACCCCCATGTCCTACCTCGATATCAACGTCGTCCCCGTCCCCACCGCCAGCAAGGCGGCGTATCTTGAGCACGCGCGGGCGCTGGCGGCGGTCTTCCGGGACCACGGCGCCATCCACGTCACCGACGTCTGGGGCGACGACGTCCCGGACGGCAAGGTCACCGATTTCAAACGCGCCGTCGCCCTCGAGGACGGCGAAACCGTCGCCGTCGGCTGGATCATCTGGCCGGACAAGGCGACGCGCGACGCCGCCTGGGAAAAGGTGATGCAGGACCCCCGACTGGCCAGTCAGACTATGCCCGTCGACGGCAAACGCATGATCTTCGGCGGCTTCGAGATGTTGCTGGAAGGCTAGGGTCGAGGCTCGGCTGAGGCGCGCGGACAGAGAGAAGGCGGCTCCACCGGAGCCGCCTTTTGGTCGTCCTAGCTGTCCAGGAAGCTGCGCAGTTTCCGCGACCGGCTCGGATGCTTCAGTTTGCGCAGGGCCTTGGCTTCGATCTGGCGGATGCGTTCGCGGGTGACCGAGAACTGCTGGCCGACTTCTTCCAGCGTATGGTCGGTGTTCATGCCGATGCCGAAACGCATGCGCAGGACGCGCTCCTCGCGCGGCGTCAGGGACGCCAGCACGCGGGTGGTGGTCTCGCGCAGGTTGGACTGGATCGCCGCGTCGATCGGCAGGATGGCGTTCTTGTCCTCGATGAAGTCGCCCAGGTGGCTGTCTTCCTCGTCGCCGATGGGCGTTTCGAGGGAGATGGGCTCCTTGGCGATCTTGAGGACCTTGCGCACCTTCTCCAGCGGCATGGCCAGCTTTTCCGACAGCTCTTCGGGGGTCGGCTCGCGGCCGATCTCGTGCAGCATCTGACGGCTGGTGCGGACGATCTTGTTGATCGTCTCGATCATGTGGACGGGGATGCGGATGGTCCGCGCCTGGTCGGCGATCGAGCGGGTGATGGCCTGACGGATCCACCAGGTGGCGTAGGTCGAGAACTTGTAGCCGCGGCGGTACTCGAACTTGTCGACCGCCTTCATCAGCCCGATGTTGCCCTCCTGGATCAGGTCGAGGAACTGCAGGCCGCGGTTGGTGTATTTCTTGGCGATCGAGATGACGAGGCGGAGGTTGGCCTCGACCATTTCCTTCTTGGCCTGACGGGCCTCGCGCTCGCCCTTCTGGACGGTCTGGACGATGCGGCGGTAGTCGTCGATCGGCACGCCGGTCTCGGTGGCCAGGGCGGCCACTTCCTGACGGATGTCGCGGATCGAAGAGTCGTCGTTCTCGCTGAACTTGGTCCAGCGCACGCCCAGGGCCTTGACCTTCTCCGACCAGTTGGGGTCGAGCTCGGCGCCGAAATAGGCCTTGAGGAACTCGGTGCGGCTGATGCCGTAGCTGTCGGCCAGACGCAGCAGCCGGCCTTCCAGCGCGATCAGGCGGCGGTTGATCGCATACAGCTGATCGACCAGGGCCTCGATGCGGTTGTTGTTGAGCTTGAGGGTCTTGAGCCGGGTGACGATGGCGGTGGTGGCCTCGTCATAGGCCTTGCGGTCCTCGTCCTTGAGGTCGCCGCCCTTGAGCCGGCGCTCGACCAGCTTTTCCTGCAGGCGACGGAAGGCGTCGAACTCGGCGGCGATGGCGTCCAGCGTCTCCATGACGCTTTCGCGCAGCTCGCCTTCCATGGCGCTGACCGTGGGCCCGGCGCCATCGTCGAAATCGTCGTCGTCGTCGTCTTCCTCGCCCTCGGCCTTTTCAGCGTCGGTCTTGTCACCTTCGGCCTTTTCGCCCTCGGGCTTGGGCGCGGCGGGGTCGGGCAGCGGCGTGACCACGACCGGCGCGGCCGGGAACATGACGCCGTAGGTGCCTTCCAGGTCGATGACCTCGCGCAGCAGGATCCGGCCGGTGCCGAGCTCCTCGCGCCAGACCATGATCGCCTCGAAGGTCAGGGCGCTTTCGCAGAGACCGCGGATCATCGTGTCGCGGCCGGCCTCGATACGTTTGGCGATGGCGATTTCGCCCTCGCGCGACAGCAGTTCGACGCTGCCCATCTCGCGCAGATACATGCGCACGGGGTCGTCGGTGCGGTCGTAGGTGCCCTTGGTCTCGGCTTCGGTGACGATGGCGGTTTCGCCGGCGGCGACGACTTCGCCACCCTCGCCGGCGTCTTCCTCGGCCTCGACGACGTTGACGCCCATCTCGCTGAGCATGGCCAGGGTGTCTTCAATGGCCTCGGAGGTGACTTCCTCGCTCGGCAGCACCTTGTTCAGCTCGTCCATGGTGACGTAGCCGCGGGTTTTGGCCTGTTTGATGAACTTTTTGACCCCGGCGTCGGTGAGGTCGAGCAGCGGGCCGTCCTTCTCGGGGGCGTCGTTGGTTTCGGTCTGCTCGGTGGTGGTCGTGGCCATTGCGGTCTCCGGCGGGGCCGCCCCTGGTCGGACGGGACGCCAAAAATGAAACTGGACGCCGATCAAGCGCCTTAGGGAGAGGTTTCACCGTCCGTCCAAAGAGATCCCGAGCGAACCGATCGCTTGAGGGAGTCCCGTTCGGCCTTCAGTCGCTCCAGCGCCGCCATGTCAGAACGCCCACCAAGGCTGCCCTTGGCGGATTCGATAGCGGTCTCGAGCGCAGCCAGTCGGTTCAGAACCTCAAAAGCTTGCGTCCACTGGGACCTGGCGGAGGCGAGGGTGACATCCTGTTTCAGGAAGGGCGCGCCTGCTTGAGCAGCGGCCCGGTCGATGTCATTCAGCAGCCCGGCAAATCCACAGTCCCGCAGATGGCGTGCGAGGGCCCCAGAGTCAAGGTGATCGGCCTCGAGTCGTAACCGAATGATCTCCCGGGCGAGCGGCAAAAGGGCCGGATCGCCAAAGCCCGCCTTCTCGAAAACCTCCAGATGATCGTCGAGCCGATGGGGGTCGTCGAGGACGCCCCTGGCCAGGGCCGCGGCGATCGGGTCGAGGGCCGTCGACAGGCGTTTGGCGGCCGCCTTGCCTTCCGCCGTCGGGAAGGTCGCCTCGAACAGGGCCGGCCCGCCCCGGCCGCCGGGCCGCCAGGGTCGGGAGGGCGTGAACGGCGCCCGTCGCGCCGGTCCCGAGGGGAACAGCTGGTCGTAGCGGTTCTGCAGATCGTCGCGATAGGCCTGGGCCAGATCCTTGTCGGCGATGGTGTTGGCGGCGGCGCGCAGCCGTTGTTTGAGGCCGGCGCGGTGTTCGGGCGTCTCCAGCGGCTCCTGGTCACGCTCGCGGACGAACAGGGCGTCGGCGAAGGGGGTGGTCTGGGCCAGCTGGGCCTTGAGCGCCGCGGGGCCCTGCTCACGCAGGACGTCGTCGGGGTCCTTGCCGCCGCTGACCAGGGCGAACTTGAAGCTCTTGCCCGGCTTGAGCAGCGGCAGGGCGCGGTCGATGACCCGGCTGGCGGCGCGGCGGCCGGCGCCGTCGCCGTCGAAACAGAGGGTCGGCTCGGGATCCAGCCGCCAGAGCACCTCCATCTGGTCCTCGGTCAGGGCCGTGCCCATCGGGGCCATGGCCGCCACCCCGGCCCGCTGGCAGGCGATGACGTCCATATAGCCCTCGACCACCACCAGGCCGGCGTCGTCGCCGCCGGCGTGCAGCAGCTTGCGCGCCTCGGGCATGCCGTAGAGCAGCCGGCCCTTGGAAAACAGGCTGGTCTCGGGACCGTTCAGGTATTTGGCCCGCGCCGCCGGATCCATGGCCCGGCCGCCGAAGGAGACCACGCGGCCGCGCTGGTCGGTGATCGGAAAGATGATCCGGTCGCGGAACCGATCATAGGGCGCGCCGCCGTCCTCGGGGGCGATGAGCAGACCCGCCTCGACCAGTTCCGGCGGCCGGGCGCCCTTGGCGACCAGATAGTCCTTGAGCGCCGTGCGGCCGCCCGGGGCGAAGCCGATGCGGAAACGCCCCCATTCGGTGTCGGGCAGCCCCCGCTGGGCGAGGGTGTCCCGCGCCGCCTGGCCGACCGGCCGGCGCAGTTCGCTCTCGAACCAGGCCGCGGCCAGCTCCAGCCAGTCGGCGAGACCCTGCCGCTTCTGCTCCTGGGCGGCGGCCTGGGGATCGGGGGCCGGCATCGGCACCCCGGCCTCCTGGGCCAGCCGCTCGACCGCCTCGACGAAGGTCAGCCGTTCGGTCTCCTGCAGGAAGCTGATCAGATCGCCGTGCTTGCCTGAGGAGAAGTCGTGGAAGAAACCCTTGTCATCATTGACGAAAAAGCTCGGCGACCGCTCCTTGGTGAAGGGCGACAGGCCGACGAACTCGCGGCCCTGACGCTTGAGCTTCACGGTCTTGCCGATCACGTCCGACAGGCGGACGCGCGACTTGATCTCTTCGAGGAAGCGGTCGTCGAAACGCATGGGGCCTCAGTTTCCTTCTCCCCTTGCGGGAGAAGGTGGCAGGCGAAGCCTGACGGATGAGGGGTCGCTCGGACCTGACCGTCAGTCTCTCGACCATTCGCCGCAGAAGGGCCGGCGAAACCCCCCATCCGGCCTCCTTCGGAGGCCACCTTCTCCCGCAAGGGGAGAAGGATCGTCATGGCATAGCCCGGCTCGTGAGTCAGGCCTTCACATGCCCCAGCTTGTCGGGATTGCGCATGATGTAGATGGCGGCGATGCGCTCGCCGGTTTCGTCGGGTTCGAAGGCCATGGTGGCGACGCCGTCGGGGGCGGCGATGATCACCCCGGGCAGGCCGTTGATCATCGCCGGCCGCACGGCGCCGGGCGGCGGCCAGGGCTGGCGGCTGGCCAGACCCGCCAGCAGGCGCATGACATCCTCACGCCCGACCATGGGCCGCAGGGCCGCCGGCCGCTTGCCGCCGCCGTCGGAGATCAGCACGGCGTCCTCCGCCAACAGGGCGGTCAGGGCCGCGGGGTCGTTGGCGTTGGCCGCCCGCATGAAGGCCGAGGCCAGGGCGACGGCGCGGTCCCGCGGCACGGTGAAGCGCGGCCGGGCGTCGCGAACGTGGCCGCGGGCGCGACTGGCCAGCTGGCGCACCGCCGGCTCGGTCTTGTCCAGCGCCGCCCCGACGGCGGCGTAGTCCTGGTCGAAGACGTCGTGCAGCAGGAACACCGCCCGCTCCAGCGGCGACAGTCGCTCCAGCGCCAGCAGGAAAGCCACCGAGACATCCTCGGCCCGTTCCAGCGGGTCGGACGGCGCCTCCTCGACCAGCGGCTCGGGCAGCCAGGGGCCGATATAGGTCTCGCGGCGGGCGCGGGCCGACTTGAGCCGGTCAAGGCACAGCCGGGTCACCGCCTGGATCAGCCAGGCGCGGGTATTGTCGGCCGCCGCCCCGGCCCGATCCCAGCGCAGCCAGGCGTCCTGGACCACGTCCTGGGCCTCGCTGACCGAGCCGAGCATGCGGTAGGCCAGCCGCTGCAGGCGGGGCCTTTCCTGCTCGAACCGGGTGGTGGCGTCGGTCATACGGCGATGGGCTCGGCCAGCGAAAACGGCGTCGGCGTCCCGGCGACGGTCACCCGCGAACAGGTGCGGCCGTGGCCGAGACTGTATTTCACCGTGGGATACATCTGGGCGGTCGTCAGGGCGAGCCCCAGGGCGGTGACGGCCTTGCCGCCCCAGCGCCGGGTGATTTCGGCCCGGGCCGCGTCGCCGGTTTCCAGATCGCGGTCGAGGGCGGCGCGGGCGAAGCGATAGCCGAGCGCCGCCGTCTCGCCCATGGCCGCCAGATCGCCGACCAGGATGGCCGGCAGCACCTCGGGCCTGACGCCGCCCTTTTCCGCCATGTCGATGGTCAGCTGGGTGCAGGGCCCGCAGTCGCCGGACAGGGTCCCGACAATGCGGGCCGCCGCCAGGGCCGCGCCGGGCGCCGCGGCGCTGTGGCCCAGGGAGGCCACCAGGCCGAACCGGATCAGGGTCCAGGGCCCGAGCGCGAGCAGGTCGTTCATATAGCCGGCGTCGTAGCCCCAGCCCGTCTCGAAGGCGGCGATGCGGCGGCGAAGGAGGGCTTTGATCATGTCAGACTCCTTAAAACGGCGGGGCGTGACCGCAAGGCGATCCAGACTGTCAGCAGGGCGGGCAGGAAGACGCCGGGAAAGTCGCGGATGAAATCGCTGAGCGGGCTCGCGCCACAGGCGCCGTCGCCGATGTGGATCGCCGCGTGCAGGGCCAGGAAGGCGGCGGCGCAGACCAGCGCCGGCCAGCCCTGCCGGGGTCGCCAGGCGAACCAGGCCAAGCCCAGCACGACGACCAGATAGGCCATGCCGATGTCGCGCACGAAATGGGGGTTGTAGGCGCCCGTCGCCGGCACGCCCGGCACGGCGTCATACCAGGCCAGCGGCGCGATCAGCTGGAAGACGGCGTTGCCGCCCAGCACTATGGCCAGAAGGGCCGTGATCCATCGGTTCATGGACTCGATCTCCGTTGTCAGGAGAGAGACGAGGCAGGGTCGCGGGTTGTGACATGGGGCGCGGATGCAGGGTGCGTGCTTCGACACGCGGCCTTCGCCCGCTGCTCAGCATGACCTGGAAATTTGAGTCTCCCCCTGCCAGTCATCCTGAACAGGCCCCTTGGGGCCGTGTCGAAGGACGCACGAAAGCCAACCGCCCTTGACCAAACAGCGTTCGCCCCGTCCACTCCCCGGCATGCAGGCCACGCTTCCCGCCGTTCTCTATCGCGACCCGGCTGTCTTCGAGCGCGAGCGGGCCGGCGTGTTCGCCGCCGGCTGGTCGTTTCTGGGCCATGACAGCGAGGCGGCCGGGGCGGGCGACTACATCGCCGGCGATGTCGCGGGCCTGCCGGTGCTGGCGGTGCGCGGCGAGGACGGCGCGCTGCGCGGTTTCCACAATGTCTGCCGCCACCGGGCCGGGCCGCTGGTCACCGACCAGAGCGGTCACTGCGGCGGCGAACTGACCTGCAAATATCACGGCTGGCGCTACACCCTCGACGGCCGGCTGCGCAGCGCGACGGGGTTCGGCCCCGACGCCGGGTTCGACCCGCGCGACTTCGGGCTGCATCCGGTCCGGATCGAGACCTGGCGCGGCTTCGTCTTCGTCAATCTGGACGGCGACGCCGGACCGCTGGCCGAGCTGACCGCGCCGCTGGACGGCCTGTTCGACCGCTTCGGCGTCGTCATCGGGCCGACCACCCTGCGCCGCAGTCATGACCTGGCCTGCAACTGGAAGACCTATGTCGAGAACTATCTCGAGGGCTACCACATCGACGTCGTGCATCCGGGTCTGGCGGCGGAGGTCGACACGGCCCGCTACCGGGTGCGGATGGACGGCGCCGTGGCCGTGCACGAGGTCCCGACCCTGAGCGGGGTCAATGACGGACTCTGGGCCTGGCTGTGGCCCAATCTCGCCTTCAACGTCTACCGCTACGGCCTGATGGTCGAGCATATGAAACCCGTCGACCATGGCCGGACGCGGCTGGACTACCTCTACTTCCTTGATCCGGAGACCGCCGACATGGACGCCGTCCTCGCCGCTTCAGACACCCTGACCGCGGAGGACCGCGTCATCTGCGAAGCCGTCCAGCGCAACCTCGACGCCGGGATCTATGACCAGGGCGTGCTGTCGCCCCGGCACGAAACCGGGGTGGCCTGGTTCCAGACGCGGCTGGCCGGAGCCATCGCATGAAGGCCGAGCGCAAGATCGGGCCCGTTCTGGCCACCGCCCTGGTGGCCGGCAACATGATCGGCTCGGGCATCTTCCTGCTGCCCGCCTCGCTGGCGCATATCGGCTCCTCGACGGTGATCGGCTGGGTCGTTTCCCTGGGCGGGGCGCTGCTGCTGGCCGGAGTGTTCGCCCTGCTGGCCGCGACCCGGCCGAGCCCCGACGGCCTGGTGCAATGGCCGGCCAAGGTCCATCCGGCCTTCGGCTTCGTGTCCTGGGCGGCCTACTGGGCGACCGGCTGGATCGGCACCGTGGCGGTGATCCTGGCCGGCGTCGGCTATCTCGGCGCGCTGCTTCCAGCCCTGAAGTCGCCCTTGGGGATGCTGGCCGCGACCCTGGGCATGATCTGGCTGTTCACCCTGCTGGCCCTGTTCGGGGCGCGGCTGGTGACGCGGTTCAGCGGTCTGACGCTGATCATCGGCCTGGCCCCGGTGCTGATCGCCATCGGCCTGGGGTTCGCGGCCTTCTCGCCGGACATCTTCGCCGCCTCCTGGAACGTCACCGGCAAGCCGCTGCTGGCGACCGTGCCGCCGTCTCTGCTGATCATCTTCTGGGCCTTCCTGGGTCTGGAGAGCGCCAATATCGCCGAGGCGGTGGTCGACAATCCCCGGCGCAATGTGCCGATCGCGGCGCTCGGCGGGGTGCTGGTCGCCGGCATGATCTACATCGCCGCCAGCGTCGCGGTGATGGGGGTGATCCCGGCGGCCGAGCTGCAGCTGTCGACCGCGCCCTTCGCCGAGGTCGTGGCCCGGGTGGCCGGACCCGCCGCCGGCATGTTCGTCGCCGTCTGCGCCATCCTCAAGATCTGCGGCACGACGGTCGGCTGGTTCCTGGTCAACGGCGAGTCCGGGCGCAGCGGCGCGGCGGCCGGCTATCTGCCCCGGTTCATGTCGGAGTCCGACCCCGACATCCTGCCGAGGCGCGGCCTGGTAATCCTGGCCGTCCTGATGAGTCTGGTCAGCCTGGCCACCATCTCGCCGACGCTGAACGACCAATTCAACGCCATCCTCAACCTGTCGGTGACGCTGGTCATGGCCGTCTACGCCCTCTGCGCCCTGGCCCTGCTGCTCGACGGCGGACAGACGGCGGCCAGCCGGCTGCTGGGCCTGGCGGCGCTGGGCTTCACGATCTGGGTGGTGGTCGCCTCGGGCCTGCCGAGCACCTGGCCGGGGCTGGTGCTGCTGGCGTTGGCGGTTCCGGTGGGGTGGGTTCTGCAGCGGCGGGGAGCCAGGGGTTAGGGGCTGGGGACTAGGGAGTAGTCACCCCTCCACGTCATCCTGAGCAGGCCCTGAAAGGGCCGTGTCGAAGGACGCAAGACCCCTACCAGGCCCAGGTCCAGTCGGCGGCCTTGGCGCGGCAGCCGCCGTCGGGCCAGCCTTTCCAGGCGCGGCCGCGGACGACCCGGCCGGTGGCCATGCCGGTCGGCTCGCCAAGGCGCAGGGCCACGCCGCCGTTGATCAGCACCCACTGGACGCCGGTGGCGAACTGGCGGGGCGTCTCATAGGTGGCGACGTCGCCGACGGTCGCCGGATCGAAGACCACGACATCGGCGAAGGCGCCGGGTTTGAGCTCGCCCCGATCATGCAGGCCGAGATTGCGGGCCGGCAGCGCCGACAGCCGGCGGACGGCGTCGGCCAGGGTCAGGGCCTTGTCCTCGCGCACATACTTGCCCAGCAGCCGGGCGACGTTGCCATAGGCGCGGGGGTGGGTGCTCGACTGCAGGAAGACGCCTTCGGGGGCCAGGGCCGCGGCGTCGGAGCCGAAGCTCATCCAGGGCAGGGCCGTCTGTTTGCGGACGTTGTCCTCGCTCATCAGGAAATAGACCACCTGGACGCGGCTGCCGTCCTCGATGACCAGATCGATGGCGGCGTCCTCGGGGCTGACGCCGCGCATCCTGGCCACCTCGGCCAGGGTCTTGCCGGTCAGGGGCTTGAGCTTGGGATTGCGGAAGCCGACCAGCAGCGTCCCCTCAGGCCCGGCGAAGCGGTAGAGATTTTCGAAGGCCGGGCTGTCGGTGCGCATCTCGGCGATGACGTCGCGGCGCACGCCCGGGTCGCGCAGACGGCGGATCCAGGCCTCGCGGCCGCCCGACTGCACCCAGGGCGGCATGGCCGCGTCCAGGCCGGTCGAGCCGGCGGTGTAGGTGTACATGTCGGCGCTGATGCGCAGGCCCGAGGCGCGAGCCGCCTCGATCCGGGCGATGGCCGCGTCAAGCTTGGACCAGTTCTGCTTTCCGGCCGCCTTGAGGTGATAGATCTCGGCCGGGGCGCCGGAGCGACGGGAGATCTCGATCAGCTCATCGATGGCCTCCAGCAGCCGGTTCCCCTCGCTGCGCATGTGGCTGATGTAGAGGCCGCCGCAGCGACCGGCCTCGGTCGCCAGGGCGACCAGTTCGTCGGTGTCGGCGTAGCTGCCCGGAGCGTAGATCAGCGACGAGCCGACGCCCAAGGCCCCCTCCTCCATGGCCGAGACGACCAGGGCGCGCATCCTGACCAGATCGGCCGGCGTGGGTTCGACGTCCTCCTCGCCCAGCAGGTTGGTGCGCACCGTCTCGGCCCCGATGAAGGAGGCGACGTTGGGCCCGATCCCCTGGCGTTCGAGCCGGGTCAGGTACTGGTCCAGGGTGGTCCAGTCGATGTCGTATTTGATGTCGCCCTGCCGCGCCCGCTCCTGGCGGCGCATGGTCTCGTTCCAGGGGCCCATGGAGGAGCCCTCGCCCATCACTTCCAGGGTGATCCCCTGTTTGAGGTCCGAGGCGCCGCGGCCGTCGACCAGCAGGCTTTCGGTGGCCCAGCTGAGCATGTTGATGAAGCCGGGGGCCACGGCCAGGCCGCGCGCGTCGATCTCGGTCAGCCGCGCGCCGCGCACCTTCTTGCCGACCGCGACGATACGGTCGCCGCGGATGGCCACCTCGCCGACATAGGGCGTCCCGCCCGAGCCGTCATAGATCGCGCCGCCCCGGATGACGATGTCATAGGGCGCCTGGCCGCCGGCGGTGGCGCAGGAGAGAAGGAAGAGCGTCGCCGCGAGGGCGGCGAACCGGACGTAGTTCAAGGTGGCTGGTCCCTGCATGGTTTGATACCCGATCCTGCGGATCAGGGCTGACCCTGACCAGCCCCTTTTTGTCGTTTCGGGCAGGTGCGGGGGGCTGAATCAGAGTGCGTGGTTCGACACGCGCTTCGCGCTGCTCACCACGACTATGAAGGAGTGTCGTCCTGAGCAGGCCGGAGGGCCGTGTCGAAGGCCGCACGCCCTAGCCGGCGACGCCGTCCACCCAGGCCGGCAGATCGGCGATCGAGCCCAGTTCGACATAGCGGGCATGGTCGACCGGGGCCTCGGCCGCCTCATGGGCCCAGACCAGGGGGTAGGGAATCAGCGCGCCCCAGCAGCCGGCCGCGAGCGCCGGCAGGATGTCGGACTTCATCGAATTGCCGGCCATCGCCGCCTGTTCCGGCCCGCTGCCATGGCGGGCGAAGACGCGGCGATAGGTGTCGGCGTCTTTCTCGCTGACGATCTCGACGGCCACGAACAGATCGCCCAGGCCGCTGGCCGCCAGCTTCTGTTCCTGATGCAGCAGGTCGCCCTTGGTGATCAGCACCAGGCGGTAGCGTTCGGACAGCTGCGCCAGGGCCAGGTCGACGCCCGGCAGCGGCTCGACCGGCTCGGTCAGCATCTCGCGGCCGACGGCGAGGACCTCGCGGATCACCGAGGTGGCCACGGCGCCGTCGGTCATCTCCATCGCCGTCTCGATCATCGACAGGGTGAAGCCCTTCACCCCGTAGCCGTAGAGCCGCAGGTTGCGCCGCTCGGTCTCGGCCAGTTTGGCCTCCAGCGTCGCGGCGTCGCAATGGGGGCTCAACAGCTCGGTGAACCGCTTGTGGGTCAGCCGGAACAGCGTCTCGTTGTGCCAGAGGGTGTCGTCGGCATCGAGGCCGACCGTGGTGATGGTCATGGGGTTTCATAACTTCCTTCTCCGGGAGGGAGAAGGTGTCGGCGTAGCCGACGGATGAGGGATTTCGGTGAGGACCGGCTCACCCCGTGACCCCTCGCCCTCCCATGCGGCGCATGGGCCCCTCCCTCTCCCGTCCGGGAGCGGGTGAAAAGGCGATCACGGCGGTCGCGGCCGGGGCGCATCTGGCGCATAAGCCCCATAGCATTTGACCCGACGGGCTCGACTCACTACCAACGCGCCCGTTTGTCCACCCGCCAGGAGCCCTCCCATGACGCAGACCCTTCTTCCCGGCGTCACCGGCGTGCTCGCGCTGGCCGACGGAACCATCCTGCAGGGGATCGGCGTCGGCGCGGTCGGCGAGGCGGTCGGCGAGGTCTGTTTCAACACCGCCATGACCGGCTACCAGGAGATCCTCACCGATCCCTCCTACATGGCCCAGATCGTCACCTTCACCTTCCCGCACATCGGCAATGTCGGGACCAACGTCGAAGACCTCGAACAGATGAGCGGCGGCAGCGAGACGGCCGCCCGCGGGGCCATCTTCCGCGACGCCCCGACCGATCCGGCCAACTGGCGCTCCGACAGCGACCTGGCCGGCTGGATGACCCGGCGCGGCGTCATCGGCCTGTCGGGGGTCGACACCCGGGCCCTGACCATCGCCATCCGCGAGAGCGGCATGCCGCACGGCGTCATCGCCCACAGCCCCGACGGCCAGTTCGACCTCAACGCCCTGGTGGCGAAAGCCCGCGCCTGGTCAGGCCTGGTCGGTCTGGACCTGGCCAGGGAGGCCACCACCCGCCAGACCTTCGTCTGGGACGAGACCCTGTGGACCTGGCCCGACGCCTACGGAAAACTGACCGCGCCGAAATACGAGGTCGTGGTCCTCGACTACGGCGTCAAGCGCAACATCCTGCGCTCGCTGGCCTCGATCGGCGCCCGCGTCACTGTCGTGCCGGCCGACACCAGCGCCGAAGACATCCTGGCCCGCAATCCCGACGGCGTGTTGCTGTCCAACGGTCCGGGCGACCCGGCCGCGACCGGCGAATACGCCGTGCCGCAGATCCGCAAGCTGGTCGACAGCGGCAAGCCGGTGTTCGGCATCTGCCTGGGCCATCAGATGCTGGCCCTGGCGCTGGGCGCGACGACCGTAAAGATGGAGCAGGGCCACCATGGCGCCAACCATCCGGTCAAGGATCTGACCACCGGCAAGGTCGAGATCGTCTCGATGAACCACGGCTTCACCGTCGACCGTAGCAGCCTGCCCGAGCCGGTCACCGAGACCCATGTCAGCCTGTTCGACGGCAGCAACGCCGGCCTGGCGCTCAAGGGCCGACCGGTGTTCAGCGTCCAGCACCATCCGGAAGCCTCGCCGGGCCCGACCGACAGCCTCTATATCTTCGATCGCTTCGCCGGACTGATGGACGCGGCGCGCTAGCCGCCTACCGGGTTTCCGGGAACAGCCGCGCCCAGGCTCCGGGGGTCAGCGCCAGGTCGGCGACCGTGCAGCCGTCGAGAACGGCCAGGAAGGCGGCGAAGGCCTCGCCCAGCTTTCGCTCCAGTCCGCAGACGCCGATGATCGGGCAACTGTTGTCCTGTTTATTGAAACACTCGACCAGGGCGAGATCATCCTCGGTCTGACGCACCACCGCGCCGATGACGATGGTTTCAGGCGCGCAGGCGAGCTTCACGCCGCCACCACGCCCCCGGGTCGTTTCCAGATAACCCAGCGCCCGCAAACGCTGCAGCACCTTGACGAGATGGCTCTTGGAAATCCGGAAACGGTCGGAGATGACCTGCGCCGTCGAGCCGGCCTCCCCGGCCGTTGCCAGGAAAACCAGCGACCGCAGCGCGTAGTCGGTCTGCAGGGTCAGCCGCATGATCGGACGCCCCTAGTGTTGTTTGAAATATACACGAATCAAAATGGTACCTAGAACTCCACTTTGGAAATAGACATTTGAAACTCCACTTTAAAGGGTGAGAAACAATGGCAACGCTCTATGAACGTATCGGCGGCGCTCCCGCGGTGAAAGCCGCCGTGGACATCTTTTACGGCAAGGTTCTGGCGGACAGACGCATCGCCCACTTCTTCGAGGGCGTCGACATGACCGGCCAGGCGTCCAAACAGCGAGCTTTCCTGATCATGGCCTTCGGCGGACCCAATGACTACACCGGCGCCGACATGCGCCGCGGCCACGCCAAACTGGTTGAGCGCGGTCTGAACGACAGCCATTTCGACGCCGTCGTCGAGAACCTCGCCGGGACCCTGAGCGAGTTGGGCGTCAGCACCGCCGACATCGGCGAAGTCGCGGCCATCGCGGAGTCCGTGCGCAACGATGTGCTCGGCCGCCAGCCCGTCACCGCCTAGACCGCAACGACCATCAACCGTTGGAAGGGCGTCGGCCGCCGAGGCCGGCGCCCTTTCGCGTTGAGAGGCCGCCTGATCGTCCGATGGGCGAAGACTTCCTTTCGACCCGCCGGTAGATTGGCTGGCCCCGTCAATCGGACGACAGACCTGAGCCATGCCGCGCCGCGCCGCGAAAACGATCGCTCTCCTCGCCGCCCTGCTGCTGCTCGGCGCCTGCGGCACCCTGCCGCGCGAGGTCTTCGACCCGTCGGGTCCGCGCCCGGCGACGCCCCAGGCCCTGCTCGATGTCCGGTTCACGGCCAGGGACGCCGCCGCCGCGATCAGCAACGCCCAGCCCGTAATGTCGCGACTGCAGGCGGAGCGCGGCGGCTTCAACGTCCTGGCCCTGTCCGGCGGCGGGGCCAACGGCGCCTATGGCGCCGGCGTGCTGGCCGGCTGGAGCAAGACCGGCAAACGGCCGAAGTTCGACATCGTCACCGGCGTCAGCACCGGCGCCTTGGCGGCGCCCTTCGCCTTCCTGGGTCCAGACTGGGACGACCGGATGAAGGCGGCCTACACCAGCGGCGACGCCGACGACCTGATCGGGTTGCGGGCCCTGAACGCCTTTGGCGGCCCCTCCCTGTTCAGCGCCGTGCCGATCCGCCGGCTGGTCGAACACTATGTCGATGCGGGCCTGCTCCGGGCGGTGGCGGCCGAACACGCCAAGGGTCGCCGGCTGCTGGTCGCGACCACCAATCTCGACACCCAGGAGACGACCATCTGGGACATGGGCGCGATCGCGACCCGCGCCGACCCCGGCGCGGTCAAACTGTTCCAGGACGTGCTGGTGGCCTCCTCCAGCATCCCGGGCGTGTTCCCGCCGGTGATGATCGGCCTGGACGGCGCGGCCGGATCGTTTTCGGAGATGCACGCCGACGGCGGGGTGATGACGCCCTTCTTCACCGTGCCGGAGTCGATGCTGCTGTGGACCGATCCGGACGGGGCGATCCACAAGGGCGCCATCTTCGTGCTGATCAACGGCCAGGTGGGCGCCACCTTCGGCGTCACCCGCGGCAATCTGCTGGGTATCCTGTCGCGGTCCTATGACGCGATGAGCAAGGCCTCGACCCGCACCCTGCTGGCCGCCACAGCCGCCTTCGCCGAGCGCAACGGGCTGACCCTGCAGGTCAGCGAAATCCCCGACGCCGCCGAGGCCCAGGGGCTCAATTTCAAGGCCGCCAACATGCGCCGGCTGTTCGAGATGGGCTATGACCGCGCCGTCGCCGGCGAGGCCTGGCACGCCCCGCTGACGGCGAGCGAGTAACCCCGCCGGCGGGTCCCCACCTCGGGATGAATTGCTGAAGTCCAGATCCAGCCGCTCACAGCGACGGCCTTGATCCAGATCAAGCCGGTCAAGTCGATCAGGCGTAGCGTCCCCGCGAAAACAGGGACCCGCCATGAAGACCTACAGCGATACATTCTCCCTACGGAGATTGTGGATAATATTCGCCGCCAGCATGGTCGTCATGTTCGGCACCCTGCTCTTCTTCGGCCAGCAGATTTACCAGGCCAAGCCGCCGCTTCCGGCCGCCGTCCAGACGACGACCGGCGAGGTCGTCTTCACCCTGGACCAGATCGAGCAAGGCCAGAACGTCTGGCAATCAATGGGCGGGATGCAGCAGGGCTCGATCTGGGGTCATGGCAGCTATGTCGCCCCGGACTGGTCGGCCGACTGGCTGCACCGGGAAGCGGTCGCCCTGCTCGATATCATGGCCAGCCGGGAGGGCCAGGGCGCCTATGCCGCCATGGCCGCGCCGGAACAGGCGCGCCTGCAGGCGATGCTGCGGCAGGAAATGCGGACCAACACCTACGACGCCGCGACGGGCGTGATCACCGTCAGCCCGGCCCGCGCCGCGGCCATCACGACCGTCGGGAGGCATTTCTCAGATCTGCTCGAAGCGAAGACGCCGGAGAGCCAGGCGCTGCGCGTGCAGTACGCCATGCCGGTCGACGCGGTCCTGACCCCCGACGAGGCGCGGGCGGTGAACGCCTTCTATTTCTGGACGGCCTGGGCGGCGACGACCAACCGTCCGGGGCAGGACATCACCTACACCAGCAACTGGCCGCATGAGCCGCTGGTCGGCAACACGCCGACCGGCCAGGTGTTCATGTGGACCTTCATCTCGATCTTCGTTCTGCTCGCCGGCATCGGCGGGCTGGTCTGGTACTACGCCAAGGAATTCGACATCTGGCGTCGCGACGGCGAGCCCGAAGGCGGCTTCGCGGTCTCCGACTTCATGGACGCCATAACCATCACCCCGTCGATGCGGGCGACGGCCAAGTATTTCGTCGTCGTGGTCGCCCTGCTGGTCGCCCAGGTCCTGCTCGGCATCGTCACGGCCCACTACGCCGTCGAGGGCCAGGGCATCTATGGCCTGCCGTTCGCCGAGTATTTCCCCTACGCCATCACCCGAACCTGGCACACCCAGCTGGCCGTGCTGTGGATCGCCACCGCCTGGCTGGCCACCGGACTGTTTGTCGCCCCCCTGCTCGGCGGGCGTGATCCCAAATGGCAGGTGTTCGGCGTCAACTTCCTGTGGATCAGCCTGCTGGTCATCGTCATCGGCTCGTTCGCCGGCGAATGGCTGGCGATCAACCGGATGATGCCCGACCTCAAGCTCAATTTCTGGTTCGGTCACCAGGGCTACGAATACGTCGACCTCGGCCGCTTCTGGCAGGTCTATCTGTTCATCGGCCTGCTGCTGTGGGTCGCCCTGGTGCTGCGCGGCATGTGGCCGGCGCTCAAGGCCAAGGAGACCAAGTCGCTTCTCTTCCTTGTCGTGCTGTCGGCCGTGTCGATCGGCCTGCTGTTCGGCGCCGGCCTGATGTACGGCCAGCACACCCACATCTCGGTCATGGAATACTGGCGCTGGTGGGTGGTCCATCTGTGGGTCGAGGGCGTCTTCGAGGTCTTCGCCACCGCCATCGTCGCGGCCCTGTTCGTCCGCATGGGTCTGGTCAGGGTCTCGGTCGCCACCACCTCGGTGCTGTTCGCCACCCTGATCTTCCTCGGCGGCGGCGTGCTGGGCACCTTCCACCACCTGTACTTCAGCGGCACGCCGGTGTCGGTCATCGCCCTGGGCAGCGTGTTCTCGGCGCTGGAGGTGGTGCCGCTGATGGTCGTGGGCTTCGAAGCCTACAGCCGCGCGCAGCATGAGTCGGTTCATGAGTGGCAGAACACCTACCACTGGCCGTTCATGTTCTTCGCGGCGGTTCTGGTCTGGAACCTGATCGGCGCCGGGCTGTTCGGCTTCCTGATCAACCCGCCGCTGGCCCTCTATTACATGCAGGGGCTCAACACGACGGCGACCCACGCCCACGCCTCGCTGTTCGGTGTCTACGGCATGCTGGGACTGGGGCTGACGCTGTTCTGCCTGCGCGGCCTGACCGACCCCGCGCGGTGGAACAACCGGCTGCTGGCGATCAGCTTCTGGTGCCTGAACATCGGCCTGGCGATGATGGTCTTCATGGCGCTGTTGCCGCAGGGCCTGCTGCAGACCTACGCCAGCTTCACCCAGGGCTATGCCCACGCCCGCAGCGCGGAGTTCATCCACAGCCCGATCATGGAGGCGCTGGTCTGGGTCCGGGTGCCCGGCGACGTGGTGTTCAGCGTCGGCGTGTTCGCCTTCGCCGCCTTCCTGGTCCAGGCGCTGTGGACCTCTCGCAAGGCCGCCCCGGCCGACTAGACCCGGACAGGCGGGGCTCCGTGAACCGGGACCCCGCCTGGCTGTCTGTTACTGGCGCCCTTCGACCAGCTGGACCGTGAACGGGCCGCTGGTCCAGCTGTCGCCGACCTTGTGGTCGGAGACGGCGGTGCAGATCGGATTGGGATAGCCCGGAGGGGCGGCGCCCTCGAAGGTCAGGCAGACATTGGCGCCCTTGACCGCCCAGGTTCCGGCCAGCGCCTGATCGCCCTGTTCGCCGGTGAAGGTGTGGTCGCCCTCGTACCAGATGTGAGTCGAGGCGCCGCTGGCGTCGCTGGTGATCGTGGTGTTGCCGATCCGCGAGGCCATGACCTCGTCGCCGGCCATGGCGGCCGTGGCCGAGAGCGTGAGCGCCGCGACGGCGCCGAGCAGGATACGCATGAAGACCTCCCATTTCATTGTTGTGCGAAAGTGGTAGCGGCACGCCCCCGGGGTGGTCAATCGAGGCTTGCCCCACCCCGACTCCCTCTCTAAACGGGCGGCTTAACCTACAGTTAGTTCAGGGTCGGGCGCGCAGCACTGCGCGACCGCCCATGCGCGCGAGACAAGCATGCCCAAACGCACCGATATTTCCTCGATCCTGATCATCGGCGCCGGACCCATCGTCATCGGTCAGGCCTGCGAGTTCGACTACAGCGGCGTCCAGGCCTGCAAGGCCCTGCGGGCCGAGGGCTACCGGATCATCCTGGTCAATTCGAACCCGGCCACGATCATGACCGACCCGGACGTGGCCGACGCCACCTATATCGAGCCGATCACGCCGGAGATGGTCGCCAAGATCATCGAAAAGGAGCGGCCCGACGCCCTGCTGCCGACCATGGGCGGACAGACGGCGCTGAACACCGCCCTGGCCCTTGAGGCCGACGGCACGCTGGCGAAGTACGGCGTCGAGATGATCGGCGCCAACGCCGTGGTCATCGACAAGGCCGAGGACCGCCAGAAGTTCCGCGACGCCATGGACAAGCTGGGCCTCGAAAGCCCCAAGTCCAAGGCCGCCCACAGCCTGGAAGAAGCCCGCGAGGGGCTGGAGTTCGTCGGTCTGCCGGCGATCATCCGGCCCAGCTTCACCCTGGCCGGCACCGGCGGCGGCATCGCCTACAATCTCGAGGAATTCGAGGAGATCGTGCTGCGCGGTCTCGACCTGTCGCCGACCACCGAAGTGTTGATCGAGGAAAGCGTCCTGGGCTGGAAGGAGTATGAGATGGAGGTGGTCCGCGACAAGGCGGACAACTGCATCATCGTCTGCTCGATCGAGAACATCGACCCGATGGGCGTCCACACCGGCGATTCGATCACCGTCGCCCCGGCCCTGACCCTGACCGACAAGGAATACCAGATCATGCGGACGGCCTCGATCGCCGTGCTGCGCGAGATCGGGGTCGAGACCGGCGGGTCGAACGTGCAGTTCGCGGTCAATCCGGCCGACGGCCGCATGGTGGTCATCGAGATGAACCCCAGGGTCTCGCGCTCGTCGGCGCTGGCGTCGAAGGCCACCGGCTTTCCGATCGCCAAGGTCGCCGCCCGGCTGGCCGTCGGCTACACCCTGGACGAGTTGGCCAACGACATCACCGGCGGGGCCATGCCCGCCTCCTTCGAGCCCAGCATCGACTATGTGGTCACCAAGATCCCCCGCTTCGCTTTCGAGAAATATCCCGGCTCCGAGCCGCACCTGACCACGGCGATGAAGTCGGTCGGCGAGGTCATGGCCATCGGCCGCACCTTCGCCGAGAGTCTGCAGAAGGCCCTGCGCGGGCTGGAGACCGGCCTGACCGGTCTGGACGAGATCGACATCCCCGGCGCCGACGATCCCGACAACGCCCAGGCCGCCGTGCTGCGCGCTCTGGCCATGCCGACCCCCGACCGGCTGCTGGTCATCGCCCAGGCCTTCCGCCACGGCCTGACCGTCGAAGAGATCAACGGCGCCTGTTCCTACGAGCCCTGGTTCCTGCGCCAGATCGCCGAGATCGTCCGTCAGGAGGGCGCCGTCCGCGTCGGCGGCCTGCCCGCCGCCGACGGCCTGCGCAAACTCAAAGCCATGGGCTTTTCCGACGCCCGGCTGGCGAAACTGACCGGCCTGGGCGAGGACGAGGTCCGCGCCCGCCGCCACGCCATGAATATCCGCCCCGTCTACAAGCGCATCGACACCTGCGCCGGCGAGTTCGCGGCCACCACGCCCTACATGTATTCGACCTATGAGACCGGGGCTCTGGGCCAGGTCGCCGCCTGCGAGGCGGAGCCGTCGGAGCGCAAGAAGGCCATCATCCTGGGCGGCGGTCCCAACCGCATCGGCCAGGGCATCGAGTTCGACTACTGCTGCTGCCACGCCGCCTTCGCCCTGGAGGAGATCGGCATCGAGTCGATCATGGTCAACTGCAACCCCGAGACCGTCTCGACCGACTACGACACCTCCGACCGGCTGTATTTCGAACCGCTGACGGCCGAGGACGTGCTCGAGCTGATCCATGTCGAACAGAGCAAGGGGACCCTGGCCGGGGTCATCGTCCAGTTCGGCGGCCAGACGCCGCTGAAACTGGCCAATGCGCTGGAACAGGCCGGCGTGCCGATCCTCGGCACCAGCCCCGACGCCATCGACCTGGCCGAGGACCGCGAGCGCTTCCAGCAGCTGCTGCATCGCCTCGACATCGCCCAGCCGGTCAACGCCCTGGCCCGCAGCGCCGAGGAGTGCTTCACCGCCGCCCATCAGGTCGGCTATCCGATCGTCATCCGCCCCTCCTATGTGCTGGGCGGCCGGGGCATGGAGATCGTCCGCGACGACGAGCAGCTGGAGCGCTACGTGCGCACCGCCATTGAGGTCAGCGGCGACGCGCCGATCCTGATCGACCAGTATCTGAGCCGGGCCACCGAGGTCGATGTCGACGCCCTCTGCGACGGGACCGACGTGTTCGTGGCTGGAGTGCTCGAACATATCGAGGAGGCGGGGGTCCACAGCGGCGACAGCGCCTGTTCGATGCCGCCCTTCTCCCTGCGGCCCGAGATCATCGACGAGCTCAAGCGCCAGACCGTCCAGATGGCCCTGGCCCTCGACGTGCGCGGCCTGATGAACGTGCAGTTCGCCGTCGAGGAGCCGCACTCCGAGACCCCGCGCATCTTCGTGCTCGAGGTCAATCCGCGGGCCAGCCGCACGGTGCCCTTCGTGGCCAAGACCATCGGCCGGCCCATCGCGGCCATCGCGGCCAAGATCATGGCTGGCGAGACCCTGGCCAGTTTCGGCCTCGTCGACCGGCCCTACGACCATATCGCGGTCAAGGAGGCGGTGTTCCCCTTCGCCCGCTTCGCCGGCGTCGACACGGTGCTGGGCCCGGAAATGCGCTCGACCGGCGAGGTCATGGGCCTGGACTGGAAGCGTGATCACGAGACCAGCATGGCCCCGGCCTTCGCCCGCGCCTTCGCCAAGAGCCAGCTGGGCGGCGGCGTCAGCCTGCCGACGGCCGGCACCGCCTTCGTCTCGGTCAAGGACAGCGACAAGGTCTGGATCATCGAGCCGGTGCGGCTGCTGCAGGCGGCCGGCTTCCGGGTGCTGACCACCGCCGGCACCGGCGCCTGGCTGCGCGAACAGGGCGTCGAGACCGACGCCGTCCGCAAGGTGCTGGAAGGCCGCCCCCATATCGTCGACGCCATGAAGAACGGCGAGGTCCAGCTGGTGTTCAACACCACCGAGGGCAAACAGTCGCTGGCTGACAGTTTCGACCTGCGCCGCACGGCCCTGATGATGAAGATCCCCTACTACACCACCAGCGCCGGAGCCCTGGCCGCGGCCCAGGCCATCACCAGCGCGCCGCTCGAGGCGCTCGAGGTGCGGTCGCTGCAGAGCTACTGACGGTTCGCGACATGGCGGCTCAAGGGTTGATCGGGGGCCTGGCCGCGCTGCTGCTGGTCAATCTGACGGCCTGGACCGCCTTCTGGCTGGACAAGCGCGCCAGCGTGCGGGGCGAGCGCCGCATCCCTGAACGCACCCTGCTGCTGCTCGCCCTGCTGGGCGGCGGCCCGGGCGCGGCGCTGGCCCAGCGCCAGTTCCGTCACAAGACCCGCAAGGAGCCGTTCCGCACCCTGCTGGGACTGATCGTACTGGGTCAGGCCGGCGCGGTGATGGCGGTGGCGGGCTGGCTGATCGCGGAGCGGTTCATCTGAGCGGCGCCGGTTCCGGGGTAGCGGGGCGGCCACGGCCGCCCCTAGTCCCTGAAAGTAGTCGTCCCGGTTGACGCCATCCTGCTTGCCGCCCTTCAGGCAGCAACGCTTGAAACAACCTCCGGGAGCCGCAGGGGCAGAGGTCGTTGCGGCCCAGCTTCTCGAGGAGATCCTTGTCGCCGTGGACGACCCTCAGGCCGCGCTTGACCCGCGTCTCGGACGGATAGCCCTTACGCCGTTTGGATGTGACCTCGAAAGCAGGCGAGGTCGGTGAGGTCGTGTGACTTGCGCATGGCGGCCTCCTCTGGTTGGCGTCCCGTCCCTATAGGAGGCGCTCGCCGGCCGACAGGGCCGCGAGGACACAGGGCGGCAGAATCGCATGCCGCAAGCCGCTCGCGTCGCCATGGTCGACCCGGGCCAGAGAAAGGCGGGCGGCTGAAACGGGCGGGCGCGCATCTCCCCACTGTCATCCCGGCCGCGGCGCGCAGCGCGAAGAGCCGGGACCCGGATTCGGCCGGGACTTAACTCTGGGTTCCGGATCGTCCCCGCGGGCCGTCCGGGATGACAGGGAGGATCTGGGCCTGCGCCTAGTGGGCCATGAACAGCGGGATGGGCGGATCATCGAGCATGCTGCGGGTGGCGCCGCCCAGAATGAACTCACGCATCCGGGAATGGCCGAAGGCCCCCATGACCATCAACTCGGTATTCTGGCGCGCCACATAGGCGCGTAGCGTCTTGCCGATGCTGTCGCCTTGAAGCGCCACCTCGTCGACCTTCGCCGACAGTCCGTGACAAGACAGGTGGCGAACGAGATCGGCGGCGGCGCCCGGCCCGGCGCTCGCCTTCTCGTCGATGACCGTGACCACCCGCACCTCGGCGGCGGCCCTGAGCAGGGGCATTGCGTCGGAAACCGTCCGGGCGGCGTGTCGCGTGCCGTCCCAGGCGATCGCCACGCGGCCGAGCGCCTGGCCGACAGGAGAGCCCTGTTCGGGAATGGCGATGATCGGCCGACCGGAGCCAAACAACACGCTTTCGGCCGTGACGGTGTCACCGGCAATCGTCGGCCCGACGGTCAGGAGGCACAGGTCTCGCGTCCGGACCAGCTGGGCGGTGCGGTCGCCTCGCTCATGGGTCGAGGTTTGTTCCAGCAGCGACTTGACCGCGAGACCGGCGCCGGCGGCTGCCTCGGTAAAGCGTTGAAGGACCTCGCGGGCGGCAACCGCGCTCCTGGCTTCTTCGTCCTTGGCCAGCTGGTCCAGTCCGATCAGCATGTTCGCCAGCCGGCTGTTGGGCGCACGGATATGCAGCTCGAACGCCAGCGCTGTAAGCTCTCCGCCGAGCAGCCCGGCAAGCGCGGTCACGGTTGGCCAGGCCGATTCCAGCGCGACCTCGGGATAGGGCTCGACGGCGAACAGAATGTCTTTGTAGACCACGGCGGAACTCCTCAGTTTGGGGCGCAGGCGTCGCGGAGGCGGGTTCGAGCGCCCTGGACAACCCGTCAATCATCCGTCGGGCCCACGCCTTGATCTGGCGCAAGCCGCTTCATCCCCGCCGGCGCCTGGGGACCCGCACCGAAGGCGCGACATGTCCCCGCTCTGAGCACTGGACGCGCGCCCGACTCCCGTTCAAGTTATCGCTGATAACAAAAAACAGCGGGGAGGCTGAACATGGCGGGACGGGTCGCGGGCAAGGTGGCGTTGATCACGGGCGGGGCGAGCGGAATCGGGCGCGGCTGCGCCGAGCTGCTGGCGGCGGAGGGGGCCATCGTCGTCCTAACCGACGTTCAGGACGCGCTGGGCGCGACGGTCGCGGCCGGCATCGGCGGCAAGTCCGTCTATCTGCACCATGACGTCACCGACGAGGCCGCCTGGATCGGCGTCGTCGCCGAGGTGCGGTCGCGCTTCGGCCGGCTCGACGTCCTGGTCAACAACGCCGGCATCGGCATCGGCGGCCCGGTCACCGAGATCACCCTCGAGGACTGGCGCAAACAGCAGGCGGTCAATGTCGAGGGCGTCTTCCTGGGCGTCAAACACAGCCTGCCGCTGATGCGCGAGACCGGCGGCGGCAGCATCATCAACATGTCCTCGGTCGCCGGGCTGAAGGGCTCGGCCAACATGTCCAGCTACTGCGCCAGCAAGGGCGCGGTGCGGCTGTTCACCAAGGCCGTGGCCCTCGAATGCGCGACCGGCGAGGCCATGGTGCGGGTCAATTCCGTGCATCCGGGCATCATCGACACGCCGATCTGGGGCGGCATCACCGCGACCGTCGGCGGCGAAGCCCCGACCAACGCCGGACCGGATCGGGCCGCCACGGTCGAGGACATCGCCGTCCTGATGTCGGCCATGGGGACCAGGGGCTTCCCGGCCGATATCGCCGCCGGGGTGCTGTATCTGGCGTCGGACGAAAGCCGCTATGTGACCGGGACCGAACTGGTCATCGACGGCGGCCTGATCACCCGCTAAAGCCCGCCGGCTAATCAGCCGGGGACCTATGCGGTACAGAGCGGACATCGACGGACTGCGGGCGCTCGCGGTGCTGGCCGTGGTCGGATTCCACGCCGGGGTTCCCTTCATGGGCGGCGGTTTCGCCGGGGTGGACGTGTTCTTCGTCCTGTCCGGCTATCTGATCGCCGGCATCGTCGCCGAGCGGCAGAAGAGCGGCGACTTTTCGCTGTCCTGGTTCTGGGAGCGGCGGATTCGCCGCATCTTCCCGGCCCTGATGACCGTGCTGGCGGCGGTTTCGGTGATGGCCTGGGTGCTGCTGACGCCCCGCGACCTGACCGACTACAGCCGCTCGATGATCGCGGCCCTGGCCTCGGTGTCCAACCTCTTCTTCTGGACCCATTCGGGCTATTTCGCCGCCGAGGACCTGACCCGGCCGCTGCTGCACACCTGGTCGCTGGGGGTGGAGGAGCAGTTCTACCTGGTCTTCCCGGTGTTCATGCTGCTGGCCGCGCGGCTGTTTCCCGGCCGCGTGCGGACCGTACTCGGGGCGCTGGCCCTGCTGTCCCTCGGGCTGGGCGTGTGGATGGCCAAGGCCCAGCCGGACGCCGCCTTCTACCTGCCCTTCCCGCGCGCCTGGGAGCTGCTGACCGGGGTGCTGCTGGCGCTGTGGCGGCCGAGCCTGCCCCAGGGGCGCTGGCGGCACGCGGCCGGTCTGGTCGGGGTGGCCATGGTCGTCGCCACGGTCCTGCTGTTCGACAAGACCACGCCCTGGCCGGGTTTCGCGGCCCTGCTGCCGGTTCTCGGCACGGCCCTGGTTCTGGTCGGCGAGGGCGGGATCGTCGGCCGGCTGCTGTCGGTGCGGCCGCTGGTCTGGACCGGGCTGGTCTCCTATTCGCTCTATCTGTGGCACTGGCCGCTGCTGACCTTCCAGCACCTGCTGGCGCCGGGACCCTGGCCGACGGCGGCGGCGGTTCTGCTGGCCGTGGCGCTGTCAGCCCTGTCGCTGCGCTTCATCGAGCGGCCGTTCCGCGGCGACCGGCTGCTAACCCGCAAGCAGGTTTTCGTCGCCGGCGCGGCCTCGATCCTGCTGCTCGGGGCGCTGGCCGGGGCCGCCGTGGCCGGCAAGGGCTTCCCCCAGCGCCTCGACGCCCGCGCCCAGGCCATGAACAGCCGACTGAACCGCTCGCCCGACGCCGCCTATCGCGACGGCACCTGTTTCGTCTCGGCCGCTTATGACGTGAAGGACTACCCCCGCGCCGTCTGCGCCGGCCATGACCCCAAACGGCCCGACTGGCTGCTGGTCGGCGACAGCCACGCCGCCAGCCTGTGGTCGGGACTGGCCGCCGCCAATCCCGACATCAATGTCATGCAGGCCACGGCCTCGGGCTGTTCCCTGGCCCTGCTGACCGGCGAGGAGGAACGCGACGCCTGCCGCCGGATGACGGCCCTGATCTATCAGGACCTGATCGTCAACGACCCGCCCGACGGCATCGTGCTGGCCGGGCGCTGGCGCGAGGACGACCTGCCCCGCGTCGCCGCGACGCTGGACTGGGCGAAGGCGCGGAACCTGCCGGTGATCCTGCTGGGACCGCTGCCGCAGTACGAGGTCGACCTGCCCCGGTTGATGATCCTGTCCTGGCGGCTCGGCGACCCCGCCCTGCCCGACCGTCGCCGGCTGCGCTGGCCCGAGGGGGTCGACAAAGGCCTGGCGGCGATCGCGAAGGAAAAGGGCGTGCCCTATGTTTCCCTGCTCGATCTGCTGTGCACGGACGGGGTCTGCACGACCCTGGCGACCCCGACGGCGCCGCTGCAGTGGGACTATGGCCACCTGACCCCCGAAGGCGCCCGGCTGATCGGCGGCCGGCTTCGCAGCCGCGGTCTGTTTCCGAACCGCGCCCAATAGACTTGGGGCCTGACCGGCCCCGTGCTGGGCTCCCTTCCCCCTCGATGGGGGAAGGGTCGGGGATGGAGGTGTGGTTCCGGCGTTGCGGGGCGGGCACGGTTGGGCGCCGGCGCCCTGTCGCGCGCCACGCCGAGACACAGCGGCCACACCACCACCCAACCCTCCTCCATCGAGGAGGAGGGCTTTTCGGAGGGGCAGCCCGCTAGAGGTCCAGCGCCAGAACCTGGTCATTGTAGTCAGTGGCGCCGACGCGGAAGACGCGGACGCCGACCTGGCGAAAGCCCATCCGGCCGTAGAAGGCCAGGGCCTTGTCGTTGCCGCCATAGACGCCGAGCAGCAGCCGCCCGGCCCCGCCGGCCCGCGCCGCCTCGACCGCGGCAGTCATCAGCCGCGCGCCCAGGCCCTGACCGTGCATGCGATGCAGCAGGTAGATGCGGGTCAGCTCTCGGTCGCCGGGCTTCAGCGCGACCGGCAGGTCCGGCGGGCTGAGCAGCAGGAAGCCGACCGGCGCCTCGCCCGGCGCCATGGTGGCCAGAAACAGCTGACGCTCCGGATCGGCGAGCAGCCGCTGATAGGTTTCCGCCGCATGGGTGGTGGCGCAGTGATGCAGGATGTCCTCGCCGTCGACGATGCCGGCGTAGGTCTCCAGAAAGGTCGCCGTCGCCACCGCCGACAGCCGGCGGGCGTCCTGGTCCGTGCAGGGACGGATGGAGATCGGGGTCATCGGCGGGCGCTCCTATCCGGCCAGCAATAGCGCGGCGCCGCCGGCGATCACCAGCGTCCCGATCAGGCGGCCGGGCGTCAGCCGTTCCTTGAGCACAAATACGGCGATGGCCACGCCGAACAGGATCGAGGTCTCGCGCAGCGCCGCCAGCCGCGGCGTGTCGCCCAGACGGTAGGCCCACAGCGCCAGACCGTAGGTGACGATGCTCAGCGCTCCGGCGATCAGGCCGGGCTTCCACTCCTCCCGCGCCGACAGCAGGAACCTCGGGCCCCGCCAGATCGCAAACAGCAGGCCGATGCCGCCGCCCAGGGTCAGATAGACCCAGACGATGTAGCTGAAGGCGCTGGGCGCGGCCCGCACGCCCTGGGCGTCGATGACCGTGTAGAGGGCGATGGTGACGCCGGTGGCCAGGGCCCAGCCCAGCGCCCGGCGGTCGACATGGCGGCCCAGGCCCACGGCCATCACCCCCAGCGACACCAGCGCGATCCCCCCGGCGACCAGCAGGGTGATCGGCTCGGAAAACAGGCTGACCGCCACCACCGCCGCCAGGGCCGGGGCCACGCCGCGCGAGATCGGATAGGCCACGGTCATGTCAGCGCGCTCAAAGGCCTTGATCAGACAGACCAGGTAGACCAGGTGCGTCGCCCAGCTGGCCGCCAGCCAGCCCCAGGCGCCGGTCGGCAGCGGCAGGAAGAACACCGCCGGCAGCACCAGCAGGGCCGAAAAGCCGTCGATCAGGGCCCGGCTCGACATCTTGTCGCGCCCGGATTTGAGGATGGCGTTGACCACCGCATGGGCCATGCCAGAGGCGATCATCATCAGCGCGGCGGTCTGGGCGAGAGTCATGCCGTAGGGGAACCGGAATCGTCCGTTGGGAGAAGAAGGATGCGGGCAGACCCGATCGGCGCCTAGGGTCGCCCCTGGAGGATCGTCATGGGTCCATTCGTCATCTGCGTGGCATCGGTCTTTTCGGCCCTGCTGTTCGCGCTCACCGCCTGGTTCACCCGGGCCAGCTACTGGCGCGTCGCCGCCGCCCTGATGGGCGGGCTGGTCGCCGCGGCGCTCAGCCTGGGCTGGGATGTGCTGGCCTTCGAGATGGGCTGGTGGCGGTACGGCTACACCAAGGCTCACGCCCCGATCACGGCCTACGCCCCGGTGCTGTTCTGGTTCGGCGGCGGCATGGGGCTGATCGGCTGGCGGATGATCCGCAGCTGGGGAGCGCCCGGCGAGATCGGCTTCTTTCTGCTCTTTCCCCTGGTCGGCCTGGGGCGAGACCTGATCTTCGCGGCCGGCACCGGGACCTTCACCTTCGGACCGACGCCCTGGTCGATCATCATGGATCTGGTCGCCTGGCTGTCGATCGCCTTCGTGGTTCAGCTGGTGATGCAGCTGCTGGTCGGACCGGTGGACGGCGACGCCCTGGCGCCCGACCGTATTCCGCCTCCGGACGACGAGACAAACCCCGAGATCATCAACGCGTCGCTGCAACGCTGCATCGCAGCATCCGACTTGTAATCCGGCGACGTCCGGACTAGTGTTCACGCCCCCGGTCGTCCGCGCCCGCGGCCCGAAACCACCACCCATCAGGGCGAACCCGAGCTATTCTCCATATGGAAAAAGTGCCGATGACCGCCGGGGGCTATAGCGCCCTCGACGAAGAACTCAAGCGTCTGAAAACCACGGAACGGCCCAGCGTGATCGCCGCCATTTCCGAGGCGCGCGAACATGGCGATCTGAGTGAGAACGCCGAGTACCACGCCGCCAAGGAACGCCAGGGCTGGATCGAAGGCCGTATCGCCGAGATCGAGGACAAGATCGCGCGCGCGCAGATCATCGACGTGTCCAAGCTCTCGGGAACGCATGTGAAGTTCGGCGCGACGGTCACCGTCGTCGACGAGGACACCGAGGACGAAGGCCGCTACCAGATCGTCGGCGAGCACGAGGCCGACGTGAAGGAAGGCCGCATCTCCCTGTCCTCGCCGCTGTCGCGCGCGATGATCGGCAAGGAAGTGGGCGACGTCGTCGAGGTCAACACGCCCGGCGGCATCAAGGCCTACGAGATTCTCAAGGTCGAGTGGGTCTAGACCGCCTTTCGCCCTCTCCCCCGTCACCCCGGAAAGCCGCGCAAGCGGCTTATCCGGGACCCAAAAACAGAGCATGCTGGGTCCCGGTTCTCCGCGCTGACGCGCTCCGACCGGGATGACAGAGCTGAAAACGCCGGCAAAACCCGCCCTGACGATCTGGGCCGTGTCCGACGGACGCGCGGGCATCGAGGCCCAGGCTGTCGGCCTGGCCGAGGCCGTGGCGCGACGCCGCAAGGCGACCGTCGTCGTCAAGCGGATCGGCTGGACCAGCCGCATCGGCCGGCTGCCCTGGTGGCTGATCCCGCTCCCTCGCCATTGGTTGACCCCGACCAGCGAATTTGGCCCGCCCTGGCCCGGTCTGATGATCGCCGCCGGCCGCGCCACCCTGCCGCTAGCCGTACGCATGCGCCGCTGGACGGGCCGCAAGACCTTCGTGGTCCAGATCCAGGATCCTCGCGCGCCGGCCGGCCTGTTCGACCTGGTCGTGCCGCCCAATCATGACCGGCTCAAGGGCGACAACGTGGTCTCGATCATCGGGGCGCCGCACCGCGTCACGACGAAGAAGCTGAAGACCGAATACGCCCGTTTCGCCGCCGTCATCGACCCCCTGCCCCATCCCCGCGCCGCGGTGCTGATCGGGGGCCGATCCAAGGCCTTTGATCTCAGCCCCGAGCGAGCCGCGGCCATCGCCCTGGACATCCAGCAGGCGCTCGAACAGACCGGCGGCTCGCTGCTGATGACCTTCTCCCGCCGCACGCCCGATCAGGCGCGGGCCCTGCTGACCGCGCGGCTCAAACACCTGCCGGGGATCATCTGGGACGGCGAGGGCGACAACCCCTATTTCGCCTTCCTCGCCGGCGCCGATCATGTGCTGGTCACCGAGGACTCGGCCAATATGGCCACCGAGGCGGCCGGCACCGGCAAGCCGGTCTACATCCTGAAAATGGACGGCCAGAGCCTGAAATTCCGCCTGTTCCACGAGGAGCTGGAGCAGCTGGGCGCCACCCGCCCCTTCGCCGGAGTCCTCGAGACCTGGACCTACAAGCCCCTGACCGAGACAGACCGGGCGGCGAAGGAAATTCTGGCGCGGATGGACGCGCGAAACCCCGACAAGTCCTGACCCGTCATCGTCGGACTTGTTCCGACGGTCCAGGACCGCCATCGTCCCCCCATGATCCTCGCCATCCTCCAGGCCCGCATGAGCTCGACCCGCCTGCCCGGCAAGGTGCTGATGCCGCTGGCCGGGGCGCCGATGATCGTGCGCCAGATCGAGCGGGTCAGCCGCGCCCGCCGGATCGACAAACTGGTCGTGGCCACCAGTCTCAATCCCGGCGACGACGCCATCGAGAAAACCGTCCGCAAGGAGGGCATCGCCGTCCATCGCGGGCCGCTCGACGACGTGCTGGCGCGGTTCATCGGCGCCCTGGAGGCCTTCGGTCCCGCCGACCATGTCGTGCGGCTGACCGCCGACTGCCCGCTGGCCGACTGGACGGTCATCGATGAGACCATCGACACCCATCTCGAGACCGGCGCCGACTACACCAGCAACACACCGCCCCACCGCACCTTCCCCAAGGGGCTGGATGTCGAGGTGATCACCGCCGCCGCCCTTCGCCGGGCCGCCGCCGCCGCGACGACGCCCGAGGAGCATGAGCATGTGACCTGGGGCGTCTGGAACCATCCCGACCGCTACCGCCTGGCCTTCCATTCGCAGCCGGTCGACGAGGGCGAGGTGCGCTGGACCGTCGACCGGCCCGACGACTACGCCTTCATGGCCACGGTCTATGACGGCCTCTACAAGAAGGACCGGGCCTTCACCGCCGACGCCGTGCGCAAATTCGTGCGCGGCCGGCCGGACCTGGCCACGTTTGGCGGAGACCGCCGCGTATGACCGCCCCGACCGTCACCCTGCGCGACCTGACGCCCGACGACAGCGACCGCCTGTTCGCCTGGCGCAACAGCGAGGCGGTGCGGCCCTATATGTACACCGACCATCTGATCGCGCCGGAGGAGCACGCCCACTGGTTCGCCGGCCTTCCCGGCGACGATCGCCGCCGCTACTGGATCATCGAGATGGACGGCGTCCCGGTGGGCCTGGCCAACCTCTATGACATCGACCGCCGCCACGGCCGCTGCGCCTGGGCCTACTACCTTGCCGATCCGTCGGTGCGCGGGTTGGGCCTGGGCAGCTTTGTCGAGTTCTGGATGATCGAGCAGGTGTTCGGGCCGCAGGCGCTGACCAAGCTGTGGTGCGAGGTGCTGGCGTCCAACGAACCGGTCTGGCGGCTGCATGAGAAGCATGGCTTCGTGCAGGAGGCCCGCTTCCGCCGCCATATCGTCAAGGACGGCGAGGCTGTCGACGTGTTTGGCCTGGGCCTGCTGGCCGAGGACTGGGCGGTTCGCCGGCCGGACATGGCCGCGCGGCTGGCGGCGAAGGGGTTTGCGTTTCCGGCCTAGGCCCGTCATGGCCGGTAGTATGGCGCAAACGCCAGAGCGCTAAGGCTCGCGTCTTCCGGGCTAGCCGCCTTTCACCACCGCGCCCGGCGGCGGCTTGATCGCCGCCCACCGCTCAGCAATAGCCAGACAGGCCGCGCCCATCTCTTTGTAAAGATACCCAGCGTTGCCGGGAGCTTCGTAGGTTTGAGCCGTATTGGCGTCGAGAACGATGCACAGCTTCTTTTCGGGCTCGCCGACATCCGGGTCCGCTACCTGGCTCATTCGTCCGAAAGCGTAGGCGGAATGGTACATCGCGATCTTGGGTGAAAGGGCCTTGCTCTTCGCGTATCGAAGAACGACCCCGCCTGTACGAACCCTGTTCGTCTTGGTCACGCGCTGAAGCGAAAGGTCAGTCGCAAACGTCACGCGAACGCCGTTCATGGAGTGGGCGGGGAAATCTGCACCGGCAGAAATTACCGCCGCCGGCAAATCCAGTTCCCACGCGACCTCGGCGAATTTCGCCACGTAGTCGGCGTTGTGATCGTTGACCTCCCCCTCGAAAACGGAGTCGGAGAGCTTGTTCCGGATGAAATCCGCCTTTTCCTTCAGGGCCTTGGCGTCAAGCGGCCCCGCAAGAAAGGCAGCCTTGATCGCGGCTCTGGCCTCGGCGTGCTGAACGACGCGGACAGTGGGCCGGTACTTGCAACTCTGAACGATGCCGCGCCTCGCCTGCTCAGAGGCCGCCATGTAGTCGGCCAAGCGGGCAGCTGACATCTGAGGGTTAGGGCGAAGCGTATGAGTGAATTGTTCCACGAATCGATCCTGAAAAGGTAGTGAACATGGCAGGCTACTACTTCAGCGCCGCGTTGGATAACGACACGACGATCTGTCTTGCACCGCTGTCCGACCGACGCCTTGAATTGTCCGGCGAGGACCTGACGGATACCAGCGGATATTTCCTCTACACGGTCCATCATGGCGCTCAGCCAGAGGCAGTGGAAATCCTTGCGCGCGTTCAGTCTGAAGACGCGGCGTGGCGTCTGAAGGGGATGTTCGGCCTGAGCTAGCGTCAGCCTAGCGACCAACGCCGGGGCCGTCCCTCGTCACAGATGACGCCGGGCTTGCGCGGCAATCCGATCAGGAGCGAGTGTTTCGCTCAGCACTGTTAGGGATTTCGAGAAGGGCCGGCGGGTGCCGATCAAGAACAACCTGGAAGCCCTACGCTCAGCCTTTGAGAACGCAGGGCTCCAGCTCACCTGCACTGGTGCAGGTGAGCCTTTAGGCGTTCAGTTGGCTAGAAGCCCCGACAGGGCCTCCTGAACCAGCGGCGACGGCGGCGCTTGTGACGCCGGACGTGCCTCGATTGGCCGTCTTGAATGCGGTAGTAGTCTCGCACATTCACATCATAGGGGGTCGGATCCACGGCAATTCTCCATGCGTGGGGCCTTGAAAAACCGACCGGCTCGTGCAAGGATTCCTTCTCTACAGGGCAGAAGGTTTCTTTGCCGGTTTCCGGCGGACTGGATGCACAAAACGGCCTCTGGTCTCTCACGGACCGGGGGTCGTTTCTGTATGTGCTGTCTTCAGCGGTTCGCTGGGCTTCGCCTAGGCGTTCATCTCAAAATGTCCTCCTCTTCAACGCCCACAGTTGCGGTGGTTATGGTAGGGATCATGCTCCAGCGGTCCGCTGATTGCCGGTAGAGCCGCCCCCGTTCTCGGTTCAACTCGTTGTAGACGGTCTTTTCAGACACCCGTTGATCCAGCGCCACGGCCCGCTTCTGAATCTCAGAAGTCGTGCTGCCGGGAGCGTCTTCGAGGACCAGCATCACAAGTTCCCGCGTCAGGCCGCGAGGGGCGCGGGGCGCTTTCTCTTGGTCGTCTTCACGGGTGGACGCATTTTCGGCGGAAGTAGTTGAAACGATATTGGACGGAGTTTCGCTGGCTGCCGCTCTTGCAGCCTGAGGCGCTCCGGACACCGCCTGCAGAATGCGATCCCGCTCTCGCTGTTCCCCGACCTCGATCCCAAGCCGATGCGCCTCGATCAGGGCGCGGCGGATCGCCGTCGTGTCAAACAGGGCGACCAGGTGATCAAGGTTGGGTTCGTCAAGCATCGGGAGACTCCGGCAATGTCTCCCATTAACCCTTACCGCCCCGCCGATCAACCATATTGTGCCAACAGGGATGGTTTTGTGGAACGGTCGCGCCTTCGTGATCCTAGCTCGCGCTGCCAGGGGGTGCTTCAGGGGGGTGGGGGAAGGTTGCCGTCCCGTTCTCTTTCGGGTTTCTGTGCGACACCCTTTGTGGTGGTTGCAATTTTGATCAGTGGCGTTTGCGCCATAATACCGGTCATGGCCCGACTTGTTCGGGCCATGACGGCGTATTGTGGGTCAGGTCTGCAGCAAACCCGCCAACGCCTCCGCCACACGCCGCGCGCCGCCGCCGTCGCAGAGGGCGGCCGAGCGAGCTGACAGGCCTTCGCGCAGGCCCGCCTGCCAAGACAACCGCTCCACCGCCGCCGCCAACCGCCCCTCCAGGTCCGGCCAGCGCGCGTCCAGCGCCAGGGTCGTCCCGGCCGCGTCGAGCGCCATGGCCATCTCGCGCTGGTTGTCGGCCAGGATCAGGGTCACGGTGGGCAGACCCAGACAGGCCCGTTCCCAGACGCTGGAGCCGCCGGCCCCGACGCCGATGTCGGCCTGTTCGATCAGTCCGGCCATGTCGCTGCTGTCGATATGCAGGGCGATGCGCCCCGACGCCGCCAGCGGTTCGAGCACCGACAGGCTGGGCGCCCCGGCGCCGACCACCACGTCCAGCGCCAGACCGGTCTCAGCCAGGGCCTGGACGGCCCGTCCGGTGATCCCGCCGACATCGGTCAGGCCCAGCGAAACCAGACCGCGCACGACAGGCGCGCCGCGTCGGGCCAGGGCCGTCTCCCGGCGCGCGGCGAACGCCGGCCTCACCAGGGCGTAGCTCGGCCCGGCCAGCACCACCGGCGCCGCATAGTCCCTGGCCAAGCGGCCAAACGACGGGTCGAGCACCAGATCGCAGTCATGTGGCCGGGCCAGATCGTCGATCACCGCCAGTCGTCCCGTCCGCCCCCGCCAGGCGGCCTCGGTCGCCGGCGTCATGCGATAGGAATCAAGCACCAGCAGGTCGGCGGCGGCGTCTGGCTCGACCAGCGGCATGTCCGGCGCATAGCGGGCCAGGATATCGGCGGCCTCCGGCGTGCGGACGAAGCCGCAGACCGCGCCCCGCGCCGCCAGCGCCTCGGCCAGGGTCAGGCAGCGCATGACATGACCGCCGCCGACGCCGGGGCCGGCGTCGCAGACGAACAGGATGCGGGATGAAGTCATGGCGCGACCGGGCTGGAGTGAGTCGCGCCATCCTAGGTCCGACGCTCAACCGCGTCTTGCAGGACTGGCGAACGGCGGTCATTCACGCCATGTAGGCATCTTCGCCGCCGGCTGGGGAATGTCATGAGCGCCAACAGAAAATCCGTCGTCGTCACCGGCGTCTCGACCGGCATCGGCTGGGGCACGGCCAAGGTCCTTGTCGCCAACGGCTTCCAGGTGTTCGGCAGCGTCCGCAAGGCGGCCGACGGCGACCGCCTCAAGGCCGAGTTCGGCGAAGCCTTCACCCCCCTGCTGTTCGACGTCACCGACGAAGCCGCGGTCCGCGCGGGCGCGCGTCAGGTCGAGGCGGCCCTGGGCGGCCAGACCCTGGCCGGTCTGGTCAACAACGCCGGCATCGCGGTCGCCGGGCCGCTGCTGCATCTGCCGGTCGAGGACTTCCGCCAGCAGATGGAGGTCAATGTCACCGGCATGGTCATCGCCACCCAGGCCTTCGCCCCGCTGCTCGGCGCCGGGAGCCCGGCGCGCAAGGACCCCGGCCGGGTGGTCAACATCTCCTCGGTGGGCGGCCGGACGGCCAGCCCGTTCATGGCCCCTTACAGCACCTCGAAATTCGCCGTCGAAGGCCTGTCGGAGTCCCTGCGCCGCGAACTGCTGGTGTTCGGCGTCGATGTGATCGTCGTGGCCCCCGGCGCCGTGGCCACGCCGATCTGGTCCAAGGCCGAAGAGATCGACGTCACGCCTTACGCCAACACCGTCTACGCCGGGCCGATGGACCGGTTGAAGACCTATATGCAGGCGCTCGGCGTCAAGGGTCTGCCGCCCGAACGGATCGGCGAGGTCATCCTCCAGGCCCTGACCGTCGCCAAACCCAAGGTGCGCTACACGGTCTCGCCGGACCCGTTCCAGGTGTTCATGTCGGAAAAGGTGCTGTCCAAACGCGCCATGGACCAGATCGTCGGCAAGCGCATGGGGCTGCTGCCGGAGTAGCGGTCTGGCGAGGCTCCCCACGCCTGTGGGGAGGATCGACTAACGGATCATCGACCAGTCGAGCGGCTCGCCGAAGGTCAGGTCCCGCGAAGCCGTCTTGCCCAGCACCTTGCCCAGCGCCGCCGGCGGCAGGCCGTCGCCCGGCCGCACCGACCGCACATTGGCCTTGGTCAGCGTCTCGCCGGCCTTGACCGACGCCGTCACATAGAGCGAGCGACGGAACTGGCGGTTGGCCGTCTCCGAGCCGAGCAGATCGTAGTGGGCCCGGCCCAGGGCCGACCAGGCGTCGCGGCAGTCGCGAACCAGGGATGTGAACTCGGCCGGCTCGAGACTGAAGGCCGCGTCGGGACCGCCATCGGACCTGGCCAGGGTGAAATGCTTCTCGATGGCGCAGGCGTCCAGGGCCACGGCGGCCACGGCGGCGGCGGTTCCCGGCGTGTGGTCCGACAGGCCGACAGGGCAGTCGAACCGGGCGGCCATGTCGGGAATGGTGCGGACGTTGGCGTCCTCGAAGGTCGCTGGATAACTGGACACGCAATGCAGCAGCAGCACCCCGGCCGCGCCGCCGGCCAGGGCCGCGTCGCGGGCGGCCTCGATCTCGGCCAGATTGGCCATGCCGGTGGAGATGATCAGCGGCTTGCCCCGCGCCGCCGCGTAGCGGATCAGCGGCAGGTCGACGGCCTCGAAGCTGGCGATCTTGTAGGCCGGCGCATTCAGCCCCGCGAGCAGGTCGACCGCCGTCTCGTCGAAAGGGCTGGAGAACAGGGTCACGCCGCGCGCCGCCGCCCGTTCGAACAGCGCGCCGTGCCACTCATAGGGCGTCTGGGCTTCGCGATAGAGAGCATGCAGGGTCTGGCCGTCCCACAGGCCGCCCTGAATGCGGAACTCGGGCCGGTCGACATCCAGGGTGATGGTGTCGGCGGTGTAGGTCTGGATCTTGATGGCGTCGCAGCCGGTGTCGGCGGCCGCGTCGATCAGGGTCAGGGCGCGGTCGAGGCTGCCGTTGTGATTGCCCGACAGCTCGCAGATCACATAGGGCGGATGGCCGGGACCGATGCGGCGGCCGGCGATCTCGATCTCGGGGATGGTGGTCATGGCGGAGCTCGGAACGCGTGAGTCGAAGCCACTCTAGACCTGTTCGGTCGGTTCAGTCGCCGCCTCCATCACCGCCGCCGTCCCCCCAGCCGTCGCCGTCGGCGTAGCTATCGCCATTGCTCCACCGGCCATCCGTTATGTCTCTGAGAGGATCCCGTGGCGGGCGCTCGGCCGCGCCTCCTCCGCCACCGCCGCCATCATATCTTCGCAGCCGCTTCTTTCGGCTGTCGCCCGCCCCTCCGTTGGTCCAGGCGCCCAGGACGACAAAGACCAGGACGAAAGCGACACCGACGATCCACCACCCCGATGAAAACATGTGATCAGTTTCTCCCCCAGACATCGCATCGGAGCGGAATCATCCCTAGATTAGCCCCCATGTCGAGCACCGCCCCCCGCACCACCCGCTGCCTCATCATCGGTTCCGGCCCCGCCGGCTGGACCGCCGCCATCTATGCCGCCCGCGCGCTGCTCAATCCGGTGCTGATCCAGGGCATCCAGCCCGGCGGTCAGCTGACCATCACCACCGACGTGGAAAACTATCCGGGCTTCGCCGATGTCATCCAGGGTCCCTGGTTGATGGAGCAGATGGAGGCCCAGGCGCGGCATGTCGGGACCGAGGTGGTCAACGACATCGTCACCGCCGTCGACCTGTCGCGCCGCCCGTTCGCGATCAAGACCGACAGCGGTCAGGACTGGCTGGCCGAGACGGTGATCATCGCCACCGGCGCCCAGGCCAAATGGCTGGGCCTCGAGAGCGAGCAGAAATACCAGGGCTTCGGCGTCTCGGCCTGCGCCACCTGCGACGGCTTCTTCTATCGCGGCAAGGCGGTGGTCGTGGTCGGCGGCGGCAACACCGCCGTGGAGGAGGCCCTGTTCCTCACCAACTTCGCCAGCAAGGTCACCGTCGTACACCGCCGCGACGAGTTCCGGGCCGAGAAGATCCTGCAGGAACGCCTGTTCGCCCACCCCAAGATCGAGGTGATCTGGGACCACGCCATCGACCAGGTCGAGGGCGACACCGATCCCATGGGCGTCACCGGCGTGGGGCTGAAGAACGTCAAGTCCGGCGAGACCCGCCAGGTCAAGGCCGACGGCGTGTTCATCGCCATCGGCCACGCCCCCTCGTCGGAACTGTTCAGGGGCCAGCTGGAGACCAAGACCGGCGGCTATCTGACGGTCAAGCCCGGCACGACCGGGACCGCCATCGCGGGCGTCTACGCCGCCGGCGACGTCACCGACGATGTCTATCGCCAGGCGGTCACGGCCGCGGGCATGGGCTGTATGGCGGCTCTGGAAGCAGCGCGTTTCCTCGCCGAGGGCGACCATGAGGCCGGCCACAAGCCCGCCGCCCAGGGCGAGGCGCAGAAGATCGGCGCCTGGTGATCCGGGCGGCGACAGCGGGCGATCATCCGGCCATCCGCGCGGTCGTCGCCGCCGCCTTCGGCCAGCCCGACGAGGCCGATCTGGTCGACGCCCTTCGCGCCGACGGCGATGGTCTGGTTGAACTCGTCGCCGTCGAAGCTGACGCGATCGTCGGCCACATCCTGTTCACCCGCCTGATCACCGACACCGGCGCGCGGTTCGCCGCACTCGCGCCGCTGTCGGTCATGCCCGGTCGCCAGAAGACCGGGCTCGGCACGATGTTGATGCAGGATGGCCACGCCGCCTGTCGCGCCGCCGGCGTTGAGGCGGTGATCGTGCTGGGCCATCCGGCCTACTACCCGCGTGTCGGTTATTCGGCCCAGGCCGCGCGGATGGTGACGGCGCCGTTTTCGGGGCCGTCCTTCATGGCCCTGGCCCTGAGTCCGGGCGCGCTGGAGACGCCGGTCACCGTGACCTACGCCAGGGCCTTCGGCCTCTAGTTCGGGCGGGCCAGGGGCAGGTTCCCGGCCGTGACGTCAAGCGTCGGCGGCGCGGCCTGGGCCGGGCGCGGCGGCGCGGTCGCCTCGTCCAGCCGCTTGAGCCGGGCGTTGATCTCGGCCACCTCCGCCGGAGTCGGCGGGCGCCGGGCCGGCTGAAGGGCGCCTTCGATCCGGATCCCCTGGCCGCCCGCCGGGTCGGGAATCTGAACGGCGTAGGTGCGACTCTCCCCGGCGACGGCCAGGGTCACGGTCCGCGTCGCGGGGCCGGCCAGCCTGGCGTCTCCGGTCAGGCCGCTGCCCTGGATGCGCTCGTCCAACCCCTGCAGGATGGCCAGAGACAGGTTGTTCTCGCCACCGGCGTAGCGGCCGGAGAAGGCCGCCGGCGATCCGGACGGGCCGGTCCAGCGATAGAAGATGTGTCGGCCGATCTTGGTGATCTTGTAGAGGGTCGGCGCCCAGTAGGGGGCCACGTAGTCGGCGTGATAGTGGGTGGCGGTGCCGACCGGCGCCAGGACGAATCCGCCCAGGGCGCTGTGAGCCACGCCCCGCGCCCGCGCCCAGAGCACAGGGTTGGGCGTGCGCGCCAGGGACCCGTCGCAGGTGAAGCTGAACTGGCAGCCGGTGAGCCGCTGCGATCCCTCATAGACCACGCCGCAGACCGACTTGGGATAGCCCGGATGGCGCAGGCGGTTGAGCACCGTCTGGGCCACCGCCTGCATGCCCTCGACCGGTTCGACGGCGGCTTCGTAGTAGATGGCCTGGGTCAGACAGTCCTCGGCCCGGGCGCGATCCTCGGTCGAGGCCTTGAGGATGAACGGCCGGGCGGGCGGCGTCGGTTCGTCGCCATAAGGTTTGAGCGCGTTGATCAGCAGCGCGTCGCTGCTTTCGAGGGTCAGATCGCCGAGGGTGGGGATGCGCGCCAGATCGTAGCTGGTCCAGCCGACCACCCGCCCCCAGGGGTCGGCCCCGGCAGCCGGATCATGCCGACGGGCCAGGGCCAGCATGGCCGGGTCCATGTCGGCGACCAGCCGCGCCAGGGCCGCGTTGGACAGGCCCCGGGCGACGGCGGCGACGCCGTCGACCCGGCCCGTTCCGGCCTTGACCCGGTAGTTGGTCATGCAGCCCGAAAGGCCGATCGCCACAAGGGCGATCACAACCCGCCGAACGCCCTGACCAATCCCCCGGGTCAATCGCGCCTACTTCTCGCCGAGCGTGGCGCGCAGCATCCAGGCGTGCTTTTCGTGAACCGTCAGCCGCTGGGTGGCCAGATCGACGGAGACGTCGTCGCCGGCCGCCTCGCCGACCTCGATCAGATCGCGCAGGGTGGCCACCACGGTCTCGTGGTCGCTCTTCAGTTCCGACACCATGCCTTCCCAGTCCTTTTCGGGATCGCCGTCCTTGACGGCGGTCAGATTACCGAAGGCGGCGGCGGACTGCGGCGCGAACTGGCCAAGGGCCCGGATCCGCTCGGCGATCACGTCCAGGGCCTGCCACTGCTCGGTGTACTGGTCCATGAACAGCGCGTGCAGGGACGAGAAGTTGGGGCCCCGGACATTCCAGTGATAGCCGTGCGTCTTCTGATAGACGGCGTAGGTGTCGGCGAGGACCTTCGAGAGGCTCTGGGCGACGGCGGCGCGGTCCTTGGCGGCGATACCGGTGTCGATCTTCGTGGCCATGTGGCAAATCCTTTCACTGTTCAGTCGGGATGTAGGGTCGGAGGTACAGTCGGCCAAGGCCGCGCTCCCCCTCCCCCTTGCCTAACGCATGACGCGCCAAAGGGTTTGCACGACCACCCCTGAAGGTCTATATCTGTCTTGCAACTTTTGCTCATTTGTAGCATAAGTAGCCTGCGCCGGGGTGGAGCGATCCGCTTCCGGCGTTTTACAGGCCCCTGAAATGCTCAGTTTGAGCATAAGGAGGATCGAGATGGCCGACGGAAACACCCGCTTTGACTTCAGCCCCGACGTGGAGGCTGCCGTCGCTCCGATCTGGGAGCGAGTCAAAAGCCGCGTCACGCCCCTGGAGTGGCAGATTCACGCGCCGCTGATCGCGCAGATCAATCGTATCAAGCGCGAGAAGAACGCGGTCATCCTGGCCCACAACTACATGACGCCCGAGATCTTCCACGGGGTCGGCGACTATGTCGGCGACAGCCTGGGTCTGGCCCGCGAGGCCGCCCGTTCGGACGCGACGATCATCGTTCAGGCCGGCGTCCATTTCATGGCCGAGACCAGCAAGGTGCTCTGCCCTGACAAGACCATCCTGATCCCCGACCTGCGCGCCGGCTGCAGCCTGGCCAGCTCGATCACCGGCGCCGACGTGCGGCTGATCAAGCAGCGCTATCCGGGTCTGCCGGTGGTCACCTATGTCAACACCACCGCCGAGGTGAAGGCCGAGACCGACATCTGCTGCACCAGCGCCAACGCCGTTCAGGTCGTCGAATGGGCGGCCCGCGAGTGGGGCGTCGACCGGGTGATCCTGATCCCCGACGAGTTCCTGGCCCGCAATGTCGCCGCCCAGACCGATGTGAAGATCATCGCCTGGCAGGGCCGTTGCGAGGTGCATGAGCGGTTCAACGCCCAGGACGTCGCCGACATGCGCGCCGCCTACCCCGGCGCCGAGATCCTCGCCCACCCCGAATGCCCCGAAGAGGTGCTGGCCGCCGCGGACTTCGCCGGCTCGACCGCGGCCATGACCGACTATGTCGTGGCCCGCCGGCCGAAGCAGGTGGTGCTGCTGACCGAATGCTCGATGGCCAGCAACATCGCCGCCGACACACCCGAGGTCGAGTTCCTCGGCCCGTGCAATCTGTGCCCGCACATGAAGCGCATCACCCTGCAGAACATCCTCGACGCCCTGGTCAAGGAGCAGTTCAAGGTCACCGTCGATCCGGTGCTGGCCGACCGCGCCCGCCTGGCCGTGCAGCGGATGGTCGACCTGCCGCCGCCCGCCGTCCCCGCGCGTTACGACATGATCAAGGCCCGGCATCACGTCGATGTCGAGCTGATCTGAAAGGCGCCGCGATGACCGAGCGTATCCATCATGACGGCGTGCTGGTCGTCGGCGCGGGCCTCGCCGGCCTGACCGCCGCCCTGGCCGCCGCGCCGCGCAAGGCGCTGGTGCTGTCGCCGACGCCGCTCAACGAGGGCTGTTCCTCGGCCTGGGCCCAGGGCGGCATGGCCGCGGCCCTCGGCGCCGACGACAACCCCGCCCTGCACGCCGCCGACACCCTGGCCGCCGGCGCCGGGCTGTGCGACCCGGCGATGGTCGAGATCCTGACCCGCGAGGGCCCTGACGCCGTCCGCCACCTGGCCGACCTCGGCGCGCCGTTTGACCGCACCGACGACGGCGGTTTCGCCCAGAGCCTGGAAGCCGCCCACAGCCGCGCCCGCGTGGCCCGGGTCAAGGGCGACCAGGCCGGCCGCGAAATCATGCGGGCGATGACCGTCGCCACCTACGCCTCGACCCAGGTCAGCGTTCTGGCCGGGGTCCGCGTTCGCCGCCTGCTGCAGGATGGCGAAGGCCGCGTGCGCGGCGTGCTGGCCGAACGCGACGGCCGACTGGTCGAAATTCTCGCCCCGGCCACGGTGCTGGCCACCGGCGGGCTGGGCGGTCTCTATGCCGTGACCACCACCCCGGCCGAGGTGCGCGGCGAGGGTCTGGGCCTGGCCGCCCTGGCCGGCGCCCTGATCGCCGACCCGGAGTTCGTGCAGTTCCATCCCACGGCCATCGACATCGGCCGCGACCCGGCCCCGCTGGCCACCGAGGCCCTGCGCGGCGAGGGGGCGAAGCTGGTCAATGCGGCGGGCGAGGCCTTCATGGCCGCCTATGACCCGGCCGCCGAACTGGCCCCGCGCGACATCGTCGCCCGCGCCATCCACACCGAAATCGAGGCCGGTCGCCCGGTCTTCCTCGACGCCCGGGCCGCCGTCGGCAACCACTTCCCCGACGAGTTTCCGGCCGTCTTCGCCGCGTGTATGAGCGCCGGCGTCGACCCGCGCCGCCAGCCCATCCCTGTCGCCCCCGCCTGCCACTATCACATGGGCGGGGTAGTCACCGACGCGCACGGCGCCACGACCCTGGAGGGTCTGTTCGGGGCCGGGGAATGCACCGCCACTGGCATCCACGGCGCCAACCGTCTGGCCTCCAACTCCCTGCTCGAGGCCGCCGTGTTCGGCGCCAGGGCCGGGGCCGCGGCGCGTGAGCTGGACGCCCCCACCGGCCGCGTCATCAGCGGCGACCCCCTGCCCGACCTGCCCGCCGCCGCCTTCGCCGACCTGCGCCGCCAGATGAGCCGGGGCGCCGGGGTAATCCGCGACGCCGCGGGCCTGACCCGGCTGGTCGAGGGTGTCGAGACCCTGAAACGCGCGCATGGCCAGGGCCCGGTGCTGATCGCCGCCGGTCTGGTCGCCGAATGCGCCCTGGCCCGTCGCGAAAGCCGCGGCGCCCACTATCGCAGCGACTATCCGGCGGTCGTCGAGCCCGCGAGCCGAACCTTTGTCACCCTGGACGGCCTGCAGGCCCGGAAGGTCGCCGCCGAATGATCGCCCCCCTGCCCGACCTGCTGATCGACCCGGTCGTCCGCGCCGCCCTGGCCGAAGATCTGGGCCGTGCCGGCGACATCACCGCCCTGGCCTGTATCGACGCCGACGCGCGGCTGCAGGCGACGTTCAGCACGCGCAAGGCCGGAACCATCGCCGGCCTGGACTGCGCCCGGCTGGCTATCCTGGCGCTGGATCCGGAGGCGCGGTTCCGGCCCCGGGCGCTGGACGGCGACCAGGTCGAGGCGGGGACGATGCTGGCCAAGGTCTCGGCCAACGCCCGGGCCCTGCTGTCGGCCGAGCGCACGGCGCTGAACCTGCTGGGCCGGCTCAGCGGGGTCGCCACCCTGACGCGCGCCTATGTCGACGCCGTCGAGGGCACGAAGGCCCGCATCACCGACACCCGCAAGACCACGCCGGGCCTGCGGGCGCTGGAGAAATACGCTGTCCGCTGCGGCGGCGCGCTCAACCACCGCTTTGGCCTGGATGACGCCATCCTGATCAAGGACAACCATGTCGCCGCCTGCGGCGGGGTCGGCGAGGCCATCACCCGCGCCCGCGCCTTCGCCGGCCATCTGGTCAAGGTCGAGTGCGAGGTCGACAGCCTGACCCAGCTGGCCGAGGCGCTCGACGCCGGGCCGGACGTGGTCATGCTCGACAATTTCAGCCTCAAGGACCTGCGCGTCGCCGTCGGCATGACCGCCGGCCGGGTGGTGCTGGAGGCCTCCGGCGGGGTCAATCTCGACACCGTCCGCGACATCGCCGAGACCGGCGTCGACGTGATCAGCGTCGGGGCCCTGACGCACTCGGCGATGGTGCTGGATATCGGGCTGGACGCGACCTGAAGGGCGACGCCGCCGCCCTCCCTTTCCCCGCCACGGCCGTGACCCAGGGCTTCATCGACCCGTCCGGCGAGGCCCGGGCGACTGGCCGAGTCAACGCCGGGTCATACGTTCACCAGACCCGCGGCCCGGGCGACCCTGCGCCTGTCCCGACGGCCGACCAGCCAGGCCTGGACCGGCCGGTCGACGAGGCGATGGAACAGCGCCGCTCCGACAAGGGCGGCCGGAATCGATCCCGCCCACATGGCCCAGTCCATCCAGGGCTCGAGGCGCAACCGTCCACTCAGCGCCTTCATGCCGCCGAACCAGACCAGGCCGGTCAGGGCGTGGGTGATGAACAGGGCGAAGGACAGTTTGGCCCCCGCCTCGATCAGGCGGGAGGGGCGCTGGACCGGCAAACGGCCCAGGGCCAGGACGATGGCGGCGATGGCGAAGATGCTGGGCAGGTCGAACCGGCCGGTCAGCTGCAGCAGGACCAGCGTGGCCCCCGCCAGCCAAGCCAGCAGCCGGGCCATGCCGACCGACGGCCGGCCCTGCTCCACGACCCGGGCGATACAGACGCCCAACAGGAACAGCGGCGCGGTGCGCACCACGCCGAGGCTGAAGTCGAGATCGTAGATGTGGTGCTCAAAAACGCGCAGGCAGATCAGATCGCCGACCATGACGGCCGCCATGCCCAGGGCCAGCAGGGCCGAGGGACTGACCATCCGGCTGATCCAGCGCCAGGTCAGCGGAAAGGCAGCGTAACACACGACCAGGGCGGACAGCGACCAGCTCTGATGGTTCCAGCCACCGCCGCCGGGCAGGCCCCAGGCCTGGACGAGCAGGGCCTGCATGACCATCGCCCTCAGGCTGAAGTGGTCGGGATGGGCGGGCGCCGCCCCGATCAGGCCCGCCAACAGCACAACCGCCCCCAGGGCGGCCAGCACCATCAACTGGGCCGGCCAGACGCGGGTCAGCCGCTTCTTCAGGAAATCGCCAAAGCCGATCCGCCCGGCCAGAATGCCCGGCCCATAGGCCCGGCCGAGCACGTAGCCCGACAGGATCAGGAAGAAGTCGGTGGCCAGGTAGCCGCGGGCAAAGACCGGATGCAGGGCCGCCAGCTCAACCGGCGCATCCGCGCCGAAATGATAGAGCACGATCAGCAGGGCGGCGATGAACCGGAGGGCGTCGAGGGGGCCGCCGCGCCCCTGCGGGACAGGGTCTGGCGCGGAATGGGACACTACAGGGGGCAAACGCTACGCTCCGGACATTACCGGCGCGCCATTGCAACGGGCGGGCCCAATCCCATCTGTATCTCATCCTGTTACTTGAAGGCTCCGTCATGACCGCCCGCATGCCCGTTCTGTTCCTCGGCCACGGCTCGCCGATGAACGCCATCGAGGACAACGCCTGGCGGCGCGGCTGGGCCGACATCGCCGGCCGGCTGTCCCGGCCGAAGGCGGTGCTCTGCGTGTCGGCCCACTGGGAGACATCGGGCGCGGCCGCCGTCTCGGCCGCGGCCCATCCGGAAACGATCCATGACTTCGGCGGCTTCCCGCAGGCGTTGTTCGATGTGCGGTACCCGGCGCCCGGCGATCCGGTCCTGGCGGCGCGGGTCGGCGACCTGCTGGCGCCCGATCCGGTGGTGCAGGACCCGGCGCGGGGTCTCGATCACGGCGTCTGGAGCGTGTTGCTGCCGATGTATCCGGACGCCGATGTGCCGATCGTCCAGCTCAGCCTCGACCGCGCCCGGCCCAACGCCTGGCATTATGAGGCCGGTCGCCGCCTGGCCGCGCTGCGCGACGAGGGCGTGCTGATCGTCGCCAGCGGCGACATCGTGCACAATCTGCGCGACGTGGACTTCCGCACCGGCGCGACGCCGGACTGGGCCCCGCGCTTCAATGACACGGCCAAACGGCTGATCGAGACCGGCGACCATGGCCCGCTGATCGACTGGCGGGCCCTCGGCCCGGACGCCGCCGCCGCGATCAACAGCGCCGAACACTATCTGCCGCTGCTCTATGCGCTGGGCGCGGCGGAAACGGGCGAGCCGGTCAGCTTCTTCAATGACGATGTGTTCGCCGGGATCTCGATGACGTCGGTGCAGTGGGGGTAGGGAATAGGTCTTAGGGCGTAGGGCGTAGGGCGTAGGGCGTAGGGCGTAGGGCGTAGGGCGTAGGGCGTAGGGCGTAGGGCGTAGGGCGTAGGGCGTAGGGCGTAGGGCGTAGGGCGTAGGGCGTAGTTCGACTTGCTCACGCCACTGGCGCCGCCGCCAATCCCATTGCTACTCCCTACACCCTACTCCCTATCCCCTAGAGCCGCGCCGCCGCCGTTTCGGCCGCCGCCCGTCGCGCCGGCATGGAGTCGCCATAGAGCGCCTGGAACCGGGCCAGGACTTCCGGCGGCGCGGTTTCCGGCCGGCCGGCGTTGAACGGTGGCGCCGGGGCGTATTCGAGACCCAGCTGCAGGCCCTGGGCGAAGGCGTCGCCGGCGATCTCGGCGGCCAGGGTCAGGGCGAAGTCGATGCCCGCCGTCACGCCGCCGCCGGTGACATAGCGACCGTCGCGGACCACCCGCGCCGGATCGGGAATGGCCCCGAACAGCGCCAGCTGGTCGCGCCAGGCCCAGTGGCAGGCGGCCCGGCGGCCCTTGAGCAGCCCTGCCGCGCCCAGGATCAGCGAACCGGTGCAGACCGAGGTCACCCAGGTCGCGCCCTCGGCCAGCCGCTGGATATGGCCGATGAACACCGCATCGAGCATGGCCTCGGTCGCGCCGAAGCCGCCGGGGATACAGAGCAGGTCGCAGGCGGCGATGTCGCGATAGGCGGTCAGGCCGGCGAAGGTCAGGCCGTCGGCCGCCATCTCGCCGCCCTCGAGGCAGGCGACGGTGACCCGCGCGCCCGGAAGGCGAGACAGGAACTGGTGCGGGCCGGTGAAGTCGAGATGGGTGACGCCGGGATAGAGGGCGAAGACAATGTGCAGCGGCTGGGCGGACATGGGCGAGCTCCGGTTGACGCCTCATCCTGACCGGCCTAGCGTCTGGCGGAAATGACAATATTCCCTCGATTACCGCCATGCGCACGATAGGCGTCCTGATCTTCCCCGATTTCCAGCTGCTCGACGCGGCGGGACCGATCGCGGCGTTCGAGATCGCCGGAAGGATCGCGCCGGGCGGCTATGCCATTCGCCTGCTGTCGCGGGACGGCGGGCCGGTGGCGAGCTCGTCGGGCGTGACCCTGGACAGCGCGGCCTTCGCCGACGCCGGGCGGCTCGACACCCTGCTGGTGTCCGGCGGCGAAGGCACGCGGGGGCCGGCGATCTGCGCGGCCACCCTCGCCTTCGTCCAGAAGACCGCCCGCGCCGCCCGCCGCACGGCCAGCGTCTGTTCCGGCGCCTATGTGCTGGCGCAGGCCGGGCTGCTCGACGGCAAGCGGGCCACCACCCACTGGAACCGCACCGCCGACTTCGCCCGCCGCTTTCCCAAGGTGAAGCTGGAGGCCGACCGCATCTTCGTCCGCGACGGAGCGGTCTGGACCAGCGCCGGCATCACCGCCGGCATCGACCTGGCCCTGGCCATGATCGGCGAGGACCTCGGCGAGGCCGTCGCCCGCCAGACCGCCCAGCAGCTGGTTGTCTATCACCGCCGGCCCGGCGGCCAGTCGCAGTTCTCGGCCCTGCTGGAGATGGAAGGCGGCGGCCGGTTCGACGCCCTGCTGACCTGGGCGCGGGAGAACCTGCGCGACCGGCTGAGCGTCGAGGATCTGGCGGCCCGGGCCGGCATGAGCGAACGCACCTTCGCCCGCGCCTTCGCCGCCGAGACCGGCTTCACCCCGGCCAAGGCCGTCGAACGCCTGCGCGTCGAGGCGGCGCGGACCCTGCTCGACTCCCAGCCGCTACAGGTCGAGGACGTGGCCCTGGACACCGGCTTCGGCGACGCCGAACGCATGCGCCGCGCCTTCATCCGCGCGTTCGGGCAACCGCCGCAGGCGCTGCGGCGGGGGCGGGCGGCGTAGGGGGGGCATGTACCGAAAGTACGTGTCCCCTAAGCTTGAAGCGGCGGTCTGGAGTGTCCGTTGAGGGTGGTTAGCGCCCCCTTCTTCTCCCCGCTCATCCTCGCGGAAGCGAGGACCCAGGCTTACGGCCGGTGCACTCACTTCAAGGGATGCTTGGCTCCGGTCAGGCCGCTGCTATGAATTGATGGATCAGAATTTTCCCTATATGCGAGCAATAAGTGAACAGCTCGCGCCAAGTTCACATGGCCTTCTACGTCTACATCCCCGCGAGCCAGCGGAACGGGACGCTCTACATCGGCTCGACCGACAGCCTCGTGCGCCGAGTCGGCACGCATCGCGAAGGGCTGACGCCGGGGTTCACCAGCCGCTACGGCGTAAAGAGGCTGGTCTGGTATGAGGCTTTCGACACCCGCGACGACGCCTTCCGCCGCGAGCGGCAGATGAAGGTCTGGCGCCGGGCCTGGAAGATCGAACTGATCGAGAAAGCCAATCCCGGATGGCGGGACCTGTATCAGGAGATTTGCTGAGCGCAGGACATCCCCTGAAGTGCGTGCACCGGCCGTAAACCTGGGTCCTCGCTTCCGCGAGGATGAGCGGGAGAAAAGGGGGTGAGGTCACCAGCCCGTCAGCGGCTCGCGCGAGTGGCTTATGTCAGCGACGGGTCGAAAGCAGCCCGTCGCCTAAGGATAGGAAGCGGACATTATTTCTTCGGAGGCAGCCGTCGCTTGGCCTCGGTTATCATCCATTCCAGCGCATCGAGCGGAAGGCTGTTTCCGAATGTGGATGCGGTCATGGAACCGTCGATGTCGGAGTAGAAAACTTCGGCGAGTGGCATCGTCTCCATCGAGCCGTCGTTCAGTTCGAGATACATGCCGTCTCGATCAGCCACGTCGCTCCCCATCACCAACTCGTAGCCGCCTTTGCTCGTCGCAGCAGGTTCGATCTCTGTCAGTGATGGCGAGGCGTAGCGCAGGACGTATGGCTTCTCCGGCGGCTTTCCCTCTGGGATCGCGCTTCCGAAGAAGGCGACGTAGCAGTCGAAAATGCCAAGCTGATCCTCAAGCCAGCAATGGACGACAACGCCGTCCTCCCAAGTATCATCGGAGTGGTTGACGCACCGAACGAGAGTGCCGGGTTTCAAATAGCGAGACATGGTGTCTTGTCGCTGATGGCCTGAATGTCCGCAACGGGTCGAAAGCAGTCCCGACGGCTGCCTGGCCTCAACCGGCCCTTGACCAGGCTGGTGCGACCGGCACGCTGACCCGCAAGAGATGATCGACGGCGGGGTGTCGGCGGGCGCTGCGGCGACGGCGCGGCGGCGCAGTCGGCGGTTGACGCCGTGCGTCCTTCGACACGGACCTTCGGCCCTGCTCGAGATGGCTGATTTAAGTGCTAGTCATGGTGAGCAGCACCCGCAGGGTGCGTGTCGAACCCCGCAGGTCGCCCGATGCCTTTGCCCGAAATCTACGCCACCCACCGCCTCACGCCCGCCAAGGGCTTCGACGACCTCAAGGTCGGCGACCGTTATCCCCTGCCCTCGCGGACGCTCGGCGACGCCACTTTCGCGGCCTTTCAGGCGGTCAGCCTCGACAATCATCCGATCCATTACGACGCCGAATACTGCCAGGCGCTGGGCCATCCCGGGCCGCTGGCCCACGGGCTGCAGGTGCTCTGTTTCACCGCCGCCGGGGCCGGCCTGTTCCCGCACGAGATCGGCGACGCCCTGCTGGGGATGATCGAGGTGCGGGCCAAGGTGCTCAAGAGCGCCTATCCAGGCGACACCCTCTATCCGGTTCTGGAGATCAGCGCCCTCAAGCGCCAGCGAACCACCGGCGTGGTGGTCATGACCGCGACCGTGACCAACCAGAAGGGCGAAACCGTCCTCGACGGCGAACACACCTATCTGTTGAGGCTCTAGTCGATCTTCTTCGAGAGCGCGGCCAGCTGCTGGCGGACCAGGTCCAGGGTCTCGCGGTTCTCGGTCATGATGGTCATCACCGCCCCGTCGCGCAGGGTGTCGAGCTTCTCGTGCAGCAGCATGATTTCGAGCTCGGCGCGCAGGTTGACCACCGCGTCATGCTCGGCGGCGGCGCGGTCCTTGGTCGCCAGCCGGTTTTGACTCATCATGATCACCGGCGCCTGGATGGCGGCCAGGGTCGAGAGCAGCAGGTTGAGGAAGATGAAGGGGTAGGGGTCGAAGGCCCGGCCCCAGAGCATCAGCACCAGATTGGTCCCCGTCCAGGCTGCCAGGGCCAGGGCGAAACCGAAGATGAAGCCCCAGGACCCGCCAACCGCCGCCACATGGTCGGCCATCCGCTCCCAGAAGCTGCGGTCATCGGTGCGCAGCTCCGCCGCCACGCTCGTGGGACGATCGTCGATCATCAGGTCGATGACGCTGCGCTGCACCGGATTGAGCTCGGTGTAGGGCAGGCTGAGCAGCTTGCGCGACAGCTCGTCGCGGCGGTCGATGGCGTTGGTCATGCAGCGTCTCCTGCGGCTCATGAACGCCCGCCCGCGTGAGTCGTAAAGAGGCTTTGCCGACGCCGCTTGACCTGACCCGGTCGGAGGTCGTTTGCTTGGATAAACGGGGGACACGGGCATGACCACGAACGCGAACGGCCGCAAGGCGATCTTCATCACCGGCGCGGCCAGTGGCATCGGCCTGGCGACGGCGCGGCGGTTCGCGGCCGAGGGCTGGTTCATCGGCCTGGCCGACATCGACGCGGCGGGTCTGAAGGCGGCCCAGGCCGGGCTCGGCGCCGCCAACTGCAGCGTCCACGCCCTCGACGTCCGCGACCGCGCCGCCTGGACCAAGGCCATGACCGCCTTCGGCAAGGCGTCGGGCGGCCGCATGGACGCCCTGCTCAACAACGCCGGCATCGCCCACTACGGCTTTCTCGAAGACCTCACCGACGACGAGGTCGACCGCCAGCTGGACATCAATATCAAGGGGGTGATCAACGGCGCCCGGGCGGGTCTGGCGCTGCTCAAGGCGACGCCGGGCTCGACCCTGATCAATGTCGCCTCCTGCGCCGGCCTCTATGGCGCGCCGAAGATGGCCACCTACGCGGCCACCAAGTTCGCGGTCAGGGGTCTGTCGGAGTCGCTCGACGTCGAATACGCCCGCCTCGGCGTCAACGTCCGCTGCATCATGCCCTGGTTCGTGGAGACGCCGATCCTGCAGGCCGGATCACAGGGCAGCAACGAGAACATCGCCGACCTCATCCGCGAAGGGGGGCAGCCGGTCTACACCGTCGAGGAGGCGGCCGACGTCATCTGGCGGTCGCTACAGGGGCCGGATCTGCACTGGATCGTCGGCAAGGCCGGGCGTCAGCTGCGCTTCGCCGCCCGGTTCATGCCCGGGTCGATCAGGAAGCGGATGAAGACGATGGCTGCGACGTCCTGAGCGGCGTCGCCTCGGCCTTGACCTCGGGCTTGGCCGGGCCGCCCGCCGTGTCGACGGACCGGGCGCGGGGCGCGGGCGTCGCGGCGACAGGCTTGGCCTTGGGCGCCGAGGCGGGTTCGACGACATCGCCGACCGGACCGCCGATGCCCCTGGCGGTCACCGTCATCGGGCCCGGCGCGACCGCCGTGGCGGCGATGAAGACCACCTCCTGCGACTTCGGCAGGCTCGTGTAGGGCACCGGTTCGGACGGGCTCAGCCCGGCGTAAAGCGGACGATCGCCGATGTCCGGCCCCGACGGGGTCGGATCGTTCTCGAACGCGCCCGGCGCGCCGCGGCGGCCGCCGAAGCGGTAAAAGATATGCAGACCCACCTGGGCGACGCGGGTCAGACGCGGACCCCAGCCGGGCGAGACGTTGATGGTGTGGAAGTGGGTGGCGTTGCCGACGGTCGACATCACCTCGCCCGACAGGGCGCGGGCCGCGACCCGTTCGGCGCGGGCCCAGGCGCCCGACTCGCGGCGTTTCCGCATCGAGCCGTCGCAGGCGAAGCTGAACTGGCAGACGCCGCCACTGGAGGCGCCCTGGAAGACGACGCCGCAGACGGACTTGGGGAAGGCCGGATGGCGGGCGCGGTTGAGCACCACCTGGGCCACGGCGGCCTGGCCCGAGGGCGTCTCGCCGCGGGCTTCGTAATAAACAGCCTGGGTCAGGCATTCGAGGTCGCGGGAATCATCCAGCGCGCCATTGAGGCGGAAGGGCTGGGCCGCGGGATTGAAGGCGCCGCGCAGGCTGGCCTTCATCAGCAGGCCGGTGGTCTGGGAACCGCCCGGAGTCGTCCGGCGTTCAAGTCTTGCGGCGAACAGGGAGGCCTGGCGGTCGCGTTGGGCGGCGCCGGCGCTGGTGTAGGGATCGTGGCGAGCGGCCACCGACAGGGCGCCGGGGCTCATCTGGTCGACCACCCGGCCGAGCGACTCCTCGGAATAGCTGCCCGAGGCGACGCCGGCGATTTTGGTGACGCGGTGATGCTGCGCGGCGGCCTGAGCCATGCCGCCCATCAGGTAGGCGCCACCGACGATGGCGCCGCAGGCCGTGCCCACAAGGGTCCCGGTCAAAGCAACGCTCGTCAGCGCGCGCACGGAGGCCCGCGTCTGGAGTTTCAGAGTCAAAGATCTCGTGTCCTGTGCGACGAGGGCGTATCGCCCCCCGACGTCAACGCCCCATCGTCCCTGGATTTCCGGTCTCAGGCAGCACGACAGAGCGGGATCCCGACCGGTTCACGATTGGCCGAGGTCCGCGTTATGCCGAGCCTTATGGCGCCAATATCGTCGAGTCGCAAGAGAATGCTGCAATGCAGCAAAGACTCTGGGGGCAAATTTCCGGCGCTTTGGCCGCAATCGCCTGCCCTGCAAGGGACCGGGCGGGGGAGTCCGGACGCCCGCCCGCTGACGATTCTGCGGCCGCCGGCGACGGGAACTATCGCGCCGGCGGGCCGTTGGACCGGGGAGCGATCCGCACCGGAGACCTCATGGAGTCCAAGTTCATGCGCATTCTCACCCCCGCCCTCCTGTCCCTGTCCATGCTGGCCGCCCTCGGCCTGGCCGGCTGCGGCCATAATATGGAGCAGCGCGCGGCAACCGGCGCCGTCGCCGGCGCGGTCGTGGCGGGCCCTCCCGGCGCGCTTGTCGGGGCCGGCGTCGGCGCCGTCGTCAACGAGGTCAAAAAACCCAACCGCTAGCCGCCCTCAGCAGCAGGTTCCCGGCGACGATCGCCGGGAACTGCACGCCCCGCGTTCCAGACTCATCATGGCCTTCTGATGCGCTCCGTGGCGGAGGCAGTGATGATGACTGCGCCGACCCCGTTGATCGCCACCGCGCCGGGACCGGGTCCAGGGCGTCGGCTTCGACATCCCCAACGCCTGTCATGACCGGGGGCTGGCCATTGGGCGCCACCGGCCGGCAAAGCCGCTTGACGGACCGCTTCGGTCGCGCCTGACTGAGCCTGGGCGCCGCGCCCGGGGATTTTGAGTCTCATGAGTTTTCGTATCGCATTGGCCGCGGTGACCGCCCTGGCCGTTCTGACGGTCGCGGCGCCGGCGGCGGCGCAGTCGATCAGCCGGCAGATCGACTTCCTGAAACTCGAACAGCAGGCGGCCGAGACCGTCGCCGCCCTGGTCGTCGGCGACTTCCAGGATTGCGACGCGCGACTGCCGACCCTGCGCGAGATCATGGCCGACCGTCGCGTCGACCGCATGCGGACCGAGGTCCGCCGCCCGTTCTATTTTTCGGTCATCCTGTGCAGCGAAATCAAGGACCGGCCGCTGGGCCTGAAGGCCGCCCGGCTGCTCGAGCCGCTGGCCACCGAGCCGATGGAGATCGGGGCGGTGCAGACCATCCAGATTTCCGACGCCATCGAACGTCACGCCATGGCCGAGGCGACGCGACGCTTCCTGACTCTGCTCGACGCCCAGCCGGCGATCGTGGCCGCCTGGCGCCCGGCGCTGATCAGCGCCTTCACCGACTACATCGACGATGACCCCGATCTGACCCTGACGGCCCTGGCCCGGATCGCCGGCACGGCCTGGACGCGGCCCGAGACGCTGCGGGCGCGCGACAATGAATGGGCGCTGGCCTACGGCTGGCAGCTCGGCGACCGCGGCCGGGTGGCCGAGGCGGCCAAGGCCCTGGATCGGGCCCAGAACCCCCGGACCCTGCTCTATGCCGCCGCCGATCGGCGGTTCGCGCCGCTCTGGGACAAGCCCGACCGGTTCGACTGGCGCGCCCTGGCCGAGGCCGACCTCGCCCGCGCCCGGGCGGAGATGGAGATCTCGCCGGCCGATCTGGAGCCGGTGCAGGACGTCCTGGCGATCCTGCGGGCCCTGGGCCGCTATGACGAGGCCATCCAGATCGGCGAGGCCTACCGCGCCCGCCTCCAGGACGGCGAAGCCTTCACCGACGCCGACAGCCAGGGCGACGGCGTGCTGATCCAGTTGGGCCACGCCCTGTTCGACACCGGTGCGGTCAAGGAGTCGGAGGCGGTGTTCACCGAGGCCATCAACTCACGCTCGGGCCGCTATCCCTCGACCGACGCCCGCATGAGCTGGGCGTCGCGGCTTCTCGACCTGGGCCGGCCGCGGGAGGCCCTGACCGTCCTCGACGGCCTCGACCGCGACTATGTCACCGACTACGGCGAGGCCTGGATCGACTCCCAGCGGGCCTGCGCCCAGGCCGATCTCGACCGCAAGGCCGCCGAAGCCCTGCTGACGAGCCTGCGCAAGAGCCGCGAGCGCAATCCCGGCGCCCTCAGCCAGGCCCTGATCTGTATGAACAGGCTGGACGAGGCCGCCGCCCTGCTGATCTGGCGGCTGCAGACGCCCAGCCACCGCGCCGGCGCCCTCGACCCCTTCTGGGTCAGCCTGCCCCCGCCGGTGGTGGCGCCCTGGCAGGCCCGGTTCGAAAGCCGCCGCCAGACCCTCCTGGCCCGCACCGACGTCCGCCAGGCCCTCGACGCCGTCGGCCGCGCGGTCGCCGTGCCGCTGTCGGGCGATTTCTGGGGCGGATATTAGGCGCGCGCGGGGTACAGCGTCCCGTCCCGGTGACGGTAGCCTTCCCCGCCGGGGCGGATGATCAGGTCAATGTCGGGATAGACCACCGCTTCGGTGGCCATGTTGGTCGGGTTGCCGACCTGCAGCAGCACCGCGTCGGCGCCCGAGCGGTTCTGCAGATGGTGGCCGTTGGCCTCTCCCGCCTTCCAGGCCGCGCAGTCGCCGGCCCGCAGCACCGTCTCCCCGCCGTCCTCGACCAGCACCACCTCGCCGGCCACGACCCAGACAAACTCGTCCTCGTCGGCGTGCCAGTGGCGCTGGCTGGACCACTGGCCATCGGGCAGGGTGAGGAGGTTGACGCCCACCAAACCGAGGCCGGCGGCCTGGGACAGGTTGACCCACGCCCGCCTATTGCAGGGCGTGTCATAGGGCGGCGGATAGCCGGTCCCGGTCCGGCGCGGGGCGGCGGCGAGGTCGATCTTCGGCATGGCGAATCTCCTGGCGCGAGGCGTCAGAATATCCGTGTTCTGCATTTGTTTAATCGGATGGGTTCGAAACTGGGACGGCGAGGATACCCCCTACGCCGCCGCCAGCGCCCGGGTCAGGTCGGCGAGGATGTCGGCTTCGTCCTCCAGCCCGACCGACAGCCGCACCAGCCCGTCGGAGATGCCGTGGGCCAGGCGCTCCTCGGGGCTGTAGGTGGCATGGGTCATGCTGGCCGGGTGCTGGATCAGGCTCTCGGCGTCGCCCAGCGACACGGCCCGGCGGATCATCGTCAGCCGGTTCATCATGGCGATCCCGGCCGCCATGCCGCCGCTCAGTTCAAAGGCGATCATGCCGCCGAAGCCCGGCATCTGGCGTTTGGCCAGGTCATGCTGACCGAAGCTCTCCAGGCCCGGGTAGTGGACCACGGTCACGGCGGCGTGCGCCTCCAGCAGCCGCGCCACGGTCAGGGCCGTGCGGCAGTGGCGTTCGATACGCAGTTGCAGGGTCTTCAGCCCGCGCAGGATCAGGAAGGCGCTGAACGGGCTCATCACCGCCCCGGTCATGTCCTTGACCCCGACCATGCGCACCTGGGCCATGGCCTCGGCCCCGCCGACGACCAGTCCGCCGATCAGGTCGCCGTGGCCGCCCAGATACTTGGTCGCCGAATGCACGACGATGTCGGCGCCCAGGGCCAGGGGCCGGGTCAGCAGCGGGGTGGCGTAGGTGTTGTCGACCACCGTCAGGGCCCCGGCGGCGCGGGCGATGGCCGAGATGGCGGTTATGTCGACCAGCCGCATGTTGGGATTGGCCGGGGTCTCGAAATAGACGATCCGCGTCTTCGGCCCGATGGCCGCCTGCAGCGCCGCCGGATCGGTCAGGTCGACATGGGTCACGGTGATGCCGAACCGGGCCAGGCCGTCGCGCAGGAAGGAGAAGGTGCAGCCGTACAGGGTCTGGTCGGTGATCACCTCGTCGCCCGGCGTCAGGAAGGTCCACATCACCGCGGTGATGGCCCCCATGCCGGACGCCGTGGCCAGGCCGGCCTCGGCCCCCTCCAGCACGGCGATGCGCCGCTCGAGCAGGTCGGTGGTCGGGTTGGAGATGCGCGAATAGATATGGCCGGGCCGCGTGCCGGCGAACATCTCGCCGCCGGCCTCGGCGGTCTCGAAGGCGAAGGTCGAGCTCAGATGCAGCGGCGGCGTCAGAGCCCCCTGCTCATCGAGCGGATCATAGCCGAAATGGATGGCGCGGGTGGCGAAGCCGGCGGCGGCGTCGGTCATGGTCGGTCTCCAGGGACCACGCCATGATGCGCCCGATCGCCCAGCCGTTTCTTGCGAACTCTGCCATGATATGATCCATGATTGGCATTATCTGCCAATCGGAGCCGCGAAATGGACGCCACCGACCACCGTCTGATCCGCGAGCTGCAGCAGGACGGCCGCCTGACCAACCAGGAGCTGGCCGAGCGGGTCAATCTGTCGCCCTCCCCCTGCCTGCGCCGGTTGCGCAACCTCGAGGCCGCCGGGGTCATCACCGGCTACACCGCCCTGGTCGACCAGAAGGCCTGCGGCCTGCCGATCACCGCCTTCATCCGCATCCGGCTGGAGCGCCATTCCGAGGCGGCGGTGAAGACCTTCGACGAGCATATCGCCCGCATCGACGAGGTCCTCGACTGCTACCTGCTGGCCGGCGGCGACGACTATCTGCTGCGCGTCATCGTCGCCAGCCTGGAAGCCTATGAAGCCTTCATCCGCCGCCGCATCCACGCCATCCCCGGCATCGCCTCGATCGACACCAGCTTCGCCTATGGCGTGGTGAAACAGACGCGGGTGTTTCCGGTCTGAGCCCCCGCCCCCTAGCCTTCCGCCCTTCGCCGACCTACCTTCCTGTTCATGCCCCGTTCCCCCTCGCCGCCGGCCGGCGTTTCCGATGTGTCCGCCCAGTTCGTGCATGATCTGGCCAGCGCCGCGACGCCGCCGATGTGGACGCCGCACCGCCCGCAGCGGCCGGCCAAGGCCGAGGGCGGCATCCCGTTCCGGCTGGTCAGCGACTATGACCCGGCCGGCGACCAGCCGACGGCGATCGCCGATCTGGTGGCGGGCATCAACGCCCGCGAGCATGACCAGGTGCTGCTGGGCGTCACCGGCTCGGGCAAGACCTTCACCATGGCCAGCATCATCGCCGCCACCCAGCGGCCGGCCCTGATCCTGGCCCCCAACAAGACCCTGGCGGCCCAGCTCTACAGCGAGTTCAAGAGCTACTTCCCCGACAACGCGGTCGAGTATTTCGTCAGCTACTACGACTACTACCAGCCCGAGGCCTACGTCCCGCGCACCGACACCTTCATCGAGAAGGATTCCAGCCGCAACGAACAGATCGACCGCATGCGCCACGCGGCCACCCGCTCGGTGCTCGAGCGCGACGACGTCATCGTCGTCGCCTCGGTCAGCTGCATCTATGGCATCGGCTCGGTCGAGACCTATACGGCCATGACCTTCGAACTGGCCGTCGGCCAGCGCATCGACGACCGCCAGCTGGTCGCCGACCTGGTCGCCCAGCAGTACAAACGCAACGACGCCGCCTTCGAGCGCGGGACCTTCCGCAAGCGCGGCGACACCATCGAGATCTTCCCGGCCCACTACGAGGACCGCGCCTGGCGCGTCACCCTGTTCGGCGACGAGATCGAGGCCATCGCCGAGTTCGATCCCCTGACCGGCCACAAGACCGGCGACCTGCCGTCGGTGAAGATCTACGCCAACAGCCACTATGTGACGCCGCGCCCGACGCTCAACCAGGCGGTCACCCACATCAAGGCCGAGCTCAAGGAGCGGCTCGACTGGATGATCGCCAACGGCAAGCTGCTCGAGGCCCAGCGGCTCGAACAGCGCACCCGCTTCGACATCGAGATGATCGAGACCACCGGCAGCTGCGCCGGCATCGAGAACTACAGCCGCTACCTGACCGGCCGCCGGCCGGGCGAGCCGCCGCCGACCTTCTTCGAATACATCCCCGACAACGCCCTCCTCTTCTGCGACGAGAGCCACCAGACGGTGCCGCAGATCGGGGCCATGTACCGCGGCGACTACAGCCGCAAATGGACCCTGGCCGAGTTCGGCTTCCGCCTGCCCAGCGCGCTGGACAACCGGCCGCTCAAGTTCGAGGAATGGGAGGCCATGCGCCCCCAGACGGTGCATGTCTCGGCCACCCCCGGCCCCTGGGAGATGGAGAAGGCCGGCGGCGTCTTCGCCGAACAGGTGATCCGCCCGACCGGCCTGATCGACCCGCCGGTCGAGGTCCGCCCGGTCACGAAGGACGGCGCCAGCCAGGTCGACGACGTCATCGCCGAGGCCCGCGACATGGCCGCCCGCGGCTACCGCACCCTGGTCACGGTCCTGACCAAGAAGATGGCCGAGGACCTCACCGAATACATGCACGAACAGGGGCTGCGCGTGCGCTACATGCACAGCGACGTCGACACCCTCGAACGCATCGAGATCATCCGCGACCTGCGCCTGGGCGCCTTCGACATCCTGGTCGGCATCAACCTGCTGCGCGAGGGGCTCGACATCCCCGAATGCGGCCTGGTGGCGATTTTGGATGCGGATAAGGAAGGATTTTTGAGGTCCGAGACCTCCCTGATCCAGACCATCGGCCGCGCCGCCCGCAACGTCGACGGCAAGGTCATCCTCTACGCCGACCGCATCACCGGCAGCATGGAGCGGGCCATGGGCGAGACCCAGCGCCGCCGCGACAAGCAGCACGCCTGGAATGTCGAACAGGGCATCACGCCCGAGAGCGTCAAGAGCCGCATCAAGGAGATCCTCGCCAGCCCCTATGAGCGCGGCGACCGGGTCAATGTCGACGTCGGCGTCGCCGAGGACGCCCGGCCGTTCCTGGGGTCCAACTTCCAGACCACGCTGCGCGACCTGGAAACGAAAATGCGCGAGGCCGCCGGCAACCTGGAGTTCGAGACCGCCGCCCGACTACGCGACGAGATCAAGCGGCTGAAACTGATGGACCTGGAGTTCGCCAACGACCTGATGACGGCCGAGGGCGAGACGGCCGACCCCGACGCGCCCAAGCGCGAGCGGAAGAAGGCCCGGGCTGAGGCGGAGGAGCGGTTCAGGAAGGGGCGGTTGTAGGGGGGGGAACGAAACGGAATCTGAAATTGCATGTCCACAATGCAGCATGGCCCTTTCAGGAATTTACCCCTCGGATATCTCAGTCAGAGCGCCGTTTGCCATAGCGCTCAACAATATCGGACTAGGCCCATGGCTCCTTACTCCGAGAATTTCCACGCGATATCGCGCCCTCGTAATTGCTACGTAAAGCCTGTTATGGGCGACATAATTTAGGAACGACCGGCTATCTCCATTCGTCCGCTCCCCACTCGCTGGCACCCGCCCCTTGTCCACCCCAACAAGTATGGCGGCATCAAATTCAAGCCCCCCTACGTAGTCCGGCATAGTCAAGACAAACCTCCCGGACTGGCGAGCACGATTAACAATTTCCACATCCCCCCTCTCTTTTAGTATTTCTAGGGGCTTATTCTCACCTATCACCAAGTCACAGAGAGATTTGAATAACTCATCATCAAAAGCAATTATTACAATATCGCCGCGGGATCCCTTCGTCTCCTTGGCAATCGCCTCCGCTCTAGCCAGGCATCCATAGACTAGCGATTTATCATCATTGTAGAATATATATACCGGCGGTGCGCAGTTTCTCTCCTCTTCGAAAGAAAGACCGCTATTTGAAATCGCCAAAGGATTCTCAAAATTTGTAAAAAGGCTAGCGCCGGACGACGTAACAGCAAAGGCAAGATTTACAATATCAGGTGAACATCGAAAGACTTCGCGCACATTTACTTTTTTGTCATCGCCGCTGCCATCATGAACAATACCTGTTACATCAATATCAGAAACCCAGCCACGATCACCAATCGCTTGAGATCGATCTACAGCAAACGCTATACGGTTGACGACGGGATCTTTTGTCAGATGATGGAAGACCGATAGTTCATTCATATTGAATAGGTGCGTCTCATCGATGAATATTTGATCATAACCCTCCCTCGGACGTCGGCGACGCCATATCGGCGTGGTCAATTGACTGAGAGCGCTTAGAACCACATCGTCAGTGTCAAACTGGCCGCCATCAACAAGCTGCTCGCGGTAGTTCTTGTAGACATTCCAGACGAACGCCCTATCAGCGTCCCTAATAAGGGGAATTCCCTGCGGAATGGTCGGGATACGCTTGTAGGATTCGAAGTCTTCACTAGCACGCCCTTTGATCACAACTGCGATTTCGTGCTGGAGCATTTGCACGAATTCCCACCGATCGCTTGTCCTGTAGAACTCCGAGAATGCAGGTGAAAAGAACCGCTCATAGGAATTGATTTCAGCTTCAGCCTTTGAAAGCGCCTCGTCGACATACAGAATTTGCATCTGCTTTGCGTCGTAGGCGTCTGGGTCGACAAACTCGGTCGCAGCCAGATCCTGACGGAGAATTCCTGCAGAAAGCCCCTGGAGCGTTTCGACCTTCAGAGCCCTCCTCGGGGTGTCGGAGTTCAGGAACCTGGCGGCCCCCATGGATTCAAGAACGACCTCAATGCTGCGACGCGTGGCCTCGCTATGAGTCACAAATATCGCCGACAGTTCAGCGTCTTCAGTTTCCGCCTTCCGCATTTGGAATATCGATTTCATCGCAAGGCAGAGCGTCTTTCCCGTCCCCGCTGGCCCCTCGATTCGTATGGGACTTTCGAAGGCCCCCTCAACAAAGCGGCGCTGAGGATCAGTTAACGCACCAGTCCAAACGTCAAAGCCCTGATGGATGTCCATACGCCCCTGAGGCACTGGAAGAGACACGTTCTGAAACGCGTCTATATTCTCGGCTGAATCTGCAACCTTCGGCCTCGCCGCCAGCAAATTGACAGACCTCAAATCCTCGAGAAATTTTCTAAACGCTGTCCAGGACGGCTTTTCTTTGGGCCCGTCACCGTCTGATGTGCCAGCCCGATAGACCAGAATGTATCTTTCGGTCTTGCCCCGCTTGCCAAGCCGCTGGTCGTCAGGGTTCAAGTCAATACTAATTCGAAAATTCGTCTTCTGACTTATGGGGTGGGGAAAGATAATCGCCCTCTGATATTGCGGGTAAACATTCTCTCCCGAATTCATAACGCGTTGCTCCCAGTATTTCACTGCGAAGCGCATTGTTCTCTGAAAATAGAGAACGACGTCCCCGTCGTCTCGATTTGGTGAAAATATCGTCGACTCATCCAAGTCGAATACGATAAAGGTGCGACTTTCCGCGCCCGGGCGGTAGACTATTAGGCCGCCGCGCGGACTTGTATCACTGATCTCCAGACGAGGCGACGCCTTTGAGATATCCCGGGACCGCCCCTTTAGAACGTCAGCTAGGATTCGACCTGGCTCATAGTCTGCTGATTGAGTCAGCCTATTAGCAATGAGCTCTTCGACCGCTTCGCGTTGAACAGCGATATACTTCACTTGATCGCTCCCTTCTCAGGTAAGGCGCTCTCTAACATCTTTAGTGTCGACGGAGACAGGTCCGCCACACCGACTCTCGCGAACAAATGCGTCAGCCTCTGCATCAGGAGTTCTAGATCCGGAGACAGCAGCATACCGATTGGCCAAGCGATCGTATCGCTGCCTATTCGCAAGCGCCCACTCGATCGCTCGTCTTTCCGGCAAACTTCCGCGTATTCAGACGCATCTAGCCCGCGTGAAACCGATTTGGCGAGCTCACGCGGAAGGTGACGGACCTCTCTTAAAAGCGCTACGTGTCCGACGACATTTTCATTAGGGGAAATTCCAGGCAAATAATGAAATTCCGCCAATGAATTTGAAAGCAATTCCCGAATAAATTTCTTAGCTTCTGATTTTTCTGAAACTAATACATCCAATCGATCATTGTTCTCTAAATTTATGACATCTCGCATCGCTGCATAACGCTGTGACGCCTTTAAGAATGCTGGTGCATTCTTGATAGACTGGGCAACAAATATTTCTCTATACAATTGCTCAGGGGGAAAGAAATCTAGAAGAGATGTTGCTTCCCCAATCCCCTTTAAAAATGATTTCATATCGCCTAAGGCCGCCTTTAATGACCTATTTGCAACAGCGTCTACACCGTCTCGCACAATCCAGTTCTCGAATTTAACGACCGGAACGTAATTATATATTGGGGCCTTGTCGTTGTAAGCGTCGCAGCGAGCGGTAATAATTAGGCCTGCAACGTCGCATTCATCGTAGTCCTCCGCGAGAGCACAAGTGAATATTACTCCTTGAGTGAGTGCGTCTGGGGGCGGGGCGGAAATTCGATGCATACGAATCGTTTCGTGAGAGTCGGGGCCAAAATCAACCTTTTGGGGAAATCCGGTAAGAGTTTCGCGGGATTACGGTGACATCGCGTAATTGAGGTAGCGCGGGATTACGGTGACAGTTTATAAATTGACCGCTGCTCACCGCAGCACCCCGCCTGAAATGGGGACACACACTCTTTTCCAGCCCCCACCACCTCCTTCCTCTCCCGGAGGGAGACGCAGCCCGGCAGCGCCGGGTCGGAGAGGGAGGAACCGCTGTCTGACGAGATGAGCGGCTGATCCGGCGCCACCGGCGGCTCCCTCTCCACCACGCGGAGTTCATCCTCGGGCGCGCGCTTCGCGCGACCCGGGGGCGTGGTTCCCCTCTCCCTCCGGGAGAGGATTGGCGTTCGGGGCTCCGTCCGGTGCGCTGGCCTGCATGAGATTGAAGGCCTTCTCCCTTCCTCCTCGATGGAGGAAGGGCCGGGGATGGTGGTGTGGCCGCTGAGGCCGGGGAAGGGCTCTACAGGCTCGGCGCCCCCCCGAAGCGCAACCACCCTGCGTTCACCCCGCACCCCTGCCCCATCGAGGGGGAGGGGTTCCCGGCGTGTACCCCCTCACCCAAACGCCGGCAGCCCCCGCTTCGCCAGCAGCTCCACCATCGCCGACCGGGTGACGCCCAGCCGCCGGGCGGTGGCATCGATGGCGGCGAGGACGCCGGAGTCCAGCGAGAGGTTGGCCTTCACCGGCCGGCCGAGGTCGCGGATCAGGGGGACGGTCGCGTAGAGCACCTCGCCCGTGTCGGGATCGGCCTCCGCCTCGGCGCGCACGGCCGCCACCGAGCGGGGAGCCGGCGCGACGCCGCCCTGGGCCTCGATGGCTTCCATCCAGTCGCGCAGCCCCTCGGCGGCGTTGTCGAGCGCCTCCTCGATGGTGAGGCCCATGCCGTAGCAGCCGGTGCAGTCGGGTATGACCACGCCGAAGGCGCCGGGCTTGCCATCGACCAGGGCGACATAGCGGGTCATTGAACCTCTCTCCTCGCGCATGATCTACCAGCCGGCGACCCGGTCCAGGTCGCGGGCGAACCCGGGCGACAGGGTCCTATGACGCGGCAGGGCGAAGACGAGGCCGCGCGCCGGATGCCGGAAGATGTCGTGCTTGCCGCCGCCCTCATTGATCCAGCCCTCGCGTTCGAGCCGCCTCACGACTTTGGCGCGTGACGTTTCCGGGATCGGCATCCGCGCCCTCTCCATGCGTATATTTATGCGCCTGACGTGAGTGCGCAAGGGGCTTGCATCGAACTCGCCCCTATGGGTCTATCGCTGAGGTTATGCAGCTTTTGATTGCGCCCTCAACGCCCAGATTCACCGTCCTGTCCCGCGTCGATGCCTACGCCGACTATGTCGCCGAGGAATTACGGTGACAGTTTACGAATTGGCCGCTGCGCACCGCAGCGCCCCGCCTGTCCCTTCATCTCATGTCGAGATCATCGCCGGGCGGCCCAGGTTGCTCAAGGCCGGGCCTGCGGCCCGCCGCGCGCGGTGGCGCGAAGCGCCAGCCTTGACCAACCTGGACCGTCCGGCACGCTGGCCCGCATGAGATCAACGGCCTTCCTCCCCGCGAAGTCGGGGAGGGGGACCCTGCGGAGCAGGGTGGAGGGGGCGGCGCCGGCCCTTCCGGAGAGACCGGACTTCGGGATGGGGCCGCCAGCCTTCGCGCTGACCCCTCCACCCCCCCTTCCGGCGGTCCCCCTCCCCGGCTTCGCGGGGAGGAAGGTCCTCAACTCCACCGCGCACAAAGACTCCCGCCCCGTATAAACCCGCGACATCGCGGGACATTTACGAGACTCCGGCGCCGGATATCCCGCCGTCCATCCCCGTCGTCGCCGCCGGTCGCATACTGCCCGGCATGAAAGCGCACCCGACCAGCACCTATGTCACCGCCTCCCGCCGGACCTGGGAGATGATCCGGGCGGCCTATCTGTCGGGGCTGTCGGCGCCGACGGTGGCGGCGCGGTTCGGGGTTTCGGTGTCGGGGCTGCGCAAGCGGGCGCAGCGGGAGGGCTGGACCAAGCGTTGTCAGGCCGACTGGCGCGGCGGGGTGCAGATCGGGCCGCCGTCGCCCTGGAGCGCGCCGTCCGCCGAGGCCGGGCGCGCGGCGGCCGGTCCGCCCGAGGCCGGCGACCTGCCGCCCGAACTGGCCCGGCTGCAGGCCATCGCCGTACCGCCGCCGCCGCTCGACGCCGGCAGCGTGGCGCGCAAGGCCCTGTCCCTGGCCATGGGGGCCCTGACCCGCGGCCGCGGCGGCGAGGCGCTGCAGCTGGCCCGCGCCGCCGCCCTGATCGCCCGGCTCGACGAGGCGGTGCCGCAAACCTGGGAAGTCGAGAATATGGATGAGGTGGAGTCGAGACATTCGGCCCTGCAGGACCTGGCCTTCAACATCGCCGGCGAACTGGCCGAGGCCCTGATGTCCGGCCGCGGCGAGATCCTGCCGGCCTATCTCGAACGCGCCCGACAATGGCGGCGCAATCTCGGGCTGGCCGAGGACTATGGCCGGGCGGGGGCGGGGGCGGGGGCGGATGCGGATGCGGATGCGGAGGGGTGAGGCCGTCAGACCTCTCCCGCGAGGGAGAGGGGGACCCTGCGGAGCAGGGTGGAGAGGGAAGCGCCGGGGCCTCAAGGCGGGTCGGGATGGATCGGCCGTCATCGGCGCCGCCCTCTCCACCGCCCTCCGGGCGGTCCCCCTCCCCCTCACGGGGGAGGAAGAATGGTCACTCCGCCTCGACCACCACCGCCGTGCCATAGGCCAGCACCTCGGTGATGCCCTCCATGATCTCGTTGGCGTCGTAGCGCATGCCGATGATGGCGTTGGCGCCGGCCTCGCGGGCGTGGTCGACGAGGTGCTGATAGGCCTCGGCCCGGGCGGTCTCGGCCAGCTCGACATAGATCGACAGCTTGCCGCCGAAGATCGACTGGATGCCGCCGGCGAAATTGCCGATCACGCTGCGCGAGCGAACGGTAATGCCGCGCACCAGTCCGACATGGCGGACGGTGCGATGGCCGGGAATGTCGTTGGTGGTCGAAACGAGCATGGTCGGGGTCCTGTGGACGGGGGGATGACCCTGACTACCATTTTTCGTGGTCCCGGGCAGGCCGCGCGGCGCCAGGGCGCGTGGTTCGACACGCGCTACGCGCTGCTCACCATGACCAGGAATGGCAGTCATCCTGAGCAGGCCGCGCAGCGGCCGTGTCGAAGGACGCACCCTCCCTTAAACCCCCGTCATCTTTCACCCGGTCGATTGACTTCCCTTACGACCATACCCCAGGTTCGAAACCGCCCAGCGGCCTCAAGAGCGCGGGCGTCAGGGAGGATGCTGAATGACGCAGAGCGGTGCGCCGGTGAGCGCCAGTGCGACCGGGCCGAAGGGCGGCCATGTCGCGGGCCTCGGGCCCCGCCCGAAGGTCGGGACGATCACCAAGGCGCTCTACGGCTTCGGCTCGGTGGCGTTCGGCATCAAGGACAACGGTTTCCGCGTCTTTCTGCTGCTGTTCTACAACCAGGTGGTCGGCCTGCCCGCCTCCCAGGTGGCCCTGGCCATCATGGTGGCCATGCTGATCGACTGTCTGATCGACCCGGTCATCGGCCATGTCTCCGACAACTGGCGCAGCCGCTGGGGCCGCCGCCACCCGTTCATGTACGCCGCCGCCCTGCCGGTGGCCCTGTCCTTCCTGCTGCTGTGGAACCCGCCGCTCGACTGGGATCCCAGGTCGCTGTTCTGGTACCTGGTGGTGGTCACCGTGGTCGTGCGCACCTTCATCACCCTCTACGAGATCCCCTCCTCGGCCATGACCGCCGAGTTGACCACCAGCTACGACGACCGCTCCTCCCTGCTCGGCTGGCGTTATTTCTTCGCCTGGTGGGGCGGGCTGAGCCTGACGGTGGTCATGTTCTTCGTCTTCCTGGCCCCGACGGCGGAGTATCCGGTCGGCCAGCTCAACCGCGACGGCTATGCCCGCTACGGCGAGGTGGCGGCGGTGCTGATGTTCATCTCGATCATCGTTTCGGCGGCCAGCACCCACCGCTTCATCCCCTGGCTGCCGCAGCCGGCGCCCGATCGCGGCCTGACCTTCGGCCAGACGGTGAAGGAGGTGGGGTCGACCCTGGCCATCCGGCCGTTCATCGCCATCACCCTGGTCGGGCTGTTCGCGGCCATCGCCCAGGGAGTCAGCTTCTCCCTGGCCTTCTATTTCGCCACCTATTTCTGGGAGCTCAGCTCGGCCTGGACCGGCTTCCTGGTGCTCGAGAGTTTCGTCGCCTCGGCCGTGGCCCTGATGGCGGCGCCGATGCTGACCCGCCGGGCCGGCAAGAAGCTCGGCGGCGCCGTGCTGCTGGCCGCCTCGGTGCTGATCGGCTTCATCCCGCTGATGCTGCGGCTGCTGGGCCTGTTCCCCGACAACGGCGTCGTGATCGAGGGGACGCAGATCCCGCAGATCGTGCCCTGGCTGCTGCTCGACGGCGTCATCCGCGGCATTCTGGGCATCACCGCCGCCATCCTGATCACGGCCATGCTGGCCGATGTGGTCGAGTACAGCGAGGAGCGCACCGGCCGCCGGTCGGAGGGATTGTTCTTCGCCTCGACCAGCCTGGTGCAGAAGGCGGTCAGCGGCGTCGGGGTGATGGTCGCCGGCCTGCTGCTGACCCTGGTCGAGTTCCCGCAGGGGGCCAGGCCGTCAGAGGTCGACCCCGCCGTGATCCGCAACCTGGCCCTGGTCTATATGCCGACCCTGATCGTGCTCTACGGCGCCGCCCTGGCGGTGATGCAGGCCTACAACATCACCCGCCAGACCCACGCCGACACCCTGGCGGTGATCACCGCCAGGGCCGAAGCCGCCGAGGGAACTATGCAGACGCCTCTGTGATCGCCGCATAGACCAGGGTGCGCAGCTCGCGCCGGACCGGATAGGCCGACGAGGGCAGCAGCTGGGTCAGGAACACCACGGCCAGATCCTCGGCCGGGTCGATCCAGAAGAAGGTGCTGGCCGCCCCGCCCCAGAAGAAGTCGCCTTTTGAGCCGGCGATCATGGTGGCGGCGGGATCGACGGTGACGCCGAAGCCCAGGCCGAACCCGACCCCGGCGTAGGTCGCCTCGCTGAACAGCGATTTCGACATCTGGGTCAGGTCCTGGCCGCCGGGCAGATGGTTGGCCGCCATCAGCTGCAGGGTCTTGGGGCCCAGCAGCCGCTGGCCGTCGAGCTCGCCGCCGTTCAGCAGCATGCGGGCGAACCGCATGTAGTCGGCCGCGGTGCTGACCAGGCCGCCGCCGCCGGACGGGAACTGCGTCGGGGTCAGATAGGGGCTCTTGGCCGGATCGTCCTGCAGCTTGGGCAGCCCCTGGGCCATGACCTTGGAGCCGAGCTGTCCCGCCGCGTAGCAGGCCGTCAGCCGGTGGGCCTTGTCGGCCGGCACGGTGAAGCTGGTGTCGGTCATGCCCAACGGCTGGAAGATCCGCTCCTCGAGGAACTGCTCGAACGGGACGCCGCTGATCTTGCCCACCAGATAGCCCAGCACGTCAGTGCTGACCGAGTAGTTCCAGGCGTCGCCGGGCGAGAACTGCAGCGGGATGGTCGCCAGCTTGGCGATGAACTCGTCCAGGGTGCCGTACCGCAGGTCCTCGGCCACCTTCAGCTTGCGATAGGCGGCGTCGATGTTGCCCTGCATCTGGAAGCCGTAGGTCAGGCCGCTGGTGTGGCGCAGCAGGTCGATGATCAGCATGGGCCGCGCCGACGGCGTCGTCGCCCAGCCGTCCGGCGTGCCGGCCACGAACACGCCCAGGCCCGCCCACTCCGGAATATATTTGCTGACCGGCTCGTCCAGCGCGACCCGCCCCTCCTCGACCAGCATCATGAAGGCCACCGAGGTGATCGGCTTGGTCATCGAATAGATGCGGAACAGGGAGTCGGCGGCCAGCGGCGTGCCGCGCTCGCGATCGGCCAGGCCCAGCCGGGTCTCATAGGCCAGCGCCCCGCGCCGCCAGACCTGGACCTGGGCGCAAGGCAGCTTGCCCGGCCCGATGTAGCGGTCCTCCAAAAAGGGCGCGATCCGCGCCAGGCGGTCCGACGACAGGCCCAGAGCCTCGGGTTTGGTCATTGTTTTCATCGCTCCGCGGGGGCGACCCGCTTTTGAGAACATCGGTATGCCGAAACGCAAACTTTACCAAACCTGCCGTAACGTCAGGACAACAAAGGGGGAGAAATGACCGAATCGAACGGGGCCAACGCGCCAACCGAACTCGATATCGAGGCCGCGCGCTGGTTCTTCCAGAATTCGGTCGACATCTTCCTGTTGGTCCGGGGCGGCGCCATTTCGCGGATCAATCCGGCCTGGACCGAACTGACGGGCTGGGCGGCCGAAGAGACCATCGGCCGGTCGATCGACGACTTCATCCATGCCGACGACAAGGAAACCGTCCATGACCTGATCGCCCGGCTGATCGTCGAGGGTCACGCCCGCGCCGAGCATCGTCTGCTGCGCAAGGACGGCGGCTATCTGTGGATGCGCTCATGCGTCAAGCGCGGCTCCGACGGCGGCGCCATCGTGGTTCTCGAGGACGTCACCCACGAACATCAGCGGGCCGCCCGCAGCGCCGACGCGGCCCGCACCAACGATCTGCTGCGCGAGGCCGCCGGGGTCTTCATCTGGCGCTTCGATCCCGACACCGGCCTCTATGACATCGATCCCGACCTCTCCAAGGCCGGCGACCGCGGGGCCTCGGGCAGCCGCACCATCACCGGCCAGCAGATGAACGACGAAGTTCATCCCGACGACCAGAAACGCATGGGCGAAGCCCTTTACGCCACCCTCGTCACCGGCGAACCGCAGGTCATCGAGTACCGTCATTTCCGCGCCGAGGACGGCGGCTGGGCGCGATTGAGAGCCGCCTGGCGCGGGTTGCGCAAGCTGGACTCCGGCCGGTGGGCGATTCTGGGGCTGACCCAGGACGTCAGCGAGGTCGCCGAGGCGCGCGACGCCGCCATTGAGGCCGCCGAGGCCAAGGCCCAGTTCCTGGCCAATATGAGTCACGAAATTCGCACTCCCATGAACGGCGTGCTGGGCGTGCTGCATCTGCTGCGCAAGGAAACCCTCTCGGACGACGGGCGCCGGCTGCTCGACGAGGCGGTCGGCTGCGGCCAGATGCTGGCGGAACTGCTCAATGACGTAATCGACTTTTCAAAGATCGAGGCCGGCCGCCTCGAATTCACGCCCGAAGCCGTGGACCCGGCCGCCCTGCTGGCCAGCGTCGCGGGTCTGCTGCGGCCCCAGACGGAGGTCCGCGACCTGTGGCTCAACATCCATGTGGAGCCAGACCTGGGCTGGGCGTCTGTCGACCCGGTGAGGGTTCGCCAGATTCTGTTCAACCTGATCGGTAATGCCGTGAAGTTCACCGAGACGGGCGGGGTCGACGCCCGTGTCCGGCGGGTGGAGCATCCGGACGGGAGTCGACTGCGGTTCGAGATCGCTGACACCGGCGTGGGCATCGCGGCGGACGACCAGGCCGACCTGTTCCAGCGGTTCCATCAGGCCGACGGTTCGACGACCCGGCGTTTCGGGGGATCCGGCCTGGGCCTGGCCATCAGCCGGCGGCTGGCCGAGCTGATGGGCGGCGAAGTCGGTTTCGAAAGCCAGGCGGGCCAAGGCTCCACATTCTGGATGGAGATCGTCGCCCCAACAGCGGCGCCACGCCTTGCGGAGACCGACGAAGCCGAGGCCCTGCTCGATGGCCTGCGGGTTCTGGTGGTGGAAGACAACCCGACCAACCGCATGATCGCCACCCGGCTGCTCGAAGAACTGGGCGCCAGCGTGGAAACCGCCGAAGACGGCCTCAAGGGCGTGGAGGCCGCCCAACGGTCTGCCTTCGACATGGTTTTCATGGACATACAGATGCCTGTCATGGACGGCGTCGAGGCCACGCGACGCATTCGGTCCCTGACCACGCCGATCGCCAACGTCCCGATCGTGGCCATGACCGCCAACGCCCTGTCGCACCAGACGGACGCCTATCTCGCCGCCGGCATGACGGGGTTCGTCTCCAAGCCCCTCTCGCCCACGGCGTTGGTGGCCCAGATCGCTGCGGTGCTGGCCGCGCCGGACGCGGCCGCGGCGGCGGCCTGACAATGCCCGTTCGCGGCCCGTTGACCCTTCCCCGGGCATACCCGGTATTCTAGGCTGCCTTCGAACGGGATTCCGAAGGACGCGCTTGTGGCCCAGAACAATGAGAGCAGCGGCGGGGCCGTCGCTTGACGTCCTGGCCCGCCCGCAGCATCGCCGAATGCCACGCCATTCTGACCGCGCCCGGCGCCCGGTTTGAAACCGCCGAGGTGGTCATCGACCGCGTGTCGACCCGGGTCTGGAAGAATGCCCCGGCGACCCTGCGGGATCTGGTCAGCAATGGTCGCGCCTTCTCCGGCCGCGACTTCCTTGTCTATGAGGACGACCGCGTCACCTTCGAGGGATTCCACCGCGCCGTCGCCGCGTTCGCCGAGCATCTGGCCTCGGAAGGCGTGACCGCCGGCGACCGGGTGGCCCTGATCATGCGCAACCTGCCGGAATGGCCGGTGGCCTTCTTCGCCGCCGTCAGCCTGGGCGCCATCGTCACGCCGCTGAACGCCTGGTGGACCGGCGCTGAGCTGGAGTACGGCCTAGCCGACTCTGGCGCCAAGGTCGCCATCGTCGACCCCGAACGGCTGGAGCGGATCGTCGAACATCTCCACGCCTGTCCCGATCTGAAGACCGTCTATGTCTGCCGCGAGGATGATCCCTTCGACGACCCGCGGGTCCGCCGGATGGAGTCGGTGCTGGGCCCGGCGGCGGACTGGGCCGCCCTGCCCGACCGGCCCCTGCCGACCACGCCGATCCAGCCCGATGACGCGGCCACCATCTTCTACACCTCCGGCACTACGGGAAAGCCCAAGGGGGCGCTGGGCACCCACCGGACCATGACCAGCAATGTCATGACCACCGGCGCGGCCCTGGCGCGGGCCTTCCTGCGTCGCGGCGAGACGCCGCCGGTTCCGGGGCCGGACACGCCGCAGCGGGTGACGCTTCTGGTGGTGCCGATGTTCCATGTCACCGGCTGTTCGGCGACCCTCTGCGGCGCCCTGAACGGCGGCGGGCGTCTGGTGCTGATGCGCAAATGGGACGCCCTGGAGGGCATGGCGCTGATTGAACGGGAACGGGTGACCGCTACCGGCGGCGTGCCGACCATCGCCTGGCAGTTGATCGAACACCCTCGCCGCGCCGAGTTCGATCTGTCGTCGATCGAGAGCATCTCCTACGGGGGCGCGCCGTCGGCGCCGGAGCTGGTGCGGCGGATCAAGGCGGTCTGGCCGAACGCCTCGGCCGGCAACGGCTGGGGCATGACCGAGACCAGCGCCACCTTCACCAACAACACCGGTCTGGACTATGAACACCGCCCCGACAGCTGCGGCCCAGCGCCCGCCGTCGGCGACATGAAAATCATGACGATCGAGGGCGATCGAGACCTGCCGACGGGCGAGGTCGGCGAGCTCTGGTGCCGGGGTCCGATGGTGCTGCGCAGCTACTGGAACAAGCCGGAAGCCACGGCCGAGACCTTCGTCGACGGCTGGGTCCGCACCGGCGATCTGGCCCGGCTCGACGAGGAGGGTTTTTGCTTCATCATCGACCGGGCCAAGGACATGCTGATCCGTGGCGGTGAGAACATTTACTGCATCGAGGTTGAGAACGTTCTCTACGACCATCCGGCGGTGATGGACGCGGCCCTGGTCGGCATTCCCCACAGGACCCTGGGCGAGGAGCCGGGCGCGGTGGTCACCCTCAAGCCCGGCGCCTTGGCCACGGAGCAGGAACTTCGCGCCTTCATCGCCGACCGGCTTGCCGCCTTCAAGGTTCCTGTGCGAGTGGTCTTCTGGCCTGAAACCCTGCCGCGAAACGCCAACGGCAAGATCATGAAGTCCGAACTCAAGCCCGCGTTCATTGAGGAGCCCGCGTGACCCCTGACGTCGCCAAGAAGGGGACCGCCGCTACGGCGCGGTACGCGGCCAAGAAGGACGCCATTCTCGCCGCCGCCACCACCATCCTGAACCGCCAGGGCGTTAAGGGCATGACCCTGGCCGATGTGGCGACCGAGGTCGGGCTGATCACCACCTCGGTGACCTACTATTACCGGCGCAAGGAAGACCTCGCCGCCGCCTGTTTCATGCGCGGCATCGCCATCTTCAACGACCTCGCCGTTGAGGCGTCGAAGGTGAGCGGCGCCCGGGCCCGCCTGGCGCGCTTCCTCGAGCTGTTCTTCGACCTGTCCCGCCGCATCCGGCTGAAGGAGACCGTCCCGATCGTCGCGTTTGGTGAGATGCGGGCGCTGAAGGAACCGTTCCGGACCGAGGTGTCCGACGCCTTCAACGATCTGTTCCGCGCTATCCGCAGCTTTTTCGACGACCCTGAGTTCACGGGCCTGGATCGCCGCGAGGCCACGGCCCGTACGCACCTGTTGCTGGAACAGGCCTTCTCGAGCGTCCTGTGGCTCCGCCGCTACGACGTCGAAGACTACCCGCGCATTCGCGACCGGATGTTCGATATCCTGTCGGGCGGGCTGGCCGTTGGCGCCAGGGCCTGGGCGCCGCCGCCCTTGCCCGACCCAACGCCGTCCGCGGCCCGAACCCAGGATGTATCGCGCGAGACCTTCCTGGTCGCCGCGACGCGCCTGATCAATCGCAAGGGCTACCGGGGGGCCTCGGTCGATGAAATTTCCGCCGAATTGAAGGTCACCAAGGGTAGCTTCTACCACCATAACAACGACAAGGACGGGCTGGTCAGCCAGTGTTTCGAACGCACGTTCAACGTCAAACGCAATGTCCAGTTCGCGGCGCGCGCCCTCCAGACCGACCAGTGGACGCGTCTGGCCGCGGCGAGCGCGACGCTGGTGGAGTATCAACTGTCAGACCACGGCCCCCTGCTGAGGGCCTCGGCGATGCAGGCCCTGCCCAGCGACCTGCGGCAGGAGATGGTCGAAGCCTACAACCGAGGCTCTGACCGTTTCGCCGGCATGATCTCCGACGGCATCGCCGAGGGGTCCATCCGCCCCGTGGATCCGCTGGTCGCCGCCCATATGCTCAGCTCGATGCTCAACGCCGCGGCCTCGCTGGGCATGTGGGCGCCGGACCTGAAACGGGAGGAGGCGGCCGCCCTCTTCGCCCGGCCGCTTCTGTTGGGCGTCTTCACCCGCTGATCCTCGCTGACGGACAAAAAGAAAGGGGCGGCCGAAGCCGCCCCTGAAGGTGTTTCCGCAAAAGCGGGAAGGATCAGAATTTCTTGGTCAGGCCGAACTTGAAGGTCCGACCCAAGCCGCTGGCCGTGAACGGATCATAGTTCAGGTCAAGACGGGCGAACGGCGGCTCCTCGTCGAACACATTGTCGATCGAGGCGGTCACCGTCGTGTCCCAGGGCAGGAACACCCGATAATCGAGTTCATGAGTGATGAACTTGTCGATCGTCTGGCCGGCGCCGGCCAGGTTCCGCTGGTCGGCGTAGTCATCGACGTAGTTGAGCGTCCAGCGAAGGTTGTGCGGGCCGCGCGTGTACTCGAGGAAGGCCGACCCTTTCCATTGCGGCAATGAGGTCGGGCCAAGCTGATAGTTGAGCTTGCCGGCCGCATCGAACGCGCCCTGCACCGCGATGCCCTCGACGATGAAGGCGTCGAGTTCATACTTTGCCGTGTAGGTGATGGACGAGCCGATCCGCAGATCGCCACCGGCCACTTCGCCGAAGTCGTAGTCGATCAGGAAGTCATAGCCGGACGTGTTCACGGCCGGGCCGTTGACGACCTTCGTGTAGACCCGCTGGATCAAGGTCAACGGGTTGGCGACGGAGGCGCAGGCGGCCGAGAGGCTGAACCGGGACAGCAGTCCCGCATAGGCCGGGTTGGCACAGTTGGCATTGCTGCCCGCGCCGAACATCGCGCCCACGATCGACGCCGAAGGTTCGGCGATGATGGGGTTCTCGAAGTCGAACTTCCACCAGTCGACCGTCGCCTTGAGACCGCCGGCCTTGATGATCATGCCGACGCTGTAGGTCTTGGCGCTTTCGGGGTCGAGATTGGCGTTGCCGGCGACGTCGATGGCCCTGAAGGAGCCCCCGATGTAGCTGAGCGCCGTGACGCTGCCCGGCGCCAGCGAAGTCTGCGGCGGGCCTCGGAAGGTGGTGCCGGCCGAGCCACGGAAGGCCAGCCAGTCCGTCACCTGCCAGCGCACCGAGATTTTCGGGTCAATGGTCGATCCGACCTTGCCGCCGTAGTCCTCGTAACGCGCCGCCAGCTGCACCTGGAAGTCGTCGGTGATCGGCACGCTGAGTTCGCCAAACAGGGCGTAGGCGTCAGCCTGCAGGTCAGCCTCGTTGCCCGTGCCCAGGAACATGAGTGGTCCGTTCCGGGTGGTGCAGGCGGTGCTGCCGTTGAACGGCGTGTCGATGCAGGGCGTCACGTCCCCATCGGACAGGGCGCTGTAGCTGGACTCGAAGTATTCGCGACGAACCTGCGCACCGAGAGCCCAGGCCACGTCGCCGCCGGCCAGGGTGATCCCGGTCTTGCCGGTGAACACCGCATCGGCGACCGCCAGCTTGCTGGTCTGTTTGGTCCAGACCTTCTGGAAGAACCAGCGGATCAGGTCGGTGTTGTTGACCGTCGTCGCGTCATAGGTCGAGTTGGCCGCGCCCGTGATGAAGTTGGTCTTCACCGCATTCGAGAACGGGTTGAAGTAGTAGCAGCCCAGGGCGTTGTTGCCGGCGTTGGCGGTATAGTTGGTCGTGTCCGTCGCCGTGCACTGGTCGGCGCTGCCTTCAAGGCTGCCAAAGCCCATCAACGCCAGCTGCAGGCGATCGACAACGGTGTCGTAGCCGCTGCGATAGCCGGTTTCGCCGCTGTAGGTCAGGGCCAAATCCCAGGTGACGCCGTTGCCGAACTCACCTTGCAGGCCGCCGGAGATGCGGAAGGCGCTGTATTCGCGTTCGCCCTCCGACGATCCATTGGCGAACATCGGGTTGCCGCCATTGGAAAGCGGGCGATAGCGAACGCCGGGGATGTAATAGCCCGACGATGCGGTCGCGACCCCTGGCGCGCCGAACAGGGCCACCGTATTGCCCGGGTTTCCGGCCGGGACATAGTAACCGCCCGCGAGCGACGGACTTGTCGCCGAGGTCGGGGATTGCAGGGCCAGATAGGACGGCGAGGTATGCCACTCCGGCACCTGGGTCTCGGCGTAGAGCATTTCCAGGTGGAGCTTTGTCGTGTCGGTCAGGTCGGCGTTCAACTCGCCGTAGATCTGGAAGCGGTCCTCGATCTCGGTGATGTTGTCATAAGGCGTGTAGTGGAAGTTGCAGGCGCCGCCAGCAATGTAGCCTCCGAGGGGCGCGCAGCCCGGGTCGATGATCGGGGCGTTGACCGCGCCGAGAGGCGTGCCCGTCAGCGGGTAGAGCACCGTCTGAGCGTTGCCGCCCGACCAGCCGCCCTGGGGATTGGTCAGATAGTCCAGATTGGCCCAGGAGCGCTCGGGAACCGCCAGCTGTGAGCGGTGCTGCACCCCGGCGGTCAACAGCACATTGGCGCTGTCGCCCATCCAGCCCCACGCCACGTTGGTCGTATAGTCGCCGTCGGACCCGTCGATGAAGCGATAGCTGCCCCCGATTTCGAGACCTTCGAAATTGGTCTTGGTGATGAAGTTGACCACGCCGCCGATGGCGTCGGAGCCATAGGTCGCCGCCGCGCCGTCCTTGAGCACCTCAACCCGGCCGATGGCCGCGCTGGGGATCATGTTGGTGTCGACGATGCCCGCCCCGGCCTGGCCGAAGGGGTTGTAGGCCATGCGTTTGCCGTTCAGCAGCACCAGGGTGCGCTGGGCGCCGAGACCCCGCAGGTTCACCGAGCCCGAGCCTTCAGAGCCCTGGGCGCGGGTGTCGAACTGGTTGGTGTCGCCCAGCACGCCGCTGGACACCGACAGGGTCTTGAGCAGTTCGACCGTGGTCGGCGAGCCCTGACGGGCCATGTCCTCCGCCGAAATGACATCGACCGGCAGGGCCGCGTCTTCCGGCGTCCCGCGAATGAGAGACCCGGTGATGATCACCGCCTCGACTTGCGTCGGGCCTCGAGCCTGGGCCGCGGCGGTCGAGACCAGCCCCAGCGACAAGGTCATGGCGAGGGTGGATCCCCCGGCCAGATAAGCGAATTTCCGCATTACTCCCTCCCTGTTGTTTTCCCTTTTGCCGTCCCGTCTTGTTATTTTAGAACAACGGTTACGGCGCCTTTCGCAGCGTCTACGGACCAATCAGAGGGCCGGGACGCAAGCGCAACGACTTCCGGCGACATCATCACCGGAAGGCCCCGTGAGGGGATTTTCGTGCGAATGCTGATTATCCGGAACATTTTCCCGAAACACTCGCTCTACTATGACGAGATTAGACTTTTTCAATCGCCCTCCTCTCGATGCCAGATGCCGGCCGGGCCCATCGGCCCGGCTGCAGCGATCAGTCAAACCTTCCAAGGGAAAATCTCGTTAGATTTTCCGGTATGTTTTCGATGATGCGGTATGTTTCGTCGTCGCGTCAACCAGTGTGGCGAAAACATGTCCAGGAATCGCGCGCCGACGACGCCGGCGCACAGGCGCGCGCGCCGCCCGGGCCGGGCGGTGGCGGCCGTCGAACAGGTCGATAACCGCTGTGGGATCAGGCTTTGAAGAGGGCCGAGGCGCCGGTGTCCGCGGCGCTCACGGCCTGGCGGAAAACGCTGAACAGTTCGCGGCCGCAGCCGGTTTGCGCCGGGGGCGCCGGCTCCGCCGGACGGTCGGTCAGATCCGCCTCGATCTCCAGCACGCCTGCTTCGGCGTCGATTCGGATGATGTCGCCGTCCCGCACCTTGGACAGCGGGCCGCCGGCAGCGGCCTCCGGCGTAACATGGATGGCGGCCGGCACCTTGCCTGAGGCGCCCGACATCCGGCCGTCGGTGACCAGGGCGACATGATGGCCGCGATCCTGAAGCACGGTCATGGCCGGGGTGAGGGCGTGCAGCTCGGGCATGCCGTTGGCCTGCGGTCCCTGGAAGCGGATGACGGCCACCACGTCGCGGTCGAGGTCGCCGCGCCTGAAGGCCGCCTGGAAGTCGACCTGGTTGTCGAATACCGCCGCCGGGGCGGTGACGGCCCGGTGCTCGCGCTTGACCGCCGAGGTTTTGATCACCGCCTGGCCCAGGCCGCCCCTGAGCTGGCGCATGCCGCCCTCGGCCTCGAACGGATCGCTGGCCGGCCGCAGGATGTCCAGGTCGAGACTCTCGACGGCCCCGTCGCGCCAGACCAGGGTATCGCCATCCAGAATCGGCTCCTGCAAATAATGGCGCAGGCCTGGCCCGGCGACGGTCAGCACGTCGTCATGCACCAGCCCCGCGCCGAGCAGTTCGCGGACCACGAAAGCCATGCCGCCGGCAGCGTGGAACTGGTTCACGTCGGCCGAGCCGTTGGGATAGACGCGCGCCATCAGCGGCGTCGCCCGCGACAGGTCGTCGAAGTCTTCCAGCCGCAGCAGGATGCCCGCCGCCCGGGCCACTGCGACCAGGTGCAGGACATGGTTGGTCGAGCCGCCCGTGGCCATCAACCCGACCAGGCCGTTGACCACCGCCTTTTCGCTGACCACATGGCCGGCGGGAATCCAGGCGTCCGAGCGCGGGCCGATGGCGGCGCAGCGTTGGGCCGCCGCCTTGACCAGCGCCTCGCGCAGCGGCGAGTCCGGATGGATGAAGGCCGAGCCCGGCAGGTGCAGGCCCATCATCTCCATCAGCATCTGGTTGGAATTGGCCGTGCCGTAAAAGGTGCAGGTGCCCGGCCCGTGATAGCTGGCCTGTTCGGCGGCCAGCAGTTCATCGCGGCTGGCCCGCCCTTCGGCGAACAGGGCGCGGACCCGCGCCTTCTCCGCGTTGGGCAGGCCCGAGGCCATCGGCCCGGCCGGCACGAAGATGGCCGGCAGATGCCCGAAGGCCAGGGCGGCGATGGCCAGGCCGGGCACGATCTTGTCGCAGACCCCCAGATACAGCGCGCCGTCGAAAGCGTCGTGGCTCAGGGCGACGCCCGCGGCCATGGCGATGACATCGCGGGAAAACAGCGACAGCTCCATGCCCGGCTGGCCCTGGGTGACGCCGTCGCACATGGCCGGCACGCCGCCGGCGAACTGGGCCGTGGCCCCGACCTCGCGGGCGGCGGCCTTGATCAGGGCGGGATAGCGCTCCAGCGGCTGATGGGCGCTGAGCATGTCGTTGTAGGCCGAGATGATGCCAAGATTGGGCGCCTTGGGATCGAGCGCCCGCAGCCGGTCGCCCGGCTCGGAGGCGGCGAAGGCGTGGGCCCAGTTGGCGCAGCTGAGCTTGGCCCGGCCGGGTTCGGCGGCGCGCGCGGCCTCGACGCCGGCCAGATAGGCGGTCCGGGTCGCCCGGCTGCGCGCGACGATGCGGGCGGTGACATCAACAACGACGGGGTTCATGGGCGCATCCTTCGGCATCAGGGCGACCAGATCACGCGCACGGGCATGGAGCCCGCAGCCGCCAGCAGGGCGTGGATGGGCAGACCCTCGCCCTCGGCGATGATCCGGCGCTTGGCCTCGCCCCGGATCAGCACCACGGTCAGGAAGGTGCGGCTCAGCGCGGCCAGGGTCAGACTCAGCCGCGCCTGCGCCGGCGCCGGGACCCCGGCGGGGACGGCGACAACACTCTGGCTGCCCTGGGGGTCGAGCCCCTCGGCCAGGGCCGGACTGCCCGGGAACAGCGAGGCGATATGGCCATCCTCGCCCATGCCCAGCAGCACCGCGTCGGCGGGAAACAGATCGGCGATCTGGTCCTCGGCGTCGACGGCCGCTTCTTCCGGCGTCTCCGTCGCCGACCAGAGCGGGAAGAAGCTCGCCCGAGCCGCCTCCCCCACCAGCAGCCGCTCCCGCACGAGCCGCGCATTGGAGTCCGGCGAGCTCGGGTCGACCCAGCGCTCGTCGGTCAGGGTCACGCTGACCTGTTCCCAGGGCAGAGGCAGGGTTGCCAGCAGGTCGTAGACCGGCCCCGGCGTGCTGCCGCCGGTGGCGATGAAACTGGCCCGGTCATTCTCGGCCAGGCCCGCGGCCAGCCAGTCGGCGATGACCTCGGCCGCCGCCATGGCTGCGGCTTCGGCGTCCGGGTAGGACTCGATCTCGGGACGATCAGTCATTCCAGGTGCGGCCCGACCGCTCGATCAGGGCAAAGGCGCCGGCCGGGCCCCAGGATCCGGCCGGATAGGGTTTGGGCGTCATGCCGGCCTGGGCCCAGGCCGCCGCGACGCCGTCGACGAACCGCCAGGCGGCCGCGACCTCGTCATTGCGCACGAACAGGGTCGGGTCGCCGCGCAGGGCGTCGAGCAGCAGCCGCTCATAGGCGATCCGGCGCCGGCCGCCCTCCTCGCCCAGGGCCCGGGCCAGACTGAGCGACAGCGGCAGCGGCTGCAACCGCATGGCGTCCTCGGTCAGCCCCGGCCGCTTGTTCATGATGGTCAGGGAGATGTCTTCATCCGGCTGCAGGGCGATGGTCAGCCGGTTGGCGACCAGATCGTCGACCGCCGCGCCGCCGAAGATGGAATGCGGCACCGGCTTGAACTGGATGACGATCTCGGTGCAGCGCTCGGCCATGCGTTTGCCGGTGCGCAGGAAGAAGGGCACCCCGGCCCAGCGCCAGTTGTCGATCCAGGCGGTCAGGGCGACGAAGGTCTCCGTGCCCGACGGCCGGCCGACCTCGGCCTCGTAGCCCAGGGCCTTCTCGCCGTCGACGACGCCCTCGCCATACTGGCCCCGGACGCTGTCCTGACCGACCGAGGCGCGGGTGAAGGGGCGCAGGGAGCGCAGCACCTTGACCTTCTCGTTGCGCACGGCGTCGGGCTCGAGGTCCGACGGCGGCTCCATCGCCACAAGGCAGAGCAGCTGAAGCATGTGGTTCTGCAGCATGTCGCGGATGGCGCCGTAGTCGTCGTAATAGGGCCAGCGGTCGCCGACGCCATGGGTCTCGGCGACGGTGATCTGGACATGGTCGATGCTGACATTGGTCCACAGCGGCTCGAACAGGGTGTTGGCGAAACGCAGGGCGATCAGGTTCTGCACCGTCTCCTTGCCCAGATAGTGGTCGATGCGGAACACGCGGCCCTCGGGCACGGCCTCCGCGATCGCGGCGTTGATCTCGCGCGAGCTTTCCAGGTCGCGGCCGATCGGCTTTTCCAGCACCAGCCGGGTGCGCTCGCCGGTCAGGCCCGCCCCCTGCAGGGCCCGGGTCACCGGCGCATAGAGGCTGGGCGACAGGGCGAAAAAGAAGACCAGCTCGCCCGGCGGACCGATGCGGTCGGCGAGGGCCCTGGCCCCATCGGGCTTGCCGGCGTCGGCGGAACAGTAGTCGAGGCGCGCGGCCAGCCGCTCCCAGCCGGCCGGATCGACGGGCTCACGGGCTTCCAGGGCGGCCTTGACCTCGGCCCGATAGCGGGCGGCGTCGCCCTCGCCCCGGCCAACCCCGATGATGCGAAGGGCCTCGGGCAGCAGCCGGTCCATCTCCAGATTGTAGAGCGACGGCAGCAGCATCCGCATGGCCAGATCGCCCGCGCCGCCGAGGAGGACGAGAACGGGGGCGGGATCAGGCATGGCGGCTCCTATGGGGACGAGATCCTGTTCTAACCGGAGTGCGCCGCTGCGTCAGCGGCTGAGGGCGGCTCGGGGTCAAGTTTCGGCGGATAGGCGAACAGCCCAAAGAAAAAGCCCCCCGGCGTTTCCGCCGGGGGGCTCGATCTGGTGGTCAGCGGCAGCGCTGATCGTGGAGCAGGTTCTACTCGACGATCGAGGCGACGACGCCGGCGCCGACGGTGCGGCCGCCTTCGCGGATGGCGAAGCGCAGGCCCTGGTCCATGGCGATCGGGGTGATCAGTTCGACGTCCAGCTCGGCGTTGTCGCCCGGCATGATCATTTCCACGCCTTCGCGCAGCTTGATGATCCCGGTCACGTCGGTCGTGCGGAAGTAGAACTGCGGCCGGTAGTTGGTGAAGAACGGCGTGTGACGACCGCCTTCTTCCTTGGTCAGGATGTAGGCCTCGGCCTTGAACTTGGTGTGCGGCGTGATCGAGCCGGGCTTGCAGAGCACCTGGCCGCGTTCGACGTCTTCACGCTTGGTGCCGCGCAGCAGCACGCCGACGTTGTCGCCGGCCTGGCCCTGGTCGAGCAGCTTGCGGAACATTTCCACGCCCGTGCAGGTCGTCTTCTGGACCGGACGGATGCCGACGATCTCGACTTCCTCGCCGACTTTGACGATGCCCTTTTCGATACGGCCGGTGACAACGGTGCCACGGCCCGAGATCGAGAACACGTCCTCGACCGGCATCAGGAACGGCAGGTCCAGCGGACGGGCCGGCTGCGGGATGTAGTCGTCGACCGTCTGCATCAGCTTGAGAACCGACTGTTCGCCGATTTCCGGGTTGACGCCGTCGGTGGCGGCCTTGGCCGAACCGGCGGTGATCGGAATGTCGTCGCCCGGGAACTGGTAGGACGACAGCAGCTCGCGCACTTCCATCTCGACCAGCTCAAGCAGCTCGGCGTCGTCGACCAGGTCGACCTTGTTCAGATAGACCACCAGGGCCGGCACGCCGACCTGACGGGCCAGCAGGATGTGCTCGCGGGTCTGCGGCATCGGACCGTCAGCGGCCGAAACCACCAGGATCGCGCCGTCCATCTGCGCCGCGCCGGTGATCATGTTCTTCACATAGTCGGCGTGGCCGGGGCAGTCGACGTGGGCGTAGTGACGGGCAGCCGTCTCATATTCCACGTGCGCGGTGTTGATGGTGATGCCGCGCGCCTTCTCTTCCGGCGCCGCGTCGATGTCGGCGTAGTTCATCGCCTTGCCGCCGCTGGCCTTGGCCAGAACCATCGTGATCGCCGCCGTCAACGTCGTCTTGCCGTGGTCAACGTGACCGATCGTGCCGATGTTGCAGTGCGGCTTGTTACGTTCGAACTTTTCCTTGGCCATCT
>JAUXVF010000022.1 GCA_030680355.1 Caulobacter sp.
GGCGGCGCGCGGCCAGTTCAACAAGCTGGAGCCGGGCGTAGGGCGGCTGCTGGGCATTCTCAGCCTGCAGTCGCTGCCAAGGCGCATCACGCTGGATTTTCGCGACATCTTCAGCGACGGTTTTGCTTTCGATACCATCACCGGCAGCGCCAAGGTGACGCGCGGCGTGTTGAACACGCAGGACCTGCTGATCCAGGGGCCGTCGGCGAAGATCTTCATGAAGGGCGAGGTGAGCATTCCCGCCGAGACGCAGAATCTGCGCGTGCGCGTCGAGCCGGCGCTGGGAGAAACGCTGGCCGTCGGCGCCATGATCGCCAATCCGGCTATCGGCGCCGCTGCCTGGCTGGCGCAGAAAATCCTCAAGGATCCGTTCGGGCAGATGTTCGCCTTCGAATACGCCATCAGCGGCAGCTGGAGCGATCCGAAAGTGGAAAAACTCCAGCAGCAGGCGGGAGCGAAACAGGAGGGGACGACCCCATGACGCAGCATTCCCGCATTGCCGCCGTGCAAATGGTGTCAGGGCCGGACATCGCGCAGAACCTGCGTGACGCCAACCTCCTCGTGGCCGAGGCGGCCGCGCGCGGCGCGCAACTGGTGGCCCTGCCGGAATACTTCCCCCTGATTTCCGGCAACGACATGGATAAGGTGCTTGCCCGGGAGAAGGAAGGTACAGGACCCCTGCAGGACTTCCTGCGCGAGACGGCGCTGCGGCACAAGGTCTGGCTGGTCGGCGGCTCCATCCCCCTGGAAGCTTCGATGCCGGACAAGGTGCGCAACAGCTGCCTGGTGTTCGACGACAGCGGACGCCGCGTGGCGCGCTACGACAAGATCCACCTTTTCGGCTTCCAGCAAGGAACCGAACTGTACAACGAGAGTCGGACCATTGAGGCTGGAAGCGATGTCGTCGTTTTCGATTCCCCGGTCGGACGCGTCGGGCTGTCGATTTGTTACGATCTGCGCTTTCCCGAGCTCTATCGTTCCATGGGGCCGGTTGACTTGCTGGTGGTGCCGGCGGCCTTCACCCACACCACGGGCCAGGCGCATTGGGAATTGCTGTTGCGCGCGCGCGCGGTGGAGAACCTTTGCTACGTGCTGGCCTCTGCCCAGGGCGGCACGCACCCGAGCGGGCGCATGACCTGGGGCGACAGCATGGTGGTCGACCCATGGGGCAGCGTGATCGATCGCCTGGCGACAGGGCCGGGTGTCGTGACGGCCGAAATGGATCCTGCCCGCATCGCCGAACTGCGCGCCAGCCTGCCGGCGCTGGAACACCGTAGATATTTTTGATGAACCCAACCACTTTCAACGCAGAGGACGCAGAGACGCAGAGATCGCAGAGAACTACAGTATTTGGAAATTGCTTTTCTCTGTGTCCTCTGTGTCCTCTGCGTCTCTGCGATCTCTGCGTTGAAAGCGGTTAAGCCCTTTTCCTGACATGACTACTTCCGCTAGCCACCTCGACACCGCCTCATCCAGCCTGCTGGCGCCTTTCGACCTTACCGCGCGCCAGCTCGAAACGGTGTTCGGCGACCTCTACCGGCATCGCCTCGACTATGCCGACCTGTACTTCCAGTACAGCCGCTCCGAGGGCTGGAGCCTGGAGGAGGGCATCGTCAAGTCGGGCAGCTTCAACATCGAGAGCGGCGTTGGCGTACGCGCCATCTCGGGCGAGAAGACCGCCTTCGCTTACTCCGACGAGATTTCCCTGCCGGCCCTGAAATCGGCGGCGCGGGCCACCCGCGCCATCGCCGCACAGGGGACGAAGAAGGGGCAGGTGCCGCTGCTATCCGGCAAGACGGTGCCCGCGCTCTACGGCGCGGCCGATCCGCTGGCCTCCCTGCCCGACACCGAAAAGGTGAAGCTGCTGGAGAGGCTTGAAGGTTTTGCCCGCGCCGAGGACACGCGCGTCGTGGAGGTCATGGCGCACATCGCCGGCGTCTACGAAGTCGTGCTGATCGCGCGTTCCGACGGGCACCTTGCTGCCGACGTGCGGCCGCTGGTGCGCGTGTCCGTCACCGTTATCATGCAGGCGTCGGGGCGGCGCGAGCAGGGCTCGTCTGGCGGCGGCGGCCGTTTCGACTACGCCTATTTCACCGATGCCGTGCTGCGTGATTATGCGAAGCAGGCGGTGCACCAGGCCAGTGTGAACCTGTCCGCGCGGCCCGCGCCGGCGGGGGAAATGACGGTGGTCCTCGGCAACGGCTGGCCGGGCATCCTGCTGCACGAGGCGATCGGTCATGGCCTCGAGGGCGATTTCAATCGCAAGGGCAGTTCCGCTTTCGCCGGCCGCATCGGCGAGCGCGTCGCCGCGCGCGGCGTCACGGTCTTTGACGACGGCACCATCCCCGGCCGCCGCGGGTCCCTGACCGTCGATGACGAGGGCACCCCGACTGAACGCACCATCCTGATCGAGGACGGCATCCTGGTCGGCTACATGCATGACCGGATGAGCGCCCGACTGATGGGTCTGACCCCGACCGGCAACGCCCGCCGCGAGTCCTACGCCCATATGCCGATGCCGCGGATGACCAACACCGGCATGCTCGGCGGGTCCGACACCCAGGCGGAGATGATCGCCTCGACCAAGCGCGGCATCTTCTGCGCCCACCTGGGGGGCGGCCAGGTCGACATCACCAACGGCAAGTTCGTGTTCCAGTGCACCGAGGCCTGGATGATCGAGAACGGCAAGCTGACCCACCCGGTCAAGGGCGCCAGCCTGATCGGCGACGGCCCCAGCGCCCTGACCCGAATCACCATGATCGGCGACGACTTCGCCATGGATCCGGGCATCGGCGTCTGCGGCAAGGGGGGGCAGGGCGTCCCGGTCGGCGTGGCCCAGCCCTCGCTGAAGGTCACCGGCCTGACCGTTGGCGGGACAGCCGTTTGACGCCGATCGTCCGGTGACTGATCGCCGCTAACGTTTCGGCGATTTAATCCACATTTCAAGCTTGTAACGTGCCGTGGGCGGTTTCCCCCGTCACCTTCTCCGCCAGCGACGGCCGGGGGGCCTTGGGGACGCAACATCATGAGCCACCCACTGCTTCTCGCCGCGCTCGCGGCCGCCACGCCGGAGGCCGCCGTAACACAGGCCGTCCAGCCGCAGGGGGTGACCCCCTATTCCGCTGCCTTCTTCGCCGGCGCCCAGCCCAATTCGGCCATGGACATGATCGCCCGCATTCCGGGGTTCGCCTTCGACGGCGGCGATCGGGTTCGCGGCTTCGGCGGCGCGGCCGGGAACGTCCTGATCGACGGGCAACGGCCCGCTTCCAAAAGCGAATCGCTCGAGGATTCCCTGCGCCGCATCCAGGCCGCCCAGGTGGAACGCATCGATATCGTCCGTGGCGGTGCGCCCGGGCTCGACATGCAGGGCAAGACCATCATCGCCAATGTCATCCTGCGAAACGACAAGCCGGGTCAGTGGCTGCTGTCGGTCGGATCGAATTTCTACGGGGGCGGCCGCACCTCGCCTTCGGTGCGGTTCGAAGGATCACGGAAGGTCGGGGAGCGTGTCTTCGACTGGTCGGCCCTGCGGTTCTCCTATGTCGATGACGGCGCCGGCGAGGGACCACGGACGGTCACCGACCCCACCGGGGCGCTGTTGCGGGAGAGCTTCTCGGACGAAACCGCCGACGACCGCGGCTATACGCTCAAGGGCGGGGTCAAGACGCCGCTGCTCGGCGGTCGGCTGGCGATCAACAGCAAGCTGGACCACAAGCGCTACAAATGGTCGCTCTATGACACCGCGGTCCTGCCGGCGACGGGGCGGCTGGATGTGCACGACGACTATGTGCGCGACGAGGGCGAACTGGGCGGCAACTGGGAACGGTCCCTGGGCCCCAAACTGAAACTCGAACTGACGGGCCTGACCCAGCGCAAGTACAGCGACTATGATTCGGTGTTCAGCGACGGCGTAGATGAAGGCTTGTTCGTTCAGGAAAACGAGTCCGGCGAGAGCATCGTCCGGGGCGTCCTTCGCTACACCCTCAGCCCGGACTGGTCGTTCGAGGGCGGCGGCGAGGCGGCGTTCAACTATCTCGACAGCGCCCAGACCTACGTTGAGAACGGCGTCGCCGTCGTGTTGCCCGCCGCCAACGTGCGGGTCGAGGAGCGTCGCGGCGAGGTGTTCGGTTCGACGACCTGGCGGCCGACGCCGAAGTTGTCGCTGGAGGCGGCGTTGCGGGTAGAGGTGTCGACCATCTCCCAGTCGGGTGACTCGACGCTCGAGAAGTCGCTCACCTATCCCAAGCCCAGACTGTCGGCGACCTGGTCGCCGACCTCGGTCGACCAGTTTCGCCTGCGGATCGAACGGGAGGTCGGGCAACTCGACTTCGATGATTTCGTGTCGTCGGTGGCGTTCTCGACGGGCACCGGAACGGCGGGCAACGCCGACCTCGAGCCCGACAAGACCTGGGTTCTGGAAGCCGCCTATGAGCGGAAGTTCTGGAAGACCGGCGCCATTGTTCTGACCCTGCAGCACAACGAGATCGCCGACGCGACGGACCGTGTGCCGATCATCGGTCCGGGCTACGCCTTCGACGCGCCGGGCAATATCGGCGATGGCGTCAGCGACAGCGTGAAGGTGTCCCTCAATCTGCCGCTCGCGCGGCTCGGCGTGCCGGGCGGTCTGTTGCGGGCCAGCGGCGAATGGACCCGTTCGGAGGTGACCGATCCGGTCACCGGCGAGACTCGCAGGATCAGCGGCCAGGCGCCCTTTGACGGCGATATCCGGTTTTCGCAGGACCTGACCCGCTACCATGTCCAGTGGGGCGTGGACGCCTTCCTGGGTTTCCAGGAGCGCTACTACCGCTTCGACCAGATCGAGACCGTCCAGCTGCAGACCTGGCTGGCCGCCTACGCCGAGTACAAACCCCGGCCCAACCTCAGCTTCCGCATCGAGGCGCAGAACCTGCTGGGCCGGGACTACATACGGACCCGCGAGGTCTACACCGGTCCCCGGGACAGTTCGGGCCTGAAGCTGATCGATCATCGGCCGTTGAACTTCGATCCGTTCATCGCCTTCCGGATTCGCCGCACCTTCAGCTAGGGACGGCGCGGCCGCTCATGAAGAAGGGCCCCGGGATCGCTCCCGGGGCCCTTCGCCGTTTTGGTGCTGATCGGTGAGGATCAGTGCGGCATCGACTGCCGGTCGCCATCAATCTCGGGCGCCGGGTGTTCGGACGCGTCCGTCACGCCGTGGGCCCAATGTTTGATGAAGAAGCTGATCAGGATGAAGAACACCCCGACCCCGATCCCGGCCCAGCCGAGCTTGCTGAAGATACCCAGCGAGGTGGCCAGGGCGCCGGCCGGATCCAGCACCTGACCGCCAACGGTTTCGGTGCCGGCCAGACCGGCGATCCAGCCGCCGACGAACTGGGCGATCGAGCTGGACAGGAACCAGACGGCCATCATGAAGGACACGATCGAGGCCACCGACAGTTTGGTGATCTCCGACAGGCCCACCGGCGACAGGAACAGCTCACCGGTGGTGTGCAGCAGGTAGAGCATGCCCAGCATCATCAGCGGCATCTGGTAGGCGGAGTCGGCCATGCCGGCCCCCCAGACCAGGACCATGAAGCCCAGTCCGACCTGGATCAGGCCGAGACCGAACTTCATCACCGGGTCGGGATCGCGTTTGTGCTTGCCCAGCCACAGCCACAGGCCCGCGAAGATGGGCGCGAAGATCAGGATGAAGGCGGCGTTGAACGACTGCGTCTGAGCGGCGGTGACGCTCATGTCGATCCAGATGGCGCCGGCCGGCTGAACCGAGGCGGCCATCATTTCGCGCGTGGCCAGGTAGAAGGACTGACCCAGCACATCAACGGTCATCGGCGCGCCGATCAGCGACAGGTCGACGTTGCGGTCCGCGAACAGGTTCAGCGAGGTGCCGGCCTGCTCAAAGAGGGTGAAGAACACCACCGCGCCGAAGATCAGCACCATGGCCATGGCCATCCGTTCGCGCTGGACCTTGTCGCACTTGAAAATCATGAACCAGCCGATGAAGGCGATGGAGAGGGCGGTGCTGGCGATCAGGACAGTGCCGACCAGCGAATTGCGCTGGACCATGAACCAGACCAGGCCGACGCCGAGGATGCCGAGGATGTAGATCAGACCCTCGCGATTGACGGGTCCGACCACACGGGTGGCCAGCTTCTCGGGGTTGGGCGGTTCGCCGTGGCCTTCCAGCAGCGGCTTGCCGAGCACGAACACGATGTAGCCGGCCAGCATGCCGACGCCGGCCAGGCCGAAGCCCGCCCACCAGCCGACGGTCTGACCCAGGTAGCCGCACAGCACCGAGGCCCAGAAGGCGCCCATGTTGATGCCGTAATAGTAGAGGGTGAAGCCCGGATCCCGCCGCGGATCGCCCTGGGGATAGAGCTGTCCAACGATGGTCGAGATGTTCGGCTTGAGGAAGCCGACGCCCATGATGATCAGGGAAAGGGCGAGGAAGAAGATGCCTGTGTAGACCGGATCGCGGGTCTCCTTCATCTCGTAGGAGCCCCTGGGCAGGGTCGCCGGCAACGGCGAAGCGGCCGGCAGATCCTTGATCATCAGCGCGCCGCCGTCGCCGGCGGAGAAGCTGTAGGCGGAATCACCGACCTTGATCTTGACGTCGCGCGCCGAGCCGCGGCCCTCGACCTGCATCTCGTAGGCCGCGCCCTGGTAGTTGAGCGTCTGTTGGGCGGGGCGACCTTCGACGGCCATCATGCCATGCCCGGCGACCAGCAGCAGGGCGCCGAAGGCGATCGCCTTGCGGGTGCCGAGGAACCGGTCGGCCAGGATGCCGCCGAGCAGGGGCAGCAGATAGACCAGTGAGGTGTAGGACCCGTAGATCCCGCCGGAGAACTGGTCGCTGAACAGGAAATGCTGGGTCAGATAGAAGATGAGGATGCCGCGCATCCCGTAGTAGGAAAAGCGCTCCCACATCTCGGCGAAAAAGAGAATGAAGAGCCCTTTCGGGTGCGCTCGCATCTGGAGCAGCACCGGAATGCCTGTGGCCAGGGTCACGAGGATCCCCAGCGCGATAACGATATTCATACTGCCTACCCTGTGACTTTTGGCGGCGCGCACATCAGGAACGGCAAGATTCCCCCCAGAACGCCCCGGTTTGAGTGCGAGAAAATCACGCGTCGGGCCGTTTCACAAGCAACGGCTTGCCCCGAGGGAATATTAACGCGCCGGCGCGTTCTCCCGGGCGTGTGCAGGTCGCGCCCGGCAGGTCGGGCTTGAAACTAGTAGGCGCAGTCTTCGAACACCCGGTTGATGTCGCCGGCCCAGGGGCCGTGGAATTTCTCCAGCAGGCGTTCGGCGGGGGTCAGGCCGCTGTGCGCGATCTCTTCCAGTTCGCCCAGATAGATCGACTCGTCAATGAAGCTGCCGTCCAGGCGGTCGCGACGTTTGAGACCCTCGCGGCTGATGGCGATCATGTCCCTGGCCACGTCCTGCACGGTGCGACCGGCGACCACCGCCTTGAGGCCCAGTTTATTGACGTCGCGCCGGACGTTTTCGCGATCTTCCGCCGTCCAGTCCTTGCACAGGTCCCAGGCCGCGGCGAGGGCGGCGGAATCGTAGAAGATGCCGGTCCACAGGGCGGGCAGGGCGCACAGTCGGCTCCAGGGTCCGCCGTCGGCGCCGCGCATCTCCAGATAGGTCTTGAGCCGCACTTCAGGGAAGATGGTGGTGGTGTGGTCGGCCCAGTCCTTGAGGGTCGCCCGGTCGCCCGGCAAGGCGTCGAGCTTGCCGTCCATGAAGGCGCTGAAGGACTGGCCGGCGAGATCGACGTAGAGGCCGTTCCGTTTGGCGAAATACATCGGCACGTCCAGGGCGTAGCGGGCGTAGCGCTCGAAGCCGAAGCCGTCCTCGAACACGAAGTTCAGCATGCCGGTGCGGTCGGGATCGGTGTCGGTCCAGACATTGGCCCGGGCCGACAGGAAGCCGTTGGGCTTGCCCTCGGTGAACGGGGAATTGGCGAACAGGGCGGTGGCGATCGGCTGTAGGGCCAGGCTGGTGCGGAACTTGGCGACCATGTCCGCTTCCGAGGAGAAGTCGAGATTGGCCTGCACCGTGCAGGTGCGGAACATCATGTCCAGGCCGAGGCCGCCGACCAGCGGCATGTAGCGGCGCATGATGCCGTAGCGGCCCTTGGGCATGATCGGCGCATCTTCGCGCTTCAGGGTCGGGTGGAAACCCAGACCGAGGAATCCCAGCCCCAGCTCGTCGGCGACCGCCTTGACCTCTTCGAGGTGACCGCCGGTCTCCTCGCAGATCTCGTGCATGGTGTTGAGCGGGGCGCCGGACAGTTCGAACGGGCCGCCGGGCTCGAGGCTGACGCTGGCGCCGTTGCGCTCAAGCGCGATCAGGGTTTCGCCGCCGTCGGCGCGGGCCTCGTAGACGCCCTTCCAGCCAAATCGCATCAGGCCCTTGAGCATCGCCTCGATGCCGTCGGGTCCGCCGTATTCGACCGGATCATGAGCCTCGAGATGGAAGCCGAACTTCTCGTGTTCGGCGCCGACGCGCCATTCAGACACCGGCTTGCTGCCGACGGCGAACGAGGCGGTCAGGTCATCCAGCGTCAGCGGCCGGTCGTCATAGGCGGAATCGGCCATTCGTATTGCCTCCCCAGGCGTCTCAGAGTGGCGAGGGAGGCCCTTCCCCGACCGGGCGCGTTCAATACGCCGGACAGCAGGTGGGAGACAATCTCTCTCTGCGCAAGGTCTGGCGATGCCGGCGACGGCCGATCTAGCCGCGCCAGTCGCCCAGCGCGGCCTGCCAGAGGGTCATGGCGGCGATGGCGGCGGTGTCGGCGCGGAGGATGCGCGGGCCGAGGGAGACAGAGGTCACGAACGCCAGGCCGCGCAGCCGTTCGGCCTCGGCCGGATCGAAACCGCCCTCGGGACCGATCAGCGTCGCCCAGGGGCCGGGCGGGCTGTCCCGCAGCGCGTCCAGGGCCGGGGGAACCCCGCCGGCCTCATCGCAGAACATCAGCCGGCGGGCGGCGTCCCAACCGTCCAGCACCCGGTCCAGCTTCTCCGGCGCGACGATTTCCGGGACGTCCAGCCGGCCGGTCTGTTCGGCGGCCTCGATGGCGATGGCGTCGAGGCGGGGCAGGTTGACCCGGTCGGCGTTGGTGCGGCGAGTGGTGACCAGCCGCACGCGCCGGGCGCCCAGCTCGGCGGCCTTCTCGATGATGGTCTCCAGCCGCCCCCGTTTCACCAGGGCGACGACCAGCTCCAGGTCCGGGCCGGCCTGTTGCGGCCGGACCTGCGTCGTCACCGCCAGCCGGCAAAGCCGCTTGCCGACCTCGGCCAGGGTGGCGCGCCACTCGCCGTCGCGGCCGTTGAACAGCAGCACCTCGGCGCCCACGGTCAGGCGCATGACGGCGGTCAGGTAGCGGCCCTGCTCGGGCGCGGGCATGACGCCGGCGCCGGCGGCGAGGTCGTTGGGAACAAACAGACGGATCATCGAACTCTTCTGGCGGAAAACGGGGCTCAGGCGCTAGGGTTGCAGCATGAACAATGACGCATATGACGCCGAACTCCGGCAGCTGCAGATCGCCATGATCGGGGCCCAGAAGGCGGCGATCAAGGAGGGCCGCAAGGTCCTGGTAATTTTCGAGGGTCGCGACGCAGCCGGCAAGGACGGGTCGATCGCCCGCATCGTCGCCCCGCTGTCCCGCCGCGAGACCCGGGTGGTGGCCCTGCCCAAGCCGTCGGACCGCGAACGCAGCCAGTGGTTTCTGCAGCGCTACGTCGCCCATCTGCCGGCCGCCGGGGAGTTCGCCCTGTTCAACCGCTCCTGGTACAACCGGGCCGGGGTCGAGAAGGTGATGGGCTTCAGCGAACCCGAGGAACAGGAAGAGTTCCTGCGCGATGTGCCGGCCTTCGAGCGGATGCTGGTCGACAGCGGCATGAAGGTGGTCAAGTTCTGGCTCGACATCTCCCGCGAGGAACAGGCCAAACGTCTCGAGGCCCGCCGCAAGGATCCGCTCAAGGCGTTCAAGATCAGCCCCCTCGACGACGTCGCCCAGGCCCGCTGGGACGACTACACCGCCGCCCGCGACGAGATGCTGCGCCGGACGCACAGTGAAGAGGCGCCCTGGATCTGCGTGCGGGCCGACCACAAGAAGCCGGCCCGGCTGAATATCCTGCGCTGGCTGTTGCCGGCGGTGGCGTCGGCCAAGGTCTGCAAGGGCGTGGAAAAACCCGATTCGTCCGTCGTCTTCCGTTTCGAGATGGACGCCCTCGGCGACGGGCGGCTGGCCCGCTAGGGTGATCGCCGCCGACAGTCACGCCCGACTCACGCACAATGACCCATCGCGACCCCCGCCGCCGCGCGGGCGTCCGTTGACCGGACCTGGAGAAGAAGACCCGTGCGCCTGAATCTCCGCCAACGCAGCGACTGGGTCGCGCATGTGCTCAAAGCCAGTTTTCAGCAACATCACCGGGAGCTGACGCCGCTCTTCCGGCCGCTGGTTCCCGAGGATGCGGTGATCATCGATGTCGGCGCCCATGCCGGCCAGTTCGCGCGGCTGTTCGCCGGCATGGCCCCCCGGGGCCAGGTCTGGTCGTTCGAGCCCTCGGCCTATGCCCGGTCGGTCATGGAGGTCGCCTCCATGGTCCGTCGGATCGACAACATCACCCTGTTGCCGCTGGGGCTGTCCGACGCCCCCGGCGAGCTGGTGCTCAACACCCCGATCAAGAAGGGCGGCGGCCTGGGGTTCGGCGCGGCGCATCTGGGCGAGGACGCGCGACCCGGCCCCACCTTCGAGCAGGTCGTGACCCTGACCACCCTGGACGCCTTCGCGCAGGAGAAGGCCCTGACACGTCTTGATCTGATCAAGATCGACATCGAGGGCTGGGAGCTGCAGGCCCTGCGCGGCGGCCAGGCGACCCTGTCCCGGTTCAAGCCGGCCCTGTTTCTGGAAGTCAGCGACGCCTTCCTGGGCCGCGCTGGCGACAGCGCCGAGGCGCTGTTCAGCTGGCTGGGCGATCTGGGGTACGCCGCCTACAGTGTGCCCGATCGCAAGCCCGTTCCGGCCTATGCCGGCGCGGACGACTATCTGTTCCTCGCCGCCTAGATCCGGCGGCGCAGACACCGGCGCGCGCCGGTCAGACAGGAGGCAACCATGGACTATGTCCGTCTCGGCTCAACCGGCCTGAAGGTTTCGCGCCTCTGCCTCGGCTGCATGACCTACGGCAGTCCCGACTGGCGACCCTGGGTGCTGGACGAGGCGGCCAGCCGGCCCTTCTTCAAGGCGGCCGTCGAGGGCGGGATCAATTTCTTCGACACCGCCGACATGTATTCCCTCGGCCAGAGCGAGGCGATCACCGGCAAGATGCTGCGCGAGTTCGCCCGGCGCGAAGAGGTGGTCATCGCCACCAAGGTGTTCTTTCCGCATTCGAAGGCGCCCAACGCCGGCGGCCTGTCGCGGAAACACATCTTCGACGCCGTCGACCGGTCGCTGACCAACCTCGGCGTCGACTATATCGACCTCTACCAGATCCACCGGTTTGATCCGCAGACGCCGATCGAGGAGACGCTGGAGGCGCTGCATGACGTAGTGAAGGCCGGCAAGGCCCGCTACATCGGCGCCTCCTCGATGTTCGCCTGGCAGTTCGCGAAAATGCTGGCCACGAGCGAGAAGCACGGCTGGACGAAGTTCGTCTCGATGCAGCCGCAGTACAATCTGGTCTACCGCGAGGAGGAGCGGGAAATGCTGCCGCTCTGCCAGGCCGAGGGGGTGGGGGTGATCCCCTGGTCGCCGCTGGCGCGGGGCTTCCTGGCCGGCGGCCGCACCAAGGTCGGGGAAGGCAATACCGAGCGGGCCCGGACCGACGAGTTCGCGCCGCATCTCTATTATCGCGACCAGGACTTCGCCGTGGTCGACGCCGTCGAGACGTTGGCGAAGGCGCGGGGTCTGTCGAACATGCAGGTCGCCCTGGCCTGGGTGATGCGCAACCCGGCCATCACCGCGCCCATCGTCGGGGCCTCCAGGCTCAGCCACCTCAGCGACGCGCTGTCGGCGCTCGAGGTGACCCTCAGCGATGAGGAGGCGGCCATGCTGGAGAAACCCTACCGGCCCAAGCCGGTGCTGGATCATCAGTGAAGGGGGGGCGTGAGTGAAGGGGGGCGCAGTCTGCGTGGTTCGACACGCGTCCCTCGACAAGCTCGGGCCGCTGCTCACCATGACTAAAATGGGTTGTCATCCTGAGCAGGCCGCGCAGCGGCCGTGTCGAAGGACGCAATGAAACCCTACGACATCTCCCTCAAACAGGCCCGCCGCATCGCCCTGACGGCCCAGGGCTTCGCCGCCGCGCGCCGTCACGCCGCGCCGGGCAGGCGGCATTTCGGCCAGGTCGCCGAGCGGCTGGGCGTGATCCAGATCGACAGCGTCAACGTCCTGACCCGCACCCATTACCTGCCGGCTTTTTCCCGGCTGGGCGACTATCCGCAGGCTGTTCTGGAGGGCGAGGCCTGGGGCAGGAAGCGGACCCTGTTTGAATACTGGGGCCATGAGGCCTCGCTGTTGCCGCTGGCGATGCAGCCGCTGCTGCGCTGGCGGATGGCCCGGGCCGAGGCCGGCGAGACCTGGGGCGGGCTGGCCCGGTTCGGGCGGGAGCGGCGCGACTATATCGACGGCGTGCTGGCCGAGATCGAACAGCGCGGACCGGTCACCGGCGGCGACTTCGCCACCGGTCCGCGCGGCCAGCCCGGCTGGTGGTCCTGGTCGGAGGGCAAGCGGGCGCTGGAGTGGCTGTTCTGGGCCGGCTATGTGACCACGGCCACAAGGCGCGGTTTCGAGCGGGTCTATGACCTGACCGAGCGGGCCCTGCCGGCGGCGATCACCGGCCTGCCGACGCCGCCGGAGGACGAGGCGATGCGCGCGCTGATGCGGCTGTCGGCCCGGGCCATGGGCGTGGCCACCGAGGCCGACCTGCGCGACTATTTCCGCCTGCCGCTGCAGGGCGCCCGCCAGGCCGTGCGCGACCTGGTCGAGGCCGGCGAGCTGACGCCCGTCACCGTCCAGGGCTGGGACAAGCCGGCCTATCTGCATCCCGAGGCGAAGGCCCGGCGCATCGACGCCCACGCCCTGCTGTCGCCGTTCGACAACCTGATCTGGTTCCGCGACCGCACCGAGCGGCTGTTCGGGCTGAAGGTGCGGCTGGAGATCTACACCCCGGCCGAAAAGCGGGTGCACGGCTACTATGTGCTGCCGTTTCTGGAGGGCGAGACGATCACCGCCCGGGTCGATCTGAAGGCCGACCGCAAGGCCGGGGCGCTGCGGGTCCAGGCCGCCCACGCCGAGCCGGAGGCGGGCCCGGAGACCCCGGCCGCCCTGGCCGCCGAACTGGTCAGAATGGCCGGCTGGCTGGGGCTGGAGCGGGTCGAGGTCGTCAAGAAGGGCGACCTGGCGTCCCGCTTGCAGCAGGCCCTTTCGGCGCCTTCGATCCGACCCCTGGCGGGAAATTGAAGGGGTGCGACACACGGGCGGTTCGCCTTGGCGGCGTTTTTAGGTTATCAAGCGTCACTTCTGAAGAACGCGGGGGCGTTGGCGGGAGCTAAACCTTGCACGGATTCGATGAGCGCCTGTCGCGGCGCGGACTGATTGTTGGACTGGCGGCTCTGACCGCCTCCTGCGCCGCCTCGGCGCGCAAGCCGCAGGTGGCGATGGCGCTCGCCGCGCCGCCGCCCGCGCCGCCGCCGATCGCGGTCACCCCGGCGCCGCTGACCGTTCCGGCCCTGACCGTCGGCCCGCCGCTCGACCCGACCTACCAGATCCGCCGCCCGCTGTTGCACGCGGCCCTGGACGCCCTCAAGCGTCACCGCGACCGCGTTCCGCACGAGGATCGGCTCTATATCGTCGACTTCCAGCGCCATTCCAGCAAACCGCGGCTGTTCCGCCTCGACCTGCAGACCGGCGAGGTGGTCGCCTTTCGCACCGCCCATGGTCGCGGCTCCGATCCGGCCCATACCGGCTTCGCGCAGACATTCTCCAACACGCCCAATTCCAACGCCTCGTCGGTGGGCGCCTATGTCACCGCCGGCGCCAGCGCCGGCTCCAAGCACGGTCCCAATGTCCTGCTCGACGGGCTGGAGCCGACCAATTCCGAGGCCCGCGACCGGGCGATCATCGTCCACGCCGCCGCCTACTGCGAGCCCGGCTACCTCGCCACCCAGGGCAAGCTCGGCCGCTCTTATGGCTGTTTCAGCCTCTGCCAGGCCGACCTGGTCGCCCTGCGCCCGGAGATGGACGCCGGCCGGCTGTTGTTCGCCGGGGCGTAGGGGCCGGAGCCCTCCCCTTCCTTTGGGAGGGAGCGCGGATACTGGTTGCGTGGTTCGACACGCGCTGCGCGCTGCTCACCATGACTATGCAAAAATGGCAGTCATCCTGGGCAGAGCCGCAGGCCCGTGTCGAAGGACGCACGGTTTCGCCGCTTCGCGCCGAGACCGGCTGAAGGTGGGGAGGTGTGCGGCGCGCTCCGGTCTGCCCGGATGTCTGTTTGGGTAGGCTTGTGAGAGTGGGTAGATCGTCTCGCGCCGCGAAGTCCGTTTTCCGAGAGCACCGGCCGGCCGCCGTTTGAAGGCCTGGCCGGTGTCGCCCCTCGACGGGCGGGCGGTGATACGAAGGCACCGTCCCGGACCGCGACGGTAACCCCCCGCCGCCTGTCCCCGCTCGAACCTCATCCCCGGCGCCGCAAGGTCGTATGGCCATACGCCCTCCCCATGCGACGGGGACGGGAAGGAGTATGCGGTGGGTTTTGAGGGTGGGGATAATTGGTGGGGAATGCACGGTGTTGAACGAATAAATTCTTTCCAAACCAATGCGTTACCCATTCTCCATTCCGCTCATCCCCGCGAAGGCGGCGATGAGCGGTAGTGGGTATGGGTCTACGCCGTCCCCTCGGCCACCGCCGTCAGGCGGGCATAGACGCCGCCCCGGGCCTTGAGCGCGGCGTGGTCGCCGTCCTCGACGATGCGGCCGCGTTCGAACACCAGGATGCGGTCGGCGTGGCGGATGGTCGACAGGCGATGGGCGATGACGACGGTGGTGCGGCCGGTCATCAGCTCTTCCATGGCCGCCTGCACCGAGCGTTCGGTCTCGACATCCAGGGAGCTGGTCGCCTCGTCGAAGACCAGGATCGGCGCGTCGGCCAGGAAGGCGCGGGCGATGGCCACCCGTTGGCGCTCGCCGCCGCTGAGTTTGACGCCGCGCTCGCCGACCAGGGTGTCGTAGCCCTTGGGCAGACGGTCGATGAACTCCTCGGCCCGGGCGCGGCGGGCCGCCAGCCGGATCTCATCGAGGGTCGCGCCGGGACGGGCGTAGCCGATGTTCTCGGCGATCGTGCGGTGGAACAGGGCCGGATCCTGCGGCACCACCGCGATGGCCCGGCGCAGCTCGCCCTGGGCGACATGGGCGATGTCCTGGCCGTCGATGCGGATCGCCCCGCCCTGCAGGTCGTAGAGGCGCTGGATCAGTTTGACGAAGGTCGATTTGCCGGCCCCCGTGGCCCCGACCAGCGCCACCCGCTCGCCCGGCGCGATGCGCAGGGAGAAGCCGTCATACAGGGGCGTGTCGGCGCTCTTGTAGCGGAAGGTGACGGCGTCGAACTCGACCTCGCCGGCGTCGCTCCGGAACGGCCGCGGCGCGTCCGGATCCTCGACCTGGGGCGCCATGCGGGCGTAGTTGGCCACGTCCTCGACGTCGTCGACGCCCTTCTGGAACATGCGGACGTTCTCGCCGATGTTCCGCAGATAGCCGCTCATCTGCATGAAGGTGGTGATGCCGAAGGCGATGTCGCCCGGCGTCGCCCGGCCCTTTGTCCAGAGCCAGACCAGGGTGCCGGTCATCACCGCCTGCAACAGCATGGTCAGCAGGTTCTGCAGCAGCCAGATGTCCATGAACCGGCCCCAGGTGATCTGGACGGCGCGGCTCCACTGGTTGGTCAGATCGGCGAACCGCGCCTCCTCGCGGGCCTCGGCGCCGAAGCCCTTGACCGTCGGATTGGAGCCGAGGGCGTCGGCCAGGGCCCCGCCGATGCGGGAGTCCAGGGCGTTGGAGCGCAGGTTGGCCGGCCGCACATAGACCTTCACCAGCCACAGGTTCAGCCACAGGAAGCCGAAGATCACGAGCAGGGCCGTCAGCCCGATCACGGGCCATTGCAGGGCCATGAGGAACGACTGTCCGACCAGCAGCAGCAGGGCCGGGGCCAGCCACAGCACCACCGCGTCGGACACCCCGTCATAGCCCCACATGGCCCGCGACAGCCGCCGCACCGTGGCCCCGGCGAAGGTGTCGGCGTGCCAGTCGGCGGAGAAGGACTGCACCTTGCGGAAGCCCTCGTTGGTCATCTCCTCCATGTTCCGCGCGGCCATCGGATTCCAGAACCGGAAGCCGATGTTGCGGGCGACGGAAAAGGCCAGATAGGCGCCGACGAACAGGCCCCAGGCGATCCAGACGGCTCCGGCGGCCGGCTCCGGCCGGGTCACGGCGTCAACCAGACCGCGGGCGGCCCAGGGCAGGGCCAGTTCGAACACCATCGCCCCCAGCATCATCCCCGCCGAGCCGATCAGCAGCCAGCGCCGCCGCAGCCAGAAGCCGGCGATGAAGGCCATGACCTGGCCGTTGGAGAGCACCCGCTGGCGGGTGACCTCCTCATCCTCGTAGTGATCGCTCATGGAAAGACCTCGCGGCGGTCTTAGTCCCGAACGACGTTCTGCGGGAGGGGGCGAGGGCGGTTTTCGCCGAGGGCGGCCCTTCCGCAACACTGACGGCGCGGGTGGATTCTAGAAGCGAACCCGCAGGCCGCCCATGACCATCCTGGGCGCGCCCGGCCGCGCGCCGGCGGGGCTGAAGGCCACGTTGTAGACCTCGTCGGTCAGGTTCTGGCCCTGCAGGAACAGGCCGACACCGGGGGTCAGGTCGAACTGGGCGGAGACGTCGACCAGGGTGCGGGCGTCAATCCGCTGGCTGGCCGGAATGGCGCCGGTCCCGGCCACCGACCGGGTGGCGCTGACGGTGTTGATCGCGGCGTCGATCTTCCAGCGATCGCCATGGGCGCCCGCGTTGAGGGTCAGCTGGTCCTTCGGCAGGTAGGGCAGTTCGAACCCCGAGAGCACGGTTCCCCACGGCTCGTAGCCGGAGACGAAGCTCGATCTGAACTCGGCGTCGGTGAGGGTGTAGACGACCGAGACGGGCGCCGCGAACGGCAGGCTCAGCCGGGCCGAGAGGTCCCAGGCCGCGGTCAGCTCAAGGCCTTTGGACTGCACGGCGCCGCCGTCGAACTGGGTGCCGATGGCGCATCCGCCGCCGGTCGAGGCGGTGCAGGTTCCGACCAGGTTGTCATAGTCGGTGAAGAAGGCGAACGCCTCGACCGAGAGATCGCCGCGGGCGAAGCGCAGGCCGGCTTCGTAGTTCCAGCTGGTCTCCGGGCTGGTCGTCGACCCGGGCGCGGGATTGCTGAAGCCCTTGTGCACGCCGGCCACGACCAGCAGGCCGGGCGTCAGCTCAAAGGTGGCGCCGACGCCGGGAATCCAGACATCGACCTCCGACCGGGCGGTGCTCAGAACCGTGGCGCGGGTCGGATCGCCGAGGACGTAGTTGGTGCGCGTGAGGTCGATGGTCTCGTACCGGAGGCCGAAGGTCAGTCCCAGCCGGCCCGCCTGGAGCGAATCCTTCACGAAGAAGGCCTTGGCCCGGGCGGCGCCGACGCGATTGTCCTGGCTGCCCCGCGCGCCGGCGCTGGTCAGCACCATCCGCCCGTCGACCATCTGGTAGCGGTCGTCCTGCTGCAGGCGATCTTCTTCATCGCGATGGATGCGGGCCGACAGTTCAAGCTGGTGGTCGAAAACGCCAGTCGTGAACCGGGCGGTCACGACGGTCTGGATGCCGCTGGCCTCATAGGCCCGGTTGTTGTTCCGCACGCGCAGGGCGTTGGCCGCGCTGGTGAAGCCGCCGGCCCCGACCAGGGTGGCGTAGCCCTCGGCATAGGCGGTCGGGTCGGCGAGCACCGTCGAGATCGACCGCAGCGAACCGCCCGACACAACGTCATTGAGCTTGTACCAGGACCGGCTGGTCTCCGAGCGGTAGATCAGGGTCGTGACGTCGAGCCAGTCGGTGACGCTCAGCCGGTGGGTCGCCTGCCAGGTCGTGTGGTTCACGTCCATCAGGTCCATCTGGCTGCCGCGGTACCGGCGATAGGGCTGGTCGCGGAAATCGGCCAGGGTCAGGCCGACATAGGTTTCGTCGGAGGTCTCTTCCAGCTGCTGGAATTTGAGTTCCAGCGACTGGGGCCTGGCCGCGCCGGGGGCGGAGCGCAGGCCGAGCTTCACCACCCGGTCGGTGATGTCGAACCCGGTGTCGCCGCCGGAATCGAGGCGCTTGAAGCCATCAGACTGTTCGCGAAGTCCCTCGACCATCAGGCCGACCTGGAGCGGGCCCGGCGCGTCGGTCCAGCCGCCGATCACGCCCCGGGCGCGGAGGCCGCCATAGCTTCCGGCGAGCAATTGTGCCTGGCCGCCGAGCCGGCCGCTGGCGTCGGGAATGGGCGTCGAGAAGAACTGCAACGCCCCGCCGGTGGTCAGGGGACCGTATTTGATCGCCGCGGGACCCTTGACCACCTCGACGCCGCTCATCCGCGCCATGCGCGGGAAGTAGTAGGCCGACGGCGCGGCATAGGGCGCCGGCGCGATCAGGACGCCGTCCTCCATGACCGCGATGCGGCTGGACCGGTCCGACCCTGACCCCCGGATGCCGATGTTGGGGCGAAGGCCAAAGCCGTCCTCCTCCTGCAGGGTGACGCCGGGAACCTGTCGCAGGATGCGATTGACGTCGGCGTAGCTGAAGGTCGCCAGGGCGGCTTCATCGATGAAGGTCGCCGATCCCGCGACATCCCGGGCCCGGGCGGCGGATCCGGTGATGATGACGCCGTCGAGCAGGGTCGCGCTGGTCGCGCCCATCTCGACATCGGCGCCGCCGGCGAGCGCCCCGCCGGCCCATCCGAGACTGGCGGCCATGATGGCGAGACTGGCGCTGATTTTCACGAGGGACATGGCGGTCGGCTTTTTGATTGGGATAATGCGAGGCGTTTGCATGACGGCGTCTAGCACGGCCACGGATCGGTGCAAATGAGAACTGATCGCATAACTTCCCGCTGCCGCGCGCGCGCCTCGCCTGCTACCAACAGCCCATGACCGCCATCCTTCCCGACGCCGCGCCGACCAACTGGGTGGACCGTTACGCCCCGGCGGGGCTGCGGCCGTGGCTGAAGCTGGGGCGGTTCGACCGGCCAACGGGGATCTGGCTGCTGATGCTGCCCGGCTGGATGGGGCTCAGCCTCGCCGCCGCCGCGCGGGGGCGGGCGCCGGACCTTTGGCTGATGGTGCTGTTCTTTCTCGGGGCGGCGCTGATGCGGGCGGCGGGCTGCGCCTATAACGACATCGTCGACCGCGACATCGACGCCCGGGTCGAGCGGACGGCCGGCCGGCCGATTCCCGCCGGCCAGATCAGCGTCCGGCAGGCCTGGGCCTTCGTCATCGGCTGCTGCCTGGTCAGCCTTCTGATCCTGTTGACCCTCAACCTCTGGACCATCGGCCTGGGCGTCGCGTCGCTGGCCCTGGTGGCGGCCTATCCGTTCATGAAACGGGTCACCTGGTGGCCGCAGGCCTGGCTGGGCCTGACCTTCAACTGGGGGGCGCTGATGGGATTCGCCGCCGCCGCCGGAGCGCCCGGCTGGCCGGCCTGGCTGCTGTGGTCGGGGCTGGTGTTCTGGACGCTCGGCTACGACACCATCTACGCGGTGCAGGATCTCGAGGATGACGCCCTGGCCGGGGTCAAGTCCTCGGCCCGGCGGCTGGGCGACCAGGCGCCGCGGGCGGTGCTGGCATTCTACGGCGTCTGTTTCCTGCTGGTCATGACCGCCGCCTGGAAGGCCGGGCTGGGACCGCTGTTCCTGCCGCCGGCGGCGCTGTTCGCCCTGCTGCTGTCGCGGCAGGCGGCGGACCTCGACATCGCCGACCCGCGCGGGGCCCTGGCCCTGTTCAAGGCCAACACCCTGGCCGGGCTGGTGCTGGTCTGCGCCCTTGCGGTGGGAGTCTGGAAGCCGGCGGGGATGTTCTAGGGGACGCTCTCAACGGCCCAATCGGGCTTTAGCCCGGCGACTTCCAGAAGCCGCCAATCGCGCCCGCAATGGCGGCAAAGCCAAGTGTCCAGGGGAAAATCTGAGGCGCCGAGATTGCATGGCCCGCCACAGCGAAGCCAAGCGCAGTGAAAATGAAGCCAAGCGGCAATCCCACCACTGAAAAAAGAAGACATCGCGCAATTGAGAACTGCAATCTCGGGCTCCTGGATATCGAAAAGCGCTCTCCTGATTAGCTGAAGAGACTTGATTGGCCTAGGTCAGGCCTCTGCGGCCAGTCCGCAACCAGCCCGTTCTCGCCGTCGGCTTCGGGTCTGGAATCGGACCTTCCACAGATACGCGCTTGAGCGGATGGCGCCGCTCGATCGTCCGCCTACACAAGCCGCCGTCGAAGTGGGATAATCCGCTCATGGCCGTTGCTGCACGCGTGAAACCCAAAGACTTCTTCACCGACGCCGAATGGGCGCCGCTGGCCGCCCGTTCGTCCTGGCGGGGGATCTGGTTGATCGCCCATGCCTGGCTGGTGATCCTGGCGGCCGGGGCGGTGGCGGTGATCTGGCCCAATCCGCTGACCATCGTCCTGGCGGTGATGATCATCGGCGCCCGGCAGCTGGGCCTGGCCATCCTGATGCATGACGGGGCCCACGGCTGCCTGCATCCCAACCAGAAGGTCAACGACTGGATCGGACACTGGCTGGCCGGCGCCCCGACCAACGCCGATCTGCAGCGCTATCGCGACTATCATCTGCAGCACCACAAGTTCGCCCAGCAGAAGGAGGACCCGGACCTGGGCCTCTCGGCGCCGTTCCCGATCACGCGCAAGTCGCTGTGGCGCAAGGCGGTCCGCGACCTGACCGGCCAGACCTTCTACAAACAGCGTATCCAGCCCTCGATCGACGCCTTCCGGACCGGCGCGAAGAAGGGCGTGCCGTTCGGCAAGACCGCCAGGGGCGTGCTCAAGTTCTGGTCGCCGTTCCTGATCTTCCACCTGCCGATCATCGTGGTGCTGTCGGCCTTCGGTCTGTGGTGGGTCTGGCCGGTGCTGTGGTTGCTGCCGATGGCGAGCTGGTATCAGCTGATCACCCGGCTGCGGAACATCGCCGAACACGCCCTGGTCGGCGCCGACCAGCCCGACCCCCTGCGCCACGCCCGCACCACCCTGGCCGGGCCGGTCGAACGGCTGATCCTCGCGCCCTACTACGTCAACTATCACTGCGAACATCACATGTTCATGCACGTGCCCTGCTGGAACCTGCCGAAGGTGCACCGGCTGCTGAAGGCCAAGGGCGTGATGGACAGGATGCTGACGGCGCCGGGGTATGTGACGGTGCTGAAGATGGCGTCGGCGAAGGCGACGTGATCACCGACCGCCGGGCCTTTATCGTCGACAACACCCGTCTCCAGGCGCCGCCGCATGCGCCGGAGCTGACGCTGCATCTGGCCGACGAGATCACGCCGCTGTGGCGGCTGACCGAGGAGGCGCTGGCGGAGATCGGGCTGCCGCCGCCGTTCTGGGCCTTCGCCTGGGCCGGGGGGCAGGCGCTGGCGCGGCATCTGCTCGATCATCCGGAGATTGTCGCCGGCCGGCGGGTCATCGATTTCGCCACCGGTTCGGGCATGGTCGCCATCGCCGCGATGAAGGCCGGGGCCGCGCGGGTGATGGCGGCCGATATCGATGGCTTCTGCGCCGCGGCGGTGGCGCTGAACGCGGCGGCCAACGGTGTGGGGGTGGAATTCACCGACGTCGACCTGCTGGACGCGCCGGCGCCGGACTGGGCGGACGTCATCCTCGCCGGCGACATCTGTTACGAGCAGCCGCTGGCCGGGCGGGTGCTGGCCTGGCTGACCGCCGCCCGGGCCGCTGGCAAGACGGTGCTGATCGGCGACCCGGGGCGGACCTATTTCCCCAAGACCGGCCTGACCCTGCTGGCCGAGTACCAGGTGCAGACGACCAGGGAGCTCGAGGATTTCGAGGTCAAACGCACCCGCGTCTGGACGTTTCCCTGATCCTGCGGTAACGAACAAAGGCAGAACATCAGGAGGTCACCCCATGCGTGAAGACGGCAAGATCGACTATGTCGAATTCCCCTCGACCAGCGTCCCGGCGGTGAAAACCTTCTATGCGGCCGCCTTTGGCTGGACCTTCGTCGACTACGGTCCCGACTACGCGGCGTTCGACGGCGCGGGGTTGGACGGCGGCTTCAACGGCGATGACGCGGCCGAGGGGGCGGCCAAGCCGCTGGTGGTGCTTTACGCCCACGATCTCGAAGCCATGGCCGCCAGGGTGACCGCCGCCGGCGGGGTCGTCGTCAAACCGATCTACAGCTTCCCGGGCGGCCGGCGGTTCCATTTCACCGACCCGTCGGGGAACGAGCTGGCGGTCTGGTCCGAAGGTTGACGGGGCGCCGATGACCCGCGCCGAATTCGAGGCTGTCGTCCTGGCCTTTCCCGGTGTCGAAGCCGGCCAAAGCTACGGTCAGCCGGCCTTCAAGGTGAACGGCAAATTCCTGACCCGGGTCCGCGAGGACGACGCCAGCGCGGTGATCATGGAGGTGTCGTTCGACGAGCGCGACCTGCTGCTCGAGGTCGAGCCGGAAACCTTTCATTTCACCGCCCACTACAAGGACTATCGCTGCGTTCTGGCCCGGCTGGAGACGCTGAACCCCGAACAGCTGAAGGGTTTCCTCGAACGCCGCTGGCGCAAGTCGGCCCCGAAGGCGGTGGTCAAGGCGTGGGACGCGGCGAAGGCTTGATCCTTTCAGGCCTTAAGAAAACCGTCCCCCCCGGCGAAGGTCGGGGTCCAGATTCAGTCCGAATGCCTGACGGGTTTCACCTTTGCCGGGAAAACGGATCTGGGTGACACGACTTGGGTGGATCGGTCACGCGCCAGATCGTTTTCCTTCCTTCCCCTGTCCAGCCATGCTCGCCTTACGCCGTGGGTTGGTGAGGGACCGGAAGTTTCCATGACATGGGCACCAACCGCGCAACAGGCTTTCCGTCGCGCGTGATGACGATCTCCTCGCCAGCTTCCACGTCCGAAAGGAGCTGTGACAGCTTCGACTGAGCCTGAAGGACGTCGACGTGTTTCATAAGTAAAAATGTAAACCCAAAGTAGAGTGGCGTCCAACAGGTGACACAGCGCGTCCGCCGCCCTAGCTTCCGCCACGCACAACGGGAGCTTGGACCTTGGCCTATCGGTCGCTGCGGGACTTCATCGCCAAACTGGAAACGGACGGCGAGCTGGTGCGGGTGACCGAGCCGGTCTCAACGGTGCTGGAGATGACCGAGATCTGCACCCGGCTGCTGGCCAATGGCGGGCCGGCGGTGCTGTTCGAGCAGCCGGTGATGGAGGACGGCACGATCTCGCCGATGCCCTGTCTGGCCAATCTGTTCGGCACGGTGAAACGGGTGGCGCTGGGGGTCACGCTCGGCGGCGAGCCGCGGACCACGGCCGGGGAGCTGCGCGAGGTTGGCGAACTGCTGGCCTTCCTGCGCCAGCCCGAGCCGCCCAAGGACCTCAAGGACGCCATGGACATGCTGCCGCTGGCGCAGACCGTGATGTCGATGCGGCCCAAGACCGTGAAAAAGGCGCCGGTGCAGGACATCGTTCTCAAGGGCGAGGACATAGACCTGCGCAAACTGCCCGTGCAGACCTGCTGGCCCGGCGAGCCGGCGCCGCTGATCACCTGGCCGCTGGTGGTGACCAAGGGGCCGTCGGACGCCCGGGAAGACGACTTCAACCTCGGCATCTACCGCATGCAGCTGCTGGGCAAGGACCGGGCGATCATGCGCTGGCTGGCCCATCGCGGCGGGGCCCAGCACTACGCCCGCCACAAGAAGGCCGGGCGGCGCGAGCCGCTGCCCGCCTGCGCCGTGATCGGGGCCGATCCGGGGATCATCCTGGCGGCCGTGACGCCGGTGCCCGACACCCTGTCGGAGTACCAGTTCGCCGGCCTGCTGCGCGGGAGCAAGGTCGATCTGGTGCCGGCCAAGACCGTGCCGCTGATGGTCCCGGCCCAGGCCGAGATCGTCATTGAGGGTCACGTCCTGCTGGACGAGTATGAGGACGAAGGGCCCTACGGCGACCACACCGGCTACTACAACAGCGTCGAGAAATTCCCGGTGTTCCAGGTCAGCGCCATCACCATGCGCAAGGACGCCATCTACCACACCACCTTCACCGGCCGGCCGCCGGACGAGCCGAGCGTGCTGGGCGAGGCCCTGAACGAGGTGTTCATTCCGCTGTTCCAGCAGCAGTTCCCGGAGGTGGTCGACTTCTGGCTGCCGCCCGAGGGCTGCAGCTACCGCATCGCCGTGGTGTCGATGAAGAAGGCCTACCCCGGCCACGCCAAGCGGGTGATGCTCGGCGTCTGGAGCTATCTGCGGCAGTTCATGTACACCAAATGGGTGATCGTCGTGGACGACGACATCAACGCCCGCGACTGGAAGGACGTCATGTGGGCGGTCTCCACCCGCATGGACCCGGCGCGCGACATCACCGTCATCGAGAACACTCCGATCGACTATCTCGACTTCGCCAGCCCCGAGAGCGGCCTGGGGTCGAAGATCGGCCTCGACGCGACCAACAAACTGCCGCCCGAGACGCACCGCGAATGGGGCGAGAAGATCCGCATGGACGACGCCGTCGTCGAGAAGGTCAGCGCGATGTGGGGCCGGCTGGGGTTGCCGGGCGATGGCAAGCCGATCTGGAAGTGAAGCCCCGTGAGGCTGTTACTCTGTTCCAACGGAGCAGGTCATGTCCTCGGCTATTCGCAAGATCGGGAACTCGGCGGGCGTCATCCTGCCCAAGTCGGTGCTTGAAGCGCTCGGCGCCAAGCTGGGCGATCGTATCGAGTTCGTGGCCGAGCGCGGCCGGGTCTTCCTGTCGCCGGTCGCGGCCGATCCTCGCGAGGGCTGGGAAGAGGACTCCCGGCGGCTCGGCGTCCTGGGCATGACCGAGGAAGACCGCGAATGGCTCGATGCCCCGCTCAACACCGAGGCTGAGAAGGACTGGGAGTGGTGAAGCGCGGCGAGGTCTGGCTGACACGCCTTGATCCGACCGAAGGCAGCGAGATCCGCAAGACCCGGCCCTGTGTGATCGTTTCGCCGGATCGCCTCAGCCACCACGACATTTTCATCATCGCGCCGATGAGTTCCGGCGATCCGACCGCGCGCTTTCGCGTCGAAGTCGTGTTTCAGGGGCGCGCGGCCGGCTGATCCGGCGGCTGGACGATGAGCCCCTGGGCCGTGTCCTGAACGTGCTGCGACTGATGTTCGAACCCGATTGACGTCGAGCTCTTGCGGGATCGCGACATTCGCGCGAGGTCCATGGTCATGCGCCCCATCCTGTTGATCGCCGCCCTGGCGACGCTGTCCTCGAGCCCCGCCATGTCCAAACCGCCGTCCGCCATTCCCAACGCCCGCCCCTGGGATCAGCCGTTCCTGCCGCCCGCGCCCGCCTGGGACGGGGCCAGCAAGGCGTTGCTGCGCGATGCGTCCGACCCCTGGGCCAGCGCTTTTGAACAGGACCCGGCTCACGATTTCAGCCCCGACTATGTCGACACCCGCGCCTGGTTCAACCGGCTGGACGCGGCCTCGCCGCTGGTCCGTATCGAGCCGTTCGGGGTCTCGCCCGAGGGGCGGCCGATCTATGCGGTGATCGCCAGCAAGGACGGCGAGACGCTCGACCCGGCCAAGCCGGTGCTGATGGTCCAGGCCGGCATCCACCCCGGCGAGATCGACGGCAAGGACGCGGGCATGATGCTGCTGCGCGACATCGCCTTTTACGGCAAGGACGACTTGCTCGACCGGGTCAATCTGATCCTGATCCCGATCCTGTCGGTCGACGGCCATGAGCGGGCCGGACCCTATTCGCGGCCCAACCAGCGGGGACCGCGCATCCAGGGTTGGCGCAACACCGCGACCAACCAGAACCTCAACCGCGACTATATGAAGCTCGACCAGCCCGAGATGCAGGCGGCGCGGGCGCTGATCGTCAAGTACGGGCCCGACCTCTATGTCGACGTTCATGTCACCGACGGCATCGACTACCAGTATGACGTGACCTACGGCTACAACGGCGAGGACGGCGTCTGGTCGCGCTCGCCGGCCATCGCGCGGTGGCTGGATTCCGCCTTCAAGCCGGCGATGAACGCGGCGCTGGAGGCCCAGGGCCATATTCCCGGCGAACTGGTCTTCGCCCTCGACGACCGCGACCCGAAGAAGGGCCTCAGCGACGGCGGGCTCGGCGAGCGGTTCTCCAACGGCTGGGGCTCGGCCGCCCATGTGCCGACCATCCTGATCGAGAACCACAGCCTCAAGCCGCATGAGCAGCGGGTGCTGGGGACCTATGTCTTCATCGAGGAGGCGATGCGGCTGCTGGCCGCGAAGGGCGGCGATCTGCGCAAGGCCATCGGCGAGGACCGCGCCCTGCGTCCCGTTGAGGTGCCGACCAATTTCGTCGCCGAGGACCAGCCGTCGGTCACCCGCGCCTTCAAGGGCATCCTGTTCGACCGCTACGACAGCGCCGCCTCCGGCGGGTCGGAGATCCGCTGGCTGGGCAAGCCCGATCCCAATCCGTGGGTGATGCCGTTCTACGGCTCCCGCCCGACCCTGACGCTCAAGCGTCCGGCCGCCTACTGGGTCCCCGGCTACCGCGCCGATCTGATCGAGCGGCTGCGCATCCATGGCGTGGCGATGGAGACCCTGGCGGCGCCGCGCACCGTGGCCGTGGACATGCTGCGGCTCAAGGATCCGAAGGTGTCGCCGATGACCAATGAGGGCCATGTGCCGATCAAGGTCGAGACCGTGACGGCCGAACGCCGAGACTGGACCTTCCCGACCGGGTCTGTGCGGGTGTCGACCGACCAGCCGCTGGGCGATGTGGTCATGCTGCTGCTCGAGCCGCAGTCGTCGGAGAGCTTCTTCGCCTGGGGCATGATCCCGGAGGTGCTGAACCGCGTCGAGTACATCGAGGGCTACGCCGTCGCGCCGCTGGCTGACCGGATGCTGGCCGCCGATCCTGCCCTCAGGGCCGCGTTCGAGGCGAAACTGGCGGCTGAACCGGCCTTCGCCGCCGATCCGGATGCCCGACTGGGCTGGTTTTATGCCCGGACGCCTTATTTCGACGACCATTACCTGCTGTATCCGATTGCACGCGAGGTCGCGCCCTGAACGGGTTGCCCCGACGGGCGAAGCGACCCCTAATCGCGCTCGTTTTAAATGTAACCATCTAGGAGGGGACGCCGGGTGGATGTAGCGAACACGGGACATGCGGCCGCGCTTTGGGTCGGGCTTCACATCCTGCTGATGCTGGTGTTGTCGCTGCTGGTCGTCAGGCTGCGCTCCAAACACAAGGTCTTCCTCGGCGACGAGGGCATTCCGGAACTGGCCCAGGCCATCCGCGCTTTCGGCAACGCCAGCGAGTACGTGCCGCCGGGGCTGGCCGGCCTGATCGTGCTGGACCTCAGCGGCGCGACGCCGCTGCTGGTTCACTTGGGCGGTTTCATTCTGTTCGCGGGGCGGGTGATCCACGCCTTCGGCCTCTACAACAGCGTGGGAACCTCCATTCCCCGGGCGCTGGGCATGACCGTGACCTGGTGCGCCTATGTCTACCTCATCGCCGCGACGCTGATTTCCGCCGTCTGGTAGGGCGCTCGTCTTGCCCCGCGCGCTCCGGGCGCCCATAACCCGGACATGGACGAAAACCTGTTGCACGAGGCGGTCGCCGCCGCTCTGAAAGCCGGCGCGGACGCCGCCGAAGCTGTCTTCGCTGAACGTCAGTCCCTGTCGGTCAATGTCCGGATGGGAGCGCTGGAAGAGGTCGAGCGCGAGGAGGCCCGCGATCTGGGCCTGCGCGTCTTTGTCGGCCAGCGTCAGGCGACGGTGTCGGGCTCCGACGTTTCCGAAGAGGGCCGCCGCAAACTGATCGAGCGGGTCGTGGCCATGGCCCGGCTCGCGCCCGAAGACCCCTACGCTGGGCTGGCCCCCGTCGACCGGCTGGCCAGCGGCCCCTTCGCCGACCTTGATCTGTTCGACGCCGGCGAGCCCGCCCCCGAGACGCTGGAAGCCCAGGCGCGGGAAGCGGAACAGGCCGCCCGGGCGGTCGCCGGCGTGACCAATTCCGACGGCGGCTCGGCCGCCTGGTCGGCCGCCCGCTGGCGTCTGGCGACCAGTGCCGGCTTCACCGGAGTCCATCAGGCGTCCGGCTTTTCCCTGTCGGCCTCGGCCGTGGCCGGGGAAGGCTCGGGCATGGAGCGGGGCGGGGAGGGGCGATCCACCCGCCATGGCGCCGACCTGCCGACGCCGACATCGATCGGCGCCGAAGCCGGCCAACGCGCCGTGCAACGCCTGGGCGGCCGCAAGATCGCTTCGACCACCGCGCCGGTGATCTTCGAGAACCGCCTGGCCATCTCTCTGATCGGTCCGCTGATCGGGGCGATATCCGGACCCTCGGTGGCTCGCGGCGTCAGCTTCCTCAAGAACCACCTCGGCCGGTCGCTGTTCGCCAAGGGCGTCAACATCGTCGACGATCCGCACCGGCTGCGCGGCCTCGGCTCCTCGCCGTTCGATGACGAGGGGGTGGTCAATCGCCGGATGGCGCTGATCGAGGACGGAGTGCTGACCAGCTGGTTGCTCAACTGCGCCTCGGCGCGGCAGCTGGGCCTGGAGACCACCGGCCATGCCTCGCGCGGTCTCGCCGGCCCGCCCGGCGTCTCGACCTCCAACCTGACGCTCGAGCCGGGCGACCGCGACCTGGCCGGCCTGATGGCCGACGCCGGCGAGGGGCTGCTGATCACCTCGATGTTCGGACCGTCGCTGAACGGCAATACCGGCGACTGGTCGGTGGGCTGTTCGGGCTTCTGGTTCGAGAAGGGCGAGGTCGCCTATCCGGTGACCGAGATCACGGTGGCCGGCAATCTGATCGACATCTACGGCCGACTGGTTCCCGGATCGGATCTGGAGTTCCGCGGCGCGGCCAACGCGCCGTCCCTGCTGGTCGACGCGCTGGCCATCGCCGGCCGATGACCGAAGACCTGGCCCTTATCGAAGCGGCCGCCCGGGAGGCCGGGGCCGAGGCGCGGCGTCTGAAGGCGGCGGGGCTGAAAACCTGGGCCAAGGACGGCGGCTCGCCGGTGACCAACGCCGATCTCGCCGTCGACGCCCTGCTGCGGACGGGGCTGGGCGAGGCGCGGCCCGACTATGGCTGGCTTTCCGAGGAGACGGCCGACGATCCGGCGCGTCTGGACCGGCGACGCCTGTTTGTTGTCGACCCCATCGACGGCACCGTGGCCTTTCTCAAGGACAAGCCCTGGTGGACGGTCTGTATCGCGGTGGTCGAGGACGGGCAGCCGGTGGCGGCCTGTATCCATGCGCCCGATCTCGACGAGACCTTCGTCGCCTCGCGCGGCGGCGGGGCGTGGCGGAACGGCGAACGGATCGCGGCCGGCGACTGCGCCGCGATTGAGGACTGCCGCATGCTCGCGGCGGTGAAGATGTTCTCCCATCCCGCCTGGCCGACGCCTTGGCCGCCGATGCAGGTCGAGGCCCGCAACTCGGTCGCCTATCGCCTGTGTCTGGTGGCTGACGGCCGGTTCGACGCCGCCCTGGCCCTGAGCAGCAAATGCGAGTGGGACCTGGCCGCGGCCGAACTGATCTGCGCCGAGGCCGGCGCCGTGGTGACCGATCATCGCGGCCGGGCGTTCAGCTACAATCGACCCAATCCGCAGTTTCCCAGCCTGATCGCGGCGACACCGGCATTGCACCCGTTGATCCTGGAGCGCGTCCGTCATATCGACCTTCCAGACTAACTCAGCGGAAGGGCCCCGCATCATGCCAGACAAACAGCTTCTTCACCTCGTCATCGGGGGCGAACTCAAGGACGTCCAGGACGTCGAGTTCCGCAACCTGTCCGAGGTCGAGTTCGTCGGCGCCTTTCCCAGCTACGCCGAAGCCTGGAAGGCCTGGAAGGCCAAGGCCCAGGCGACGGTGGACAACGCCCACGCCCGCTACTTCATCATCCACGCCCACCGGCTGCTGGATCCGAGCGAAGACACCGACCACCACTGACGGCGCCGTTGGTGCGTGGTTCGAGACGCGGCTTCGCCGCGTCTCGAAGGCCGCAAGCCTATTCCCGGCGCAGCAGCTTGTCGGTCAGCAGCGTGCCCCACCAGCTGGCCTGGAAATCGGCCTTGATGCGGTCGGGGTCATAGGCGTCGCTCTGCACCCAGTCGATGAAGCTGACGCCCCGCGGCTCGGCCTCTGCCAGGTAGCGCTCGAAGACGTAGTCGAGCACGCCGGTCTTGCCCTGTTTCACATGCAGGGTGCGCAGGCCCAGTTCCGTGACCGCGTCGCGGATCGGTTCGCCCAGATGAAAGTGGCGGTAGAAGACGCTCATGATGCCGGCCCGGTCCGCGCCGGACTTGCAGTGCATCAGGGCCGGATATTCGATGCTCTCGAACAGGTCGCGCGCGCCCAGCACCGCTTCCCGGAGCGGAACGGCGCGGGAGGTGATGGTGAAGTCGATCATCGTCAGACCCAGCCGCTCGCAGGCCTCGCGCTCCAGAACATAGAATCCGGTGTCGAAGCCGCCGCGCAGGTTGATGACGGTCTTGATGCCGTCGCGCTTCCACCAGGCCAGCTGAAACGGCCAGGGCTGGGCGGCGCGGACCATGTCCTCGCCGATCCAGTGGGCGTTGGAGAACCCCACCCGCAGAAAGGCGTGGTCGCCCCAGACCGACTGCCAATAGGCCTTGAAACGGCCCCAGCCGCTGGATAGGTCGAAACTCGTCGACAAGTGGCGCTCCTTGCAAGAGCGTCCTAAGTAGGGCCCCGCGCGCCGAACGCAAACATCGAGGGCCGATTCCCTGTCCATAACCGCCGTTCCGCCAGCCGAGATGACCGGCCGCCAACTGGCCGGTCGGGTCTGGCAGACCTACCTCAAGCCGCGCTGGAAAGGCGTGGTCGTGGCTTTGCTGTGCGCGGTTCTGGTCGCCGCCCTGAGCACGCTGCTGGCCCAGATGATCGAGCCGGCGGTCAATGACCTGCTGATCCACCGCAAGCCGGGCGCGATCGTGGTGATCCCCCTGACCATCGTCCTCTACGGCTTTGGCCGGGCGATCGTGCAGATCGTCCAGGCCATGCTGGTCAACCGCATCGGCCATGGCCTGGTCGGCGATATCCAGCTCGAACTGTTCGGGCGCATGGTCCGGGCTGACCTGGCCAGGCTCCGCGCCACCCACACCGGGGCCTTCGTCTCGCAGGTGCTCTATGACGCGGTGCTGATCCGGGAGGCGGCCACCAGCGGCGTGGTCAACTGGACCCAGAACATCCTGATCGTCAGCGCCTGCATGATCGCCATGATCGAACGCGATCCGCTGCTGGCCGCGGGCGTGGCGCTGGCCGGTCCCTTCGCCGGCCGGCTGATGCGGCGGTTCTCGAAGCGATCCAACAAGGCCGCCAAGGGGGCCATGAACGCCACCAGCGTGTTGTCCACGGCCCTGATGGAAAGCCTCGACGGCGTCCGGGTGGTCAAGATGGAGAACCGCGAAGCCTATGAAGAGGCGAAGGTCGCGGCGGTCATCGACGAGCGTCAGAAACATATCATCAAGGGCGCCAACGCCCGGGCCCAGGCGGCGCCGACCACCGAGCTGATCACCGTGATCGTCACCGCCGGCATCTTTGTCTACGCCGGATGGCGCGCCTCGACCGGCGCGATGAACGCCGGCGACTTCATGGCCTTCCTGACCCTGCTGGGCGTCGCCGGCCAGGCCCTGCGGCAGCTGGCCAATCTGCAGACCGTCTTCGCCGAGGGCGAGGCCGCGGGCCGCCGGCTGTTCGCCGCGCTCGACATCGAACCGGAAGTGGCCGAGGCGCCGGACGCGCGGCCGCTGCCCGAAGGGGACGGCCATATCGTTCTGGACAATGTGACCTTCGCCTATGCCGGCGCCACCGCGGCCCTGGACGGGGTGTCGCTGGAGGCCCGCCGCGGTGAAATGGTCGCCCTTGTCGGCCCGTCGGGCGGCGGCAAGAGCACGGTGCTGTCGCTGATCCCCCGTTTCTATGACGTCACGGGCGGGCAGGTGATGGTTGATGGCGTGGACGTGCGCCAGGCGACGATCGCTTCGCTGCGGGCCCGCATCGCCTTCGTGACCCAGGAGCCGTTCCTGTTCGACGACACCATCCGGGCCAATATCGCCTATGCCCGACCCGAAGCGACCGAGGCCGAGATCGAGGAAGCTGCGCGCCGGGCGGCGGCTCATGACTTCATTCTCCAGCAACCGCAGGGCTATGACACCCTGGTCGGCGAGGCGGCGGCCCGCCTCTCGGGCGGTCAGCGGCAACGGATCGCCATCGCCCGCGCCTTCCTCAAGAACGCGCCGATCCTGTTGCTGGACGAGGCGACCAGCGCCCTGGACACCGAGAGCGAAGGCCAGGTGCAGGCCGCCCTGGACCGGCTGATGGCCGGTCGCACCACGATCGTCATCGCTCACCGGTTGTCGACGGTGAAACACGCTGACCGCATCTATGTGGTTGATCGCGGCCGCATCGTCGAAACCGGCAACCACGCCGCCCTTGTCCGGAAGGCCGGCCTGTACGCCCGGCTGGCCCAGGCCCAGGATCTTGACCCTGAACCCGAGGGGGCAAAGGCGTGAAACAGTTCTTCCGGTCCGAGCTGGTCCTTCAGGCCCTGGCCAATATTTTCAGCGCCTGGCTGAGGCTCTGCTACGCGACCCTGCGCTGGACCAGCGACGGCGAGGACAGGGCGCGTCAGGTCTGGTCCGGGGACAAGGGCGCCATTCTCTGCGTCTGGCATTCATCGATCCCGCTGGCGCCGCAATGCTGGCCGCAGGGACCGGACAAACAGGACATGCGGGTTCTGATCTCCCGCTCGGCCGACGGCGAATTCATCGCCCGCACGATGCAGATGATCGGCTTCCCGTCGATCCGCGGCTCGTCGAAAAAGGCCTCCGACGTCAGCAAGAACAAGCACGGCGAGCAGGCCTTCCGCGACATGATCAAATGGGTCAAGGGCGGCGGCGGCATCGCCATCACGCCCGACGGCCCGCGCGGCCCGGCCCAGGTCATGCAGCCCGGGACGCCCAGCCTTGCCCGGATCACCGGGGCGCCGGTCATTCTCTGCGGCATGGCCAGCAAGCCCTGTCTGCGGATCGACAGCTGGGACAAGACGGTGATCCCGCTGCCCTTTGCCCGCGCCGCCATGGTCTGGGACGGACCTTTCCATGCGGGCCGGGACGACGATCTCGAGGCCCTGGCGCTGGACTGGGCGGCCCGGTTGACGGCCGCCACCGAGCGGGCGCAGTCCATCGTGGACGGCGCGGACCGGGGATGAGATTCTGACGACCATGGCCAACGACGCTTCCAGCCACGACCACGACCACGACCACGGTCATGATCATGGACACGGACATGGGCATCACCATGCGCCGGCGGACTTCGGGCGCGCCTTCGCCATCGGCGCGGGGCTGAACATCGCCTTTGTCGCGGTCGAGGCGACGGCGGGATTCATCACCGGCTCCCTGGCCCTGCTGGCCGACGCCGGCCACAATCTGTCGGACGTGCTCGGACTGCTGATGGCCTGGGCGGCGGTGGTCATGGCCCGGCTGGCCCCGACGGCCCGCCGCAGCTACGGCCTGCGCAAGGGCACCATCCTCGCCTCGCTGGCCAACGCGAGCCTTCTGCTGGTGGCCGTGGGGGCGATCGTCTGGGAAGCGGTTCGCCGCTTCGGCGCGCCCGAGCCGGTGGCGACCGGTCCGATGATCTGGGTCGCCGGCATCGGCGTGGTCATCAATACCGCCACGGCCCTGATGTTCATGCGCGGCCACCATGACCTCAACGTCCGGGGCGCCTTCCTGCACATGGCCGCCGACGCCGCCGTTTCGCTGGGCGTTGTGGTCGCGGCCATCGCCATCTGGATGACCGGCTGGTCCTGGATCGACCCGGCCATCAGCCTCGTCATCGCCGTCGTGATCGTGGCCGGGACCTGGGGGCTGTTGCGGGATTCCCTCGACCTTGCCCTGGACGCAGCGCCGCGGGGCGTCGACCCGGCCGCGGTCCGGGACTGGCTGGCGGCCCGCCCCGGGGTCACCGAGGTCCACGACCTGCATATCTGGGCCATGAGCACGACCGAGACCGCCCTGACGGTGCATCTGACCCGGCCGCAGAACGCCGACGCCGACCAGTTCCTGCACGATGTCGCCCACGGCCTGGCCGACCAGTTCCGCATCGGTCACCCGACGCTGCAGATCGAGACCGGCGACAGCGGCCATGCCTGTCATCTCGCGCCCGCCAACGTGGTCTGAACGGGCGTGACCCTTCCCCTGTCCCTTGCCGTCTACCGCGCCGCCACGACGCTGCTGTCGCCCTTCACGCCGGCGATCCTTCGACACCGCGCCAGGGCCGGCAAGGAAGACGCGGCGCGTCTGGGCGAGCGGCTCGGCCATGCCTCGGCACCCCGGCCCGAAGGCCCGCTGGTCTGGCTGCACGGCGCCAGCGTCGGCGAGACGGTGTCCCTGCTGCCGCTGGTCGAACGCCTGCGGCTGGAGCGCCCGGACACGACCGTGCTGGTCACGTCGGGGACGGTGACCTCAGCCGATCTGCTGGCGCAGCGGCTGCCGGAGGGCGCCCTGCATCAGTATGCGCCGCTTGATACGCCCGCGGCCGTGCGGCGCTTCCTCGATAACTGGAAGCCGGACCTGGTGGTGTTCGTCGAGAGCGAACTGTGGCCCAATCTGCTGCTCGGGGCCCGGGCCCGGGGCGCGCGCCTTGCCCTGGTGTCGGCCCGGATGACCCGGGAAAGCGCCGCCGGCTGGACGCGGCTGCCGTCGGCGGCGAAGCAGATCCTGGGCCTGTTCGACCTGATCCTGCCCCAGGACAAACGCACCGGCGCCCGCCTCAAGGCGCTCGGCGGGCTGATCGACGGCTACGTCAATCTCAAGCTGGCGGGCGAGCCGTTGCCCGCTGACGAGACCGCGCTGGCGATGCTGTGGGCCAGCGCCGGCGAGCGCGCCATCGTCACCGTCGCCAGCACCCATCCTGGCGAGGACGAGCTGATCGTCGCGGCCGTCGAGGCGACCGGCGAGCAGCCGCTGCTGGTCATCGCGCCGCGGCACCCGGTCCGGGGACCGTCGATCGCCGCAAGCCTGCGCGCCGCCGGCCGCACGGTCGCCCTGCGCTCGGCGGGCGAGCCCCTGACGCCGGAGACCGACGTCTATATCGCCGACACCCTGGGCGAGCTGGGACTGTTTTTCCGCCTGGGCGACGTGGCCGTGATCGGCGGCAGCTTCCTGCCCGACATCGGCGGCCACAACCCGCTGGAGGCGGCGCGGCTGGCCCGGCCGGTTATCCATGGCCAGCACTACGCCAACTGGATCGACGTCTATGCCGCCCTCGATGGCGGCGGCCTGCTCTGCGACACCCCGGCGGACCTGACCGCCGCCCTGACCCGGCTGTTGACCGATTCCCAAGCGCGGGAGCGGATGGGGGCGGCCGCCGAACAGGCCGCCGAGCAGCAGGGCGGCGTGCTCGACCGGCTGTGGGACCGGCTGGAGCCCCTGTTGCCATGAAGCTGTCGACACCCCGGTGGTGGTACGTGCGGCACGGCGCCCCCCGGCGACTGTCGCGCGCCCTGCTGCAGCCCCTGTCCTGGATCTGGGCGGCGGTGACGGCCCGCCGTATCGCGCGCGCGACGCCGGTTGACGCCGGCCTGCCGGTGATCTGCGTCGGCAATCTGACCATGGGCGGTACGGGCAAGACGCCGGTCGTCCGCGAACTGCTCCGCCTGCTCACCGACAGGGGCCTGGCCGCCCACGGGCTGTCCCGAGGCTATGGCGGGCGCCTCAAGGGGCCGCTGCGGGTCGATCCGGCGCGGCATACCGCCGCCGATGTCGGGGACGAGCCGCTGATGCTGGCCCGCGACTATCCGCTATGGATCTCGCCCGACCGCCCGGCCGGCGCGGCGGCGGCCAGGGCCGGCGGGGCCGAGGTCCTGGTCATGGATGACGGGCATCAGAACCCGTCGCTGAAGAAGGCCCTGTCGCTGATCGTCGTCGATGGCGAAACCCGCAACGGCGAATGGCCGTTCGGCGACGGGGCGGTGTTCCCGGCCGGACCGATGCGCGAGCCGCTGAAGGCTGGACTGGTTCGCGCCGACGCCGTGGTGCTGCTGCTGCCGGCCGATCTGGCGGCGCCCGATCCCGATCTGCTGGCCCTGTTCGCCGGCGGGCCGGTGCTGATCGCGCGGCTGGAGCCGGCCGCCCCGCCGCCGCCGGGACCGCAGGTCGGCTTCGCCGGCATCGGCAAGCCCTGGAAGGTGGAGCGGGCGCTGGAGGCGGCGGGCTGCGAGCTCAAGGACTTCGTCCGCTTCCCCGATCACCATCCCTACCAGGCCGCCGATCTGGCCATGCTCGAGGACCTGGCCGGCGGGCACGGCGCCGGTCTGGTGACCACCGAAAAGGACTGGGTGCGGCTGCCCGCCGACTGGCGCGGCAAGGTCGCGGTCTGGCCGGTCAGGGCGCGGTTCGAGGATGAGGCGGCGCTGCTGAACCTCCTGCCGGGGGCGTAGCGAAGGGGGCCGCGCCGACGACGCGGCCCGTCCTCAGGCGCCGGCGCGTTTGGCGAAGACCAGGGCGGCGTCGGACAGCGACGGCACGCGGGCCTCCATCTGGGCGGCGTGATCGCTGGCGGCGGTGCCGTCCCGAACACGGCCGACGATGCCCTGGCAGATGCCGGCCAGGCGGAACAGGTTGTAGGCGAAGTACCAGTCGAGGTTGGGCACGCCGTCACGGCCGGTCAGGCCGCAATACTGTTCGACCACCTCATCGATCGTCGGGATGCCCCACGACTTGAGATCCTCGATGCCCGACAGCGAGGCGCGCTCGGCGCCCGGCATAACCCAGTGCATCAGCAGGTAGGAGAAGTCGGCCATCGGGTTGCCGAGCGTCGACAGCTCCCAGTCCAGCACCGCGATCACCTTCGGTTCGGTGGGGTGCAGGACCATGTTGTCGAGACGGTAGTCGCCGTGGACGATCGAGGTCTTGTCGTCGGCCGGGGTGGTGGTGGGCAACCACTCCATCAGCCGGTTCATCGAGGGGATGCTGGAGGTTTCCGACGCCTTGTACTGTTTGATCCAGCGGTCGATCTGGCGGCTGAAATAGTTGCCGGGCCGGCCGAAGTCGCCCAGGCCGATGGCCTCGTAGTCGGTGTTGTGCAGGGCGGCCAGGGTGGCGATCTTGGCCTGGTAGATCGCGCGGCGCTCGGCCGGCTGATAGTCGGGCAGGGTCAGGTCCCAGAGGATCCGGCCGTCGACGTTGTCCATGACGTAGAACATCGTGCCGATGACATCGTCGTCGGTGCACAGGGCGTAGGCCTTGGCGACCGGAAAGCCGGTCGGGCCAAGGGCCGAGATGACCTTGAACTCGCGATCCACCGCGTGGGCCGACGGCAGCAGCTTGCCGGGCGGCTTGCGACGCAGGACGTAGCGCTTGTTCGGCGTCACCAGCTGGTAGGTGGGGTTGGACTGGCCGCCCTTGAACTGACGGACTTCCAGCGGGCCGGCGTAGCCCTCGACATTGGCCGTGAGCCAGGCCGCCAGCTTGGCCTCGTCGATGGCGTGACGCTCATCGATCGGCTTGGTGCCGGAGTTCAGGTCCTGAGCGGACGGCGCCGCGGCGGCCTCGGCCATGAGTAGCTCCCCGTTTCGTACACTTGTTTGAAGTCGCGAGTTTAGGGGCTGGAGCGGCCGGCGCAAGGATGACGCGGGGGTAGCGCCCAAACGAACCGCTTTCCGACGCCGTTGGCGGCGCGGACGCCTGATCGGGACCCTCGCCGGGCGGCGTCGGGACCGCCTTGCTAAAGCGCCCGCCACCCGATGTCGGAGCGGCAGAAGCCGCCCGGGAAATCGATGTCGGCCACCGCCGCGTAGGCCGCGTCACGCGCCGCGCCCAGGGTCTCGCCCGAGGCGCAGACATTGAGCACCCGGCCGCCGGCGGCGCGCAGGGTTCCGTCGGGATCGCTGGCCGTGCCGGCCTGGAAGACAACCGTGGCGTCGCCGAAGTCGGCCTGCGCCCCGCGGATGATGGCGCCGCTGACGGGGCTCTCCGGATAGCCGTCGGCGGCCATGACCACGCAGAGCGCCGCCTCGTCACGCCAGACGGGCGGCGGCAGACGGCTCAGGGTCCCGGTGGCGGCCGCCAGGAGGTAGGGAAGGATGTCGCTTTCCAGCCGCAGCATCAGAACCTGGCACTCCGGGTCGCCGAACCGGGCGTTGAACTCGACCAGCCTTGGCCCCCGCTCGGGGTCCAGCATCAGTCCGGCGTAAAGCACGCCGCGATAGGGGTTTCCCTCCGCCGCCATGCCGCGCACCGCGGGCAGGATGCAGGTCTCGAAAGCCTGTTGCGCCAGCGCGTCGGTGAACACCGGCGCCGGGGAATAGGTGCCCATGCCGCCGGTGTTGGGGCCGAGATCACCGTCATAGGCGCGCTTGTGATCCTGGGCGGCGCCAAACGGGATCGCGGTCTCGCCGTCGCAGAGGGCGAAGAACGAGGCCTCCTCCCCGGGCATGAACTCCTCGATGACTACGCGCGCGCCGGCGGCGCCGAATCGGCCGCCGAGCATGTCGGCCACGGCGGCGTCGGCCTCGGCGCGGGTCTGGGCGATGATCACGCCCTTGCCCGCGGCCAGACCATCGGCCTTGATCACGAACGGCGGGCTCAGGGTGTCGAGAAAGACGGCGGCGGCGTCGGCGGCCTCGAACACGCCATAGGCGGCGGTCGGCATGCCGTGACGGGCGAAGAAGTCCTTGGAGAAGGCTTTGGAGGTTTCCAGCCGGGCGGCGGCGGCGGTCGGGCCGAAACAGGGAATGCCCACCTCGGCCAGCCGGTCGGCCAGCCCGACCTCGAGGGCTGATTCCGGCCCGACGACGACCAGATCGGCGGCCATTTCGCCGGCCAGGGCGACCAGGCCATCGACGTCGGTCGCCTTGACCGGTCGGGTCTCGCAAATGCCGGCCATGCCGGGGTTGCCCGGCGCCGCCACCATCCGCCTAAGCAGGGGCGACCGGGCGATTTTCCAGGCCAGGGCGTGTTCGCGCCCGCCCGATCCGACGAGAAGGATGTTCATGGGGCGGGTTTTGCGCGGGAGCGGGGCGGGGTCAAGATCACCCCAATCAATCCGCTCATCCTCGCGTCCGCTCATCCTCGCGAAAGCGAGGATGAGCGGAGGTCAGTGGTCGAGATCCAGCGAATAGCCGGCCGAGCGCACGGTGCGGATCGGGTCGACGCCGGTGTCGCCGTTGAGGGCCTTGCGCAGCCGGCCGATGTGGACGTCGACGGTGCGGGCCTCGACATAGACGTCCGATCCCCAGACCGCGTCGAGCAGCTGTTCGCGGCTGAACACCCGGCCCGGGTGCTGCATCAGATGGTCGAGCAGGCGAAATTCGGTGGGCCCCAGATGCACTTCCTGGCCAAGCCGCTTCACCCGGTGGGCGACGCGATCCATGACGATGTCGCCACAGGTGACGCGGTCGTCGGCCAGGCCCGGCCGGATACGGCGGAGCACGGCGCGGATACGGGCGGTCAGTTCGCTCATCGCGAAGGGCTTGACCACATAGTCGTCGGCGCCGGTGTCGAGGCCGCGAACCCGGTCGCTCTCCTCGCCGCGGGCGGTCAGCATCAGGATCGGCAGGTTGCGGCTCTCGGGGCGCTGACGCAGGCGGCGGCAGACCTCGATGCCGGAGACCTTGGGCAGCATCCAGTCGAGCACCACCAGGTCCGGCTGCTGTTCCTGGACCAGGATCAGCGCTTCCTCGCCGTCGCCGGCGAGAACGACCCGGTAGCCTTCCTTCTCGAGATTGTACTGCAGCAGGGTGGCGAGGGCGTCCTCGTCCTCGACCACCAGAACGGTCGGGGTCATTGCGACAATGAATCCATCTTGGGCCGGTCGGAAACGATTTCCTGGCCGGTAATCTCGAAGTGCACGATCTCGGCGATGTTGGTGGCGTGATCGCCGATCCGTTCCAGGTTCTTGGCCACGAACAGCAGGTGGGCGCCGGCCGTGATCGTGCGCGGGTCGCCCATCATGTAGGTCAGGAGTTCGCGGAACAGGCTTTCGTAGTGCTCATCGACCTCGGTGTCGCTGGCCCAGACGGCGACGGCGCGATCCACGTCGTTGGCGATATAGGCGTCGAGAACCTCTTTCAGCCGGCTGGCCACCAGCCGCCCCATCCGTTCGATCGACCGGGTGACGGGGCCGGCCGGTTCGGCTTCGACCAGGATCAGGGTGCGTTTGCCGATGTTCTTGGCGAGATCGCCGCAACGCTCCAGGTTCATGGCGATCTTCATCGCCGCCATCGCCCGCCGCAGGTCGTTGGCCATGGGCTGGCGCAGGGCGATCAGGCGGATGGCCGCCCGTTCGATGTCGACCTCCAGCCCGTCCAGCTTCTTGTCGCGGGCGATCACGGCCTGGGCCTGGGTGACGTCGCGCCGGGCGAAGGCGTGGATGGCGTCGTTGACCTGGGCCTCGGCCAGTCCGCCCATGCGGACCACCTCGGCGGCCAGCTGGTTGAGCTCTTCCTCGAAGGATCTGACGATATGTTCGTTCATGTCGCGCCTCAGCCGATCCGGCCCGTGATGTAGTCCTGGGTCCGCGGTTCACGGGGGTTGGTGAAAATCTCTTCCGTCGAGCCCGACTCGATCAACTCGCCCATGTGGAAGAAGACCGTGCGCTGGGAGACCCGCGCGGCCTGGGCCATGGAGTGGGTGACGATGACGATGCAGAACTGCTGGCGCAGCTCGTCGATCAGTTCCTCGACCCGGGCGGTGGCGATGGGGTCGAGCGCCGAGCAGGGCTCGTCCATCAGGATCACTTCGGGATTGACGGCGATGGCGCGGGCGATGACCAGCCGCTGCTGCTGACCGCCCGAGAGGCTGGTGCCCGGCTGGTTCAGCCGGTCGGACACCTCGGCCCACAGGCCGGCCTTCTTCAGCGAGGCTTCGACGATGCCTTCGAGGTCCTGCTTGTTCGAGGCGATGCCGTGAATTCGCGGGCCGTAGGCGACGTTTTCGAAGATCGACTTGGGGAAGGGGTTGGGCTTCTGGAACACCATCCCGACCTTGGCCCGCAGGACGACGGGGTCGATGCTGCGGTCGTTGATGTCCTGGCCGTCCATCACGATCTGGCCTTCGACGCGGCAGCCCGCAATGGTGTCGTTCATCCGGTTGATACAGCGCAGGAAGGTCGACTTGCCGCAGCCCGACGGGCCGATGAAGGCGGTGACCGCCTTGCCGGGAATCTCGACCGAGATGGAATTGAGCGCCTGTTTCTCGCCGTAGAAGACGTTGATGTCGCGCACGGAAATCTTGGTCGGCTGGGGCGTCGCCGGGTGGTGGCTGTGGGGGGCGGCGGTTCGGATAACGGGTGGCTTGAGGGTCATGGTCATTACCATCTGCGCTCGAAGCGGCGGCGCAGGATCACCGCGGCCGCGTTCATCGCGATCATGAAGACCAGCAGCACAATGATGGCTGCGGCCGTGCGTTCGTGGAAGGCTCGCTCGGAAGCGTTTTCCCAGATGAAGACCTGCACCGGCAGCACGCTGGCGGAGCTGGTGAAGCCTTCGGGAATGCCGGGGTTGAAAGCGATCATGCCGATCATCAGCAGGGGCGCGGTCTCGCCCAGGGCGTGGGCGAGGGAGAGAATGGTGCCGGTCATCACCCCGGGCATCGCCTGGGGCAGGACATGGTGGAACACCGTCTGGGTGCGCGAGGCGCCGACGCCCAGCGCCGCTTCCCGGATCGAGGGCGGCACCGCTTTCAGCGCCGAGCGGGTGGCGATGATGATGGTCGGCAGCGCCATCAGCGCCAGCACCATGCCGCCGGTCAGCGGCGCCCCGCGCGGCGCGCCCAGCCAGTTGATGAACACCGCCAGGCCGAGCAGGCCGTAGACAATGGAGGGCACCGCCGCGAGGTTGTTGATGTTGACCTCGATGATGTCGGTCCAGCGGTTTTTTGGCGCGAACTCCTCCAGCCAGACGGCGGCCAGCACGCCCATCGGCACGGCGATCAGCGCCGTGACCAGAAGCATCATGGCCGACCCCATCACCGCCCCGAGGATGCCGGCCTGTTCGGGCTCGGTGGAGTCAGCGTGGGTGAAGAAGGCGACGTTGAAGCCGCTTTTGACGTCGCCATCCGCCTTCAGACGGTCGAGCCAGTCCAGCTGGTGATTGTTGAGCCTGCGATCAGCCTGGGCCGTCTCGCGCTTCAGCTGGCCTTTGTAATAGAGGTCGGCGTTGGCCTTCATCGGGCCGGTCACGGTGATGGTCTTGCCGAGCAGGCCCGGCTCGGCCTTGAGGCGGTTGAGGATCTGGAAGCCGAGATCGCGGCTGACCAGATCCATCGCCTCGCTGGCGTTGGTTCCGTAGTCGTCGTCGGTCTCGCCCATTTTTTTCAGCAGGGCCAGGGCGACGACATAGTCGAAGTTCGAGCCTTCGAGATCGCCCGCGTCGATCCGCGCCGGGTCCAGATAGACCGACAGCGAAACGGTGTTGGTGGTGAAGGTCGAATAGCCCTGCATGCCGATCCGACCCATCAACAGGGCCAGGAAGGACAGGGCGATGATGATCGCCGTGCGACCGTAGACCCGGAACCGGGTTTCGGCGGCGTGGCGCTTCTTCAGGCGGGCGGCGGCGATGTCAGTCATACTGTTCGCGGTACTTCCGCACGATGGCCAGCGCGAAGACGTTCAGCGCCAGGGTGACAACAAAGAGGGTGAGGCCCAGGCCGAAAGCCGCCAGCGTCTTGGGACTGTCGAACTCCTGGTCGCCGGTCAGCAGGGTGACGATCTGCACCGTCACCGTGGTCACCGTGTCGAGGGGGTTGGCGGTCATCTTGGCCTGGAGACCGGCCGCCATGGTCACGATCATGGTTTCGCCGATGGCCCGCGACACCGCCAGCATCAGGGCGCCGACCACGCCGGGTAGCGCGGCCGGCAGGATGACCCGTTTGACCGTTTCCGACTTGGTCGCGCCCATCGCGTAGCTGCCGTCGCGCAGGCTCTGCGGCACGGCGTTGATGATGTCGTCCGACAGCGAGGAGACGAAGGGGATCAGCATGATGCCCATGACCACACCGGCGGTCAGGGCCATCTGGTTCTGGACGGTCTCGAGGTACTGACCGAGCGCGTCCATCGGGCCGCCGACCAGGAACGATCCGATCCAGTTGAAGAAGGCCCGGAAGGTCGGCCCGACGGTCAGGGCGGCGAAGAAGCCGTAGACCACCGTCGGCACGCCGGCGAGCACCTCCAGCAGCGGTTTGACCGTCGCCCGCATGGCCGGGCCGGCGTACTCCGACAGGTAGATGGCCGAGAACAGGCCGACCGGCGCGGCCACGGCCATGCCGATCAGCATGATCAGGAAGGTGCCCGCGAACAGCGGCACTGCGCCAAAGGCGCCGGACGAGGCGACCTGGTCGGCGCGCATGGCGATCTGCGGATCCCAGCTGGTTCCCAGCAGAAACTCGAGGGGCGAGACGGCCTGGAAGAAGCGAAGGCTTTCCCAGAGCAGGGAGAGAACAATTCCAAGCGTGGTCAGAACCGCCACGGTCGAACAGGCGATCAGTAGCACGCCGGTCCAGCCTTCGACCCGGTTTCGGGCCCGGAAATCCTTCGACAGGCGTGGAAAGGCGAGCAGAAAGCCGACCAGGGCCAGGACGCCGGCCAGGGCGAGGGCGGCGATGCGGCCGTAGGCGGTGATCTGCCGGGCCTCGGAGACCTTGGCGGCCATCGCCGCGCCCAGATCGCCCTCCCATCGCACCTCGCTGGAGGTTTCCCCGCGAGCCTCGGCCCGCGCGTCGCTCCAGAAGACCTCCTGGCGTTGCTCGGACAGCTGGGAAATGGCGGCGGGCGCCTGGGCCCGCAGCGCGGCGTCTTCCATGCGCCCGCCGAAGACGGCGAAGGCGAACAGGATCAAGGCCGCCGGCGCGCCGGCCCACAGGGCGACCCACGCCCCGTGATAGCCGGGCAGAGAATGCAGGGAGGCTGGGGCTCCGCCCGCGAGGCGGACCGCCCGGCGCCGGCCCAGCAGGAAGACGCCGCCGGAGAAGGCGGCGAGCAGGGCCAGGGCGACAAGTACAGTCATCGCGTTTCCGAAAAAGCGGCGGTGGGGAACGATTTGACCCTGCCCGCCCGTTGCTGCCCCTATGCGACAGTTCTGTTACGCTTTTACGACAAGGGCTGATCCGGCGCCGGATCAGCGGCCAGCGGGAGCCAGACCGAGAAGGTCGAGCCGCGCCCCTCGAGGCTTTCGACGGACAGGCCGCCGCGGTGCCGGTTGACGATATGTTTGACGATGGCCAGGCCCAGCCCGGTTCCCGACCGATCGCCGCTCTTCTGTCCTTCGACCCGGTAGAATCGCTCGGTCAGACGGGGCAGGGCGTCGCGCGGAATGCCCTGGCCGGAGTCGCGAACCCGCAGGACGGCGTAGTGTTCGCCGGCGTGATGGTCAGGAGTCAGCAGGGTCAGTCCGGCGCCCTCCATGTCCCGCCCCGGCGAGGCGTCGCCTGGTACGGGCGCGATGACCTCCAGGCGGATGGCCGCGTCGCCCGGCGAATATTTCAGGGCGTTCTCGACCAGATTCTGAATAACCTGGACGATCTGGTCACGGTCGCCCTCGATGCTGGCCACGCCGCGGGGCGGGGGCGTCCAGTCGACCGTGACGCCGCGGTCACGAATCACCGGGGTCAGGGCGTCGACGACGTCGGTGACGGCCATGGACAGGTCGACGCGGCCCCGCGGCGCCACGTGCTCGTTCAGTTCGATTCGCGACAGGCTCATCAGATCGTCGATCAGCCGGGCCATGCGCTCGGCCTGGGTCTGCATGATGCCCAGGAACCGGTCGCGCGCCTCGGCGTCGTCGCGGGCGGGGCCGCGCAGGGTCTCGATGAACCCGGACAGGGAGGCCAGCGGCGTGCGCAGTTCATGACTGGCGTTGGCGAGGAAGTCGGCCCGCATGCGCTCGGCGCGGCGCAGGTCGGTCTGATCCCGCAGGGTGAGCAGCGCCAGCGGCGGTCCGTCGAGCGGCCCGGCGAGCGGCCGCGCCATGACCCGCCAGGACCGGTCCTGGGCGCCGCCGGTGTCAAAGGCGCCATGACCGGCCATGCCGCCAAACAGGGCTTCGTCCACCAGTTCGGTCACCTGGGGATTGCGAATGGCGGTGACCAGGCGGGTGTTCAGATTTTGAATGCGAAACAGCGCCCGCGCCGCAGTGTTGGCGAAAACCAGCCGGTGGTCAGCCGATTCCCCCGGTTCGCCCGCCTTGATGATCATGACCGGCTCATCGAGAATTTCGAGGATGGTCGCGTAGGGTATGGCGTCGGGAGGCGCCGCGACAACCGGGCGGACGACGGGCGCCGCCGGCGTCTCCGCCCGTCTCTGGGCGAGAAAAACGCCAAGCACCGCGATCGCGAGGCCGGCGATGACCGCCGGGCCGGTCTGGGCCTGGCCGACGGCGGCCAGAACCAGGGGCGCGGCGGCGCCGACAAGGGCGGAAAGCAGGATCGGGCGGTTCAATCTGGCCTCTGGTTCGGGAGGCATGGCGCTAAAGCCTCGATTCCAAATTTTCAACAGGCTAAGGTGCGCGGACATATGGCGCCCTTGCAGGCCTTGCGATAGACGAGGTGGGGCTCCTGGGGGTGGTTCATGACGGCTGACGCAATTTCGCCGCATCGACAGGGGACGAACGTGTCGCCGTCAAAGGTCCGGGGTATTTACTACATGTTTCGCAAGCGTCTGGTCGCCTCTGTCGCCGCCGCCCCTCTTCTGCTCTTCGCCAGCCAGGCGTTGGCGGAGATCGTCATCACCGACACCAAGACCACGCCGGTGCTGACCAGCACGGGCGCGGACACGGTCCGGATCAGCACAACGGGCAAGATCAATCCGACCGCCACCGCGGGCGGCGGATCGCTGATCGTCGACAGCAGCCACAGCGTCATCAACGAAGGCGCGATCGCCACCCGCGACATCAACGGGACCGCCGGCATCCTGGTGAACGGCGGCGTCACCGCCGATGTCACCAACAAGGGCACGATCACGGTCGACGAGGTCTACACCGACAGCGATACTGACGGTGACGGCGATCTCGACGGCGCCTTCGCTGAAGGCACGGGGCGTTACGGCATCCGCGTGACCGGGGCGGGGACCTACACCGGCGCCATCTTCAACGACGTCGCCGCCAACATCACCGTTCACGGCAACAATTCGGCCGGCATCAGTGTCGAGAGCCCGCTCGTGGGCACGGTGCACAACCGTGGCGCCATCGTGGTGCTCGGCGACAATTCCTATGGCGTCCGGATCGCGCCGACCGCGCCGGTCACCGGCGACGTCAAGGTCCGCGGCACCGTCAGCGTCGTGGGCGAAAACGCCGTCGGTGTGGCCGTCGACAGCGACGTCAGCGGCCAGGTCCTGATCCAGGGCGCGATTTCGGCGCGTGGCTATCGCTATGCGACCCGCCCCTCGACCGTCGAAGCCCGCACCAACCTTGAAGCGGACGACAAGCTCCAGGGCGGTCCGGCCGTCCGCGTGACCGGCAACGTCGCCGGCGGCATCCTGCTCGACACGCCGCCCGCCAATCTCGACGCCAACAACGACGACGAGGACGCCGACGGCATCGCCGACGCGTCCGAGGGGTCGGCCGTGCTGTCCGTCCAGGGGTCCGCTCCGGCGTTGCTCGTCGGATCGGACACGGCCAACACGACCATCGGCGTGGTCGGGGCCGGCGATCTGGCCTACGGCATGGTGATCCGCGGTTCGATCACCAGCGAAGGCATTCTCGACGACAAGTCCGCCACCGGCGTCCAGATCGGCGGCAACGGCGGCTTCACCACCACCGTCACAGGCGGCATGCGCCTGGACGGGCTGATCAGCGCCCAGTCCTACAACGCCGAGGCCCAGGGCCTGCACCTGAAGGCGGGCGCCAATGTCGACACCCTGTGGAACAAGGGCGTCATTGTCGGCCTTTCCACGTCGACCTCCGCGCCGCTGGCCACCGAGTCGTCGTACAATGTCCGCGGCGTCCGCATCGACTCCGGCGCGACGATCAACACCATTCGCAACGGCGGCAACATCACCGCCGCCGTCAACGGCGAGAAGAGCAACGCCATCGCCATTCAGGACCTCAGCGGCACGCTGGGTCTGATCGAGAACAGCGGCACGATCGCCGCCCGCATCACCGCCACCGACGACTCCGAAGATACCGACGACGCCGACTTCGATCCGACCAACGAACAGATCGTCGGCCGAGCGATCGCCATTGATGTCCGGGCCGCAACCGGTGATGTCACCGTCCGCCAGTACGGCATCATCGACGGCGACGATGACGGCGACGCCACGACGGTGGATCCCGATGCGGACGGCGACGGCGTCGACGACGCCGACGAACCGATCCTGGTCGGCGACGTCCTGTTCGGCGCGGGCAACGATACGTTCGACCTTCAGAACGGCACCTTCTATGGCACGGTCGAATTCGGCGCCGGGGCCGACACCTACAATATCTCGGGCGGCGCTGAAGCGCGCGGCGCCATCACCGACAGCGACGGCCAGCTGTCGCTCAACATCACCAACGGCAAGCTTACGGTCACCAGCACGGCGGTGATTGACGCCACCTCGGTGACCATGGGCGCCAACGGCGCGCTGATCGTGACCGCCGACCCCGGAACCGGGACCAACACGCGATTCGACGTGGCCACGGCCAACCTCGCCACCGGCGCCAAGATCGGCCTTGAACTCAAGGGTCTGATCAGCGGCCCCGAGCGGTACATCGTCATTCACACCGATACGCCGGCGGGCCTGACGGCCGGCGTTCTCAGCCAGGAGCTGCTCGGCAGCGCGCCCTATCTGATGGTCGCCCAGGCCGGCGCCGATACGGCGACCGGGGATGTCTATCTGGACGTCCGCCGCCGGACCGCCACGGAAATGAGCCTGACCGGCAGCAACGCGCTGGCGCTGGACGCCGTCTATGAGGCTCTGGGCGGCGACACCGGCGTGCGTGACGCCTTCCTGAGCGCCACCGACCGGTCCAGTTTCGTGTCGCTCTACCAGCAGATGCTGCCCGACCAGGGCGATGGCGTGTTCTCGGCGATCGACTCCCTGACCACGACCGTGTCGCGCCTGACCGGAACCCGTCCGGACCTGCGTCAGCGCTACGGCCCCGACAGTTTCTGGATGCAGGAAATCAACGTCCAGGTGATGCGTGACGCCGGCGTCTCGATGGGATCGGAGACCAAGGCCTTCGGCTTTGTCGGCGGCTACGAGAGCATGGGCGCCGACGGCGGCGCCCTTGGCGCGACCCTGGCCTTCATGAACGCCGAGGAGCGCGACGACGTCGCGCAGGTCGGCGAGGAAACCAACGTCTCCCTGCTCGAGGCTGGCCTCTACTGGCGCCGGTCAGTGGGCGGCTGGCTGTTCAGCGCGCGCGGCAGCGGCGGTTACGCCTGGTTCGAGGGCAACCGGGTGTTCACCGCCCCCAGCGCCAGCCTGATCCGCGAATCGGAAGCCAAATGGAGCGGCGTCACCGGCGCCGCCAGCGCCAGCGTCGCCTACGAGGCCAGGGCCGGCCGCTATTTCGTGCGGCCGCGGATGAGCGTCGACTATCTCTACATGAGCGAAGGTTCGCGTCAGGAAACCGGCGGCCAGGACGCCTTCAACCTGTACCTGGAAGACCGTACGAGCAGCCGCCTGACGGGTACGGCCGAGGTGGCCTTCGGCGCGACCTTTGGCCGGGAACTGTGGTGGCGGCCTGAAGTGCGGCTCGGCTATCGCCAGAACCTGTCGGGCGAGATGGGCGACACCATCTTCCGCTTCAAGAGCGGCCAGCTCGTCACCCTGCCGGGTTCGGCGACCACCGACGGCGCCGTGATCTTTGGCCTGTCCCTGAAGGCCGGCACGCCGATGTCCTACGTGGCCATGGAGGCGGAGTACGAAACCGCCGACGGCGAGGACCGCTACAACCTGCAGCTGGCCGGCCGGATGATGTTCTAGCCCCGCGGGGCTTCAACCCACCGGCCGGAACCTGATCGCGCGCGCCTTCGTTTTCAAGGCGTGTGACGATGGGGAGGCCGCTGTGATCGACAGACTGTGGTTCGATGTGATCGGCGGCGCGGCCGCGGTCTGTTCCATGACCAGTTTCGCCCCGCAGATCCTCAAGATCTGGCGCGAACGGGACGCGTCGTCCGTCTCGCTGCGCATGTTCGTCCTGACGGTGACGGGCTTTTCCCTCTGGACCGCCTACGGCGTCATGCTCGGGAGCTGGCCGGTGGTCGCCTCCAACGCGGTCTGTCTGGCCATGAGCGGCGGCGTCCTGGCCCTCAAATGCCGGTTCAGAGACGGTTAACCACGCCTCCTAACCCTCCCTACACCGCCGCGACCCATAGTTCGGGATATGGACCTGTTCGCCCCTGAACTTCGCCTCCGCCTGCTTGGCGGCGTCATTGACCCGGTAACGCCCGCAGAAATGCTGGCGGCGATGGGCGTCTTCGTGGCCGGCGGCGGCACCGCCGTGATCGCCAGCCACAACAGCCACAGCCTGTTTCTGCAGCGCCGCACGCCGGCCCTGAAGGCCTATTTCGAGGACGCCGATCTGATCCAGATCGACAGTCTTCCGATGCTGCTCTGGGGCCGGCTTCTGGGCCTCAAGGTCGGCCGCGAACATCGCTCCGCCTACAGCGACTGGCGCGACGCCTTCTGGAGTCTGGCCCGCGACCGCCAACTTAGGGTCTTCCATGTCGGCGGCGTCCCGGGCGTCGGCGAGCGCGCGGCCGCCGAAATCCGCAAGAGTTTCGCCGGGGTCAATCTGGCCGTCCATGAGGGCTATTTCGACGTCGACCCGCAGAGCGCCGACAGCCGCGCCCTGCGCAGGGACATCGCCGCCTTCGACCCCGACATCATCCTGGTCGGCATGGGCATGCCTCGCCAGGAAGCCTGGATCGCCGCCAACCGGCATCTGATCGGTCGCGGCGTTTTCCTGTCGGTCGGCGTCGCCTTTGACTATGAGGCGGGCGACGTCGCCGCCGCGCCGCGCTGGGCGGGACGTCTGGGCGCCGAACGCATCCACCGGCTGCTGTCGCAACCGCGTCGCCTTCTGGTCCGCTATCTGGTCGAGCCCTGGTTCCTGACTCCCGCCGCCCTGGCCGACCTTGGCGCATGGTTTAGCCGCCGGGCTTGATCGGGGCCCGCCGGCGCCGCCATCCTGTCGCCGTCAACCCGGAGCGCCGCCATGATCGAACGCCAGGTCGACATCCCCACGCGGGATGGCGCCGCCACCACCTTTATCGTCCATCCGGACCGGGACGGGCCGCATCCGGTCATTCTGTTCTTCATGGACGCGCCGGCCATCCGCGAGGAGTTGCGCGACATGGCCCGCCGGCTGGCGACCAGCGGCTACTATGTGATGCTGCCCAACCTCTACTACCGCGCCGGGGTCATGGAACTGGGCGTCCTGTCGCCGGACCCTGAAGATCCGGGTCGCCAGCGGATGGTGGCGCTGATGAACGGCCTGTCGATCGCCATGGTCATGGACGACGCCGAGGCCCTGATCGCCTTCGCCGACGCCGATCCGGCCGCCCGGCAGGGCGCGATCGGCGCGCTGGGCTACTGCATGAGCGGCCAGTTCGCCATCAACGCCGCGGCCCGGTTCCGCGACCGCGTGGCCGCCGCCGCCTCGATCCACGGCACCTATCTGATGACCGATCAGCCCGACAGCCCGCACCTGTCGGCCCGGGCGACGGACGCGCAGCTCTATTTCGCCTGCGCGGAAATCGACAGCTGGCTGCCGCTGGAAACCGTGACGGCCTTGCGCGAAGACCTTGCCGCACACGGGGTCGCGGCCGAGGTGGAGCTCTATCCGGGCCTCCGGCACGGCTTTGTGTTTCCCCAGCGCCCGGCCTACGACAAGGCGGGGGCCGAACGGCACTGGAACCGGATCCTGGCCCTGTTCCAGCGCCGGCTGCAGGGATAGCGGCCGGCCGCCGACGGCCCCGATCGGCCGCTCCCGGACAAAATTCGGGAACCGATTGGATCAAGCGGGGGTTTTGAGGTATACAAAGCCGGTCGAATATCGAATTGGTTCGGTTGCTGTCTTCGCTTGCTCTTCGGAGCGAGCGCCCGGGCCTGCCTCGATCCTTTCCGAAATTTTGACCAGATGCTCCAGTCGGGGCGTGTGAACTTCAACAGATACTGACTGCGACCATGTCCACTGTACAACGCGCCTACGCCTTGGCCCGCTCGGGTCAGTTCTCCGATGTCGACGTCCTCAAGGACCGGCTGAAAGCGGACGGCTATCGCGCGGTTGACGCTCTGCTGGCGGCGCGCTCGATCCGCAAGCATCTGGAGGCGATCTGCGCCGCCACCTTCAAACCCGTGGAGCCTCCCGAGGCGCCCGCTGAAGCCCCTGCCGAAACCCCCGCTACGCCCACCGAGTGATCTGCCGGCGTCGCCCGCACTATCGAAAGCTGCATGAACGATATTCCCAACACCGGCTTCGCTGACCGTCTCAAGACGGCTGCTGAAGCCAAGAAAGCCCTTCTCGCCAAACTCAAGCCCAAGGCCGCGGTCGTCGATCCGCTGTTCACAGAGCGCGCCGCCATGCGCCAGGCCGAGCTCGACAGAGTGCGCGAGGAACGCGCCGCCGCCCGCGCCGCCGCCAAACAGGCCGTTGCCGATTCCGAAGAGGCTGTCCGTCAGGCCGCCGCCGAGGTCGAGGCCGCCGCGCTCGAGGCCAAACGGGGTGAGCGCAAGGAGCGCAAGGCCCTGACCAAGGCCGAGGCCAAGGCCGCTCGTGACGCCCGCTACGCTGCCCGCAAGGCGCGCAAGTAACCCACCCGCGTCCCTGACGCCGAAAGGAGATCGCCGGTATGGCGCGCAAACCCAACTACAACTTCGAGCGCGCCGAGCGCGAACGCCAGAAGGCCGCCAAGACCGCCGCCAAGGCCGCGGCCAAGGCCGCCGCCAAACGCGAAGAGGGCGACGGCGGCGGACCGATGGACGACGACGCCGACGCGCCGGCCGGCGAAAACTGAAAGACCGGCCATGCAGACCGCGACCATCTTCAATCACGAAACGGTCGCCCTCGACGGCCAGGCCTTCTCCGGCTGCACCTTCCAGGACTGCCGGCTGGTCTACAGCGGCGGCAAGCCGCCCAGCTTCACCAACTGCCGCTTCGACGGCTGTGAGTGGAAGTTCGACGACGCCGCGGCCAACACCCTGGCGCATCTGAAGGTCATCTGGGCCGCCGGCGGCAAAGGCCCCGTGCAGGCGATGATCAAGGAAATCACCGGCGCCGGCGGCCGCTGAGCCGCCCGACCGCCGCGCCCCCGCCGGGGCCAGGCGCCCAGACAACCCGACATTCCAGACCCTGGCCGGCGACGCCGCCGCCGCCGCGTCATCGCGCCCTGTTTGGGCGTTGTGTCTGACAAGGAAAAATTGGCGCGCCCGGAACGATTCGAACGTCCGACCCTCAGATTCGTAGTCTGATGCTCTATCCAGCTGAGCTACGGGCGCGCACTTCGCGGGGGGCGTCTAGGCCTCCTGCAAGGGCGCGGAACCTAGTCGGGCTCTGGCCGAATGGCAAGCGGCCGGAGGGGGTTTTTCGAGATTATCTGTCGCGGCGGCCGGGGCGGCCGTCAGCCGCCCGACAGACTCCGCCAGGTCGGGGCGTCAAACCCGGTCCAGGCCGTCGCCGCGTAGACGCCGCGGGCCACGGCGCGGGCCAGGCAGTCGGCGGCCAGGGCGCCGAGGCGGGCGACCATGCGGTCGGGCGTTTCGCCCAGGTCGACGCGGCCGGTCGACAGGCAGAACACGACATCGCCGTCGAAGGGCGCGTGCACAGGGCGGATGGCGTGGGCCAGGCCGGCCTGGGCCATGATCGCCACGCGACGGGCCTGGACGGGGGTCAGGACCGCGTCGGTGGCCACGCAGGCGATGGTGGTGTTCTCCCGGGCGGCGGGGTTGGCCTTGGCCAGGCCCCAGTCGTCGGGGGCGATGCTCAGGCCGGCCGGGGAGCGGCCGCCGAACTCGCCGTCGATCTCGAACGGGGCGGCCCAGAAGGTCAGGCCGTCGCCGCCGACCACCGAGCCGAAACTGTTGACGCAGGCCAGGGCGCCGACCGTGTAGCCATCGGGGGTGACGATCGAGGCCGAGCCCGTGCCGCCCTTGAGCAGCCCGGCCTTGGCGCCGTAGCCGGCCCCCGTGGTTCCAAGGGCGATGTCGAGGCCGGCGGCCTCGACCGCCTCAATGCCCAGCCGGCGGTAGGGCGGCTCGAGGCCCCATTGCTTGTCGCCGCCGTTGCCGAGGTCGAACAGGATGGCCGCCGGCACGATCGGCGAGGGCGGCACTTCGGGCAGGGGCGAGACGCGAAAGCCGCGGCCCCGGGCGCCCAGCCAGGCGGCGACGCCGTCGCCGGCGCCCAGGCCGTACATCGAGCCGCCCGACAGGACCACGGCGTCGACGGTCGATACGAGGGTCTCCGGCGCCAGGGCGTCGGTCTCGCGGGTGCCGGGGCCGCCGCCGCGGACGTCGACGGCGCAGACGGCCGGGGCGTCGGGCAGCAGGACGGTGACGCCGGTGCGGGCGGTCTCGTCCGCCGCCTGGCCGACGGCGAGGCCGGCGACGTCGGTGATCAGGTTTCGGGGTCCGGGGCGGGCCTTGCTCATGGCTCTGGACTGACACGACGCCCCAAACTTGTCCATGCGCGGGGCTTTCCCTTCCCGGCCCGGCGCCTATGGTGACGGAATCTTTCGAGGATTTCGCATGCGTTTCATCGGCCTGCTCGCCGCCCTGTTTCTCGCCGGTTGCGCCCTGCTGCCCGGGGAGGCGGCCGCGCCGCCCTCGGGCGGCCCCCGGGTCATGGTGGCCACGGCCAATCCGCTGGCCACCGCCGCGGGGCTGAAGGTGCTGCGCCAGGGCGGTTCGGCCATCGACGCGGCCGTCGCGGTCCAGGCCGTGCTGGGCCTGGTCGAGCCGCAGAGCTCGGGCCTCGGGGGCGGCGCCTTCATGGTCTATTACGACGCCGCCACGCGGAAGGTGACGGCCTATGACGGTCGCGAGACCGCGCCGGCCGGCGCCGCGCCCGACATGTTTCTCGATGACGCCGGCAAGCCCGTGCCCTTCATCGCGGCCATGGTCAGCGGCCGGGCCACCGGAGCGCCGGGGGCGGTGGCCATGCTGGCCCTGGCCCACAAGGCGCACGGGCGGCGGCCCTGGGCCAGCCTGTTCGGGGACGCCGAGCAGCTGGCCGAGGGCGGTTTCGTGGTCAGCCCCAGGCTGGCGGGCTTCATCGCCTCGCCGTTCCCGCAGGCCGGCGGCGTCGACGCCCGACGCTATTTCGCCCGGCCGGACGGAACCCGCCTGCGGGCCGGCGACCGGCTGAACAACCCCGCCTATGCCGAGACCCTGCGACAGCTGGCCGCCCGAGGCCCGGCGGCGCTTCAGGAGGGCCCCATCGCCGAGGCCATCGTCGCCCGGGTGCGGCAGGGCGACCTGCCCGGAACCCTGAGCCTGGCCGACCTGCGCGCCTATCGGCCGCAGAGCGGCGACGCCCTCTGCCGGCCCTACCGGATCTATGTCGTCTGCACGACCCAGCCCGCCTCGAGCGGCGTGGGCCTGCTGCAGGGGCTGCTGCTGCTGGAGCGCACCGACATCGCCGAGCGCGGGCCGGCCGACCCGGTGGCCTGGCTGCGTCTGGCCGAGGCTGAACGCGTCATGTACGCCGACCGCGACCGTTTCGTCGGCGATCCGGCCTTCGTCGACGTGCCGGTCGAGGGGCTGCTGAGCCCCGACTATATCGCCCGGCGGGCGGCGCTGATCGGCGACCGGGTCGGGCCTGAACCCCAGCCCGGCGATCCGGCCGGCGCGGGCGTGCGCGGGCGGGACCAGACCCCCGAGCCGGGCGGCACCTCGCATTTCGTTATTGTCGACGCCGACGGAAACGTCGTGTCGATCACCACCACGGTGGAGAGCGTGTTCGGCTCGGGCCGGATGGTCGCCGGCTTCTTTCTCAACAACCAGCTGACCGATTTCAGCTTCTCGCCGACCGACGAGGACGGCGCCCCGGCGGCCAACGCGGCGGCGGCGGGAAAACGGCCGCGGTCTTCGATGTCGCCGGTGATCGTTCTCGACCGTCAGGGACGGCTGGTGGCGGCCCTCGGCTCTCCGGGGGGCTCGTCCATCCTGTCCTACAATCTCAAGGCCCTGGTCGGCCTGCTGGACTGGCGCCTGAGCCTGCAGGAGGCGTTCGACCTGCCCAATCTGGTGGCGCGCGGCGATGTCTTCTCCAGCGAGCCGGCGCGCTACCCGGCCGGCGTCGTCGACGGGCTCGCGGCCAGAGGTCTGGTGTTCGGCAATACGGCCGGGGAGAACTCCGGCCTGCACGGCGTGGTGATGACGCCGGACGGTCTGGTCGGGGCCGCCGATTCCCGTCGCGAAGGGGTCGCCGAGGGGTTCTAGGCCCTGGCCGCCTTCTTCCGGCGGGAGGGGGCGATGGGCGGCTTGACCGGCGCCGGCAGGGTCAGTTCGAAGGTCGAGCCCTTCGGCGTCGATGACAGCAGGATCAGATCGCCGCCATGAGCCTGGGCCAGCTCGCGGGAGATGGCCAGTCCCAGCCCCGTGCCGCCGCGCCGGGCCGAGCCGGAGAAGGGCTGGAACAGCCGGGCCAGGGCCTTTTCGGGCAGGCCAGGGCCGTCATCGGACAGATGCAGGATGTCGAGCCCCTCGCGCCGGTCCAGCGTGACCCCGACCCGGCCGCTCCGGCCGTCCTTGTCCTGGATGGCCTCGCGGGCGTTGCGCATCAGATTGACCAGGATGCGGTGCAGTTGGTCGGGGTCGGCCAGGACGGTTTCGGTTTCGCCGACCTCGCTGTCGAGACGCACGCCCTCCTCATTGAGCCCGGCGTCCTCGGCGGCGGCGGCGAGGGCGTCCGCCAGCGGCACGGGATGGGCCTCCGGCGGGGCCTCATTGGATTTGCCGTAGGCCAGGACCTCGGTGGCCAGGGTGACGGCCCGGTCCAGGGCCCGTTCGAGCCGCGGCAGGGCCTGGGCCACGTTGGGGTCGCCCAGGGCCGCCAGCCGGTCCGAGGCGATCTGGGCGCTGGTCAGCATGTTGCGCAGGTCGTGATTGATCTTGGCCACCGCCTCGCCCAGGGCCGCCAGCCGGGCCCGCGAGGCCAGGGCGACGACCAGGTCGGACTGCATGCGGTCGAGCTCGGCCTCGGCCCGGCCGATTTCGTCGCGGCGGCCCGACAGGGTCACCCGGGCTTGGGGATCGGCCGGATCGGCGCGGAACCGCTCCATCGCCAGGGTGATGCGCTGCATCGGCCGCACGAGGAAGGCGTTGAGGGTCAGGTAGACGGCCAGGCCGGCCAGCAGGGACACGAACAGGGTGATCAGCACCAGTCGCCCCAGATAGCCCCACAGGGCCTTCTTGAGCGGCTGGTCGAGGGTGATGATCTCGACGAACTCGCCGGAGCGGAAGCGGGGCTCGGCGATCACCCGCACCAGGCGGTTGTCGCTGCCGAACAGGGTCTGGAAGGGCGCCGTCAGCCAGCGCAGCGGGTTCTGCTGTCGCAGGTCGACCGAATAGGCGATGCGCAGGCCGGCCGGCGGCGGCACGATCAGCCGGCGCATGCCTTCGGTCTGGATGACCACCGAAACGATCTGGGTCTGGTCGAGCAGCTGTTGCCGGACCGGGGCGGTGGCTTTGCGGCCCGGCTCCTCGTCGGCGATGGTCGAGGTCAGTTCGGCGGCGCGGATGCGGTCGAGCAGCCACTGCTCTTCGAAGGCCGCCAGGGCCGCCGGCAGCACGAACAGCGCGGCGCCGGCCACGAACAGGGCGGTGAAGACCAGCAGGCGCGCGGACAGGCCGCCGGGCCACAGCCAGCGACGCGCGGGCAGTCCCGGAGTCCCGGACGGCTCCGTTTCGGGCGGCGGTGCGTCGACCATAGCCATGCGTTACTTCACGGCTGGCGACTGAGCAACGCAATGACAATTCGCGTCGGGAGCGAAATGCGCGGGGCGCGGCCTGGCTTTCCGGGCCGCCAGACCGTGAATGGGGCGGATTCGAGCGTCATCCGGTCCCGACAGCCGCGTCGACGGTGGCAAATCCCTCGGCCCGAAGCCGGTCGGCGAGATCACGTTTGACCCGCGCGATCAGGCCCGGACCCTCGAAGACCATGGCTGAATAGAGCTGCACCGCCCGGGCGCCGGCGCGGATCTTGGCCAGGGCGTCGGCGCCCGAGGCGATCCCGCCGGCGCCGATGAGCACCAGGTCGCGGTCGTTGGCCTGGTGGAAACGGCGCAGGACCTGGGTCGACAGGTCCATCAGCGGCGGGCCCGACAGGCCGCCCGCTTCGGCCCGGTGCGACGACTGCAGCGACTCCGGCCGCGAGATGGTGGTGTTGGAGACGATGATCCCGTCCAGCCCGAAGGCGGCGACGGTCTCGACAATGGTCTCGACCTCGCCGTCCGCGAGGTCGGGGGCGACCTTGAGGAAGACGGGATAGTCGAACCGGTTGTCGGCGCCGATCTGGCGCAGGTCGCGGCGGGCCTCGGCGAGCCGGCCGAGCAGTTCCTCCAGCGCCGCCTTTGTCTGCAGGGCGCGCAGGCCCGGCGTGTTGGGCGAGGAGATGTTGACCGTGAAATAGTCGCTGAGGCCCCAGAGGCGTTTGAGGCCGGTGACATAGTCGCCGATGCGGTCGGCCGACTCCTTGTTGGCCCCGATATTGGCGCCCACCGGGCCGGGCGCGCGGCGGCGCCTCAGGTTGGCGGCGAAGGCGTCGAGGCCGGCGTTGTTGAAGCCCATGCGGTTGATGACGCCGCGGTCCTCGCCCAGCCGGAACAGGCGAGGCCTGGGATTGCCGGCCTGGGGCAGGGGGGTGACGGTGCCGCATTCGACGAAGCCGAAGCCGGCGTGCAGCATCGGCCCCGGAACTTCGGCGTTCTTGTCGAACCCGGCGGCGAGGCCGACGCAGTTGGTCACCGTCATGCCGGCCAGGCGGGTGCGAAGGATGGCGTCTTCCACCGCATGGTCGACCGGACCCAGGCCGGCCTTGAGGCCGGCGATGGTGACGCCGTGGGCGTCCTCCGGATCGAGCAGATGCAGACCCCGGGCGGCCAGGTCGTGGATGGTCACGGCGTCAGCCCTGCGAGTTGGGGGACGCCGTCGGCGTCCAGCTCGACCGGCATGGCTTCGACGGCCAGGGCGGTCGGCAGAGGGCCGTAGAGATGGGGAAACAGATCGCCGCCCCGGGACGCTTCCCACTTCAATTCCTCACCGAGCGCCTCCGCCTCGAACCCGACGGCGACCAGGTCGGTCTGGCCGGAGAAATACCGGCGGCCGGTCTCGGGGGCCTGGGCTGCCGTGGAGAAGTGGATGAAGCCGTCGGCCAGATCGACCGGCGAGCCCGTGAACTGGCCGGCGTCGGCGGCCGCGAGCCATTCGGGGCGGGTCAGCAGCTTGTAGATCCGGGTCATTCGCCGCCGCCGCCGCCATGATCGGCGGCGTAGAAGAGGCCGTCGTAGACCGGGCGTTCGCCGGCATCGAAGGTGAAGGCCGCGATGGTCGCGGTCGGGAAGCGGTCTTCGGCCCGGGCGACCAGGGCCGATCCGGCGCCGCCGGCCCGCAGCAGGGCGATGGTCAGGGCGTGCAGGCCGGGATTGTGACCGACCACCATGACCGTGTCGTGCTCGACGCCCGCCGCCTCGGCCTCGAACAGGATGCGGTCGGCGGCGGCGTGATAGAGGCCTTGCAGGACCGCGGTCCGGGCCTCGGGAAAGGCTTCGCTGACCTGTTCCCAGGACTCCCGGGTGCGGCGGGCGGCCGAAACCAGGCCGATGTCGGGGACCAGGTTTTCATCAGCGAGGAGCCGGCCCATCAGGGCTGCGTCGGCCCGACCGCGGTCGGTCAGGGCGCGGCCGAAGTCGCCGTCGGCGCTGCTGCGCTCGGCCTTGGCGTGCCGCATGAGGATAAGGCGTTTCATGGCCCCCTCATACCCGTCGAGGCCTTGCGCCGGAAGGCGCCGGTTGACACTGACCGCCGGCGGCGGTCCAAGGCGCGGGATGACCCTCGAAACCACGCCTCCGATCGAGCAGGACAGCGGCGTCTGGCGGTTTCCCGCCGACCAGCCGCTGACGCTTGAGTCGGGCGGTCAGATCGACGGCCTGGAGATGGCCTGGAGCAGCTATGGCCGGCTCAACGCCGACCGGTCGAACGCGGTTCTCGTCTGCCACGCCCTGACCCTCGATCAGTACGCGGCCGGCATACATCCGGTCAGCGGCAAGCCCGGCTGGTGGACCCGCCTGATCGGGCCGGGCAAACCGCTTGATCCTGCCAAACATTTCATCGTCTGCGCCAATGTCGTGGGCGGCTGCATGGGCTCGACCGGGCCGGGTTCAATCAATCCGGTCACCGGCCGCCCCTGGGGTCTGGCCTTTCCGGTGATCACCATCGGCGACATGGTCCGGGCCCAGGCCATGCTGATCGAGGCCATGGGCGTTTCGACCTTGTTCGCCGTGGTCGGCGGGTCGATGGGCGGCATGCAGGTGCTGCAGTGGGCGGCCGATTATCCCGAGCGGATGTTCAGCGCCGTCTGCGTGGCCACCGCGGCGCGTCACACGGCCCAGAACATCGCCTTCCACGAGGTCGGGCGGCAGGCGATCATGGCCGACCCCGACTGGCGCGGCGGCGAGTACGCCCTGCATGGCGGCCGGCCCGGCAAGGGTCTGGCCGTGGCGCGGATGGCCGCCCACATCACCTACCTTTCGGAGGCGGCGCTGCAGCGCAAGTTCGGGCGCGAGTTGCAGCGCGACGGTCTCAGCTGGGGGTTTGACGCCGACTTCCAGGTGGAGAGCTATCTGCGCTACCAGGGGGCCAGTTTCGTCGATCGCTTCGACGCCAACAGCTACCTCTACATCACACGGGCGATGGACTATTTCGATCTTGCCGCCGCGCACGGCGGCGTGCTGGCCGAGGCCTTCCGCAAGGCGCGCGACGTGCGTTTCTGCGTGCTGTCCTTCACCTCCGACTGGCTCTACCCGACCGTCGAGAGCCGCCAGATCGTGCGGGCCCTGAACGCCGCCGGCGCGCGGGCCAGTTTCGTCGAGATCGAGAGCGACAAGGGCCATGACGCCTTCCTGCTCGATGAGCCGGTGATGGAGGCGGCTCTGGCCGGGTTCCTCGACGCCGCCGGCGCCGCCAGAGGGCTGTCATGACCGCCGTGCGTGAGGACTTCCGCGAAATCCTGCGGCTGGTGCGGCCGGGCTCCCGGGTGCTCGACGTCGGTTGCGGCGGCGGCGAGCTGCTGGAACTGCTGGCGCGCGAGAAACAGATCGACGGTCGCGGCGTGGAGATCAGCCCGCAGGGCGTGTCCGCCTGCCTGGCCCGGGGCCTGGCGGTGATGCAGGGCGACGCCGATCGTGATCTCGACCAGTTCCCGACCGGGGCCTTCGACTACGCCGTGCTGTCCCAGACCCTGCAGGCCACCCACAATCCCCGCACCGTGCTGATGGAGCTGCTGCGCATCGCCGAGCGGGCCGTGGTCAGCTTCCCCAACTTCGGCCACTGGCGCGTGCGCTGGTCCCTGCTCAGCCAGGGGCGGATGCCGGAGACGCAGTTCCTGCCCGAGCCCTGGTGGTCGACGCCCAACATCCATCTGTGCACCCTGGCCGATTTCAACGCCCTGGTTTCCGATCTCGACCTGCGTATCGAGGCCTGCGCGGCGTTGACGCGGGACCGGCCCGCCCGGCCGATGAACCCCGACAGCGTGATCGAGAACTGGCGCGCCGAGGCGGCCCTGTTCCTGCTGGCGCGCAACAGCGCTGAACCGGTGGAGCCGGAGGCGCCGCCGGGCGACCTTTTCGGCGGATGAAGGTCAGGCTGATGACCTACAACGTCCACCGTTGCGTGGGCGGAGACCGCAAGCTCGATGTCGAGCGGGTGGCCGAGGTCATCGAGGCCTGCCAGGTCGATATCGTCGCCCTGCAGGAGCTGGACGTCGGCCGCCGGCGGACCAATGGCGTCGACCAGGCCCATCGTCTGGCCGAGCTGTTGCGCATGCGCTCGCATTTCCACCCGGCCATGCATGTCGAGGGCGAGCGCTACGGCGACGCCATCCTCACGGCCCTGCCCGAACGGCTGGTCAAGACCGGCAGCCTGCCGGGTCTGCCGCGGCTGCCGGGGCTGGAGCCGCGCGGCGCCCTGTGGGTGGCGGTGGATCTGGGCGGGGTCGAACTGCAGGTGATCAACACCCATTTCGGCCTGGTGCCCAAGGAACAGCAGGCCCAGGCGGCGGCCCTGATCGGCGAGTCGTGGATGGCTTCGGAGGCCTTCGACGGGCCGGCCGTGCTGCTGGGCGATTTCAACGCCACGCCGTTTTCGCAGACCTATCGCATGCTGACCGCGGTGATGCGGGACGCCCAGGCCGGCGGGCCCAAGGCCGCGGTCGCCACTTTCCCGTCCGGGTTTCCCCTGCTGCGCATCGACCACGTCTTCCTGGCCGGAGCGATCACCGTGACGGCGGTTGAGTCGCCGTTTGATCCGCGGTCGCGGGCGGCGTCGGATCATCTGCCGCTGGTGGTGGAGCTGGAGATTTCGGCGGCGCGATCATCGCCTGCTGCGCCCTGAGATGACGCCGCCGCAGCCAGGGCCGCCAGGCGTCTGACGGCGAGGTCGGGTCGCCCAGGCTCCAGGTGCTGATGAAACTCTCGATCGGTCCCAGCGGGCGGATGGTCACCGGTCGCAGCCGGCGCGGGCTGCCGTCGAGCCGGTCGACGGCGGCGGCGAGGCTGTCGGTGTCGGCGATGGCCGCCTGGGTGTCGGCCAGGCTGCGGCCGAGATAGTGGCTGACCAACTGGTCGCGGAAGGCGGCGATCGCCCGCCGCGCGGCGTCGCCCGCAGCGCCCGGTCTGGCCTCGAAGGCCAGGTCGCATTCGGTGTCCAGCCCGCCGGACCGGTTGTTGAGATTGGCCGAGCCGATGCGCAGGAAGTCGTCGTCGATGATCGTGACCTTGGAATGGACGATGATTGGTTCGTCGGCCCGGGTCCGCGCCGACCAGGCCTGGAAGCGGTCATGGCGGTCGGCGGCCTCCAGGGCGTCGATGGCGGCGATGCGGGCGCTGTCCATGGCCAGGCGGTCGAAGAAGCTGGGGCTGACGGCGGGGCCGATGGCGACGATCTCCGGGCCGTCGGGTTCGGCCAGCCGCCGGGCCAGGGCTTCGACGATGGTCGGGGCCGTCAGGTACTGGTTCTCCAGGTAGATCAGGCGGCGCGCCGAGGCGATCGCCGCCAGATGCAGCTTGAGCCCCTCGAGGACCTCCGTCGTTTCCCGCCAGGCGGGCTGGGTGCGGACCAGGCTGACGGTCTGGTTGGTCAGGTGCGGCGATATGAAAGCCGGCCAGGGCGAGTCGACGGTGTAGTCGGGGTCGGGCGGCGTCAGTCGTCCGCCGCCGGCGTTGGACCAGCGATCGGCGAACAGGGCCGCGCAGTCCCGGGCCGCCGGCCCTTCGAGCATCACCGAGACATCATGGCGGGCCGGATAGCGGCGCAGGTTCGGCAGGCGGCGGTGGCGGTCGTCATCGGCATGGTCGCAGGTGTCCCAGCGGTCGGCGCCGAGGTCGCCGCCGCTGACGAAGGCCAGCCGGCCGTCGATGATCAGCACCTTCTGATGGTGGCAGGCGCTGGCCGGGAGGCTGGAATCGAGCCGGAACTTGACCCGCGAGCCGAGGAACTCGGCCACCGCCCGCTGCGGCGCGAAAGCCTGTGAGGCGTTGAGCGGAAACGGCATGTCCCAGGCCAGCACCCGCACGTCGACGGCCGGGTTGAGCGCCGCGGTCCGGCGCAGCAGCAGGCCCAGCCGGTCGGCGGTCTCCGGGTCGCCGCTGCGCTCGATCTGGTCGGGCTGCAGACGGGTCAGGGGGTCGAACACCCAGGCCAGCAGCCAGATCGACTGGCGGGCCGACAGGACGGCGGCCTTCACCGCGGTGAAATACTCGGCGCCGTCGACCAGAAAGGCCATGCCGTTGGCCGTGGCGGTCCGCCAGCAGGTGTCGCCGTCTCGAAGGAGGGAAGTTTCAGCGGTCATGTCGCCCCGATTGATGCCTGGGGCATAAACGCGCGAAGGCGTGGCAGGCTCCGGATCAGCCCGCGATCGCCGCCGCGCCGGTCTCGCCGGTGCGGATGCGCAGGACCTGTTCGAGGTCGAGGACGAAGACCTTGCCGTCGCCGATCTTGCCGGTGTTGGCCGTGCGGACGATGGCGTCGAGAATGGCCTGGACCACGTCGTCGGGCGCGGCGATCTCCAGCTTGACCTTGGGCAGCAGCTTCACCTCGTACTCGGCGCCGCGGTAAACCTCGGTCTTGCCCTTCTGGCGGCCATAGCCGCGCACCTCGGTGACGGTCAGACCCGAGGCGCCGGCCTCGGTCACGCCATCGAGGACCGCGTCCAGGCGGCTGGGCTTGATGACGGCGATGATCATTTTCATGGCGGCGGCTCCGGTCGCACGAAACGCGAGTCACCGCGCAGGCTAAGGCGAAACCGCGTCCGGGTCCAAGGGGTCGCGATGGGCCGCGCCATCGGACGACCGTCCGGCCGGCGTCGGAGGGGCCAGGGCGCCGGGGGCGAACACCCGGGCGCGGGCGCGAACCGCCCTGGGTTTGACCGCGAAAGTCTGTTTGACCGCCTCCATCAGCATCAGCCCGGCGAAGGGGGGCCAGAGCCAGGCGCCGGCCTGTTCAAAGCCCTCGGCCCAGCGCGCCGTCCAGGCGAAGGGCGGGGCGTAGAGGGCGCGGGTCCAGCCGGAGGGCTCCAGACCGGCGTCGCGCAGCACCTGTTCCAGCTGGCCGCGGGTATAGGGCCGGCCATGGCCGAAGGGGGTGCCCTCGGCGTTGGACCACAGGCCGTTGCGGGCGGCCACGGCGACGATCACCCGGCCCGACGGGGCGAGAACGCGGCAGACCTCGGCCATCAGGGCCGTGGCGTCGTCGCATTCCTCGAGGGCGTGCACGCACAGCACCCGGTCGAACAGGGCGTTGGCCAGGGGCAGGGCGGCTTCGTCGGCCAGACAGGCGAGGTTGCGGCCGCCGACCGGCCAGACCTCGACCCCCTGGGTGGCCGGCATCACCGCCACCGCCCGGCGAGCGCGATCGCGGAAGGCTTCCAGATAGGGGGTGGCGTAGCCGATGCCGAGCAGGTCCAGACCCCGCGGGTCGCCCCAGGTCTCAGCGACCTTGCGGCCGACCATTTCCCGCGCCGCCCGTCCGCGGGGCGAGGCGTAGAAGGCTCTCAGTTCGAGGACGTCGCGGCGCATTCAGGCTCGAATCGATGGCATTGGCTGGGTTGCGTCCTTTGACACGCGCCTTGCGGCGCTGCTCAGGATGACTTGGTTTGGCGTTTGGGACTAGAGATAGTCATCCCGAGCCGCCGGCGCAGCCAGCGTGTCGAAGGACGCAAGGAAAGCCCGCCATGACCCTGACCGTTCACCAATTCGCCTGTCTGTCCGACAACTACGGCTTCCTGATCCGCGACGAGGCGACCGGCCAGGCGGCCTGTATCGACACGCCGGACGCCGAGGCCATCCTGCGCGAACTGGCCGGGCTGGGCTGGACCCTGACCCATATCCTCAACACCCACTGGCATCCCGACCACGCCGGCGGCAACGCGGCGATCAAGGCCGCGACCGGCTGCGAGGTGGTCGGGCCGGCCGAGGTCGAGCGCATCGGGGCCGCGCCCGACCGCATCGTCACCGACGGCGACATCGTCATGCTGGGCGAGACCCGGCTGGAGGTGATGGACACCGGCGGCCACACCCTGGGCCACATCACCTATTACGACGCCGCCGACCGCATGGCCTTCGTCGGCGACACCCTGTTCGCCCTCGGCTGCGGCCGGCTGTTCGAGGGCACGCCGCAGCAGATGTGGACCAGCCTGCAGCGGCTGGCCGTGCTGCCCGAGGACGTCACCGTCTACTGCGCCCACGAATACACCGCCGCCAACGCCCGCTTCGCCTTGTCGGTCGACGCCGATCCGGCGCTCAAGGCCCGGGCCGAACAGATCTTCGCCGCCCGCAAGCGGGGAGACTGGACGGTGCCGACCACCATCGGGCTGGAGAAGGCCACCAACCCCTTCCTGCGCGCGCCGCTGCTGCGCCCCGACATCGCCGACCCGGCCGAGGCCTTCGGCGCCGTGCGAGCGGCCAAGGACAGCTTCCAGGGATGACGGCGGCGGAGATCGTCGCCCTGCTGGACCTGGCCCCGCACCCGGAGGGCGGCTGGTACCGTCAGACCTTCCGCGACACCGCCGGCCCCGAGGGGCGCGGCGCCTCGACGGCCATCTATTTCCTGCTCGAGGCCGGGCAGGAGAGTCGCTGGCACCGGGTCGACGCCGCCGAGGTCTGGCATTTCCACGCCGGCGCGCCGCTGCTGCTGACCATTGGGGATGTGGACCACAGGCTGGGCGTCGATCTCGCCGCCGGCGAACGGCCGCAGGCGGTCGTGCCGGCTGGCGTCTGGCAGACCGCGCGGTCGCTCGGCGACTGGACCCTGGTCGGCTGCACCGTGGCGCCAGGCTTTGAGTTCGCCGGCTTCGAGATGGCGGCCGAGGGCTGGTCGCCTATCGCGTCGTGACGTGAACGATCCTGTCCGACGACGGACGGCCGGCGACGCCGAGGCTGGGGGTCACCACCACCAGCAGGGTGCCGGCGCGGAGGGTGACCTCCGGACGGCGGCCTTCGACGATCACGACGCGCTCGATTTTCGCCGCGGCGGCCGAGATGTTGCTGTTCTGGGCCAGGCGCTCGATGGCCAGCACCGTCAGGATGGCGGCGTCCGCGATCAGGGTTGACGAGGCGGGGGAGGCCTCGGCGTCAAAACTGATCCGGTGATGGGTGAGGCGGCTGGCCCGGGCGCTGGAGGCCAGGAGGATGCGGTAGAGGTCCACCGGGCCGATGGCCTTGAGCCGTATGGGCGGCGAACTGCCGGCCAGCTCCGCCGACGCGCCGGCGGGGCGCTTGCCGGTGAACAGGGTCAGGCCGCCGAGGCGTGTCGCCCGCAGCAGAACCTGGCCGATGTCGGTCTTGTAGATGACGTCGCCGCGCGGCCCGATCTGGGGCTGCAGCACCCAGATCTCGGCGCTGTTTTCGAAGCGCAGCAGGGTCTGCTCATTGGAGCGGTCGAGGATGAAGCCTTCGCCGGTTTCGGACACATACCGGGCCACCGGAGGCGGGGCGGCGCGGCGGGGCGTTTCCCCCGGCCGCTCGCCAAACAGGAAGTCCTTCAGCGAGCCTTCCTGGGCATAGGCGGGCGCCGACGCGCAAAACAGCGTCAGGATGGCCGCGGCGATCGCCACAACTGCGGGAAAACGGCATACCTTAATCGCCATTCCCCCAGTCATGCCCAGCGACTAGGGCGAATCTTGGACGGCTTCGCGGCGGCCGACAAGCCGCCGCGAACCGTTGCCAAATCGCATCAGGAGGCCAGGTACTGGCCGCCGTTCAGGGTGAAGGTGGCGCCGGTGACGAAACCGGCCCGCTCGCCGGCCAGATAGGCGACCATGTCGGCGATCTCTTCGCCCTTGCCGAGGCGGCCGACGGGGATGCCGGCGATGATGCCGGCCAGGACGTTCTCGGGGACCGAGGCGACCATGTCGGTGTCGATGTAGCCGGGGCAGATCACGTTGACGGTGATGCCTTTTTTCGCGTTCTCAAGGGCCAGGGCCTTGGTGAAGCCGATGACGCCGGCCTTGGCGGCCGAATAGTTGGTCTGGCCGACCTGGCCCTTCTGACCGTTGATCGAGGAGATGTTGATCACCCGGCCCCAGTTACGCTCGCGCATGCCCTCGATGACCTGACGGGTCATGTTGAAGGCGCTGTCCATGTTGACGCCAACCACTTCGCGCCACTGCTGCGGGGTCATCTTGTGGAAGAAGCCGTCGCGGGTGATGCCGGCGTTGTTGATCAGCACGTCGATGGGGCCCAGTTCGGCCTCGGCCGCCGCGACAGCGCGCTGGCAGTCTTCGAAATTGCCGACATTGCCCTTCACGACCATGACGCCCAGTTCTCTGGCGGTCTCGGCGGCGGCTTCCTCGTTGCCCGAATAGCCGGCCGCGACCTGCATGCCGTCGGCCTTCAGCCGTTCGACGATGGCCTTGCCGATACCGCGGGTCCCGCCGGTGACGAATGCAACTCTGCCCATGCGCGTCTTCCCTGTTTCTTTCTTTGACCCGGCCTCCGTTGTGGAGGCGGGTGGCCATTGGCGGCCGATTTGAAGGGCTGGAAACCGATTGAGGTTGATTGGTCCGCCGGCCAGCCCTTCGGCCCGGCGAGACCCCTCATGCGACCCGCGTCACCGCCCGTGGGCGATGCGGGCCGCCTCCTCCCGTGAGGGAGGAGGAAACAGAAGGGCTAGAGGGCCTCGACGCACATGGCCACGCCCATACCGCCGCCGACGCAAAGGGTCGCGGCGCCCTTCTTCGCGCCGGACCGCTTCATCTCGTGGAGCAGGGTGGTGAGGATGCGCGCGCCCGAGGCGCCGATGGGGTGGCCGATGGCGATGGCGCCGCCGTTGACGTTGGTCTTGGCCGGGTCGAGACCCAGTTCGCGAACCACCGACAGCGACTGGGCGGCGAAGGCTTCGTTGGACTCGACCAGGTCGAGATCGGCGACGGTCCAGCCGGCCTTGTCGAGGGCCTTCTTCATGGCCGGGATCGGGCCGGTGCCCATGACTTCGGGCTCGACGCCGGCGCTGGCCCAGGAGGCGATGCGGGCCAGCGGCGTCAGGCCGCGCTTCCTGGCTTCGGCCGCCGTCATCAGCACCAGGGCCGCGGCGCCGTCATTGAGGCCCGAGGCGTTGGCGGCGGTGACGCTGCCCTCCTTGGCGAAGGCGGGGCGCAGGCCGGCCAGGCTGTCGTAGGTGGCGCCGTGGCGGATGTATTCGTCCTGGTCGACGATGGTGTCGCCCTTGCGGCCCTTGATGGTCACCGGCGCGATCTCGTCGACGAACTTGCCGGCCTTCTGGGCGGCCTCGGCGCGGTTCTGCGAGGTGACGGCGAAGCGGTCCTGGTCTTCGCGGGTGATCTGCCAGCGGCTGGCGATGTTCTCGGCCGTCTGACCCATGTGATAGCCGTGGAAGGCGTCCCACAGACCGTCCTTGATCATGGTGTCGACAAAGCCCAGGTCGCCCATCTTCTTGCCTTCGCGGATATTGGCCGCGTGGGGCGACTGGCTCATGCTTTCCTGACCACCGGCGATGACGATCGACACCGAGCCGTCGGCGATCTGCTGGGCGCCCAGGGCGACCGCGCGCAGGCCCGAGCCGCACAGCTGGTTAAGGCTCCAGGCCGGGCTTTCGACGGGGATGCCGGCATTGACGGCGGCCTGACGGGCGGGGCCCTGGCCGGCGCCGGCCTGCAGCACCTGGCCCATGATGACCTCATCGACATCGGCGGCGGTGATGCCGGCCTGGGCGATGGCGGCCAGGATGGCGATCTTGCCCAGTTCGTGAGCCGGAAGGCTCGACAGGGCGCCGTTGAAGGAGCCAACCGGCGTGCGGGCGGCCGACACGATGACGATGTCGCTCATGGGTGGTTCTCCGTTGTTCCCTGCGCGGCGCCGCGACCGACAGGGGGGCGGAGCGCTCATTTTTCGTTGTGAGGCCCCATTTTGCACATTTGCGCCCCGTTCGTCACCTGATGATTTTGCAGTGCAGCATACCGCGCAGCAAAACGAGACTTCCGTCATGCCTTCGCATCCGCGATAGTGCGGCGCGAAAAGCGCGGGAAAGCGTCCTTCAGGGAATGGAAATGTCCGAGAAGCCCCAGACCAGCGAAAATGCCGCCCGTAATAAAAATGCCGGCGACCGCGTCGTCATCAAGAAATACGCCAACCGCCGGCTCTACAACACCGCCTCCAGCTCCTACGTCACCCTCGATCACCTGTCGGACATGGTGAAGGAAGGCGTCGACTTCGTGGTCTTCGACGCCAAGACCGGCGAGGACATCACCCGCCCGGTTCTGACACAGATCATCTTCGAGGAAGAAAACCGCGGCGACGGACAAAACCTGCTGCCGATCCAGTTCCTGCGACAGCTGATCGGCTTTTACGGCAACCAGATGCAGGCCTTCGTGCCCAGCTATCTGGAGATGAGCCTGGCCAATTTCGCCAAACAGCAGGAGCGATTCCGCGGCCAGTTCGGCGCCGTGACCCCGGGGGCGGGTCTGTCCGCCGCCGGGCTGGGCGCCTATGAGGAGCAGGTTCGCCAGAACATGGTGCTGTTCGACCGCGCCATGAAGATGTTCTCGCCCTTCGGCGCCTATGGCCGCACCGAGACCGACGGGACCGAGGAGAAGGCCGCCGAGAGCGCGCCGGCGGGCGGCGACGAAGCCCTCGATGAGCTCAAGCGCCAGATGGCCGCCATGCAGGACAAGCTCGAGAAACTCGCGTCCAAGGGCTGACCACTTATTTACCAACGCCGTGGCAGATTGGAACGATGACAGGTCCCGTCGATCCCGTTCGCCCGTTTGAGCGCCGCCAGGCACGGCGTCGCGCCGAGGACGGCGCGCGCGGGCCGGCGCCCGACGGCGGGACGAATTTGCCGGCGGTGATCGAGTCGCCGCCCCCGGGCGACCGTCACGCCGACCATCCTGATCTGGCCGATCCGTCGCCGACGCGAGGTTTCACGGCCTTCGCCGCGCATGTCTATGGCCAGAGCGGTCAGAAGCGGGGTCTGCGCGGCGGCCAGCCGGTGATCGACAGGGCGCGGGCGGCCTATCTTGAGACAGAATACTCCGGCCCCGAGGACCGACGCCCGGCCAAGGGCCTGCTGAAAAAGACCGAGATCTAGCCGGTCAGCCGGGCGATTTCCGCCTCCAGCGCCGCCACCCGCCGTTCCAGAGCCGCGATGCGGGACAGTGGATCGGCGCCCGGCGTCGGCGTCGCGATCCCCGCCCGGTGGGCGATTTCCGCCCCCGTCACCCCCAACAGCTCGGCAAAGGCCGCCACCTCGCGGGCGGAGAGCTCGCGCTGGTCCTTCCAGATCAGGGCCAGGTCGGCGTCGCTGACGCCGGCGGCGGCCGCGAAACCGGCGCGCGACAAGGACCGCTCGGCCAGGCGGGCCTCGAACCAGGATTGATCAAAAAACAGGGCCATCAGCGGTCAGACTGGCGCCGGTCTTGCTTAACCAGCGGTAAATCCCGTGCTGGAGCTGCAAGTGACCCTTTTCACCATCCGCCTTCTGGACGTCGCCGTCGTGGCCCTGATCTTCACGGTCCTGACCTAGGCGCCCAGATCGATCCCGCTGCCCAGGTCGATATCGCGACGGGCGGCGACGATGGTGACGATGAATCCGGCCAGCACGTCGAGCAGGACCATCACCGTCATCAGGAAGAAGGTGGAGGTTGCGAAGGCCGGGGCCAGCAGGAACTCCACCAGACAGACGATGAACAGGATCATCGACAGCGAGTGGTTGATGATGGCGATCCGCCGGCTGGTGGTGGATTTCAGAAGCTCGATGAACAGCACCACCAGGGCGCCGGCCAGCAGCAAGTCGGCGAGGCTGACCGACCAGGGCGAGCCCGAGGTCATGGCCACCGTGAACAGCGGATTGCTGAAGGTGCTCGCCGCCGCCTGGGAGGCGAAGCCGCCCTTGAGGGTCAGAGCGACGAGATTGTAGACCAGCACTGGCAGCGCCAGCAGCGGAAACGCGGCGAACATGGGCATAACCTCCCCGACAACCGGACGACCGGTCGGTAACCTGAACAGAAAGGGTTAGCGCCTTTGCCGCCCGCGGTGAAGCGGGCTCGCGTATCAGGCTTCAGACCTCGTCGGCGCCGCCGGGGTTGCGGGACCGCGATTGCAGCCACATCACGCCCAGCAGATCGCTGACCGAGGCCTTGAGCCGGCCGAAGTTGGTGTATTTCGACACCCCCGACTCGCGGTGGCGGTGGTTCACCGGCTGGAAGGCGATCTGGTAGCCCTCGCGGATCATCAGGGCCGGCAGATAGCGGTGGATGTGATCGAAGTAGGGCAGGGCCAGGAAGGCCTGGCGACGGAAGGCCTTGAGGCCGCAGCCAGTGTCCGTCGCGCCGTCCTTGAGCAGCCAGTTGCGCACGCCGTTGCCGAAGCGGGAGGCGATCTTCTTGGCGGCGCTGTCCTGGCGCTTGACCCGCTCGCCGCCGATCATCGCCATCTCCGCCGGCGCCGCCTTGAGGGCCTGGGCCAGGCGGGGGGCGTCGGCGGGGTCATTCTGGCCGTCGCCGTCAAGGGTGACGATGATCGGTCCGCGCGCCGCCATGACGCCGCTGCGAATCGAGCGGCTCTGGCCGGCGTTCTTGCGGTGGGACAGCACCCGCAGCTGGGGGATCTCGGTCTTGAGGGCGGTCAGGCGGGCCAGGGTGTCGTCGCGGCTGGCGTCGTTGACGAAGACCATCTCGTAACTGAGGCCGTCAAAGGCGTCGGCGATCTCGCGCGCCAGGGCCGGCGCGGCTCCGCCTTCATCGAACACAGGAACGACGATCGAGTAATCCGGCGTGGTGGCGGCGGGCGAGCTCTTGCGGCGCGGCGCGGGCGTCTTTTCGGTCATGGCTCCCTATAGCCGAAAAGACAGGCTTGGGGAGGATCGTGCTATCACGTGCGACATGACGCTCGAATCCCGTCTCGACCAATTGAGCCGCGGCTGGCGCGGGCCGCTTCTGGCCGCCGTCGTCGCCCTGATCGCCGGCCTGCCCGGTCTGCTGGCCGTGCCGCCGCTGGACCGCGATGAGTCGCGCTTCGCCCAGGCCACGGCCCAGATGCTGGAGAGCGACGACTACGTCTCGATCAACTACCAGGATCAGCCGCGCGACAAGAAGCCGGTCGGCATCCACTGGCTGCAGGCGATCAGCGTCGCGGCCCTGTCCGATTCCGCCGACCGGGACATCTGGCCTTATCGCATTCCCTCCCTGCTGGGGGCGATGCTGGCCGCCGCCGCCTGCGCCTGGGGGGCGGCGGGCTTCTTCGGCGGGCGGACGGGCTTGCTGGCCGGGGCCATGCTCGGGGCCAGTTTCCTGCTCTCGACCGAAGCGGGAATCGCCAAGACCGATGCTGTTCTGGCCGGGGCGACCGTCCTGGCCCTGGCGGCCATGGGGCGGATCTATCACGCGTCGCGGGGCGGGCCGGCCATCGGCTGGCGCACCCAGCTGCTGTTCTGGCTCGGCATAGGACTGGCGACCCTGGTCAAGGGACCGGTGGGGCCGCTGGTGGCGCTGCTGACCGGCCTGGCCCTGTGGGCCAGCGACCGGCGCATCGACTGGGCGAAGTCCCTGGGCGCCGGCTGGGGTCTGGTGCTGGTGCTGGCCATCGTCGGGCCCTGGGCCTGGGCGATCACCGTGGCCAGCGACGGCGCCTTCTGGGGCGCGGCCATCGGCGGCGACCTGGCTCCCAAACTGGCCGGCGGACATGAGCGGCATGGCGGCCTGCCCGGCTACCACCTGCTGCTGTCGCCGATGCTGCTGTTTCCGGCCAGCCTGCTGCTGCCCGCCGGACTGATTCTGGGCTGGAAGGCGCGGGCCGAGCCGGGCGTGCGCTTCGCCCTCTGCTGGCTGATCCCGACCTGGCTGATGTTCGAGTTGCTGCCGACCAAACTGGCCCATTACAGCCTGCCGGCCCTCGGCGGACTCTGCTGGCTGATGGCCGCGTCCCTGCGTGAACCGCTGGGCCGGGTCAGCCGCCTGACCGGGATGGTCGTGCTGGCTTTCGCCAGTCTGGTGTTCGCCGCCATCAGCATCGCCGCCCTGTCGCAGTACGGCGACAACAGCGACCTGACCTGGGCGACGATCACCGCCGGCCTGTTCCTGCTGACCGGACTGGTGGCCGGCCTGCTGCTGGTCCGGCAGGCGACCTGGGCGGCGGTGGCGACGGCCGGCATCGGCGGGGTGCTGGCCCATGCCGCCTTCTTCGGCCAGCTGGCCCCCCGACTTGAGCCGCTTTGGCTGTCGCAGCGGGTGGCCATGGCCATGACCAGCACCGGCCTGGCGCCGCGCGAGGGCGTCGCGCCCGGCCCCGTCGAGGTCGCCGGCTACGCCGAACCCAGCCTGGTCTTCGCCCTGGGCACCCGCACGGGCCTGGGCGGACCCGACGAGGCGGTGGCCGCCATCGCCGCCGGCCGTCCGGCCGTGGTCGAGGCGCGGGAGGCGGCGCGATTCAAGGCGGCCATGGCCGCGGCAGGCTTGTCGCCGCGCCCGGCCGGGACCATTTCAGGCGTCGACTACTCCAATGGTGACGAGATGAAACTGACCCTCTACCGCGGTGAACCGCAGGCGGAGCCGGCTCGGCGGGTTCGGCCGTGAGCGGCTTGATCGAGATCGTCGAGGTCGGCGCCCGCGACGGGCTGCAGAACGAGAAGACCATCCTCGACGTCCACCAGAAGCTCGCGCTGATCGGTCGGCTCGAGGCCGCCGGGGTCCGCCGTCAGGAGGTGGTCAGTTTCGTCAATGAAAAGCGCGTGCCGCAGATGGCCGGCGCCGAGGCGATCATGACCGCCCTGCCGCATGACCCGAAGCGCTCGCGGATCGGGCTGGTGCTCAACATGCGCGGCTGGGACCGCTGCGTCGCCGCCGCCTGCGACGAGGCCAATGTCGTGGTCTGCGCCAGCGACGGCTTCGGCATCCGCAACCAGGGGGCCTCGGTCAGCGAACAGCTGGCCAACCTCGCCGCCATCGCCGCCCGCAAACAGACCGAGGGCGGCCCGCCGATCACCATGACCGTCTCGGTGGCCTTCGGCTGTCCCTTCGACGGCGAGGTCAGCGAGGACCAGGTGGTGGCCATCGTCCGCGAGGCCGTGGCCGCGAAGGTCGATGAGATCGCCATCGCCGACACCATCGGGGTCGCCGATCCCTGGCTGGTCCGGGCCCGCACCGAGGCGGTGCTCAAGGCCTGCGGCGACATTCCCCTGCGGCTGCATTTCCACGACACCCGCAACACCGGCCTGGCCAACGCCTATGCCGGGGTCGAGGCCGGGGTGCGGATCCTCGACGCCAGCGTCGGCGGCCTCGGCGGCTGCCCCTTCGCCCCGGCGGCGACCGGCAATATCGGCACCGAGGACCTCGTCTACATGCTGGAGCGGGCCGGGTTCGAGACCGGGCTCGACATCGACAAACTGATCGAGACCGCCCAGTGGGTCGGCGGCCTGATCGGCAAGGCCCCGGCCTCGTCGGTGTCGCGCGCCGGGGGGTTTCCGAAGAGCGGATGATGAAGCGCGCTCCCTCCCCATGAAGGGGAAGGAGATGCGCGGAGGCAGGGTGCGGGGTTCGACACGCGCTGCGCGCTGCTCACCATGACTATGAAGGGGTGTCATCCCGAGCAGGCCCGCAGGGCCGTGTCGAAGGACGCACGGCTTTTCCGCCTCTGCCGGTTTCCCGGCGAGGGTGGGGAGGTGGTGCGGAGCGCCCCGGCTGTCGCCGGGTGCAGAGGGTGGTGTGGTGGACGCCTGCGGCAGTCGAAACGCTCCGCGATGACCGTTTGGTCGGGGACGCCGGTAGGCAGCCGTTTGAAGGCTTAGCCGACGCGCTCCCGGCGGGCGGGCCGGCGCACTGATGCCGGTCCCGATGGTTCCCCGTTCGATCATCGTCCCCGCCGCCGTAAGGTCGTATGCGCCTACGCCCTCCCCGTGCGGCGGGGATGGGAAGGAGTATGGGGGCGGTTGAAGGGGTGGGGAGACGTGGGGGTCTTTCCCCGGAGTTGCGACTGCAACATCGGGTATTTTTAATGCGTTGTCGGCATTTATCCGGTCCGTATCCCCGGACAATCCTCTCCCGGAGGGAGAGGAAAATGTGGTGTCGCGCGCAATCGCTTGCCGGAGTGGGGCCTCGCCCTTATGCCCAGCATCATGTCGATCAAAGGCCTCATCCTCACCCTGTCCTGTCCTGACCGCCGCGGCATCGTGGCGGCCGTGTCGGTGTTTCTGACCGAGCGGGACTGCAACATCCTCGACGCCCAGCAGTATGACGACGTCGAGTCCGGCGCCTTCTTCATGCGGGTGGTGTTCGATCCCGACGGTCATGACGCCGCCGGGCTGCGGGCCCAGTTCGCCGCCATCGCCGAGCGGCTGAGCATGCGCTGGAGCCTGCGCGATCCGGCCGTGCGCAAGCGGGTCATGATCCTGGCCAGCAAGTCCGACCACTGTCTGGCCGACCTGCTGTATCGCTGGCGGATCGGCGAGCTGCCGATGGACATCGCCGCGGTGGTCTCCAACCATCCGGCCGAGACCTACGCCCACGTCGATCTGCGCGGCCTGCCCTTCCACCACCTGCCGGTGACCAAGGACACCAAGCTGGAGCAGGAGGGCGAGATCTGGAACCTGGTGCGGGAGACCAAGACCGATCTGGTCGTGCTCGCCCGCTATATGCAGGTGCTGTCCGACGACTTGGCCGCCAAGCTGGAGGGGCGCTGTATCAACATCCACCACTCCTTCCTGCCCGGGTTCAAGGGCGCCAAGCCGTATCACCAGGCTCACGCCCGCGGCGTGAAGGTGATCGGGGCCAGCGCCCACTATGTGACCGCCGACCTCGACGAGGGGCCGATCATCGAACAGGACGTCGAACGCATCAGCCACCGCGACACCCCCGACGACCTGGTCCGCAAGGGCCGCGACATCGAACGCCGGGTGCTGGCCCGGGCCGTGCGCTGGTCGCTCGAGGAGCGGGTGCTGCTCAACGGCCGCAAGACGGTGGTGTTTACGGACTAGGGCCGCCCGATCCTCCCCTCCCCGGCAAGCCGGGGAGGGTTGGCGCCTACCCCTGCGCCGTCGACCCCGCGGCCGGCAGGGAGTCGATCAGCTCGATCTTGAAGATCAGCACGCTGTTGGGCGGGATCGGGCCGGCGCCGTTTTCGCCGTAGCCCTGTTCGGGCGGCACATAGAGCATCCAGACGTCGCCGGGCTTCATCTTCTGCAGGGCCTCGACCCAGGCCGGGATCAGGCCGCCCAGCCGCATCACCGCAGGGGCGCCGCGCTGGTAGGAGCTGTCGAAGACGTCGCCGGAGATCAGCGTGCCCTCGTAGTGAACCTTGACCTCGTCGGCCGGCACGGGCGAGCGGCCGCTGGCCGGGCCCGACGTCACGACCTTGTAGAGCACGCCCGAGGGCAGGGCCTTGACCCCGTCCTCCTTGGCCGTCCTGGCCATGAAGGTCGCGGCCTGGGCGGCGTTGGCCTCGATCAGGGCCGGATCGGCCCCCTTCTTGGCGCAGCCGGCGAGGGCCAGGGCGGCGACGGCGGCGACGATGAGGGTGCGGCGAAACATGGAAAGCTCCTGGAGGTCCGGCCTTTTATCCGAGCTCAACCCGGACTGTCATCCCGGATCGGCGGGGCGTCCGTGGGGATCAGACCGTGCGGGGCGGATAGCCGCTCTCGCGCAGGGCGTCCATGACCTCGTGGGTGTGCTGGGCGTCGCGGGTCTCGATCATGATGTCGAACTCCGCGCCCTTGGCCGGCACGTCGAGGGCCAGGCGGTTGTGGGCCACCTCGATGATGTTGGCTCCCATCTCGCCGATCACCCGGCTGACCGTGGCCAGCAGGCCCGGCCGGTCGTCGCCGATGATGCGCAGGGAGACCAGCCGCTGGGCGCGGACCAGTTCGCGGGTCAGCACCGAGGCCAGCAGGCGGGTGTCGATATTGCCGCCGGTCAGGATCAGGCCGCACTTCTTGCCGCGGAACCGCTCGGGATAGGCCAGCAGGGCGGCCAGGGAAGCGGCGCCGGCGCCCTCGGCGATGGTCTTCTCGACATTGCAGTAGAGGGCCACGGCGCGCTCGATATAGGGCTCCTCGAGCAGCAGGACGTCGTCGATCAGCGGCCGGGCGATGCCGTAGGTGTTGGTCCCCACCGTCTTGACCGCGATGCCCTCGGCGATGGTCTGGCCGCCGGCCTCGGGGGTCATGCCGCGCATGCGGGCGGTGAAGGAGGGAAACATCGCCGGCTCGCAGCCGATGATGCGGATGTCCGGCTTGACCGCCTTGGCCGCCGTGCCGACGCCGCTGATCAGGCCGCCGCCGCCGATCGGCACCGGCAGGATTTCCAGATCGGGCACGTCCTCGAGCATTTCCAGGGCGATGGTGCCCTGGCCGGCCATGACGTCGAAATCGTCGAAGGGATGCACGAAGGTCAGGCCGCCCTGGTCCTTGAGAACCTGGGCGTGGGCGGCGGCCTCGTCATAGGTGTCGCCCTCGATGACCACCTTGGCGCCGTGACCCTGGGTGTGCTGCACCTTCACGAAGGGGGTGCCGCGGGGCATGACGATGGTCACCGGCACGCCCAGCCGGGCGCCGTGGTAGGCTAGGCCCTGGGCGTGGTTGCCGGCGCTGGCGGCGATGACGCCGCGCTGGCGCTGTTCGTCGGTCAGCAGCAGCAGCTTGTTGAGCGCGCCGCGCTCCTTGTAGGCGGCCGTGAACTGCAGGTTCTCGAACTTCACCCACACCTGCGCGCCGGTGATCTCGGACAGGGTCCGGGAGTGGCGGCAGGGCGTGCGCTCGATGTGGCCGGCCAGCCGTCCGGCGGCGGCCTGGATGTCTTCGAGAGAGAGGGTCATGGGCTGCTTGCGTGAAGGGGCGTCAGCCTTCACCGCAAACCCCGCAGCAGGTCAAGGCGCCGCATGGCCTTTCCGGGCAGTTCCGACACCGCGCCGAGGGGCAGGGCCTCGGCCGTTCGGCGCACGGCGTAGGCGGCCTCCCGCACCAGGGCGGCGGCCGACGGCGCGCCCACGAAGCCATGAACCACCCCGACTCGGGCGTTCGACAGCTCGCGCTTGAAACGGTAGTCGCCGACGCCGAGGTCGAGCCGGCTGTAGGGGGCCTGGTCCATCCAGCGCAGGATGTCCTGGAACAGCAGCATGCCCGGTGAATAACGGTCGAAGGCCGGGTCGTGGCCGATGATCCAGCTGTGGACCGTCTGGCCGCCGCGGATGTTCATCTGGGCCGCGGCCAGTTTGTCGCCGATGTGCAGGGTGAACAGTACGCCGCCGAAGGCGGGATCGCGGCCGGTGAACAGGGCGCGGGCCAGGCGCAGGGGCCAGCCGGCGGCGAAGACGTCGGTCTGGCCGGTGGCCCGCCACTGCTCCTGTTTCCAGGCGGTCAGCTGGTCGAAGTCGGCCCGCGAACGGGAAAAGGCGGTGAAGGTCACCGGGCCCAGCTCGCGCTCGACCTTGCGGCGTTTCTTGTCGGCGTCCTTGAGGGCCGAAACGCCGTCGGCGCGACGCTCGGCCTCATAGGCGGCGTAGCCCTGCGAAACGTCGATCAGATAGGAGTCGGCCCGGCCGCGCGCCCGCGCCGCGAACGGCGCCTGGCTTTCCAGCATATGGGAAAAGTCGAGCCGCCCGACGCCGAAGGCCTCGACGATGCGGCGGGGGTCGATCTCCAGGCCCGGTTCGGCGACCAGGGCCTGATAGTCGCACATCGGCGCCCCGGCCGGCATGGCCGTGAACGCGCCTGTGCGGGCGGCGAGGAAGCCGCGCGGGTCGGCCAGGCCGCCCAGCACCGCGACCCGCACGCCCCGGTCGGGCCCGCCCGGTCCCTGGGCCTGGGCCACGGCTCTTGGCCAGTGGGGTGAGAGGAAGGGGCTGTCGAGGGCCGGATCGGCGGCCTGCAGCGCCGCCCACCGGTCAACGGCTTCGGCGGTCAGCTCCCAGGGTCTGACGACATCGATCTTCACGAAGAGGCTCCCCGACCACGCGTTCGGCCCGGAGACTAACCGTCAACCCTTGCGGGAGGGTTTAGGCGTCCAGCTGAATCTCGCAGGCGGACACCACCTCGGCCCGGAGGTCGGGAATGCCGGCGCCCTTCTCGGCCGAGGTCGCCAGCACGCGGGGGAAGGCGGCCGGCCGCTTGGCGATCTGGGCGATGGTGCGGGCGGTCACGTCCTCGACTTCGGCCGGTTTGATCTTGTCGGCCTTGGTCAGGACGATCTGGTAGGAGACCGCCGCCGTGTCGAGGGCGTCGAGGGCCTCGGTGTCGGGCTCCTTGAGGCCGTGGCGGGCGTCGATCAGCAGATAGACCCGCTTGAGGTTGGGCCGGCCGCGCAGGTACTGGCGGCCGAGGTTCTGGAACTTGTCCTTGGAGGTGCGCGACACCCGGGCGAAGCCGTAGCCGGGCAGGTCGACCAGGCGCAGCTTTTCATCCAGCAGGAAGAAGTTGATCTCCCGCGTGCGGCCCGGCGAGTTGGAGGCGCGGGCCAGGTATTTCTGGCCGACCAGGGCGTTGATCAGGCTCGACTTGCCGACGTTGGAGCGGCCGGCGAAGGCCACCTCCGGCAGGTCGGCCGGGGGCAGGCCGTCCATCTTCACCGCGCCCAGCATGAAGGTGCAGGGATGGGCGAAGAGGACCCGGGCGGCCTCGATCTCGGCGTCGTCGAAGGCGTCGGTCACTCCGCCGCCTTACCCTCGCCGCGGATGCGGTCGAGGAACTTGTCGATGGGGTTCTCGGTCTTGAGGCGGTGCATGATGATGTACTGCTGGAAGATCGAGAACACGTTGGAGAAGGTCCAGTAGATCAGCAGGCCGACCGCGAACGGGGCCATGATGAAGGTGAACATGATCGGCATCAGCTGGAAGATGCGCTGCTGCATGGGATCGGGCGCCGGCGGGTTCATCGCCGTGGTCAGCCACATGGTGAAGCCGTAGAGCAGCGGCAGCACGCCCAGATGCAGGGGGCCGTTCAGGAAGCTCCCGATCATCGGCACGTGGGCCGGATCGAAGGGCAGCAGGCCAAACAGGTTGGTCACCGTCGTCGGGTCCCGCTCCGACAGGTCGCGGATCCAGCCGAAGAAGGGCGCGTGCCGCATCTCGATGGTCACCGACAGCACCTTGTAGAAGGCCAGGAAGACGGGGATCTGAACCAGGATCGGCAGACAGCCCAGCATCGGATTGACCTTTTCCCTCTGGTAGAGGGCCATGGTCTCCTGCTGCATCTTGGCCGGGTCGTCCTTGTGGCGGGCCTTGATCTCTTCCATCGGCTTCTGCAGCAGCTTCATCCGCGACATCGACTCGTAGCTCTTCTGGGCCAGCGGGAAGAGGACGATGCGGACGCAGAGGGTGACCAGCAGGATGGCGATGCCGAAGTTGCCGACGTGGCTGAAGAAGAATTCCAGGGCCAGGAAGAAGGGCTTGGACAGGAAGCTCAGGATCCCCCAGTCGACGGCGTCCTGGAAGCGCGGGATGCCGAGATCCTCCTGGTAGCGTTTGAGGTCCTGGACCACCTTGGCGCCGGCGAACAGATGGGTGGTTTCGGTGACCTGGCGGCCGGGGCTGATGGTGCGGGCGGCGCCGGCATAGTTGGCGTCGAAGATGTCGACGCCGCCGACGGTGGTGACGCGGTACTGGGCGGTGATCTGTTCGGACTGGTTGGGGGCGACGGCCGCCAGCCAGTATTTGTCGGTGATGCCCAGCCAGCCGCCGGCGGAATTGAAGGTCTCGCCGCCCTTCTTTTTCCAGGCTTTGTATTTCAGCAGCCGCAGCTCGGAATTGGTCTTGGCCGGAAGGTCGCTCAGGGCGCCGACGGCGCCTTCATGGACGTTCTGTTTCGACAGGTTGGCGGGCACGCCCTGGCGCTGCACGGTGGCGTAGGGGGTCAGGGTGACCGGACCCGCGCCGAGGTTGGCCACGGTGTCGCTGATGGTGAACATGAACCGGTCGTCGACCGAGATCTTGCGGGTGAAGACCAGACCGTCGCCGCTGGCGTAGGTCAGGACCACCGGCTTGCCGGGCGACAGCACGTCGCCGGACGTCACCGTCCAGATCGAGTCGGGGGTCGGCAGGCCGGGCAGGTTGGCGCCGGTCCAGCCGAACTCGGCGAACCAGGCGTTGTCGGCGCCTTCGGGGCGCAGCAGCTCGACCGGTGGCGAGCCCTTGGCCAGGGTCTGGCTGTAGCCCTTGAGCAGCAGATCGTCGATACGGGCGCCCTGCAGGCGCAGCGAACCGCTGAGGGCGGGGGTGTCGACGGTGACCCGCGGGCTGGCCGCCTTGGCCTCGTCGCGGCTCAGCTTGGTCGGGACGGGCGCGCCGGCCGCCTGCGGCGCGGCGACCTGGGCGGCGGCGACCGACTCCTGGGTCTTGAGCTCGGCCTGCCGTTTCCGGTTGGCGGGCTCAAGCACCAGCATCTGGTAGCCAATGAGGATGACGAACGCGACGACGACAAAGATGATCGTGTTGCGGGAATCGTTCTGCTGCATGTCGCGGCTAACCGGGTCGGGAGGGATCGGACGTCGCGGCGGGTTGCGCGGACGCGGGGTCTGGATCGGCGGCGAGCCTTAACAGCGCGCTTTTCATATCGTCAAGCAGACGGTCCCAGGCGCGGGCCGTCGTTCCGCCGCGCGCGATGAACACATAGTCCGATCCGGGACGGCCCGTGGCGGGCAGAAGCAGCCGCGCGGCCTCGCGCAGGCGGCGTTTGGCGCGATTGCGCACCACCGACCCGCCGATCCGTTTGGTGGCCGTGAAGCCGGCGCGAATTCTGGAATCGCCATCGGCGCGGTCGCGACGCTGCACGACCACGGCGCCGCGGGCGCAGGAGGACGCCTTGGCGGCCGAGAGGAAATCCGGCCGCTTTGTCAGGCGTTCAATGATGAGAGTCTCGTCCAACTCGTCCTGTCCACATGCTCGAGGCAGACAGGGACGCGTACGCCGGTCGCTAGGCCGTCAGGCGCTTGCGACCCTTGGCGCGGCGGCGCGCAACGATCTTTTGTCCGCTCTTGGTGGCCATCCGCGCACGGTAGCCATGACGGCGCGCGCGCACGAGACGCGAAGGCTGAAAGGTCCGCTTGGTCACGGGTTAGCTCCGAAGTCAAAAACGATTGGGCGCGCCGGACTTGCCCCGCCGCGTTGAGCGGGGGTGGATAGGGGAAGGTCAGGATTGAGTCAACCCGAACCCCTACAGATCCGGGCGTATGACCGCCTTGCCGACCACCTGGCGGTCGGCCAGCAGGTCGAAGGCCTCCCGCCAGCGGTCCAGCGGCAGTTCGGCGTGAACCCGGGGGCGGATGACGCCTTCGTCGGCCAGCGTCCAGACCGCCTCGGCGTTCTCGCGACCCCGGTCGGGGAACTGGCGGCCGTATTCGCCGGCCCGCACGCCCATGACCGAGAACCCCTTGATCAGCGGCATGTTGACCGAGACCGTCGGAATGCGGCCGGAGGTGAAGCCGATGACCAGCAGCCGGCCGTCGAAGGCGATGCAGCGGACGCTCTCGTCGAAGATGTCGCCGCCGACCGGGTCATAGATGACGTCCGCCCCGCCACCGGTGATGGCCTTGACCTGTTCGCGGAAGCCGCCGGTGACATTGACCACGGCGTCGGGGGCGTATTCGTCGGCGACGATCTTCAGCTTGGCGTCCGAGGCCGAGGCGGCGATGACCTTCGCGCCCAGGACCCTGGCGAGGTCGACAGCGGCCAGACCGACCCCGCCGGCGGCGCCGTGCACCAGAACCCACTCGCCGGGCTGCAGCCGGGCCCGGCGGACGAGGGCGACATAGGCGGTCAGATAGGCGGCGCCGTAGGCGGCGGCCTGGGCGAAGCTGAGGCGGGCCGGTTTGGGCTTCAGGCTGCCGGCGGCGACGACGGCGTATTCCGCGAACCCGCCCAGGCGAGCGCCGCCGACCACGGCGTCGCCCACCGCCCAGCCGGTCACGCCTTCGCCCAGGGCCGCCACCTCTCCGGCCAGATCAAGGCCTGGGGTAAACGGCAGGGGCGGTTTGAACTGGTATTCGCCGCGGGTCATCAGCAGGTCGGGGAAGTTGACGCTGGCGGCCCTGACCCGGACCAGCACCTCGCCCGGACCCGGCGTGGGGATCGCGACCTCGCGCACCGCGCAGCCGGCGTAGGATTCAGCGAGGCTTTCGACGACGAGGGCGCGCATTGGGGTCTCCAGAACCATGCCTGTTTGTCGGGCGCTTCCGCTGCGGGAGTCATCCACAAATGTCCTTCTCCCTTTGCCGGAGAAGGAAATGAGCCGACTTATTTCAGCATGCCCTCGGCCGCCTGGCGGACGAAGCCGGCGATCTCGCGGCAGGCGGTGTCGGCGGCGGGGATGGTTCCGGTGAAGGCGGTGAAGCCGTGGGCCAGGCTGTCGTAACAGCGGTAGATCACCGGCACGCCGGCGTCCTTGAGGCGTTTGGCGTAGCACTCGCCCTGGTCGACCAGGGGGTCGAAGCCGGCGGTGACGACAATGGCCGGCGCCAGGCCCGCGAGGTCTTCGGCCTTGATCGGCGACAGGCGCGGATCGGCCGGATCGGTGTCGGGACCCATGTAGTGGTCCATGAACCACTTCATCGTGTCGCGGGACAGCGGATAGGCATCGGCATAGGTGGTCATGGACTGGGTTTCGCTGGCCACGTCCACGGCCGGGTAGATGAGCAGTTGGAGGGCCGGCTGCGGCTCGCCGGCCTTTTTCAGATCCTGGGCGATCACCGCGGCGAAGTTGCCGCCCATGGAGTCGCCGCCGATCGCCGCCACGCCCGGCGCGGCGCCAAAGCGTTCGGCGTTGTCGCGACCCCAGCGGTAGGCGGCCAGAACGTCATCGAGCCCGGCCGGGAAACGGTGTTCCGGCGCCAGCCGGTAGTCCACCGACAGGACCGCCGTGCGGCCGATGCGGGCCAGCTGGCTGCAGAAGGCGTCGCAGGTTTCGAGGTCTCCGATCACACCGCCGCCGAAATGGGCGAAGACCATCAGCGGGGCCGCGGCGTCCTGGTCGGCCGGCCGATAGGCGCGCAGGCGCAGAAGACCGCCGGGCCCCTCGATCGAAAGGGTCTCGGTGCGGACGCCCGGTTCGAGCTTGCCGGCCATCATCGCCAGGCCGGCGGCGCTGGCGGCCCGGGCCTCTTCCGCCGACAGGGACGACATCGGCGGCATGCGGCCGGCGCCGGCGGTCAGGAACTGAAATCTCGGGTCGAGCGTCCGGCCGCCCTGGTAGACCACACCGCCGCCGGACATCATCCGCAGCACCGGCGTGGGCAAAGACAACATGACCTTCAGCAACACCTTCTGGAGGGCAGGGTCAGCCATGGAGTCTCCGGATCAGGGCGCCAGACGCGGCAGGGCGGGTAATCCGCCCAGAATCAGATTTACGGCGAAGTCGGTCGCCGCCGCGGTGTCGACGGGGCGTCGCTCGAGCATCTTGTCGCCGACCTCCCGCGCCACGGCGATACAGGCGGCGGCCAGATAGTCGGCGTCGACGCGCGGCGCGCCGCCGTGGTCGATGGCCTTGGCGAAGGCGTCGCGCACCTCCTCGAAGACCCGTTCCATTTCCGGCGTCTGGATCAGCATGTGCGGGTGGCGTTCGCCGGCGGGCCGCCGGGCCTGCCAGCTGTCATGCTCGTCGGCGAGGAAGTCGAAATAGGCCTGGATCGCCGCGCGCAGATAGCCGTCGAAGGTGTTGGAGGCCTCCCAGCAGGCCCGAAGGATGGGGCGGAACCGGGCCGCGCCGTCGTCGGCCAGGGCCTCGAACACCTCATCGCGCGAGCGGAAATAATTGTAGAAGGTGCCCGACGCCAGACCGGTGCGACGGATGATGTCGCGCACCGTGGAGACCTCGTAACCGAGCTCGGCGAAGACCTCGCGCGCGGCGTCCAGAATCGCCCGGCGATTGGCGACCTTGGTCTGTTCGCGTTTGCCCTGTGAAAGTACGGCGATCTGACTCATCGCGGTCAGGCTATCAGGTCATGCCGGGCGGCGGAAAGAGGAAGATGACGCCCTGTCAACATCAGTCGCCGGGCCTCGGTCAGGCGCGTGGCTGCAGGCCGTTCTGTTTCAGGCGCCAGAGCAGCACGTCGAGGCGGTCCTGGCCAAAGAAGGGCTCGCCCTCGAAGACCATGGTCGGCACGCCCCAATGGCCGGCGGCGTCGAGGGCGGCCTGGTTGGCGTCGATGCCGGCGTCGATCGCCGCGGTGTTGTCGCGCGCGGCGGTTTCAAGGGCCACGGGGTCCAGCCCGGCGCGTTCGGCGGCGCGGGCCAGATGGTCGCCCTCGTGCCAGTTGTCGGTCTCGCCCGACCAGATCAGATGGCCGACCTGCGCGATATAGGGCAGGCCGCGCCCGGCCTCGGCCGCCGCCTGGCCCATGCGGGTGAGGCGGTGGATGTAGGGCTGGTCGGCCGGCACCTCGCCGCTGGCGATGTCCATGACGATGGGGTCGGGCCGGGGCCAGCGAATCGGCGTGCCCTGCATCTGGGCCAGGCGGTAGATGTCGCGGGCCAGATAGGGCGGCCAGAGCGGATTGACCCGTTTGAAGAAGCCCTCAATGCGCACCGCGATCGGCAGGACCGGCCGGATGTTGAAGGCCAGATCGTACTCGGACTCGAGTTTGACCAGCTGCGGCGTGGCCAGCCAGGAGTAGGGACTGCGGAACGACCAGAAGACGTCTACATTGTGGGTCATGGCTTTCCTTGGTCCCCGGGTTCGGCTTAGTTACCCGTGAGTATACAGATCACCTCGACCCGGACCAGATGAGAGATTCGATGACCGGTCGCCCCGCCTCAGGCCCCCGTCGCCAGACCGCCGCCATCCGCCGCGAACGGGCCAGCGCCCGTCCCGGGGAAATCCTGACCGCCGCCCGCGACCTGTTCTCACGCAAGGGCTTCGAGGCCACCCGCATGGACGAGGTGGCTGCCGCCGCCGGGGTCACCAAACCGGCCGTCTATCGCTATTTCCCGGGCAAGGACCGGCTGATCGAGGCGTTGCTGGAGCAGGATCTGGCGGCCCCGTCGCGGGTCCTCAACGCCTGGATCAGCGACCACCCGGGGCCGGTCGGCGATCTGCTGGAGGGGTTCTCGGCGCGGCTCGGCGATCTGCAGGCCAGCGGGCTGACGCGCGGCTACCTGATGCTGGCCATGGACGAGGCCGGGCGGCGGCCGGAGATCGCCGGCTTTATCCGCCGCGAGATTCTGGGGCCGGGGCTGACGGCCCTGACGGCGGCTTTTGAACGGGCCGTGGCGCGGGGGGAACTGGCCGCCGACCAGACGCCGGGCTTCATGGCGCGATTGTTCTTCGCGCCCTTCCTGCAGACGGCCCTGGGCACGGTCGGCTACGCCCTGCCGCTGGCCGACGCCGACGAGCGGGACGCTTACCGACGGTTCCACATCGCGGCGTTTTTGCGGGCTTTTGCGGTCTGACCTGCTCCCTTCTCCCTGGAAGGGGGAAGGGTCGGGGATGGGGGTGGAGGCTTCTCGGCGCAGCAGTGTGGGGCGAGGACAATCGGGCGTCACCGCGCGGGCTGAACCGGCTCCACCCCCATTCGACCTGCTCCGCAGGCCACCTTCCCCCCTCCAGGGGGAAGGATTCTAAACCCCGACCGCCTCGGCCCGCGCCTTGACCGGCAGGGCGTTGCCGGCCGCTTTCGCGCGTTTGGCGCCGCGGGCGATCTCTTTCGTGAGGTCGTGGCAGTAGAGGCCGAAGTCGACCTGGATCGTGTGGCGTTTGGACGCGTAGTACTGGCCCTTGTGGGTCTCCTCGTCCTTGATCGTGACGGCCTTCATCTCCGCTTGTGACGGCGGCAGGTACTGGCCGGTCAGGTAGGCGGCGACCAGCTTGGTCTGCTGCTCGGCGAAATTGACCAGGGTCGGCAGGGGCTGGGCCAGGGCCATGTAGAACAGGTTGGGAATGTCCGGCTTCATCATCCGCTTGAACAGCGGCAGCTGGTGGTCGGCGTCGGGGACCAGGTCGGGGTCGTCGAAGAACGGAAAGCGCATGTCGTAGCCGGTGGCGAAGACGATGGCGTCGACGGCCTCGACGCTGTCGTCCTCGAACCGGACCTGTTTGCCTTCCAGCGCCTTGATCGCCGGCTTGAACTTGATGTCGCCGCAGCCGGCCCGGGTCAGGAATTCGCCGCTGACCGAGGGGTGGGCTTCCAGCGGCTCATGGTCGGGTTTGGGCAGGCCATAGTCTTCCATCCGGCCCAGGGTCTTCTTGATCACGCTGCGGGCCAGGGCCATGCCCAGCTTGCGCGGCATCCAGTGGGGCAGGGCTGATTTGTCGGCCGGCTGGCCGTTCATGTATTTGGGCAGCACCCAGACGCCGCGGCGGGCCGAGACCCAGAGGTTCCTGGCGATCGGCCGCTGGGCCAGTTCGCTGGCGATATCCATGGCCGAATTGCCCATGCCGACGACCACGACATTCTTGCCGCGCATGTCGACCGGATCGAACGGGTCGCAGTAGGCGTGGCTGTGGAAGGCCGGGCCGTCGAATTCGCCGGGATAGTCGGGAATGCGCGGGCTCCAGTGGTGGCCGTTGCAGACGAAGAGGACATCGTAGAGCCGGGTCTCGCCGGTCGAGAGGGTGACCGCCCAGAGGCCGTCGGCGTTGCGCCGGGCCGTCTCGACGCCGGTGTTGAAGGTGATCGTCTCGCGCAGACCGAAATGGTCGACGTAGTCCTTGAAATACTGGTGCAGCTGGGCGTGGGACGGGAAGTCGGGCCAGTCGGTCGGGACCGGGAAATCCTCGAAGGCCAGCCGCCATTTGCTGGTGTCGATATGCAGGCTCTCGTAGCAGGCCGACATGCCGTTGGGGTTCTTGTAGTACCAGTTGCCGCCGATCTCGTCGGAGACCTCGAAACAGTCGTAGGGAACGCCGACGTCCTTGAGCCGCTTGGCGGTGGTGAAGCCCGAGCAGCCGGCTCCGATGATGCAGGCTTTGGGCAGGCGTTCAGCGGCCAAGGTCGGGCTCCCGGTTATCGGTGATCAGCCAGAGCCTAGCCCGCTTGACGCACGCGTCAACGGTGACGCCGGGGCGCCTAGCCGCCGCAGCCGGCCTGGCAGCGGCTCCAGACGTCCGGGCATTGGTCGTCGTCGCCGGAGAGGCAGAAATAGTAGCTCTGGGAACAGAGGGTCCGGCATTGGCGCGCTTCGCCGGACGGGTCGGCGAAGCCGACGGGCGTGGGGGAGAGGGCCGGCGCCAGGCCGATATCGGCGCCGGCCTCGACCTCGGGCGGCGGCGCGTCCTGCTTGCGCGGCGTCGGCGCCATCGAACCGCGCAGGGCCGTCGAGCTCACCGACGGCTGGATCACGGTGATCTTGCCCTGCTGCGCGGCGGCCGGGGCGGCGAGGGCGAGGCTGAGGGTCAGGCAGACGGCGAGACGGCGCATGGCCAGATCCTGACCGCCCGGCGTTAAGGCTTGATTAACCATGATTTTGCCGTCCCGCCGCACGGCGCCGGGCGGCGGCGCATGATCTCCCCTCGACGGATGCGACCGGAGAGGTGAGGCATGGCGGCCATCAAGATGTCCCGCGAGGGGGCCCGGGAACTGATCGGGCATGAGGGCGTCGTGCTGACGCGGTATCTGGACACCAGGGGCGTCTGGACCCTCGGCGTCGGCCACACGGCGGCGGCCGGCGATCCCGACCCGGCCGGTTTCACCGGCGCCCTGACCCTGACCGGGGCCATCGACCTGTTCATGAGCGACCTTGAGCGGTACGAGGCGGCCGTGGCGCGGGCCGTGACCACGCCGCTGAAGCAGCATGAGTTCGACGCCCTGGTGTCGTTCCATTTCAACACCGGAGCCATCGCCACGGCGGCCTTGACCCGGGCTCTGAACGCCGGCGACCGGGCCCGGGCGGCCGAACAGTTCATGGGCTGGAAGAAGCCGCCGGAAATCCTCGGCCGGCGCCGCAAGGAGCAGGCCCTGTTCGCCGACGGCGTCTATGCCAACGGCGGCCGGGCGATGCTCTATCCGGCCAGCCCGGCGGGCCGGGTGGACTGGACGCGCGGACGGCGGGTCAGCCTCGCGGGCCTGTAGCCGGTCTTTCGGCTCAGCCGGTCAGGACCAGCGGCGCGTCCGGAATCCCGCCGGTGAGCGCCGCCGGCAGCCGGTGGGGCAGATCCCTGGGAAAGATGACCGCGTCGGTGGTCGCGATCTCCTCGACCGTCCACCAACGCATCGACAGCACCATCCGCCGCTCGAGCGCGGTCCAGTGGTGGTCGACGACGTCTTCGTGCGGGGCGCGGGCGAGGAAATAGTGCTCCAGCAGCCGGCGCGGCTCGCCTTCGACGATCAGGTCCAGGGTGCGAATCCAGACCTTGGGCCCCAGCACCATCTCGGTCAGGCCGGTCTCCTCGCGCAGCTCACGCCAGGCCGCCTGCTCCAGGGTCTCGCCGTCATCGACGCCGCCGCCGATGGTGCACCAGCCGCCGCCGTTGTTGTGCGGGTCCTCGAAACGCATCAGCAGCAGTCGGTCCGCCGGCGACATCAGCAGCAGCCGGACGGTCAGCCGTTCGCGGGGTGTCGTCATACCGTCCTCACACCGTGCGCTGGGCCCGGTCCTTGTCGTTGGTCGTCTTAATCGCCTCCTTGACCGCCTGCCACTGGTCGTCGCCCCATTCGGTCAGGCGGGCGAAGTTGCCGCCGCTGGCGTTGTACTGGCCGCCGTCGATGGCGATGGTCTGGCCGTTCACATACTCCGAGCCCGGGGCCAGCAGATAGACGGCCAGATTGGCCAGCTCGGCCATGTCGCCGACCCGGTTCAACGGATTGCCGCTCATGTCCTCATAGGCGTTCTGCGACTGGCCGGGATTGAGCCGGGCGCTCATGCCCTCGGTCGGGAAGGGGCCCGGCGCGATGGCGTTGAAACGGATGCCCTTGGGGCCCCATTCGACGGCCAGGGACTGGGTCATGACATTGAGCCCGGCCTTGGACATGGCGCTGGGCACGGTGAACGGCCCGCCGTTCCACACCCAGGTGGTCAGGATCGAGATCACCGAGGCCTTCTTCCCCTCGGCGATCCAGCGCTTGCCGCATTCGAGGGTGACGAAGAAGGAGCCGCGGAAGACAATGTTGGCGATGGCGTCGAAGCCGCGCGGCGACAGGTCCTCGGTGCGGCTGATGAAGTTGCCGGCGGCGTTGTTGACCAGACCGGTCAGGGCCCCGCCGTCGGACCAGATCTGGTCGACCATGTCGGTGATGGCTTCGGGCACGCGGATGTCGCAGGCGATGCCGACGACCTTGCCGCCGTGGGCGGACATCAGGTCTTTCGCCGTCTCTTCGAGCACGTTGCCGCGCCGGCCGCAAATATAGACCGTCGCCCCCAGCATCAGACAGGCCTCGGCCATGACCTTGCCCAGGCCCGTGCCGCCGCCGGTGATCAGGATCCGCTCGCCGGTCATCAGGCCGGGGCGGTACATCAGGTCGTCGGGTTTGAAGGTCATGGCGGGGCTCCCTTTGTTTACCGCAGAAGGGGCGGCCTTACGGTAGGGCGGTCAAGACACCCCTTAGCGAGCGTAGTCGGGCTGCGGGAGCGCCAGGGGCGATGGGTTAAGCGCAACCCATTCGACGGCCAGTCGGCATAGTTCGGCCGGCGCGCCGTCTTGCGTACGGACATCATGGACGAGCTTCGCCGCCAGTGTCAGCCCGGCTTGGGGTAGTGATCTTCCAGAGGCGATGTAGCCAAGGAGGGCCCGACCCATCTTCCGATAGTCGGCGTTCCAGTTCACCCCACCGTTTTCCTCGATCTCGATATGCATGCGGCCGGATATTCGGATCACTTCGCCCTGGACCGTCGCGGCCGCTCCGCTGGAAGGCACCAGCAGCTGCCAAAGCTCCTGGTGACAGTCCTGCCAGTCGGCGGCCCTTGCGATGATCGGCGTGTCGCCCGCGTGTGTCGTGCGGCGCGGAACTGGCGGGACCTCGAACAGGGCATAGAGCCGGTCGAGCGCCGCGCTCGCCTCGTCCACCGATTCCGGATTGTAACCAGCCCGGTGAAACTCGAATTCATTGCCGATTCGAGTGACGGCGGCTTGCATTTCCGGCGTCACCGGAGTGGCCGCGCGGCCTCCGAACAATCGCCCGGCAAGGCCCCGAAGCCCGCTCTCGGCCGGAGCCATCATGGGCAGCAGAAGCTCGGCCACCGGCGGCAGGCGGGTGATGACCGCGTTGCTGCAGTCGGTCAGCGCCAGGCTTAGCGGAGTCTGCCCCCTGGCATTCAGCGCGCCCGGCTCGGCGCCTCGGTCCAGCAGCAGGCGCATCGTCGCCGTGTTGCCGACCCGAGCGGCATAGTGGAGCGGCGTGTTGCCCCGGGAATCTTTGGCGGACACGTTGGCGCCGAGCTCGAGAAGGACACCGGGCTGCTTTTGCCAGTGGCCTGCACGGCTGTGCAGCGGCGTCTCGCCGTAGCTGTCAGTAGCTTCGATGTCGGCGCCCTGCTCAACCAGCCACCGGGCAAGCGCATCCGGGCAGTCGTGCGACGCGAGCGCGGTCCGTTTGGTGTAGCCGCCCCGCGCGTCGATCTCGCAGTTGTTGAACACCGCCTTGAGCTGGTCGAGGTCGCCGTCCCGAAGGAGCGCATCAAAGTCCTTCGGCAGCAGCTTCTTCTTCGCCTTCGCCATCGTCGTTTCCCCGGGAGCGGCCGATCCGTGCAGGGCATACAATCAGGCGGCCCCACGCTGAGCAACATCGGCTAAGGTCAGACCATGAGCGTCGCCTTCACCAAGGAAGAGGATTACGAGTCGGTCGCGGCCAACCTGCCGGACCGACCGATCTCTCCGCATCCCAATCTCGTCACGCCGGACGGGCTGGCCCTGATCGAGGCGGCGCTGGCGCAGGCGCGGGCGGCGATGACCGCGGCCAAGTCCGGCGGCGACGTCAGCGCCGACCGCACGGCCATGGCCCGGGCGACGCGGGATCTGCGCTACTGGTCGAGCCGCCGGGCCAGCGCCCAGGTGACCCCGCCGGGCCCGGCCGACGGCGTCGTGCGGCTGGGCGCGCGGGTGACTTTCGTGCGGGAGGATGGCCGCGAGCAGAGCTATCGCATTGTCGGCGAGGACGAGGCCGATCCGGCCCGGGGCAGCGTGTCGTGGATCTCGCCCCTCGGCCAGGCCCTGCTGGGCAAGTCCGAGGGGGATGAGGCCATTCTGGCCGGGGCGACGGTTGAGATCGTGGCGATCGGCTAGCTGTCGGAAGCCGGGCGCCATTCAGATGGCGGGGTTCAACGCCCGTTTCGCGCTGCTCACCCTGGCTTTGGTTGCAGCCCACCCCTCCCCGTCATCCTGAGCAGGCCCGGAGGGCCGTGTCGAACGCTGCACAGCAAAAGTGACATGGCGAACGGCCGCTCCGCCGCTATAGGGACGCCGTGACCGAACCTTCCGAACTCTTTGGCGTCTATGGCGCCCCGCCCCGCGACGTGGCCGAAACGGCCGCCGGCGCGATCCAGTATTCGCCCCTGACGCCCGGCGCGGCGCGGCTGGAGGATGTCGCCGACGGCGGCCTCGCGGGCCTGACCGTGCTGGCCCCGCCGGGGACGGTGGAGCGGCGCTATGTCATCGCCCAGGGCCTGCGCGCCCTGGCCCCCGGCGCGATGCTGGCCGTCGCCGCCCTCAAGGACAAGGGCGGCTCGCGACTGCGCAAGGAGCTGGAGGCGTTCGGCTGCACGGTCGGGGAAGATTCCCGTCGGCATCACCGCATCTGCCTGGCCCGCCGGCCGCAGACCGTGACCGGCCTGGACGCGGCCATCGCCGACGGCGCGCCGCGCCTGGACGAGGGTCTGGGTCTGTGGACCCAGCCTGGCGTGTTCAGCTGGGACCGGATCGATCCGGGCAGCGCCCTGCTGGTCAAGCATCTGATCAAACTGGGCGGCGACGGCGCTGATCTGGGGGCCGGACTCGGCTTCCTGTCGAAGGCGGTTCTGGCCGTGCCCAAGGTCAAGAGTCTGGTCCTGGTCGACAATGACCGGCGCGCCGTCGAGGCCGCCGGGCGCAACATCGACGATCCCCGCGCCCGGGTGCTGTGGGCCGATGTCCGCCAGACCGGCATTGAACCCGGCAGCCTCGATTTCGTGGTCATGAACCCGCCCTTCCATGACGGCGGGGCCGAGGACAAGCAGCTGGGTCAGACCTTCATCCGCCAGGCCGCCGGCATGCTGCGCCGGGGCGGGGTGCTGTGGCTGGTGGCCAACCGGCACCTGCCCTACGAGTCGGTGCTGGGCGAGCTGTTCCGCACCACCCCGTCGCGGGCCGACACCGGCGGCTTCAAGGTCTTCGAGGCCCGCAAATGAGCAAGGGCCCGCCGACCCTGCGGCTCGACCGGCTGCTGGCCAATCTCGGCTACGGCTCGCGGCGCGAGATCCAGGCCCTGGCCAAGAACGGCCGCATCACCCTCGACGGCGAACCGTTCCGCGACGCCGACAAACATGTGCCGGTGACCCGCGACCTGCCCGAGCGGCTGAAGCTGGACGACAAGGCCATCGACCCGCCGCCGGGTCTGGCGCTGATGCTGCACAAGCCGCTGGGCGTGACCTGTTCGCACAAGGAGGCCGGGCCGCTGGTCTATGACCTGCTGCCGACCCGCTGGCGCATGCGCGACCCCGCCATCTCGACCATCGGCCGGCTCGACAAGGAAACCAGCGGCCTGCTGCTGATGACCGATGACGGCGCCCTGCTGCACCGGGTGATTTCGCCCAAGAGCCATGTCGCCAAACGCTACCGGGTGACGCTCGACCGGCCGCTGAACGGCGAGGAGGCCGGCGCCTTCGCGGCCGGCGGGCTGATGCTGGACGGCGAGACCAAGCCGCTGCTGCCGGCGACGATGGAGACGCTGTCACCGACCGAGGCGATCCTGACCCTGAGCGAGGGCCGCTATCATCAGGTGCGGCGGATGTATGCGGCGCTGGGCAACCATGTCACCGCCCTGCATCGCGACCGGATCGGCGGGCTGAGCCTGCCGGACGATCTGCCGGCCGGAGAGTTTCGGCTGATGAGCGAGGCGGACCTGGCGGCGATCTTCGCAGGCTGAGGCTGGGCTGGCCCCACCCCACACTGTCATCCCGGCCGAAGAGCCGGGACCCAGACTTCCTGACTTCCTGACTTCCTGACCTTGGCCCCTGGGTCCCGGATCGGTCTTCGACCGTCCGGGATGACAGTTGGGATTAGAGCAGCGTCGCGCCTTCGTGGGCGAGCAGCCAGCGTTTGCGTTCCAGACCGCCGCCGTAGCCGGTCAGGGAGCGGTCCGAGCCGATCACCCGATGGCAGGGGACGACGATGCCGACCGGGTTAGAGCCATTGGCCAGGCCGACCGCGCGCACCGCCTTGGGCCGGCCGATCCGGGCCGCCTGCTGGCCATAGCTGCGGGTTTCGCCTGCCGGGATTTCGGTCAGGGCGGTCCAGACCTGGCGCTGGAAATCGGTGCCGACCAGGCGGAAGGGGATGTCGCCCAGCGCCGCCAGCTCGCCGGCGAAATAGCGTTCCAGGGCCTCGGCGATCGCGGCCGGGGCGGCGCCCTCGGTCACCGCGACATCGCGGTAGCAGATCCCCATCAGCCGGCGGGTGCGCGGGCTGTCGTCGTCGAAATCCAGCACCCGCAGGACGTCGTCCTCATCGGTCATCAGCTGCAACGACCCGACCGGGGTCTTCAGCCCGCTGCGGGTCAGGCGGTCAGGCCGCGCGTTTGGCATGGCGGGGCTCCTTGCTGACGGGCGTATCGGAGGCCCACAGATGCAGGGCGGCGTAGGCGCGCCAGGGCCGCCACTGTTCGGCTCGCGCCAGCAACTGCGCCGGGGTCGGGCGGACGCCGTCCGCCTCCAGCGCCCGCATCAGGCCGATGTCGGCGGCGGGGAAGGCGTCCGGCTCGCGCAGCTGGCGCATGGCGATGTATTGCGCCGTCCATTCGCCGACGCCGGGCAGGGCGCGCAGGGTGGCCACCGCTTCCTCGAGGCTGGCCCGGGGGCCGAACAGCTGCGGGTCGGCGGCGACGGCGGCGGCGATCGAACTGATGGCCCGGGCCCGGGCGCCGGGCATCAGGCCCAGCCCGGCGATGTCCGCGCCGGCCAGGCGTTCGGCGCGGGGGAAGGTCAGGGTCAGGCCCGGCTGCGCCCAGCTGTCCGTCAACGGATCACCCCATTCCGCCGTCAGCCGGCCGGCCAGCTTGACCGCGGCGGGCACGGTGATCTGCTGGCCGAGGATGGCCCGCACGGCCAGCTCGAACCCGTCCCAGGCGCCTGGCACCCGCAGGCCCGGCCGGGCCGCGATCATCGCCGCCAGGGCCGGGTCGGCGGCCAGATGCTCGCCGATCAGCACCGGGTCGGCCGACAGGTCGAACACCCGCCGCACCCGCGCCAGGATGGTCGGCAGGGCGGTCAGGGTCGGAAACCGGATCGCCACCGCCAGCCGGTTGTCGCCGGCCGGGGTCACCGACAGGGTCCCGGCGTCCGGCCCGACGGTGATGGTCCGGGCATAGGTGTTGCCGGTCACCGTCTCGACGCCGGGGATGGCCCGCAGCCGCAGGAAGTTCAGCAGGCCGTCCCAGTCGTAGGGCGGCTTGTAGCGCAGCATGAGGGTCAGGGCCCCGCCGGCCGGCTCGCGGGCCCCGCGGCGGCGCAGGGCCAGGGGCGGGCGTTTGTAGAGGCTCTGGAAGGTCTCGTTGAACCGTCGCACGCTGCCGAAACCGGCGGCCAGGGCGACCTCGCCCATCGGCAGGTCGGTCTCGTGAATCAGCTGTTTGGCCAGCAGCACCCGGCGGGTCTGGGCCACCCCGACCGGCGAGGCGCCGAGGTGCGCCTTGAACAGCCGGCGCAGCTGGCGGTCGCCGACGCCGAGCCGCGCGGCCAGGGCCTCGACATCGCCGCTGTCCAGCGCCCCGGCCTCGATCAGGGTCAGGGCCCGCCGCACCGTCGCCGAGGTCCCCAGCCAGGCCCCGAGGTCGGGCGAGGTCTCCGGCCGGCAGCGCAGACAGGCGCGGAACCCCGCCTCCTCGGCGGCGGCGGCGCTGCGGTGAAAGGTGCAGTTCTCGCGTTTGGGCGTCCGCGCCGGACAGACCGGCCGGCAGTAGATCCCCGTGCTGGTCACCCCGATGAACAGCCGCCCATCGAACCGGGCGTCGCGGGTCTCGATGGCGCGGTAACAGGCGTCGGGGGTGAGGTCCATGCGGGGATGATGGGCGCGGGGCGGAGGAGAGTCTCGCGGTTTTCGGACATCACCATTCGATCCTCTCCCGGAGGGAGAGGGGGACCACCCGGAGGGTGGTGGAGAGGGAGCCGCCGGAGTCGAGGGCTGACCCGCCGGCGCTTCAACCGTCGGGCGTCAGGTCTTCCCTCTCCGACCCGGCTCCGCCGGGCCACCTCTCCCTCCGGGAGAGGAAGGGGCCTGTCAGTCCACCCGCGTCTGCAACGCCATCGCGCCATGCGGCGCCCGGACCTTGCCCTCGTGGATGATGAAGGCGAACACATCGCGGGGTTTGGCGGGGGCGGTGAACCCCGGATCGACCTTCGGCAGCTCCGCCGGTTCGCCGCCGGCGGCCCAGGTTTTCAGCCGCCCGGCCCAGAGATCGAGGTCGGCCGGGGCGTAGGCGGTGTCGATATCGTCCGAGCCGGTCTGCAGCCGGGCGTAGACGAAGTCGGCGGTGACGTCGGCGATTTCCGGATAGGTCCCGTGGTCGGCGTAGACGTTGGCGATGTTGTGCTTGCGCAGCAGGGCCGGGAACTCGGGGCAGCAGAAGCTGTCGTGGCGGACCTCGACCGCATGGCGCACCGGCACGCCGTCGACCGATCTGGGCAGCAGGTCCAGGAAGGCGCCGAAGTCGTCAGGGTCGAACCGTTTGGTCGGGGCGAACTGCCAGAACACCGGGCCCAGCTTGTCGCCCAGCTCGCTGATCCCCTGGCCGAAGAACCTGGCCAGGCTCTCGCCGGCCTCGGCCAGCACCTTGCGGTTGGAGGTGAAGCGGCTGCCCTTGACCGCGAACACGAACCCGTCCGGCGTCTCGTCGCGCCACTTGGCCCAGCTGTCGGGCTTGAAGGTCGAATAGTAGGTCCCGTTGATCTCCAGCGAGCTAAAGTGAGTCGCGGCGTAGTTAAGTTCTTGTTTTTGCGGTAGTTTATTGGGGTAAAATGCGCCGCGCCACGGTTCGTATGTCCAACCACCGATGCCGACGTGGATCTTGCCTGACATCAGTGCTTCTCCCTCGCGCGCACGTTCTCGCGAAGTGCCGATGGTTCAATGTCGTACCCGGTGGCTTTTGACCCACTCCAATTTACGCCAGCCAGGATGCCGTCCGATTCCAGCCCCGGCACCCAGCGCGTCTCGAAGTCTGCCCAACTGATTTCGACGGGCGTAAATCCGGAATAGGCTGACGCACCCGCGATTACTGATTCAACTCTCGATTTTGAGGACCAGAAGGGCTGAGCTCGTTTGCCGTCCGCATTGAGCGGAGCTGGAAAACCACGGTCGTCCCGGACGGTCCACACCGCTTTCGACTGGGCGACCTCGCGATAGAACTCGGACGCTTGGGCGGCTGCGTTAGACATGGTGCTTAACCCCGCACTGCTGTTCGATCGCCCGCAGCTGGCGGCTCATGTAGTTGAGCTCGTCTTTTTGTTTGACCGTGCCCGGATAGAAGACGCCGCGCCACGGCTCGTAGGTCCAGCCGCCGACGCCGATGCGGATGATTCCGGGGTTGCTCATCGGTCCTGCGTCCTTCGAGACGCCCGCCGCGCGGGCTCCTCAGGATGACTAAAAGGGGCGGGCTGCAAAAGGGCTCGTTTGAGGCCGCCCTTCAGTTCCCTTCTCCCCTTGCGGGAGAAGGTGGCCCGCGAAGCGGGTCGGATGAGGGGTCGATGGACGAGGCGGCGTCGAAACGCGGTCCGCTTCCCGGCCCCGCCGGTGCGACCCCTCATCCGTCAGGCTTCGCCTGACACCTTCTCCCACAGGGGGAGAAGGGTAGAACCCCTCAGCACTCCACCCGGTTGACCGACAGGTCCACCGCCAGCCCGCCCAGCGAGGTTTCCTTGTAGATGGCGTTCATGTCGGCGCCGGTGCGTTTCATCGTGGCGATGACCTTGTCGAGCGACACCGAATGCTGGCCGTCGCCGAGCAGGGCCAGTCTCGCGGCGTCGATGGCCTTGATGGCGCCCATGGCGTTGCGTTCGATACAGGGGATCTGGACCAGGCCGCCGATCGGGTCGCAGGTCAGGCCGAGGTTATGCTCCATGCCGATCTCGGCGGCGTCCTCGATCTGGCTGTTGCTGCCGCCCATGGCCGCGCAGAAGCCGGCGGCGGCCATGGAGCAGGCGACGCCGACCTCGCCCTGGCAGCCGACCTCGGCGCCGCTGATCGAGGCGTTCTTCTTGTACAGGGCGCCGATGGCGGCGGCGGTCAGCAGGAAGGTGCGGCGGCCCTCGGGCGTGCCCTGGTAGAAGCGGTCGTAGAAGCGCAGCACCGCCGGGATCAGGCCGGCCGCGCCGTTGGTCGGGGCGGTGACCACCTTGCCGCCGGCGGCGTTCTCCTCATTGACCGCCAGGGCCCAGAGGTTGACGAAATCCATCGCCGCCAGGGGGTCGCTGATCGATTTCTCGACCTTGGCCATGATCGACTGATGCACCTGTCGGGCGCGGCGTTTGACGTTCAGGCCGCCGGGCAGGACGCCGCCGATGCGCATGCCGCGGTCGATACAGGCCTCCATGGCCGTGACGATGTCATCGAGCCCGGCCAGCACCTCGGCTTCCGGCAGCCGCGCCGTCTCATTGGCCAGCATGGCCTGGGCGATGGTCACCCCCGCCGCCTCCGTCATCGCCAGCAGCTCGGCGCCCGACTCGTAGGGGTAGGGCACGTCCGGCCCCTCCTCGTCGGCGCTGTTGCGGTTGATCTCGTCCTCGTCGCGGACGAAGCCGCCGCCGATGGAGAAGTACGTTCGCTGCTCAAGCACCGTCTCGCCGGCGAAGGCGGTCAGGGTCAGGGCGTTGGGATGCTGCGGCAGGCGCTCGTCGCCGGCCCAGAGAATGTCGCGGGCCGCGTCGAAGGCGATGCCGGGGCCGTCGCCGCCGAGGGTCATCCATTGCGCCGCGCGCATCTCGGCCAGGGCCGCTTCGCCGACGTCGGGATCGAGGCTGGCCGGCTCGAACCCCATCAGCCCCAGCATGATCGCCGTGTCGGTGGCGTGACCCCGGCCGGTCAGGGCCAGGGAGGCGTAGAGCTTGACCGTCACCCGGCTGACCGGGGCCGGCAGGGCGCGGGCTCGCAACAGGGCGACGAACCGCACGGCGGCGGTCATCGGCCCCATGGTGTGGGAGCTGGACGGGCCGATGCCCGGCTTGAACAGCTCAAAGACGCTGACGGTCATGGTGCGGCGGGTCCCTGGAGGATCAGGCTATGTCCGCGCGGTCGCGCCGGCGTCGGAGGACGGGATCATTTTCGGTAAAAAGGCGCGGTCGATGGCGAAAATCTTGCGGCCTCGACCCTATCGCCGGCGGCCCCGAACCGCAAAGCCGATGTTCACAGGGTCAATCCACCGTCGACGATCAGGGTCTGGCCGGTGATGTAGCTGGCCAGCGGCGAGGCCAGGAACAGCACCGCCCCGGCCATGTCCGCCGGGGTGCCCAGCCGGTGCATGGGGATGCCCTTGAGGCTGGCGGCGAGGCGGTCGGGGTTTTCGGTGGTGACCCTGGTCAGCTTGGTGGCGACCAGGCCGGGGGCGACGCCGTTGACCCGCACGCCGTCGGTCGCCCAGGCCTGGCCCAGCGTCGCGGTCAGGGCCACGGCCCCGGCCTTGGAGGCGGCGTAGGCGGGGTTGCCCCGGGCGGCGTGATAGGCGGCCGTCGAGCTGATGGTGACGACATTGCCGCCGCTGGCCTTGAGGTCAGGGGCGAACCGCATGGCGCAGGCCATCAGGCTGTCGAGATTGACCCCGACCACCTTGCGAAAGCCGTCCATCTCGAACTCGCCGCGGCGGTAGAGCACCGTGCCCTGGGCCAGGACGAGGATGTCGAGGCTGTCGAAGGGGGCCGGCGCGGCGGCGACCGCGACGCTGTCGGAGACATCGACGCGGGCGTAGGTCAGGCCGGTCAGGTCCGAGCCGTCTTCCTTGCGGTAGTCGCCCTGGTCGCGGGTGCCCCAGACGGCCACGGTCGCGCCGCGCGCCCGGAAGGCCTGGGCCACGCCGTTGCCGATGCCGCTGGAGCCGCCGACGACGAGCACCGTCTTTCCGGTGAAATCCAGGTCGTTCATCGCGTCCTCCCGCTTGCCCTGCGCCACAGGCGTGAAAGGATAGCCGTCAAACAGATGTTCGGGAGGAAAAATGTACAATCTCCATGGCGGGCTGGGGTCGCCCTATTCGATGAAGATGCGCGCGCTGATGCGCTATCGCCGCCTTCCGCACGCCTGGCACAACATGGGCGATCCGGCCAGGGCCGCCGCCCTTTACGCCAGGGTCAAGGCGCCGGTGATCCCGATTCTGGAGTTTCCCGACGGCACGGTGATGAACGACTCCACGCCGCTGGTTTATGAGCTGGAGCGGCGTCACCCCGGCCAGCGGTCGGTGATCCCCGAGGACGAGGCCCAGGCCTTTCTCGCCGCGCTGCTCGAGGATTTCGCCGACGAATGGGGCACCAAGCTGATGTTCCATTACCGCTGGTATCGCGAGCGCGACCAGATCCAGCTCAGCCAGTGGCTGGCCTTCGACCGGCTGCGGGCGGCCGGGCGCGAGACCATCCAGCAGGCCGCCGACGCCTTCCGCCAGCGTCAGGTCGGGCGCATGGCCATGGTCGGCTGCACGCCGGAGAACGCGCCGCTGATCGAGGACACGGCGCACCGCATCTACGCCCTGCTCGACGCGCATGTGACGCAGGAGCCCTTCCTGTTCGGCGCGCGACCGTCGCTGGCCGACTTTTCGTGGATGGGTCAGCTGTCGCAGCTGGCCGTTGATCCGACCCCGGCCGATCTGATGCGCGAGACCGCGCCCTATCTGATGCGCTGGCTGGCCAATCTCGACGACGCCAGCGGCGTGGAAGGCGACTGGCGCGATCCGGCCGCGCCGCTGTCGGACGGGGTCAGGGGCCTGCTGGCCCTGGCCGGGGCGGTCTATTTCCCGTTCCTGATCGCCAACGCCGAGGCGGCGGCGAAGGGCGAGGACAGCTTCAGCTTCACCGCCCTGGGCCAGCCCTACGCGCAGGGGACGTTCAAATACCAGGTCAAATGCCTGGCCCAGCTGCGCGGGGCCTGGGCGGGTCTGTCGGCCGGGGCCAAGGCGCGACTGACGCCGGAGTTGGACGCAGCGGGGTGTCTGGAGGCTTTAAAGGGCTGATCCTCCCTGGCGAAGCCGGGGGGGGGGGGGGCCGCGGAGCAGGGTGGAGGGGTCGGCGCCGGGTTTGCCGGAATGACCGGAATTCAGGACGGGACCGCCGACGCTGGTTCTGCCCCTCCACCATCCTTCGGATGGTCCCCCTCCCCACTTCGTGGAGAGGATTGGGGCTAGCTCACCCGTCTTGCGTCCACGGCCCAGCGTTCGATTGATCCGTCCTCGGACACCACATGCAGGGCGTCATAGAGGTTGATGGTCGGGTCGCAGTGGCCGGGCTGGAGCCAGACGATGTCGCCGACCTTGGGGGCGTCGTCCGGCCACGGCGCATCGGCGTCGGCGTCGAGGGCGTCGACCGCGCTCACGAAGTCGCCGCCCTTGAGCGCCGCCAGGCCCGAGGGGTGGATGATCATGCCGTGCTCGTCGCCCATCGGCCGCCACAGCGAGCCGTCGGCGGCGCCGGCCGCGATCCGGGCCGGGGGGCCGTCGCTGGAAAAGGCCTTGAAGCCGGCGTCGACGGTGACATGGCTCTTGTGGTTGGCCGAGACGACGCTGGCGACGACGAACAGGGCCTGTTCGAAAGGCCAGCCGCCGTCGGGGCCGCCGCAGGCCTCATATTCGACATCCATGACCGCGTAGGAGCCGGCCTGAAGCTCGGTGAAGACCCCGGAATCGAGGTCCCAGGCATGGGTGCCGGTGCCGCCGCCGGTGACCACGCCGGGGGCGAGGTCGGCGGCGCGCAGGGCCGCGACCAGCTCGGCCAGTCGGGCCGTCACGGCGTCGTCGGCCGTCCGGCGCGGACCGACGTCCATATGCTGCAGATGGCCGGCGTAGGCCTGGATGCCGGCGTAGGCCAGTCCTTCGGTCGTGGCGGCCAGACGGGCCAGGGCGACGACGCGGGCCGGCGGGGCGCCGGTGCGGTGGGTGCCCGGGTCGACGTCGATCACGCAGTCGAGCACGACGCCGGCGGCGCGGGCGGCGGCGGCCAGCCGCTCGATCTGGCCGGCGTCGTCGACGGTCGCGCCGATGCGGGCGCCGGTCTTGGCCAGGGCCGCCAGCCGGGGCGAGCCCCAGGGCGGATGCGGGGCCGTGACCAGGATGTCGCGGACGCCGCCCTTCACGAAGGCCTCGGCCTCGCCGACGCTCTGGGCGCAGAGGCCGACCGCGCCACCGGCCACCTGCAACCGGCCCAGGGTCGAGCATTTGTGGGTCTTGCCATGCGCCCGCAGCCGCACGCCGGCCTTGTCGCAGCGGCTCTGCATGGTGGCCAGGTTGTGGTCGAGGGCCGAGCGGCGCAGGACCAGCAGCGGCGTCTGGGGCGGAACGAAGCCGGGTATCATCAGATCTCTCCCGCCAGGATGCGGCCAAACAGCACCGGATCGATGTTGCCGCCGGAGAGGACCACGCCGGCGCACCCGCCGTCGACCGCCATCTTACCGGCCAGCAGGGCGGCGAGGGCGACGACCCCGCCGGGCTCGACCACCAGTTTCAGCGTCGTGTAGGCGTAGCGGATGGCCTCGGCGACCTCGGCGTCGGTGACGCTGTACACGCCGTCGAGGGTCCGCTGGTTGATCGGGAAGGTCAGAATGCCCGGCGACGGAGTCTGCAGGGCGTCGCAGATCGAGCGGGCGGCCGGGTCGATCGACTCGCGCCGGCCGCTGGCCATCGACCGTTGGGTGTCGTCGAAGGCCGCCGGCTCGACGCCGTAGGCCCTGGCCGTCGGAAGAAGATGTTTGACCGCCGTCGAGACCCCGGCGGCCAGACCGCCGCCGCCGACCGGAACCAGGACCAGATCCAGCGCGACGCCGAGGTCGCGGGTCTGCTGGACCAGTTCGAGTCCCACCGTGCCCTGGCCGGCGATGACGGCTTCGTCGTCGAAGGGCCAGACGATGGTCATGCCGCGTTCGGCGGCGATAGCCTGGGTGATGGCCTCGCGGTCGTCCGTGTAGCGATCATAGATGACCACCTCGGCCCCAAATCCGCGGGTGTTGGCGACCTTCATGGCCGGGGCGTCGGCCGGCATGACGATGACGGCGGGGGCGCCGAGCATCCGCGCCGCCAGGGCCACGCCCTGGGCGTGGTTGCCCGAGGAGCAGGCGACAACGCCGCGCGCGCGCTGGACGTCGGTCAACTGGGAGACCTTGTTCATGGCCCCGCGGAATTTGAAGGCGCCGGCCCGCTGCAGGGTCTCGGGCTTGAGGAAGATCCGGCCGCCGAGGCGGTCGTTGAGCGCCGGGCTCTCGACCAGGGGGGTGCGGACGGCCAGCCCGTCGAGGCGGGCGGCGGCGGCTTCGATATCGGCAAAGGTCACGGCGCTCATGGTCCTGTCCTAGACCGCCGCCGCGAAAAGCGCGACGGTGACCTCTATCACTTCCGGAGTCCGTTTATGAACGCCCTGACCATCGATCGCGACGGCTGGACCAGCGCCGGAGACGCGCTGCTCCATGACGCCATCGAGCTGCGCCGCGCCATCCATCGCGAGCCCGAGCTGGGGCTGCATCTGCCCAAGACCACGGAAAAGGTGCTCAAGGCCCTGGAGGGGCTGCCGCTGGAGATCCGTCAGGGGCCGTCGACCACCGGCATCGTCGCCATTCTGCGCGGTTCGGCCAACGGGCGCACGGTGCTGCTGCGCGGCGACATGGACGCCCTGCCGCTGACCGAGGACACCGGTCTGGAGTTCTCGTCCGGCATCGCCGGGGCCATGCACGCCTGCGGCCATGACACCCATGTCGCCATGCTGGTCGGCGCGGCCAGGGCCCTTTGCGCGAAGAGGGACCAGCTGGCCGGGACGGTGATGTTCATGTTCCAGCCGGGCGAGGAGGGCTGGCACGGCGCGCGGTTCATGCTCGAGGACGGGCTGCTCGATCCCCTGCCCGACGCGGCGTTCGCCCTGCATATCTCGCCCAACATGCCGACCGGGGTGTTCGCCGGCCGCCATGGTCCGCTGCTGGCCTCGTCCGACAGTATCCGCATCAAGGTGGTCGGGGCCGGGGGTCACGCCTCGATGCCGCATGACGCGGTCGATCCGATCCCCGTCGCCTGCGAGATCGTCACCGCCCTGCAGACGATGATCACCCGGCGCATCTCGGTGTTCGACCCGGCGGTGATCACCATCGCCCATATCGACGCCGGCACGACCTACAACATCATCCCCGAGTTCGCCCGCATGCGCGGCACCCTGCGGACCCTGTCGGAGCACAGCCGCGAGGCGGCCCAGGCCGGCATCCGCAAGGTCGCCGAACATGTCGCCGCCGCCCATGGCTGCACCGCCGAGGTCGAGATCGAGCGCGGCTTCCCGGTCACCGTCTGCACCGGCCGCGAGGTCGATCTGGCCGAACAGACGGCCAAGGCCCTCTATGGCGACAGCGCCTGGATGACCATGCCCAACCCGATGATGGGGGCCGAGGACTTCGCCTATGTGCTGCAGAAGGTCCCCGGGCTAATGGCCTTCCTCGGGGCGGCCCCGACCGGGGTCGGCGGCGACTACCGCTCCTGCTGCGCCTTGCATTCGAACAAGATGACGCTGGACGAACAGGTCATGGCGCGCGGCATCGCCATGCACTGCGCCTATGCCGAGGCGGTGCTGGCCGGGGCGCTGGCGGAGTAGCGAGGGTCTACTGTTTGGCCATGGTGTCCTGCACCTTGATGATGGCCGGGCCGAGGATGACCACGAACAGCACGGGCAGGAAGAACAGGATCATCGGCACGGTCAGTTTGGCCGGCAGGGCGGCGGCCTTCTTTTCCGCGGCCGACAGGCGCAGGTCGCGGTTTTCCTTGGCCATCACCCGCAGGGCGCCGCCCAGCGGCGTGCCGTAGCGCTCGGCCTGGATCATGGCCGTCACCACCGCCTTGACGCCGGGATGGTTGGTCCGTTTGGCGAGGCCCTCGTAGGCCATGCGGCGATCGGGCAGGTAGCTGAGCTCGGCGGTCAGCAGGGTCAGCTCCTCGGCCAGCTCGATCGATGAGGCGCCGACCTCCTGGCTGACCTTCTGGATCGCGGCCTCGATCGACATGCCGCTCTCGACGCAGATCAGCAGCAGATCCAGCGAGTCGGGGAAGGCGGCGATGATCGATTCCCGGCGCTTCTGGGCGATGTTGCCGATGTAGACGTTGGGCGCGTAGTAGCCGAGCAGGACGGCGGCGACACAGGCGGTCACCTTGCTCATGCCCTGCAGCCCGAAATCGTTGACGACGTACAGGTAGAAGGCGGTGACCGCTCCGAACACGAACGGCATCACGAAGCGGAAGAAGTAGAAGGCGCTGATCGGGCGCGGGCCGCGGAAGCCGGCCTGGGCCATCTTCTCGGCGACCTTGGGATCCTCGAGCAGCCGCGACAGCTGCAGCCGCTCGACGACCTTGCGATAGATGCCTTCGTCGGTCTGGCGCAGACTGCTGCCCGATGAGCGTTTGGCCATCTCCTCGCGGGAGCGGCGGCGCAGTTCCTCGCGGCGGTTGGCCACCGACTTCAGCCGGCCTTCGAGGCTCGACTTGACCAGCATCGGCCGGGCCAGGGTGACGATCGTGGCGAAGGCGATGACGGCCACGAAGGCCGTCAGCAGATTGTCCGGGTCGGTCAGGGTGTGGACGAGATCCATGGGTCCGTCCTCAGAACTTGAAGTTGATCATCTTGCGCATCACGAAAATGCCCGCCGCCATCCAGAAGGCCGCGCCCAGCAACATCAGGTGACCGCGGGCCTCGGTGAACATGGGGGCCATGTAGGCGGGCGTCGTCACGGTGATCAGCACGACCACGCCGGGCGGCAGGCTGCCGATGATGAAGGAGGAGGCGATGGCTTCCGACGACAGGGCCTTGATCTTCTCCCGCATCATCTTGCGGGCGCGCAGCACCACCGACAGGTTGTTCAGCGCCTCGGCCAGGTTGCCGCCGGACTTCTGCTGGATGGCCAGCACGATGGCGAAGAAGCGCAGCTCGGAGGTAGGCATGCGCTCGTACATTTTCTCGAGCGACTGATCCATGGCCATGCCCATGCCGACGTTCTCGATCAGACGGCGAAACTCGCCGGCCAGCGGCTCGGGGCATTCCTTGCCGATGATCTTCAGGCAGTCATGGACGGGCAGGCCGGACTTGATGCCGCGCACGATGATGTCGATGGCGTCGGAGAAGGCCTCGGTGAACTTCTTGATCCGGCGTTTGGCCAGGAAGCCGACCACCCAGCGCGGCAATCCCATCCCGGCGGCGAAAGCCAGCCCCAGGGCGATCAGGGGCGAGCGGCCCAGCGGCAGGGACAGGGCGCCGATGACCAGTCCGAACACGGCGCTGCCGATCCAGAACTGTCGCTCGGTGATGTTCAGCCCGGCCTGCTGCAGGCGGGCGGCGATCGCCAGGGTGGCTTTCTTCTGCAGGCGATCCTGATCCTTGAGCGTCTTGAGGATCTGCTTGCGGCGGTTCTCGGGCGTATTGGCGGCCGTGCGGGCGCCGCGGGCGCGGTTTTCGCCGCTGCCGTTGACGATGACCTGGGCGCGCTTGGCCGCCCGGGCGTTGCCGGAGTCGCCGCCGGCGAAGACAAACCCCAGGCCGGCGATGGTGATGAAGGCGAGAATGGCCGACAGGGCGACGAGCATGGCGCTACTCCGCCGCGTCGAGAGCTTCGGCCAGCTCGCGTTCCAGGCCGTAGTAGCGGGCGCGGTCCCAGAACCGGGGCCGGGCGATGCCGGTCGAGCGGAACTTGCCCAGAACCCGGCCGTGCTCGTCCTCGCCGGTCATCTCGTAGACGAACAGGTCCTGGGTGACGATGACATCGCCTTCCAGCCCGACGACCTCGGTGATGTGGGTGATGCGGCGGCTGCCGTCGCGCAGGCGGGCGGCCTGGATGATGACGTCGATCGAGCCGGTGATCATCTCGCGGATGGTCTTGGACGGCAGACCGTAGCCGCCCATGGTGATCATCGACTCGATGCGGCTGATGGCCTCGCGGGGCGAGTTGGCGTGCAGGGTGCCCATCGAGCCGTCGTGGCCGGTGTTCATGGCCTGCAGCAGGTCGAAGGCCTCGGGGCCGCGAACCTCGCCGACGATGATCCGTTCGGGCCGCATCCGCAGGCAGTTCTTGACCAGATCACGCATGGTGATCATGCCCTGGCCCTCGAGATTGGGCGGGCGGGTTTCGAGGCGCACCACGTGCGGCTGCTGCAGCTGCAGCTCGGCGGCGTCCTCGCAGGTGATGACCCGCTCGGTCGGGTCGATGAAGGCGGTCATGGTGTTGAGCAGGGTGGTCTTGCCCGAGCCGGTGCCGCCGGAGATGACGATGTTGCAGCGGCAGGCGCCGATCACGCCCAGAACTCGCGCGCCCTCGGGACTGATGGAGTTGAAATCCACCAGGTCCTTCATGGTCAGCTTGTCTTTTTTGAACTTCCGGATGGTCAGGGTCGGGCCGTCCAGCGCCAGCGGCGGCGCGATGACGTTGACCCGCGAACCGTCCGGCAGGCGGGCGTCGCAGATGGGGCTGGATTCATCGACCCGACGGCCGACCTGGCTGACGATCCGCTGGCAGATGTTCATCAGCTGGGCGTTGTCGCGGAAGCGGACGTTGGTCAGCTGGACCTTGCCGCCGACTTCGATGAACACCCGGCCGGCGCCGTTGACCATGACGTCGGCGATGTCGTCGCGGGCCAGCAGCGGCTCCAGCGGCCCGTAGCCGAGCACGTCGTTGATGATGTCCTGGACCAGGTGTTCGGTCTCGGCGACCGACATCTGGACATTCTTGATCGCCACCAGTTCGGCGACGATGTCCTTGATCTCCTCGGCCGCCGACTTCAGGTCGAGCTGGGCCAGCTGGCTCAGGTCGATGGTATTGAGCAGGGCGTTGAAGATCGTGGTCTTGGTGGCGTGATAGTAGTCGCTCTGTTCCCGGACGATCTGGGCGGTCGGGTTCTGCGCGGCGCGCAGCTGATCGAGCCCCTTCATCGGCTTGGATGACGGGCGCTGCGTTCCGGCCGGGTCGGCGGCGGCCGGCGGCGACGCCGCGGGCTTGCGGTTTCCCTCGACCGGGGGCGAGGCCGGCTGCGGCCGCGTTGCGATGGGCGCGCCTTCGGCCGCGGGCGGGGGGGCCCGCCGCGCCTCGGCTGCTTCGCCTTCGGACCGTTTGCCAAACACGCTGGACTATTTCTTTCTGAACAGGCCGCTGAACAGCGACGATTTCTGTTGCGGCGGCGGCTCGCGGCGCGCCACCAGACGGGCGAGTTGCTCGATGCCCTCGGCGGCCTTCGACTTGGGCGCCACCTCGCCGATCATCTGACCGTGGTTGGCCGCCTGGCCAAAGGCCTTGGGCTCGAAGGGCAGGGCCAGGGACGGCGGCACGCCGAGCGCCTCGCCGAAGTCCTTGACCGGAATCTCGGGCCGACCCGGGACCCCGACCTGATTGAGCACCAGCCGGGGCGGGGCGTCATTGGGCCGGGCCTGACGGACCAGATCGATCATGTTCTTGGCGTTGCGCAGCGAGGCCAGATCCGGCGTCGCCACGATGATCAGATCGTCGGAGGCGATCAGCATCTTGCGCTTCCAGCCGCTCCAGGCGTGCGGCAGGTCGAGCACCACGAAGGGCGCGGCGGCGCGGATCTTCTGGGCCACCTCGTCGAAGGCCTCGGGGGCGATATCGTAGTCCTGGTCCAGGGTCGCCGGCGCGGCGAACAGCGACAGTCGGTCGGTGACGCGGGCCATCATCCTGTCCATCAGCACCGGGTCGAGCCGCTCGGGCTGACCCAGGGCGTCGGCGATGCCCTGCAACGGATCCTGATTGAAGTTGAGCCCGGCCGTGCCGAACGGAAGATCGAAATCGGCCAGCACCGTGCTCGTCTGCATGCGCTCGGCCAGGGCCCAGGCGAGATTATGGGCGATGGTCGAGGCGCCGACTCCGCCGCGCGCGCCGACGACGGCGATCTGACGGCCCATGAAGGGCGCCGTCGGGTCGGCGTAGAGGCCGGTGATCGAGCGGATGATCTGCAGCGGGCTGAACGGCGGCACCAGATATTCACTGACGCCGCGCCGCATCAGTTCGCGGTAGAGGGCGATGTCGTTCGCCGAGCCGATGGTCATGACCTTGGTGCCGGGGTCGCAGACTTCGGCCAGCCGGTCGAGTTGGGCCAGCAGCTCGGGCGCCGGATCAAGGCTTTCGACGATCACCAGGGAGGGCGTCGGCTGGTTCTGGTAGTGATCGATGGCCGCCTGGACGCCGCCCGGATTGACCACCAGGGTCGCCCGGGCCATCCGCCGGTCGCCGGCGACCTGTTCGATCAGTTCGCCGGTGTCGGGCCGGGCGCAGAAGACGTGAATGGAGATGCGCGGCACGCTGACATCGCCCAGAGCGCCGTCGGCGCCGGTCATCATCTCCATGGGCGCGCCGGCGGCCGCCCTTGGAGGCGGCGAGGGGGCCGCCGCCGGAAGCGGGGCGAGGTCGGCGAACGGATCGCTGTCGGCCGCCCGGGCCGGCGGAAAGTCCGCGAACGGATCGGGGTCGTGAGGCACGTCGGCGAAGCTGCCGCCGTCGCGCCAGCCGCCGCCGGCGGCGGCCGGCGAGGCGAACTCGTCCTCGGCTTCAAAGCCCAGATCGAAGGGATCCTGGTCTGTGGGTCTGGTTGTCATCGGCCTACTGCACCGCCGTCGAGACCGCGCCGGAGGCCTGGTCGTCCTTGGCCGTCGAGGTCACCTCGCCCTTGCGGTACTTGTCCAGAACCGTAGTGCGGCGACCCGTGTCGGCGGGGTCCATGGTCCGGGCCCGGAGCAGATCCTCGGGATTGGCCACCTGGGCGGCCATGTTGGCGCTGACCGCGCAGCCCAGATTGGCGTAGGGGCGATTGTCGGCCGAACGGGTCACCGCTTCCCAGCCGCCACAGCGGGGTGTGACCGCCACGTAGCGCTGAAAACCGACGACGACGGGCGCATCGGGCGCGCCGGCGGCGTCGTAGCCGATCAGTCTGACCTTGTCCGGCGCCGCGCCCTGGCTGAGCAGGAAGGCGCGGGCGCCGACGCCGACGCGGTAGGCGTTCTCGCCGCTGCCGCCGGAGGGCGAGGCGATGGTGATCAGGCCGCCCTCGGCCATCACCCAGCGGGCATGGAACTCGGTCAGGGCGCGGGCCTGGGTTCCCGACAGGCCGTTGAGATGGGGCGCCAGCCGGATTTCGTCGGGCTGGCTGATGACCTCGACGCGGGACGACCAGGCGTCCAGGGCCGTGGCCGGGACCGGTCCGGCGGTGTTGACCGGCGCGGAGGCGCAGGCCGCCAGGAGCAGGGCGGCGGTCAGGGGCGTCAGGCGGATGAAGAATGACGTCATGGCGTTACTCGATCACGTAGCCGATGGGGCCCTGGTAGGTCCGACCGGCGTTGGCCCCCGCCGGCGCGCCCACGGCCTTGTTGAGCTTGCCCAGCAACAGGGTTTCGGCGTCGCTGGCGAACTCCAGGCCGTCGGCCGGGGTCTGGAAGGCGGAGGGATTGTTGGGGTCGACGATATAGGCGGTGACGATGACCACCATTTCGGTGTCGCCCGACAGGAAGTCGCGGGACCGGAACAGCGAGCCGATGATCGGCACCGATCCGACGCCGGGCAGGGCGTCGAGGTTCTCGCGGGTGGTCTGCTGGATCAGGCCGGCGATCATCATCGAGCCGCCCGACGGCAGCTCGATGGAGGTCTCGGCGCGGCGCACGGTCAGGGCCGGAATGGTCAGGCTGGTGCCGGTGGTCGAGCTGCCGAGGGTGAAGGCGCCCTGGGTGGTCAGTTCCGAGACCTCGGTCGAGATCTTCAGCGAGATGCGGCCGCCCGACAGGACGACCGGCGTGAAGGCCAGGCCGACGCCGAAGGGCTTGTACTCGACCGTCACCGAGCCGCTGCCCGAGTCCTGGTTCACCGGAACCGGGTATTCGCCACCGGCCAGGAAACGGGCGGCCTCGCCGGACACCGCCGTCAGATTAGGTTCGGCCAGGGTGCGGACCAGGCCGACGCGCTCGAAAGCCCGGATCGAGCTGGCCAGGGTGTCGGCCGGGCTGTTGGGGCCGGTGTAGCTGCCGCCGATGGTGGCGCCGCCGGCCAGGGCGCCGTTGATGCTGAAACTGGCCGCCTGGCCAAAGCTGATGCTGCCCGATCCCTGCTGCAGGACCGCGTTGAGATTGACGCCCAGCTGTTTGACCACGCTGCGCTGGACCTCGACGACCCGGACCCGGAGCATGACCTGGTCCTTGCCGGCGATGCTGAGCATGTTCAGCACCTGCTCGGGCTTGGCGACGTACTGGCCGGCGATCTGGCCGGCCTTGGCGGCGTCGCCGGCGTTGGCGACCAGACCGGTCAGGATGACCGCTTCGCCGATCGGCTCCACGGCGACCCGGGCGCCGGGCAGGATGCGGTTGATGGTCTCGGCCAGGGCGGCGGTGTCGGTGTCGACGCGGATGTTCAGGGACAGGATGCGGCGCCCGGCGGCGTCGAACAGAATGGCGTCGGTCTGGCCGGTCGACATGCCCAGCACATAAATCCGGCGCGGCGAGCGCAGGACGGCGTCGGCGACGGCAGGATTGGTTATGAGGACGTCGCGGACGTCCACCGGCAGTTCGATCACGGCCGATTTGCCGCGCGGCAGGGACAGGTTCTGGGCAGCGCCGTCCGCCGACAGATCGACGCGGACCGTGACCGGGCTGGACCCGGCTCCGCCCGCCAGGCCCTGGGACTGGACGGGGAAATCCTGGGCCAGGGCGACCGGCGCGGCCGCATGGAACAGCACGGCGGCGAGGAGGGCGGGGCCGGCGGCCCTGGGCAGGGTGAAGAGGCTCATCGCGACACCGTCACTTCGCTGGCCTGACCGGCGCGGTAGACCCGGACAACCCGGCCCGGTCCGCCGGAACCGCCGCCGCCGCCGGTTGCTCCGGCGTCGGTATAGGCGCGCAGCGCCAGGACCAGCGCCGCCCCCTTCTTGGCTTCGGCCTGTGCCCCGGCCACCAGTTCAGTGTCGCCGGACGCGATCTCGAGGGTGGCGACCGCGCCGACCATGGTCTGGGCGTCCTTGGCGGGTTCGGAGGCCTGATCGATGGCCAGCACCCGGATGTTGCGCAGCACCGTCCGGGTGATCAGGCCCTTGTCGTCGCCGCCGTCGCGGCTGAGCAGGACGTCGACCCGGTCGCCGGGCATGATGAAGCCGCCGGCGGCGGTGTCGACGCTGACCGGCAGGGCCATGGCCCGCATGCCGGGCGACAGGACCACGGCCAGATAGTTGCCCTCGCCGGCGCGGACGATCTTGCGGGCGACGATCGGCTCGCCGGCCAGGATAGGTTCACGGACAACCGCGCCGACCATCGAGGTCATGGCGGCGCCGCCGAACAGGCCGCCGGCGGCCTCGGACGCTTTGCGGGCCACCTCGGCGGCGGCGCCGGTCGGCGGAGCCTGGGGCGCCGATCCGTCGGTGACGTAGGCGGGGTTGAGGCCGGACGCCGGCCAGTCCTGCCAGCTCATGTCGGCGGGGGTGAGGCGCAGGCCGATGGGCAGATCGCGTTTGGCGACCAACACCTTGGTGGTCGCCTGGGCGGCGGCCGCGACCGGCGCGGCCGCGGGGGTTTCAGGCGCCTTCGGGGCGAACGCGCCCCGGACCACGAACGCCAATGCAATGGCGGCGATGGCGGCGATCACCAGGATGAACAGGCGGACGGCGCTCATGAAATCAGAACTGGCCCCGGGGGGAAAACGTGTGTCAGGCCCGGCCGCTCAGGCCCGGGCGAACGGGCGAATCGTCACCGACCCTTCTGGCGGTAGCCCACCTTTCGGCCCGCATGGTTAACGCCGGACTAAGCCGCGCCTAGGAAAGGCCGCGAAACAGGCCGACCAGCAGGCTTTCCGGAAAGGCCGCCAGGGCGCCGGCGGCGATGGCCACGCCATAGGGAACGTTCTCTCCCGGCGTCGCCAGCCGGCTCAACCAGCCGGGACCGCGGACGGCCAGGGGCCTCATCCAGACCGAGCGCAGGGCCAGCAGGGCGACCGCCAGCCCGCCGCCCGCCAGGGCCGTGATCAGAAGATAGGGCAGCAGGCCGCCCAGTCCCATCCACAGGCCGGCGGCCGCGAACAGCTTGGCGTCGCCGCCGCCGATCCAGCCGACGGCGAACATGCCCATGCCGGCGATCAGGGCCCCCAGGCCGATCAGCAGGGCCAGGCCGATCTCTCCGGGCCCCACGCCCATGACCAGAGCGGCGGGCAGGAAGGCCGCGCCGAGGGCGATCGATATCCAGTTGGGGATGGTGAAGGAGACCGCGTCGCGCATGCCGGCCACGATGACGAGGACGGGGAAGGCGGACAGCAGGATGATCTGGATCAGATGAAGCATGGGAACCTGGCGCTCTTTCGGGGAGAGCTTGCCCCGCGCCGGTGAACCGATGATTGACGGCGGGATGATATCGACCGCCCGAATAGCAGAAGGGCCGCGGATTTCTCCGCGGCCCCCTGTCTTTAGGTTCTGCAGTCGCCAGATCTTAGGAGGCGGTGGGCAGACCGGCGTTGATGCTGCCGAACGCGCCGTTCAGCTTGGTGCCGAGCGTGGTCACGGCGGTGATGATGACAACCGCGATGAGGGCGACGATCAGGCCGTATTCGATGGCCGTGGCGCCGGATTCGTCTTGGGCGAAGCGAGTCATGAACTTGGTCATTGCTTGATCTCCTTGATCAGTTGGCTGGCGGTAGGGGACCAAGCCGGGTGGCCTGCCTTCCCCTGAAGACAACTGCACATTCGCAGAACGCGTTTAATGGCCAGTAAACAACAGAAGATCGTCGAATAATTTTCTATGGTTTACTTAAGTTTACTATTAAGAACTCTTAACCACGCCGTGTGGAGGCCCTCGCCAGACTCTAAAGGAATCGCGCGCGCCCGCGCGTAGGCGGCTTTCAGGGTTTATTGACCATTCCAGCCGAGTCTTCGCTCAATCGCGCCGAGGTCTCATCCAGCCATGACACGCATTTTTGCTCTTTTCGCGGCGGTCACGACCCTCGCCGCCGCCGGCGCCGCCTGGGGGCAAAGCCTGCCCGTGCGCATCGATCAGGCGTCGCGGGTCACCCTGTCCGCCACCGCGCGGGACGTGGTGATCGGAAATCCGTCGGTCGCCGACGTGACGGTCATCGATGGCCGCAATCTGCTGGTCATGGGCAAGGCTTACGGGGTCACCAACCTGGTGGTGCTCGACGCCAGGGGGCGGACCATCCTGGATCGACAGATCGTGGTCTCGGCCTCGGACGACGGACGGATCTCCTTCTATCGCGGTCCGGACGTCTACAATTACAGCTGCTCGCCGCGCTGCGAGCGCACGCCGATGCCGGGCGAACGCGACTCCGGTCAGGGCGTCTATGGCCAGTGGGCCGGACCCTATTCGGACTATCCGGGTCGGGCCGAGGCCGCCGGGGCCAAACCCAGCGGCGCCAAATAAACCGCCGGTTAGGGACGCTCCGCTATTCTCCCGCACGATCCGAGGGGAAGGTGTCTCAAATCATGGCCATAATGGTCGTCAAGCCCAAGTCCCTGCTGACCCGCTTCGCGGCCGCCCGTGACGGCGCCGCGGCGGTCGAGTTCGCCCTGGTCGCCACGCCGTTTCTGGCGCTGCTGTTCGGCGTGCTGGAGCTGGGGCTGGTGTTCATGGTCTCCACGACCCTGGACAGCGCCGTCGACGGGGCGTCCCGGAAGATCCGCACCGGCGAGATGCAGACCGCCGGCGCCACCGCCTCGACCTTCAAGACCGCGATCTGCGACCGGATGGCCTGGCTGGGCCCCAGCTGCGCGGCCAATCTTCATATCGACGTGCGCACCTTTCCCAAGTTCGCCAACATCGCGATCAGCGACGTCACCACCGGCGGCGCGATCGATGACGCGAAGACGACCTTCGTGCCCGGCGGCTCCGAAGCCATCGTCCTGGTGCGGGTCTATTACGAATGGTCCCTGATCACGCCGATGCTGAATCAGGGTCTGGAGAACACCGCCGGGGGCAAACGCCTGATCGCCTCCACGGTCACCTTCCGCAATGAGCCCTTCGCGTCATGACCGGCTTTCTCAGACGTCTTGGACGCGACCGGCGCGGTGTTTCAGCGGTCGAGTTCGCGCTGATCGCGCCGGTGATGATCGCCTTCTATTTCGGCATGGCCGAGATCACCCAGGCCCTGCTGGCGGAGCGTCGGGCCGGGCACGCCGCCTCGGCGATCGGCGATCTGGTGGCCCAGTCCTCGACGATCAGCAACAGCGACATCGGCGACATCTTCATGATCGCCCAGACGATCATGAAGCCCTATCCGACCACCTCGCTGCAGATGCGCATCACCAGCATCACCGCCAATTCGAGCGGGACGCCCAAGGTCGACTGGAGCAACGCCTCGGGGCTGTCGCCGCTGACCACCGGCGCCACCGTGGCCGGCGTGCCTGCCGGCGTGGTGTCGGCAGGCCAGAGCGTGATCATGTCCGAGGTCAACTACAGCTACGATTCGCCGGTCGACTTCATGGTGCCCAACGCGGTCAAGTTCACCCGCAAATTCTACCTGCGGCCGCGCAAGTCCGATAGCGTCGTCAAGGTCAACTGACCGCCGCCAGCCTTTCGGTCAGGCGGGCGAGCAGCCGGTGATCGCCCATCGGCGCGCCGTCGAGGCTGGCCACCCGCCGCACGCCGATCAGGCTGTTGGTCAGGAAAATGGCCTGCACCCGTTCGAGCATCGCTCGCGGCGCCCGCACCTCGTCGGCCGGCTCGATCGCCATCACCTGCCGCCGCATGACGCCGTCCAGCGCGCCGCAGCCCAACTCGGGCGTGAACAGCCTGCCGTCCTGGACCCAGAAGATGTTGGCCGCCGCCGCGCAGACGATCTCGCCGGCGTTGTTGAGCATCAGGGCCTCGGCCGGGGCGGCGCGCTGCCGGGCCAGGACATTGTCGATATAGGACAGGGTCTTCAGCCGGGAGGTCGGCGTCCCTTCGTTGCGCCGGATGTCGCTGGTCGACAGGTCCGCCGGTCCCTCGGGTCGGGGCGCGGGCGCCACGGACGCGAAGATATGGGGCTCGGGATCGGCGGGCCGATCCAGACCGCGACCGCCCGATCCCGCCGTCAGCGTCAGCCGCAGGGCCAGTCGGTCGATGGTCCGGTCGGCGTCCGACAGGATCGACGAACAGAGCTGGCGCACATCCTCCAGATCCGGCGCCGGCAGGCCCAGGGCCATGCAGCCCGACTGCAGCCGGGCGACATGCGCCTCGAGCAGAATGATCTCGCCCTTTTTTACAAGCAGGGTTTCGAACAGGCCGTCGCCCAGCAGCAGGCCGCGGTCATCAAGGGGCATCATGGGCGAAACTCCGTAAGGGCGCGCAACAGCGCGGCGATCTTGTCTTCGGTCTCGAGGCGTTCGGCCAGAGGGTCGCTGTCGGCGACGACGCCGGCGCCGGCGCGGGTTTCGTAACGCCAGCCATCGCTGTCCTCGACCAGGCCGACCGTGCGGATCAGGACGCTGGAATCGAAGGCCCCGTCGAACCCCGCCCAGAACAGGGCGCCGCAATAGGGGCCGCGCGGGGCTTCCAGCCGGGCGATCGAGCGCATGGCCTGGATCTTCGGGGCCCCGGTCACCGAGCCGGGCGGGAAGGCGGCGCGCAGGAGGTCCAGGGCCGTCAGGCCCGGCGTCAGCCGGCCACGCACCGTCGACACCAGATGATGGACGTTGGCGAAACTCTCCACCCGGAACAGTTCCGGCGTGGTCACCGAACCGGGCGCGCAGACCCGCGACAGGTCGTTGCGCATCAGGTCGACGATCATCAGGTTCTCGGCCCGGTCCTTGGCGCTGGCCAGCAGCTCGGCGGCCAGCTGGGCGTCGTCGGCCGCCGTCGCCCCCCGCGGCCGGGTGCCCTTGATCGGCCGGGTCTCGACGGCCGGCGCCGGTCCCGCCTCGACGCTGACGAACCGCTCGGGCGAGTTGGACACCACCGCCCGACCGGGCAGGCGCAGATAGCTGGCGAACGGCGCGGCGCTCTGACCGACCAGCCGCGCGAGCAGGTCGAAGGGCGTGGCGTCGTCGCCGAGCCGTCCGCTCCAGAGGCGGGCGATATTGGCCTGGAAGTATTCGCCGGCATGGATACGGCTGATCACATCGGCGACGGCGGCCTCATAGGCGGCGGCGTCCGACGGCGGCCGGGTTTCTCCGGCCAGTCGATTGCCTCTCGCTGTTCCTGCCGGCGCATTGAGCCAGGCCGCGGCCGCCTCGGCGCCGGCCGGGTCGGAGCCCAGGGCCAGGACGCGGCGGGTCTGATGGTCAAAGGCCAGCAGGGCCGGATAGCGGCCGACCGCCAGATCCGGCCAGTCCGGATGCCGCGCCAGGCCGAGCGACTCGATACGGTCGCCCAGTTCATAGGCGGCCAGGCCGGCGAGTCCGCCCTGGAACGGCGGACCGTCCGCATGCGAGACCGTCGGCGGACCCAGCAGGGCCGTCATCGCCGCGAACGGGTCGTGCGGATCGTCGGGCCGGACGATCAGGGTCTGATCGGGGTCGCGCAGCAGATAGGACCAGCGCGCCCGGTCGCCGCCGCCGCCAGACAGGAAGCCACAGGCCCAGGGCTCGCCGGCGAAGGCCGACAAGACCGTTTCGGGGTCCCGCCAGGGGCGGTCCAGGATCGTCGCGGCGCGCATGGGCGGCTGATAGCCCCTCGCGGCTCCGGCGGCAAAGGACTCAGGCGGGAAGGCGGCCGCCGCCCTTGACGAACATCATGCCGACCAGGCCCAGGATCAGCAGTCCGGCGATGGGGATGAAGCCGCCGGTCTGGCTGTGGGTCAGGGTGGTGAACAGGCTGACCAGAAGGGAGCCGATCCACACCGTCAACGTTCCCGACAGGGCGTACATGCCGAAGAAGGACGGCAGCTTCTCGGCCGGCACCAGCCGGGTCAGAAGCGTGCGGCTGGAGGCGTACTGGGCGGTGACGAAGATCGCCACGCCAAAGCCGATGACCAGATAGATGACCTCGGGCAGGGTTCTGAACATCGGCCCGTTCCACAGCGGCGCATGGGCGGCGGGGTCGTAGGACCAGAAATACAGGATGCGGTCGCGAGACATGCCCAGCCAGCCGAGCAGACAGACGATCGAGCCGGTGATTTCCATCCGCACCGCGTTGCGCGGGCCAAGCAGGGTGTCGAACATCGCGCCCGACAGCCCGCCGATGACGGCGAATACGCTGAGCAGAATGCCGTAGGCCAGCATCTCGAGCACCTGCCACTGCATGACGCCGGCGGTGTAGATGCCCGAGAAGATCAGCAGGGCCGTCATGCCGTCGTTGAACAGCATCCGGGCGCCCAGATAGATGACCGCGTCCCGCTCGGTGACCAGCACCCCGAGCACCTCGCGCAACCGGGCCGGTCCCCGCGCCGCCGCCGTGATCAGCGACCAGGCCACGCCGCCCAGGTGGGCGGCGGCCTGTTTCAGGGCCGCGACGAAGCCGAGGCCGGTCTTCGCCGCGTCGGGGGTGAACAGGAACAGGGGGATCGACAGCAGCACCAGCAGGGCGGCGGCGATCGGGGCGACGATGCGCGAAGTCTCGGCCTGACTGGGGTCGAGCCCGAACAGGGGGTGGTCGGGGACCAGCGGCCAGCCGGCCACCGCCGGATTGCCGGGCAGGGCGAAGGCCAGAAGGCAGAAGGTCAGGGTCAGGACGGAAAAGAAGTTGCCCGCCGACAGCGCCAGGCCCGAGGCCTTTGGCGCATGACGCGGTCCGGCGGCGCTGATCAGCAGCGAATTGTGGACGACCTCGCAATAGGCGAACAGCACCCCGATGATCCCGAAGACCCACAGGACGGCGGCTACCGGCAGGCCGGCGCCGCCGGGTTTGGCGAACCACAGGGTGAAGATCAGCGGGGCCATGGCCGCGACGATGGCCAGCATCAGCGGCTTGCGGGCGCCGTAGCGGTCGATGGCCGCCCCCAGAATGGGCGCGGTCAGGGCGATGAAGATGCTGTTGAGGGTGGTGACGGTGGCGATCATCGCCTGACCCTTCACCGGATCGCCGACCACCGCCGTCGTGAAATAGGGGGCGAAGATGTAGATGGTGATCAGGATCACATAGGGGTCGCGGCCGCCCTGGAAGATCGACCAGCTCCAGCCGCCCAGGGACAGCCGTCCCGCCGCCGGCGGCGCCGTCGCCGGCCCGCTCGCGGGCTCCACCCCATCAGGCAATACCTCGCCGAGCACGGCCAGATCATGGTCGATGTCGTCCGACCCGGGGTTCTTCATGCGGCTGTCGTCCTGCCCTTGAGAGAGGCCGACGTGCCGCGGCCTTGCCGGCCACGGTGGACTTCAAACGAGCGTTTGTCACGAGGGACGGTGACGGGTTTTTCAGCGGTGGCCGGGACCAGCGTGCGTCCTTCGACACGCTGCTTCGCGGCTGCTCAAGAGGACTGGCATTTGGTCTACGGCATGGTGAGCAGCGCGAAGCGCGTGTCGAACCACGCAACCTGCGTCAGCGCGGCGCCACCCTGCGTCCTTCGACACGGGCCTTCGGCCCTGCTCAGGATGACTTGAGGCGATGACAGGGTGGGCCGTGCGCGAAGGAGGCGCACCGTCGATGTCAGTCGAGGATGCGGTGGGCGATGGCCTCGCGGCGGTCGGCGTCGACGCCCAGAATCTCTTCCAGATAGGCGTCCAGCGTACCGTGCCGCGCATGGATGGCGGCGAAGGCGGTGTCCAGGTAGCGGGCCTCGACGCCGAGGGCGGTGATCACCGCCTCTTCGGTGGGGCGCCGGCCGGTGTTCTCCTCGATCGTGGCCGTCATCAACGGAACGCGCCGCGCGAACCGGTCCGGATCGTTGGTCAGCAGGAAGTCGGCCAGGATGTCGGCCTCGTTCACCCCGGCCAGATGGTGGGTCAGGGCGGCCAGGATGCCGGTGCGGTCCTTGCCGGCGGCGCAGTGGATCAGCACCGGGCCGTCCATCTCCGACAGGGCGTGGAAATAGCGGCTGTAGAGGTCGACATGGCGGTCGACGAAGGGCGCGTCGCGATAATAGTCGACCATGTAGGTGGTGAAGGCCGTCGGGCTGAGGTCGGAGTCCTGCATGAACAGGTGCCAGGGGTCGTCGCCGACCTGGCCGATGTCGTTCTCGATCACCCGGGCGGTGAAGCCCTCCCAACGCCGGTTGGGACTGCGCTCGCGTTCGTTGGGGCGGCGCAGGTCGACAATGACCGACAGGTCCAGGGCCCGCAGAGCTTCCAGGTCGGCGTCCGTCGCCTCGGCCTGGTGGGCCGAGCGGTACAGGCGACCGCGTTTGATGCGGCGGGGTCCGGCGGCGTAGTCGCCGAAATCCCGGAAGTTCTCGATGGCGTCGAAGGCGATTTTGCGGGTCATGGCGACTGTCCTAACCGGCCTCGGTGACGATGGCGAGACGTCGCGCCCTTACCGTTCTTTCACTTGCCCCCCGTGCCGAGGGCCGCCATGACTTGGAGCGGGGGAGTTCTGTAATGACTGTTTTTCGCCGGGGGCGGGTTGCACCATGCTGATTATCGAGAACCTGACGCACGTCTATGCAAACGGGACGGTGGCGCTGGATGACGTCAATCTGACGGTTGAAAAGGGCATGTTCGGCCTGCTGGGCCCGAACGGGGCCGGCAAATCGACCCTGATGCGCACCATCGCGACGCTGCAGGCGCCGACGTCGGGCCATGTCCGGTTCGGGGCCATCGACGTGCTCAAGGATCCCGAAACCCTGCGCCGCACCCTCGGCTATCTGCCGCAGGACTTCGGCGTCTATCCGCGGGTCTCCGCGTACGACATGCTCGATCACATGGCCGTGCTGAAAGGCATTTCCAACGCCAAGGATCGCAAGGAGACGGTCGAGACCCTGCTGGGTCAGACCAATCTCTGGGGGGTGCGCAAGAAAGCCATCGCCGGCTTCTCGGGCGGCATGCGCCAGCGCTTCGGCATCGCCCAGGCCCTGATCGGCGATCCATCCCTGATCATCGTTGATGAGCCGACCGCCGGCCTCGACCCCGAAGAGCGCAACCGCTTCCTCAACCTGCTGGCCGAGATCGGCGAGAACGTGGTGGTGATCCTGTCGACCCACATCGTCGAGGATGTGTCGGACCTCTGTCCGGCCATGGCCATCATCTGCGACGGCCGCATCGTCGGCCAGGGCGCGCCGAGCGATCTGGTCACGGGCCTGTCGGGCCGGATCTGGAAGAAGGTCATCGACAAGGCCGAGCTCGCCGACCACCAGGCCCGTTACAGCGTCATCTCCACCCGGCTGTTCGCTGGCCGTACGGTGATCCACATCATCGCCGACGCCGATCCGGGCGATGGCTTCGCGGCGGTGCAGGGGGACCTGGAGGACGTCTATTTCTCCACCCTCTCGCAACACCGCAAGGCCGCCTGAGGGCCCCGGCATGTTCAGCAAGATCGCGGGTTTCGAGTTTCGCTACCAGCTGCGCAATCCGGTGTTCTGGGTCGCGGCGGGCATCTTCTTCCTGCTGACCTTCGGCGCGATCACCGTCGACCAGATCCGGGTCGGCGGCGGTGGGGGCGGGGTTCACAAGAACGCCCCCTACATGATCGGGATGATCCACCTGATCTTCGCGATCTTCTACATGTTCGTGTCGACGGCGTTCGTGGCCAACATCATCGTTCGCGATGACGAGACGGGCTTTGGCGGGATCCTGCGGTCGACGCGGATTTCGCGGTTCGACTACCTCTACGGCCGTTTCACCGGGGCCTTCGCCGCGGTCTGCCTGTCGTTTCTGGCCATTCCCGCCGCCATCGCGGTCGGGTCCTTCATGCCGTGGGTCGATCCCGAGACGCTCGGGCCGTTGACCCTCGAGCCCTTCCTGTTCGCCTATTTCGCGCTGGCGTTGCCAGCGTTGTTCCTGACCTCCTCGATGTTCTTCGCCCTGGCGACGGTGACGCGGTCGCTGATGTGGACCTACGTCGGCGTCATCGCGCTGCTGATCCTGTGGACCATCGCCGGAATCGCCCTCGACAAGCCCGAGTTTGAAAAGACCGCCGCCCTCTGGGAACCCCTGGGCACGGGCGCCTACAGCCTGGTCACCAAATACTGGACCGTGGCCGACCGAAACACCCTGACGCCGATCCTGTCCGGGACGCTGCTGTTCAACCGGATCTTCGCGGTCACCCTCTCCGTCGGCTTCCTGGCGCTGGCCTATGCGCTGTTCCGGTTCGACCCCGCCGCCGGGGCCACTCGCCGCGCCAAGAAGGCCCAGGTCGCGACAACGGTCACGCAGGTCGAAGCGCCGCCGGCGTTCAAGACCCTGCCCAAACCCCGCTTCAACGCCGCGTCGGCCTGGGCTCAGCTCACCGCCAGAACGCGGCTGGACATGGGCCAGGTGTTCGGCAGCCCGGCCTATCTGGTTCTGCTGGCGCTGGGGCTGTTCAACTCGGTGGGGTCGCTGTGGTTCACCACCGAATCCACGGGCTATGGCGGCCAGATCTACCCGGTGACCCGCGCGCTGATTCCGACGCTTCTGGGCTCGTTCAGCCTGATCCCGATGATCATCGCCGTCTATTACGCCGGCGAACTGGTCTGGCGCGAACGAGAGAAGAAGACCCACGAGATCGTCGATTCGACGCCGGTTCCGGACTGGGTTTTCGTCGCGCCCAAGATCGTCGCCATCTCGCTGGTTCTGATCTCGACCCTGCTTGTCAGCGTCTTCGCCGCGGTGTTCATCCAGGCGCTCAAGGGATACGAAAACTTCCAGTTCGGCGCCTGGCTGGTCTGGTACGTCCTGCCCAACGCCGTTGACTGGATCCTGCTGGCGGTGCTGGCGGTGTTCCTGCAGGTGCTGTCGCCGCACAAGTTCATCGGCTGGGGCCTGATGGTGGTCTATCTGATCACCACCATCACCTTCGTGAACCTCGGGTTCGAGCACAATCTCTACAACTACGGCGGCTCGCCGGCCGTACCGCTGTCGGACATGAACGGCCAGGGCAAGTTCTGGATCGGGGCGACCTGGTTCCGCGTCTACTGGAGCGCGTTCGCCGTCGTTCTGGCCGTGCTCAGCTACGCCCTCTGGCGGCGGGGAACCGAGAGCCGGCTTTGGCCGCGCCTCCGGCGTCTGCCGCACCGGCTGACCGGCAAGGCCGGACTGACCTTCGCCGCGGCTCTGGCGATCTTCGCCGGCACGGGCGGCTTCATCTATCTCAACACCAATGTCTGGAACGAGTACCGGACCAGCATCGACGACGACAAATGGCTGGCGGATTTCGAGAAGACGCTGCTGGGTTACGAGAAAGAGCCGCGGCCCACGATCATCTCGATGAAGCTGGACGTCGAACTGTTTCCCCATGAGCCGCGGGTCACGACCTGGGGATCCTACGTCATCCAGAACAACACGCCCGGACCGCTCAAGGAGGTCCAGGTGCTGTTTGATCGCGACCTTGAGGTGAAGGCCCTCTCCATCCAGGGCGGCCGGCCCAAGAAGACGTTCGAGCGCTTCAATTTCCGCGTCTTCACCCTCGACACGCCCATGCTGCCGGGCGAGCGCCGGACGGTGACCTTCACGACCGAACGGGCCCAGCGCGGGTTCCGCAACCGCGGCAACGACACCCGCGTCGTCGACAACGGGACCTTCATCAACAACACCGAGATCGCCCCCTTCATTGGCATCGAGCGGTCGGGCCTGCTGCAGGATCGCGCCAAGCGCCGCAAATACGGGCTGCCGCCGGAACAGCGGATGGCCAAGCTGGGCGACCAGCCTTCGCGCCGCTTCAACTACCTGCGCCATGACGCCGATTTCGTGACGTCCGACATCACCATCGGCACGGTGGCCGACCAGACGCCGATCGCGCCGGGCTACAAGGTTTCGGAGACGGTCGCCAACGGCCGGCGCACGGCCCGCTTCGTCACCGAGTCGCCCGTCCTGCCGTTCCTGTCGATGCAGTCGGCGCGCTACAAGGTCTCGCGCGAGATGTACAAGGGGATCGAGATCGCGGTCTATTATGACCCGCAGCATCCCTGGAACGTCGAGCGGATGAAGATCGGCGGCAAGGCGGCCCTGGACTACTACCAGGCCAATTTCAGCCCCTATCAGTTCCGTCAGCTGCGGTTCCTGGAATTCCCGGCCTACGCCAACTTCGCCCAGGCCTTCGCCAACACCATGCCCTGGTCGGAAAACCTCGGCTTCATCGCCGACTATCGCGACACCTCCAAGATCGACATGGTCACCTACATCGGGGCCCATGAGATCGGCCACCAATGGTGGGCGCACCAGGTCATCGGCGCCGACCAGCAGGGCTCGACCTCGCTGTCGGAGACCCTGGCCCAGTACTCGGCCCTGATGGTCATGAAACACATGTACGGCGAGGACCAGATCCGCAAATTCCTCAAGTACGAACTGGACCGGTACCTGCGCTCGCGCGGTAGCGAGATCGTCGAGGAACTGCCGCTCTACAAGGTCGAGAACCAGGGCTATATCCACTACCGCAAGGGCTCGCTGGTCATGTACCGGCTGCAGCGGGAAATCGGTGAAGACGCGGTCAACCGCGGCCTGCGCCGGCTGCTCGACCAGTATGCGTTCAAGGGCGCGCCCTATCCGACCGCCCTCGATCTCGTCGCCGCCCTGCGCGCCGAAGCGCCGGCCGACAAGCAGGCGCTGATCACCGACCTGTTCGAAAAGATCACTCTCTACGACCTGAAGACCAAATCCATGGTCGTGAAAAAGCGCGCCGACGGCCGCTTCGACGTCACCCTGACCATCGAGGCCGCCAAGCTCTACGCCAACGGCAAGGGCAAGGAGACGGCCGCGCCGATGGCCGAGACGCTCGATGTGGGGCTGTTCACGGCGATGCCCGGCGAGAAGGGCTTCGACAGCAGCAAGGTGATCGCCTTCGAGGCCCGGCCGATCCGCACCGGAACCCAGACCCTGACCTTCACCGTCGACAAGGCGCCGAAGTACGGCGGGGTGGACCCCTACAACTACCTGATCGACCGCAACTCCGACGACAACGTCACCAAGGTCGGCTAATCGGTCGGGTATGACGCAGCCAGCTCCCGGCCCCCTCGCGGGCCTGACCGTGATCGAGATGGGGACCCTGATCGCAGGGCCCTTCTGTGGCCAGATCCTCGGCGACTTCGGGGCCGAGGTGATCAAGATCGAGGATCCCAAGGCCGGCGACCCGATGCGTCAGTGGGGCCGCAGCCTGCCCAAGGGCCATTCGCCCTGGTGGCCGGTGATCGGTCGCAACAAGAAGTCGGTGACCCTCAACCTGCGCACCCCCGAGGGCCAGGCCATCGCCCGCAGGCTGATCGGCGGCGCCGACGTGCTGGTCGAGAACTTCCGGCCCGGCGCGCTTGAGAAGTGGGGCCTGGGCTACGACAGCCTGTCGGCCGACAGTCCCGGGCTGGTCATGGCGCGGGTCTCGGGCTTCGGCCAGACGGGGCCCTATGCCTCGCGCGCCGGCTACGCCCTGATCGGCGAGGCCATGGGCGGGCTGCGCTACATCACGGGCGAGCCCGACCGGGCTCCGGCCCGGGCCGGCATCTCGGTCGGCGACAGCCTGGCCGGTCTGCACGCGGCGCTGGGAACCATGATGGCGCTCCACGCCCGCCACCGCACCGGCAAGGGCCAGATCGTCGACGCCGCCATCTATGAAAGCGTGCTGTCGGTGATGGAGAACCTGATCACCGAATACGGCCTGACCGGTTATGTGCGGGAACGGTCCGGCTCGGTGCTGCCGGGCATCGCGCCGTCCAACGCCTACCCGACGAAGGATGGGGCGCTGGTGGTCATCGGCGCCAACCAGAACACCCTGTTCAAGCGACTCTGCGAGGCCATGGGCCGGCCGCAGCTGGCCGACGATCCCCGCTACGCCGGCCACGCGGCCCGGGGCGAACGCCAGGCCGAACTGGACGCTCTGATCGGCGCCTGGACCGCCACCCTGGACGCGGAGGCCCTGCTGGCCCTGATGGAAGAGAAGGGCGTCGCCGCCGGCCGCGTCTACCGCGCGCCGGACATGCTGGACGATCCGCAGTTCATCGCCCGCGAGGCCATCGTCGAGACGCCGCATCCGGTGTTTGGCAGCGTGAAGATGCAGAACGCCTTTCCCAAACTCAGCGATACGCCTGGCGGCGTGCGCTGGCCCGGCCCGGCGCTGGGCGAGCACACCGACGCGGTCCTGGCCGCCCGGGCCGGCCTTTCGCCGGACACGCTTTCGGAGTTGCGCGACCGCGGCGTCATCTGAAACGGCGGGTCCTGGTCAGTCCGGGCGACCGGCGTCATCTGTGAGAATGCCTGGCGTTGCCGCCGGCGCCGGACTACAATGGAACCTATCCCGTACGTTGCGCGTTAGACTGCCAAGTCCTCAACACCGAGCGACGTCCGCAACCTACATGTCCGAAGAACTGGAGCCATCTATGCCTACGACCGCCACCAAAGCTGCCTCGACCAAAACGGGAACAGGCGAGGGCGCGCGGGCCAAGGCTGCTGTCAAAACCGTCGCCGCCGATGTCGCCGCCGATGTCACGGAGGCCGCCAAGGCCGCCGAACGCAGCTTCGTCGACGCCACCGAACAGGCGCGTGAGCGCCTCGTGGCGGCCGCCCATCGCACCGAGGCCGCCGTTCGCGAAGGCCTGGAATCGCTGCGCACCCATACCCGGGCCTATACCGAAACGGCCACTGAACAATTCGATGAAGCGCAGCGCTATGTCGTTGATCGCGTCAAGGAACGCCCCGTCACCGCGACCCTCACGGGCCTGGGCGTCGGCGTCCTGATCGGGCTGCTGCTCGCCAGCCGCGGCGATCGTCGCTGATCATGGAACGTACGCTGCTGGTTCTGGCGGCGACGGCCGCCGTCGTCGTCGCTGTCGCCGTCAGCGTGATCGCTGCCGCCTACGCCCTGTTTCTGGCTGTCGCGCCCGTTCTGGGCGTGGCGCTGGCGGCTCTGACCGTCGCCGTCGCCGCCCTCCTGCTGGCCGGCGTGATCGGCGTGATCGCGGCGCGAAGGGTCCAGGCCAGCCGTCTGAAATCGGAGCAGTCCGAGGCTGACGGCTCGCTGGCCGATGTCGCGCTGCGGTTCGTCCAGAAGCGCCCGCTGCTGTCGGCCGGGGCCGCGGTCGCGGCCGGCATCTATGCCATGCGCAATCCGCAGATGGCCGCGGCCGTCATTCGGGCCTTTACTGACAGACCCTCGGGAAACCGGAACTAAGCGGTCCGCGGAACGCTTACTTTCGGTGCAACCGGAGTAAGAGATGTTCGTTCTTCCTGATCTGCCCTATCCGTCCAACGCCCTGGAGCCGGTCATTTCGGCCCGCACCATGGGCTTCCACCATGGCAAGCACCACAAGGCCTATGTGGACGCGGTGAACGCCATCCTGGCCGAGCGCGGCACGCGGCCCGCCAGCCTGGAAGACGTGGTTCGCGCGTCGGCCGGCGATGGCGGAAAACTGTTCAACAGCGCTGGCCAGGCCTGGAACCACGCCATGTTCTGGGTGGCCATGGACCCTGCCGGCGGCGCGCCCTCCGGCGATCTGGCCCAGGCGATTGATGCGGCGTTCGGCGGCCTCGACGGCTTGAAGACCGCCTTTGTCACGGCGGGCGGCGGACATTTCGGGTCCGGCTGGGTCTGGCTGGTCGCCGAGGGCGGGGCCCTCAAGGTCATCACCACCCATGACGCAGGCACCCCCCTGACGATGAAGGGCGTAACGCCCCTGATGGTCTGCGACCTCTGGGAGCACGCCTACTATCTCGATCACCAGAATGACCGGAAAGGCTTCCTCGAAGCCTGGTTCGACAGCCTGCCCAACTGGGCGCTGGCCCAGTCGCAATGGGCGGCCGCTCGGGGCGGGGGCGCCGTTTGGCGCTATCCCGATCCCGCCTGACCGAGGGAACGACCTGGCGGTCTGAACGTTGTTAGAGAGAGGGGCGATCTGGCCCTTACGCAAGCTTCGGAGGACCCAATATGCTCAGGTGGGCGCTCATTTTTCTCGTCGTGGCGCTGGTCGCCGCCGTCCTCGGCTTCGGCGGCCTCGCCGGAACTGCGGTTGGCATCGCCAAGCTGCTGTTCTTCATCTTCATCGTCCTGTTCCTGGTGTCGGCCGTGATGCACCTGGTCCGAGGACGCGGCGCCTAGCGCGCCCGACAATCGACTAAGTTAGAGAGGCGGCGGCGGGGCATCCCGTCGCCGTTTTTCGTGGCTCAGCCGGCCCGCGGGCGGCGATCCATCGACCAGGTTCGCCAGGCCTCGAAATGGGACCCGGTCCAAGCCAGGGCGGTGACCCGAACGGTGTCGGACTCGACCTCAAGACTGTTGAACCCGATCGGCGCCCCGCGCTCCCGGATCGACAGCGTGCTGGCGCCGATGGCCCAGGTTCGCCCGTCGCCGCCCGGATAGGGCAGGGCGAAGGGAGCATGCACATGACCGGTGAGCACCAGATCGACCTTGGCGCGGGCAAAGGTCTCCGCCGCCGCCCGGCCGCCCCGGACCCGACCGCTCATCGGGGCGCCGATCATCTCGATCAGGGGATGGTGGCAGGCCACGATCCTCAGGGCGCCGGGCGCCGCGCCGGCCAGGGTTTGCGCCGCCGCGGAGGCCTGGCCGGCCGAGATCGCGCCCTTTGACCAGTTCAATCGCACCTGGACTCCGCGCGCGGTGTTGACCGAAGCGACGGCAAGGCCCGGCCGCTCGAAGGCCCCGCGAGGCAGGTCCCCGAAATACCGCTCATAGCGCCGCCAGGGCGCGAACAGTCGCTTGGCGAGATTGAAATAGGGCGTGTCATGATTGCCGGGCACGACAAGGGTTTCGCAGGCGAGCCCGTTGATCCATTGCCGGGCGGCCTCGAACTCCGGCCGGGCCCCCTCGCGGGTGACATCGCCGGTGATCAGGGTCAGGCCGGGCTGGTGTTCGGCGATCCAGGCGCCGGCGGCGTCCACGGCGGCGGCGTTCTCCCCTCCGAAATGGACGTCGGAGATATGGGCCAGGCGCAGCGTCACGTCGCCGTCTCCGGCTCGGCGGACTCGGCGGACTCGGCGGGGACGAGGGCGCGAAAGGCGGTGGGTCGAAAGCGGAAACTGACCGACGAGCCCAGCCGGACCGGTTCGCCGTCCAGCACCGCCGGGATCCGTCCGCCGGCGGAGACCCGGCCCTTGCGGATGCGGGCGACATCGACGGCGGGGTCGCCCCGCCAGTCGCCGAGGGCGGCCCGGAAGCCGAGCCGGAAAACATCCACGGCGCCGGCCGGATCAATCGCCGCCGCCTCGAGCCAGCCCTCATCGGCGGCCAGCTCACGCGACACCAGCGGACAGACGAGGGTCAGGGCCTCGGCCGTGTGCGGGCGTCCGCCGTCCAGGGAGTATCGGAGCGCGCCGGAAAAGGCGCGGCGGAGGGCGCGCCGACCGCGGGTCATCATGCGCCACAGATCGCCGTCCCGCGCCGCTTCCCGGGCCTCCGCCCAGAGGGCCGGAGAGCCGAGGATGGCCGCCACGTAGAAGGACCGGCCGTCGATCTCACCCCCGGAGACCCGTCTGGCCACGCCGCCGTCGAGGATGGCCGCCAGGGCGGTCTTCCAGTCGCGGTCGCCGTAGAGGGCCCGGGGCAGCATGTTCATGGTTCCGCCGGGCAGGGGCGCGACCAGCGGACCGCGCGGACCCGCCATTTCAGCGGCGGCCCGCGCAGTGCCGTCGCCGGCGACGACGATCAGGATATCGGGCTTTCCGTCCAAGGCCGCGCGCAGGCAGGCTTCGAGCCCCGCCTCGCCGGGGAAGGTGACGTCGCCGTCGACGCCATGTTCGGCCAGGATGCGCTTGACCTCCGCGACCGCGTCGGGCCCGGCGCTTCCCGATGCGGGATTGACCACCGCCGCTACACGCCCCGGCGGCCGGGTCCTGGTCCCCCATTTCACGATGTGTCGTCTCCCGCGGCCGGTGCGGCCGATATGTCTGATCAACGGCCCGCGCCCCAGTCGGGTTCCGACCAGGGAACCGCCATCGGTGCGAGGCGTTCCGAAAGCTGGTGGAGGATCACCGGACTTCAAGGAGTGACTCATGTACAAGACCCTGATTGCCGTGGCCGGCGCCGGTTTGCTCATGGCAGCCTGCACGACCACCGGAAATGTCGAACGTAACGCCGCGGGCGGCGCCGCGATCGGCGCCCTCGCCGGCGCCGTGATTGGCAACAACACCGGCAGCGGCGACGCTGGCAAGGGCGCCGCAATCGGCGCCGTCGCGGGCGGCGCGGCCGGCGCCTACAAGGGCTGCCGGGAAGACGGCGGCTGCGGCGCTGCCGACTCTGTCAACCGCAGGCAGTACTATGATCAGTCGGCTGGACGTTATTACTATTACGATTCAGCATCTGGCCGCTACTATTGGGAAGACGGTCGGCCCCGCAGCTGATCACACCGCGATGACCTAGCCAATTCGGGCGGTCGACCAAGCGGTCGGCCGCCCGTTTTGGTGTTTGGGGGAATGAGATGAACAATCTTGAGCGTACCGCGATTGTCACCCTGGCGGCGCTGGTCCTGGCCAGTTGCGGCACGGTCTCCCGTTTCCAGCGGGTGTTCAGGCCGGCCGTCTGTGAAGACATGACCGTCTCGATCTATTTCCAGCGGGACTCAGCGGCCATCACGCCGGAGGCGCGGGCTTTGCTCGAGGGCGTCGGCGAACGGGCCAAGGGCTGCCTGCTCGGCGACGTCAATGTGGTGGGGCTGGCCGACGCCGTCGGCGCGGCCGACGTCAATCTCGCCCTGTCGATGAAGCGGGCCGAGGCGGTCAAGGCCGCGGTCGTCCGGGCCGGGTTCACCACCGTGGTCTTCCAGGTCGGCGCTTTGGGCGCGGCGGGCGCCCTTACCGACAGCGGCGCCGCCAATCCCCTGCACCGCAGGGCCGACGTGACCTTCCACATGCAGCCGCACTGAGCGGCCGTGCTGGACCGGGTCAAGGGTCCGGCCTTAGGCGATAATCGGAGGAAAGGGTGCGGAGGCGGCAGGCCGGCTTTCGCCAGCCTCAAGTCGGGGGGGGCGTCGCCGCCTCCGCAAATTCAAAACGCCACTGCCTGACTTTGGTTCCCGCCTGACGAGAATTATTGTCGCCCGGCCCGTTTCTGACGCCGGCAAAGGGCTGGCGGCCATCGATGGCTGTTATTTACGCTATCGCGCAGACGCCGACCGACGAAATTTCGCCGGCCGGCGCCATCGCCCCTGTCCGGATCCCGGATGAGGTCAGGCGGCTTTTCTGGAACGCCCCGGGTGGAAGAACAGGGCCTGGCCGATGGCCGCCTTCACCGTTTCCGGCTGGAAGGGTTTGGTGATCAGGAAAGTCGGCTCGGGCCGCTCGCCGGTCAGCAGGCGTTCGGGGAACGCGGTGATGAAGATAACCGGCACATCGTAGTGGCCCAGGATGTCCTTCACCGCATCGATGCCGGAAGAGCCGTCGGCCAGTTGAATGTCCGCCAGCACCAGCCCCGGCGCCCTGCGGGCGACGGCCTGGATGGCTTCGTCGCGGGTCGTGGCGATATCGACAACGGTGTGACCCAGCTCCTTGACCAGCGCTTCGATGTCGGCGGCGATCACGGGCTCGTCCTCGATGATCAGCACGTCGGTCGCCAGCTCCTCGTCGATTTCTCGCTGGGCCTCGGCGATCAGGCGTTCGGTATCGGCAAAATCGGTGTCGAGAATCTGCGCGGCTTCGCTGGGGGTGAATCCCTCGAGCGCGGTCAGCAGGAAGGCCTGCCGCGAGCGCGGCGCGATGCGCATCAGCCTCTGGCTCGGATCGCTGCCGACCTCGTCGGGGGTGCGGTCCTCGAGCCGGGCGCCGGAGGTGCCCCAGATGGCGTGAAACACATGATAGAGCCCGACCCGCGGCGAGTAGCGGTTGTCGAGGGCTCGCTCGCCCTGCGCCAAGGCCTCGAGCGACAGTCGAACATAGTTGTCGCCGGCGGTCTGGCTGCCGGTTAGCGCCCGCGCATATCGGCGCATGTAGGGCAGATGCGGCCCAAGACGAGCAAGTAGACTCATGATCTCTCCCGAAAAGTCGCCAACACCGGCGGGCATGCGGATTTACGCGTGGCCGACGCGCGACTCCATTGGTCACTTAACGCGGCAGGCCGGCGCCGGTTCCCACGCTATCGCATATGAGCCATCATGACGAACATCGTTATGGGAACCGGCCGGGGAGCAGGGCGTTGAACGAGCGAAGGCAAATTCGTTACAAAGGGGCCGGTGTCATGCCGCGCCGACAAAATGATCGAACACAGTCAAATGGATGAACGTCGCAAGAGCAACGCCCCGCTTGATGAGGCGCGGCTGCGCCAGAGGGCGATCGGCGTAAAGCTGAGACAGATGTTCGACGAAGTCGTCAACGAGCCGGTGCCGGACGAATTCCTGGATATCCTCAGGCGTGCGGACCGCAAAACCGGGGAGGGCTGAGATGGTCGCTTCTTCGGACGCCTCCGAGGGCTCCCTGGCCGCCGTCGTTCGAGACGGCGCCTTTCAGCGCGAGCTGGTCACGCTTATCCCGCATCTCCGGGCCTTTGCCCGCAGCCTGACCGGGGACGCGGCCGCCGCCGACGATCTCGCCCAGGACGCCATGATCAAGGCCTGGGGCGCGCGCGCCAGTTTCCAGATGGGCACCAACATGAAGGCCTGGACCTTCATGATCCTGCGCAACCAGTTCTATTCCGACAAACGCCGCTCCTGGCGCCAGGTCCAGCTTGACCAGGAGGCCGCCGAACGCACCCTGATCGCGATCGACGATCCTGGATCGCCGCTGGCCCTGGATGAACTTCGCCAGGCCATGGCCATGCTGCCGCCCGAGCAGCGGGAGGCCATCACCCTCGTGGGCGCGGGCGGCTTCGCCTACGAAGAAGCCGCCGATATCTGCGGCTGCGCCGTCGGCACCGTGAAGAGCCGGGTCAGCCGGGCCCGCAAGGCGCTGCAGGAAATTCTCGAAAGCGGCAGCTACGATCGCGACGGCCGAAACGCCGGTGAGGCGATGAGTTCGATTATCGCGGACGCGGAGCGGCTCAGCGCCGTCCGGTGAGCCGACTCGACCGGCTGCGATGGGGTCCGGCGACCACGATCCGGGTCCGGCTGGGCGTCGCCATGGCGGCTGCCCTGTTGCCGGTTCTTCTATTGGGGGCCGGACAGTCCCTGCTGGCCTACCAGCGGGAGTCGGCCAACCGTCAGGCCGTGCTGCAATCGGCGGCCCAGCGCAGCGCGGCCACGGCCCGGGCGCGCATGGAGGCGGCGGGCGTCCTGCTTGAAACGCTCGGGCCCGGCTCCGTGGGTCTGGACTGCTCCGCCCGCCTCAGCGATATCCGCCGCCGCCTGCCCGGCTACGCTAACCTGATCCGTTTCGACAGCCTTGGCCGTATCGCCTGTTCGGCGGCCAGCGCACCGGCCGACTCAGGTCGCCGTGATCGCGACTGGTTCCGCCGGCTGGCGGCCGGAGAGCGTATGGTCGTCACGCTGGCGCCCGGCGCGGTCTATGCCGCCGAGCCCAGCCTGTTCACGGCCGCCCGCACCGACGAGCCCGGCGGCGGGTTCAACGTCCTGGCCGCCGTCATCCCGCTCTCCAGCCTCAGCCCGACCCTGGCCGACCGGTCCCTGCCCCACGGCGCCCAGGTCGCGATCGTCGACGCCCAGGGTCGCTTCCTGTCGGTGACCGACGAAAAGGCGTTTCCGCGCTCGGTGACCCGGTGGGTTGATCAGGCCGGGTCGCAGGGGTCGTTCCTCGGTTACGGTCTCGACCGGCGCCTGGTCCGCCGGGTCTATTCGGCCGCGCCGCTGGTCGGCGAGGGGCTTTTCGTCGTTCTGTCGGCCCCGTCGGCGGGCCTGTTCGCGTCTGCCTGGCTGGACCCCCTGTCGAGCGTTGTCTTCCCGCTGATCGCCTTCGCGGTGGCCTTGCTGGCGGCTCTCTACGCCACTGAACGCGGGGTCGGGCGATGGATTGTCTATCTACAGCGGATCGCGGCCATCTACGCCAAGGGCCGTTTCACGGTGCGGCCGATCCAGGTCGCGACGGCGCCGCCGGAAATTCGCGAGCTGGCCGCGACCCTGGACCATATGGCCACCACGATCATGGCCCGTGACGCCGCGCTGCACGACAATCTCGATCAGAAGGACGCGTTGATGCGCGAGATCCATCATCGGGTGAAGAACAACCTTCAGATCATCAGCTCGCTCATCAACCTGCAGGAACGGGCCCTCAGCGATCCCGCCGCCAGGACGGCGATGAGTGAGACCCGCCAGCGCATCGCCGCCCTGGCCCTGATCTATCGCGCCCTCTATCAAGGCAGCGATATCCAGCACGTCGACCTCAGGTCCTTCCTAGAGGATCTGACCGGCCAGCTGCTGACCGGGGAGGCCGGCGTCCGGACCGAGGTTCGGGCCGACGCCGTGGTGATCGATCCCGACAAGCTCGCCCCCCTGGCCCTGTTCGCGGTCGAGGCGGTCACCAACGCCCAGAAACATGCCTTCAAGGACGGCGGCGGCGTCCTCACCGTCACCTTCACCCTTGGCGAGGACGAGGCCGAGCTGGCGATCAGCGACGATGGCGGCGGCCGGGCGAGCTCGGGCGAGCCCCCCGTGGACGGCGGCGTCGGTCGGACCCTGATGACCGCCTTCGCCCGCCAACTGCGCGGTCGTACGAGCCTGACCCCCAATGATCACGGCGGTCTGACCGCGCGGCTGGTCTTTCCCAGCGCAAACGTTTCAGGCGCCGGAACCTGAGGGCCTGCCGGCGCGTTGTGTCCCCGTGGAATGACTGTCCCATATCCGGGACCCAAGGAGATTCATCATGCGCAAGTTCATCGTGCTTTCGGTCGCCGTCGCCGGCCTGCTCGCCTCCGCCTGCAACACCATTGAAGGCGCCGGCAAGGACGTGAAAGCCGCGGGCGCGGCCGTCGAGGAAACGGCCAAGGACGCCAACTAGACGTCACTCGCACGATCAGGTTTCAGCGGCCCTCGCCCTTCCAGGCGGGGGCCGTTTCGTTTTTCAGGCCGGGCTGAGCTGGTAGCGGATCGGCAAGATCTTCGGCCCGCCGACGAAACTGGCCAGGCTGCGTTTCGGGTCGCCGTTGAAGGCCAGCGATTTCAGTCGCGGCAGCAGTTCCTCGAACAGGATTCGCATTTCCATCTTGGCCAGATGCTGACCCAGGCACAGATGCGCGCCGTAGCCGAAGGCCAGGTGCTTGTTGGGACTGCGATCGACGCGGAAGGCGTCGGGATCTTCAAACACCGCCTCGTCGCGGTTGCCTGACGGATAGGCCAGCCACAGCCATTCCCCCTTGGCGATTTTCTGGCCGCCGACTTCGGTGTCGGCCGTGGCCGAGCGCATGAAATGTTTGACCGGCGTCGTCCAGCGGACAGCCTCGTCGACCAGGCCGGGGATCAGGCCCGGGTTGGCCTGCAGCTTGGCCAGTTCATCCGGATTTTCGCACAGACCCCAGATGGCGCCGGCCGTCGACGACGAGGTCGTGTCATGGCCGGCCGTGGCCACGATCACGTAGTAGCTCATCGCCTCGAAGTCGTTGATCGGCTGACCGTCGATCTTGCCGTTGGCGATGACGCTGGCCAGATCGTCACGCGGGCTGGCCTTGCGGTCATCGGTGATGGCTTTGAAATACATGAAGAAGTCGGCGATCACCCCCTGGATGGCGGCCAGCGCTTCGGGCCCTTCCATGATCGGGGCCTTGGAGCGACTGAGGTCGGGGTCCTGGGCGCCGAACAGCTCCTGGGTCAGTTTCAGCATCCGCGGTTCGTCTTCGGCCGGCACGCCGAGAATCTCCATGATCACCCGCAGCGGATAGTAGAGCGCGATCTCGCTCACGAAGTCGCATTCGCCGCCGAGCGTCGCCATGTGGTCGACGTGCTGGCGGGCGATCGTGCGGATGCGGTCCTCCAGCTTGCGGATGTTCTGGGGCAGGAACCAGGACTGGGTCATGATCCGGTACTTCGGGTGATCGGGCGCATCCATCTGCACCAGGGTCCGCACCAGATGCGGGCTGCCGCCGGTCATGCCACGCACCAGCTTGTCGCCCTCGAGGGTGGTGAAGGTGGTCGCCAGGTCGCCGGAATGGAACAGGTCGTTCTGGCGGCTGATCTCGAGGATGTCGGCGTGCCGGGTGACGATCCGGAAGGGGTGGACGCCCTCGAGCTCGGCCCGTCCCAGGGGGTTGTTGGCGCGCAGCCAGCGGAAGGCCTCATGCACACTGTCATCGGCGTAGGCCGCCGGATTGATCGCCTGGAAGGCGATCTCGTCCGGAATTCGTTCGACCGTATCCATGTGCCGCTCCAGTTTCACCTTGCCTGTGGGGTTAGAATGCCGTTGTGACGTGGCGGAAGCAAAGGGACGGCGAACGTCGTTCCCCCGGCTGAGGAAACCCCATGCATCCCGCCCGTCCGTTCCGGCAATATGATGAAGCCCTGCTCGCCGATCTCGTCCTGAAAAGGGGATTTGCGATCGTGGTGGGCGTCGCCGACGGCCGGCCGCTGGTCGCCCAGGTTCCGGTGCTGCTGGACGGACGGCGACTGCGGTTTCACCTGTCGCGGAGCAACGCCCTGACGCCGGTGTTGGCGACCGAGGGCGCCGGAGCGCTGGTCGTGGTGGCCGGGCCCGACGCCTATATCAGCCCCGACTGGTACGGGGTCGCCGATCAGGTTCCGACCTGGAATTACCTGAGCGTGGAATTGGAGGGCCCGGTGGTTCCGCTGGACGCGGACGGCGCCACCGCCCTGCTTGACGATCTGTCGGCCCGGCACGAGGCCGGGCTGGCTCCCAAGCCGGCCTGGACCCGCCAGAAGATGTCGCCCGGCCGTTTCGAAACCCTGCGGGACGGGATCGCCGCCTTCGAGATGACGGTCGATCGGCTGGAGGGCGTCTGGAAACTGGGTCAGAACAAGCCCGCCGAGGCCATCGCGGCGGTGGCCGAGGCCCTCGAAGCGCGGCCGGATCCCGGGTCCCGCGACATCGCCGGCCTGATGCGGCGGCTCTAGGCGGCGATCCGGAACGCAGGATTGCGGGCGAACAGGCCGTCGCGGCCGCTGATCGGGCGATAGGCGTCCGTCGTGCCGAGCGGCGACTCTCCCTCGCCCAGAACCAGGAAGCCGTCGGCGGGCAGAGCGGCGGCGAGGCCCTCCAGGACCCGGGCGCGGATGGCGTCATCCAGCTCCGAGATGACATTGCGACAGAAGATGACGTCGAACCGGCCGACGTTCGTCAGATCGGCGGCCAGGTTGAGACGCCGCCACCGCACCCGCTGCCGGATACGCGGCGACAGCCGCCAGCTGTCCTCGACCTTCTCGAAATGATCGATCAGCATGCGGATGGGCAGGCCGCGCTGGACCTCGAACTGGTTGTAGAGGCCGCTCTGGGCCTTCTCCAGGCAGCGTTCGGAAATGTCGGAACCGTAGATCTCGACCCGCGCATGGGCCTCGATGTCCTTGCCGGCCTCGGCGATCATGGCCAGGCTGTAGGCTTCCTGACCCGTCGCGCAGCCGGCGCTCCAGACCCGGATGGGTTCGGGGCCGCGCATCCGCGACAGGGTCGGCAGGATCTCGTCGCGGAACAGGTTGAATGGCGTGCGGTCGCGGAAGAAGCAGGTTTCGTTGAGGGTCATGGCCTCGACCAGGGCCCAGATCAGCGGCTCCTCGCGGCGCGCCCGCAGGCCGGCGATCAGGCCGCTGACCGACTCATAGCCCTCGCGGCGGGCCAGCGGTCCCAGCCTGCTCTCGATCATATAGGTCTTGGCCGGGTCGATGCTGAGCCCCGCCCGGGTCTTGCACAGGGCGACGATCAGCTGGATGTCGTCGGGGGTCATGCCAGACCGGCCTCGGCGAACTTCGCCTGGATGATATCGCCGTCGAAGGGCTTCATGATGTATTCGCAGGCGCCGGCGTTGAGGGCTTCGCGGATGCGGACCGGATCGCTCTCGACGGTGCAGAACACCACCCGCGGCGCGTCGCCGCCGGGCTCGGTGCGCAGCTGGCGCAGGAAATCCAGACCGTTCATGACCGGCATGTTCCAGTCGAGCAGGATGACGTCGGGCATGGCCGCCCGACACCAGGCAAGCGCCTCCAGCCCGTCGGACGCCTCGGCGACCTCGTAGTCCAGATCTTCAAGGATCCGGCGGGCGACCTTGCGGATCACCCGGCTGTCATCAACCAGTAGGCAGGTTTTCAAGACGCCGATGCTCCTTCCCAGATCCTGTTGTCCGACGTGTCGGTTAACGGGTGGTGAGAGGACGGGGTGAACGGGCCGAAATAGATGCTCCCCTGACGGGGCGGATTTACAGCGGCGCCCAGGCCGCCAGGGTCACCCGGTCCTCGCCGCATTCGGCCGCCAGCTGGCCGCCGGCGGCCTTGACGATCAGGTGAACGAAATAGGCCTGCACCCAGGCCCCGCCGACAGCGTCGCCACGCATCTCGCCCTTGAGGCCGCGCAGCACTTCCGGCTTGAGACGGGCGCGCGGACCGGCCGCGTCCAGGGTGATGGCGGCCCGGCCGTCGGCCTCGACCACCCGCGCCGTCGCCGCGCCGCCCATGGGCAGGGCGCTGGCGGCGATCTGGCAGAGGTTCATCAGGATGCGGGCGGTGGCCTTGTTGATCGCGGCCGGCTCGACCTTCCAGTCGAGCGTGGGGCGGACATGGGCGAAGACCCCCTGGGCCAGGCCTTCCAGCGCCCGGGCGTCGAAGGCCTCGGCCGACGATGACGCGCCGAACGCGATCCGGCAGAACTGCAGCAGATCGGCCAGTTTGCGGGCGCTCTGGGCGATCAGCTCCATGGCCTCCTCGCGCATGTCCTGGGCCGTCGGATCCTCGAGCAGGTCGAGGCCCGAAACGATGGCGCTGGCCGGACTGATGAAGTCGTGACAGAGGCGCGCGGCGATCTGGGCGGCCAGTTCGGCGGCTTCCGGCGGAAGCTCTTCGACGGGGAGGGGCGGAGTCTCTGAGGGGGCGGCCTGGGTCATGGCGTTTGAAATTGACCTGATTTGAGGCGTTGGCAAATGGGGTTTGGCCCCCTACCAACCCCGGCATGGACCCCTTTATCGAGCCCGGCGCCCTGGTGCGCCATCCGGATCGCGACGACTGGGGTCTGGGACAGGTGCAATCGGTGACCGGACGGCGGGTCACCGTCAATTTCGACCACGCCGGAAAACAGGCCATCGATACGTCGGTCGTGACCCTGGTTTTTGTCGCCGACGACCCGGGAGCCCGCCGATGACTGACGCCGATATGGGACTGATCCTCGCCGACATCGTCGAGGAGGCCGGGCGGCTGATCCTGCCGTACTGGGCGCACGGCGAGACGGTGGCCCACACCAGCAAGGCCGACCTGAGCCCGGTCACCGAGGCCGACCAGCTCGGCGAACAGCTGATCCTGCGGCGGCTCAAGGACCATTTCCCCGACATTCCCGTCGTCGCCGAGGAACAGGCCGCCGAGTTCGGCACGCCCGACGCCATTGGCGACCGCTTCTTCCTCGTCGATCCGGTCGACGGCACCAAGGCCTTCATGCGCGGCGATCCCAGTTTCACGGTCAACATCGGCCTGGTCGCCGGCCGCCATCCGGTCGCCGGCGCCGTCAGCGCTCCGGCCAGCCAGGAGACCTGGTACACCACCGCCGGCGGCGCGATGAAACGCTCGACGCAGGGCGGGGCGGCGACGCCGGTGCATGTGCGGCCCTGGCCGAAGGGCGAGGCCGTGGCCCTGATCAGCCACACCATGAAGCCCGAGACCCTGGCCAAACTGACCGCCGAATACGGTTTCGACCGCAACCTGGCGATGGACAGCTCGATCAAGCTCTGCCGCATCGCCGAGGGCGTGGCCGACATCTATCCGCGCCATGGTCCGACGTCCGAGTGGGACATCTGCGCGGCCCAGGCCGTACTGCAGGCGGCCGGCGGGTCGGTGACCGGGTATCAGGGCGCGGAGTTTCTGTACGGCAAGGCCGACAAGCGGTTCCTGAATGAGTGGTTCGTGGCGCGCGGGGGGTAGCAGAGTCTTCCCTTCTCCCCTTGCGGGAGAAAGTGGCCTGCGGAGCAGGTCGGATGAGGGGTTTTGCCTGGCCTGTCCGGGGCGCCGCTTCCGCTTTCGACCCTGACACGTTCATCGACCCCTCATCCGTCGGCCTTCGGCCGCCACCTTCTCCCGCAAGGGGAGAAGGGTTCGCGGCGGTGGTTTGGGCGGGGCTCATCCGGGCATTTTATCCCCGCCTGGAGGGGTGGCGCGCCCGTCGGCGTATTTTTCGGACGGGAGTCCCGGGAATGTCTCGCGATGTCCCGGGAGTATAGGTCCCGCGAGTCTTCATTGCTCTCCCGCGAGGGAGCGGACGGCTCGTTACCCACAAACGCGGCTCATCCTCGCGAAAGCGAGGACCCAGGCGTTTTCACAGCAGCCGCTCATAGAGGTCCAGCCAGGCCGGATTGTGCCGCTCAATGAGTTCGAGCTTTCATCGTCGCCGCCAGACCTTCATCCGACGCTCGACCGTGAAGGCCTCTTCACGCGTATCGAATGCTTTGTGCCAGACGAGCATCTTGACCCCGTAACGGCTGGTGAAGCCGGGCCGCAGGCCTTCACGATGTTCCTGGACGCGCCGTATCAGGCTGTCGGTCATGCCGATGTAAAGTGTGCCGTTGCGGCGGCTCGCCAAGATGCAGACGTAGAAGGCCACAGCGAAAAAACCTGGGTCCTCGCTTTCGCGAGGATGAGCGGAATTATAAATGCAATAATAAGTTGCTATTTATGGTTACGCAACCCCAGCACATCCTGCATATCAAACGCCCCGGCCCCCCGGCCGGCCGCCCACCGCGCCGCCGTCACCGCCCCGCGCGCGAACAGCGAGCGGTCGCGCGCCGAGTGGCTGATCGTCAAAATCTCTTCCTCGCCGGCGAAGGTCACGCTGTGTTCGCCAATGATCCCGCCGCCGCGCATGACGGAGAAGCCAATCTCGCCTTCGGGCCGGGCGCCGGTCAGGCCGTGGCGGGCCGGCTGGATCATGTCGCTCAGGGCCACGCCGCGGCCCGCCGCCGCCGCCTCGCCGAGCATCAGGGCGGTGCCGCTGGGGGCGTCGACCTTGCGTTTGTGGTGGGCCTCGAAGATCTCGATGTCGAAATCGGCCGGGTCGAGGGCCCGGGCGGCCTGGGCGACCAGGCCGAGCAGCAGGTTGACCCCCAGCGAGAAATTGCCGCTGCGGACGATGGCGATGCGCTGGGCGGCTTCGTCGATGCGGCGGGTCTGGTCGGGGGAAAAGCCGGTCGAGCCGATGACCAGGGCGACGGCGCCGCGGCCGGCGGCCTTTTCGGCCAGGGCGGTCGAGGCTTCCGGCGTGGTGAAGTCGATGACCACGTCGGCGGCGGCCAGGGCGGCTTCGAAGGAGACCAGGCCCTCGCCGTCGACGCCGGCGCGTTCGAAGCGGGCGACAACGACCACGTCCTCGCGGCCCTCGCAGAGGGCGGCCACCGCCCGGCCCATGCGGCCCAGGGCGCCGGCGACGGCGATTTTCACGGGGGCGGCGGCGGGCTGGGTCATGGGGGAAGGATTAGCGCGGCGACGGGCGGTTGTCAGCGCACAGTTCTCCCCGCCCCATCGAGAGGAAAGGGGACGCCGGGCCACACCTCGGGGCGAATGCGCCCGCTGCCGCCAAAATGGACGGGGCGGACGGCTTCAGGCCCATTGTCCACAGGCCATCTGGTCGCTAGGTTGCCCGCCTCTCAGCCCACCGACGCGACCGGCCTGACGACCGGTGACGCCGCTTGAGCGTTTCAAGGACGTCCGCCCCGCCATGAGCGATTCCGAAAAGAAGACCTTCACCGACGAAGAGGCCCTGGCCTTTCACCAGTTCCCGACGCCCGGAAAGGTGGCCATCATGGCGACCAAGCCGATGGCGACGCAGCGGGACCTGAGCTTGGCCTATTCGCCGGGCGTGGCCGTGCCGGTGCTGGCCATCGCCGCGAACCCGGACCTGGCCTACGACTACACGTCCAAGGGCAATCTGGTCGGGGTCATCTCCAATGGCACGGCCATTCTGGGCCTGGGCAACCTGGGGGCCCTGGCCTCCAAGCCGGTGATGGAAGGCAAGGCGGTGCTGTTCAAGCGCTTCGCCGACGTCGACGCCATCGACATCGAGCTGAGCACCGAGGACGCCGAAGAAATCATCACCGTGGTCAAGACCATCGGCGTGACCTTCGGCGGCATCAATCTCGAGGACATCAAGAGCCCCGAGTGTTTCATCATCGAGCAGCGCTGCCAGGAGCTGCTCGACATTCCGGTCTTCCATGACGACCAGCATGGCACGGCGATCATCTGCGCCGCCGGCCTGATCAACGCCTGTTTCATCACCGGCAAGAAGCTCGAGGACATCAAGGTCGTGCTCAACGGCCCCGGCGCCGCGGGCATCGCCTCGATGGAGCTGATCAAGGCCATGGGCGTGCGGCCCGAGAATGTCATCGCCTGCGATTCCAAGGGCGTGCTCTACCAGGGCCGCACCGACGGCATGAACCAGTGGAAGAGCGCCCACGCGGTCAAGACCGACAAGCGCACCCTGGCCGAGGCCGTGGAGGGCGCCGATGTCCTGCTGGGTCTGTCGGCGGCCGGCGCCTTCACCAAGGAGATGATCGCCAGCATGGCGCCCAATCCGGTGATCTTCGCCATGGCCAACCCGGACCCGGAAATCACCCCCGAAGACGTCCATTCGGTGCGCGGCGACGCGATCATGGGCACGGGCCGCAGCGACTATCCCAACCAGGTCAACAACGTCCTGGGCTTCCCCTACATCTTCCGCGGCGCCCTCGACGTGCGCGCCCGCCGCGTCAATCACGAGATGAAGATCGCCTGCGCCAACGCCCTGGCCATGCTCGCGCGAGAAGACGTCCCGGATGAAGTGGCCGCCGCCTATCACGGCCGCCAGCTGAAGTTCGGTCCCGAATACATCATCCCCTCGGCCTTCGATCCCCGGCTGATTTGGTACATTCCGCCCTTCGTCGCCCAGGCGGCGATGGACACCGGCGTGGCCCGCAAGCCGATCGAGGACATGGACGCCTATCGCGCCCAGCTGGCCCAGCGGCTCGATCCGACCGCGGCCTTCCTGCAGAAGATTTCCGGCGCGGTGATGAGCGGGACGCGCAAGCGCATCGTCTTCGCCGAGGGCGAGGAGCCCAGCGTCATCCGCGCCGCCTACGCCTTCCAGACCCAGGGTCTGGGCGAGGCCATCCTCTGCGGTCGCGAGGAGCTGGTGAAGGAGAACATGCGCATCGTCGGGCTCGAGCCGGACGAGGTCAATCTGCAGATCGTCAACGCCCGGCTGTCGGACCGCAATCCCGACTATGTCGACCATCTCTACCAGCGGCTCCAGCGCGAGGGCTATCTCAAACGCGACGTGCAGCGGCTGATCAACCAGGATCGCAACAGCTTCGCCGCCTCGATGGTGGCCATGGGCGACGCCGACGGCCTGGTCACCGGCGTGACCCGCAGCTTCGACCAGGTGCTGGAAGAGGTGCTGCATGTGATCGACCCGGCCCCCGGCGGTCGGGTGATCGGCATGTCGATCGTGCTGGCCAAGGGGCACACCCTGTTCATCGCCGACACCAATGTCACCGAGATGCCCGAGGCCGAGGAGCTGGTCGAGATCGCCTGCGAGGCGGCCCGGGCGGTGCGCAACCTGGGCTTCGTGCCGCGGGTGGCGTTCATGAGCTACTCGACCTTCGGCAACCCGATGGGGCTGCGGTCGGAGAAGGTGCGCGAGGCCGTGGCCATGCTCGACGAGATGGAGGGCGTCGACTTCGAATACGAGGGCGAGATGCCGCCGGAACTGGCCCTGGAGCCGGAGCGTCGCGGCAACTTCCCGTTCATGCGCCTGACCGGCCCGGCCAATGTGCTGATCATGCCGGCCATCCACTCGGCCTCGATCTCGACCAAGCTGGTCCAGTCGCTGGGCGGGGCCACGGTGATCGGCCCGGTGCTGATGGGGATGAGCAAGTCGGTGCAGATCTGCCCGCTGTCGGCCTCGGTGTCGCGGATTCTCAACATGGCCATCATGGCCGCCTATGACCATCCGGTCGAAGCGGTCGAGGGGTAGGGCCATGGCCTCATGATCAGCCGCGTGACCCGCCCGATCCAGGCCTGACGCCATCCCCGAAGGGATGGCGCGCGCCGCCATCCTTTCCGCCAGGGGATATCCCATGACGCGTTCATCCGACGCCGCGATCGGCGTTGATTTCGGCACGACCAACACCGTGCTCGCCCTCGACCAGGGGGACGGCGAGGCCGCCCTCGCCGGGTTCAGCCATGACGGGGCGCCGTTCAACGCCTTCCGCTCGGCCCTGAGTTTTCACGCCCCGATCGAGGACGAACACGGCCGGGTCGTCGAGGCCGGGCCCTGGGCCATCGACGCCTATGTCGAGGAGCCGCTGGAGACGCGGTTCATCCAGTCGTTCAAGAGCTACGCCGCCAGCCCCCTGTTCACCGACACCGAAATCCTGCGCCGGCGGTTCACCTTCGAGGACCTGCTCAGCGCCTTCCTGCTGAAGGTGAAGGAGCACGGCGGGGCCGACCTGGCCGACCTGCCCAAACGGGTCATCGTCGGCCGGCCGGTGGCCTTCGCCGGGCTGCGGCCCGACCCGGCCCTGGCGCTGAAGCGTTATGACACGGCCTTCCGGCGGCTGGGGTTCGAGGACATCCGCTATGTCCATGAGCCGGTGGCGGCGGCCTTCTTCTTCGCCAAACGGCTGGAGGGCGACGCCACGGTGCTGGTCGGCGACTTCGGCGGCGGCACCAGCGACTTCTCCCTGGTGCGGTTCACCCGCCAGGGCGGCCATGTGCGGTCGCAGGCCCTGTCCAACGCCGGGGTCGGGGTGGCCGGCGACGCCTTCGACTACCGGATCATCGACCATCTGGTGTCGCCGAAACTGGGCAAGGGCAGCCTGTACAAGGCCTTCGACAACGTCATCCCGATGCCCAACCGCTACTACACCGCCTTCGCGCGGTGGGAGCAGCTGGCCCTGCTGCGGGCCAGCCGCGACATGAAGGACATCCGCAGCCTGGTCCGCGCCGCGGTCGAGCCGGAGAAGATCGCCCGGCTGGTCGAGCTGCTCGACGACAACCACGGCTACCGGCTCTACCAGTCGGTGTCGCGGCTCAAGGAGGACCTGTCGGCCAGCGAAGAGGCGGTGTTCTCGTTCAGGGGCGGCAGCGTGGAGATCGAGGGGCCGGTCAAACGGGCGAGCTTTGACCGCTGGATCCAGCCCGAGCTGACCGCCATCGAGGGCGCGGTTGACGCCGCCCTGACCCGGGCTGGCCTGACCGAGGCCGGGGTCGACCGGGTGTTCCTGACCGGCGGCTCGTCGTTCGTGCCGGCCGTGCGGGCGATCTTCGAGCGCCGGTTCGGGCTCGGCAAGCTGGAGAGCGGTGCGGAGCTGGTCTCGATCGCCACCGGCCTGGCGCTGCTGGGGGCGGAGCCGGACCTGGACGACTGGAGCGAGCGGGCGGGGTAGCCACGCTCCCTGAACATTCCGCTCATCCTCGCGAAAGCGAGGATGAGCGGAATGTTGGGGAATGCCGGCGTTCTCACCGCGCGACCGCGTTCACGGGTCCTCGCGACAGGCGCGAAGATGACAGGGATTTGGCGTTGCACGAGGGCGCCGTTCTCGGGCACTGTTCATGCGAGTTTCACAAAACAACGCACCCGGGAGGCGCGACCGCCATGACCATCTCGCTCTATGACATCACCGTCGGCCAGTATCTGCAGACCGTCGGCGCCGCCGCCGGCTTTCTTGACCGGGGTCTGAAGCACTGCACCGACGAGGGGGCCAACCCCGATGATCTGATCGGCAAGCGGCTGGCCGGCGACATGCTGCCGCTGTCGTTCCAGATCTCCTCGATCGCCCACCACTCCATCGGCGCCATCGAGGCCGTTCAGGCCGGCCTTTTCAAGGCCACCGGCGGCCCGGCCATGCAGGAGACCTACGCCGGTCTGGTCAAGACCATCGCCGACACTGAAGCCGCGCTCAAGGCCCTGACCCCCGAGGCGGTCAACGCCCTGGCCGGCAAGGACGTGACCTTCGAATTCGGTCCCACCAAGATGCCGTTCACGGCCGAGGGCTTCCTGCTGTCCTTCTCCCTGCCCAACTTCTATTTCCACGCCTCGACCGCCTATGACGTGCTGCGCGCCAACGGCGTGCCGCTGGGCAAGCGCTACTTCCTCGGGCAGCTGAAACTGAAGGGCTGAGCCTCCTCTCCATCCGCAATCCTGAGCGAAATTGTCCGCTCGGGATTGCGCGTTGGCGTCCTCGTCTCGCCCGCCGCCTTGCGACACACTCCGCCGCAATGGGGACGCCGACCGCGCGCTGATCAGGCCGCGGCCGGACGACTCCGCACAACAAACAGGTCGGAGGACGTCAGATGGGTTTACGTGAAAACGTGCGTGGATATTCGGTGCGGCAAGGACTGCTGACGGCGGCCCTGCTGGCCTCGTCGGCGATCGTCTCGCCGGCTTTCGCCCAGCAGGCTCCGGCCGGCCAGGCCCAGGTCGGGGAACTGGTGGTGACCGCCCAGCGTCGCGAACAGGCGCTCAACGACGTCGGCATGCCCATCCAGGCGTTCGGCGCCGAACAGCTCGAAGCCCTGCGCGTCACCAACGTTCAGGACCTGTCGTCCGTCGCGCCCAGCTTCACCGTCTCGCGGTCCTACCAGGGCGTGCCGACCTACACCCTGCGCGGCATCGGCTTTAACACCATCAACATGTCGGCCACCTCGACGGTCGGCACCTACGTCGATGAAGTCGCCTACGCCTATCCGATGATGCTGACCGGTCCGATGTTCGACCTGGCGCGCGTTGAGGTGCTCAAGGGGCCGCAGGGCACTCTGTATGGCCGCAACACCACCGCCGGCCTGATCAATTTCGTGACCCAGAAGCCGTCCACCCTGTTCGAGGCCCGGGCCGTCGCCGAGTTCGGCAACTATGGCACGCACAATTTCGAGGGCATGGTCAGCGGCCCGTTCGGCGACCGCGCCCAGGGCCGGCTGTCGTTCCGCACCGAGGACAGCGACAAGGGCTGGCAGGAGTCCAACACCCGCAACGAGACGCTCGGCGAAGTCCACAAATACGGCCTGCGGGCCTCGCTGGCCTTCCAGCCGACCGACCGCCTCGACATCGACCTGTCCTACTCGCAGTGGGGCAACACCTCCGACACCCTGGCCGCCCAGGCGATCGGCTTCACCCCGGGCACCGACCCGGTCTCCGGCACATCGAGCACCCGCCTGTTCAACGCGCCGGGTCTGGCCACCTACATCAGCGGCCATCAACCGACCAACGCCAGCCAGGCGGACTGGACCCCGGCCTCGGTCCGGATCGCCGACATCGGCGCCGGCCGCGGCATCAACAAGCCGCTGCAGGAAGACTCGACCTTCAAGGCCGGCAAGCTGTCGGTCCGCTGGGAGATCAACGACGATCTGCGCCTGGTCTCGCTGACCAGCTACAACGACATTGATCGCAATGGCGTGATGGACTGGAGCGGCGCGCCCTACAACGTCCTGATCCAGGACGCCCAGGGCGAGATCCAGTCGTTCGCCGAGGAAATCCGGCTCGAGGGCGGCAATGACCGGGTCACCTGGCTGGTCGGCGCCTACTATGGCAAGGACGAGATCGTCGACGGCAACCGCACCCTGTTCCGCGACAACGCCAACGTCCGCTTCTTCGAGTACCTGACCACGCTGCTGGTCACCGATTCGCCGATGCCTCCGGGCTTCCCGACCCCGGCGCCCGGCACCTATTCCACCGGTCCCTACGCCGGCGGCCTTGGCGCGGGCGGGGCCTATACGGCCACCCAGGCCTCGACGGCGTTCCAGAGCTATATCGACGACGGCCAGATCAAGACGACCACCGCCAGCCTCTTCGCCAGCGCTGACTGGCAGCTGACCGACGCGCTCAGCCTGACCACCGGCATTCGCTATACGCAGGACAAACAGGACGCCACGGTCTGCTCACGCGACTCCAACGGCGTGATGCTGCCCAACGTCAACATCACCAACCGCTACCTCTATGGCATCTTCTACGGCGCCACCCTGCCGGCTGACGTCCAGGCGGGCGGCTGCGTGACCACCAACATCGACTTCAGCCAGCCCTACGGTTCCCGGACCGGCGTGCGGGGCCCCGTGGTGTCGTCGCTGGACGAGGACAACATCGCCTGGCGGCTGGCCCTGAACTGGGAGGTCAACGACGACGTTCTGCTGTTCGGTTCGGTGTCGCAGGGCGCCAAGGCCGGCGGCGCGCCGGTCAACACCGCCAGCCTGGCGATCCAGAATCTTCCGGCCAAGCAGGAGCAGCTGCTGGCCTATGAAGTGGGCGTCAAGGCCGGCCTGTTCGAGCGTCGCGTGCAGGCCAACATCTCGGCCTTCTACTACGACTACACCGACAAACAGCTGAGCACCTACAACCCCGATCCGCTCTACACGGCCCTGGCCCGGCTCCAGAACGTGCCGGACTCCTTCGCCTACGGGGTGGACGGTGAAATCACCTGGCGGGTCAGCGACAACCTGACGGCCATCGGGTCGGCGACCTTCCTGCACACCGAGATCCAGGACTTTGTCGGCACCAACGGGGCCGGCCTGCCGGCCAACTATGACGGCAAGCCGTTCCTCTACAGCCCCGAATTCCTCGGCAGCATGACCTTCCTCTACAAGCGCGACCTGACCGACACCCTCGGTCTGAGCGCGACCCTGAACGGGCGTTACCAGAAGGAGTCGCACGCTGATCTGGAAGGCAATCCGCTGTTCGTGATCCCCGACTACGGGGTGGTCAACGCCAGCATCGGCGTCAACAGCCTCGACGGTCGCTGGGACCTGACGGCCTGGGCGCGCAACCTGACGGACGAGTACTATTGGACGGCGGTCGCCAGCAACGCCAACACGGTCGTGCGTTTCCCTGGCCAGACGCGCACCTTCGGCGTGGCCCTGACCATCAAATACTGACCACGACACTCCGCCAAAGGGCGCTTTCTCCTCCCCGAGAGCGCGGCCCGGCATTGGGCGCGTCCGATCCGTATCGGGCGCGCCCCTTTTTCGTGGCCTTTCGCAACGTCACGCGGCCTAGTCTGACCAAATGGTCGAGCGGGTCGGAACATGCGAGCCGGATGCGGCGGGGACGGCCGGTGCGCGGTCGTTCGCGGCCGGGCGTTTTCGGGCGCCGCGCCGCTACCTCGATCTGCTGGTCGGCGCCGAGGCGGCCGCCGCGCTTCTGGCCCGGGCGGCGCCCGTCGGCGGCAACCAGATGCAGGGCGAATGGCTGCCCTCGATGCTGTTTCTCAATCTCTGCCTCGACCATATGCGCGGGACCGAGGACGAGGCTTTCGGCGCCGCTCCCGGGAAGGTGCCGCTCGGCACCTTCGGCCTGCTGATCGCCGCCGCCGCGCAGGGCGACACCCTGGACGAGGCGCTGCGACGGTTCGCCGCCGCGGCCCCGATGCTGCGCCCCGACCTCCGGATCCAGTTCAGCCGAACCCGTCGCGGCCTGCTCCTGTCATTTGACTACGAGGGCGAGCGGGATGCGCGCCGGGACCTGGTTCTGGAAATCTTCGGCCTGACCGTGCACTGCGGCGTCCGCTGGTTGACGGGGCGGCGGTTGAAGGCCGCGTTCGTGCAGACTCCTCCGCCCCTTCCGTCCCTCGGGCCGTCGCTGTTGCGGCCGGTGGTGTCTCCTGTCCTGCTCCGACGCCGCGGCGGCGTGACCATCGCCTATGAAACCGCCGACGCCGATGCGCCGGTTCTGCCGGTCAAATATCAGCACTGGGCGGCCCATGAGCTGGGTGAATTCACCCGGCTGCTTGACGAGGCCGCCCGGGACCAGCTCGCGCCGGCGGACGCGGCGCCCCCCGATATCGTCAGGCAGGTGCGGGCCATCCTCGGCGGCGAGGCCTGGGGCGAACGGGCCGCGGCCCGGGCCATGGGGATGAGCCCAGCGACCCTGCGCCGGAGGATGGCGGAAGCGGGCTCATCGTTCCGCGCCGTCTCCAGCGAGGCGAGACGAACCACCGCCTCGACCCTTCTGGCGACGGAAGATTCGCTGGAGGATGTCGCGGCCAAGCTGGGCTTTTCGGACGCCCGCAGCCTGCGGCGAGCCTGTCATGGCTGGTTCGGCATGGCTCCGGCGGCGTACCGGCGTCTGGCGCGCTAGGCTGACCGGCCAGGGCGGCGTCGCCCTTCAGGACTCCATCACGCCGAGGGCCTGCACGCGGCTGACCAGCTGGCGCAGGTTGGCGATATTGGCCGCCTGCAGCGGCTGGTGCTGGGGGATGGAGAGGACGGCGGTCGGGATGATGACCCCGCCCTTGACGCGCTGGCAGACGCCCATGGCCTCGAGCCGCTTGATGCAGCGGCGCGCGGTCTCGCGGGGGATGCCGAGGGATCCGGCCACGGCCAGGGCGCTGACCGGCCGGCGCTCGCTGTCAGGGGGCAGGTCGTCGAGCCGGACATAGCGCGCGTCCTGCCGGGCGTTCAGATGGGCTGTGTTGGCCGAGACAATCTCGGCGATGACGATGGCGGCGATCATGTCGCCGCCGAGCACTGAGGACAGCAGCCGCAGGGATTTCAGGGCGTATTCCGTGCCCAGGCGTACGGCGAGCCGGGTCCGGTCGTCGTTTTCCGGGGGCGGAATGACAGGCGGGACCGGGTCTGTTTCGTTGGTCAAGACCACACTCGGGAACTGGTCGTCGCCACCCGTCCGGGGATGGTCATTGGCAAACTAGGCTGTCGTCCGTGCGCCGACAATGGACGTTCGGGCCGCGAACCATGGCCGCAGCCGCGTCAGGGCGTCCTCGACCTCCGGCGTCGAGACCGCGAAACTGATGCGGATGAACCGCCGCCCCTCGACCGGGTCGAAGTCGACGCCCGAGGCGACGGCCACCCCGGTGTCGCGCAACAGGTCCATGCAGAAGGCCAGGCTGTCGCCGGTCAGATGGGCGACGCTGGCGTAGATGTAGAAGGCGCCGTCGGGCGGGGCGATGTCGGCCAGGCCCAGCGACGGCAGGGCTTCCAGCAGCAGGGCGCGGTTGCGGCGGTAGACGGCGACATGGCCTTCGAGCTCCTGCGTCTCGTCCATGGCCGCCAGACCGGCATGCTGGCTCAGCGACGGGGCGGTCAGGAACAGGTTGCCGACCAGGGCCCGGGCGGCGGGGACCAGGTCGCGCGGGGCCAGCAGCCAGCCGAGCCGCCAGGCCACCATGCTGAAGTATTTGCTGAAGCTGTTGACGATCAGGGCGTCTGGCGCGAACTCCAGCATCGAGCGGCAGGGGCCGACATAGCTGAGCCCGTGATAGATCTCGTCGGAGACGATGCGGATGTTGCGGGCGCGGCAGACGTCGGCGATGGCCGCCAGTTCGTCGGCGGCGATGATCGTGCCGGTCGGGTTGGCCGGGCTGGCCAGAATGACGCCGGCCGGCGCCGGGTCCAGCGCCGCCAGATGCGCCGCCGTCAGCTGAAAGCGGCTCTCCGCCCCGCAGGCGATCTCCACCGGCTCCATCCGCAGGGCCTTGAGGGTGTTGCGGTAGGCGACATAGCCGGGGCGGGCCAGGGCCACGCGGTCGCCCGGTTCGAAGGCTGACAGCAGCGCCAGCACCAGGGCCGGCGAGGCGCCGCAGGTCAGCACGATGCGGCCCTCCTCGACCTCGACCCCGTAGGTTTCGGCGTAGTGGCGGGCGATGCGGGCGCGCAGGGCCGGGCTTTCCCAGTAGCCCATGCCGTCGGCGTCGAGCACCTCGTGGGCGGTGGCGATGGCCGCCTTCGGCGCCCCGGTCGAGGGCTGGCCGAACTCCATATGGATGATCGACCGACCCTCGCTCTTCAGCTGATGGGCCAGCCGGCTGATGGCGATGGCGTGAAAGGGCTCGATCTGCGCGGTCATGCAGCGGTCAAAGCGCGAAACCGGAAACGGGGCAAGGGGCCTGTCGAGCGCCCCAACTCCGCGTCAGAGGCTGATGCGGTTGGCGACGAGGTCGTCGACCACGGACGGATCGGCCAGGGTCGAGGTGTCGCCGAGGTTGCCGAGGTCGTTCTCGGCCACCTTGCGCAGGATGCGGCGCATGATCTTGCCCGAACGGGTCTTGGGCAGGCCCGGCGCCCACTGGATGACGTCGGGGGCGGCGAAGGGGCCGATCTCGCGACGCACCCAGAGCACCAGCGCCTTTCGCAGCTCTTCCGTGGGCTGAGCATCGGCGTTGAGGGTGACATAGGCGTAGATGCCCTGACCCTTGATGTCGTGCGGGAAACCGACCACGGCGGCCTCGGCGACATCGTCATGGGCGACCAGGGCCGACTCGACCTCGGCGGTGCCCATGCGGTGGCCCGAGACGTTGATCACGTCATCGACCCGGCCGGTGATCCAGTAGTAGCCGTCCGCGTCGCGGCGGCAGCCGTCGCCGGTGAAATACTTGCCGGGATAGGTGGTGAAATAGGTCTCGATGAAGCGCTCGTGGTCGCCATAGACCGAGCGCATCTGGCCAGGCCAGCTGTCGGTCAGGCAGAGATTGCCGCTGACCGCGCCCTCGAGGACGCCGCCCTCGGCGTCGACCAGCTGCAGCTTGACGCCGGGCAGGGGCTTGCTGGCCGAGCCGGGCTTGAGCGCCGTGGCGCCGGGCAGGGGCGAGACCAGGCAGGCGCCGGTCTCGGTCTGCCACCAGGTGTCGACGATCGGGCAGCGGCCTTCGCCGACCACGCGGTGATACCAGAGCCAGGCCTCGGGATTGATCGGCTCGCCGACGCTGCCCAGCAGACGCAGCGACTTGCGGCTGGTCTTCTTCACGGGGTCTTCGCCGTCGCGCATCAGGGCCCGCAGGGCGGTGGGGGCGGTGTAGAAGATCTCGACCTGATGTTTGTCGATCACCTCCCAGAAGCGGGAGACGGTCGGGTAGTTGGGCACGCCTTCGAAGATCAGGCTGGTCGCCCCGTTGGCGAGGGGGCCGTAGACGATATAGCTGTGGCCGGTGACCCAGCCGACATCGGCCGTGCACCAGAAGATCTCGCCGGGCCGGTAGTCGAAGACCAGCTCATGGGTCCAGGCCGCCCAGGCCAGGTAGCCGCCGGTGGTGTGCAGCACGCCCTTGGGTTTTCCGGTCGAACCGGAGGTGTAGAGGATGAACAGCGGGTCCTCGGCGTTCATCGGTTCGGGCGGGCAGTCGGTCGAGGCCTTGTCGCGCTCGGGGCCATAGGCGACGTCGCGGCCGCCGTGGGTCAGCCAGTGGGCGCCGGTGCGCTCGACGACCAGCACCGTGGTCACGTCCGGGCACTGGGTCAGGGCCAGATCGACGTTCATTTTCAGCGGCACGGTCTTGCCGCCGCGCAGACCCTCGTCGGCGGTGATGACGAAACGGCTGTCGCAGTCCTGGATGCGGCCGGCCAGGCTGTCGGGCGAGAAGCCGCCGAACACCACCGAATGCACCGCCCCGATGCGTGAACAGGCCAGCATGGCGTAGGCCGCCTCGGGGATCATCGGCAGATAGATGGTCACCCGGTCGCCCTTCCTGACGCCGTGGCTCTTGAGGACGTTGGCCATGCGGCACACTTCCTCGTGCGCCTGGCGATAGGTGATCTTTTTGGAGTCGGCGGGGTCGTCGCCTTCCCAGATGAAGGCGACATCGTCGCCGCGGGTCGCCAGATGGCGGTCCAGGCAGTTGACCGAGACGTTGAGCACCCCGTCGGCGAACCATTTGATGCGGAAGTCGTCGCGGTTCCAGGAGACGTCCTTGACCTGGGTGAAGGGGGTCATCCAGTCGAGGCGACCCGCGACATCGGCCCAGAAGCCGTCGGGGTCGCTCTCGACCCGGGCGCAGGCGGCGTCATAGCTGGCGGCGTCCATGTGGGCCCGCTTGGCCCAGGCCGCGGGAACCGGAAATACCTGACCGTCGCTCATGTCCGTCTCCCTTGTCTTCCTGTTGCACGGGAGTATGCGGAAGGCGGTCGGCGGCGCAAGGACGTCGCCGCAGGAGTTTTGTCATGCTGCTCGCCAAATCCACCTGGCCCGAGATCGAGGCCTACCTCAGTCGCTCGAAAACGGTGGTGGTGCCGATCGGCTCCAACGAACAGCACGGGCCCACGGGCCTGCTCGGCACCGACTGGATGTGCCCGGAGATCATCGCCCATGAGGCCCAGACCGGGCGCGACGACCTGCTGATCGCCCCGACCTTCAACATCGGCATGGCCCAGCACCATCTGGGCTTTCCCGGCACCATCAGCCTGCGGCCCTCAACCTTCATCGCCGCCATCGGCGACTGGTGCCGCTCGCTCGGCGGGCACGGTTTCGAGAAGATCTATTTCCTCAACGGCCACGGCGGCAACGTCCACACCATCGAGGCGGCGTTCAGCGAGCTCTACGCCGAGTCCAGTTTCGCCGGCCTGCCGCGCGGCTTCGCCTGCAAGCTCAAGAACTGGTGGGACCTGACCGGGGTCTTCGCCCTGGCCAACCGCCAGTTCCCCGTCGGCCATGGCGGTCACGCCACGCCGTCGGAGATCGCCGTCACCCAATGGGCCTATCCCGACGCCATCAAGAGCGCCAACTACGCCCCCCAGATCGCCCCGACCGGCCCGATCCGCGAGGCCCTCGACTTCCGCGCCCGCTATCCCGACGGCCGCATGGGCTCCGACCCGGGTCTGGCGACGCCGGAAAAGGGCGGCGAGCTGGTCGCCCTGGCGGCCAAGGGACTGATCGAGGACGTGGCGGCGTTCGGGGCGGAGGCGATGCCTTGATCTCGTCTGTCATCCCCGACGCCGCATTGAAGGCTGGGTCCCGGCTCTCCGCGCTCCGCGCTGCGGCCGGGATGACAGTGTGAGTTAGCCGGTCACGACCACGCCATCGACCACCACGACCGCCCAGGCCTCCAGCCGCTTGTCCGCGCAGGGGCCTGACGTGCAGACCCCGTCGCCGATGCGGAACAGCGCCCCGTGCCCGGAACACAGGATCAGGTCGTTCTCGCGGGTCAGATGGCGGCCCGAGGGGCCGCCCAGCGGCCAGCCGTTGTGTGGGCAGGAATCGACATAGCCGACGAGGGCGCCGTCCTTGCGCACCACGAAGCCGGCGAACAGCCGGTCGCCCTCGCGGAAGCGGAAATCCTTCGAGCCCGGGTCGGCGATCTCGTCGAGGCGGCAGAGGGTGACGCCCGCCGCCGGTCTGGCCGGGTTCAGTCTTTCCACGGCATGGTGACCCGCCAGGGCTCGACGCTGGAGGTCTCGTAGAGGCCGGCCTTCGAATAGGGATCGGCGGCGTGCCAGGCCCGGGCGGCCTCGAGGCTTTCGGCCTCGATGATGATCAGCGAGCCGGCCATGCCGCCGTCGGCGTCGAGGAAGGGGCCGCCGAGCTTGAGCACGCCCGGCTGGCTGCCGCCCCAGTCCAGATGCGCCTGACGGGTGGCGGCGCGGATGGCGGCGCCCTCGGGGACGCGGTCTTTCCACTGGATGATGAAGAGGGGCATGGGCGGCTCCTTAGAATTCGGTCTTCAGGGGGCGCGACAGCAGGCCGATGATGGCCTCGTCGACATCGACCTCGCCGGCCAGGATGGCGGCGACAGCCTCGCAGATCGGCATCTCGACCCCGACCTGATGGGCCAGGGCGACCACCGCCGGGGCGGTGGCGACGCCTTCGGCCACGGTCAGTTTGCCGCTCAGGGCCTGGTCGAGGGTCTGGCCCTGGCCGAGGGCCACGCCGACGCTCATGTTGCGCGACTGCAGGCTGGAACAGGTCAGCACCAGGTCGCCGAGGCCGCAGAGGCCGGCGACGGTCTCGGCCTCGCCGCCCAGGGCGACGGCCATGCGCGTCATCTCGGCGAAGCCGCGGGTGATCAGGGCGGCGTGGGCGCTGCGGCCCAGACCCTTGCCCTCGACGACGCCGCAGGCGATGGCCAGCACGTTCTTGATCGCCCCGCCGGCCTCGGCGCCGATCACGTCGGCGGCCAGATAGGGCCGGAAGGTCGGGGTGGCGATGGTTTCGGCGAGGATCTTGCCGAGGTCCTGATCGGGGCAGGCCAGGGTCACGGCCGTGGGCAGGCCGCGGGCCACCTCGCCGGCGAAACTGGGTCCCGACAGCACCGCCGGGGCCGCCTCGGGCAGGGCCTCGACCAGCACCTGGCTCATCAGGCTCAGCGTCTTCTGTTCGACGCCCTTGGAGCACAGCACGACCGGCAGCCCCGGGCGGATATGGGGCCGAAGGGCGGTCAGGGTCGCGCGCAGATGCTGCGCCGGGGTCACCGCCAGCAGGACGTCGCAGGCGGCGAGGTCGGCCAGGTCGGTGGTGGCGCTGACGTTGGCGTGCAGCGGCACGCCGGGCAGGAACACGGTGTTTTCCCGTCGCTCGCGGATGTCGGCGACGACCTCGGTCTCGCGGGCCTGGATCAGGACCGTCATGCCGGCGCGGGCGCAGACCTCGGCCAGGGCGGTGCCCCAGGCCCCGCCGCCGATGACGCCCGCGTGTTTGAAGTCCTGAGTCATGCCTTGGCGCCCTTGCGGCCGGGGATGTGGGTGGGGTTGGACGCCGCCGTCGCCGCGTCGAGCGGCCAGCGCGGCCGTGCCGGCGCGTCCAGTGGATCGGTCAGGCCCAGCGCCAGCCGTTCGGCCCCGGCCAGGGCGATCATGGCGGCGTTGTCGGTGCAGTATTTCAGCGGCGGGGCGTGGAAGGAGAAACCATGCGCGCCGCAAGCCTGTTCCAGCCGCGTCCGCACGGCCCGATTGGCGGCCACGCCCCCGGCCACGACAAAGCGCAGGTCGCCGCCGTCATGGGCGTCGGCATAGGCGGCCATGGCCCGCTCGGTGCGTTCGGCCAGCTGACGGGCGATGGCGAACTGCACTGAGGCGGCCAGGTCGCGGCGGTCGACGTCGCCGGTCAGGCCGGCGGCGGCGCGGGCGGCGGCGGTCTTCAGGCCGGAGAAGGAGAAGTCGAATCCCTCGCGGCCGAGCAGGGCGCGGGGCAGGGGGAAGCGGGCGGGGTCGCCGCCCTCGGCGAGCTGTTCGAGGGCCGGGCCGCCCGGATAGCCGAGGCCCATGGACTTGGCGATCTTGTCGAAGGCCTCGCCGGCGGCGTCGTCGATGGTCGTGCCCATCCGCCGACAGGCGCCGACCCCGGCCACCTCGAGCAGCTGGCAATGGCCGCCGCTGACCAGCAGCAGCAGGAAGGGATAGGGGATGTCGTCCTCGAGCCGGGCCGACAGGGCGTGGCCTTCGAGGTGATTGACCGCGATCAGCGGCAGGCCCCGGGCCAGGGCCGCGGCCTTGCCGAAGGACAGGCCGACCATGACGCCGCCGACCAGGCCGGGACCGGCCGTCGCGGCGACGCCCGACAATCCGTCCCAGCCGACGCCGGCCTCGGTCAGGGCCCGGGCGACAATGCCGTCGATCGACTCGACATGGGACCGGGCGGCGATTTCAGGCACCACCCCGCCATAGGGGGCGTGCTCGGCCACCTGGGTGGCGATGATCGAGGACAGCACCTGCACACGACCGTCATCGCCGCGTCGCACGACGGCGGCGGCGGTTTCATCGCAGCTGGTTTCGATCCCGAGGAGGGTAAGACTGGTCATCTACGTTGCGGCCTGGGCGACCCTCGTATAGCAGCGGGGCGTCCTTCTTTCCCGCCCGAGGTAGCCCCCCCGCCGTGTCGTCGCAACCGCCCATCCGGATCGGAACCCGAGGCTCCAAGCTGGCCTTGACCCAAAGCGGCATGATGCGCGCCCGCATCGCCACCGCCCTCGGCGCCGCCGACCGGGCCGAAGAGGCCGCGCCTCTGGTGGCCATCACCACCACCGGTGATCGCATCCAGGACCGCCGCCTGCTCGAGATCGGCGGCAAGGGGCTGTTCACCAAGGAGATCGAGGAGGCCCTGCTGGAAGGCCGCATCGACGCCGCCGTGCATTCCATGAAGGACGTGCCCGCCGAGCAGCCGGCCGGCTTGGCCATCGCCGCCATTCCCGAGCGGGAGGACCCTCGCGACGCCTTTGTCTCGACCCTCTACGGGTCGCTGGCCGAGCTGCCCCGGGGCGCGCGGCTGGGCACCGCCTCCCTGCGCCGTCAGGCCCAGGCGCTGCATCTGCGGCCCGATCTCGAAATCATCATGCTGCGGGGCAACGTCGACACCCGGCTGGCCAAGCTGGCGCGCGGCGAGGCCGACGCCATTCTGCTGGCCGCCTCGGGGCTCAATCGACTGGGCATGGGCGATGTGCCCCGCGGCTTCCTCGACCCCGTCGCCGCCCCGCCGGCGCCCGGTCAGGGCGCCCTGGCCATCCAGACCCGGGTCGAGGATGTCGATGCGCCCTGGGCCGTGGCCCTGCGCTGCGCGGCGACCACCCTGGCCGTGGCGGCCGAACGCGGGGCCCTTGAGGCGCTGGAAGGGTCCTGCAAGACGGCCATGGGCGCCTTCGCGCGTCTCGACGGCGATCATCTCAGCCTTGTCGTCGAGGCCCTCAGCCCCGACGGCGTGCATCGCTTCCGGCGGGAGGCGGAGATCAGGCTGGGAACGGACGGTCAGGCCGGCGCCCGCGACCTGGGCCGCCGTCTCGGCGAGTCCATTCGTGTCGAAGGCGGCGACCGCCTGCGCTTGAAGGATTGATCCGCGGCCGGGCCGGTTGCAGGGTGCTGACCATGTCATGCGCGCCCCTCACCGTCTGGATTACCCGCGCCGAGCCGGGCGCCGCCGTGACAGCGGCGCGGGTGGCCGCCCTGGGCCATCGCCCCCTGGTGGAGCCGCTGCTCCGTATCGAACCGCTGACCGATGTCGAGATCGACCTGACCGATGTCGCGGCCCTGGCCTTCACCAGCGGCAACGGCGTCCGGGCCTTCGCCGAGCTCAATCCCCGACGGGACATCCGGGTCTTCGCCGTGGGGGCGGGAACGACGGCGGCGGCCAAGGCGGCCGGCTTTCGCTCGGTGTTGTCGGCCGAAGGCGACGTCAACGCCCTGGCGGGCCGCATCGCCGCCCGCCGGAGCGAATTGCGCGGCGTCGTGCTGCACCCCTGCGCCAGCGAGCCGGCCGGAGACCTGGTCGGCGCCCTGACCGAGGCGGGGGTCGCCGCCCGCGCCCAGACTCTCTACACTTCTGTGGCGTCATCGCCGTCGAAGGCCTTTCTGGACGATCTCGACCAGATCGACGCCGTTCTGCTGCACTCGCCCAAAGGGGCCCAGGCCCTGGCGCGCGCGTTGCGGGGAAAACCTGCCGACCACCTGCGTCTGCTATGTCTGTCGCCGGCTATCGCCAAGCCGCTGAGCCGCGTGAAAGTGCGGGAAGTTGTCCAGGCCCCGTTTCCCATCGAAGCGGCGCTGCTTAATCTGATAGGAAGGGGCAAACCCGCCGGGATCGCCCCCCTCGCCGCCATGGGACGTCTGAAGTGTCGATGAACGCCGCGCCCGACCCTGCCGAGATCACGCCGCCGTCCGACCCGGCGGCCTATGGACGTTCGCGTCGACTGGGCCTGGCCTTCTGGGCGGTGGTGATTCTTTGCCTACTGAGCGTCGCGGCCGGGTTCGTCGGCGCACGGTTCGCGCCCAAATGGGGATTCAAGACCGGGACGGAGACCGTTCCGGCCGCCACCGGCGGAACCGCCCTGTTCGAAACCCCGCCCGCCGACAGCCTGGCGACGACCGCCCCGCCGCCGGAGGCGATCACGCCGCCGTCGGCCGAGATTGTCGCCCTGAAGGCCCGCGTCGAGGCGCTGGAAACCGGTCAGGTCCGGACCATCAACGCCGCCGCCGCCGCGCTGGCCGCCGCGTCCCTGGCCGAGGCCACCCGAGGTTCGGGCTCCTTTGAAACCGAACTGGCCGCGCTGGAGCGGATCCTGCCGATGTCGGGCGAGGTTCGCGCCCTGCGGCCCTTCGCCGAAAATGGCGCGCCCAGCCGGGCCGCGCTCGCCGCCGAATTCGACGCCGCCGCCGCCAAGGCCGCGGTGGCCGCCCGGGCGCCGGGTGAAGGCGCCGGCTTCCTGCCCCGCCTCGCCCACGCCCTGTCGGCCATCGTCACCATCCGGCGCGTCGGGGCCGGCGGCTCCGGCGCCGACGCCCTGCTGGCGCGGGCCGGGGACGCCATGGCCGAGGGCGACCTCGAGGGCGCCCTGAAAATTCTCAACGGTCTGCCGCCGAAAGCCGGCCAGGCCATGGCCGCCTGGCGGGGTCGGGCCCTGCAGCGCATCGCCGTCGACCGCCAGGTCGCCGCGGTCCGCGCCCTGGCCCTGTCCGACCTGATGGCTGTTTCCCGGGCGCGGCCATGATCCGGGTCGCCATCGTCTTCTTCCTTGTCGCGGCGCTGGCCGTGGCGGTCGTGGCGTTGGGCGGCGACGCGGGCGTGGCCGAACTGGTCTGGCGCGGCTGGCGCGTCGACATGACCGCCGCCGCGGCCGCGCTTCTGGTCCTGTTCGCCTCGCTGATGGCGACGGTGTTCTGGAGCGTGCTGAAATGGGTGATCGAGGCGCCGCGCCGGGCCGAACGGGCGCGCGCCGAGAGTCGCCGCAAACAGGGCGCCGAGGCGCTGGCTCGCGGCTTCCTGGCCGCCGCCGCCGGCGACGGCTCCGAAGCCCGCCGGCTGGCCCGCAAGGCCGCTGAACTGGCCGAGGACGCGCCGGCGCTGGTCCGGGTGCTGGCCGCCCAGGCCGCCGAGGCCGCCGGCGACCTTCCCGCCGCCCGGGCCGCCTATTCGGCCATGCTCGGCTTTCCGGACATGCGCCTGGCCGGTCTCAAGGGGCTGATGCAGACGGCGCTGGCCGAGGGCGATCGCGGCGCGGCCCTGCGCCACGCCCAGAGCGCCTATGGCCTGGCCAAGACCGCCCGCTGGGCCTGGCGGGCCCTGCTGGAATCGCGGCTCGAGGCCGGCGACTGGGCCGCGGCCCTTGACCTCGTCCAGGGCGCCCAGGAGCGCAAGATCGTTCCGCCGATCGTCGCCGACCGCACCCGCGCCGCCCTGCTGGCGGCCTCGGCGGCCAGCTCCGAACTCGCCGCCGACGCCGATATCCGCGACCAGGCCCGGGAATTCGCGCTGCGCTCGGTCAAGCTGGCGCCCGACTTCACCCCCGGCGTGGTCATGGCCGCCCGGCTGCTGGCCGCCGACGGCAAGGTGAGCCGCGCGGCGGGCCTTATCGAGACGGCCTGGAAGACCGCGCCGCACCCGGCGCTGTGGCTGACCTATCGCGACCTGCGCACCAGCGAGACGCCGCGTGAGCGGGCGCGACGGCTGGCCGGTCTGGCGGCCCTCAATCCCGAAGCCCGCGAAAGCCGAATCCTTTCGGTCGAGCAGGCGCTGATCGGCGGCGAGGCCAAGGCGGCGCGCGACGCGGCCCGGACGCTGGAGTCCGAACCGGTGTCGCAACGGCTGGCCGGCCTGATGGCCCGCACGGCCAACGCGGTCGGCGCCGTCGACGAGGCGCGCGCCTGGATCGCCCGCGGCGCGGCGGCCGAGCAGGAGCCGGACTGGTCCGATATCGATCCGCAGGGCCGGGCGTTCGCCTACCGACCCGAGGACTGGACCCGGCTGGTCTCGGTCTACGGCGAGACCGGCGGCCTGATCCACCCAAGGCTCGAGCGCCGGGAACGGTCGATCAACGACCTGCCGGCCCTGCCGGTCTCCTATGTCGAATCGACGCCGTTCGTGGCCGCGGCCGAGGACGGCTCGACGATGATGCCGATCCCCGACGACCCCGGTGTCCCCGACTTTGGCGGCGGCGGAAACGACGGTCCGGCGCCGTCAACGTCGGGACCGCGTCGACGCCGCTTGGCAAGCGCCAAACGCGCCGCTAAATAGGCGCTCCTTTCGGGGCTTGCTTCGAGAAGGCCGCTTTAGCTCAGCTGGTAGAGCACATCATTCGTAATGATGGGGTCAGGTGTTCGAGTCACCTAAGCGGCACCACTCTTTCCCAAAATCCAGACACCAGACTCCGTTCCTGCCGGGACCTGACGGCCCTGACCGGGTTACCCTGTGTCCAAGGGACAGGAGGATGGCGACGTGACGGAACCTTTCTTCGGCGGACTTGCGGCCCGGTCGGGCGCATTGTTTCTGGCGACCGTGGCGGGGCTCGCTGGCTGCTCGCGGTCGGGTTTCGATGATCGACCCCTGCCGCCGCCGACGCCTGAAACGGTTCGCGACCGCTTCGACCAGGCCCGGTCCGGCCAGGCGGTCGACGTGACCGTCGGGGTTCCTTTCGCCATCGAGCTCAGTTCCAACTTCGAGTGGCGCGAGGCCGAGCGTCCGGCCTTCATAGCGCGCCCTGACATCGTCTGGGGACCGACGATTCGGGCCCAGATCGATGGGGCGACCGGCGGCGCCAACTGGCAGGTGCATCTCTATGTGGCCAGCGCGCCCGGCGAGGGCGTCATCCGCCTCGTCGAGCGGCGACCGTGGGAGCCGGGCGAGGCCCTAAGCCGCTACACGGTGACGGTGCGGGCGACCGCCGCCCGCTGATCAAACCTCCGCGAAGATCCAGCCGAGAAACACCCTCAGCTCGTCGGCCGCGGTTCTGGCGTGACCGGCCACATCGCTGTCGGGGTCCCGCAGGCCCGCCTCGATCACGGGCCGCACGCGGCCCGGGTTGAGGTCGTCGCAGGTTCGCGCCAGATGGCCCAAGCCGAGCAGGGCGTTGGCCCGCACCCGGGGCAGGGGATGGTCGGCCAGACCCAGACAGATCTCGGCCGCCCAGTCGCAGTCGGGCGGATCCATGGCGACAAGGATCAGCGCGCGGGCGATGGCGTCGGCGTCCTGGCCGGCGAGCACGGCCTCGATGTCGGCCACGGTCCAGTCGTCTGATAGCCCGTGCATGGCCGCCCCGTCTGACATCAGGGGCGGACTACAGGGGCGCGGCGGGCGACCGGGCCGGTCGCCGCCTGTGGCTGACCACGATCAGCGCCGCCAGGACCACGCCGATGGTCAGGGAGGCGACGACCGTGCCCAGGGCCAGGCCGCCCTTCTCGTGGGTCTTGGTCAGCAGATCGCCGACTGTCGCGCCGAGCGGCCGGGTCAGAACGAAGGCCAGCCAGAACAGCAGGACGCGGGAGGCGTTCGAGCGGAAGTAGGCGATCGCCACCACGGCCAGCAGACCGGCGATGAGCAGGGCGCCGCCCTGGTAGCCGAGGCCTGAACTGTCGGCCAGGAAGTCGCCCAGCGCCGTGCCCAGGGTGTTCGAGAACAGGATCGTCACCCAGTAGAAGGCCTCCGCCTTCGGGTCGCTGATATGGTCCGATGAGATCGATCCCAGGGTCAGTCGCCAGGCCGCCAGTGTGGCGATCAGAAGGCTGATCAGCAGCGCCGAGCCGGCCAGGTAGCCCAGGCCGGCGGTGCGGTCGAGATAGTCCGACAGGGTGGTCCCGGCCAGGGTCGTGGCCAGGATGACGCCCCAGTAGACGAAGGGATGGAAGCGCCGCATCCGGATCTGGGTGATCACCGCGACCACGAAGACGACCATGAAGATGCCCGTGCTGAGCGCGTAGCCCAGGTTCAGGGTCATCGACAACAGATCGCCGCCCGTCTCGCCCAGGGTGGTGGCGAGGATCTTGATCACCCAGAAGGACAGGGTGACGGCCGGCACCTTGCTGGCGAGATCGGCGAGACGGTCGGGGGCGTGTGAGGCGGTCATAAGCGTCGCTAGCCCCGAAAAGCGGCCAAAAGGAAGCGTCTCGACGGCGCCGGCCGGGGGCTACGTAGAATCCCTTACGCAGAGGACCTGAATATCGTTACCGGCGAGGTCGCCATACCCTTGTTTCACGCTTCAAGGGAACAACGCCATGATCGCCTTCGCTGCTTCCGCCTCCGGTTCCGCCGCCCGCCATCGGCCGACTTCGGCCCAGGCTGACGCCGCGGTGGACGCCATCGAACGGCTGGGCCTGCGGATCGCCTACACCAAGGACGAAGAGATCTACGGCCAGGAGGAAACGGTCGACCGCGTCTATCGCGTGGCCAGCGGCGCGGTCCGCACCACCCGCCTGCTCAGCGACGGCCGCCGCCAGATCGGCGAGTTCTACTTCCCCGGCGACATTTTCGGGCTTGAGCCCGGCCCCGACCACCGCTTCTCGGCCGAGGCCCTGTGCGACAGCGAGATCGTCATGGTCAAACGCACCGCCCTGCGCGGCGAGCGGGAGGCCGCCGCCGACCTGGAGCGGATGATCTGGATCGCCACCCTCCGCGAACTGGAGCGGGCCCAGGAGCATGTGCTGCTGCTCGGCCGCAAGACCGCCTGTGAGCGGGTGGCCAGCTTTCTGCTCGACATCGTCGGCCGCACCGGTGGTCGCGGCGACCTGCCCATGGGGCGTCAGGACATGGCCGACTACCTCGGCCTGACCATCGAGACCGTGTCGCGGATGCTGACCCAGCTGCAGTCCAACTCGGTCGTCGAGTTCGACGCCCTGCGCCGCTTCAAGATCAGCAATCCCCAGGCGATCGCCCGCCTCGCCGCCTGAGTCACCATTGATCCAGGTCAATGATTCTGGAGGTCGCGATATCGCCTAGTGCCTCGGACAACACGAGGAGACAGCGATGATCGAGACCCTGGAGGCCCTGCCTGTCGCGCACCAGATTTTTCTGATCGCGGTGATCGGCGCCTTTACAGCCTTCGGCGCGGTCCTGGGCGGCGTCTCGACCTACGTAAACCTCAAGCGCTGAACCCACGGCGCCGGACAGTCCCGTCCGGCGCTTTCGCATGACAAAAAAATGACGCCTGCGTCATCTTTGGCGCGGTCGCAGCGGGAGATGTGAAATGCTCAATGTGACGCTGGTGGACTCGCCACCGCAGACGGTCCGCGAGTTCGACGACGACCTGACCCACAAACTGACCGAGGCCGACGTCGAGGTCATTCGCGAGATCTTCCGCACCCCGCTGACCGGGTCCTACAACTGGGACTACAGCGACGCCAACGCCAGAATCCGCAAGCTCTACGAGCTGGGCAAACGGTTCAACTGGGACGCCCAGATGGACGTCGACTGGACCGTGCCGTTCTCGCATGACGAAATGCCCAACGACCCCGCGCTCAACGCCTTCGCCGGCCATCCGAAATACGAGGCCCTGACCGAGCAGCAGAAACTCGACTTCGCCTGGCGCGGGCACGCCCAGACCCTGTCGCAGTTCCTGCACGGCGAGCAGGGGGCGATGCTGGTGGCCAGCCAGCTGGTCAGCTGCGCCCCGACCTATGACGCCAAGCTCTACGCCTCGTCCCAGACCTTCGATGAGGCGCGGCATGTGGAGGTGTTCCACAAATACCTGACCGAGCGCTGCAAGATCATCTACCCGATCAATCCCAACCTGAAACTGCTGCTCGACAAGGTGCTGACCGACGAGCGGTGGGACCTCAAGTTCATCGGCATGCAGGTCCTCATCGAGGGGCTGGCCCTGGCCGCCTTCCAGGCCATGAGCCAGAGCAGCCGCGATCCGCTGCTGCGCCAGATCCTGCAGCTGGTCATGCGCGACGAGGGGCGGCACGTGGCCTTCGGGGTCAACTATCTCGAAGACTGGGTGCGGGCGCTGCCGGAGGATCAGATCGAAGAGCGGGCGCAGTTCGCCTACGAGGCCTGTGTGATCATGCGCGAGCGGCTGTTCAACACCGAGGTCGCCCAGGAGTTCGGCTTCACCCGCGACGAGGCGCGCGAGATCAATCACAACGCCCAGAGCGGCCGGGCTTTCAGGGACTTCCTCTTTGAGCGGATGATTCCCAACCTCAAGCGGATCGGCCTGCTGACCGACAGCGTGCGGCCGAAATTCGAAGCCCTGGGAGTCCTGAAGTTCGAGGACGCCGTCCATGACGGGCTGATCGACTGGGCGACGTTGGAAAAGCCGCTGCCCGTGACGCCCCGACAGATCGCCGCCGAATAGGCGGCCTACCTTCTCCTCGACTTGATCCCCCGGCATTCGGTCCGGGGGATTCTTTTGTCCGGAGACCGCCCGGCGGCCATGGCCGAAAGTTCTAGCCGTCGCCGGCCTCGGCGCCGCCCATGTCGAGGCCGGCCAGACGGGCCAGCTCCCGCGGGTTTTCTATGCGCAGGCTGTGAAGGGTCAGTAGCCGGATCACGCCGCGGGTCTTCAGTCGGGTGGTGACCCGGCTCACCGTCTCCGTCGTCAGGCCCAGATAGTCGGCGATCTCGGCGCGGGTCATGGGCAGATGGACGATCTTGCCATCGCCGCCGGCCCGCCGGCCGCGCGCCGCGAGATCGGCGAGGAAGGTGGCCAGCCGCTCGACCGCCGTCTTGCGGCCCAGCAGCAGGATCTGGTTGTGGGCGGCGGCCAGCTCGTCGGAGGTGCGCTCAAGCAACGCGGCCTCGAGGTCCGGCAATTCGGCGAGAAGCTTTCGGTAGCTCTTGCGGGAAAACCGGCAGGCGGTTCCCGCCGAAATGGCCTCGGCGGAAAAGGGGTACCGGTCGCCGGTCGCCAGGCCGAGGAAATCGCCGGGGAACAGGAAGCCGACGATCTGGCGCCGTCCGTCGGACATCAGCTTGTAGACCCGCACCGCGCCGGCGGTGATGTTGAACAGATGGACGGCCGGGTCGCCCTCCCGCACCAGGATGTCCCGGGCGGAGAAGGTTTCATGCTCGGCGAGCTGGTCAAGCCGCCGCAGACCTTCATCGCCCAGCACGCCGCAGACGCTCAGCTGCCGCGCGGCGCAGTCATGGCAGGGACCGACGCGGCCCTCGTGCTGACAGTCCGCCGGTTCCGGGGCTTCACGTCTGCCGTTGCCCGCGAACCGACTGTCGAGGCGGGACAAAGCCACCAATCAACGCCGCCGGGTCTGGCGAAGGACAAGGCTCGCGACGCCGGCCAGGGCGACAGCGGTCAGGGCCGCCGCCGGCCAGCACAGGGCGCAATGGCCGAACAGGCTTCCATCCTCGCCGCAGATCTGTCCGTAGGCGGTCAGCCGCGGCCATTCCCGCACCAGTACCGCCAGCCACAGCGCCAGGGCGCCGGCGGCGGCATGCAGGGTGATGGTCTCCAGAGGCAGGGCTCTGTTCAGGGCGCGGGCGGGCATAGTCTACTCCTGACGGTCTTCAGGTCCTTTTCGGCCCACTGTCGCCCGGGGCCTTGATGCAAATCAACGCGGCCTTCACGATCCCCGCCTAGCTCAACCAGAGTTTAGCTGCGGGGCGCCCGAATATGAGTCAGGTTTCAACAACGGTGGACAGAGGTTCGCCGGGTGGTTCGGTTCTGCTGGTCCTCACGGTGCTGGGCGGCCTGCTCTTCGCCGTGGCCGCCGCCGCCACACATGACCCCCTGTTCCGCTTCCAGGCCTATATCTTCGTGGCGGCCGCGGTGCTGGGCGGCTTTGCGCTGACGGCCGCGATCAGTTCCGGTCAGCTGCGCGACGAGCCTGACAAATACATGGACGGCGTTGTTCGCGCCGGCGTCATCGCCACCATGTTCTGGGCCGCCGTCGGGATGCTGGTGGGGGTGTTCATCGCCACCCAGCTGTCCTGGCCCAACCTGTTCTATTTCCCGGAGGCCGGCTGGCTGAATTTTGGCCGCCTGCGGCCGCTGCACACTTCCGGCGTGATCTTCGCCTTCGGCGGCAACGCCCTGATCTGCACGTCCTTCTACGTCGTCCAGCGCACCTGCCGGGCGCGGCTGTTCGGCGGTGTGATGCCGTGGTTTGTGTTCTGGGGCTATCAGCTGTTCATCGTTCTGGCCGCCACCGGCTACCTGGCCGGCATCACCCAGTCGCGGGAATACGCCGAGCCGGAATGGTACGTGGACCTGTGGCTGACCATCGTCTGGGTCGCCTATCTGCTGGTCTTCCTGGGCACGCTGTGGAAGCGCCGCGAGCCGCATATCTATGTCGCCAACTGGTTCTACCTGGCCTTCATCGTCACGGTGGCCATGCTGCATATCGTCAACAACCTGGCCGTCCCGGTCGGGCTGCTGAACCATCACAGCTATTCGCTGTTCGCCGGCGTCCAGGACGCCCTGACCCAGTGGTGGTACGGCCACAACGCCGTCGGCTTCTTCCTGACCGCCGGCTTCCTGGGGATGATGTACTATTTCGTGCCCAAGCGGGTCGAACGGCCGGTCTACAGCTATCGCCTTTCGATCGTGCACTTCTGGTCGCTGATCTTCATCTACATCTGGGCTGGTCCCCACCACCTGCACTACACGGCCCTGCCGCAGTGGGCCCAGACCCTGGGCATGACCTTCTCGATCATGCTGTGGATGCCCAGCTGGGGCGGCATGATCAACGGCCTGATGACCCTGTCGGGGGCCTGGGACAAGCTGCGCACCGACCCGGTCGTGCGGATGATGGTCGTGGCCATCGCCTTCTACGGCATGTCCACCTTCGAGGGCCCGGTGATGGCCATCCGGGCCGTCAACGCCCTGAGCCACTACACCGACTGGACCATCGGCCACGTCCACTCCGGTGCGCTCGGCTGGGTCGGCTTTATCAGCTTCGGGGCCATCTACTGCCTGGTGCCCTGGCTGTGGAAGAAGGAGGCGCTGTTCTCCAACCGGCTGGTGGAATGGCACTTCTGGATCTCGACCACCGGCATCCTGCTCTACATCTGCGCGATGTGGGTCTCGGGCATCATGGAAGGCCTGATGTGGCGCGAATACACGCCGCAGGGCTTCCTGGCCTGGAGCTTCATCGAGACGGTTTCGGCCAAGCACGTCGAGAACGTCATCCGGATGGTTGGCGGTCTGATGTACCTCTCCGGCGTCCTCGTCATGATCTACAACCTGTGGCGCACGGTCAGGCTGCCGTCCGCCGAGCCCAGCGTCGCGTTGTCAGCGCCGCTTCCGGCAGCCGCTTGAGGACCGCGCCATGAGCATCTGGAAACACCACGGAAAATTCGAGCGTCACTCGCTGGCCCTGGTCATCGGCATCCTGCTGGTGGTCTCGGTCGGCGGGCTGGTCGAAATCGCGCCGCTGTTCTGGCTGGAAAGCACGATCGAGAAGGTGAAGGGCGTGCGGCCCTACACCCCGCTCGAACAGACCGGCCGCGACATCTATGTCCGCGAGGGCTGCTACGTCTGCCATTCGCAGATGATCCGTCCCCTGAGGGATGAGGTCGAGCGTTATGGCCCCTACAGCCTGGCGGCCGAGAGCATGTACGACCACCCCTTCCAATGGGGCTCCAAGCGCACCGGTCCCGACCTTGCCCGGGTCGGCGGCAAATATTCCGACAGCTGGCACCGCGACCACCTGATCGACCCCCGGTCGGTGGTTCCGGAATCGGTGATGCCGCCCTACGCCTTCATGGCCGACAAGGACCTGTCGCTGCGCGACGTCCAGGATCGCATGCGCGCCCTGACCGCCGTCGGCGTGCCCTACACCCAGGACCAGATCGACTCGGCCAGGGCCGACATGGAGGCCCAGGCCGATCCGTTCTCGGCCGACGGGCCGGCCTTGCGCAAACGCTATGGCGAAAAGGTCGTCAGCCGCGATTTTGACGGCGATCCCGAGCGGCTGACCGAGCTGGACGCCCTGATCGCCTATCTGCAGATGCTCGGCACCCTGGTCGACTTCAGCACCTATCAGGCGGCCGCGCCCGCCAACGAACGCTAGGGGGGCGGACTGATGACCTACGAAACCGTCGCCCGCATCGCCCAGCAGGGAGGGCTGATCTATTTCGGCCTGATCTTCCTGGTCGGCATCGCCTACGCACTCTGGCCGAAGAACCGCGAGGCGTTCGACCGCGCCGCCCGCCTGCCCCTCGAGGAGGACGACCTATGACGGGCGAGAACCGTGAAACCGACGCCGTCACCGGCGTTGAGACCACCGGCCACGAGTGGGACGGTATCCGTGAGCTGGACAATCCCCTGCCGCGCTGGTGGCTGTGGGTGTTCTGGGCCTGCGTGCTGTTCTCGATCGGCTACTGGGTGGCCATGCCGGCCTGGCCGGGCGTCAGCGGCTACACCAAGGGCCTGCTGGGACAGTCCGATCGCCGCGAAGTCGCCGCCTCGCTGGTCGACTTGCGCGCCCTGCGCGGCGCCGAGTCCGGCCGGCTGACCTCGGCCAGCCTCGAGCAGATCGAACAGGACCCGGAGCTGCAGACCTACGCCCTGGCCCTGGGTCAGTCGGTGTTCGGCGACAACTGCGCCACCTGCCACGGCGCGGGCGGGGCCGGCGCCAAGGGCTACGCCAATCTGCGCGACGACGTCTGGCTCTGGGGCGGCTCGCTCGAGGACATCCGCCACACGATCGAATTCGGCATCCGCAGCGAGGATCCGCAGACCCGGATGTCGGCCATGCCAGCCTTCGGTCGCGACGGCCTCTTGCAGCCGGCCCAGGTCGCCGACCTGACTGAGTATGTCGTGGGCCTGTCGGGCCGTCCGGCCAGCAAGGCGGCCGTGGCCCGCGCCGCGCCGGTGTTCGCCGAACAGTGCGTCAGCTGCCATGGCCCCGCCGGCAAGGGCGACCAGGCGGTCGGGGCGCCCGACCTGACCGACGGCGACTGGCTGTACGGCAGCGACCGGGCCTCGATCTCGGCACAGATTCACAATGGACGCGGCGGCGTCATGCCGGCCTGGGGGCGTCGTTTCGATCCCCAGACCATCAAGGCGCTTGCGGTCTACATCCACGCCAATTCCGGTCAGTAGTCATGACCGTCGTGATTGATCGGACCACGCCCCCCAGCGCGGCCAATGGCCCGGGTCCGGTCAGTGCTGCCGCCCTGGCTCGCCGCAAGGCGAGTCAGGGGGGTGGTGGTCTCTACAAGGCCCGCGTCCCCATCTATCCCAAGCTGGTCCATGGCCGCTGGCGGACGATCAAATGGGCGCTGCTGGTCGCCATGCTGGCGGTCTACTACGTCGTGCCCTGGATCCGCTGGGACCGTCCCGGCGGCCTGCCCGACCAGGCCGTGCTCGTCGATTTCACCGGCCGGCGGTTCTATTTCTTCTTCATCCAGCTCTGGCCGCAGGAGGTCTATTTCATCACCGGGCTGCTGGTGATGGGGGCCCTGGCCCTGTTCCTGATCACGGCCCTGTTCGGGCGGCTGTGGTGCGGCTACGCCTGCCCGCAGACGGTCTGGACCGATCTGTTCATCGCCGTCGAGCGTCTGTTCGAAGGCGACCGCAACGCCCGCATGAAGCTCGACGCGGCGCCGCTGTCGTTCAACAAGATCTGGCGCAAGACCGGCAAACACATGGTCTGGCTGGGCATCGCCTTCGGCACCGGGGGGGCGTGGATCTTCTATTTCCATGACGCCCCGACCCTGATCCGGACCTTCTGGACCGGCACGGCGCCCCTGACCGCCTATATCTCCTGCTCGATCCTGACGGCGACGACCTATGTCTTCGCCGGCACCATGCGCGAGCAGGTCTGCACCTATATGTGCCCCTGGCCGCGCATCCAGGGCGCGATGCTCGACGAGCACTCCCTGCAGGTCACCTATCTGCGTGATCGCGGCGAGCCGCGCGGGCCGCACAAGAAGAGCGAGACCTGGGAGGGACGCGGCGACTGCATCGACTGCAACCAGTGCGTCGTGGTCTGCCCGACAGGCATCGATATCCGGGACGGCTCGCAGCTGGAATGCATCAACTGCGGCCTCTGCGTCGACGCTTGCGACGAGGTGATGGTCAAGATCGGCCGGCCGACCGGGCTGATCGCCTATGACACCGACTCCGCCGTCGTCGACCGCGAGTGCGGCCGCAAGCCCGAGTATCCGGTCGTGCGGGCGCGAACAGTGTTCTACGGCGTCGCCCTGGCCGCGCTCAGCGCTCTGATGATCTGGGGGCTGACCCACCGCAGCGCCGTCGACCTGCATGTCCTGCGCGACCGTAATCCGACCTTTATCCGGCTGCACGACGGGTCGATCCGCAACGCCTACACCCTGAAGATCACCAACCGCAGCTTCGAGACCCAGGAGTTCGAGATCGCCTTCGACGGTCTCGACGACGTTATGCTCAAGGCGCCGGGCGGCGCGGCCTCGGCCAGCGCCCTGAAGGTGGCCGTCGCCCCCGACGAGGTTCGGGCCGTGCGGGTCTTCGTCACCGCCAGGGCGGCCGCCCTGACCGCGTCCAACCTGCCGGTGGCCTTCACCGTCCGCTCCCCCGCCGGCGAGGTCGCCGCCGGCACCAACTTCCTGTCCGGAGACGCGAACGCCCGATGACCCAGAGCGCCGAAAAGCCCGCCTTCACCATCAAGGGCCGCCATGTGCTGATCGCCCTGGTGCTGTTCTTCGGCCTGATCGCCGCCGTCGACGGCTATTTCATCAGCCTGGCCGTCAAGACCTTCTCCGGCCAGGTGGCCAAGAACCCCTATGAGGCGGGGCTGGTCTACAACCGCACCCTGGCCCAGCGGGAGCGGGAAGCGGCCCTGGGCTGGACCGCCACGGTGGAGCGGCTGGACGGCGACGTCATCGCCGTGCGGGTCTCCGACCGCGCCGGGGCGCCGTTGGACGGGCTGTCGGTCACCGCGACCCTCGAGCGACCGGCCACCAGCAAGGGTCAACGCACGCTGAGTTTCGCGGGCGCCGGTCCAGGCCTCTACCGCGCCAACGCCGCCCCCCTGGACGGCGCCTGGGACGTTCACGCGACGATCCGCGGCCCGGGCGACGCGCTGTTCGAGGCCGACCGGCGACTGGTGTCGCCGTGAGTCTGGCCCTCGCCCCGCGCGATCTATCCGCCTTCGTCACGCATGACGGATCGGACGAAGGGCGGGTGGAGCTGCTGGTCACCGGGGCCCGCTGCGCCGGCTGCATGGGCAAGATCGAACGGGCCGCGGCCGCCGCGCCCGGCGTCTCCGCCGCCCGGTTCAACCTGACCACCGGCAAGCTCAGCGTCCGCTTCTCCGGTCGCGATGGCGACCCTGGCGTCATCGTCAGCGCCCTCGAGAAGCTGGGCTACCCCGCCATACCCTTCGACCCGGGCGCGGCGGCGGCCAGCCATGAGCGCGAAGGCCGGACCCTGGCCCTGGCCCTCGGCGTCGCCGCTTTCGGGGCCGGGAACACCATGATGTTCTCGGTGCCGATCTGGGCCGGCTTCTTCGATCAGGAGCTGACGCCGGCGGCGCGGGAGCTGATGTACTGGTTCACGGCGGCCATCGCGACGCCCTGCGCCCTCTACGCCGGCATGCCCTTCTTCCGGTCGGCCTGGGCCTCGCTGCGGCGGGGACAGGCCAACATGGACGTGCCGATCTCCATCGGCGTCCTGCTGACCCTGGCGGTCAGCTTCTCCGAAGTCATCCAGGGCGGCCCGCACGCCTATTTCGACGCCGCCGTCACCCTGGTCTTCCTGCTGCTGATCGGCCGATATCTCGATCACAAGCTGCGCGCCCGGGCTCGCAGCGCGGCCCGCGACCTGTTGGCGCTCCAGGTCCCGGTCGCCGTCCGCCTGGACATCGCCGGCGGCGAGCGCGCCGTGCCGGTCGCCGATATCGAGGTCGGCGACGCCCTCGTCGTCGCGCCGGGCGATCGCATTCCCGTCGACGCCACCGTCGAGTCCGGCCTGTCCGAGCTCGACAACGCCCTGATCACCGGCGAGACGGCCGCCGCCGAGGCCCGGCCCGGCGTCGTCGTCCACGCCGGGGCGCTCAACCTGTCCGGCCGACTGGTGCTGCGCGCCCGCGCCCGCTCGGAGGATTCGGCCGTCGCCGCCATCGCCCGGTTGATGGAGGCCGGGGCCCAGAGCCGCTCGGCCTATGTCCAGCTCGCCGACAAGGCGGCGGCCCTCTATGTGCCGGTGGTCCACAGCCTGGCCCTGCTGACCTTTGTCGGCGGCTGGGCCCTGGGGCTGGGGCCGCGCGAGGCCCTGCTGCGCGCCGCGGCGGTGCTGATCGTCACCTGCCCCTGCGCCCTGGGACTGGCCGTGCCGGCGGTACAGGTCGTGGCCTCCGGCCGGTTGTTCCGCAAGGGCGTGCTGGTCAAGACCGGCGCGGCGCTCGAGCGTCTGGCCGAGGTCGACCATGTGGTGTTCGACAAGACCGGCGTGCTGACCGAGGGGCGGCCGCGGCTGGTCAACGCTTCGCCGGCCATGGCGGCCATGGCCGCGCCGCTGGCCCGCGCCTCGCGCCATCCCCTGGCCCGCGCCCTCGTGGCGGCGGCCGGCGACGGCCCCGTGGCGGGCGATGTCGTCGAGGCCGCCGGCCTGGGCGTCGAGGGCCTCATCGACGGACGCCGGGCCCGGCTGGGCCGCGCCGTCTATCTGGGTGTCGAGTCGCCGCAGGCCGGCGACACCGAGCTGTGGTTCGGCTTCGACGGCGACACCCGGATCCGGTTTGTGTTCGAAGATCAGCTGCGCCCTGACGCTGCCCAGGCGGTGGCCGCCCTCCAGGGTCTGGGTCTGTCTGTGGAAATCCTGTCGGGCGACGTGGACGGGCCGGTCCGCCGCGCCGCCGCCGCGGTGGGGGTCGACCACTACCGGGCCGGCCTGACCCCGTTCGAGAAGGTGGCCGTGCTGGATGATCTGAAGGCGTCGGGACGCCGGGTGCTGATGGTCGGCGACGGGCTCAATGACGCCGCCGCCCTGGCCCGCGCCCACGCCTCGATGGCGCCGGGCTCGGCCGTCGACGCCAGCCAGAACGCCGCCGACCTGGTGTTCTCGAGCGGCGACCTGGCGGTCATTCCCTTCAGCGTCCGCATCGCCCGCGCCGCCCGCAAACGGGCGCTGGAGAATTTCGCCTTCTCCGCCCTCTACAATGTGGTCGCCGCGCCGGCGGCCATCTTCGGTCTGATCAATCCGCTGATCGCGGCCATCGCCATGTCGGGCTCGTCGCTGGTGGTGACGCTGAACGCCCTGCGCATGAATCTGACGGCGCCGCGCTCATGACCATCGTCCTGTTCCTGGCCCCGTTCTCCCTGTTGCTGGCCCTGGGCGGGCTGGGCGCCTTCTGGTGGACGATCCGGTCGGGTCAATATGACGACCCGCGGGGCGACGCCGAACGTATCCTCGAAGACCATCTGGCCGAGGGCCCCAACGACGAGGCTTGATCCAGATCAGCGCCATGGCGCGCGGCGTGGGTGATCTGGGAGGATCACCGACCGGATGCCTCGCGATGACCGTCCTGACCGCCTCGCCCGCCAACCCTGACACCGTCCGTCGCGACTTGCTGGACCGCTATGACGGCCGGGCGCCGCGCTACACCAGCTATCCGACGGCGCTGGAGTTTTCCGACGCGGTGGGGCCGGGCGCGGTCACCGACTGGCTGTCGGCCCTGTCGCCGGCGGAGCGGATCTCGGTCTATGTCCACATCCCGTTCTGCAAACGGCTGTGCTGGTATTGTGGCTGCAACACCCGGGCGGTGCGCAACACGCGGCTGATCAGCGACTATGTCGCCGGGCTGGCCGACGAGATGGCCCTGGTCGAGGCCACGCTGCCGCACAAGCCCGCCGTGGGCGCTATCCATCTGGGCGGCGGCACGCCCAACATGCTGTCGCGCGACGACCTGGGCGGTCTGTTCCGCGCCCTGCGCCATGTCTTCCGCGTCTCGCCGGGCGCGGAGGTCGCCGCCGAGCTCGACCCGTCGGTGCTGACCCGCGACTGGGTGCGGGCGGCCGCCTTCCACGGCCTCAGCCGCGCCAGCCTTGGCGTCCAGGACCTGTCGCCGCATGTTCAGGCGGCGGTCAACCGGATCGAGTCGTTCGAGGTGGTGGAAAATGCCGTGGGCTGGCTGCGCGAGGCGGGCCTGGCCTCGGTCAACCTCGACCTGATGTACGGGCTGCCGCGGCAGCGGACACAGGACGTGCTGGCCACCCTCGACCAGCTTCTGACCCTGCGGCCGGAACGGTTCGCCCTGTTTGGCTACGCTCACGTGCCCTGGGCCAGACCCAACCAGAGACTGATCGCCGACGCCGACCTGCCCGGCCCCGTCGAGCGTCTGGAACAGAGCGACGCGGCGGCGGAACGGCTGGTCGCCGACGGCTATGTGCGGATCGGCCTGGACCACTACGCCCTGCCGCAGGACCCGCTGGCGGTCGCGCTGCGCGACGGCAGTTTGCGCCGGAACTTCCAGGGCTATACGGCCGACCCGCACCAGACCCTGATCGGGTTCGGCGCCTCGGCCATCGGCCGCCTGCCGCAGGGCTTCTACCAGAACGACGCCACCGAGTTGGGCTGGCGGCGGCGGGTCCGGGCCGGTGAATTGCCGGTGGTGCGGGGCGTCGCCCTGACCGACGAAGACCGCTTTCGCGGCGAGATCATCGAGACCCTGATGTGCCACGGCGAGGCGGACCTGACCGCGATCTGCGGCCGCCATGACCGGTCGCCCGCCGAGCTTGAGCCTGAGCGCCGACGGCTGACCGCCTTCGCCGCCGATGGTCTGGTTCGTGTTTCGGATAACGGGTTGCGGGTCACGCCCCTGGGCGAGCCCTGGGTGCGGTCGGTGGCCCAGGTCTTCGACCGTCGCAGCGGCGAGGGTTCACGTTTCTCGCGGGTGGTTTAGCCCCGCGTCAGTGCGTTCCGGCGAAGACCACCCCGACCATCACGGCGGCGTACTGGACCGCCGCGGCGGCGACCACATGGCCGTGCCAGACGGCCCGGCGGAACTTGAACCGCTTCATCAGATAGAAGATCACGCCGGTCGAATAGAGCAGGCCGCCGATGCCCAGCAGCAGCAGGGCGACCCAGGACACGCCGTCGATCATCGGCTTGATGGCGATCAGGACGGCCCAGCCCAGGGCGAGATAGAGGGCGACCCAGAAGCCCTTGCCCAGGCCCGGCAGGAACAGTTTCCCGGCCACGCCCAGCAGGGCCAGGGTCCAGACGCCGACGGTCATGCCGATCGCCCAGCCGCCGGTCAGGCTCTGGGTGGTGAAGGGCGTGTAGCTGCCGGCGATCATCAGGAAGATGCCGGCGTGGTCGAACCGCCGCAGCAGCGGCCGCCAGGGCGCCTTGCCGAAATTGTAGGCCAGGGAACAGCCCAGCATCACCGCCATGCCGACGGCGTAGACGGCCACCGAGGCGATCTCGCCGCCGCCGCCCCGGCCTACCGACAGACCCAGCAGGATGCCGCCGCCGAACAGGGCGAAGGCCAGCCCGACAATGTGGACGACAAGGTCGGCGCATTTGGCGCCGGCGGTGGGGTAGTGGGTCGGAGTCTGGGTCATGAAGTCAGAGGGTAACGCCTGATTGTGACGGCCGAAAGCGCAGGCGGGCCACAAGTCCCGTCAATCGGTAGTCGGGGGTGAAATCGCCGGCCAGGTCAGCCTTGAGCAGGCTTTCGATCAGCCGGCTGCCGAAACCGGTCCGGGCGGGGGCGGCGACGGGCGGGCCGCCGGTTTCCACCCAGTCGAGGACAACCCGGGGGCCCGGCTCCACCGTCCAGCCGATCTCCAGCGCGCCGTCGGCGGCGTAGGCGCCGTACTTGGCTGCGTTGGTGGCCAGTTCGTGGACGATCAGGGCCAGGTTCACCGCCGCCGAGGCGTCCAGGCGGATCGGTTCGCCCGACAGGGTCAGCCTGCGTCCACCCATGCCGCCATAGGGCCTCAGCTCGGTCTCCAGCACCTCGCGCAGGTCGGCGAACGCCCAGCCCCGCCCGGTCAGCAGATCGTGGGTCTTGGCCAGGGCGACAATGCGGGCGCTGAAGGTTTCGTTGAAGGCCTCCAGCGACGCGGCCGACCGGCCGGTCATGCTGGCGATCGAAAGCACCGTGGCCAGGATGTTCTTCACCCGGTGGCTCATCTCGTTGACCATCAGCCGTTGCCGGGCCTCGCTGGCCTCCAGCAGGGCCTGGGCCGCGCGCTGATCGGTGACGTCGGTGTTGACCCCGACCATGCCGACGAACCGGCCGTTCTCGAACCGCGGCTGGGCCACGGTCTCGAGGATGCGGACCTCGCCGTCGGCCCGGCGATAACGGCCCTCGCAGCGGAAAGGCGCCTGCCGCGCCATGCCCTCGCCGAAGGGGCCGTAGACCTGGTCGGCGTCCTCGGGCAGCAGGGTCGAGCCCCAGGTGAAGGTCCCCACCGCGTCGTCGGCGACACCCCAGAAGGCGCGCTGGGCCCGGTTCAGATAGACGCAGCGTCCGTCCGCGTCGCCCCTCCAGATAAGCGCCGGCGCATCCTCGGCGACTGATGCAAAGCTGTCGTTCGGCAAGACCGCCCCCCGCCCGTTACTCAAACGCAGCAGGGCAGACCCTTTGGCGACGGTCAAGCGTCCACCGGGCGGTCACGGCAGCCGGTCGACCAGGCCCCACCAGAGCCGCGCGCCGCCCTGGACCACGGCGTCGACCATGGGCGGCGGCGGACCGTGGGTCTCGCTGCCGGCCGGGGCCGTGGCGCGGGTGTCGGTCGGATGCCAGCCCCACACCGAGACCAGGGCCACGAAGCCGGCGACGTAGGCGATCGGCACATACCAGCCGTTGCGCAGCCAGGCGGTGACCGAGCGCATCTGCGGATAGAGGCTCGACAGCGCCACCCCGGCCGAGGAGCCGAACCACATCATCGAGCCGCCGAAGCCGACGGCGAAGGCCAGCACCCCCCAGTCATAGCCACCCTGTTTGAGAGCCATGGCGGTCAGGGGGATGTTGTCGAACACCGCCGACAGGAAGCCCAGCCCCATGGCCGTCTGCCAGGCGGCGGCGGGCAGACGCTCGACCGGCATCAACGAGGCCGTGGCGACCAGCGAGACCAGGAACACCGCGCCCTTGGCCGCTCCGGGCAGCACCCGCCACTGCGGCGCGCGGATCAGGGCGGTGAGCAGCACCGCTGTCATCAGACCCATGCCCAGCCAGGGGGCGACGTCCTGGTATTCCGGATACCAGGCGTTGCCGGTGAAGTTGACCGCCAGCAGGGTGATCAGGATCAGCGCCACGATGACGGTCCGGGCCGCGTCGACCTTGGGGGCGTCGGGGGCGACCTTGGCCTGGATCGGGGCGTGACGCTGCTGCTGCCAGGCGCCCAGCAGGCCGAACACGGCGAAAGCCACGATCGAGGCGATGAAGGCGTGCAGCACGGCCACGGGCGAGACGCCGCTGATCCACATCATGGTGGTGGTGGTGTCGCCGATGACGCTGCCGGCGCCGCCGGCGTTGGAGGCGGCGACGATACTGGCCAGGAAGCCGACGCTGACACGGTCATGATAGACATGGCGGGCGACGACGCCGCCGATGATGGCGGCGGCGATGTTGTCGAGGAAGATCGACAGCACGAACACCATGCCCAGCAGCACCAGCCCGCCCTTCCAGTCGTCGGGCAGCAGGGCCGGCATGGCGTCGGGAATGTTGCTGCGCTCGAACTGGTTGGCCAGCAGGGCGAAACCGAGCAGCAGCAGCAGCAGATTGCTCAGCAGCACCCACTCATGCTGGGCGTGGGCCATCAGGCCGGCGAGGCCCGGGCCTTGCGTGAAGCCGGTGAAGACCAGTTTGTAGATCACCGTCGCGGTCAGGCCGGTCAGGGCCACCGCCAGGGTCCGGTGGTGGAACAGGGCCACCCCCAGCAGGGTGGCGCCGAATATGAAGAACTCCACGGGCGTAGCGGCAAGCGCTCCCGGCAGGGCCATCAGGCCCTTCAGCAGAAAATCCATGGATAAGCTCCCCAGCCCCGACCGCCTGTGCGACGGCTCGCCCCGGGACCCACTTTGCTAAGGTTGTCGTACGGAATCAAGACGATCCGTCGCCGTCGGGACGGGCTCCGACGACAGCGGCCAGATCGGCCTCCGTCAGCCCGTCCAGCTCGACCTGTTTGAGCCGCCCGGTCTGGCCTGCGGCGATGCGGACGGCGGATTTGGGCAGGCCCAGGGCCTTGGCCAGCAGCACGGTCAGGGCGGCGTTGGCCTCGCCCTCCACCGGCGGGGCCGAGACGCGAACCTTGAGGAAGACGCGGCCGTCCGCGCCGCTGCCCCAGCCGTCGATGGCGTTCCGCCCGCCGCGCGGGGTCAGGCGGACCGCCAGCCGCATGGCTAGCCGAGACTGGCCAGGCTGTTGAACAGCGGCTCCAGCAGATAGTTGCGCGCGCCCTGGATGATCAGGAACAGCACGATGAAGCTCAGGTCGACCCCGCCCAGCGGCGGGATGAAACGCCGGATCGGCCGCAGCAGCGGCTCGGTGATCCGCTCCAGCCCGTAATAGATCTGCCGCACGACGTTGTTGCGCAGATTGACCACGTCGAAAGCCACCAGCCAGGACAGGATCGCCGAGATGATCAGGGCCAGGATCAGCAGGCCGAGAAGACCGTCGACGATGGAATAAAGAAAGTTGGCGAGAGGGGCCATGGATCAGGGTTCCGGGTGAGGGGGCAGGCCCGGTTCTATCCGTGCTGCCACGGCGCAGCAAGGCGCGGCGGCCCTCACCTCGCCTGGCCGTCTTGACAGCCAGGGAGACGGAGCCGTATGTGCGCCGCTTCCCTCTTCCTGGGAGGGGGCCGTAGCTCAGATGGTAGAGCGCCTCGTTCGCAATGAGGAGGTCAGGGGTTCGATTCCCCTCGGCTCCACCAGGGGGTGGTGCGTCTAGGACGCCGCCTGCAGAAGCTTCAGCAAAATCAGCGCCGCGATCGCCGTCATCGGTACGGCCAGCGTCCAGTACAGCAAGCTTTTCACGATCAACCCCTTTGGTGCGTCTCCAGTGAGAGAACGCCCGCCGGCTCGCGTTGTTCCGCCGGCCGTGGTCAGGCCCTGGCCGGCGGGGCGAGGCGCAGCACCAGCCAGCCGGCGACGCCCGACAGCACCGAACCGACAATGACCCCCAGCTTGGCGGCGTCTTCGAGCGCCGGGTCGCTGTAGGCCAGCAGGCCGATGAACAGGCTCATGGTGAAGCCGATGCCGCAGAGCAGGGACAGGCCGTAGAACTGCCGCCAGCTGGCCCCCTCGGGCAGCGCCGCCCAGCCCAGCCGGATGGCCAGCCAGCCGAAGCCGAACACCCCGACCTGTTTGCCGATCAGCAGGCCGGCGGCGATGCCCAGCGGCACCGGCGCCAGGACCGTGGCCAGGCTGGCGCCGGCCAGGGACACTCCGGCGTTGGCGAAGCCGAACACCGGCACCACCAGGAAGGCCGCCCAGGGCGTCAGGCCGTGTTCCAGCCGAATGAGCGGCGAGGCGTCATCCCCTTCGCCTTCCCGCCCCCGGCCCAGCGGCACGGTCAGGGCCAGCAGGACTCCGGCGATGGTCGCGTGAACCCCTGACCTGAGCACGAAGACCCACAGGACCGCCCCGAGGAGCAGGTAGGGGAACAGGCGGGTGACCTTGAACCGGTTGAGCGCGACCAGGGCCGCCAGGGTCGCGCCGGCCATGGCCATGGCCGGAAGGTCCAGGTCGCTGGTGTGGAACAGGGCGATGATCACCACCGCCCCCAGGTCATCGATGATCGCCAGGGCGGTCAGCAGGATCTTCAGCGAGGTCGGGACCCGTGAGCCCAGCAGCAGCATGACCCCCAGGGCGAAGGCGATGTCGGTCGCCGCCGGAATGGCCCAGCCCTCGGCCGCCACGGGGTCGCGAAAGGTGAAGATCAGGAAGACCAGGGCCGGGACGATCATCCCGCCCACGGCGGCGAACCCCGGCAGCACCCGCAGGGGCCAGCTGTTCAGTTCGCCAACGACCAGCTCGCGCTTGATCTCCAGACCGACCAGCAGAAAGAACACCGCCATCAGTCCGTCGTTGATCCAGTGCAGCAGGTCGAGGCCGCCGAGCGGCGCATGCAGGGCGGCGAAATAGGCCGGGGCCGCCGGCGAATTGGCGACAATGAGGGCCAGGGCCGCCACCGCCATCAAGACCAGCCCGCCGGAGGCCTCGCTTTGCAGAAAATGCTTGAGGGCGGTCAGGGGCTTGCGGATGACTTTGCGCATGGTCTCTCGGGCGGCGGGATTGGAGGTTGAGCGCAAGATAGCGCGGCGGGACGCGTTTGGGGGGCAAATCGAATGCAACCCTCAATGCCGCTCCCCATCTCTCCCCCTCCGGGGAGGGCATGTTTGGGTTAGTGCGCCTCGTCCCAGTTGGCCGCGGCCCTGGCGTCGACGACCAGCGGCACGCTGATCTCAACGGCCGGCAGGGCGGCGGTCTCCATCACGACCTTTGCCACCCGCATGGTCTCGTCGGCCTCTTCGGTCCTGGCCTCGAAGATCAGTTCGTCATGCACCTGCAGCAGCATCCGGGCCGACAGGCCGGCGTCCTTGAGCGCCGCCGGCATGCGGGCCATGGCGCGGCGGATGATGTCGGCGGCGGCGCCCTGCAGCGGGGCGTTGATGGCGGCGCGTTCGGCGAACTGTTTCATGCCCGCCGCCTTGCCCCGGATGTCGGGGATGTTGATCTTTCGCCCGAAGATGGTGCTGACATAGGCGTTCTCGCGCACCTCGGCCCGCATGCGGTCCATATAGTCGCGGATGCCCGGGAAGCGTTCGAAATAGGTCTTGATGTAGGCGCCGGCCTGGCCCTGGTCGATGCCCAGCTGGTTGGCCAGGCCGAAGGCGCTGATGCCGTAGATGATGCCGAAATTGATCGCCTTGGCCCGGCGGCGGACCTCGGCCGGCATGTCTTCGATCGGGGTGTCGAACATCTCCGAGGCGGTCATGGCATGGATGTCGAGCCCGTCGCGGAAGGCGCGCTTGAGCTGGGCGATGTCGCCGACATGGGCCAGCAGCCGCAGCTCGATCTGGCTGTAGTCGGCGCTGATCAGCACATGGCCCGGCTCGGCGATGAAGGCCTTGCGGATTTTGCGGCCTTCCTCGGTGCGGACGGGGATGTTCTGCAGGTTGGGGTCGGTCGAGGACAGCCGGCCGGTGGTGGTCGAGGCCATGGCGTAGCTGGTGTGAACCCGGCCGGTCTTCTCGTTGATCGCGGCGACCAGGTTGTCGGTATAGGTGCCCTTGAGCTTGGACAGCTGGCGCCAGTCGAGCAGGGTGCGCGGCAGGGCGGCGCCCTTGGCGGCCAGGCCCTCGAGCACGTCGACGTCGGTGGCCCACTGGCCGGTGGCGGTCTTCTTGCCGCCCTCCAGGGCCATCTCGCCAAACAGGATGTCGCCGATCTGGCGGGGGCTGCCCAGATTGAAGGGCCGGCCGGCCAGGGTATGGGCCGTGGCCTCCAGATCGGCCATCCGCATCGAGAACTCATGCGACAGCCGGCGCAGGAAGTCGGGATCGACCTTGATCCCGGCGTTCTCCATCGCCGCCAGCACCGGCGGCAGCGGCCGCTCGGTGGTCTCATAGACGGTCAGCAGCCCCTCGCGGGCCAGCCGCGGGCGCAGGGTTTGCCACAGACGCAGGGTGACGTCGGCGTCCTCGGCGGCGTAGGGGGTGGCCTGGTCCAGCGCCACATGGCGGAAGCTGATCTGGCTCTTGCCGCTGCCGGCCACCTGTTTGAACGGGATCGGCTTGTGGCCCAGCCACAGCTCCGACAGTTCGTCCATGCCATGGCCGTGCAGCCCGGCCTCGAGGACATAGCTGATCAGCATGGTGTCATCGATGGGGGCGACGTCGACGCCGTACCGCGACAGGACGGCGATGTCGTATTTGGCGTTCTGGGCCACCTTGAGCACGGCGGGGTCTTCAAGCAGCGGCTTGAGCCTGGCCATAACCAGCTCCAGCGGAAGCTGGCGCAGGTCGGCCGGGGCGTCGAGCAGCAGGCCGTCCTTCTCGGTATGGCCGACCGGGATGTAGCAGGCCTCGCCCGGGGCCACGGCCAGGGAGACGCCGCAGAGACCGGCGCTGGCCGAGCCGAGCGCGTCGGTCTCGGTGTCGAAGGCGATGACCCCGGCGGCGAAACCGCGCGCGATCCAGTCGTCGAGGACATCCTCGTCGCGGACGCAGACATAGCCGTTCACATCGATGGGGGCGGCCTGGGCGGCGGCCTCGGCGGCGGAGGCCGAGCGCACCGGGTCGGCGGCGGCAGCCCCGCCCGAACCGGCGTCGCCGACCCGCCGGGCCAGGCCGCGGAACTCCATCAGCTCGAGGAAGGCGGCCAGGGTTTCCTTGTCCGGCTCGCGGACCACCAGGTCCTCGATCGGTTCGGGCAGGGGCGTGTCGCGGTCGAGCTGGACCAGCTGGCGCGACAGGCGGATCTGGTCGGCGAACTCGATCAGGGTCTCGCGGCGCTTGGGCTGTTTGATCTCGCCGGCCCGGGCGAGCAGCGATTCGAGGTCGCCGAACTCGTTGATCAGCAGGGCGGCGGTCTTGATGCCGATGCCGGGGGCGCCGGGCACGTTGTCGACGCTGTCGCCGCACAGGGCCTGGACCTCGACCACCTTGTCGGGGCCGACGCCGAACTTCTCGAACACCTGATCGGGACCGATCAGCAGGTTCTTCATGGTGTCGAGCATCTGCACCCGGTCGCCGACCAGCTGCATCAGGTCCTTGTCCGACGAGATGATGACCACCTCGCCGCCGGCGGCGCTGATCTTGTCGGCATAGGCGGCGATGATGTCGTCGGCCTCGTAGCCGGGCAGCTGGATCGAGGGCACGCCGAAGGCCCGCGTCGCCTCGCGGACCAGCGGGAACTGCGGAATCAGGTCCTCGGGGGCCGGCGGGCGGTGGGCCTTGTAGAGCGGGTAGAGATCATTGCGGAAGGTCTTCTCCGAATGGTCGAAGACCACCGCCAGGTGGGTCGGGGCGTCCTCCTTCATGTCCCGCAACAGCTTGAACAGCATGTTGCAGAAGCCCTGCACGGCCCCGACCGGCAGGCCGTCCGACTTGCGGGTCAGCGGCGGCAGGGCGTGATAGGCGCGGAAGATGTAGCCCGAGCCGTCGACCAGATAGAGCCGCACGGGCGGCCCGTCCTGCGTCAGGGGGCGGTCGGCGGCGGGCAGGGCGGGGGCGTCGGCGTCGGTCATGGCGGGAAGATAGTGGTGTCAGGGCCGGCGGTCATCCGGGGATTGGCGCGCGGCTACGTCGCCAGCCGCGCCAGCACCTCGGCGGCGAAGGTCGACAGGGTGTCGTCGCGGGCGCCCATGATCACGATCCGGTCGCCGGGCCGGGCCAGCTCGACCAGCCGGTCGCCGCAGGCGGGACGGTCGCCCAGGGCCTGGGCCGCGCGGCCGCCGGCGCGGACGTCGGCGGCGATGTCATCGCTGGTCACCTCGCGCACCGTGGTGCCGCCGAAATAGACCGGCTCGGGCATCAGCAGGATGTCGTCGGCGGCCAGACCCTCGACAAAGCCGCGCACGAACTCGGCGCGCATCAACCGCAGGGGCCCAAAGCCGTGCGGCTGGAACATGATCAGCAGCCGGCCGGGGAAGGCGTGCAGGGTCTCCAGGGTGGCGGCGATCTTGTCGGGGTTGTGGGCGAAGTCGTCGATGACGGTGATCCCGCCGCGGCTGCCCACCACCTCGAACCGCCGCTTGACCCCGCTGAAGGTCTCCAGCGTCGCGGCGGCGTCAGCGACATCCAGACCAAGAGCCCTGGCCGCGCCGAGGGCCGCCAGGGCGTTGGCGACATTGTGCCGGCCGGGCACGCCCAACTGGACGGGGATGTCGAGGCCGTCGGGACCGGTCAGGCGGAAGGCCACGGCCGTCGGCTGTGGCGCGATCTCGCTGGCCTGCAGGTCAGCCCCCACGTCGTCCAGGCTCCAGCTGACCAGTCGGTCGGGTCGAACCCCGGCGGCCAGCAGGGCGGTCTCCTCGTTGTCGAGGTTGAGCACCACCTTGCCGGCCCGGGCCACGAAGCCGGCGAACAGGGTGCGCAGCTCGTCCATGGTCTTGTGGTCTTCGGAGATGTTGTTCACCACCGCCACGGCGGCGTCGTAGCGGGCGATCGAGCCGTCGCTCTCGTCGACCTCGCTGACGAACAGATTGCTCTTGCCGACCAGGGCGCTGGCGAAGGGGGCGTCATCCGTGACGAAGTTCTTCATCACCGCGCCGTTCATCACGGTCGGATCGAGGCCGGCCTGGTCGAGGATCCAGGCGATCATCGCCGTGGTCGTCGACTTGCCGCTGGTGCCGGCCACCCCGACCGAGCGCGGCGCGGCGTTGAACAGCTGGGACAGCAGCTCGGCGCGGCCGAGTCGCTTGGCGCCGACCTGTTTGGCCGCGACCACGTCGGGCACCGTATCCTCGACCGCGGCGGTGGCGACGACAATCTGTTCGGCCCGGGTGACGCCGCTTCCGTCCTGCGGCCACAGGGCGATCCCGCGGTCGCGCAGGAATTCGAACTTGGGCGCGGTGCGGCCCTGGTCGAGGGCGCGATCGGAGCCTTCCACCGTCGCCCCGGTCGCCTGGACGATCAGGGCCAGGGGCAGCATGCCGCTGCCGCCGATACCGCAGAAGAAATAGGGTCTGTCCTGATTCATCCCCGGGAAATATACGGTTGGGGTCAGGGTGACAAACCGCCCGGCGGGTCGGAGCGAAGATGGGCAGGCAGGTCAGGATCGGGGTCGTGGCGCCGTCCGGCCGCGTGGACCCCGCCGTGCCGGCCGAGGTCCAGGCCCTGGCCGCCCGACTCTATCCGGCCGGCGAGGTCGAGATCGTCTTCGATCCCCAGTGTTTCCTGTCCCATGGCCATTTCGCCGGCGATGACGCCGCCCGGGTCGAGGGTTTCCTGCGCATCGCCAATGACCCCGGCTATGACGCCGTCTGGTTCGGCCGCGGCGGCTACGGCGCCTGCCGCCCGGCCGAGGCCATTCTGGCCGGCCTGACCGACGCGGCCCGGAGCAAGACCTATCTCGGCTACAGCGACGCCGGTTTCCTGCTGGCCGGTCTCTACGCCCGCGGTATCGGCCGCGCCGTCCACGGTCCCGTGCCGCATGAGATCCGCCGGGCCGGCGGCGCGGCGGCCGTGACCCGGGCCCTGGCCTTCCTGGTCGACAGCGACCCCGCCACGCTGGAACCGGCCTGCAAGCCGGGTGTGAAGACGGCGGCCTTCAACATCACCGTGCTCAGCCAGCTCCTCGGCACGGCTCTGGAGCCGGACCTGACCGATCACGTCCTGATGCTCGAGGAGGTCGCCGAGTACATGTACCGGATCGACCGGTCGCTGTTTCACATCACCAGCAACCCGGGCGTTCGGCGAATCGCCGGCCTGCGGCTGGGCCGGTGCAGCGACATCCCGCCCAACGATCCCGACTTCGGCCTGGGCGAGGAAGAGGTCGCTCGCCACTGGTGCGGGCGGGCCGGTATCCCGTATCTGGGCCGGGCCGACATCGGCCACGACGCCGACAACAAGGTCGTGCCCTTCGGCCCTATGTGAACAGCGTGTTGTAGTCGAAGGCGTCTCCGCCGGCGGCGTAGAGGGCGTCGGACTCTCCGGTCGCCAGATAGTGGCTGACCGTCTCCTTCAGCGCCGCGAGGGCCGCCCGCGCCGGTCCGGTCGCCGAGGAGAGGCGACGCGCGCCGAGGGCCTGCAGCGCGGAGGCGTCAGGCAGGCCCGGCTTTGCCATCACATTCAGGGGCAGGCCGGCCTCGTCGGCCAGGGCGCGGATATCGCCGTCGGCTGCGACGCCGGGCGCGAACAGGCCGTCGGCGCCGGCGTCGCGGTAGAGGGCCGCGCGGCGCAGGGCCTCGGCCAGGGCCGCCTCGTCCGCGACCAGTTTTTTCAGCCAGACGTCGGTGCGGGCGTTGATGAACAGGGCCACCCCGGCCCGGTCGGCGGCCTTGCGCCCGGCTTCGATCTTGCGGGCCAGCCGCTCGGGCGGGTCGCGGTTGTCCTCGATATTGATGCCCACCGCCCCGGCGTCGATGATCCGGGTGATGGTCTCGCCGACCGCGGCGGGGTCGTCGGCGTAGCCGCCCTCGCAGTCGCAGGACAGCGGGATGGACACCGCCCGGGCGATGTCGCGCACCGTGGCGACCAGCAGCTCGACCGGCAGGTGATGACCGTCGGCATAGCCGTGGCTCCAGCAGACCGCGGCGCTGGACGTGGCCACGGCCTTCGCCCCCAGGGTCTCAATGACGCGGCAACTGCCGGCGTCCCAGCCGTTGGCCAGGATCAGAAGCTCTGGGCCTGCATGCAGGCGGCGGAAGGCTGTCGCGTGATCGGTCATGCCGGGAATCTAGCCGGAGACCGGCGTTCCGTCAGCCCCGCGGGCGGCGGAATCGGGACATCAATGGCCGGCGGAGCCTTCATAGACGCCCGGCGCCAGGCGCTCGTCCTCGTCGCCAACGGCGGTGGCGGCGACAAAGCGGCGGTCGCAGTAGGGGCAGTCGACCCAGCCGGCGCCGCCCATCTCCAGCCAGACGCGCGGATGGCCAAGCGCGCCGCCCTCGCCTTCGCAGGCGATGCGGTGGGAGCGGACGATGACTGTCTCGGGCGGCGGGAAGAGGGCGGCCTCCGGCGGCGTGGCGGTGGGGGTCTTTCCCCGGCTGGTTTTGGTCGAAACCTTGCGCGCCATTGTCATCCTACCCTGAATGCGTCGCCCCGGCCTTGGCGCGGCGGCGTGTGACGCATACCTATGCGAGGCCCCGCCGGGGCGTCAATTGATCGAAAGCCCGCATGGACCTGCCGCAATACGCCATCGAGGCCTCTGGCCTTGTGAAGACCTACGCCGCCACCAAGACCACGGCGGCCAAGACCGCCCTCAACGGCATTGACCTGAAAATCCCGCGCGGATCGATTTTCGGCCTGCTGGGCCCCAATGGCGCGGGCAAGTCGACCTTCATCAACATCCTCGCCGGACTGACCACCAAGACCGCCGGCACGGTGAAGATCTGGGGCCGCGACATCGACCAGCGTCCGCGTGACGCCCGCGCCGCCATCGGCGTGGTGCCCCAGGAGCTGGCCGCCGACGTCTTCTTCACCCCCCGCGAGTCGCTGGAGACCCAGGCCGGCATGTACGGCGTGCCGAAGAGGGAACGCCGCACCAATGCGCTGCTCGAGGCCATGGGCCTGACCGACAAGGCCGAGGCCTATGTCCGCCAGCTGTCGGGCGGCATGAAGCGGCGGCTGATGGTGGCCAAGGCCATGGTCCACAACCCGCCGGTGCTGATCCTCGACGAGCCCACCGCCGGGGTCGACGTCGAGCTGCGCCGCCAGCTCTGGAACTACGTCCTGGAACTGAACCGCCAGGGTGTGACCATCGTCCTGACCACCCACTATCTGGAAGAGGCGCAGGAGCTCTGCGATCGCATCGCCATCATCAACCGCGGCGAGGTGGTCGCCTGCGAGCCGACCGAAAGCCTGCTGCGCCGCCTCGACACCCGCAATGTCGTGGTCACGCCGGAAGAACCGGTCTCCGCCGCGCCCAATCTCAAGGGCTTCGAGACCCGGCTGCGCAACGGCGGCGCCTTTTCGGTCACCTACAAGACCGGCCAGTCCAGCGTCGAACAGGTGCTGGCGGCGGTGCGGGCCAGCGGCCTGCATATCAAGGACATCGCCACCGAGGACCCCGATCTGGAGGACGTCTTCCTGTCCCTCACCTACGGCGCGGCCGATGCGGCGGACCCGACCCGGGACTAGGGGCCGGACCTATAGCTCGATCATGTCGAAGTCAGCCTTTGGCGTGCCGCAGAGGGGGCAGACCCAGTCCGCCGACACGTCGGCCCACCGCGTGCCGGGGGCCAGGCCCTCGCCGGGATCGCCCTCGGCTTCGTCATAGAGAAACCCGCAGGTGCGGCACTGCCAGGTCTTGTAGGGCGGGGCGTCGGCCATGGTCATCCCTTCGCGGGCGCGACCACGGCGAAGCTGAGTCGCAGGGTCGCAAGGCTGGTGGTGCGGATAGGCTCCAGATCCATGTCCGGATCGATCAGGCACTGGATCGACAGGCCGAGCAACAGACTGCCGACCATCAGGGCCGCCGCGTCGGCGTCCATCTCGCGGCGAATCGCACCCTCGGCCTGGCCGCGCTCGACCATGGCCTCCAGCCGGCGCTCGATGCGTTCGTGCGAGGCGGCGAAGGCCGTCCGCAGAACCGACAGATCGGCGACGGCGCCGGCCAGCAGCATGAAATAGGCCCGCCCCTCGCCCTTCAGGGCCAGATTGCGCAGGTAGAGGTCGACATAGGTCAGGACCGCCTCGAGACCCGGCATCCCGTCCACGCCGCAGGCGTCCAGCGCCTCGTCCTGCCTGGCGTGCAGATGGGCGATCAGCGCCTCGATCAGCCCCTGTTTTGAGCCGAACTTCTGGGTCGCCAGACCCCGGCTGTAGCCGGCCTTCGCGCCGATTGCGTCGAGGGTGGCGGCAGTGACGCCCCGCTCGGCGATGACCTGGGTCGCCGCGCTCAACAGGCCGCGTTCAGACTGGTCGCGGCGTTCCGCCTGGGTCTGCCGGAGTTGAGGGGCGAGGGTCGCGGGCCGGGTCATGTCATTCTGTAACTTACTTGTTGGCCGTATATCAAGAGAGGTGCTAGCACTCGATGGAGCCGCAGGGACAGGCGGCGGATGGAGCGATCAGGAGCCAGGCGATGATGATTCCCCAGGACGTGGCCAACACCATTGTCGATCCCAAGGCCTATGCCGACGGGACCCGCATCGACGACGCCTTCCGCTGGCTGCGGTCCAACGCGCCGCTGGCCAGGGCCCAGCCCGAGGGCTTCGATCCCTTCTGGGTGGTCACCCGTTTCGCCGACATCCAGGCGGTCGAGAAACAGAACGAGCTGTTCCACAACGGCGACCTGGCCACGGTGGCCACGCCGATAGAAATGGACAAGAAGGTGCGCGAGATGACCGGCGGCTCGCCGCATCTGGTCCGCTCCCTGGTCCAGATGGATAACCCCGACCACATGAACTACCGGCGCCTGACCCAGGCCTGGTTCCTGCCGCAGAATATCCGCGGCCTTGAGGCACGCGTCCGCGAGATCGCCCGCGGTTTCGTCGACCGGATGGCGGCCAAGGGTGACCGTTGCGACTTCGCCCGCGACGTCGCCTTCCTCTATCCGCTGCATGTGATCATGGAGGTGCTCGGCGTTCCGGAGATTGACGAACCGCGCATGCTCAAGCTCACCCAGGAGCTGTTCGGCAGCGCCGATCCGGAGCTGAACCGCGGCGGGGCGGTCACCGATCCTGATGTCGGACTGGCCAACCTTCAGGCCACGATCACCGACTTCATGACCTATTTCAACGCCATGACCGAGAACCGCCGGGCCAATCCCCGCCAGGACCTGGCCAGCGTCATCGCCAACGGCCAGATCGAGGGTAAACCGCTCGGCCACCTGGAGGCGATGAGCTACTATATCATCGCCGCCACGGCCGGCCACGACACCACCTCCGGCACCACCGCCGGCGCCCTGTGGGCCCTGGCCGAGAACCCCGACCAGTTCCGCAAGTTGAAGGACAATCCCGGCCTGATCCCCGGTCTGGTCGAGGAGTCGATCCGCTGGGAGACCCCGGTCAAACATTTCATGCGCAGCGCCACCGCCGATGCGGAACTGGCCGGCCAGACGATCGCCAAGGGCGACTGGATGATGCTCTGCTATCCGTCCGGCAACCGTGACGAGGCGGTGTTCACCGATCCCTACAAATTCGACATCGAGCGCACGCCCAACAAGCACGTGGCCTTCGGCTACGGCGCCCATGTCTGTATCGGCCAGCATCTGGCGCGCATGGAAATGCGGGTGCTGTGGGAGGAACTGCTGCCGCGTCTGGAGAGCGTCGCACTCGATGGCCAGCCCAGGCGGATGGAGGCCAGTTTCGTCTGTGGTCCCAAGACGGTGCCGATCCGCTTCAGGATGACCTGACGGCCGTCGCCAGGCGCCGGTTTGCCAGGCCGCCCCGGCGCGCTACCCTGACCGCGGACCGGCGATGAGGGCGGAACGATGCTGGAGCGCCTCTTCAAACTGAAGGACCACGGCACCGCCTTGCGCACCGAGGTGGTGGCCGGGATCACCACCTTCCTGACCATGGCCTATATCGTGCTGGTCAACCCGACCATCCTGGCCGACGCCGGGATGCCGGCGGCCGGGGCGGCGGCGGCGACTTGCCTGGCGGCGGCCTTCGGCTCGATCATGATGGGGCTGTTCGCCAACTACCCCATCGCCCTGGCCCCCGGCATGGGGCTCAACGCCTATTTCACCTACACCGTGGTCCAGGGCATGGGCCTGCCCTGGCAGACGGCGCTCGGCTGCGTCTTTCTGTCGGGCGTCGCCTTCCTGATCCTGACCGTCTCGGGGGTGCGAAAGCTGATCGTCGGGGCCATCCCGCCGTCGCTCTACGCGGCCATCGCCGCCGGCATCGGCCTGTTCATCGCCTTCATCGGGCTCAAGAGCGTGGGCGTCATCGTCGCCCATCCGGCGACCACGGTGACGCTGGGCAGCCTGTCCAGCCCGGCGGCCCTGCTGACCTTGTTCGGCCTGGCCCTGACCGGGGTGCTGCTGGCCTGGCGCGTCCGGGCGGCGATGCTGATCGGCATCCTGACCACCACCGCCCTGGCCTGGGCGATCGGAGCCGTGGCCTGGACGCCGGGCGACTACAGCCTCGAGGCCCTGACCGCGACGGCCTTCCGCCTCGATGTGCCCGCCGCCCTCGGCATCGGCGGCAAGGGCCTGACCCTGGCGCTGATCGAGATCATCGTCGTCTTCCTGTTCGTCGACCTGTTCGACAATGTCGGCACCTTGGTGGCAGTGACCAAACGCGCCGGCCTGGTGCAGCCGGACGGGAGCATCCCCAGGCTCAACCGCATCCTGCTGACCGACTCGGCGGCGACCATCGTCGGCTCGATGGCCGGGACCACCACCACGGTCAGCTATATCGAGAGCGCCGCGGGCGTCGCCGCGGGCGGCCGCACCGGCCTGACCGCCGTGGTCGTCGGCCTGCTGTTTCTGGTCGCCCTGGTCTTCGCCCCCTTCGCTTCGGCCATTCCCGCGGCGGCCACGGCGCCGGCCCTGATCCTGGTCGGCGCCCTGATGATGGCCCCGCTGGCCGACAATGACTGGACCGATCCGCTGGTGGCCATTCCAGGGTTCCTGACCCTGATCGCCATTCCGCTGACCTTCTCCATCGCCAACGGCCTGGCCTTCGGCATCATCGCCTGCGCGGTGCTGAAACTGGGTCGGGGACAGGCGACGGCGGCGGATTGGCCGCTGCTTGGCCTGGCGGCCCTGTTCATCGCCCGATTTATCTGGCTGTCAGCGGGCTAGCGCAGCCCGCTGCTTTCGGCTATTGACCCGCCTCCGCCAGCGATACGCACCCGTAGCTCAGCTGGATAGAGCGTTGCCCTCCGAAGGCAAAGGTCACACGTTCGAATCGTGTCGGGTGCGCCAATCGTCCTTGGCTGGCGGAGTTTCAAGCCTTTTCCCGCCTCGCAGGCCGCCGGCCGTGCGTCGGAACGCCGTCGCCGGCTAGTAGACCAGCTTCAGCCCGGCCAGGGCCGCCGCGGCGGTCAGGAAGGCGATGATGGCTACGATTTCATAGGTCTTGAACAGCGGCCCGTTCGGTGAACGCATGGGTCTTCCCTTGTCCCGTTTCGATCCAGTCGTCAGGATTGGCCGCAAGGCGCGGGCCATGACCCCGGAGGGATTCGATGCGGGACAGACGGGCCTTCCTGGTCGGCGCGGCCAGTCTGGCGGCGCAGGCCTGCGCGCCGACCGGGCCGGGGCTGACAGTGTTCGCGGCCGCCTCGCTGCAGGAGGCGCTGACGGCCGCCGGCGGGGCCTGGACAGCGGACGGGCGGGCGCCGGCGACCCTCAGTTTCGGCGCCTCGTCGGCCATGGCCCGCCAGATCGCCGAGGGCGCGCCGGCCGACGTTTTCATATCGGCCGACGAGGACTGGATGGACTGGCTGGCCGGCCGGGGCCGGATCGTCGCGGCCAGCCGGCGGGACCTGCTGTCCAACCAGCTGGTGCTGATCGCGCCGGCGTCGGCGTCGGTGGCGTTGACGATCGGGCCGGACATGCCCCTTGGCCAGGCGCTCGGCGATGGGCGGCTGGCCATGGCCGATCCCGACGCCGTGCCGGCCGGCCGCTACGCCCGGGCCGCCCTGACCCGGCTGAAGGTCTGGCCACAGGTCGCCGGGCGGTTGCTGCCGGCGGAGAATGTGCGGGCCGCCCTGGCCTATGTGGCGCGCGGCGAAGCGCCGCTGGGCGTGGTCTACGCCACCGACGCCCTGGCCGAGCCGGCGGTAAGGGTGGTCGGTCGGTTTCCCGCCTGGACGCATCCGCCGATCGTCTATCCCGGCGCGGTCGTGACCGGCGCGCGAGATCCGGCGGCCGGCGCCTTTCTGAATTTCCTGGGTGGTCCGCGAGCGATGGCGGTGTTCAGGCGCTACGGCTTTTCCGCGGTGGCGGGCGGCTAGTTTTCGACCTTGCCCGGCCAGGTCAGGTAGCCGTTCTGATCGACGCCGGCGGGGGGATAGGGGTGTCCGCCCTGGCCCTGGCCGCCGTAGCCGCCGCCGGACCCATCACTGTAGCCGTAGCCATAGCCGCCGCCCGAAGCCGAGCTGTAACCGTAGCCGCTCGATGATTCACTGTAGCTGTAGCGTTCGGAGGCGGTCTGGGTCTCCTCGACCGAGACGCTGACGCCGCCATAGACCTGGCCGCCGGCCCCGTAACGGCCGCCATAGCCGCCGCCGTAGCGAGCGCCATAGCGGCTCTCGCCGGAGCGCTGGTAGCGATAGCCGCCCGAGCCGCCGCTCGCCCGCCAGGTCTTCCTCGTGCGATCGGCGACGCGGGTGACGCCGCCGCTCCTGTCGGAGACGGCGGCCGGCGTCGGGGTCGCCGGCGCGGCGGTGGTCGGACACTGATCGCAGCAGCAGGCGACGGGAGCCGCGCCGCCGGGGCGCGGCAGGCCGCCGTCGCAGGCGGCCAGGGTCAGGCCGGCGAGAGCGATGAGGGGCAGTCGGATGGACATGACGGGCCGCTCCGGTGAACAGGAGGTCCCGATCCTACCCGTTCCGGGTTGGCCCTTCCCGGCTATTCCCCCTCGGCGCGAGGCCTGTCCCCGATCAGCCGGCGGGCCGCCAGGGTCAGGATCAGGCCGGCGGCGATGCCGGCGGTGTTGGCCAGGGCGTCGGCGGGATCGCCCTGACGGCCCAGATTCATCATCGACTGCAGGATCTCGATCCCTACGCCGGCGGCGAACAGGCTGGCGGCCAGCGCGGTCAGCCGGCGCGGAAAGGCCCAGGCGCCGATGACGGTCAGGCCGAAATAGGCTGCCGCATGCTGCGCCTTGTCCCAGAGCCCGGGGCCGGGCGGGATCGATGACGGCGCCAGACTTCCCCAGAGGACCGTCAGTCCGGCCAGAAGCAGAAGGGCGATGCGGAGGGGGCGAGGGATCATGGCGAGGCGGGGCTGCGGGTTGCGTCCGGGTGCGGCCGTCTCTAGAGCCCGTCGGACGATGATGGAAACCGGTTTCGCCCCGGACGGGCGAATGCAAGGAGCGGGCGTGGCGGTAGAAGCGGTGATCTGGGACTTCGGCGGGGTGATCACGACCTCGCCGTTCGAGGCGTTCAACCGGCTCGAGGCCGAACGCGGCCTGCCCCGCGACTTCGTTCGCAAGGTCAATTCGACCAACCCCGACACCAACGCCTGGGCCCTGTTCGAGCGCAACGAGATCGACACGGCGGCCTTTGACCTGAAATTCCTCGAGGAGGCGACGGCCCTCGGCCACCCGGTGCGCGGCGCCGACATCCTGCCCCGGCTGGCCGGCGACGTGCGGCCGCGGATGGTGGCGGCGCTGATGGCCTGCAAGGATGTTTTCAAGGTCGGCTGCATCACCAACAACGTTCAGACCGGCCACGGCGCCGGCATGGCCGGAACCTCCGGCAAGGCCGCCCAGGTGGCCGAGGTCATGGCCTTGTTCGACGTGGTCATCGAAAGCTCGAAGGCGGGCGTGCGCAAACCCGATCCGCGCATCTACCAGATGATGTGCGACCAGCTGGAGGTCGATCCGGCCGACTGCGTCTACCTCGACGACCTGGGCATCAACTGCAAGCCGGCCGCCCAGCTGGGCATGCGGGCGATCAAGGTCGGCGGCGTCGACCAGGCCCTGGCCGAACTGTCGGCGGCGACCGAGCTGATCTTCGACTGACTGGACCCGCGCCGCGTCGCCCCGTAAACATTCGTTTGAATTGGGGAGACGCATTATGACCGCGAAGACGGGCCGGGTCGCCGGCAAGAAGGCTTTCATCACCGGCGCCGCCCAGGGACTGGGCGCGGCCATGGCCCGCCGGCTGGCCGAGGAAGGCGCGAAAGTCAGCCTGGCCGACGTCAATCTGGCCGGGGCCCAGGCCGTGGCCGACGAGATCAACAAGGCTCATGGCGCCGGAACGGCCTTCGCCTTTCCGCTGGACGTGACCAAGGAAGATCAATGGATCTTCGCTCTTGAGGGCGCCGACGCGGCCATGGGCGGGCTCTCGGTGCTGATCAACAACGCCGGCATCAGCAAGGGCGGCAATCTCGACCAGTGCAGCCTCGACGACTTCCGGTCCGTGATGGCGGTCAATGTCGACTCGGTTTTCCTGGGCGGCAAACACGCGCTGAAATACATGCGGCACAACCAGCCCGGCTCGATCATCAACATCAGCTCGATCGCCGGCCTGATCGCCAACCACAGCGGCCCCGCCTACAACGCCTCCAAGGCCGCGGTCTGGCTGTTGAGCAAGAACATCGCCCTCTATTGCGCCAAGCAGAAGTTCGACATCCGCTCCAACTCGATCCACCCGACCTTCATCGACACGCCGATCCTCGACCCGATCCGTCAGGCCTTCGGCAAGGAAGAGGGAGAGGCCAAGCTCGGCCGTCAGATCCCGCTGGGTCATATCGGCGAGACGCTCGATATCGCCAACGCGGCGCTTTATCTGGCCAGCGACGAGAGCAAGTTCATGACCGGCGCCGAGCTCAAGCTCGACGGCGGCATCAGCGCGATGTGATCAGTTGATGAGAATGGTGCCGACGAGGAACTTGGCGCCCTTCTTCCCCAGCACCTGGTCGGTGATGTGCTGCATCTCGCGGGCCATGTAGTCGGCGTCGGGCACGCCGGCGGCGGCCAGGCTGGCGGCGTAGTTGCCGACAAAGCTGGCATAGGCGGCGCGCAGGCGCGGCTGGGAGGCGTCGGCGAGGGCGCGCAGCTTGTCGTCGGGCACGTCGACGCCGCATTCGACCGTGACCACGCCGCGTGAGCCGTTTCGCCGCATGATGGTGGCGACGATGGACTTGATCTGCAGAAAGGCCAGACCTCCGCCCTTCTTCTTCTCCCCGCCACTGGCGGCGGCGACGGCGGGCAGCAGGGAAAGGGCGGCAGCGAGGGCGAGACGACGATCCATACCCCTTCATCGCCCGATCATGGTTGACGCTGCGTTTACAGATTCAGCTCAAATGTGACGGGCGCCGGGCCCTGATCGCCTTTTTGCCCCGCGACTGGAGTCCAGATGGCCGGTTTCGCGCCCGACACCCTCGACCTCGACGGAAAGGTGATCCTGGTCACCGGCGGCACGGGGTCCTTTGGCCAGCGTTTCGTGGACACCGTCCTCAAGCGCTACAATCCGCGCAAGATCATCGTCTATTCGCGCGACGAGCTGAAGCAGAGCGACATGCTGCAGGATATGCGCGAACGCCTGCCGGCCGAGGCCCTGGCGAAGATGCGCTTCTTTCTCGGCGACGTGCGCGACCGGTCCCGCCTCACCCTGGCCCTTCGCGGGGTCGACGTCGTTATTCACGCCGCCGCCCTCAAACAGGTCCCGGCGGCCGAATACAATCCTTCCGAATGTATCCAGACCAACATCATCGGGGCCGAGAACGTGGTCTGGGCCAGTCTGTCCAACCACGTCAAACAGGTCGTCGCCCTGTCCACAGACAAGGCCTGCAACCCGGTCAATCTGTATGGCGCCACCAAGCTGGCGTCGGACAAGACCTTCGTGGCGGCCAACAATCTGTCGGGCGACATCGGCACGCGGTTCGCCGTGGTTCGCTACGGCAACGTGGTCGGATCGCGCGGCAGCGTGGTGCCCCTGTTCCGCCGGCTGCTGGCCAGGGGGGCCACGGAGCTGCCGGTGACCGATCCGCGGATGACGCGATTCTGGATCACCCTCGACCAGGGCGTCGACTTCGTGCTGTCGACCCTGACCCGGATGCGCGGCGGCGAGATCTTCGTGCCCAAGATTCCGTCCATGGCCATGCCGGACCTGGTCAAGGCCATGGCGCCTCTGGCCACCATTCGGGTGGTCGGCATCCGGCCGGGTGAAAAACTGCATGAGATCATGGTCGGGGCCGATGACGCCCGCCAGACCTACGCCTTCGCCGATCGCTATGTGATCGAGCCGGCCTTCGTCGAATACACCCGCACGCCGTTTGGTCCCGAAGACGGCGGCGGACCGGTCGCCGAGGACTTTTCCTATGCCAGCGACAACAACACCGAGTGGCTGTCGCCGGACGGCCTGAGGGCGATGCTGGAGGAGACCGGGGCGTGAGCGCCTGGCTTCCCTACGGACGCCAGACCATCGAGGATGACGATGTCGCCGCGGTGGTCGCCGCCCTGCGGGACGACTTTCTGACCACCGGCCCGGCCGTCGAGGCTTTCGAACAGGACTTCCGGCAGGTCGTCGGCGCCGACCATGCCGTGGCCTGCAGCAACGGCACCGCGGCCCTGCACATGACCATGCTGGCGGCCGGAATCGGGCCGGGAGATGTCTGTATCGTCCCGGCGATCACCTTTCTCGCCACCGCCAACTGCGCCGCCTATGTCGGGGCCGACGTGGTGTTCGCCGACGTGGACCCCGACAGCGGTCTGATGACCCCGGCGACCCTGGCCGAGGCGCTTGAGCGGGCGAAAGGGCGGCGGGTGCGCGCGGTCCTGCCCGTGCATCTGCGCGGCGACGTCTGCGATCTGCCGGCCCTGGCCGCCCTGGCCGAGTCCGCCGGCGCCATCATCGTCGAGGACGCGCCGCACGCCCTGGGCTCGTCGCTGCGGGTCGGCAATCAGCAGGAGCCGGTCGGCGGTTGTGCTCATTCGGCCATGGCCACCTTCTCGTTTCACCCGGTCAAGACCATCGCCACCGGCGAGGGCGGCATGGTGACGACCAATGACGCCGGCCTTGCCGAGCGCCTGCGCCGGTTGCGCAGCCACGGCATGAGCCGCCCGGCGGGCGGCGATCCCTGGGTCTACGAGATGGTCGAGCCGGGCTTCAACTACCGCCTGCCCGACATTCTCTGCGCGCTGGGACGCTCGCAGCTGGCCAAGCTGCCGCGGTTCGGCGCCCGTCGACGGGTCCTGACCCAGGCCTATGAGACGGCCCTGGCGCCGCTGGCCCCGCGGGTGCGGATCGCGACGCGGCCGGAGGCCTCGGACCCGGTTCTGCATCTGATGACCGTTCTGATCGATTTCGCGGCCATCGGCATGACCCGCCGCGCCGTCGTCGACGGCCTGGCCGCCCGTGGCGTGGGAACCCAGGTTCACTACATCCCGGTTCACACCCAGCCCTACTGGCGCGCTCGCAACGGCGCGCTGTCCCTGGCCGGCGCCCAGGCCTGGTATGACCAATGTCTGACGCTGCCTCTGTTCCCCGGGATGGCCGATGACGATGTGGCGCGCGTTGTGGACGCCCTGACAGAGGTGCTGGCCTGACGGCCAGCCCTAGGCGGCCAGCCCGGCCGACTGCATCAGGGTCTTGACCTTGTCGACAGCCTCGGGTGATCGGGCCATTTCGTCGCGAAGGTCGGGCGTCTTCAGGAGTTTGAGCGCCTCGCTCTTGGCGCGGTCGGCGGCCGGGCCGAGCGGCGCCGCCTCACCCATGGCCAGACGCAGGAGCAGGTCCAGTCTGTGTACGGCGGAGGCCTCGGCCCTGGCGATCTGGCTGACCATCCTGCCGTCCGCCTCCACCAGACCGCCGATCTCGCCGATCTTGGCCCGGATCGGATCGGCGTCCTCCGGCGCCAGACCGGCGCGCAGCACGCTCTTCTGCATCGCCGTCAGACTGGCCAGCCGGGTCGAGGGCGAGGTCGTGACGTCGCGCATCTCGGTTTCGAACCGGAGGGCCGAGACATTGGCGTTGAGATAGCGCGCCGCGGTGCGTTTGTTGGTTCCGCCGGTGATGTTTTCGGCCAGCCAGATGATGGCGTCGACCTCCTCACGGGCTGTCATGCCCTCGGGCAGCAGCGCCGCCACGAAATCGCCGGTGACCAGCATCTTCGAGCGGGCCGAAAAGGCGCCATGGATGTCGTCCTGGCTCAGGATGCGGCCGCCGGCGGCCGTCAGGGCCATGGCCAGGCCACGCAGGAAGATGATCTCGGCGTTGGCGTCGCCGGGCTTGAGGCGGCGCGGGCCGGTCAGTTCCTGCAACACCCGCTGGGCGATGGCCACGCGGCAGGATTCGAAGTCCGCTCCCGACAGCCAGCGGGACAGGCGCGCGGCCGGTCCTGAAAGCGTCGGCATGATCCCGGCCAGCTTCGGGTCGATGCGAATCATCGCCTCGACGGCGTCGGCGCCGGCGAGACGGGTCATGGCGGCCAGTCGCCCGCCCAGATCCAGGTCCGGACCCAGAAGTTCGCGCAGGCCGCTTTGCGAGCCGAGGATTTCGCCAAGCGGCTGCTCGAGCACCTGCAAGGCTCCGGCGCGGGCCTGGGGATCGGTCGGCGCGGCATCGGCCAGGTCGAGCAGCAGGGCGACCTTGTCGCTCCAGGACGTGGCCGGGGCGATGGCGGCGGCGACGCCGGCCCCCAGCAGATAGGCGCGCTCGGGTTCGCCGGCGAGCCGCTCGGCGGCCTTGGCGAACCCCTCGGTGTCCAGATCGGGCAGGGCGCCCTTGCGGTGATCCTTGAGCAACCGCTCGATGGTCCGCTCCACCAGCAGCTGGAACGACCGCATGATTTCATGCACGCCGAGGCCGCGGGCCTGGGCCTCGGGGATGGCGATCTTCTGGATGGCGTGCTGCAGCTCGGTGCCCGAGGCTTCGAGCTTCTCGACCAGATCAGGGCGATGGAGCAGTTCGAAAGGCGTCGCCTTCTGGCGCGTCAGCCAGGCCTCCAGCAGGCGGCCGATGCGTTCCCGGGCGTGACAGCTGTACAGGTCGGAGGGACTGACGCAGAGCGGCGCGGTGTCCTCCACGACCTTTTTCTTGGCCTTCTCTGGCGCGCCCTTGTTCAGGATGGTGATGGAGCGAAACTCCATCGAGTCCGGATCGAGGGTTTCCTTGGTCACGCGGACGGCGGCCACGCGCCCTTCAGCCAGCGCCGTCTCGGCCTGTTCGACCGCGCGCGCGCGGTCTTCCGTCGCCGCTTCCAGCACCCAGCCGGAGCCGGGCTGGCGGCGGACGAAAAATTCGTAGTGAATCTGGCCCCGGTCCATACCGTTGTTATGGGACCAAGGCCCTAAGGCTCTGTTTACGATAGCGCGATCACCGATCCGCCGCCGGGGCGCGGGTTTTCGGGTGGATTTTGGCGCCCCGATCGAGATTTGCGGCCGGCCATTCCCGTCGCACCGCCGCATTGGCGCCATGCTGACGGGTGATTGCCTTGCACCGGGCCGCCACCGCGTTAGGTTTCAGGGCCCGTTCGGCAAGTCACGACAAAGGACGACAATGGCCAACATCACTCTGGTGGACGACGACGAGAACATCGTCGCCTCCGTTTCACTGGCGCTGGAAAGCCATGGTCACACCGTGACCGCCTGCCACGACGGGGTGGCCGGTCTTGAGTCGCTGCTCAACAGTCCGCCGGATCTGGCCATCCTCGACGTGAAGATGCCGCGCATGGACGGGATGGAGCTGCTGCGCCGGTTGCGCCAGTCGTCGAGCGTGCCGGTGATCATGCTGACCTCCAAGGACGAGGAGATCGACGAGATCCTCGGCTTCAACCTCGGCGCCGACGACTACATGCACAAGCCCTTCAGCCAGCGGCTGCTGCTGGAGCGGGTCAAGGCGGTGCTTCGGCGGGGCGTGGCCGACGAGGCCGTCCGCACGGGCGTGGGCGGCGACAACGGCGCCAAGACCCTCAAGCGCGGCAAGCTGACCCTCGATCCCGAACGCCATGACAGCCTCTGGGACGGCAAGCCGGTGCGCCTGACCGTGACCGAGTTCCTGCTGCTGCAGTCCCTGGCCCAGCGCCCCGGTTTCGTGAAGAGCCGCGACAACCTTATGGACGCCGCCTACGACGATCAGGTCTATGTCGATGACCGCACGATCGACAGCCATATCAAGCGCATGCGCAAGAAGTTCCGTCAGGTCGACCCGACCTTTGATGCGATCGAGACGCTGTATGGCGTTGGCTACCGCTATCGCGAGTCCTGAACCGGAGGCGCCGTCGCGCCGCCGTTTCTGGCCCCAGGGTTCACGCCTGGGGCGGCTGATCATCGCCCTCAATTTCCTGGGGCTGGCGATTCTGATCATCGGGGCCCTGACGCTCAACGAGATGCGCCGGGGCCTCGTCAACGCCCGTGTCGAAAGCCTGATCACCCAGGGCGAATGGGTGGCCCGTCTGATCGATGAGGCCGCCACCGTCGGCGAGCCGGAACCGGCGCTGCAGCCCGAACGGGCGGCCCGGCTTCTGCAGTTGCTCCATCTGCCGCGCAGTCAGCGGGTGCGGCTGTTCGACAAGCATGGCGAGTTGATCGCCGATTCCTATTTCGTCGCCGACCGGGTCGACTGGAAACCGCTGCCGCCGGCCCGCAAGCCCGGCCAGAAGGCCAGCGCCGCCTCGCCCTCGAAGATCGATCAGCGGGCCGCCCGCGCCCTCAAGGCCGAGTTGGACGCCGCCCTGAGGGGCGAACCGGTCAAGGGCCGCCGGGTTGGCGAAGGCGGGGTCCAGGTGGTCTCGGTCTCCCTGCCCATCCAGCGAGTGCGTGCCGTTCTGGGGGTGCTGACTCTCGAGGCCGGCGACGTCGACGAGATTATCGCCGCCGAACGGGCCGCCCTGCTGCCCTTCATCCTGATCGCGATCGGCGTGACCCTGCTGTCGTCGATCCTGATCTACGCCCTGGTGGCCAGACCCGTGCTGCGCCTGGCCCGGGCGGCCGACCGGGTGCAGCAGGCGCGGGCGCGGTCGATCTCAATGCCCGACCTGGCCCGCCGCCAGGACGAGATCGGCGACCTGACCCGCTCCTTGGAGCTGATGACCGACAGCCTGTCGGAGCGGATGGACGCCATCGAGCGCTTCGCCGCTGACGTGGCCCATGAGATCCGCAATCCGCTGACCTCGATCCGTTCGGCGGTCGAGACCCTGGACCTGGTCGGGGACGGCGCCGCCCGCGAGCGGCTGATGGGCATCCTCAAACAGGATGTCGGCCGTCTGGACCGTCTGGTCACCGATATCGCCAACGCCTCCCGCCTCGACGCCGAGCTGTCCCGCGACGAGCCGCGTCGTCTCGACCTGGCGCGGCTGATCAATGACATCGTCGATGTCTACACCGCCTCCGCCCGGCCCGGCGTCGTCAGCGTCCGGGTGACGGGCCCGGCGCCCGGTGAAACGCTGATGGTCGCCGGGCGCGAGGGGCCGCTGGGACAGGTGTTCCGCAACCTGATCGACAACGCCCGGTCGTTCAGCGCGCCCGGCGGCGAGGTGCGCGTCGAGATGTCGAAGGCGCGCGGCCAGGCCACGGTGGTGGTCGAGGACGATGGTCCCGGCATCCCTCACGACAATCTCGAAACGGTGTTCGAGCGGTTCTACACCTCCAGGCCAAAGGGCACGGCGTTCGGCGGCAACTCCGGCCTGGGCCTCTCCATCGCCCGGCAGATCGTCGCGGCCCATGGCGGCGAGATTCATGCCGAAAACCGCCTCGACGCCGCCGGGGAGGTCCTCGGCGCGCGGTTCATCGTCCACCTTCCGGAGCGCGTCGGATGATCCGCCATGCCGGGTTGATCGCATTGCGGCTGGGCGGCGTCTGGCGCGGCCTGTTGATCGAGGGGCCGTCGGGGTCCGGCAAGAGCGATCTGGCGCTGCGCGCTCTGGAGGTGGGGTTTCGCCTCGTCGCCGACGATCGCGTCCAGCTGTGGGCCTCTGACGGCCAGCTCTGGGGCCGGGCGCCCGACACGCTTTCGGGGTTGATGGAGAGCCGCGGACTGGGCGTTCTGGGCCTGACCCCGGTGCCGTTCGCGCCGATTTCCCTGGTCGTGCGCTGCGAGGCCACGCCCGACGCCGTCGAACGCTTTCCCGGCGGCGAGACGTTCAACCTGGCCGGGATCAGCCTTCCCCTGCGGGCGTTGTGGCCTTTTGATCCCGCCGCCGCCGTGAAACTGCGGCTTGCGATGCAGCATCTTGGAAGCCATCCCTAACGAGCGTATCTAGGCGCCGTCGCGGCGAAGCCGGCGGCTGACGGGCAGGGGATTCCCGGTTTGATCGATACAGGGTGCATGGCCCGCAAATGATTGGGCTTGTGATCGTCACACATGGGCGGTTGGCGGAGGAGTTTGTCTTCGCCATGGAGCACGTGGTCGGCCCGCAGGACGCGGTCGCGGCCATCTGCATCGGCGCCGACGACGACATGGAAAAGCGACGCAAGGATATCCTCAAGGCCTGCGCGGCCGTGGATAGCGGCGGCGGCGTCATCCTGCTGACCGACATGTTCGGCGGCACGCCCTCGAACCTGGCCATCAGCGTCATGGAACAGACCCGCGCCGAGGTCATCGCCGGCCTCAATCTGCCGATGCTGATCAAGCTGGCCTCCCTGCGCACCCGCGAGCCGCTGGATGTCTGCGTTCTGCACGCCCAGGAAGCGGGCCGCAAATACATCTCCGTGGCCTCCTACGTCCTGGCCGGCGAGAAGTGAGCCTCAAACGGACCGTCGAGATCGTCAATGAGCGCGGGCTGCACGCCCGCGCCTCGGCCAAGTTCGTCAAACTGGCCTCCGGCTTCGACGCCGAGATCATGGTCCGTCGCGAGGAACACAGCGTCGACGCCCGCTCGATCATGGGCCTGATGATGCTGGCCGCCGGGATCGGCTCGACGATCGAGGTTTCGGCCGAGGGCGCCGAGGCGGAAGCGGCGATCGAGGCCTTGTGCGCTCTGGTGGCCAATCGGTTCGACGAGGAGCGGTAGGGCCATAACCGCCCCTTCGTCTCATGGCGACCCGTCCGGCACGCCCGCCTGCATGAGATTATGGCTCTCCCCCCACTTGAGGAGGGGAATGAAGACTTCCGGGACCGATAATTCCGGGACATTGCGAGACATCAGCAGGACATGCGCCCCAAATCGTGCGGCGTCGAGCGCCCGCTCACCGCGGCGCCGTTATGATGGGTGGATGATCACCCTTGAGTCCGGCCCCACCTTTCCTTCTCCCCTTGCGGGAGAAGGTGTCAGGCGGAGCCTGACGGATGAGGGGTCGCGCCGGGCTGTCAGGATTGGCCCTGCCAACCCTTGTCGGACAGCGCCTTTAACCCCTCATCCGACCTGCTTCGCAGGCTGCCTTCTCCCGCAAGGGGGAGAAGGACGGCTACGTCGAGACTTGCGAGACGCCCATCCCCATCGGCACCATCCCCAGATCCTTGAGCAACAGACTGTCCTCGTCCTGCCCCGGCAACGGTGTGGTCAGCAGCTTGCCGCCGATGAAGATCGAGTTGGCGCCGGCGAGGAAACAGAGGGCCTGGGTTTCGCGGCTCATGTCGTCGCGGCCGGCCGACAGCCGGACCATCGATTTGGGACAAACCAGCCGGGCGATGGCGACGGTGCGGACGAACTCGATCGGATCGATCTCGCCGTCCCGCTTGACCTGATCGCCCAGCGGTGTGCCGGCGATCGGCACCAGGGCGTTGACCGGCAGGCTGTCGGGGTGCGCCGGCAGGGTGGCCAGCTGATGCAGGAAACTGGCCCGGTCGGCGCGGCTCTCGCCCATGCCGACAATGCCGCCGCAACAGGTCGAGATGCCGGCGTCGCGAACGTGCTGCAGGGTGTCGAGCCGGTCGTCATAGGTGCGGGTGGTGACGACCTTGTCGTAATACTCCGGCGAGGTGTCGAGGTTGTGGTTGTAGTAGTCGAGCCCTGCGTCCTTCAGGGCCACGGCCTGCTCGGCCTTGAGCATGCCCAGGGTCACGCAGGTCTCCAGACCGAGCGCCTTCACCCCGGTGATCATCTCGGCCACGCGCGGCAGGTCGCGGTCCTTCAGGTCGCGCCAGGCCGCGCCCATGCAGAAGCGCTGGGCCCCGCCGTCCTGAGCCGCTTTTGCCGCGGTCAGCACCTCGTCCAGGCCCATCAGCTTTTCGGCCTTCAAGCCCGTCTTGAAGAAGGCCGACTGGCTGCAGTAGCCGCAGTTCTCGGCGCAGCCGCCGGTCTTGACCGACAGCAATTGCGACAGCTGCAGCTCGGTCGGATCAAACCATCGCCGGTGAACGCTGGCGGCCTGGAACACCAGTTCGGTGAAAGGCAGATCGAACAGCGCCTCGATCTCCTCCCGCGTCCAGTCGTGGCGCGGCAGGGCGGGGTCGGTGAAACGGACGGGCGCGTTCATGGGGATCCTCTCCGGTCAGGCGATGGCTTTTTAGACAAACCGGCGCCGTCGCGCGACCCCCGAAGCCTCCGTCCCTTGGGATATAAGGATATCCTTATACGAACCTTGCGGCGGGCCCCGGGGGCGGCTATACAGCGGCCAACCGTAAGGACAGGAGTCCCGTGTGACCGACTGCATCGTGCGCGATCTCGCGCTGGCCGATTGGGGCCGCAAGGAAATCAATATCGCTGAAACCGAGATGCCGGGCCTGATGGCTCTGCGCGAGGAATTCGGCAAGGACCAGCCGCTGAAGGGCGCCCGCATCGCCGGCTCCCTGCACATGACCATCCAGACGGCGGTGCTGATCGAGACCCTGCAGGCGCTGGGCGCCGAGGTGCGCTGGGCCAGCTGCAACATCTTCTCGACCCAGGATCACGCCGCCTCGGCCATCGCCGCGACCGGCACGCCGGTGTTCGCGGTCAAGGGCGAGACCCTCTACGAGTACTGGGAATACGCCCACAAGATCTTCGAATGGTCGGACGGCGGCTATCCCAACCTGATTCTCGATGACGGCGGCGACGCCACCATCCTGACCGTGCTCGGCCCGCGCGCCGAGAAGGACCCCTCGGTGCTCGACCATCCTGAGAACGAGGAGGAAGAAGCCCTCTACGCGGTGATGAAGACCTATCTGAAGGACAAGCCGGGCTTCTATTCCGGCATCCGCGCGGCCATCACCGGCGTTTCGGAAGAGACCACCACGGGCGTCCACCGCCTCTATCAGCTGGCCGCCAAGGGCGAGCTGCCGTTCCCGGCGATCAACGTCAACGTCAGCGTCACCAAGTCCAAGTTCGACAACCTCTATGGCTGTCGCGAGAGCCTGGTCGACGCCATCCGTCGCGGCACCGACGTGATGCTGGCCGGCAAGGTCGCCGTGGTCTGCGGCTACGGCGACGTCGGCAAGGGCTCGGCTGCTTCGCTGCGCAACGGCGGCGCCCGGGTCATCGTCACCGAGATCGACCCCATCTGCGCCCTGCAGGCGGCCATGGAAGGCTATGACGTCCAGACCCTGGACGACGTGGCCGGCTACGGCGACATCTTCGTCACCGCCACGGGCAACAAGGATGTCATCACCGTCGACAATATGCGGGCGATGAAGAACAACGCCATCGTCTGCAACATCGGCCACTTCGACAGCGAGATCCAGGTCGCCGGCCTGAAGAACTTCAAGTGGGACGAGATCAAGCCGCAGGTCCACCATGTGGAATTCCCGGACGGCAAGAAGATCATCCTGCTGTCGGAAGGCCGCCTGGTGAACCTGGGCAACGCCACCGGCCACCCCAGCTTCGTGATGAGCGCCAGCTTCACCAACCAGACCCTGGCCCAGATCGAACTGTGGACCAACCTCAAGGCGTACGAGCATCAGGTCTACACCCTGCCCAAGCACCTTGATGAAAAGGTGGCCATGCTCCACCTCGGCAAGCTGGGCGTGAAACTGACCACCCTGCGCAAGGACCAGGCCGACTACATCGGCGTGCCTACCGACGGCCCGTTCAAGCCGGATCATTACCGGTACTAGGGACCGCCGATCCTCCCCAACGACGGTTGGGGAGGGGGACCGCCGGGACGGCGGTGGAGGGGTATTGCAGCCCGCCGCCCGTCCACGCTCTTCCCCTCCACCACGCTCCGCGTGGTCCCCCTCCCCAGCAAGCTGGGGAGGAATGCCGTTGGAGGGCTACCCAACCTCGCCGGCCTCCGCTAATCCCCTCGCCATGCCCATGGCCCTCATCATGTCTAGCCACGTCGCGGGGAGCCGGGTCGGCGGCTCGGCCCAGGCGTTAGCGCTGACCCAGTTCAAGATTGATCCGGTGGTCATCCCCACCGTGCTTTACGGCCGTCATCCCGGCTGGGGCGCCCCCGGCGGGGCCCAGGTGCCGATCGAGGCCTTCGAAGGCATGCTCGACGGCGTCGAGGCCAACGGCATGTTCGGCATGACCGATCTGGTCCTGACCGGCTATTTCGCCAGCGTCGAACAGGTGCGGGCCGCGGCCCGGGCCATCGACGCGGTCAAGGCCGCGCCGCGCGACGGCGCCTTCGCCCGCAAGCCGATGATCGTCGTCGACCCGGTGATGGGCGACGCCGGCAAGGGCCTGTTCGTTCCGGCTGAGGTGGCCCAGGCGGTGATCGATGATCTGCTGCCCCGCGCCGACCTGATCGCTCCCAACAGCTGGGAGCTTCAACGCATCTCCGGAACCGACGCCCGCAGCCCCGAAGCGGCGGTGCGCGCCGCCCGCCTGACCGGCAAGCCGGTGCTGGTCTCCTCCGTGGTTCGCGGCGGCGAGATCGGCGTGGTCTACGCCGACAAGCGCGAGGCCTGGCTGGCCGCTCACCAGAAGGCCACCGAGCCCACCCCCAGCGGCGCCGGCGATCTGCTGACCGCCCTGTTCGCCGCCGCCCTGCTCGAGGGCCAGACGCCGTCCTACGGCCTGGCCCGGGCCGTCGGCGGTCTGGCCGAAACCATCGCCGCGGCCGGTATCTGGGCCTCGGCCGAACTGCCGATCGTGGCCATGGGCGCGCGGGTCAAACAGGCCAGCCCCACCGTCCGTATCGAGCGGCTGGCGTGAGCGTCGAAATCCATGGCCGCTGCGACGCCGCCTTCGCCGGCGTGCGTCAGGCCTTCGAGGCCAATTTCGCCGAGGGCCTTGAGCTGGGCGCGCGGTTCTCGTTGTCGGTCGAGGGCGAGATGGTCGTCGACCTCTGGGCCGGCCACGCCGACCGCAAACTGACCCGCCCGTTCGACGCCCGCACCCTGACGCCGGTCTATTCGACGACCAAGGCCGTGGCCGCGACCATGATCGCCCGGCTGGTTGAGCAGGGCGCCCTGGCCTGGACCCAGCCGGTCGCCGAGCTGTGGCCGGAGTTCGGGGTCAAGGGCAAGGCCGCGATCACCGTCGAACAGATGCTGTCGCACCAGGCCGGGCTGCCGGGCTTCCTCGAGCCGATCGACCCGACCCTCTGGTACGATCCGCCGGTGATCGCCGCCATGCTGGCGGATCTGGCGCCCCTGTGGCCGCCGGGAACCGCCAGCGGCTATCACGCCCTCAGCGTCGGTTATCTGGTCGGCGAGCTTTACCGCCGCGTGGCCGGGCGCAGTCTCGGAACCGCCCTGCGCGAGGAGATCGCCGGTCCGGCCGGTCTCGACCTGTGGATCGGCCTGCCCGACAGCGAGCACGATCGCTGCGCCGAACTGAAGCCCCCCAGCCGGCTGCCGCAGTTCGGCGAGGCCACCGACCCCAAGCGCGCGGCCTTCCTGTCGACCTGGGCGGCGCCCAGCGGCCGCGGCTCTGCTGACTGGCGGCGCATCGAGATCCCGTCCGGCAACGGCCACGCCACGGCCGAGGCCCTGGCCCGGTTCATGGCCGCCCTGGCCGGCGACGGAACCGTCGGCGGCGTGCATCTGCTGTCCCCGGCCATGGCCGCCCAGGCCAGCGCCGAGCGCATCCGCGGCCAGGACCTGGTCCTGCCCTACGAGATCAGCTGGGGCGCGGGCTTCATGCGCAACGTTCCCGACCATTTCTTCGGTCCAGGCGAGGCGACCTTCGGCCATTCCGGCTGGGGCGGCAGCTGCGCCTTCGCCGACCCTGAGCGGCGGCTGGCCGGCGCCTATGTCATGAACCGCCAGGACGCCTATCTGATCGGTGATCCCCGGTCCCGCCGCCTGGTCGACGCGGTCTACGCCGCCCTCTAGGCGATAGCCGCCGGGAGCCGCCGCGTCCGCCGCCAGGCGCCATAGGCGAAGATCGCCACCCCGACCCAGATGAAGGCGAAGGCCAGGCCGCGCAGGGGCGTAAAGGCCTCGCCGGCCGCCACCCCGACGATGAACTGCAGGGTCGGGGCGATGAACTGGATGAAGCCCAGCCAGACCAGCGGCATCCGTCGGGCCGCCCAGGCGAACAGAGCCAGGGGCGCGACGGTCAGGGGGCCGGAACAGAGGATCAGCAGAGTCGTGGCCGGATCGATCCGCAGATGGCCCATGCCCCGCGTCTCCAGCCAGACCACGAAGGCCAGGCCCGGCAGGGTCAGGATCGCCGTCTCGACGAACAGGCCCGTCTGGGCGTCGGCCGCCACCTGTTTGCGGATCAGGCCGTAGGCGCAGAAGGTCAACGCCAGGGCCAGGGAGGCGAACGGCGGGTGGCCGACGACGGCGGTCTGGATGATCACCCCGACGGCGGCCATGGCGATGGCCGCAAAGCCGAACCGGTCGATCCGCTCGCGGAAGAAGATCGCCCCGGCGGCCATGTTCATCAGCGGGTTGATGTAATAGCCGAGGCTGGCGTCGAGGGTCCGGCCGCTGTTCACGGCCAGGACGTAGACCAGCCAGTTGGCCCCAATCAGCAGGGCCGAGAGCAGCAGTAGCGCCAGGGTCTTCGGCTGCCGCAGGACCGCCGCCAGCTCCTGGCGCTTGCCGGCGACCAGCACCAGCCCGCCCGCCCACAAGACGGCCCAGACCGCCCGTTCGGCGGTGATCTCCATCGGCCCCACGCCATGGGCCTTCAGCGCGTACATCCACAGGGGCAACAGGCCCCAGAGGCTGTAGCAGCCGACGCTCGCGATCAGGGCGGCGCGACCTTCATCCTTCACCGGCGGCACGCAGGAGTCTCCACGAATAAGGGGCCCGGAAACTGGTCCCGGGCCCCTGATCTATCCACCCGCTTCTTGCGGGATTGGCGGTCAGGCCGGAAGGCGCTGCTTGATCAGGCCGCGCTCATGCAGCAGTTCGGCGATCTGCACCGCATTGAGGGCCGCGCCCTTGCGCAGGTTGTCGGAGACCACCCACAGCGACAGGCCGTGTTTGAGGGTCGGGTCGTTGCGGATGCGGCTGACATGGACCGGGAATTCACCCTGGATATCCTTGGCCGTGGCGTATCCGCCGTCCTCGCGTTTGTCGATGACGACCACGCCGGGCGCGTCGCGCAGGGCCTCGCGGGCCTCTTCGTCGCTGATGGCGTTCTCGAATTCGACATTGACCGACAGACTGTGGCCGACAAACACCGGCACCCGCACGCAGGTCACGCTGACCAGGATGGCCGGGTCGAGAATCTTGTGGGTCTCGTCGGGCATCTTGCGCTCTTCCTTGGTCTCGCCGCTGTCGTCGTCGAGGAAGTCGTCGCACTGCGGAATGACATTGAAGGCGATCTGTTTGGGGTATTTCTTCGGCTCGGGCGCGCCGAGCACGAAGACGCCCTTGGTCTGGTCCCACAGCTCGTCCATGCCCGCCTTGCCGCTGCCCGACACCGACTGGTAGGTCGAGACGACGACGCGCTTGATCTTGGCCAGGTCATGCAGCGGCTTGAGCGCCACCAGCAAGCCCATGGTCGTGCAGTTGGGGTTGGCGATGATGTTCTTCTTGGTGAAGCCGACGACCGCGTCGGGATTCACTTCGGGAATGATCAACGGCACGTCCGGATCCATGCGCCAGGCCGAGCTGTTGTCGATGACCACGGGGCCGGCCTTGCCGATCTTCGGCGACCATTCCTTGGAAACCTCGCCGCCGGCGCTCATCAGCACGATGTCGACGGTCGAGAAGTCGAACTGAGCCAGATCCTCGCACTTGAGAATCTTCTCGCCGAAGGACACTTCGACACCGATGGATTTGCGGCTGGCGATCGCGTGAATTTTGTCCACGGGGAAGTTCACTTCCTCGAGGATGTTGAACATTTCACGGCCCACATTGCCCGTGGCGCCAACAACGGCGACCCGGTAACCCATCGACGTCTCTCCTGCATCTAAATGAAAGTCGCGGACGGTTACGCCTGTCGAACCGGCGTGGCAAGGCGAGGAAAGCTCATGCGGTGTTCAGGGTCGCTTCTCAGCGCCCGCGCAGGGTCAGGGATCGCCGCATCAGCGCCCCTTCTGACTCAGGACGAAGAACACGACGCCGACGGCCATCAGGGCGAATCCGGCGGAGGCGATCAACGGGCTTTGCAGGATGATCATGCCGACCGCGACCAGGGTCGTTCCCGATCCGATGAAGATCAGCCCGGCCGCGAGCCGGTTTCGGCGTTTGGACGGGGAAAGGGAATCGGGGGGCGTGTCGGCCATGATGGACCTCCGGTGGGGGACCGGGAGTAACGCGTCCCCGGGGTCCGGGCAGGTTAGCGCCCCTTCAGGCGCGGGTCACCCGGCCGGCGGCTCTTCAAACCAGCGCAGACGATAGGCGTTCATCGCGGTCTCGCCCAGCTGTTCGAGCAGCCGGAAGTTGACGAACGCCCCGACCGGCGCGCCGACGATGGGCAGCATCTGGGCCAGTTTCGCCAGGTCGATATAGTCGCGATACTCCTGCTGGAACCGCCGCCAGTCGAAGTCTTCCGGTCGCTCTGGCTGGCCGCCTCCGGTCATCGCCAGAAACACCGCCTTGCGATGGTCGGCGCTGGAGAAGGCCAGCTGGAAGATCGACAGGATGTAGAGCCGCTCGCGCCAGTCGGCGGCGTTGTGGCCGTAGAGGGCGGAGATCTCGAACAGCAGCTTGATCTTGATCGCCACCAGGGCCGGAAAATCGGCCGCCGCCATCAGGAAGCCGCCGGCGCCGGTGACCCCGCCCTCGGCGGTGGCGACATTGCGATAGCTTTTGATGGCCTTGCGCACCTGGGCCTCTCGGTCGCGCAGGGATCCTGTCGGCAGAGGGCCGTCGGTGACGAATTTCGAGCCGGCCAGAATGCCGCGCGTCATCTGTTCGATGGCGACGGTGACGGCGGCGTGAATCTTCTCCGGGATCAGGGCGTTGATGCGCAGCTGCAGCACCCGCGCCGCCGCCGCCAGCACCGTCGGCTCACGGACGATCTTCTCGCGCCAGGCGGCCAGTTCGGCTCGCGCCAGGGTCTCGTGATCGCGGTCGGCGGGGGACACGCGGTCTAGCCCAGCGCGCTCAGCACCGCGTCGCCCATCTCCACGGTCGACAGCGTCCCGCCGATGTCCCGCGTCCGCGCCCCGACGGCCAGGGCGGCCTCGACGGCGGCGAACAGCCGGTCGGCCTCGGCCGGGCGGTCCAGCGACCAGCGCAGGGCCATCTCGAACGACAGGATGGCGGCCAGCGGATTGGCCACGCCCTGGCCGGCGATGTCCGGGGCCGAGCCGTGGATGGGTTCATACAGGCCGGGCCGGCCGGCCTCGCCCAGCGCCGCCGACGGCAGCATGCCCAGCGAGCCGGTCAGCTGCGCGGCGGCGTCCGACAGCACGTCGCCGAACAGGTTGTCGGTCAGCAGCACGTCGAACTGGGTCGGCTGGCGGACCAGCTGCATGGCGGCGTTGTCGGCCAGCATGTGTTCAAGCTGGACGTCGGCGTACTCGCGCCTGTGCAGGTCGGTGACCACCTCGCGCCAGAGCAGGCCGCTTTCCATCACGTTCGACTTCTCGAGGGAGTGAACCTTGTTGCGTCGGCCGCGGGCCAGTTCGAAGGCCACACGGCTGACCCGCTCGATCTCGCTGGTGGTGTAGACCTGGGTGTCGAAACCGCGCCGCTGGCCATCCGGCAGCGTCTCGATGCCGCGTGGCTGGCCGAAATAGACGCCGCCCGTCAGTTCACGGACAAACATGATGTCGAGACCGGCGACCAGCTCCCGCTTGAGGCTGGAGGCGTCGGCCAGGGCGTCGAAACAGAGGGCCGGGCGCAGGTTGGCGTAGACGTCCATGGCCTTGCGCAGGCCCAGCAGGCCCATCTCCGGCCGTTTGCCGCGCTCGACGCCGGCCCATTTGGGACCGCCGACCGCGCCCATCAGCACCGCGTCGCTGGCCAGGGCGGTGGTGACGGCCTCGTCGGTGATCGGAACGCCGTGACGGTCATAGGAGACGCCGCCGAAGTCGCGCTCGTCGAGCGTCAGGTCGGGGGTCAGGGCGGCCGCCACGCGGCGCACCTGCGCGGTCACTTCGGGGCCGATGCCGTCGCCGGGGAGAAGAAGCAGGGTCTGGGTCATGTCAGATCGGTTCGGGTTCGCCGGCCTCGTAGGGGGAGAGGTTGCGGTCGGTGATGGAGAGATCGGGGAAGACGGCGCGCCAGGCGGCCATGTGGGGGGTCTTGAAATGGGCGGCCAGGGCCTCGCGGTCGCGCCAGGCCTCGCTGACCCGGATCAGGCCGGGAACCAGAAGGTCCTCGGCGTAGGCGTAGTCATGACAGCCGTCCTCGGCCCGGCTCGCGGCGACCATGGCGGCCATGGCCGGCCGGGCTTTGGCGATGTTCTCGGGCGGCAGACGCACCGTGCCGATGACCAGGATCATGCGTCCATCCAGGGCTGGCCGAGCGCCTGCTTCATCTCGAAGACGTCGATGGCCGGCGCATGGGCCAGGGTCTCGCCGATGGCGTCCAGGCCCTGGAGCAGCTTGGTCTTGCGATCGGGATCGATGTCGAAGCTGAACCTGGCGCCGGACGGGGCGGTGACGGTCTGGGTCTCCAGATCGACGCTGAACAGGTGATTGCCGCCAAGCGCCTCGGCCATCAGGGCCTGAACCTCCTGCGGCTTCAGCTCGATGGTCAGCAGGCCGTTGTTGAGGCAGTTGCCGCGGAAGATGTCGGCGAAGGAGGTCGAGATCACGCACTGGATGCCGAAATCCTGCAACGCCCAGGGGGCGTGCTCGCGCGAGCTGCCGCAGCCGAAATTATCCCCGGTGATCAGGATCTGGGCGTTCTTGTAGGCCGGGTCATTGAGCACGAAGCCGCTCTTTTCCCGGCCCTGCTCGTCGAACCGGAAGTCATAGAACAGGCCGGCGGCCAGACCCTCGCGATCAACCCGCTTGAGGAATTGTTTGGGGATGATCTGGTCGGTGTCGATATTGGCCAGGGTCAGCGGCGCGGCGCGGCCGTCGAGGCGGGTGAAGGCTTTCATGCTTGCGGTCCGATGACGAGGGTCGGCACGCCGCCGGGGGCGTCCTTGACGGTGAAGACGGCGGTGCCGGGCTTGCGGCCGGTGCGGATGTCCGAGACCTGGACGCCGGCCGCAGACATGCGCGCGTGGGCGGCGGGGATGTCGGCGACACGCCAGGACAGGCCCCAGATCGCGTCCGGGCCGTCGGAGACCCCGGCCTTGAGGTCATGGGCGATCTCGACCACCAGGTCGCCGACCCGGAAGAACATCAGGCGCGTCCCCCAGTCGGGGTTGGAGCGGTCGAGCTTCATGTCGAGGTTCAGCCGCGCGCCATAGAGGGCGGCGGCGCGTTCGGGGTCGGGGGTGTTGATCACGACATGGTCGAGGCCGGTGACCGGGGCCTCTCCGGCCTCGGCCTGCGGCCAGGGTGCGGCGTCAGGCCTGTTCTCGACCAGGATCAGGTTGGCGCCATGGGTCGACCTGGTGCGCAGGGCGGCCGTGACCCATTCCCGGGTCGCGCCGGTGTCGGGGTTGGTCGAGACCTCGGCCCGCTCATAGGTGGGAACCGCCAGCCGCTCGAGCCGCTTGCGTTCGGCGGCCAGGTCGGGCGTGCTGAAGGACAGGGCCCACAGGCCCTCGCCATGGCTGGCGATGCGGGCGCGGATGCCGTCGCCGACCGCGCCCTCGCCGGTCGGGGCGATGACGTCGAGGGCGGTGTTGCCCAGCTGGAACCAGGCATGGCTGGCGCCGTGCATCGTCCCGCGCCAGTTCGGCGTGCGCCCCAGCAGCCGGCTGTAGCCGGCCTCGGCGGCGTCCAGGTCGCTCACCACCATGGCGATATGGTCGAGGGCGTTGATGGTCACAGGAAGTCCCTGACATCGACGATATGGCCGGCGATCGCCGCCGCCACGGCCATGGCCGGGCTCATCAGATGGGTGCGGCCGCCGCGGCCCTGACGGCCCTCGAAATTGCGGTTGCTGGTCGAGGCGCAGCGCTCGCCCGGCGCCAGGCGGTCGGGGTTCATGCCCAGGCACATCGAACAGCCCGGCTCGCGCCAGTCGAAGCCGACGGCCTTGAAGATGGCGTCCAGCCCCTCGGCCTCGGCCTGTTCCTTGACCAGGCCCGAGCCCGGCACGACCATCGCCTTGACGTGGTCGGCGACCAGCCGGCCTTCCAGAAAGGCCTGCTGGGCCACGGCGGCGGCGGCGCGCAGGTCCTCGATGCGGCTGTTGGTGCAGCTGCCGATGAACACCCGGTCGATACGCGCCTCGGTGATCGGCTGGCCGGCGGTCAGGCCCATGTAGTCCAGAGCCCGTTCAACGGCGGCCCGCTTGTCGGGGGTGGCGAAGTCGGCGGGCACGGGCACGGTCCCGGTGATCGGCACCACGTCCTCGGGGCTGGTGCCCCAGGTCACGGTCGGGGCGATCGCGGCCCCGTCCAGCACCACCTCGCGGTCGAAGACGGCGTCGGCGTCCGTGAAGAAGGTCTTCCAGTAGTCGACCGCCATGTCCCAGGCCTCGCCTTGCGGGGCGGCGGGCTTGCCATCCAGATAGGCGAAGGTCTTGTCGTCTGGGGCCACCAGCCCGGCGCGGGCGCCGCCCTCGATGGTCAGGTTGCAGAGGGTCATGCGGCCCTCCATCGACAGGGCCCGTACGGCCTCGCCGGCGAACTCGATGACCTGGCCGGTGCCGCCGGCGGTGCCGATCTCGCCGATGATGGCCAGGGCCATGTCCTTGGCCGTGACGCCGGGCGACAAGGCGCCGTTCACCGTCACCCGCATGTTCTTCGACTTCTTCTGGCGCAGGGTCTGACTGGCCAGGACGTGTTCGACCTCGCTGGTGCCGATGCCCTGGGCCAGGGCCCCGAAGGCGCCATGGGTCGAGGTGTGGCTGTCGCCGCAGACGATGGTCATGCCCGGCTGGGTGCGGCCCTGTTCGGGGCCGACGACATGGACGATGCCGTTGCGGATGTCGCCCATGGGGAAGAATTCGATGCCGGCGTCGGCGACATTGCGGGCCAGGGTCTGCAGCTGCAGACGGGCCTCCTCATCGGCGACGGCGTCGACGCCCAGGGCCTGACCCTCGGTCGGCACATTGTGGTCGGCCACGGCCAGGGTGCGGTCGGGGCGGCGCACCTTGCGCCCCTCGGCGCGCAGGCCGGCGAAGGCCTGCGGCGTGGTCACCTCATGGATGAGATGCAGGTCGATGTAGAGGATCGCCTCCCCGGCGTCCTCCGCCACCAGATGAGCGTCCCAGATCTTGTCGTAGAGTGTCTTGCCGGCCATGCCCGGCATGTAGGGCGGCCTGTGCCCTTTCGTCTAGTCCGACGCGGTCGCAGCAGGCATGATCTTGCCCATGAACACACAGATCCTCAGCGGCGGCTGCCACTGCGGCCAGCTGCGGTACACGGTGACGGGCGAGCCCCTGAACGTGATGATTTGCCATTGCGACAGCTGCAAGAAGGTCACCGGCCAGCCGTTCTTCGCCCGCGCCGTGTTCCCGGCCAATGCGGTCAGCATCACCGGCGAGATGGCCGTTTATCCTTCGTCCAGCGAGATCACCCGCCGTTTCTGCCCGATCTGCGGCTCGACCGTATTCGCCCAGCGCCGGACCATGCTCGACCGCGTGTCGGTGACCCTGGGCAGCCTTGATGACCCCAACGCCCTGCCGCCAACGGCCCACATGTTCGCCAGTCGGATGGTCGACTGGCTCAAGCCCGATGACGGCCTTCCCAGACACGAAGCGTTTCCACCACCCGGGTGACGCCACGGCGCCGTTGAAGGCGCGGACGGTCGGCCGCATCATCGCGCCGAACGCGCCGTCCGAGCGCGACGGGAGCCACGCATGAGCGACGAGACCGTCACCTACGCGGTCGCCGACCATATCGCGACCATCACCCTCAACCGGCCGGCCCAGCGCAACGCGCTGAACTGGGACGCCTACGACCGGCTGGAAAAAGCCCTGCGCCGGGCGGTGACCGACGTTGACGTCCGCTGCGTGATCGTCACCGGCGCCGACCCGGCCTTCTGCTCCGGCGATGACGTGCGCGAGATCATGGCCGGGCCGAAGGCCGTGTCCGCCGACACCACGCCGGTGGTCCGCCACCGGCCGACGCCGGCGGCCATGGCGGCGCTGGAGTGCGACAAGCCGATGATCGCGGCGGTCAACGGCGCGGCCATCGGCTGGGGCATGGAGCTGGCCCTCTACGCCGATATCCGCCTCGCCTCTGAGCAGGCGAAATTCAGCGAGATGTTCATCAAGCGCGGTCTTGTCTGCGACGTGGGCGGCTTCTACCGCCTGCCGTCGATCGTCGGCCCGGCCAAGGCCGCCGAGCTGCTGTTTACCGGCGATGTCATCGACGCCGCCGAAGCCCTGCGCATCGGTCTGGTCAGCGAGGTGACGCCGCACGCCGAGCTGTTGCCGAAGGCCCGGGCCCTGGCCGCCCGCATCGCGGTCAATCCGCCGCTGGCCCTGCGCTACATGAAGGAAGGTCTGCGCCGCGGAACCTGTGGCGACCCCCGCGACCTTGGCGGCTGGGCCATCGAGACCATCCGGGCCCTGATGAAGACCGAGGATCACAAGGAGGGGGTGGCGAGTTTCCTGGAGAAGCGGGATCCGGTGTTCAGGGGGCGGTGAGGGCCTGCGTGCTTCGACACGCGCTCTTCGAGCGCTGCTCAGCATGACTGGGACTATTGAACCTCACCTCTCGAAGTCATCCTGAGCAGGCCCCGCAGGGGCCGTCTCGAAGGATGCACCCTCGCGCCGCGCAACGAAAAAGCCCCGAACCTTGCGATCCGGGGCTCGATCTTTTCAGCAGAAGCCGAAGGAGTCCTACTCCTCGACGACGACCTTTTCCTTGCGGGCGGTCTGGCGTTCGGCGATGCGGGCCGACTTGCCGCGACGATCGCGCAGGTAATAGAGCTTGGCGCGACGGACGACGCCGCGACGTTTGACTTCGATGCTGTCGATCATCGGCGACATGATCGGGAAAACCCGCTCGACGCCTTCGCCGAAGCTGATCTTGCGGACCGTGAAGCTCTCGTGGAGGCCCGAACCCTGACGGGCGATGCAGACGCCCTCATAGGCCTGAACGCGCTCGCGCTCGCCTTCCTTGATCTTGACGTTGACCCGGACGGTGTCGCCGGGCTGGAAATCGGGGGTGGCGCGAACTTCGGCGAGACGGGCGGTCTCTTCCTGCTCGAGTTCGGCGATGATGTTCTTGGCCATCGTTTCAGTCCTTCTTGTTTCGTTGGGCTTGAACGCCCTTTGGTTGTCGGTTGGCGAGGTAACGGTCCCAGAGATCGGGCCGCTGCTCGCGGGTCGTCGTCTCACGCATCGTCTGCCGCCATTGAGCAACCTTCTTGTGGTCGCCGCCCAGCAGCACCTCGGGAATGTCGTGACCCTCGAACGTCCGCGGCCGTGTGTACTGCGGATGTTCGAGGAGACCGTCCTCGAAGCTTTCTTCACTCAGTGAGGCCGCCTGACCCAGAACTCCCGGGACCAGTCGGACGCACGCCTCGATCGCCACCATCGCCGCCGCCTCGCCACCGGCCAGGACCGCGTCTCCAACGGAGACCTCCTCGAACCCCCGGGCGTCGAGCACCCGCTGGTCCACCCCCTCGAACCGGCCGCAGAGGACGATGATCCCCGGCGTCTCGGCCCACTGTTTCACCCGCGCCTGGGTCAGGGGCCGACCCCGGGCGCTCATATACAAAAGCGGCCGTCCCCGGGCGTCGACACTGTCGATAGCCGCCGCGATCACGTCCGCCTTCATTACCTGTCCAGGACCGCCACCCGCGGGGGTGTCGTCGAGGAAGCCGCGCTTATCCTTGGAAAAGTCGCGAATGTCTACTGTTTCGAGCCGCCACAGATCCTGCTCGCGCCAGGCCGTTCCGATCAACGAAACGCCGAGCGGGCCGGGGAAGGCTTCGGGGAACATGGTCAGGACGGTGGCGGTGAACGGCATGGGGGCTCGGGTGGCGGAAGTCTGGAACCTGGCGTCATGCTGGTTCCGGTGAGTCTTGGTCTTCCATACCATCCAGCGCCTCCGGCCGATGCCCAGTGGATCAGATTTCCATGGCAGCCCGTCAATTAGGCGGGGCAAGCTGGGGCATTCACTCTGGAGGCTTCGACGATGGCGCTGCTGGCCTGGCTCATCTTTATTCCGTTGCAGATCCTGTGGCTGCCGTTGTCGATCCTCGGAGCCCTGTGGGTCGCCTACAAACAGATCGGGGTGAGCAAGAGGCTCGGGCTGTCGCAGACGGCGGTGGAAATCATCAACGGGCGCTGGACCGCCGATGTCTTCGGCCTGCGGAAGGACACGGCGTCCCGACGGCTGGCCGGCAAGCTGCCCAACAACTCGGTGCCGGGTCTGGGTCTCGCCCTGTTTCCACTGATGGTCGCCCGGTTGATCGCGGGGCGGCCGATCCTCTATCCGCTGCTGCCCGACGACGCCCGGGCCGGCATCGCCAACATGGTCTTCAACCGCACGGCGCGGTTCGACAGCCTGATCGCGGCCAACGCCGCCGACGCTGGTCAGCTTGTGGTTCTTGGCGCCGGCCTCGACACCCGTTGCTACGGCCCGCTGGCCCGCCCGGGTCTGGCGATGTTCGAGCTCGACCAGACCGCCAACCAGCGCGCCAAGCGCAAGGCGGTGAAGCGGGCCGGCCTGAACGCCGCTGATGTCCGCTACATCGAGGTGGATTTCGCCCTGCCGCAGTGGATCGCCTCGCTCACGGCCTCGGACTACGACCCGTCGCTGAAGACGGTTTTCCTCTGGGAGGGCGTCACCCTTTATCTGACCGAGGCGGATGTGCGCGCCACCCTGGCGGCGCTCAAGGCCAACGCCGCCCCGGGCAGCGTGGTTCTGCTCGATCTCTATGCGACGCGGTTCATCGACACCCTTGGCAAGGGCGCGACGGGAAAGACCCTGCAGGCGACAGGAGAGGGTATGGGCTTTGGGCTGGACTTTTCCGGTGATGCGGAGGGCGTGCTGAAGGCCTTCGCCGACTCGGCGGGGCTGAGGCTCGACCGCCACTATTTCCTCGGCTTGGCGAGCAGGAACGGCGCCTTCATGGTCGTCGCCGAGCTGGTGGTCGGGACCTGAAGGCCGGCGCGATTGCGGGCCCGTGGGCGTCCGGCGATCCAGGGGCGACGATCCGCCCCTCCGGCTCCCGCTTGCCGAGACATTCCCACCGGCCTATTCGACCCCCATGCAAGAGACTGAAAACCTGATCGAGACCCTGAAGCTCGAGCGACTCGAGATGAACCTGTTCCGGGGGGTGTCGCCCAACGACGGCTTCCCGCGGATCTTCGGCGGCTTCGTCATCGCCCAGGCCCTGCTGGCGGCCTATGAAACCGTGCCCGACCGGGTCTGTCACAGTATCCACGCCTATTTCATCCGGCCGGGCGATGTGTCCATTCCGGTGATCTATGAGGTCGACCGTTCGCGCGACGGCGGCAGTTTCACCACCCGCCGGGTCATCGCCATCCAGAACGGCAAACAGATCTTCAATCTCGCCGCCTCCTTCCAGGTGCCGGAGGAAGGCCTCGACTACCAGTCGACCATGCCGGCCCACGAAACGCCCGAGTCGGTGGCGACCGAGATGGAACAGGCCCTGGCCAACAACAAGGACATGCCGTCGGCGATGATCGAGCATATGAAGCGCCGTCCGGTCGACGTGCGCTGGCCCGATCCGCAGAACATGTTCAAACCGGTTCCCAAGCCGCCGCGCAAACAGGTCTGGCTGCGGGCCAAGGCCCCGATCGGCGACAGCATCAAGCTGCAGCAGGCGGCCCTGGCCTACGCCTCGGACATGGCCTTCATGGAGACCGCCCTGCGCGTGCACGGCGTCACCTGGCGTACGCCGGGCCTGCAGTCGGCCAGCCTTGACCACGCCATGTGGTTCCACCGCCCGAGCAATTTCAACGACTGGCACCTGTTCGACCAGGACTGCCCGAGCACGTCGCAGGGGCGCGGTTTCATCCGTGGCGAGATGTACACCCAGGACGGCCATCTGGCGGCCAGCGTCGCCCAGGAATGCCTGATGCGGCTGAAAACCTAGCCGCCCCGGAACGCTGACGACAGAGCCCGCCGCCAGGCCAGGATCAGGGCGTTGTCGCCGCTGACGATGGCGCCCCGCCCGGCCATTCTCAGATCATAGGCCAGCGCCTGGGCCGCCAGGGCTGAGTTTGGCGCGATCAGCACGAACACCGGCGCTTCGGGATAGTGGGGACCGCCATCGGGCGCCGTCGCCCGGCCGGTCCAGCGCGTCAGCGTGACGCCGTCCCGGCTCCGGCAAAGGGTGGCCATCGGAATCGGCCGCCAGGTCAGATGGCCGAGCAGGAGCGCGTCGGCCTCGCCGCCGGGGTGGTCGCGCAGGTCGAGGATCAGGGCCCGGCTGTCGGCCAGATCGGCGAGGGCGACATCCAGCGCCGCGGCGCTCAGGCCCGAAGGGTTCAGGACCCCGACGCCGCCGGGGAGCCGCCCGACCGCCGCCAGGGCCTCCAGGGCGGGGGTCTGGAAATCAGTGGGGGCAAGAGCCGGCATCGGCGGCGCGACGAGCCACAGCGCCAGCGCGGGGGCCGGAGGGGCTGGGGCGATTGACGGGTCCAGATCGTGGCGTTGCACGGCGCGTCTCCTCTCATTGAGAAGAGGCTAGTCCCGCCGACCTGAACGACGCCGGGCGACCGTAGTTGTCTGGGCTTCATCTGGCGACAGCGGGCGCCGCCGCCGGATTGTTCGCCCCTCGAGGGTCCGCGCCTATTCGTAGACGAAGGCGGGGTCGTCGAGGTCGATGGCCGGCAGTTCGTCCTTCTCCAGCCAGTAGTCCTGGCTGTGCCGCCATTCGGGCTTGTCGCCGGCCTTGGGCAGCAGGTGCATGCCGCGCATCAGATAGCCGGGGTTGAAGTTTTCCGGGTCCATCCAGGGTCCCAGCGACATGTCGCGGTCCTGCGGCCGCAGCGCCGGCGTCACCCGTTTGGCGCCCCTGGTCTTCATGTGGTTCAGCAGGCGGCAGACGAAGTCGCCGATCAGGTCGGCCCGCAGGGTCCAGCTGGCCCGGAAATAGCCGAACACCCAGATCAGGTTGGGCACGCCGGTGAACATCATGCCGCGATAGGTGACCGTGTCAGCGAAGTTCAACGGCTTGCTGTCGATGGTGAAGGCGATGTCGCCCAGCACATTGAGGTCGAAGCCGGTGGCGGTGACGATGATGTCGGCCGCCAGTTCCTTGCCCGACTTCAGCAGGATGCCCTTTTCCGTGAACCGCTCGATTTCGTCGGTGACCACCGAGGCCTTGCCCGAGGTGATGCCCTGGAACAGGTCGCCGTCGGGCACGAAGGCGATACGCTGGCGCCAGGGGCGGTAGCTGGGCGTGAAGTCCTTCGCCACGGCTTCGTCGGAGCCGAGGAAGGCCTTCACCCCCTCGAGCAGCTCCTGTTTGACCACCTCCGGCTCCTCGATCGAGCGGCGGGTGAACAGGTCCTGATCATGCAACACCTTGCGGCGGACGATCTCGTGGATCCAGGTCTCGTCGATTTTCAGCTCGCGCAGCATGTCGGCCAGCTCGTTCTCGTTGCGGCCGGGAATGAAATAGGTCGGCGAGCGCTGCAGCAGGGTGACGTGGCCGCAGTCGCCGGCGATGGCCGGCACCAGGGTCGCGGCGGTCGCGCCCGAGCCGATGACGACGACCGACTTGCCCTTGTAGTCGAGGTCTTGCGGCCAGGTCTGGGGATGGACGATGCGCCCCTTGTAGTCGCCCATGCCCGGCCATTCGGGGGTGTAGCCCTTGGAATGGCGGTAATAGCCCTGGCACATCCACAGGAAGTTGGTCGTGAACCGCGCCGTCTCGCCGGTGCCGGCGCGGGTCGCCTCGACGGTCCAGAGGTTGTCCTGGCTCGACCAGCTGGCCGAGGTGATCTGGTGGCCATAGCGGATATGACGGTCCAGATCGTCGTCGGCGATGACCTCGCCCATGTAGGTGAGGATCTCCTCGGCCGTGGCGATCGGGGTTCCGATCCAGGGCTTGAAGCGGTAGCCGAAGGTGTAGAGGTCGCTGTCCGACCGGATGCCCGGGTAGGTGTGGGTCGCCCAGGTGCCGCCGAACGTCTCCTGGGATTCGAGCACGACAAAGCTGGTCCCCGGCGACTGATGGGTCAGGTGCCAGGCGCCGCCGACGCCGGAAATGCCGGCTCCGACGATCAGGACATCGAAATGCTCGGTCTTCGACGCGGTCGGGCGGCTGAGGGTGTCGGTCATGGTCATGGCGGCGTTCGTCCCCGGGGCATGGCCGGCGGTTCCGAAAGAGCGCCCCGCCGTCCGCCCTTTGGGCGGTCCGGTGACTACGGGCGGACCTCGCGGCCGCGGCCTTATTTGTTACGCTTGATAACTTAGACCGAGACTGGCCCGTATCGTTGATCAAGATCAAGGGGATTCACGCGCCTCGCGCGGGGTCTATTCGACCTCTTCGGGCGGCACGGCGACCAGCAGGCCCTCGCTGAGCCGCACCTCGGGCACGGCTTCGCGGGTGAAGGGCAGGTACCAGGTGGGGCCGCCCTCGGTGGGGGCGATCTCGAGGATGTCGCCGGCGCCGAAATCCTGCACGGCCTTGACCTTGCCGAGCACCGTCCCCTCGGGGCTGGTCACGGCGACGCCGATCAGGTCGGTCAGGTAATATTCGTCTTCCTCGGGCGGCGGCAGGGCGTCGCGCGGGATGAACAGCTTCAGGCCGCGCAGGGCGTCGGCCTGGTCCTTGGTCTCGACGCCTTCGCAGCGGACGATGATGCCGCCCTTGGCGTCACGGGCTGCAAGGATGGTCAGGCCCGGCGAGCCGTCCTGACGCTTCAGCGCGCGAAAGCGGGCCAGCGCCAGGGGTTCTTCGGTATAGGTCGTGATGCGCACTTCGCCGCGGACGCCAAAGGCGCCCGCGACCTGGCCGACGGCGATGAGGCTGTCGGTGGTCATGCGATGTCCCGATAGCCAACCCAGGTCCCGTCGTCCCGGGCGCAGGGCCCGGGACGACGGTTCGTGGATTAGCTGCCGGCCTTCTCTTCAGTCGCTTCGGCGGCCGGGGCCTCTTCAGCGGCGGCTTCGGGAGCGGCTTCGGCGGCGGGGGCTTCTTCAGCAGCAGCTTCGGCCGGGGCGGCTTCAGCAGCCGGGGCTTCTTCGGCGGCGGCTTCCGGAGCCGCTTCAGCGGCAGCCGGAGCTTCTTCAGCGGCGGCTTCGACCGGAGCGGCCTCTTCGACAGCGGCGGGCGCTTCGACTTCGGGCTCGGGCTCGGGGGCCGGCGGGTTGGCGGCCAGTTCGGCGGCGGCGGCGGCGCGGTCGGTTTCGCGCTGGGCGCGTTCGGCCGAGCGTTCGTCAGCCTTCTTGCCCGGCTTGCCCTTGTTGGGGTTGTTGCCGTGGGCCCACTGGCCGATGCCTTCGGCGGCTAGGAAACGGGCGACGCGGTCGGTCGGCTGGGCGCCCTTGGCGATCCAGGCCTGGATCGACTCGAGCTTCAGCGTCACGCGGGGCGTGGGGCCGTCCTTGGGCAGCAGCGGGTTGTAGGTGCCCACCTTCTCGATGAAACGGCCGTCGCGGGGCGAATGGCTGTCGGCAATGACGATCGAATAGTAGGGGCGCTTCTTGGCGCCGCCGCGGGCGAGACGGATCTTCAGCATTTCGGTTAGTCCTTTGGTCTGATCTTATTTCTTGAAGGGGTTGAAGCCGGGGGGCAGGCCGGGGCCGCCCAGTCCGGGCATTCCGGTGGGGTTCGAGCCGGGGCCGCCGAGGCCGCCCTGGAGCTTCTCAAGCTGCTGCTGCAGCTCTTGCGGGTCGGGCGCGGCCATCTTGCCGCCGCCCAGTGTCTTGAGGCGATCACCGCCGCCGCCGCCGATGCCGAGCATCTGGGCCATGCGGGCCATGCCGGCGCCGCCGTTGCGGGTCATCATCTTCATGGCGTCGGCCATCTGACGATGCTGTTTGAGCAGACGGTTGACCTCGGCCACGTCGACGCCGGCGCCGGCGGCGATGCGACGTTTGCGCGAGGCGGCCAGGATGTCGGGCTTCTTGCGCTCGGTCTTGGTCATCGAGCCGATGATCGCCCGCTGGCGGCGGATGACGCTGTCATCCATGCCCGACTCGGCGATCTGCTTCTTCATCTTGCCGACGCCGGGCAGCATGCCCATCACGCCGCCGATGCCGCCCATCTTTTCCATCTGGGCCAGCTGGTCGGACATCATCTCGAGGTCGAACTGGCCTTTGGCCAGTTTCTTGGCCATGGCCTCGGCCTTGGCCTGGTCGAGGTCGGTGGCGGCCTTTTCGACGAGGGCGACGATGTCGCCCTGGCCCAGGATGCGGCCGGCCACGCGGCGGGCGTCGAAGACCTCGAGGGCCTCGACCTTTTCGCCGGAGCCGAGGAACTTGATCGGCAGGCCGGTGACGGCCCGCATCGACAGGGCCGCGCCGCCGCGCCCGTCGCCGTCGGCGCGGGTCAGGATCAGGCCGGTCAGCGGCAGACGTTCGTGGAAGGCCTTGGCCGTGCGCACCGCGTCCTGGCCGGTCAGGCTGTCGGCGACCAGCAGGGTTTCGGTGGGGACGGCGATCTGGGCGATCTGCGCCGCCTCGGCCATCATCTGCTCGTCCAGCGTCGTGCGGCCGGCGGTGTCGAGGATGACGACGTCGTAGCCGCTGAGCTTGCCCGCCTGCAGCGCCCGGCGGGCGATGTCGGTCGGCGACTGGCCGGCGACGATCGGCAGGGTCTCGACGCCGATCTGCTTGCCGAGCATGGCCAGCTGTTCCATGGCGGCCGGACGACGGGTGTCCAGCGAGGCCATCAGGACCTTCTTGCGGTCGGTCTTGCTCAGCCGCAGGGCCAGCTTGGCCGCGGTGGTCGTCTTGCCCGAGCCCTGCAGGCCGGTCATCAGGATGATCGAGGGCGGGTTGAGGGCGAGCTTGAGCCCCTCGGGCTCCTCGCCGCCGAGCATCTCGACCAGGCCGTCATAGACGATCTTGACCACCTGGTCGGCGGGACGGATCGAGCGGATCACCGCCTCGCCGATGGCCAGTTCGCGGGCCTTGACGATGAAGTCCTTGACGACCGGCAGGGCGACGTCGGCCTCGAGCAGGGCGACGCGAACCTCGCGCAGCGCCTCGTCGATATCCTTCTCGCCCAGAACGCCGCGACCGGAGAGCCGGTCGAAGACGTCGCCAAGTCGTTCTGTCAGGCCTTCGAACATACGTAACCTCAATCGCCCAAACGCAGTTTTCCCCCGTGGACGATTACGTCGACGGGGGGCCTCGCCGCCCTCGTCCCATCGATAAAGTCCCGATGGAGGTCGTGGCGGTGGAGGGCGCTGAACTGCATCTGCGCCGGAAGGGGCGGCTTATGGGCGGAAAACGGAGGGAAATCAAGATCGCCGTCGGGGACAGGCGCTGACGGGCATGTCCCCGCGCGAAACGGAAAGGGCGACGCCGGCCGGCGCCGCCCTCCGCCCCTAGGCCCCGGCGGGAACCGGGAAGCCCCGGTCGCGCATCAGGGCGCCGATCTTCGGGTCGCGGCCGCGGAAGTCGCGGAACTGCTGGGCCGGATCGACGCTGTTGCCGCGCGCCATGATGGTGTCGTGCAGGCGTTTGGCGGTGGCCTTGTCATAGGCTCCGCCGGCCTCCTCGAACGCTTCCCAGACGTCGGCGGTCAGGGTGTCGGCCCACAGGTAGCTGTAGTAGCCGGCCGAATAGCCGTCGCCGGAGAAGACGTGGCCGAACTGCGGCGTGCGGTGACGCATGACGATCTGCGACGGCATGCCGAGCTTGGCCAGTTCGGCCTTCTCGAAGGCGTCGGGATCGATGTCGACGTCGCCGGCCAGATGCAGCTTCATGTCGATCAGGGCGCTGGCCAGATACTCGGTGGTGCCGAAGCCCTGGCCGAAGGTCGAGGCCTTCTTGATCTTGGCCACCAGCGCGGCCGGGATCGGCTTGCCGGTTTCATGGTGCAGGGCAAAGCGGTTGAGCACCTCGTCGGTCGACAGCCAGTGCTCGTTCAGCTGGCTGGGGAACTCGACATAGTCGCGGGCGACGTTGGTGCCCGCCACGCTCGGATAGGTGACGTCGGAGTTGAGGCCGTGGATGGCGTGGCCGAACTCGTGGAACAGGGTCTCGGCGTCATCCCAGCTGATCAGCACCGGCTCGCCGGGCTTGCCCTTGATGAAGTTGGAGTTGTTGCTGACGATGGTGGCGGTGTCCTTGCGGAACCGTTCCTGCGAGCGATAGGCGTTCATCCAGGCGCCCGACCGCTTGCCCTGACGGGCGTAGGGATCGAAGTACCAGAGGCCGATATGCTTGCCGCCGCGGGTCACTTCCCAGACGCGGATGTCGGGGTGGTAGACCGGCAGACCCTCGACCTGTTTGAATTCGAAACCGTAGAGCTGGCCCGAGGCCCAGAACATGCCCTCGCGCAGCTTCTCCAGCTGCATGTACGGCTTCACCTCGTTCATATCGAGGTCGTACTTCGCCTTGCGGACCTTCTCGGCATAGAACCGGTAGTCCCAGGGCTGGATCTTGAAGCCGCCCTTCTCCTTGTCGACGATCTTCTGCATCTCGGCGACGTCCTTGGCCACCTGGGCGATGGCCGCCGGCCAGACGGCCTCCATCAGCTTCATCGCGTTCTCGGGCGACTTGGCCATGGCGTTCTCGAGCCGCCAGTGGGCGTGGGTCTTGTAGCCCAGCAGGTTGGCCCGCTCGACGCGCAGCTTGAGGATCCTGGCGATGATGGCGTTGTTGTCGGTGGCGCCGCCGTTGTCGCCGCGATTGACGAAGGCCTTCCAGACCGTCTCGCGGGTGGCGCGCACCGGCGAATAGGTCAGGTAGGGATCAACGCTGGAGCGGGTGTTCACGATGATGAACTTGCCCGGCATCTTGCGCTGTTCGGCGCTAGACGCGGCGGCCGCCTTGAGGCCGTCCGGCAGGCCGACCAGATCGCCAGCCGACAGCTCGATGAAGGTGCTCTCATCGGCCAGCAGGTTCTGGCTGAACTTGGTGTAGAGGCCGGCCAGCTCTTCGTTGATGGCGGCCACGCGGGTCTTGGCGGCGGGGGCCAGCTTGGCGCCGGCGCGGACGAAGTTGGTGTAGTAGACCCAGGTCAGCCGCTGCTGCTCGGCGGTCAGCGTCGCCTTCTCCGGCGAGTTGTAGACCGCCTCGATGCGGGCGAAGAGCGCCTCGTTCTGGGTGATCTTGTCGCCGAAGGCGGCGAACTTCGGATCCATCTCCTGCTCGACGTCCTGCATCGCCGGCGTGCTGAGGTTGGAGCTCCAGATGCCGTAGTAGGTGCCAACGTCACCCAGCGTGCGGCCGGCGTCTTCCATCGCCGCGATGGTGTTCTCGAAGGTCGCCGGGGCGGGGTTGGCGGCGATGGCGTCGATCTCGGCCAGATTGCGGGCGAAGCCCTCTTCGAGGGCCGGTTTGAAGTCGGCGACGGCCACTTTGTCAAAGGCGGGAACACCGTCATAGGGGCCGGTCCAGGACCGGGTCAGGGGGTTGGTCGAGGCGACCGGGGTGACCGGAGCGGCCGGAGCGACGGGGGCGGCCTTGGCCCCGATCGAGGCGCAGCCGGCCAGGCCGGTCATGGTGACGGTGGCCGCGCTGGCGGCCAGAAAGGAACGACGATGCACGAGGGCGATCTCCACGAAGGATGAATTGGGGCGGACCCTAGCCCCCGGTGACCTGCACGTCACATGAACGGACTGTAATGCGCCGGACACGCTTCCGTTACAGCGGCCGGGCCTCTAAAGCGAAGCCATGTCCATTGGCGTCTTCGATTCCGGCATCGGCGGCCTGAGCGTGCACCGCGCGCTCGTCGACCGCTTCCCCCAGGCCGACCTCCTCTATCTCGCCGATCAGGCCAACGCCCCCTATGGCGGGCGGCCCGGCGAGGAGATCGTCGACCTGACGCGAGCCGGCTGCATCCGGCTGTTCGACGCCGGGGCCAGCCTGGTCGTGCTGGCCTGCAACACCGCCTCGGCCATCGCCCTGCGCCGGCTGCAGCAGACCTGGCTGCCCGGTTACCGGCGCGAGACCGGCCGGGCCTTGAACGTGCTGGGCATCATTGTCCCGACCATCGAGGCGGCCACCGGCCAGCCCTGGGCCCAGGAGATCGACCACCGCGACGAACAGATCCGCAAGGTCGACGTGCTGGGCGTCTTCTCGACCCCCGCCACCGCCGCCAGCCGGGTGTTCGAGATCGAGATCGACAAGCGCAAACAGGACCTGGCCGTCTTCTCCGAGCCCTGCCCCGACCTGGCCCGGATGATCGAACAGGGCGCCGGCCGCGACGAGCTGGCGGCCCGCATCGGTGAGCACGCCATCGCCCTCAAGCGTCGCATCGGCCGCTTCCCGGACCGGGCGGTGCTGGGCTGCACCCATTACGAGATCGTCGCCGACCTGTTCCGCGACGCCCTGCCCGCCGGCACGCCGCTGATCCATCAGCCGGACGCCACCGCCGACGCCCTGGAGCGCTACCTGGCCCACCATCCGGATTATGTCGCCGGAGAGACGGGTCAACGCCGCTTCCTGACCACCGGAACCCCGGGGCCGCAGAATGGCCTGGTCGTCAGCTTCTGGGGCTCGCCGCTGGTCTTCGAGGCCGCCTGACCGGGGCTTGCATCGGTCGGCGGCCGGGGCTTTGCTCGACCGGACCAACCGGAGCCGCGCCATGAAGTCCATCCTGATCGCCGCCGCCCTGCTGATCGGCCTGACCGCCGCCCCGGCTCATGCCGAGGTCAAGGCGACCTGGGCCGCCGGGTTCAGACTGGAGGACCGCGTGACCATCGCCGCCTCGCCCGAAGCGGTCTGGGAGGCGCTCGGCCGGATCGGCGGCTGGTGGGACGGCGCCCACAGCTACAGCGGCGACGCCGCCAACATGACCATGCCGCTGCGCCCCGGCGGCTGTTTCTGCGAGGCCCTGCCCGGCGGCGGGGTCAAGCATGGCGAGGTAATCATGGTGCTGCCCGGCAAGGCCCTGCGCATCGCCGCCGCCCTGGGCCCGCTGCAGGAGGAGGGCGTCAGCGCCGCCCTGACTTTCACCCTGACGCCCGCCGCCGACGGCGGGACCGAGGTGGTCATGACCTACAATGTCGGCGGCGCCCGGCCGGAGATCGTCGCCATCGCCCCGGTGGTCGACGGCGTGGTCGGCGGGCAGCTGGTGAGGCTGAAGGCGCTGGTGGAGACGGGGGCGCCGACGCCTTAGCGCTCAGCGTGCGTGGTTCGACACGGGCCTATGGCGCTGCTCAGGATGACGTGGACCAAATGCACGTCATCCTGAGCAGCAGCCGCAGGCTGCGTGTCGAAGGACGCAATCACGCCGCCAGCGAGGCCGTCTCTCCCGCGATCACGCGGCTGACCGCATTGACCACGGCGGCGATGCGCAGCCCGGCCTGGATGCCGGTGTTGGGCATGCCGTGCTTCTTCAGCTCGGCCTCGTGGGCGTCGAGGCACAGGCCGCAGCCGTTGATCGTCGAGACGGCCGTCGACCACAGTTCGAAGTCGATCTTCTCGACGCCGTGGTTGGCCAGCACGTTCATGCGCAGCTTGGCCGGCAGGGTCCCGTACTCCTTGTTCTTCATCAGATGCAGGGCGCGGTAGTAGGCGTTGTTCATGCCCATGATCGCCGCCGCGGCCTTGGCGGCGGTGAAGGCGTCGTCGCTGAGGCCGGCCTCGCGGGCGGCGGCCTCGACGGTGCGGACCACGGCCGGCACGCCGACGGCATGGGCCGAAGCGACGAAGCAGCCCCACTTCTGCTGGTCGGTGAGCAGGGTCTCCGCGGCCAGAGAGGACAGGTTGAGGCTCAGATCCTTGGCGTAGGCCGGCAGGGCCTCACGCAGGGCGTCGAGGGACATGGTCGTCTCCAGAATGTCGGAAAGAAGGGGCCGGGAGCCCCGCGCCAGCCGGAGGGACTGAAGCGCGCGGAGCTCCCGGTCGACGCGGCCCGGGGGGGGGAGCCGCGTGTGGCTGTGGCCTAGGCCGCCAGGTCGAGCGTATCGCCGCCGACCGAGCGGTTGCAGGCGCAGAGTTCGTCGGTCTGCAGGGCGTCGAGCACCCGCAGGGTGTCGGCCGGCGCCCGACCGACGTTGAGGTTGGTCACATAGACGTGCTGCACGACGCCGTGGGGATCGACCACGAAGGTGGCGCGCTGGGCGACGCCCTCGGCTTCATCGAGCACGCCCAGGGCGCGGGCGAAGCGACCGCCGTTGTCGCCGAAGCTCCAGATCGGCAGGTTGTGCAGATCGGGGTGCTCCCGGCGCCAGCCGAGCTTGGAGTGTTCGTTGTCGGTCGAGCCGCCGAGCACGACCGCGTCGCGCTCGGAGAACTGTTTGCCGAGCCGGGCGAACTCGGCGATTTCGGTCGGGCAGACGAAGGTGAAGTCCTTCGGATAGAAGAAGATGACCTTCCACTGACCGGGGAAGCTGTCCTGGGTGATGGTCTCGAAGGCGCTTTCGCCGTTCTCTTCGTGACGCATGAAGCCGGGCTTCACACCGATGATCTTGAAGTCGGGGAGGGTCTGTCCAACGCTGAGCATATGGCGGTCCTTCTTGGGTGATCGAGGTTGCCGGTCGGCCGCGGGGAGGCGGGTCCCGTCCGGGTGTGATCAGAAGGTAGGGCGGGACCGATCATAGATCCAATTGATAGTTATTTCCGGGACGATAGATTGTATCATTGTGGCCGTTGGTCCTTGATCCGGCAGGACGACGCGGCGCCTCCGCGCAGGCCCTGACGGCCGCGCGGAGACGCCTGTTTCACGTCAGATCAGGTCAAAGCGGTCGGCGTTCATGACCTTGGCCCAGGCGGCGACAAAGTCGTGCACGAACGCGGCCCTGCTGTCGTCCTGGGCATAGACCTCCGCATAGGCCCGCAGGATGGCGTTGGACCCGAACACGAGATCGACGCGGGACGCCGTCCATTTGAGGGCGTCGGTCTTGCGGTCGCGGAGCTCATAGAGACCGTTGGCCGCCGGCCGCCAGACGTAGGCCATGTCGGTGACGTTGACGAAGAAGTCGGTCGTCAACACGCCTTCGCGGTCGGTGAACACGCCGGTCCTGGCGCCGCCATGGTTGGCGCCGAGCACCCGCAGGCCGCCGACCAGCACGGTCATCTCCGGCGCGGTCAGGCCGAGCAGCTGGGTCCGGTCGAGCATCAGGGCCTCGGCGCTGATGTCGTAGTCTTCCTTCAGCCAGTTGCGATAGCCGTCGGCGACCGGTTCCAGCACGTCGAAGGAGTCGGCGTCGGTCATGGCGTCGGTGGCGTCGCCGCGACCGGGCGAGAAGGGCACGGCGACATCGACGCCGGCCGCCTTGGCCGCTCGCTCGACGCCGACGGAGCCGGCGAGAACGATGACGTCGGCGACGCTGGCGCCGGTGTCGGCCGCGATCGGTTCAAGCACGGCCAGCACCCTGGCGAGGCGGGCCGGCTCATTGCCCGCCCAATCCTTCTGGGGCGCCAGGCGGATGCGCGAGCCGTTGGCGCCGCCCCGCATGTCGGAGCCGCGATAGGTGCGGGCGCTGTCCCAGGCGGTGGCGACCATGTCGCTGATCGACAGGGTGCTGGCGGCGATGGCCGCCTTCACCGCGGCGACGTCATAGTCGCGGCGGCCGGCCGGGACCGGATCCTGCCAGATCAGGTCTTCCTTCGGCACATCAGGGCCGATGTAGCGGGCCTTGGGGCCCATGTCGCGGTGGGTCAGCTTGAACCAGGCCCGGGCGAAGACCTCCGAGAAATAGGCGGGGTCCTTGTGGAACCGCTCCGAGATCGCCCGGTAGATCGGGTCCTTGATCATGGCCATGTCGGCGTCGGTCATGATCGGGTTGTGGCGGATCGAGGGATCCTCGACATCGACCGGACGGTCTTCCTCCTTGATGTCGATCGGCTCCCACTGCCAGGCCCCGGCCGGACTCTTCTTCAGCGCCCATTCGTGGTTGAACAGCATGTCGAAATAGCCGTTGTCCCAGCGGGTCGGGTGGGTGGTCCAGGCGCCCTCGAGGCCGCTGGTCACGGTGTCGCGGCCGATGCCCCGGCTGGTCCTGTTGATCCAGCCCAGGCCCTGGTCTTCGAGGGGGGCGGCTTCCGGGTCGGGACCCAGCAGGGCGGCGTCGCCGTTGCCGTGGCATTTGCCGACCGTGTGGCCGCCGGCGGTCAGGGCGACGGTTTCCTCGTCGTCCATGGCCATGCGGGCGAAGGTCAGACGGACGTCCTGGGCCGTGCGCAGGGGATCGGGCTGGCCGCCGACGCCTTCGGGATTGACGTAGATCAGGCCCATCTGGACCGCCGCCAGGGAGTTTTCCAGCGTCGCGCGATCATCGCCGTCATAGCGGCCGGCGGCGAGCCACTCCTTCTCCGAACCCCAGTAGGTGTCCTTCTCGGGAGTCCAGATGTCCTCGCGGCCGAAGGCGAAGCCAAAGGTCTTCAGGCCCATCGAGTCATAGGCGACGGTGCCGGCCAGGACGATCAGGTCGGCCCAGCTGATCCTGTTGCCGTACTTTTTCTTGATCGGCCACAGCAGGCGCCGCGCCTTGTCCAGGTTCACATTGTCCGGCCAGGAGCTAAGCGGCGCGAACCGCTGGTTGCCCGTGGCTGCGCCGCCCCGGCCGTCGGCCAGGCGATAGGAGCCGGCTGCGTGCCAGGCCATGCGGATCATCAGGCCGCCGTAGTGGCCCCAGTCCGCCGGCCACCAGTCCTGGCTGTCGGTCATCAGGGCATGGAGGTCGCGCTTGAGCGCCGCGACGTCGAGGCCCTTGAGCGCTTCGCGATAGTTGAAGTCCTTGCCCAGCGGGCGGGTCTTGGTGTCGTGCTGATGGAGGATGTCCAGGTCCAGGGCGTTCGGCCACCAGTCGGTGTTCGCCGTTCCGGCCGACATGTTGCGGCTGTGCATGACCGGGCATTTGCCGGAACCTGTGGTGTCGTTGCTGTCCATGGACATCTCCAATCTCGAAATCAGTGGTTTGAGCGCCTCGGCGCCGGAATATGCATCCGCCGACGGCGGCCCCGCCGGATCGCGCGGCCAGGGCGCCGCTTGTCCCGATGCCCCTTCGAGGTTTCGGGTGATCCTACCTCTGACGCGGGGCGGGCAAATTGATCTGTTTCAATTCAGGGTCGGTTCGCCGCGACGCCCCGCCGTCCGAAGGGCGAGCGGGCAGGGGTGTTGATCGACCAAGGATCGGTCATCCCAAGCCATAAATCCAATCAATTGTTTTTGCGGAACGGATTGAGTGACGCTATAGGGCGACCATGCTCCCCACCCTGCGACAGCTCCAGTATCTGAAACTCCTCGCCGACCATGGCTCGTTCAGCCGGGCGGCCGAGGCCGCCCATGTCACCCAGCCGACCCTGTCGGCCGGCATCGCCGAACTGGAGAAGATCCTCGGCGCGCCGGTCGTCGACCGGGCTCGGTCCGGCGTGATCCTGACCGCCTCCGGCGAGGTCGCCGTACGCCGCGCGCGGGTCATCCTCGAACAGACCGACGACCTGGTCCAGGCCGCCCAGGGCGCTGGCCAGCCACTGTCAGGCCGGTTCCGCCTCGGCGTCATTCCGACGGTGGCGCCCTATCTGCTGCCGCGCGCCCTGCCGGCCCTGCGCACGGCCTTTCCCAAGCTGCGGCTGTTCCTGCGCGAGGACCTGACCCACCGGCTGATCGCCTCGCTCAAGTCCGGCGCCCTCGACGCCGCCCTGATCGCTCTGCCCTACGACATGACCGGCCTGGCCTGGGCCCATGTCGAGGACGACGAGCTGCTGGCCGCCGCCCCTGACGGCCACCCCATCCTCAGCCAGGCGCGGGTCGATCCCGAGACCCTGTCGCCGCGCGACGTCATCCTGCTCGAGGATGGTCACTGCCTGCGCGACCACGCCCTCGCCGCCTGCGGCCTGGCCCCGCCGAAATCGACCGACGAGGAGACCTTCGCCGCGACCAGCCTGCCGACGCTGGTGCAGATGGTTGGTTCAGGTCTGGGCGTCTCCTTCCTGCCGGCCATGGCGGTCAACGCCGGCCTGACCGAGCATGTCGGCGTCACCACCCGCCCGTTGCAGGCTGATCATCCCACCCGTGAGATCGTCGTCGCCTGGCGCGCCGGCTCCAGCCGCGCCAACGAGGGCCGTCTGCTGGCGGAGACGCTTCGGGAGGCGTGAGGCCCCACCCTCCGCTCATCCTCGCTTTCGCGAGGATGAGCGGGAAAAGGATGTTTTAGATATATCTAACTTGACATCGCACCGGTCCGATATATCTAACATGCCGATATATCTAGAAAGGATCGGATATGCATCGCCACTTTGGCTTCCAACACCACCAGCACCACCGCTTCGGCCGTCACGGCATGGGCGGACACATGCGACACGCCATGCGTGGACGCGGCCGCTTCGGGCGGTTCTTCGACCAGGGCGACCTCAAGCTGGTCATTCTGCGGATGATCGCCGACCAGCCCCGCCACGGCTACGAGCTGATCAAGGCCGTCGAGGAACAGGCCGGCGGCGCCTATACCCCCAGCCCCGGCGTGGTCTATCCGACCCTGACCTGGCTTGAGGAGATGGGCTTTGTCGCCGGCGCCGAGGCGGCCGGTGGGCGCAAGCTCTACACCGTCACCCCCGAGGGCGAGGCCCATCTTGGGGCCAACGAGGGCCAGACCGCCGGCATCTTCGCCCGGATGGCCGAGGCCGCCGCCGCCAGCACCGCCTTCTCGCCGCAGATCCTGCGGGCGCGGGAAAACCTGCGCAACGCGCTCAAGCTGAAGACGACGGGCAGCGCCCTGACCAAGGCGCAGATCGAGGCCATCTGCGACGCCCTCGACGCCGCCGCCGCGACGGTGGAACGGGCTTAGGTCGTGATCTTCCCCTTCGGGGGAGGTGGATCGGCGCCAGCCGAGACGGAGGGGGTCCGCTCAGATTTCGGGTAACCCCCTCAGTCGGCCCGTTCGGGCCGACAGCTCCCCCGAAGGGGAGCATCCGCAGCCTAGTCCATCAGCCGTTGGCTGAGATAGGTGAACTCCAGCGCCACACGGGTGGCGGTTTCGGCCAGGTTGGCCGCCGCCGAATGGCCGCCGTCGATGTTCTCGTAATAGAGATAGCGATAGCCCAGCGCCTCCAGCCGCGCCGCGGCCTTGCGGGCGTGGGCCGGGTGGACGCGGTCATCCTTGGTCGAGGTCACGATCAGGGCCTCGGGATAGTCCCGGCCGGCCCTGAGGTTGCTGTAGGGATCGTAGGCCGCGATCCAGGCCCGCTCTTCCGGGAGGGCCGGGTTGCCGTACTCGCCGACCCAGGAGGCGCCGGCGCCCATGCGGGTGTAGTTGAGCATGTCGAACAGCGGCACCTGGATGACCACGGCGTTGTAGAGCTCGGGCCGCTGGGTCAGGGCCACGCCCATCAGCAGCCCGCCGTTCGACCCGCCCATGACGCCGAGGCGCCGGGGGTTGGTGATCTTGCGGGCGATCAGGTCCTCGGAGACGGCGAAGAAATCGTCATAGACTTTCTGGCGGTCCGCCTTGAGGCCGGCCTGGTGCCAGGCGGGGCCGAATTCGCCGCCGCCGCGGATATTGGCCACGACATAGACGCCGCCGCGCTCCAGCCACAGCTTGCCGACCGTGGCCGAATAGCCGGGCGTCATCGACACCTGGAAGCCGCCATAGGCGTAGAGCAGGGTCGGGGCGGTCCCGTCGTACTTCAGGCCCTTGGGCCGGACGACGAAATAGGGAACCTTCGTCCCGTCCTTCGAGGTCGCCCAAAGCTGCTCGACGACATGCTCGCCGGCGTCAAAGCGCGGGGCCAGGGTCTTGATCATCTCGACCTCGCCGCTGGCGGCGTCGGCCAGCCACAGGCTGCTGGGGGTCAGATAGCCGGTGACGGTGAAGAACACCCGGTCGTCGGTCTCCGAGGTCGAGCCGACCCCGATGCTGACATTGGCCGGCAGGTCGAGCCGGCTCTGGCTCCAGCCGTCGGCCGTCGGCGCGAAGACCAGGGCCTGACCGGTGACATCCTCGAGCAGGCCGACGATCAGCCGGCCCTTGCTGATATTGATCTCCTCGACCGACTGCCGCGCCGTCGGGCGCAGGATCAGGGACGGTTTCGCCGTCGCCGGATCGGCCTTGAGCGCCGCCAGATCGACGGCGGCCAGATCGCCCTGTTTGAGGTCAAAGACGGCCCAGTCCTCCTCCAGGGTGAAGATCACCCGGCCGGCCAGCAGACCCTGGACCGAGCTCTTCATCGGGAAGGGCAGGGTCACCGGGCCCTTGTCGGTGATCAGGACATATTCGGACTCGAAGAAGCTCGGGCTGCGGACGGCCATCACCGCCTGCACCGCGCCATCGGCCTCGCGCAGCACGAAGGGCGAGACCGCCACGTCATCGACCGTGCCGCGATAGATCTCGGTCGCCGCGGTCAGCGGCGTGCCGCGTTTCCAGGTCTTGAGCACGAACGGGTAGCTCGACTTGGTCATCGTGCCCTCGCCCCAGTCGCGGGCGATCAGCAGGGTGTCCCGGTCCAGCCAGGTGACGTTCTGTTTGCCGTCGGGCGAGACGAAGCCGTCCTCGACGAAAGCCCTGGTCACCGCGTCGAACTCACGCAGGGTGACCGCGTCCTTGCCGCCGTCCGACAGCTGGACGAGGCAGTAGCGGTCCTCCGGCGGCAGGCAGGACGTTCCCTTGTAAACCCAGTTCTTGCCCTCGGCCTTGGCCAGGGCGTCGAAATCCAGAACCGTCTCCCAGACCGGGGCGGTGGTGCGATAGCTGTCCAGCGACGTCCGCCGCCACAGGCCCCGGACATGGTCGGCGTCCTGCCAGAAGTTGCTCAGCGTGCCGTCGCCCTTGAAGGCGACCATCGGGATGCGGTCGCTGGCCTGCAGAATTTTCAGGGCGGCGTCATGCAGGCCGGCGTAGCGCGGGTCGTCCTGCAGCACCGGCAGGGACCGGGCGTTCTCGGCCCGGGCCCAGTCGAGGGCGCGGGTCCCCTCGATCTCCTCCATCCAGGTAAAGGGATCGTCCGGGGTCGGAGCGGGGGCGGCGGAGGCGGTCGATGCGGTCACGGTCATGACCAGGGCAATTAGGAACGATCGCACCATCAGTCCATGAGCTGTCGCGTCAGATAGGTGTAGTGCATGCCCCAGCGCCGGGCGTTGGCGGTCGGGTCGGCGCCGTTGGCGTGGCCGCCGTCGGTGTTTTCGAAATAGAGCACCGGGTCGCCATAGGCCTCGAGCTGGGCCACGAACTTGCGGGCGTGACCCGGGTGGACGCGGTCGTCCTTGGTCGAGGTGGTGACGTAGGCCAGCGGGTATTTGACCCCGGGCTTGAGGTTCTGGAACGGCGAATAGGCCGCGATCCAGGCCGCCTCCTCGGGGATGGTCGGGTCGCCGTACTCGCCGATCCAGGACGCCCCGGCCGGCAGCAGGTGGTAGCGCAGCATGTCGAGCAGCGGGCTCTCTACGATCACCGCGTTCCACAGGTCCGGCCGCTGGGTCATGGCCACGCCCATCAGCAGGCCGCCGTTGGAGCGGCCATATGCGCCCAGCCGCCGGGGCGAGGTGATCTTGCGGGCGATCAGGTCTTCGGCCACGGCGAAATAGTCGTCATAGGCCCGCTGGCGATTGGCCTTCAGCGCCGCCTCGTGCCAGGCCGGGCCGAACTCGCCGCCGCCGCGGATGTTGGCGACGACATAGGTGCCGCCGCGCTCCAGCCACAGCTTGCCGACCAGCGGGTCATAGACCGCCGGCTTGCTGACCTGGAAACCGCCGTAGCCGTAAATCAGGGTCGGGTCCTGGCCGTCGTGCTTGTGGCCCTTGGGATGGATGATGAAATAGGGGACCTTCGTCCCGTCCTTTGAGGTCGCCTCATGCTGTTCGACCTTGAGGTTGGAGGCGTCGAACCGGGCCGGAAGCGTCTTCACGGTTACAGCCTTGGCGGCCTTCCCCTGGGCGAAGCGCAGGCGGGTCGGGGTGGTGAAGCCTTCCTCGGTGAAGAAGACGCCGTCGCCTTCGTCGGCCGTCGACACCAGGCTGACCGCCGCATTCTCCAGGCCGCCATAGACCAGGGTCTCCCAGCCGTCCGCCGTCGGACGGAAGGTGAGCAGCTGGCCCCGGACGTTGGCGTAGCGCACGGCCACGACGCGGCTTTCGGTCACGGCGATCTCGTCGGTGTTCAGGGCCTCGCGGTCCTTCGGCGTATAGATCTCCTCGACCGCGTCGGCGGTCCCGACCTCCAGCCTGTCCAGATCCACCGCCAGCAGCGCGCCGGCCGGGTGGCGGACGTCGGCGAACGTCCAGTCCTGTTGCAGCGAGGCGATGAGCCGGCCGCCCAGGTAGCCATGCGTTTCCAGCCGCGTCGGCAGCGGCAGGGCGGCGCCCACCGTGCCATCGTCGGACAGGCGGAACAGCGACCGGTTGAAGAAATCCAGACCGCGATGGATCAGGACCAGCCGATGACCGGTCCCGTCGCGCAGGACATCCGGCTGGGCGCTGACGTCCTTGCTCTCGCCCCGGAACACCTCAACGGCCTGGTCCAGCGACTGTCCGCGCTTCAGCGTCTTGACCACCATGCCGTAGCCGGACTCGGTGGTCGTGCCGGGTCCGAAGTCGCGGGTCAGGATCAGGGTGTCGGCGTCAAGCCAGGCGACGGTCTGTTTGCTCTCCGGCAGGCGGAAGCCGCCATCGACGAAGGCCTTGGTCGTCAGATCGAACTCACGGACCTCGACGGCGTCCTTACCGCCGTTGGACAGCCTGACCAGGCAGCGGTCATACGTCACCGGGCGACAGTTGGCGCCCTTCCAGTTCCAGTTCGCCTGTTCGGCGGTCGACAGGGCGTCCAGGTCCAGCACCGTCTCCCACCGCGGCGTCGCGGTGCGGTAACTGTCCAGCGTCGTCCGCCGCCAGACGCCGCGGACATGGGTTTCATCCTGCCAGAAGTTGAACACCGCCTTGCCGACGAAGGTCGGGGTCGGGATCCGGTCGCTGGCCGAGAGGATAGACAGGGCGTCGGCCTGCAGCCCGGCGAACCGGGCGTCGCCGGTCAGCACCGGCAGCGTCCTGGCGTTCTCCGCCCGCACCCAGTCCATCGACCGGTCGCTGTCGACCTGTTCGAGCCATTCGAAGGGCGATTCGGTCTGGGCCAGGGCCGGGGCGGCGCTGGCGAGAAGGGCGACGGCGGCGAGCGCGGAAAGCTTCATGGGACAACCAGGCAGGAAAAGAGGCCGCGAGCATAGGCGCCCGTGCGGGCGGGGCAAGAGGCGCCCGAAACACCCCGCGCAGGCGCAAGATTCTTCCTCGCGCCTGCCGTACCGCCGCGATGTGGCCTCTGCCTTATTTTTACAGATCGCCTATATCTTCCGCTCATGACCCGCCCGTTCCTCAAGATGAATGGCCTTGGCAACGACTTCGTTGTCGTTGAAGCCCGCTCCCAGGCCTTCCGGCCGACGCCGGAGGAGGCGCGGGCGATCGCCGACCGCGCGGCCGGGGTGGGCTGCGACCAGCTGATCGCCATCGAGCCGACCAGCCGGGCCGACGCCTTCATGCGCATCTGGAACGCCGACGGCGGCGAGGTCGAGGCCTGCGGCAACGCCACCCGCTGCGTGGCCTGGCTGCTGATGGAGGCCAGCGGCGCCGACGACGTGGTCATCGAGACCGCCGCCGGCCTGTTGTCGGCCAGTCGGGCCGGGGACGGTCGCATCTCGGTCGACATGGGCGTGCCCGGCCTGCGATGGGACCAGATTCCGCTGGCCGAGGAGATGGACACCAGGGGCATCGAACTGCAGGTCGGGCCGATCGACGACCCGCACCTGCATACCCCCGGCGCGGTCAATATGGGCAATCCGCATGTGGTCTTCTTTGTCGGCGAGGAGCCCGACGACGCCCTGGTCAAGGGCGCCGGCAGCCTGATCGAACACCACCCGCTGTTCCCCGAGGGGGTCAATGTCGGCTTCGCCTGGGTCACGGCGCCCGACCGCATCCGCCTGCGGGTCTGGGAGCGCGGCGCGGGCCTGACGAAGGCCTGCGGCACCGGCGCCTGCGCCGCCCTGGTGGCCACCGCCCGCCGCGGCCTGACCGGTCGCGCCGCGACCATCGAGATGGACGGCGGCGACCTGCATGTCGAATGGCGCGAAGCCGACAACCACGTGATCATGACCGGGCCGGTGACGCTGGAGTTCACGGGGCGGCTTTAGCGGTTGCGTGGTTCGAGACGCTCGCCTGATGGCTCGCGCCTCACCATGACATGAAATTTTCAGCGTCACCTCTGCCTGTCATCCTGAGCAGGGCCGAAGGCCCGTGTCGAAGGACGCAGTGTGCCCACCGCGCGGATGCAGTTTGCGTGGTTCGACACGCGCTTCGCGCTGCTCACCATGACTTGGGAAAACGGCCGTCATCCCAGGCAGACCCCTACAGCCGATACTCCGCCTCCAGAACATAGCGCGTGCCCTCGCCCGTCTGATGGGTCGAATAGAGGCCGAAACGGTCAACCGCGAAGGTCGGCGACCTGAGCGGCGCGTTGCCTTCGATCCAGGCGGCGACGTCGGCCGGGTCGGGCCGGCGCAGATAGGCCATCGTGACATGCGGCCGGTAGGCGCGGCCGTCCGGCGGCAGCTTCGCGCGCCGGGCGGCGGTCTCGCAGCGACCGGCCAGGCGACGCAGCGGCTCGCTTTCGGCGACGCCCGCCCAGACGGCGTGGATGTCCGGGCCCTCGCCGAACGCCCCGACGCTGTCCAGCGTCAGGCCAAAGGGCGGACTGGTGATGTGCGACAGCTCCAGATCGAGATCCTCGGCCGCCCTTTCCTGCACGTCGCCGAAGAAGCGCAGGGTGATGTGCAGCGCCTCCAGCGGCCGCCACCGCGCGCCCGGCAGGCCGTGCTGGCGGCGCAGCAGCGGCTCGCCGATGTCGTCGGGAACGGGAATGGCGGCGAACAGGCGGATCATGCGTGCATCCTTCGACACGCGGCCTTCGACCGCTGCTCAGGATGACTACCAAATTCAGTCATGGTGAGCAGCACCCGCGGGGTGCGTGTCGAACCAGGCACTCTGTGGACCGCCGCTACGGACACGGGTTGGGATGCTGGACGTGGATAGCGTCCACCGCCTTGTCCAGCTCGGCGGTCCAGGTCAGGTCGAAGGCGTCGATGTCGGTCTTCAGCTGGGCCATCGAGGTGGCGCCGATGATGGTCGAGGTCACGAACGCGCGGCTGTCGCAGAACTTCAGGGCCAGCTGGGCGGGGTCCCAGCCCTGGGCCCTGGCCAGCTCGACATAGGCGCGGACGGCCGGCTCCGCGCCGGGACCGTCGTAGCGCTGCATGCGGTTGTAGAGGGCCTTGCGGGTTCCGGCCGGCAGGGCGCCGCCCAGATATTTGCCGGTCAGTACGCCCTGGCCGAGCGGCGAATAGGCCAGCAGGCCGACGTCCTCGCGCAGGGCGATCTCGGCGAGGCCAAACTCGAACACCCGGTTGGCCAGGTGATAGGCGTTCTGGATCGAGGCCATGCGCGGCAGGTCGTGCCGGCTGGACTCCTCGAGGAACCGCATCACGCCCCAGGGAAACTCGTTGGAGACGCCCACGGCGCGGATGCGGCCGGCCTTCACCTCGGCGTCGAGCGCCTCGAGGATCGACCGGAAGGACTCATAGTCCTGCTCATAGTCCTTGAAGGTCATGCCGCCGAAGGTGCGGATCGGCCGGTCGGGCCAGTGCAGCTGATAGAGATCGAGGTAGTCGGTCTGCAGCCGCTTGAGTGATCCCGCCACCGCCTCGGCGATCTGGGCCTTCGTCTGACGCGGCGTGGCCTTGTCGGCGCGCAGCCAGTCCAGCCCGCCGAAGGCGGCGCCGCGACCGGCCACCTTGGAGGCCAGGACGATCTTGTCGCGCTTGCCGCTTTTGGCCAGCCAGGTCCCGATGTAGCGCTCGGTCGAGCCCTGGGTCTCGGCGGTCGGCGGCGAGGCGTAGAGCTCGGCCGTGTCCCAGAAATTCACCCCCCGCTCGAGGGCGTAGTCCATCTGGGCGTGGGCCTCGGCCTCGCTGTTCTGCGACCCCCAGGTCATGGTGCCCAGGCAGACGCGGCTGACATCGAGGCCGGTGCGGCCGAGTTTGGAATACTGCATTCAAAGTCCCCGTTTGGTGCGTCCTTCGAGACGCTCGCTTGAGGCTCGCTCCTCAGGATGACGAGCCGTGGTGTCAACAATGTCCGTCATGGTGAGGAGCGATCCATCAGGATCGCGTCTCGAACCACGCAATGCGGTTCCGTTATCTCCGGGTCGCCAGCGCCCGCGCCACCACCGGCGCCAGCCGGGCCGCGATGATGGCCGCGCCGGCGGCGTTGGGATGGATGCCGTCGCGCTGGTTGAGGCGCGGATGGCCCGCCACCCCGTCCAGCAGGTTGGGATAGAGGATCAGGCCATGCTGTTTGGCCAGGGCCGGGAACACGGCTCCGAAGTCGCGGGCGTAGGACTTGCCGATGGCCGTGGGCGCGGTCAGTCCGGCCAGCACCACGGTGATTCCGCGCGCCTTCAGTCGACGGATGATGCGATCGAGATTGGCCTTCGTCTGTTTCGGATCGAGGCCCTGCAGCAGGTCGTTGCCGCCCAGGGCGACGACGCAGACGGCGGTGTCGGCCTGGACGCTGAAATCAACGCGGGCGGCGCCGCCGGCGCTGGTGTCGCCGCTGACTCCGGCGCCGCGCACCCTTGCCCCCGGCGTCAGTTTCACCAGCGCCGCTTCCAGCCGGGCCGGCAGGGCGTCGCGGGCCGGCAGGCCGTAGCCGGCGGTGATCGAGTCGCCGAGCAGGGTGACGACGCGGGGTTTGGCCCGCGCCAGCACAGGGCTGGCCGCCGCCGCGGCGATCAGGGCGACGACGGCGCGGCGGGTGAAGGGTCGATAAGGTGTACTGGTCATGACTCCTCCCTATGTAGGGTGAACATCGCCCAGCCCCAAAACTTCTCCGCGAAAAAGCCGCCCAATATGTTTGACGCCGCCTCGAGCCCGACGCCCCTCGCCCTTGAGGCCGTGACCCTGACCCTCCCCTCGGTGGCCGGGCCGGTGGAGATATTGCGCGGGGTCTCCCTGACCGTGGCCCCCGGCGAGCAGGTGGCGGTGGTCGGGCCGTCCGGCTCGGGCAAGTCGTCCCTGATCGCCGTGGCCGCCGGCCTGGAGCAGCCGACCTCGGGCGCGGTGCGTCTGTTTGGCGAAAACCTCGCCGCCCTCGGCGAGGATGGCCGGGCGCGGCTGCGGCGGGGTCGGGTGTCGCTGGTCTTCCAGGCCTTTCACCTGCTGCCCAACATGACCGCCGAGGAGAATGTCGCGGCGCCGCTGGAGCTGGCCGGACGGCCGGGCGCGGCGAAGACGGCCCGCGACTGGCTGGACCGGGTCGGGCTGTCGGACCGGCTGCGCCACTATCCGACCCAGCTGTCGGGCGGTGAACAACAGCGGGTGGCCCTGGCCCGCGCCCTGGCCATCGGCCCGGCCCTGCTGTTCGCCGACGAGCCGACCGGCAATCTCGACGCCGCCAACGCCGCCTCGGTGGCCGATCTGATGTTCGACCTCGTGGCCGAGACCGGCGCGGCCCTGGTGCTGGTCACCCACGACGCCGCCCTGGCCGCCCGCGCCGGGCGTCAGGTGACCATGGCCGCCGGCCAGATCGTGGGCGACGCCTGATGCCGCTTTCCCTCCGGTTCGCGCTGCGCGAGCTGCGCTCCGGCGTGGCCGGATTCCGCATCTTCCTGGCCTGTCTGGCCCTGGGCGTAGCGGCCATCGCCGCCGCCGGCTCGACCGCCGAGGCCTTTCGCCAGGGTCTGGCCAGCGAGGCGCGTGAAATTCTCGGCGGCGATCTGAAGGTCTCCGTCGACCGTCGCCGGTTCAGCGAGGCCGAACACCGCCGGTTCGACGCCCTGGGCGCCACCGCCTGGTCGGCGGCCGCCTCGGCCATGGCCGAGACGCCGTCGGGCGAGCGCCGCCTGGTCGAGCTGCGCGGCGTGTCGGCGGCCTATCCCCTGGCCGGCGCCGTCGAGCTGCAGGGCGTCCCGTCGCTGGCGGCGGCCTTCCGCCCCGACGGCGACGCGGCCGGGGCGGCCGTGGAACAGGCTCTGCTCGACCGGCTGCATATGAAACTGGGTGACCGTTTCCTGATCGGCGAGGCGTCCTTTGTCGCCCGGGCGGTGCTGATCTCCGAGCCCGACCGGCTGGGCCGCGGCTTTGGTCTGGGCCCGCGCGTGCTGACCAGTCTCGAGGCCGTCGAGAAGGGCGGCTTTCTGCTGCCGGGCCTGCCCAACACCGGCGAGGCCGTGCGCATCGCACTGAAGCCGGAGCTGGCCGCCAACGCCCAGGTCGACGCCCTGGTGAAGACGCTCAAAAAAGAGGGATTCGAGGCGCGCGGTCGCAACGAGGCGGCCGGCGGTTTCAAACGGCTGATCGACCAGCTCGAGTATTTCCTCGGCTTCATCGGCCTGGCCTCGCTGGTCGCCGGCGGCCTGGGCGTGGCCGGGGCGGTCTCGGCCTATCTGGAACAGCGCAAACCCTCGATCGCCGTGCTCAAGGCCCTGGGCGCGGAAGGCAGCCTGATCCGCGACGTCTATCTGATCCAGATCGCGGCGTTGTCGGCGCTGGGCGTGGCCATCGGCCTGGCCATCGGCGCCGTCGCGCCGCTGGTGCTCGGCCAGCTGGCCAAGGATCAGCTGCCGGTGCCGGCCCTGTTCGCCGTCTATCCCCTGCCTCTGCTCAAGGCGGCGCTGTTTGGCCTGCTGGCCGCCGCCGCCTTCAGCCTGGCGCCGCTGGCCAGGGCCCGGGCGACGCCGCCCGCCTCGCTGTTCCGGCGCGACCTGTCGGCCCGCCTGCCGTTCGGCCCCGAGGTCGTTGTCGCCGGTCTGGCGGCGGCGGGCCTGGCCGGGCTGGCCATCGTCACCGCCCCGACGCCGATGGCGGCGGGAATCATGATCGCCGGCGTGGCCTTCGCCTTCGTCCTGCTCTGGGTCATCGGCCTGGGCGCGGCCCTCGGCGCCGGCCGGTTGCGCGGCTTCGCCCGGGGCGCGGTGCGTATCGGCATCGCCAACCTGGCCGGACCCCGCTCGGCGGCGCGGACAGCGGCCCCGGCCATCGGCCTGGGCGTCGCCCTGCTGGCGGCGGTGGTGCTGATCCAGTCCAGCCTGCTGTCCCAGGTCCGGGAGGTCGCGCCCCGCACCGCCCCGGCCATGGTCTTCACAGACATCCCCGGCGAGCGAACCGCCGAATTCGACGCCGCCGTGGCCAGGGCCTTCGCTGTCCCGCTGACCGACCGCAACTGGCTGCGCGCGCCGTTCGCCTCAGGCCGCATCGTCCGCATCAAGGGCCAGCCGGTCGACCGCGACCAGATCAAGGACAGCGAACGCTGGGCCTATGACAACGACATCCAGGTCTCGGCCATCGGGCCGGAGCCAGGGGCGGCCGGCGTCGTATCGGGTCACTGGTGGCCGGCCGACTACGCCGGCGCGCCGCTGATCGCCATGGAGGTCGACGCGGCCAGGGGCGGCGGGCTCAAGGTCGGCGACAGCGTCACCCTCAGCATCCTGGGTCGCGAGATCGACGCCCGCGTTGCGGTCCTGCGCGAGGTCGACTGGGGCGGCTTCGGTCCGTCCTTCCCGATCATCATCAACCCCTCGGCCCTCGCCGGGGCGGGCCTGCGCCATGTCGCCATCGCCAAGGCCGACAAGGTCCAGGAAGCGGCCGTGACCCGGGCCCTGGGGCGGGACTTTCCGATGGTCAATGTGATCAGCGTGCGCGAGCAGCTGGAGGCGGCGACCGAGATGCTCGGCCGGCTGGTGCTGGCCATCCAGGGGGCGGCCTCGGTCGCGGCCCTGGCCGGACTGCTGGTGCTGGCCGGGGCCATCGCCGCCGGGGCGCGGGCGCGGGCGCGGGAGGCGGCGACGCTCAAGGTGCTGGGCGGTTCCCGCGGCCAGATCCTGCTGGCCTATGGCGTCGAATATGGCGCGGTCGGCCTGATCGCGGGCGTCGCCGGCGTGGCCCTCGGCTACGCCGCCGCCTGGCCGGTGGTGGTCAAGGTTTTCGAGGCCAGATGGAGCGTCGACTGGGCCGGTGTCGCCGCTTTGCTCGGCGGCGCGGCCGGGCTGGCGACGCTCGGCGGACTGATGGCGGCGATGCAGGCCCTGTCAAAGCGGCCGGCGCCGGTGCTGCGGGCGGAATGATCTGACAAAGCCGTTATGCGGCAAACGCTTGCGCTGCGACCAGTCAGACACGATATTCAGAAGGTATCCAATCCAGGATGCCCTGAAAGGACTATTCCATGAGCGACTTCGGACGCGGCAATGCGCGCTCGATCCCGCAGACCACCGACATGTCGTTGGACGCGGGTCTTCGCGCCTTCATGCTCGGTGTTTACAACAAGATGGCCCTTGGCCTGCTGCTGTCGGCCGGGCTGGCCTTCCTGACCTCCAGCTACGCCCCCGTCGCGCAGCTGCTCTATGTGGTTACGCCGGAAGGCGGACTCGCCGGCTTTACGACTCTGGGCCAGATCGTGCGCTTCGCGCCGCTGGTCATGGTGGTGGTGGCCATGTTCGGCATGAAGAACATGACCGCCCGCAGCTCGGGCATCTACTACTGGGCCATCGTCACCGCGATCGGCGCGGGCCTGGGCGTCTGGCTTCTGGCCTATACCGGCGCCTCGGTGTTCATGACCTTCCTGATCACGGCCACCGCCTTCGGCGCGCTGAGCCTGGTCGGCTACACCACCAAGAAGGACCTGTCGGGCTTCGGCAGCTTCCTGATCATGGGCGTGTGGGGTCTGATCGCCGCCAGCCTGGCCAACATGTTCTTCAACCTGCCGGCCTTGTACTGGATCATCAACGTCGTCGGCGTGCTGATCTTCGCGGGCCTGACGGCCTACGACACCCAGCGCCTGAAGATGACCTACTACCAGATCAAGGGTGACGGCGAGACCATGTCGGTGGCCACCAACATGGGCGCCCTGAGCCTCTATCTGGACTTCATCAACCTGTTCCAGTTCCTGCTCGCCTTCGTGGGCGTGCGCCGCTAGCGGCTTCAGGATCTGCAAGACGTCAAAGGCCCCGCCCGGGAAACCGGCGGGGCCTTTTTCTATTCAACGACGCTGAAACGGCCCTTGTCGAACACCCGCAGCACCTGCTCCAGCTCATGACCGCGTTTGAGGATGTGGCCGGGCTGGTTCATCACCGCCCAGGCGCCCTGGCGTTTGGCCAGGGCCGGCCGCTTCTCGATGCGATAGAGGGGCTGTTCGGAGGCGCGGCGGAAAACGCTGAACACGGCGCTGTCGGACAGGCCGTCGATGGCGTAGTCCCGCCACTCCCCGGCGGCGACCATGCGCCCGTAGAGTCGCAGCAGCCGCTCCAGTTCGCGGCGCTCGAAAAAGACCGGGGCGGTCCGGGAGGCGGGGTATGTCGGATCGGTGGCCATGCGGGCTGAAAGGCTAGACCTGAATCGCCCGGTTTGGCGAGGGGCGTCGCGGAAAGGTCACGGTCGCCGGGTTTGTGCGATCGCTGTCACGGCCGGCCTACAAATGACCTTATTTCGGACGCGCGCCCGCCGGTAACGCCCCCCAGTTTAACAGCGTCGGCCGGTCGGAAGCCTCGTAGGTCCCGGATCCTGAACAGCCCCCCCAGCCCCCCCCTGGATCGCGGGTTTTGGATCGGCCGACACATTATCCCCTCTCCTAATGAGCCCCCGCGGTCTTTCCCTCCGGCCGCGGGGGTTTCATTCTGTCCGGGACACAGAGGGGACATCTCATGGGAAGACTCGCCGGCCGCGCGGCCATCGTCACCGGGGCCGCCAGCGGCATCGGCCGGGCCAGCGCCGAACTGTTTGCAGGCGAGGGCGCCAGGGTGCTGGCCGTCGACCGGCCCGGCGCCGACCTTGGCTTTGATCATCCCGCCATCGAGACGCTGGCCCAGGACATCAGCGAGGACGCGGCCCCGGCCGCCATCGTCGCACGGGCCGTGGCGGCCTTCGGCGGTCTGGACATCGTCTACAACAACGCCGGCGTCTCCGGGTCCAGCCCGGTCGGCGAGACAACCGACGAGGCCTTTGACCGGCAGATCGCGGTCAATCTCCGCGCCGCCTTCCGCCTCAGCCGTGAGGCGGTGAAACATCTGGTCGCCTCGCCGGCCGGACGGCTGATCTTCACCGCCTCGATCATGGCCCGCCACACCGACAACGGCCTGGTCGCCTATTCGGCCTCGAAGGCCGGAGTCGTGGGGATGATGCGCACCTTTGCCCTCGAGCTGGGCCGCCACGGGGTCACCGCCAACGCCATCCTGCCCGGGGCCATCGCCACGGGCATGACCGCCGCCAGTTTCGAGCATGACGAGATCGCCGCGCTATGGGCGAAGAAGGCGGCGTTGAAGCGCCTGGGTCAGCCGATCGATATCGCCCGGGCGGCCCTGTTCCTGGCCTCGGACGACGGCGGCTTTGTCAGCGGGCAAGCGCTTGGGGTCGACGGCGGTCTGATGCTTCGGGTGTAGCGGCCGGCGTCGGCTCGACCAGCACCGCCAGGATCTTGCCGCCCTTGGCGGCCTGAACCACGACGGCGGTCGCCAGCCCCTCGGTCTCGGCCTCCGGCATGCGGTAGGCCGTCGGCCGGCCGCGCCAGGCGCCGAGACGGACCATCTCGCGCACTACATTGCGCTGGACCAGGGTCTGGCCGCGGTTGTCGCCCTTGCGCGGCGTGGTTTCCTGCGCCCGAGGGTCGTAGCGGATCAGCCAGACATCGACGCCGCCGCGCGGCACGGGCCCCGAGCCGACGGCGACCTTGTCGGCGCCCATGAACATCATGTCAGGGGGATAGATCCGCGCGGCCAGCGCGGCCTCGACCAGGGTCTCGACCTGATCGGGTTTCCCGCCGGACGCCTGGGTCCGGCCATTGACGACCACCTGCGGCGTGTAGACCTCGCGCAGGGCCAGCTTGTGGGCGTAGGCCCGCTGACGCTCGGTGAAGGCGGGGAGGGCGAAGGTGTCGGGCCAGCCGAGATAGTCCCAGTAGTCGACCGAAAAGGTCAGCGGCAGGACGCCGGGCCGGTCAGCCAGGTCGGAGATCAGCTCGTTGGCTTTGCCGCAGGACGAGCAGCCCTGGGCCGTGAACAGCTCCACGACCACGGGCTGGCGGTCCGCCGCCAGTGCGGCGGTCGGGGCCAGAGAGAGCAAAAGCAGGGCGAGAAAGGTTTTCCACATCGCCGCGCACTTAATCGAAGAAGTCGCGGCGGCGCGTTTCACGAGGCCGTGAACACCGGCGGGATGGGGACATGCACCCATGCGCATGTCCCCTTGAGCCCTAGTTCTCTTCGCTGGCCAGATTGCGCAGCACGTAGTTCAGCACGCCGCCGTTCTGGAAGTACTCCAGCTCGGTCGGGCCATCGATGCGGCAACGCACGGGGAAGCGGGCGATACGGCCGTCCGACGGGCGGTAGAGCTCGACGATCAGCTGCTTGCGGGGCGCGAGGTCCTGCAGGCCGCGGATCGAGACGATCTCCTCGCCGGTCAGGCCCAGGCGCTGCCAGCCGTCCGAGAGGAACTGCAGGGGCAGCACGCCCATCTGGACCAGGTTGGAGCGGTGGATGCGCTCGAAGCTTTCGGCGATCACCGCCCGCACGCCGAGCAGCTTGGCGCCCTTGGCCGCCCAGTCGCGTGAACTGCCGGTGCCGTATTCCTTGCCCGCGAACACGACGGCCGGACGGCCTTCCTGCTCGTAACGCATGGCGGCGTCAAAGATCGGCATGACCTCGCCCGATGGGAAGTGTTTGGTCACACCGCCTTCGATTTCGGGCGTGATCTTGTTGCGGATGCGGATGTTGGCGAAGGTGCCGCGCATCATCACCTGGTGGTTGCCGCGGCGCGAGCCGTAGCTGTTGAAGTCCTCGAAACGCACCTGATGCTCGCTCAGGTATTCACCGGCGGGGCCGGTCTTCTTGATCGAGCCGGCCGGGCTGATGTGGTCGGTGGTGATCGAGTCGCCGAAGACGCCCAGGATACGGGCCTCGACGATGTCCTTCACCACGGCCGGGGTCATCGACATGTTTTCGAAGTACGGCGGGTTGCGGACGTAGGTCGAACCGATGTCCCAGCCGTAGGTCTGGCCGCCCTCGACCTTGATCGCCTGCCAGTGCTTGTCGCCCTTGAAGACGTCGCCATAGCGTTTGGCGAACATCTCGGGGGTCACCGACTTGCGCTGCAGGGCGGCGATGTCCTTGGAGGAAGGCCAGATGTCCTTGAGGAAGACCGGAGCGCCCTTCTTGTCGACGCCGAGCGGCTCGGTGGTCAGATCGATGCGCATCGAGCCGGCCAGGGCGTAGGCCACCACCAGCGGCGGCGAGGCCAGGTAGTTGGCGCGGACGTCGGGGTTCACCCGGCCCTCGAAGTTGCGGTTGCCCGACAGCACCGAGCAGGCGACCAGGTCGCCGCCGCTGATCGCGGCGCTGACCGGTTCGGGCAGCGGCCCGGAGTTGCCGATGCAGGTGGTGCAGCCATAGCCGACCAGGTTGAAGCCCAGGGCGTCGAGATGCTTCTGCAGACCGGCCTTGACCAGGTAGTCGGTGACCACCTGCGAGCCGGGGGCCAGCGAGGTCTTCACCCAGGGTTTGACCTTCAGGCCCTTGGCCGCCGCGTTCTTGGCCAGCAGGCCGGCGGCGATCATGACGCTGGGGTTGGAGGTGTTGGTGCAGCTGGTGATGGCCGCGATGACCACGTCGCCGTGGCCGATGTCGAAGCTCTCGCCCTTGACGGGGACGCGGCCGGCGGTGTCGTCGGACTTGCCGAATTCACCGGTCAGGGCCGTTTCGAAGGCGCTGGCGGCCTCGGTGAGGACGACCCGGTCCTGCGGACGCTTGGGGCCGGCCAGCGAAGGCAGAACCTCGCCCAGGTCCAGTTCCAGAACGTCGGTGAACACCGGCTCGGGGGTTTCGGTGTCGAACCACAGGCCCTGGGCCTTGGCGTAGGCCTCGACCAAGTTGACCCGCTGGGGGTCACGGCCGGTGGCGCGCAGATAGTCGATGGTCGCCTGGGACACCGGGAAGAAGCCGCAGGTGGCGCCGTACTCGGGGGCCATGTTGGCGATCGTCGCCTGGTCTTCGATGGTCAGACCGGCGAGGCCCGAGCCGAAGAACTCGACGAACTTGCCGACCACGCCGCGCTTGCGCAGCATCTGGGTGACGGTCAGCACCAGGTCGGTGGCGGTCGCGCCTTCCGGCAGGGCGCCGGTCATGCGGAAGCCGATCACTTCGGGGATCAGCATCGGGATGGCCTGGCCGAGCATGGCCGCCTCGGCCTCGATGCCGCCCACGCCCCAGCCCAGCACCGACAGGCCGTTGACCATGGTGGTGTGCGAATCGGTGCCGACCACGGTGTCGGGATAGGCGACCTCGGTGTCGGGATCGGCAGGGTTGGGCGCGGTCCAGACGGTCTGGGCGAGATATTCCAGGTTCACCTGGTGGCAGATGCCGGCGCCGGGGGGCACCACGCGGAAGTTGTTGAAGGCCGACGAGCCCCAGCGCAGGAAGCGGTAACGCTCGATGTTGCGCTCGTACTCACGGTCGACGTTGGCTTCGAAGCTCTTGGCCGTGCCGAAGAAGTCGACCATCACCGAATGGTCGATGACCAGGTCGACGGGGATCAGCGGATTGATCTTGGACGGATCGGCGTTCAGGGCGTTCATGGCGTCGCGCATGGCGGCCAGATCGACCACGGCGGGAACGCCGGTGAAGTCCTGCATCAGCACCCGGGCGGGCCGGAAGCTGATTTCGTGTTCGACCGAACCCTTGTTTTCGACCCAGGCGGCGAGGGCCTTGAGGTCCTTGTCGCTGGTGTCGTCGCCGTTCTCGTTGCGCAGCAGGTTCTCGAGCAGAACCTTCATCGAAACGGGGAGGCGGGAAATTCCTTTCAGTGCGGCGTCTTCCGCCGCGCTCAGGCTGTAGTAGACGTAGGACGTGCCGCCGACCGTCAGGGTCCGGCGAGTGTTCAAGCTATCGATAGACGCCATTCAAGGGAGTCCTTTCCTGTTCTCGGCCGCCCGAAAACCACTTCCGGGATCGCGCGCTCGGAAAGGACTCACAGCGTCCCCCCCGGCGCGGCGTACTTCCCCGCGCGCACGCGGGGGGCCGATGATGGGCTGCATACGCCCGGTCGCGCCATACGTCCATGCCCGCGACAGGGTCATTTCGGGCCCGGCGGAGGCTGACCGGTGATTTCAGGGCTTCTCGTTGACAACCTGACAATCCGGCGTGGCGAGCGGACCCTGTTCAGCGGTCTTGGCTTCAGCGCGGCGGCCGGAGAGGCCGTGGCCCTGACCGGCCGCAACGGGGCCGGCAAGACCAGTCTCCTGCGGGCGGTGGCCGGCCTGCTGAGGCCCGCCGCCGGAGAGGTGCGATTTGCCGGTGTCGAGGACGCCGGCGAAGCCCGGGCCCGCGGACTGCACCTGATCGGTCACCATGACGGCCTCAAGGGCGGACGCACGGCCCGCGAGGAACTGACCTTCGCGGCGCGATGGTCGGGCGGGACGGCCGCGGACATCGACGCGGCGGCCCGCGCGCTCGATCTGGGCCGTCTGCTCGACCTTGAGGTCCGCAAACTGTCGGCCGGCCAGCGGCGACGGGTGGCCCTGGCCCGGCTGGTGGCCGCTCCGCGCCCGCTGTGGCTGCTGGATGAGCCCCTGGCCCCGCTCGACAGCCTCTGGCGCCAGCGGATCGGCGAGGTCATCGCCGGCCATCTCGCGGGCGGCGGCATCCTGTTGGCCGCCGTCCACGACCCCCTGCCGGTCGCGGCCCGGACCGTGGAGATCGGCGCGTGAGCCCGCTGCTCGTCCTGCTGCGCCGCGAACTGGCCCTGACCTGGGGCCGGGGCGGCGGACCGCTGCCGGCCCTGGCCTTCTACGCCGGGGTGACGACCCTGTTGCCGCTGGCCGTCGGGCCGCAGCCGGAACGACTGGCCGTCATCGCCCCGGGCCTTGCCTGGCTGGCCCTGGCCCTGGCGTCGCTGCTGTCGCTGGAGCGGCTGTTCGAGCGTGATTTCGAGGACGGCGCCCTGGATCTGCTGGCCCTGGGCGAGCCGCCGCTGGAGGCTGTCTGCGCCATCAAGGCCCTGGCCCAGTGGCTGGCCACCGGCCTGCCGCTGGCGCTCGCCGCGCCGGTGGCCGCCCTGATGATGGGCGCGCCGCTGGCCCTGACCCCGATGATCGTCGCCTGCGCCCTGGTCGGCGGCCTGGCCTTCGCCTTCGTCGGCGGGCTGGGCGCGGCCCTGGCCCTGGGCAGCCGGCGCGGCGGGGTGCTGATCGCGGTCATCGTCCTGCCCCTGTTCGCGCCGCCGGTGATTTTTGGCGGCGGCGCCCTCGACCTGGCGGCCAGAGGCCTGGGCGGGATGTCGGGCCTGCTGCTGCTCTGCGCCTGGTCGGCGGCGGCGGTGGCGCTCAGCCCCCTGGCCATGGCGGCGGCCTGTCGCAACGCCCTCGACTGATCTGCGTCAAGGCGGAAACAAACCCGTCGACTACAGACAAACGCTGGCCACACCGCGCGTCTAGGGTGACGCCAACAATCAGAGTGATGAGGATAATCCGATGACGAACTTCAGAACACGCGCCGCCCTCCTGGCCGGCGTCATGACCCTGACCGGCGCCACCATGGCCTTCGCCGCCGCAGCGCCCGCCGCGGACGCCCCGAAGGTGGAACGTAGCGCCATGGACGGCCCCGGCATGCAGGGCCCCGGCAGGGGCAAGCACGGTCCCATGAACCCGGAAATGAAGGCCCAGCACCTGCGCGACGCGCTGCAGCTGCGGCCCGATCAGGACGCGGCCCTCAAGGCCTTCGTCGCGGCGACCACGCCCGACCGGGACGGGATGCATCGCAGGATGGACGGCGACGCCTCGCCGCCCGCTCCGATGACCACGCCCGAGCGCCTCGACAAACAGGCCGCGATGATGGCGAAGCACCATGAAATGTTCGAGAAGCGCGCCGCCGCGACCAGGACCTTCTATGCGCAGCTCTCCCCGTCCCAGAAGAAGGCCTTCGACGCCCTGCCCATGGGCGGTCATGGCAAGCGCGGGAAGCATGAACGGCGCGGCGGTCCGGCCGACTAAGGCGACACCAGCTTGCCCGCCGGCCGCCCAAGGGGTAGTCGGCGGGCATGTTCGCGTTTCTCGCCAACCCCGACCGCTTCATGGCCTTCTCCCGGAGGGCCGCGCCGCTGTTCGGTCTGTTGGCCGCCGCCCTGATCGTGGCGGGCCTGTGGTTCACCTTCACCGCCCCTGAGGACTACCAGCAGGGCGACACCGTGCGGATCATGTTCATCCATGTTCCCGCCGCCTACATGGCCATGTTCACCTATGTCTGTCTGGGCGTGGCCAGTTTCCTGTCGCTGATCTATCGCCACGCCCTGGCCGACGCCGCGGCCCGGGCCTGCGCCCCGCTCGGCGCGGCCTTCACCGCCCTGGCCCTGGTCACCGGCTCCCTCTGGGGTCAGCCGATGTGGGGAACCTGGTGGGTGTGGGACGCGCGCCTGACCTCGGTGCTGATCCTGTTCCTGTTCTGGCTTGGTTACATGGCCCTGCGCGCGGCCATCGACGACGAGACCAAGGCCGGCCGCGCCGCCGCCATCCTGGCCCTGGTCGGGCTGGTCAATTTGCCGGTGATCCATTTCTCGGTCGAATGGTGGAACAGCCTGCACCAGGGCGTCACCGTCTTCGCGGCCGAGCGGGAAAACCGCCTGCCGCCGGTCTATCTGCTGCCCATGGGGCTGATGACCCTGGGCTATATGGCCGCCTTCGGCTCATTATGGTTGGTGCGGATCCGGGCCGAGGTCTGGCGGCGCCGCGCCGGCGCGCTGGCCCTTCAAGCGGCGGAGACCTGAGCCGATGCTGGACTTCGACGCAGGAAAATACGCCGCCTTCGTCTGGCCCGCCTTCGCCGTCACGGCGCTGGTGTTCGCGGCCATGATCGCGGACAGCCTGCTGCGCGCCCGCCGCTGGAAGCGTGAGGTCGAGCGCCGCGCCGGCGACCGGCCATGAAGCGCTGGCTGGCCTTCATCCCGCTGATCGCCCTGGCGCTGCTGGCGGTGCTGTTCGCAGGCTATTCCCTCAAGCGCAACCCGCAGATCCAGCCCTCGGCCATGGTCGGCCGGCCGCTCCCCGCCATCGCCCTGCCGGCCCTGGAGACCGGCCAGCCGGTCGCCGTCCGTGACCTCGCCACCGGGCCGGTGCTGATCAATTTCTTCGCCTCATGGTGCGCGCCCTGCGAGCTGGAGCACCCGGCCCTGATGCGGCTGAAAGCGGCGGGCGTGACCATCATCGGCGTCGCCTACAAGGACGCCCCGGCCAACAGCAACGCCTATCTGCGCCGCCTGGGCGACCCCTTTGCCGCCCGTCTGCTCGACCGGGACGGCCGGGCCGGACTGGAGTTCGGCGTCACCGGGGTGCCGGAGAGCTATCTGATCGCCGCCGACGGAACCATCGCGGCCAAATTCACCGGCGAACTGACTGCGGTCCAGGAGACGGCGATCATCGCCGGAACCCGGCGTTAACCCGGCTTTCATCGACGGGGCACATCTTGCTGGCGCGTTAACCATGTTTTCGAGCCGCCCGTGACACCCGTTCGCCCGTCCCATCTGCCGTCCGTCCAGCCGCCCGCGACCGGGACGGCCAACGCGCGGACGGCCGCCCAGAGGGCCTTCTTCGAACAGGCGCTGGGTCGCACCGCCGAGGCGACGACCACCGCTCCGGTCCGGGCCGCCCCGGCCTCGGCCCCGACGATTCACGTCACGCCGGTTCAAACGACGTCGACAGACGGCAAGGACCAGCCGACGAAGATTCCCCGGCCGGGATCCCTGCTCGATATCCGGGTCTAGACGGCGTCAGGCGACCGCCTTGGCCGCCTTCTTCTTTTTCTTCTTGTCGGGCTTTGGCGCCTTCGCCGGCTTGGGCGCCTTGGCGGCCTTCTCCGGTTTGGGCGGCTTCGCCGGCTTCTCGGCCTTGGTCGGTGCGTCAGTCGAGGGATGGGTCAGGGCCGTGAGGGCGGCGAGAAAGGCCTCGCGCCTGCCCTTGGGCAGCAGGGCCATCAGGCGGGCGTCTGCGGCGGCGGCCCTGGGGCCGATCTCGGCCAGGGCCTGCCGGCCCTCGTCGGTCAGGCGCACGGCGTTGGCGCGGGCGTCCTGGGCCGACCGCTCCCGCGACAGCAGGCCCTTGTCCAGCATGCGGGCGACCATGTCGGCCAGGGTGGAGCGATCGATGCCGCTGGCGGCGACGAGATCGGCCTGGGTGGCGCCTTCGCTGGCCGCGACGGCGGCGAGCACCGCATGCTGGCGCTGGGTGACGGCGCCCGGGCCGCTTTCGCTGGCATAGAGATCCAGCGCCTTCTGGGCGGCGCGGTGCAGGAGATGCCCGACCGATGCTTCCGGGGGCGCGCCGCGCTTGCCGGCCTTGTCTTTCGCCATGACGTCGTCCTCCAGGATCCAACCGTGGCCGGACCATAATAGCCAACCAAGTCGGTTTGACGACAGATGATCCGCCGTCGGTCAGACGCCGGGGTCGGGCGGCTCCGGGGCGGTCGGCGCCCCTTCTTCCGGCTGCTGCAGATTCTTCATCATGAACGGCACCTGGGTCACCGAAAACACCAGCGCCAGCGGCAGCAGGGCGGTGCGGAAGTTGACCCAGACGGTGTCGCTCTGGGTGCGCCAGATGACCTCGTTGGCCAGGGCGATGGCCACGAAATAGAGGCCATAGCGGATCGACAGGTTGCGCCAGGCGGCGTCATCCATCCGCATGCCCTCACCCAGCAACGCCTTGAGCGGGTTCTTGCCCAGCAGCAGCCCGCCCAGCAGCAGAACGGCGAAGGCGGCGTTCTGGAAACTGATCTTCATCTTCACGAAGCTGGGGTCATGGAAGACCAGGGTCAGCCCGCCGAAAACCACCGCGAAGACCCCGGCGATCAGCGGCAGGGGCGCGATGCGCCGCTCGACCAGATAGCCGATGGCCAGGGCCAGCACCGAGGCCGCCACCAGCACGCCGGTGGCCATCAGGATATCGCGGCCAAAACCGTAGAAGCTGATCGCGAAGGCGATCGGGGCGCCGTAGTCGACGGCGACCCGAACCCATTTGGCGGACGAGGGACTCATGCGGTTCAGCGCTCCAGACCGACCAGGGACCGGGAAAAGGCCCTGGCGTCGAAAGGTTGCAGATCGTCGATGGCTTCGCCAACCCCGATCAGCTTGATCGGTGAGTCGGAGGCCTGGGCCACCGGCACCAGCACCCCGCCGCGGGCGGTGCCGTCGAGCTTGGTCATGACAATGCCCGACACCCCGACCTGGTTGCCGAACACCTTCTCCTGGGCCAGGGCGTTGCGGCCGACGGTGGCGTCGAGCACCAGCAGGGTTTCGTGCGGCGCGTCCGGGTCGACCTTCTTGATCACCCGGATGATCTTGAGCAGCTCGTTCATCAGGTCCTGCTTGTTCTGCAGGCGGCCGGCGGTGTCGATCAGCACCACGTCGAAGCCCTCGGCCCTGGCCTTCTCCACAGCCTCATAGGCGAGGGCGGCGGAATCAGAGCCGGCGGGCTTGGACAGGAAGGCGGCCCCGGAGCGGTCGGCCCAGACCTTGAGCTGTTCGACGGCGGCGGCGCGGAAGGTGTCGCCGGCGGCGACCAGCACCTTGGCCCCCTTCAGGCGCAGGTCCTGCGCGATCTTGCCCAGGGTGGTGGTCTTGCCCGAGCCGTTGACCCCGACGAACAGCACCACATAGGGCCGCGGCCCCGACAGCGGATCAAACACGCCCTGGCGGGGGACCAGTTCGGCGGCGATCGCCTCGGCCAGGGCTTCCTTGACCTCCTGCTCGGTCGACGATTTTCCGAAGCGGGCCCGACCAAAGGCCTCGGTGATGCGGGCCGCGGCGTGCGGGCCCAGATCGGCTTCGATCAGCATCTCTTCCAGTTGGTCGAGCTGCTCCTGGTCGAGCGGCTTCTTCACCAGCACGCTGGTGACCTGGTCGGTCATCTCGCGGGTCGATCGCGACAGTCCGGATGTGAGGCGCTGGAACCAGCCCTGTTTCTGCTCAGCCATGAGCGGGCTCTTAGCGGGTCCCCATTCTCCCGTCATCCTCGCGCTTGTCGGGCGCAGTATTCCTTTCAAAATCCGCTGATCCTCGCGAAAGCGAGGACCCAGGCTTTTTCAGAGCTTCGGCTCAGGGTTCAGGTAAGGCGGCGGGCCAACCCGAAAGGTGCGCCGCCGCTTCAAAAACACCTGGGTCCTCGCTTTCGCGAGGATCAGCGGAGTATTTTAGTGAAATGACCGCGCTGGACCTGGGCTTCATCCTGTTCGACTACGCCGCCGTCGCCGTGTTCGGGGCGACCGGCGCCCTGGCGGCCGCGCGGCGCAAGGACGACATCGTCACCTTCACCTTTTTCGCGGCGATCACCGGCGTCGGCGGCGGCACCCTGCGCGACCTGCTGATCGACGCGCCGGTGTTCTGGGTCGACCGGCCCGGCTATCTGGTCGTCTGCCTGGCCGTGGCCCTCGCCGTCTGGCTGCTGGGCCTGCGCAGTGGACGGATGACGCTGCTGCTCTGGCTCGACGCCGTCGGCATGGCCGCCTACGCCGTGGTCGGGGCGGCCAAGGCCCTGTCGCTGGGGGTGCATCCGATCTCGGCGGTGGTCATGGGGGTGCTGACGGCGACTTTCGGCGGGGTGATTCGCGATGTGCTGGCCGGGGAGCCCTCGGTGCTGCTGCGCCGCGAAATCTATGTCAGCGCGGCCCTGCTCGGCGCCGCCGCCTTCGTGGCCCTGGCCAGTCTCGGCGTCGACCGGCTGGTCGCCGGCGGGGCCGGGTTCGTGGTCGCCTTCGTCATCCGGGCCGGGGCCCTGCGCTGGGGCTGGAGCCTGCCGGGGTTCAAGGGCAAACCGGAATCCTGAGGCGGCGGGCCGCGCCGATCAGGTCTTCCGCGGCCAGATCGTTTCCCGCCCCGCCAGCAGCAGCATTGCCATCCAGGCCAGGGCGAAGCCCAGGGTCATCAGCGGCGTGTTCGCCGCCGGGTCGATCCGCGCCGCGATCGTCCCGATCGCCGGCAGCACCACCAGCACCGCCAGGATCCGCCGCCTCGGCGTCGCTCTCAGACACAGCAGCGCCAGCAGCAGGGCGTGGGCGGCCAGGGCGGCGAACTTGATCCAGGCGGCCGTCGACGACCGGGGCAGCAGCGGCTCGGCCGCCGCCAGGTCCTTGGTGATCTGCAGCAGGGTGGTGGTCTCGACCATGTCGGCGACGAAGGCGACGGCGGCGGCGGCGATCGCCGCCCGCACCAGCGGCGCCCGTGCCCGTCGGCCCAGCCACATCGCCGCGCAGATTCCGAAGGCGGTGTAGGCCGGGATATAGGCGGCGATGTCGAGGTGGTTGATGGCGTCCATCGCCGCGAGGGTCGGCGCCCGGCAGGCGGCGGGCCCGAACACGGCGGCCAGTTCGGCGGCGGTGCGGGCGAACTCGAACTGGATCACGGCCCCGCTGCTCATACAGGTCCCGGCGGCCTTGACGGCGGCCAGCTGCTGGAAGGCGACGGTGACGGCCGCCGAGGCCAGCCCGGTCAGGGCGGCCAGCGCGGCCCACAGGCGCGATCTGCCGATGGTCATGAGAACCCTCCCCGGTCCATTTCAGGGAAGCCTAGCCCCTAAAGTCGTCCTCTCCCAGAGAGAGGAAGATCAGAGAATCTCCGCCATCACCTTGCCGCCCTCAACGCCAACCACCCGCATCGCCACGATCTCCCCGACCGGGGCCTCGCCCACAAACGCGATCTCGGTGAAATCATCGGCCCGCGCGACCCCCGGCTTCTCCACCAGCCCGTTCAGAACGCGGCCGACCTGCCGCGCCAGATGCCGCTGCAACGCCGCGTCGCCGGCGGCGCGCAGGCGGCGGGCGCGGTCCTTGATCACCGGGCCTTTCACGGGCGGCATCTTCGCCGCCGGCGTGCCGGGCCGGGCGCTGTAGGGGAAGACGTGAAGGAAGCTCAAGCCCGCCTCCTCGACCAGCGCCAGGGTGTTCTCAAAAGCCGCCTCGCTCTCGGTCGGGAAGCCGGCGATCAGGTCGGCGCCGAAGGCGGTGTCGGGCCGCACGGCGCGGACATCGGCGATCAGCTTCAGGGCGTCGGCGCGCAGATGGCGGCGCTTCATCCGCTTGAGGATCAGGTCGTCGCCGGCCTGCAGGCTCAGATGCAGATAGGGCATCAGCCGGGGTTCCTCGGCCAGGCAGCGCATCAGGTCGGCGTCGATCTCGGCCGCGTCGATCGACGACAGCCGCAGCCGGGGCAGGGACGGGACCAGCTTCAGGATCCGCGAGACCAGCTGGCCCAGGCTCGGCTGGCCGGGCAGGTCGGCGCCCCAGCTGGTGATGTCGACCCCGGTCAGCACCACCTCGCGATAGCCCTCGGCGGTCAGCCGGCGGACCTGTTCGACCACCTCGCCAGCGGCGGCGCTGCGGGAATTGCCGCGCCCGAACGGGATAATGCAGAAGGTGCAGCGATGGTCGCAGCCGTTCTGCACCTCGACGAAGGCCCGCGCCCGGTCCTTCAGTCCGTCGACCAGATGGCCGGCGGTCTCGCGCACGCTCATGATGTCGTTGACCCGCACCCGCGTGGTCGTATCGCCCAGCGCCCCCGGCGCGGCCTTTTCGGCGTTGCCCAGCACCAGGTCGACCTCGGGCATGGCGGCGAAGGCGGCCGGATCGATCTGGGCCGCGCAGCCGGTGACGATCAGCCGGGCGCCGGGCCGCTCGCGCCGCGCCTTGCGGATCGCCTGCCGCGCCTGACGCACCGCCTCATTGGTCACCGCGCAGGTGTTGAACACCACCGCGTCGCCGAGCCCGTCGGCCTCCGCCCGGGCGCGGATGGCCTCGCTCTCATAGAAGTTCAGCCGGCAGCCGAAGGTGACGACCTGGACGTCATCGGGCGCGGCGGGAAGAGGGGCGGCAGCGGTCATGTCACAAACACAGCGGGCGGCCGATGCGGCCGCCCTTGGGGGGAGGGATATAGCAGATGGAAACGCGCCCCAAAACCGCCCCGTCATCCTTCCTCCCCCGGAGGGCGAGGGGGACCATGCGGAGCATGGTGGAGAGGGAGTCGCAAGGGTGGGCGGGACCGGCCCGATGACCTGTTCCTCCCTCTCCGACCCGGCTCCGCCGGGCCACCTCGCCCTCCGGGAGAGGAAGGCTTTTTGACAGGCCGCCTAGCCATCCGCGCGCCAGTCCGGCTAAGACAAATCCACACACAGCCAGCCCGGAACGCCCATGACCGCCCGTCCCCGCCGCAGCGCCCTCTACATGCCCGCCTCCAACGCCAAGGCGATCGAGAAGGCGAAGACCCTGGCCTGCGACGTGGTCATCCTCGACCTCGAGGACGCCGTGGCCCCCGAGGCCAAGGAGACGGCGCGCGAACAGGCGGTCCAGGCCGTGCGCGACGGCGGCTTCGGCAATCGCGAGATCGTCATCCGCGTGAATGGTTCAGACACCCCCTGGGGCGCCGACGACCTCAAGGCCGCCGCCGCCGCCCGGCCGGACGCCATCCTGGTCCCCAAGGTCAATGACGCCAACGATGTCGCCGACTACAGCGCGCCCCTGACCGGCGACACGGCCCTGTGGGCGATGATCGAGACCAGCCGCTCGCTGTTCGCCCTCGACGCCATCGCCGCCGCCCGCGCCACCACCCGACTGTCGGCCTTCGTCATGGGCACCAACGACCTGGCCAAGGAGATGCGGTTCCGCCTGACGCCGGGCCGCGAGCCCTTCTTCGCCGCCCTGTCGATGGCCGTGACCGCCGCCCGGATGCACGACCTGACCATCCTCGACGGCGTTCACAACGATATCGAGGACCTGGACTCGCTTGAGGCGGTCTGCCGCCAGGGCGTCGATTTCGGCTTCGACGGCAAGACCCTGATCCATCCCAAACAGATCGATGTCTGCAACACCGTCTTCTCGCCGACCGCGGCCGAGGTCGACTGGGCCCGGGCGGTGATCGCCGCCTTCGCCCTGCCGGAAAACCAGGGCAAGGGCGCCATCCGCGTCGAGGGCAAGATGGCCGAGCTGCTGCATCTGGCCCAGGCCCGCAGCCTGGTGGCGGTGGCCCAGGCCATCGCCGCGGCGGCGACGGCTTGACGCGCCTCCCCGCCCTGCTGCTGGCGGCCCTGATCGCCGCCGCCGGTTCGGTCGCCCTGGCCGCGCCGACGGCGGGGCCCGACGCCCAGCCGGCCGCCTATGATCCGATCGGCGACGCCATCGCCGCCGCCCTGCCGCCGGACCAGACCACTGACATGGAGGACGAGGCGCCGGCAGCCCGCACCGCGCGGCCGCCGGTCGCCGTGCGCCGGCCGACCCCGGCGCCCGCCCCGGCCCTGGTCATTCCGCGGTCGCGCCGTTCCGACCCCGACCGGGCCCCGATGATCAGCGATCCGGTCCTCGGGCTGGGCGGTCCGCCCAGTCCAACCGACATCGGCTACGAGACCCGCATCCGGGCCTCCGTCGCTTCCGCCCAGGGCCAGCAGGGGCCCCTCGACGGCGGCTGGACCGTGCGCTCGGCCTATGGCGTTCCGGTCCTGAACCTGCAGCTGGTTGATCGCGGCTCGGGCGCGGGCCGGCTCGAGGGCGCCTGGCGCAGCCTCGGCGATCCGGTCGGCCGGGTGGGGTTGATCGACAGCCTCGACCGCCAGGCCGGGCTGCTGACCGTGCGGATCACCAAGTCTCCGACCAAACCGGTGACCCTGCTCCGCCTCACCCCGCTGCCCGACGGCGGCTGGACCGGCGACATCACCGATGAATGGGGCGTCCATCCGGTGACGATGACGCGGAACTAGAGGTTCAGGGTCGCTCGGGCGGCGCCCAGACCCAGGGTCAGCGCCTGCGCCTCATACGCCTCCGACGTCCCCACGCCCCACACCGGCGCCGGCCAGGCCGCGTCGTCGGCCCGGCGGCCGATGACATGCAGATGCAGCTGCGCCGTGACATTGCCCAGCGCGGCCATGTTCAGCTTCTCGACCGGCCGGCCCAGCGCCGCGCCCATGGCCCGCACGGCCTGACCGGCCAGCACGGACTCGGCGATCAGCGTCGCGCGATCGGCGGCCGACAGGTCCTCGATCTCCCGCAGCCCCACCCCGCGCGGGATCAGGATCAGCCAGGGCCAGCGGGCGTCGGTCTGCAGCCGCACATGGCACAGGGCCAGCTCGCCAATCACCATCGAGCCGGCGTCGAACGCCGGATCGGGCGCGAACTCAGCCACGCTTGGGAACCGCCGCCCAGTAGTCGAAATCGAGAATGACCTCGGGCGGATAGACCCCGGCCTCGTCCTTGTCGGGGAAGCTGGCGCAGAGCCGGTCCTTGGTCGCCACCAGCCGCAGCCGAAGGGCCCCGACGCCCTTGCCGAGGTCGGCCTTGTCGAGCACCTCGCTCCAGGCGAACACCGTCGCCCCGGCGAAATAGGGGTTCACATGCCGCCCGCCGTTGATGGCCAGGATCATGCCGGCGTTCTGCAGCCCGTTGAAGCTCAGGGCCTTGGCCGTGGAGATCACCACTCCGCCATAGACCAGCCGCCGGCCGGTCGGGTCCTTGGCCCGCTCATACTGGTTGAAATGCACCTTGGCGGTGTTCTGGTAGAGGCGCGTGGCCATCTGATGCTCGGCCTCCTCGACGACCATGCCGTCGACATGGTCGATCTTCTCGCCGATCTCATAGTCCTCGAAAGCGTGCGGGGCCCCGGCCAGGGCGAAGTCGTATTTCGAGAAATCCAGCCCCTGGGGCAGGACCAGATCGCGGGCGGCGACGGCCTCGGCGAGGTCGGGAACGCTGGCCTCCGGCGCGGCGGCGTCGGGGTTGCGCTTGCGCACCATCACCCAGCGCACGTAGCGCAGCACGGTTTCGCCATGCTGGTTCTCGCCGGTGGTCCGCACATAGACGACCCCGGTCTTGCCGTTGGAATTCTGTTTGAGCCCGATGACCTCGCTGGTCGCGGTCAGGGTGTCGCCCGGATAGACGGCCTTGAGGAACAGGCCCTCGGCGTAGCCCAGGTTGGCCACGGCGTTGAGGCTGATGTCGGGCACGGTCTTGCCGAACACCATATGGAAGGCGACCAGCGGATCGACCGGCGAGGCCGGCAGCCCGCAGGACCGCGCGAATTCATCGGACGAGGGCAGGGCGAACCGCGGCCCGTAAAAGGCGTTGTAGAGCGCCACGTCGCCCGCCGTCACCGTGCGCGGCGTCGCGTGGGTCAGCACCTGGCCGAGCTGGAAATTCTCGAAATAGTGGCCGGGGTTGGTCTTGGACATGGGGGACTCCGTGGGGGCGCCAGGAGGTTCTAGCGCCAACCGACCGGCGCTGCCCAGTGGGCAGCCGTGGTCGCGGCGACTGGCGCACGGCTGGCGCTCCTCTATAAACGGGGCGAGCGGGGGCGGAACCATGCAGGATCAATCGACAGAGCCCGGCGCCCTTCCGATCGCCTTGGCCGCTCTGATCGCTGCCCTCATTTACGCCTTCGGACTGTACGGGCTGACCAACCTCGTGCGCCCCGACTCAGGGATGGCCGTGGTGGGGTTTCTGCTGGGCGCGCCGTTCGCCTGTTGCGGACTGGCCAGTCTGATTGTCGGGTTCCGACGTGACCTGAGCCTCAACCGGCATATGGCGATATCCGCCATCGTCGTCACGGCCATGCTGCTCGCCGCCGGGGTCATCCTGCGCGAGGGCAGCATCTGTCTGGTGATGGCCGCGCCGCTCTTCTACGGGCTGGGCCTGCTTGGCGGCGTCCTGGTGGGCGCCTTGCTCAAACGGAGATCGCGGGGGACGACCGCAGCCTGTTCGCTGGCGGTCTGCCTGCCGCTCCTGGTGCTGCCGGTCGAGTCGTCCATGGTCTATCCGGAGCAAACCGGTTCGGTGACGAGCGTGATGCTGATCGACGCGCCGCCGGCGGCCGTCTGGGCGAACACGGTGGAGTTGAGGGCCATCCGTTCGGACGAACTGTCGCCGGATGTCAGCCACACCCTCCTGGGGGTTCCGCAGCCGGTCGATGCGAGGCTGGAGGGGCAGGGCGTGGGCGCCGTACGCCATATCGAGTGGCGCCGGGGCCTTCATTTCGAGGAAGTCGTCACCGCCTGGAGCCCCGGCCGGGCCCTGCAATGGCGCTTCGCCTTCCAGCCCGATTCCATTCCGCCGGCCCTCGATCGGCGGATCAACATGAACAGCGACTACCTCAGGCTCGAAGGCGGCGAATACCGGTTCGAGGCCCTGCCGGACGGCCGGACGCGCCTGACGCTGGAGACGCGCTACTGGCTGAAAACCCCGATCAATGGCTACTGCGACGCCTGGGCCAACCTCTTTCTCAATGACATGCACGGCGCCGTCCTGCGCGTGATCAAGGCGCGGTCGGAGGCCGCTTGAGCGACGCGGCTTCCGGGCGACGGCTTGCGGACCGCTTCGGCCAAGGCTAGACCCGCCGCGACCCTTTTTCACACTCGGAGACGCCCACTATGGCTCGCGCGAAGATCGCCCTCATCGGGGCCGGCATGATCGGCGGCACCCTGGCTCACATCGCCGCCCGCGAGGAACTGGGCGACATCGTCCTGTTCGACATCGCCGAGGGCACGCCCCAGGGCAAGGCGCTCGACCTGGCCGAGGCCAGCGCGGTGTTCGGCAAGGACATCACCCTGAAAGGCGCCAACGACTACGCCGGCATCGCCGGGGCCGACGTCTGCATCGTCACCGCCGGCGTGCCGCGCAAGCCGGGCATGAGCCGCGACGACCTGCTGGGCATCAACCTCAAGGTCATGAAGGCCGTCGGCGAGGGCATCAAGGCCCATGCTCCGAACGCCTTCGTCATTTGCATCACCAACCCGCTCGACGCCATGGTCTGGGCCCTGCAGCAGTTCTCGGGGCTCCCCAAGGAGAAGGTCATCGGCATGGCCGGCGTCCTCGACTCCTCGCGCTTCGCCTGGTTCCTGGCCGAGAAGACCGGCGTGTCGGTCGAAGACATCCACGCCTGGACCCTCGGCGGTCACGGCGATGACATGGTGCCGATGGTCCGCCACTCGACGGTCGGCGGCCTGCCGCTGCCGGAGCTGGTCAAACAGGGCTGGATGACCCAGGACGAGCTCGACGGCATCGTCAAACGCACCCGCGGCGGCGGCGGCGAGATCGTCGCCCTGCTCAAGACCGGCAGCGCCTTCTACGCCCCGGCCGAAAGCGCCATCGCCATGGCCGCCAGCTACCTCAAGGACAAGAAGCGCGTCCTACCCTGCGCCACCTTCCTGACCGGCCAGTATGGCCTCAAGGACCTCTATGTCGGGGTTCCGGTGGTCATCGGCGCCGGCGGCGCCGAGCGGGTCATCGAGTTCGAGACCAACGACGAAGAGAAGGCGATGTTCGCCGCCTCGGTCGCCTCGGTCCAGGGCCTGATGGACGCCTGCAAGGTCATCGACCCCTCGCTGGTCTAGGCGCTTGAGGGGGCATGGGCGTCTTCGTTCCTGTCCCCTGCAACGCCTTCCTCTCCCTGAGGGAGAGGTGGCCCGGCGGAGCCGGGTCGGAGAGGGAGTGGCCGGTGTCAGCCAGGCTCGGCGCTGACCCAGCCGCCTCCCGCGCCTCCCTCTCCACCAGGCTCCGCCTGGTCCCCCTCCCCCTCCGGGGGCGGATTGTCCGTGGGTTGGGGTCTGTATAGCTGGACTCAACCCGCTGAAATCCCATGCTTTCGCCGGCGCGGCGCCGTGCGTTCACCGCCCCGTATCCCCACCCCCAAAACCCGCCCCATACTCCTTCCCGTCCCCGTCGCATGGGGAGGGCGCAAGGCCAGCGACCTTACAGCGGCGGGGATGGGGTTCGAGCGGGGACAGGCGGCGGGGGGTTACCGTCGCGGTCCGGGACGGTGCCTTCGTATCACCGCCCGCCCGTCGAGGGGCGACACCGGCCAGGCCGTCAAACGCCCGGCCGGTGCTCTCGGAAAACGAA
>JAUXVF010000028.1 GCA_030680355.1 Caulobacter sp.
TTCGTTTTCCGAGAGCACCGGCCGGGCGTTTGACGGCCTGGCCGGTGTCGCCCCTCGACGGGCGGGCGGTGATACGAAGGCACCGTCCCGGACCGCGACGGTAACCCCCCGCCGCCTGTCCCCGCTCGAACCCCATCCCCGTCGCCGTAAGGTCGCTGGCCTTGCGCCCTCCCCATGCGACGGGGACGGGAAGGAGTATGCGGTGGGTTTTGCGGGTGGGGATAGGTGCGGGCGAATGCACGGCGCTGTTCGCGCGGAAGTGTGGAAAATCAGTGGGTTGAGCGCGGCGAAATCAGAATAGCCCACGGCCCTTCCTCCCCGCGAAGTCGGGGAGGGGGACCCTGCGGAGCAGGGTGGAGGGGGCGGCGTGGGATTCACCGGAAGGACCGGAATTCAGGATGGGACCGCTGATCGTCGCGCAGCCCCCTCCACCGCCCTTCGGGCGGTCCCCCTCCCCGGCTTCGCGGGGAGGATTTTTCAGCCCCTGCCCCTATACCGCCTGTCCCGCCGCCCAGCCGCTCGACCAGGCCCATTGAAAATTATAACCGCCGAGCCAGCCGGTGACGTCGACCACCTCGCCGATGAAATAGAGGCCGGGGACGGCGTTGGCGGCCAGGGTGGTGGAGTTGAGGTCGCGGGTGTCGACGCCGCCGAGGGTGACCTCGGCCGTGCGATAGCCTTCCGACCCGACCGGTTTCACCCGCCAGCCGTTCACCGCCGTGTCGATCCTGCGCAGCACCGCGTCGGGGGTGTCGGCCAGGTTGCCGCGGGCGCCGGCGTCGTCGGCGATCAGCTGGGCCAGACGGGACGGCAGCAGGGCGCCCAGGGCCGTGTGGACGCCCTGACGGGGGTTGGACTGTTTGGCGGCCTTGAGCCGCTGGAAGACGTCCTCGCCGGGGGCCATTGAGATGACGATTTCCTGGCCCTCCCGCCAGTAGCTGGAGATCTGCAGGATGGCCGGGCCGCTGAGGCCGCGATGGGTGAACAGCATGGCCTCGGCGAATTTGGTTTTGCCGCAGGCGACCACGGCGTCGACGGCGATGCCGGCCAGCGGCTTCCAGTGGTCGAGCAGGCCGACCTCGAAGGTCAGGGGGACCAGGGCGGGCCGGGTCTCGGTGACGCCCAGGCCGAACTGACGGGCGATGTCGTAGCCCCAGCCGGTAGCGCCCATCTTGGGGATCGACTTGCCGCCGGTGGCGACCACCAGCGCGGCGCAGGCGACCTGCGCGCCGTCCGACAGGCGCAGCTCGAACCCGGCCCCGTCCCGGGTCACGCTCGAGACGCCGACGCCCAGACGCAGCTCGACGCCGGCGTCGGCCATGTCGCCGACCAGCATCTCGATGATCTGTTTGGCAGAGTCGTCGCAGAACAGCTGGCCCAGGGTCTTTTCGTGCCAGGCGATGCCCCGGGCGTCGACGGCGGCGATGAAGTCCTTCTGGGTGTAGCGGCGCAGGGCCGAGATACAGAAGCGCGGATTCTGCGACAGGAAGGCCTGCGGCCCGGTGTGGATATTGGTGAAGTTGCAGCGGCCGCCGCCGGAGATGCGGATCTTCTCGCCCGGCGTCTTGGCGTGATCGACGATCAACACCTTGCGACCGCGCCGGCCGGCCTGGATGGCGCACATCATGCCGGCGGCCCCGGCGCCGACAATGACGACGTCAAAGGTCTGCATCAGTCCGCCCTGCCCGCCAGCAGCGTCAGGACGGCCTCGGCGGCCTTGTCCGAGGGATCAGGCCCGCCGCGCCCCATCAGCGCCAGGGCGGCGTTCTGGGCCGCCGTCTGGCGCCGGCGCAGGTCGGCGTCATCCAGCCGCTCGGCGACCGCCCCGGCCAGATTGTCGGCGGTGCATTCCGCCTGCAGGAATTCCGGCGCCACGAACGCCTTGGCGGCGATGTTGAACATCGTCACCCAGGGCGATTTGAAGATGTATTTGAGGATGGCGTAGCTCATCGCGCCGATCCTGTAGGCGACCACCATCGGCGTCCCGGCCAGGGCCAGTTCGGTCGTCACCGTGCCGCTGCAGGCCAGGGCGACGGTTCCGGCGACGAAGGCGTCGTCCTTGAGCTGCTCGTCCTCGATGACATGGGCGCGGAACGGCCAGCCGGCGACGCGGGCCTTGACCGACCCGGCGACGGTGCCGGCCACCGGAATGACGATCTGCAGGTCGGGACGGGCGGCCTTGAGGCGTCGGACGGCGTCCTCGAACACCGGCAGGACCAGCTTGATCTCGGCCGGGCGGCTGCCGGGCAGGACCAGCAGGATCGGCGCCTCGGGCCCGATGTCGATCGCCGCGCGCAGGCGGGCCGGATCGGCCCCGGAGAAGTCCTTCGCCAGGGCCGGATTGCCGACAAAGGTCACCGGCAGGCCCTCGGCCTCGAACCAGGGGGCGTCGAAACTGTGGATCGACAGCAGATGGTCGACCGATCGCGCCAGCACCTTGGCCCGGCCCGGCCGCGTGGCCCAGACCTGCGGCCCGACATATTTGATCAGCGGCAGATCGGGGAACAGCCGGCGGATGGCGTGGGCGACCCGCAGGGTGAAGCCCCAGGAATCGATCAGGATGACCACGTCGGGTCGTTCCCGCTGCGCCAGGGCGGCGGTCTCGGCGACGCGGCGCATGATGCGCGGATAGGCCGGCAGGGCTTCGAAGATGCCCAGAATGGACAGGTCGGCGATGTCGAAGGGGCTCCGCACGCCCTGGGCGGCCATGCGGCCGCCACCGACGCCGACAAAGCGGACGCCCTCCCCCAGCCGCGCGCGAAGGGCTTTGGCCAGCCCCGCCCCCAGCGCGTCACCCGAGGCCTCGGCGGCCACCAGCATGACGGTCAGGGGCCGGCTCATTCGTCCAGGGCCGCCACGCCCAGGATGAACAGGCCAAGGTCATCGGCCATGGCCATGGTTTCCTCGCGGTCGACGACCAGCAGTCGCCCCGCCTCGCCGACGATGCCCGCCAGGCCCGCCTGGGCCGCGCCGCGCACGGTGGCCACGCCGATGGTCGGCAGATCGACCTCGGTCGACTGGATCGGCTTGGGGGCCTTGGCCAGCACGCCGCGGGCGTGGCCGGCCGAGCCGCGGATGGCTTCGGGCAGGCCGCGCACCCGGCGCAGCATGGAGTCGGTGCCCTCCTGGGCCTCGACGGCCAGGACCAGGCCGTCGCAGACCACCGCCCCCTGACCGACGTCGAGCCGGCCGATGGCGCGGGCCACGATCAGGGCGCGCTGGATATCCTCGGCATGGGCCTCGGTCGGGGCGTGCCGGCCCAGGGCGCCCGGGGGCAGGGTCATGGAGGCCGCGGCCTCATGGGCCCCCTCGATGTCGAAGCCCTCCTTGCGGAACTCGTCGAGCACCGCGCGGAGCAGGCCGTCATCGCCCTTGCGGGCGGCCGCGACGATGGCCGGCAGGGCCGCGAGGCCGCGCAGGTCGGGCTTGAGCTTGCCGAAATCGGGCCGGGTCACCGTGCCGGCGAAACAGACCACGTCGCAACGCTCCTGGCGCAGGGTCTTGAACACCTTGCCCAGTTCGCCCAGGCCGATGTCGGCCGAGGGGTGGTCGAGGGTGCCGTCGTCGGCGAAGCCGCGCAGACGGACGACGAAATAGGGCCGTCCCGTGCGACGGCAGCGATCGGCGATCTCGGCCGGCAGGCCACCGCCCCCGGCCACCAGGCCCAGCTTGCGCATCGTCAGACCTCGCGCGCCGGCAGGCAGAGCGGCCGGCTGGCGTCGACCCGGATGAAGGCGACGATTTCCATGATCTCGGCGACCCCGGCATAGGTCGCGGTGACGTCGTCCAGCCGCTCCTGGAAGGTGCCCTCGTCGGCGAACAGCAGGCGATAGGCGGCCCGCAGGGTGGAAATCTGGTCGCGGGTGAAGCCCCGGCGCTTGAGGCCGATCAGGTTCAGGCCTTCCAGATGGGCGTGGTTGCCCCAGACCGAGCCGTAGGGAATGACGTCCTTGGTGACGATGCCGCCGCCGCCGACGAAGGCGTGGCGTCCGACCCGGGTGTACTGGTGGATGGCCGCCAGCCCGCCCAGGAAGACGAAATCACTGACCGTGACATGGCCGCCGACGGCGACGCTGGGGGCCATGGTGACCTTGTCGCCGATCACGCAGTCATGGCCGATATGGGTGCTGACCATGAACAGCCCGTCGGCGCCGATCGTGGTCACCGCCCGGCCGCCGGCGGTGCCGGCATGGACGGTCACATGCTCGCGAAACACATTGCGCGGCCCGACCACGACGCGGGTGGGCTCGCCCCGGTGCGCCGAATGCTGCGGCGCGCCGCCGAGGCAGGCGAACGGGTGCAGGACACAGTCCTCGCCGATCTCGGTGACACCCTCGACGATGGCGTGGGACAGCAGCCGCACGCCCCTGGCCAGCGTCGCGCCAGCGCCGACGATGCAATAGGGGCCGATCTCCACGCTGGAATCGAGCTGCGCCGCCTTGTCGACGATCGCCGTGGGATGGATCAGCGTCACTGGGGGTTGTCCGCCTTCATGGCCGCGAACTCGCATTCAGCCGCCAGCTTGCCGTTGACCAGCGCCCTGCCCCTGAACTTCACCACCGGCGCCCGGATCTTCACGACGTCGACATGCAGCTTGAGCACGTCGCCCGGCCTCACCGGCAGCCGGAAGCGGGCGCCGTCGACCGACATGAAGAAGATCGTCGTCTTGCTGATGTCGATGTCCCAGGCCTTGGACATCAAGAGCGCACCGGTCTGGGCCAGGGCCTCGATGACCAGCACGCCCGGCATCACCGGGTTGCCCGGGAAATGGCCGGGGAAGAAGGGCTCGTTGACCGTCACGCATTTGATGCCGACCAGGGAGACGCTCGGCTGGTAGTCCTCGGCCCGGTCGACCAGCAGGAAGGGATAGCGGTGCGGCAGCCGCGCCAGGATTTCGCCGATCTCGATGGCGGGACCTGGGGTCTCGTTCTCACTCATGTCCCGTTCCTTTTTTCTGACGGGCCAGCCGCGACAGCAGGGCTGTCTCGCGCAACCAGCCCCTGATTGGTTGCGCCGGCACCCCGCCCCAGGTCTCGCCGGCGGGGATGTTTCGCAACACGCCGGCGCCGGCGGCGACCTGGGCCCCGTCCCCGATGGAGACGTGATCAGCAACCCCGGCGCGGCCGCCGAAGGCGCAGCCATCGCCGATCGTGACGCTGCCGGAAATGCCCGTGAAGCCCGCCAGGACGCAGTTTCGGCCCAGGCGGACGTTGTGGGCGATGTGCACCATGTTGTCGAGTTTGGTGTTCTCGCCGACCACGGTGTCGTCCCAGGCGCCGCGGTCGACGCAGCTGTTGGCCCCGATGGTCACGCCATCCTGCAGGATCACGCGGCCCAGCTGCGGCACGTCGGTGACCCCGGTCCCGCCCGCGGTGGCGCCGAAACCTGCCTCCCCGATCCGGACGCCAGCATAGAGGCGGACGCGGTCGCCGATCAGGGCGAACCCGACCGTGGCGTTGGGGCCGATGTCGCAGTCCCGGCCGATCGTCACGCCCGGCCCGATCACCACGCCCGGCGCGATGCGCGTGCCCCGGCCGATCCTGGCGCCGGCGCCGATGACGGCGGTCGCCGCCAGGACGGCCCCGTCCTCGATCTCGGCCTCGGGATGAACAAGCGGTCCGGCCCCATCGTAGGGTTTGGGCTCATGCAGGGCGGCGGCGGCGGCGGCCCAGGCCGCATGGGGCCTGGCGCTCACCAGGGCCACACAGCCCGCGGGAACGTCGGCGCTCTGGGCCTCGGTCACGAAACAGGCGCCGGCGGCCGTGCCCTTCAGGGCGTTCAGGTGTTTTCGATCACCGAGAAAGGCCACATCGGCCGGCCCCGCCCTGTCGAGCGGAGCCGCCGTGTAGATCATCATTTCAGCACTGTCCGGTCGACCCAGGGTCGCTCCGGTCAGTCGGGCGAGCGCCCCGACGATGACGGGGCCTCGGCTGAGGTAAAATCGCGGGTCCGGCATGTCATCCTCGCACAGACCCGCGATAGCGCGAGTCGGGCTTAACGCGACGCCGCAGGGGCGGCGGGCGGCGTGTCGAGGCGTTCACGGTTGAAGGTGAACGTCTTGATCTTGGCGTTCAGGCCCTGAACCACCTGGTCGGTGATGTCCATGGCCGGATTGGACAGCAGCACGCCGTCGCCCAGCAGGATCGAACAGTTGCGGGCCTGATAGACGTTGACCGCGATCGGGTCGAGTTCCTGCAGGATCCGCGTGACGGCTTTGCGCTCGGTCGCCTGGACTTCGGACTGACGCAGCTGCTGTTTGCGCTGGAAGGCGTTGTAGCGGACCTGGAGGTCAGCCGAACGCTTTTCCAACGCATCGGCGGTCAGCGTCGCGCGGGCGCCATCGATGGCCTTGGCTTCATTCTTGATCGCCGCGTCCTCGGCCGACAGCTCGGCGTTGGTCTCGGTCAGGATCTGCTTCATGCGCAGACCAACGTACTTGCCGACCTCGGAGGCGCCGATGGCCCGCTCGCCGGAGTAGGTGCAGATGCCGGCCAGCGCCGGTCCATGGCGGACGGCCGGAGCCGTGGGGGCCGCAGGGGCCGTCTGGGCCGAAGCAGCGGAGGCGAACGTGAGGAGGGCGGCCGCGCTGGCCGCGACCGCGATGGTCGACTTGAATCGCATGGAGATCAGAACCTTGTGGAGGTGGAGAAACGGAACGTTTCTGTCTTGTCGTAGTCTTCTTTGGCCAGAATTTGGCTAAAGTCGAAGCGAATGGGCCCCATCGGCGAACGCCAGAAGATTGATATGCCGGCCGAAGCCCGCAAACCGAGGTTGTCCTGGACGCACGGCGTCACCGTCGTGGCTGACGTGTCACAATCAAGAACCACGCCAAAGCGGTCTTTCTTGTCGGCGTCGTCGAGCAGACCGACCGTTCCCACGTCGGTGAACAGCGCGGCCTTGATGCCGTATTGCTCGGGCAGGAAGGTCGGCACAGACAGCTCGAGCGAGCCAATGGCGTAGGCCTTGCCGCCGAGCGCATCGGTGCGGCCGTAGCTGGAATCACGCGGTCCAAGGCCCGCGACCTCGAAGCCGCGGAAGCTGTTGCCGCCCTTGTAGAAGCGATCGTTGATGCGGACGTTGTCGCCACGCCAGCCGTCGATATAGCCGGCGGAGCCCGTCGCGCTGACCACGAAATCCTTGTTGATGCCGTAGTACCAGCCGCCGTTCGTCTCGGTGCGCAGGTAGTTCACGTCCCCGCCGACGCCGGCGATGTCCTGATTTAGCTCAACGAAGAAGCCGCGGGTGGGTCGGATCGGGTCATTCCGGCGATCAAGCCGAACCGTGTAGCCGACCAGGGAGGTGATGTTGGACCCCCGCTGGGCGCACAGCGTCGGCGAAACCAGTTCCTGGCCCGTGATGCAGTAGGAGTCGGCCACGACCACGTCATCGGTGCGCAGGGTGTAGCGCAGGCCCATCGACGCGTTGTTGGTCAGCGGGAAGCCGACCCGCAGGCCCATGCCGGTCGACCGGGTGTCGAAGGCGGTCTGCTGGCTGAAGTCATAGCGGTAGGAATAGAGGTCCACCCCGGCCTGGAGGTCGCGGCCCAGGAAGCGCGGCTCGGTGAACGAGAAATCGATCTGCTGACGCAGCGAGCCCATCGAGATGCGGGCGCGCACGTTCTGGCCCCGGCCGCGGAAGTTCCGCTCGCTGATGCCCAGATCGATGATCAGCTGGTCGACGGAGCTGTAGCCGGCGCTGAACGACAGCTCGCCGGTCGGCTGCTCCTCGACCGTCACGCGCAGGGCGGTGCGATCGGGCGTGCCGCTGGGCACTTCATCGACCGTGACGTTCTTGAAGAAGCCGAGGCCGCGGATCTGGTTCTTGGACCGGTCGACCAGCACGCGGTTGTAGGCGTCGCCCTCGGAGACGTTCATCTCGCGACGGATGACGGTGTCCAGCGTGCGGGTGTTGCCGACGATGTCGATGCGGTCGATGTAGACGCGCGGTCCCTCGCGCACCTGGAACACCACGTCGACCATGTGGGTTTCGCGATTGGGCACATAGCGCGGGCGAACGTCGACGAAGGCGAAGCCGGCGGCGCCGGCGGCGAAGGTCAGGGCGTCCGTCGCCGCTTCGATGGCCTCGTCCTGGTAGATCTCGCCGCTGCGGATCGGCAGCAGCTGCTGCAGGACCGCGCCGTCGAGCTTCTTGAGCTCGGTCTCGACGGTCAGTTTGCCGAACTTGTACCGGGCGCCTTCGTCGATCGTGTAGGTGACGACGAAGCCGTTCTTCTCGGTCGAGAGCTCGGCCACGGCCGAGACGACGCGGAAGTCGTAATAGCCCTTGTTGCGATAGAATTTCCGCAGCTGTTCCTTGTCGTATTCGATCCGGTCGGGATCGTAATTGTCGTTGCTCGACAGGAATTTGTACCAGTGGGACTCCTCGGTCACGATGACGTTGGCGAGGTCCCCGTCGGAGAATTCCTTGTTGCCCAGGAAGTTGATGTCGAGGACGCCACTCTTGGGGCCTTCGCTGATCTCGAAGATGAGATCGATCCGCTTCTGGGGAAGTTCGACGACCTTGGGCGTGACGGTGACGCCGATACGGCCCGACCGGCGGTAGAGCTCGATCAGCCGCTGGACGTCCGACTGGACCTTGGCGCGGGTGAAGATGCCGCGCGGACGGATCGTGACCTCATCGCGCAGCTTGGTTTCCTTGAGGGCCGAATTCCCCTCGAAGATGACGCGGTTGATGATGGGGTTTTCGACAACCCGGACGACGAGATCGCCGTTCGGCTGCAGGTCCATCTTCACGTCGGCGAACAGGTCGGTGCGGAACAGCGTCTTCAGCGCCACGTCGATCCGCGCGGAATCGACCGTGTCGCCGGGCTGGATCGGCAGATAGGACAGGACCGTGCCGGCCTCGATCCGCTCGTTGCCCTGAACCAGGATGCGCTGGACGACCCCGGCCTCGGCGGCCTGGGCATAGGCCGTTCCCGGCGCCGTTAAGGCCGTGGTCCCCATCAGGAGAGCGGCGATGGTGACGATCGCGGCGCTATGCGCTCGAGTATGCTTCATAAGGTCTGCCATGGGCGGTCGGAGGGTGCTCATGAGAACAAACCACCGAGGAAGTTGAACACATTGTAGCGCTGCAGGTCGTTCCAGACCGCGAACAGCATGAATCCCAACAGCAAGGCAAGACCAAGGCGATAACCCACCGCCTGGACTTTTGCCGCCAGTGGCCTGCGCGCAACGGCTTCATAGGCGTAGAAAACCAGGTGCCCGCCGTCGAGAACCGGAATCGGAAGAAGATTGAGGAATCCGACGCTGACCGACAGCACTGCTGATAGATGCAGCAGGGCGACCAGGGAACCGAATACACCCAGCGCCATGTTTGGAGCGCCCTCGGCGCCCATCTTGGCCACCGCGTCCGAGGCCTTGGCGATGCCGATGAACCCGCCGAGCTGATCGGCCGGCACCTGGCCGCGCACCAGCCGTCCAAGATAGAAGACGGTCGTTTCCAGAACCGACCATGTCCGCTGGGCGCCGGCCCCGATCGCCGCGATCGGGCCATAGCGGACCCGTTCCATCTCGCGCGGATAGGCCAGGCCGAGCTGCCCGACCTTCTGGCGACCGCCGACCGGATCGACCTTTTCGACCTCGGCCGGAGTGGCCACGATCAGCATCTCGCGGCCGGCCCGTTCGATCGTGAAGGTGATGGGAACGTTGGCCCGGACCGTCGTGTACTGGCCGATGTCGAGGAAACTGTCGACCGGCCGGCCATCCAGGGCGCGGACCATGTCGCCAGGCGCGAAGCCGGCCGCGGCGGCCGGGCTGCCGGCTTCGATGTCGGTGATCTTCGGCGGCAGGCGGTTCTCGCCAAACACGCCCAGAAGCAGCGCGAACAGCAGGATGGCCAGCAGGAAATTGGCGACCGGTCCCGCCGCGGCGATGATCGCCCGCTGCCAGACCGGCTTGAAATGATAGAATTGCTGCACCGCGGCCGGCGCGTTGTGCTCGAGGATGCGGGCCTTCATCTCGTCGAGGTCGTCCTGGTCGGGCACGCTGGCGGCGTTCTCGTCGCCGGCGAAGCGCACGAACCCGCCCAGGGGCAGCCAGCCGATCCGCCACTCGACGCCCTGTTTGTCGCGCCACTTCACGATGGCCCGGCCAAAGCCGATGGAGAAGCTCTCGATCACCGTGCCGAAGGCGCGCGCCGCCCAGAAGTGTCCCAGCTCGTGAATCGTGACCACAAGGGTCAGCACGAACAGAAACGGCAGAATCCAGGACACAAGGTCGGGCATCGGCCGGGCTTACTCCTCTAAAGTCAGTGGAAGACCGGCCGCCGCGATAACGCATCCGCCGCTATACGGCGAGCACTCGCATCGACCATCATCGCACCCTCAAGGGCGCTGTCCCCCACGCCGGCCTGCAGATCCCCCAGACCGTTCATGCGGCTGAGCGTATCCGAAACCAACGGGGCAATATCCAGAAAGCCGATCTTGCGGTCAAGGAAAGCCGCGACGGCGACCTCATTGGCGGCGTTCATCGCCGCCGGCGCGCGCCCCCCGGCGTCCAGCGCCGCCCGGGCGATGGCGATCGCCGGGAACCGCTCGACGTCCGGGGCCTCGAAGGTCAGCTGGCCCATCGCGGCCAGGTCCAGCCGGGGCGCCGGCCAGGGCAGACGATCGGGCCAGGCGAAGGCGCAGGCGATGGGGCTGCGCATGTCCGGCGGGCCGAGTTGGGCCAGGGTCGAACCGTCCTCGTACTCGACCATGCTGTGGATCACCGACTGGGGATGGATCAGCACATCGATGCGACTGGAGGGCGTGCCGAACAGATAGGACGCCTCCACCATCTCCAGCCCCTTGTTCATCATGGTCGCCGAATCGACCGAGATCTTGGCGCCCATGCTCCAGTTGGGGTGGGCCACGGCCTGTTCCGGGGTCGCCGCCGCCATCTGGGCGCGGGTCCAGGTGCGGAAGGGCCCGCCCGACGCCGTCAGGATCAGCCGCGCCACCCGATGGGCGCAGTCGGGCGCCAGCACCTGGAAAATGGCCGAATGTTCGGAATCAACGGGGATGACCTTGCCGCCCGCCGCCCGGGCGATCTCGAGCAGGGCCGGACCGGCGCAGACGATGCTTTCCTTGTTGGCCAGGGCGATGACCGAACCGGTGCGAGCCGCCGCCAGGGTCGGGGCCAGACCGGCCGCGCCGACGATGGCCGACATCACCCAGTCGGCGCCCATGGCCGCCGCCTCAACCACCGCCGCCGCCCCGCCAGCAACCGCGACGCCGCTGCCGGTCAGCCGCTGACGCAGTTCCTCCAGCCGGTCCTCGTCGGCGATGACCGCCAGTTTGGGTCGCCAGCGCAGGGCCTGTTCGGCCAGAAGGGCGACGTTGCGGCCGGCCGTCAGGGCCAGAATCTCGACCTCGGCGGCTGATTTGTCGAACAGATCCAGGGTCGAGACGCCGATCGAGCCGGTCGACCCCAGGACCGTGACGGTGCGAACGCCGGTCAATGGGCCCACCCCAGGTGGTCGACCAGTCGCGCGCCGGCGATGACCACCGAGGCGAACATCAGGCCGTCAACGCGGTCCAGCAGTCCGCCGTGACCCGGGATCAGGTCCCCGGAGTCCTTGACCCCGAAGCGACGCTTGAGGGCCGACTCCCAGAGGTCGCCGGCCATGGTCGCCAGGCCGCCCAGCAGCCCGACGATGGCCGCCGCGTACCAGACCAGGGTGGCGTCGGAGAAGGTCGCGACCAGCATCGCCGCGCCCATCGCGCCGACCAGGCCGCCGAAAAAGCCCGACCAGGTCTTGTTGGGCGAGAACCGCGGCCACAGCTTGGGGCCCTTCAGGGCGCTGCCGACCGCGAAAGCGCAGATATCGGCCGACCAGGTGATGGCGAACAGCATGGTCGCCCAGCTGCGGCCGTGGGGCATCTCCCGCAGCCAGATCAGGGCGATGGCCGCCGGGGCGATATAGATGACGCCATAGGCGGCGTCAGCCGGCCGCTCGGCCGTTCCGCGCGCCACCAGGGCCGCCAGGGCCGCGCCGACCAGGGTCAGGCCCCAGGCCAGCCATTCCCAGCCGAAATAGATCGCGAAGATCGCCGCCAGCACGCCGACCGTCACCGCCGCGGCGATCCTCACAGGGGCCACCGGCGCGCTCATCACGCCCCATTCGTTGGCCAGCAGCGCCACCGCGACCGAAACCAGCAGCAGCCAGGCCCAGCCGCCGAACCAAAGCGCCAGGATGACAGCCGGGATCAACACGCTCGCCGAGACGACGCGGATGACCAGATTGGACCAGTCGAACCGTCTAGCCGGCGGCGAGGACGTCATCAGACGAGGCTCCGCCAAAACGCCGCTCGCGGGCCCGGAATTCGGCGATCGCGGCCCCCAGGTGGTCGGGCCCGTAATCGGGCCAGAACACATCCTGAAACACCAGCTCGGCGTAGGCGCACTCCCATGGCAGAAAATTTGAAATCCGGCGTTCGCCGCTGGTCCGGACAATCAGGTCGGGGTCCGGCGCCCCGACGGTCGACAACATGGTCTCAAACAGCGCCTCGTCGAGGTCCGAAGCCTTGGCGCGGCCCTGCTCCACCTGTTCGGCGAAGCGGCGCGCGGCGTCGGTGATGTCGGCCCGGCCGCCATAGTTGAAGGCGACCTGCAGCAGGAAGCGGCTGTTGCCGGCCGTCCGCGTCTCGGCCCGATCGATGATTTCCAGAATATCCGGTTTCAGCCCCGTGCGGCGGCCGATCACCCGCACGCGCACACCCTCGCGGATCAGGCGGTCGAGATCGCTTTCGACATAGGCCTTGAGCAGGCCCATCAGCTCGGCGACCTCGGCCATCGGCCGGCGCCAGTTTTCCGTCGAGAAGCCGAAAACCGTCAGGGTCTCGACGCCCAGATCGGGCGCCGCCTCGACCGTGCGTTTGAGGGCCTTGACGCCCTCCCGGTGACCGAAGGTGCGTGGCAGGCCGCGTTGTTTGGCCCAGCGCCCGTTGCCATCCATGATGATGGCGACATGCAGCGGCCCGTCCGTCGGCGTCATCGCCACTCCCTTGCGCCCGTCCCGCGCCAACTCCGCGAGACGTAAAGCCTAAACCTGCATGATCTCTTGTTCTTTGGTTTTCAAGGTCTCGTCGATGCGCTTGACGGCCTCGTCGGTCAGCTTCTGAACCTCGCCGTCCATCCGGCGATGCTCGTCCTGGGTGAGGACCGAATCCTTCTCAGCCTTCTTGAAATCGTCCATGGCCTCGCGGCGCACATTGCGCACGGCGACCTTCTGGTGCTCGGCGTATTTGCCGGCCACCTTGACCAGATCCTTGCGGCGATCCTCGGTCAGGGGCGGGATCGGAATCCGCAGATTCTGGCCTTCGGTCACGGGGTTGAGGCCCAGGCCGGAATTGCGAATGGCCTTTTCCACCGCGATCACCAGGGCGCGGTCCCAGACGCTGACGCTGATCGAGCGCGGCTCGGGCACGCTGACCGAACCGACCTGGTTCAGGGGCACGGTGTTGCCGTAGGCCTCGACATGGATCTGGTCGAGCAGGGCGGCCGAGGCGCGGCCGGTCCGCAGGCTGGCGAACTCGTCCTTGAGCGCCAGGACAGCCTTGTCCATCCGGACCTTGTAGGTGTTCAGCACGGGCTTTTCGGATTCGGCCATGTGCAGGCTCCTTTTTTCTATGCGTCTTCAGCGATGACGGTGTGGACACCCTGGCCCTGCAGCACCTTCATCAGGTTGCCGCGTTCACGGATCGAGAACACCACGATGGGAATGGCGTTCTCGCGCATCAGGCTGATCGCCGAGGCGTCCATCACCTTCAGATCCTTGGCCAGCACGTCATGATAGCTCAGCCGGTCGAACCGCTGGGCGGTTTTGTCCTTCTTGGGGTCGGCGGTGTAGACGCCGTCGACGCTGGTGCCCTTGAACAGGGCGTCGCACTTCATCTCCGCCGCCCGCAGGGCCGCGCCGCTGTCGGTGGTGAAGAACGGGTTACCGGTGCCGGCGGCGAAGATCACCACCCTGCCCTTTTCCAGATGCCGCTCGGCGCGGCGGCGGATCACGGGCTCACAGACGGTGGGCATGGGAATGGCGGACTGGACCCGGGTCGAGACGCCGATGCGCTCGAGCGCGTCCTGCATGGCCAGGGCGTTCATGACCGTGGCCAGCATGCCCATATAGTCAGCGCTGGCCCGCTCCATGCCCTTGGCCGCGCCGGCCAGGCCGCGGAAGATGTTGCCGCCGCCGATGACCAGGCACAGCTCGACGCCGGACTCGGCCACCTGCTTGATATCCTCGGCCACCGCCTCGACGGTCGCCATGTCGATGCCGAAGGCGGAATCGCCCATCAGCACCTCGCCGGACACCTTGACCAGAATTCTCTTGTAGGGCTTGGCGGACATGGATCGAGGGACGCTCACGAGTCGGGACGAGGGCAACATAGACCAAGGGCGCGCCCGGCGGGAACCGGACGCGCCCTTTTCAGTCGTTCAGAAGCGGGATCAGTTCCCGCCGGTCATCGAGGCGACTTCGGCGGCGAAGTCGCTGGCTTCCTTTTCGACGCCTTCGCCAAGGCCCAGGCGGGTGAAGCCCACCACCTTGATCGGAGCGCCCAGTTCCTTGCCTGTGGCCTCGACAAGCTGCTCGATGGTCTGGTCCGGGTTCATGACGAAGGCCTGCTTGAGCAGCACGACTTCCTCGTAGAACTTGCGGATCCGGCCCTCGACCATCTTCTCGACCACGCCCTCGGGCTTGCCCGAGGCCAGGGCCTGTTCGGTGAAGACGGCGCGCTCGCGCTCGACGGCGGCCTGGTCCAGGTCATCGGTCGACAGCGACAGCGGGTTGGTCGCGGCCACATGCATGGCGATCTTGCGACCCAGCTCCTGCAGCGCGGCCTGATCGCCGGCGCCTTCCAGAGCCACCAGCACGCCGATCTTGCCCAGATCGGGCGCGACGGCGTTGTGGATGTAGGCGCCGACGGCGCCCGGCGAGACCGAGAAGCTGGCCGAACGCCGAACCATCATGTTTTCGCCGATGGTGGCGATCAGATGGGTGACCATCTCGCCGATGACTTCGCCGTCCGCCGTGGTGGCGGCGATGATGTCCTCGACGCCGCCGGCCGCGTCGAGGGCGGCCAGGGCGGTCTTGCGGGCCGCGGACTGGAACAGCTCGTTGCGGGCCACGAAGTCGGTCTCGGCGTTCAGCTCGATGACCGCGGCGGTCATGCCGGCGCCGTCCTTGCGGGTGGCGATGGCCACCAGGCCTTCGGCGGCGGCGCGGTCAGCTTTCTTGGCGGCCTTGGACAGGCCCTTGGCGCGCAGCCAGTCGATCGACGCTTCCATATCGCCGGCATTTTCGACGAGCGCCTTCTTGCAATCCATCATGCCGACGCCGGTCTTGTCGCGCAGGTTCTTGACCAGCGCAGCGGTGATGTCCGCCATGTCATGTCCTCCAGATCGTAAAGGGTTGCGGCCGGGCGTCGCCGCCCGGCTGCAAAATCAGGGTTGAACCTCGAAGCTCCGTAAGGAGCCGCTTAGCTCGCGGGTTGTTCGACCTCAGCGGCCGCGTCTTCGGCGACCGCGGGGGTCTCCGGTTCAGCGGCGGCGGCTTCAGGCGCCGGTTCAGCGGCCGGAGCCGCTTCCGCCACGGGGGCGGCGGCTTCAGCGACGGGAGCGGGAGCCGGTTCAGCGGCCGGGGCCGGAGCGGCTTCAGCGGCCGGAGCCGGAGCAGCGGCCACTTCAGCCGCCAGGGCCTTGGCCAGAACCGGTTCGATCGGGGCTTCCGAGGCGCCGATGTCGACGCCGCTGGCGACAACGCTGGCGGCCATGCCGTCGAGCACGGAGTCGGCGACCAGATCGCAGTACAGCTGGATGGCGCGGGCGGCGTCATCGTTGCCCGGGATCGGGTAGGTGATGCCGTCGGGATCGCAGTTGGTGTCGAGGATGGCGATGACCGGGATGTTCAGCTTGCGGGCCTCAAGGATGGCGATGGCCTCCTTGTTGGTGTCGATCACGAACATCAGGTCGGGAATGCCGCCCATGTTCTTGATGCCGCCCAGGCTCAGCTCGAGCTTGGTGCGCTCGCGCGTCAGCTGCAGCAGTTCCTTCTTGGTGCGGCCCGAGGGGTCGCCGTCGAGAACGCCTTCGAGTTCGCGCAGGCGCGAAATCGAGCCGGAGATGGTGCGCCAGTTGGTCAGCGTGCCGCCGAGCCAGCGGTGGTTGACGTAGTACTGGGCGCAGCGCTTGGCCGCGACCGACACCGGGTCGGACGCCTGACGCTTGGTGCCGACGAACAGCACGCGGCCGCCGGCGGCCGCGACTTCGCGAACCTTGACGAGGGCCTGGTGCAGCAGCGGGATCGACTGCGACAGATCAATGATGTGGATGTTCGAGCGCGAGCCGAAGATGTAGCGGTCCATCTTCGGGTTCCAGCGGTGCGTCTGGTGGCCGAAGTGGGCGCCGGCTTCAAGCATCTGGCGCATGGAGAACTCGGGAAGAGCCATGTGGTCGTATCCTTTTTCCGGTTATCGCCTCCGCGGACAAACCCCTGGATGATCCAGGGACCGGAACGGACTGATCAGGATTTCTCCCCGACCGGCCCGAACGTCCACGTGCGTGATGGGCGGGGATGTAGGGGGGAACGGGCGGAAATGCAAGCGGGGGGCGTGTAGGGATTAGGGGTTAGGGAGTAGGGAGTAGGGAGTAGGCTCAGGTGACTGCGGAGGAACTCCGCCTCAGAGCCTGCTTCAGCCCGGTCAGCATGCGTCCCACCTCTTCCGCACAGTCCATCACCGGCGAGACCTTCGCCATTGGTAAAAGTCCCGACCGAGCCGCCAGCAGCAGCAGGGTTTCAGTCTCCGCCAGGGAGCCGCTCGCGATGCTCAGAAAATGCAGGAATTCGCGCCCGCCAGTCCGGGCCCGTCCTTCGGCGATGTTCGCCGGGACAGACACTGCGGCGCGGAGCAACTGAGAGGTCAAACGAAACTGTTCGACCTTGGGCATCTGCCGGGCCAGACCATAGGCGCCCTCCGCCAAATCCATGGCCTTTTGCCAAACGAGCAGATCGCGATAGGACGCCATAGCCCTACTCCCTACTCCCTACTCCCTACTCCCTACTCCCTACTCCCTACTCCCTAGCCCCTAAACATCCTCCAGATACGACACCCCCGGCGCGGTCTTCAGCGCGCCGCGCAGGCTGGCGTCCAGCGTGTAGAACCCCGGCAGTTTGAGCTCGACCTCACGGCCGCCGCCGAGGCCGGCGATCAGCAGCACCTCGCCGCCGCGCTGGGCCGTGGCGCCCGACAGGCGTTTCTTGAGGGCCTCGATCTCCATCGAGCGGGGCGAGACATGGATGCGCAGGCTGGCGGCCATGGCCTCGACGGCCTTGTCGATCGGTTCGGCGTCGTCGCCGAAGAAGCGCACCTCGCCGTCGCGGCATTTGGCGCGGACCTTGATGGCCACGGCCTTGCCGGGCTCAAGGATGTCGCGGCAGCGTTTGAGCGCCTCGGGCGGAAACAGCACTTCATACTCGCCGGTCGGGTCCGACAGGGAGACGAAGGCGAAGCGTTCGCCGCTCTGCTGCACCCGCTCCTGGCGGCGGCGGACCATGCCGGCCATGCGGAAGGCCTCGGTGCCCGCCTCGGCCTGGACCAGGGCGTCGCCCAGCAGGGTGGTGCGGCGGCGTTTGAGCAGGTCGACCATGTCCTCCAGCGGGTGGCCGGTCAGGTAGAAGCCGACGGCCGACAGCTCCTCGTCGAGGCGGCGGATCTGATCCCAGGGTTCGGTGCGCGGCAGGCGCGGCCGCGAGGCGTCGGCCTGTTCGCCGCCGAACAGGCTGACCTGGGCCGAGGCGCGGTCGGCGGCCAGGCTCTGGCCGTGAGACATCAGCATGTCGGCGGCGTCGACGATCTGGGCCCGGTTGGGGTGGATGAGGTCGAAGGCGCCGGCCCGGGCCAGACCCTCGAGCGCCCGTTTGTTGACCTGGCGCGGGTCGACCCGCTCGATGAAGTCGAACAGGTCCTGGAACGGCCCGCCCTCGGCGCGCACGGCGACGACATGCTCCATGGCCGAGAAGCCGACATTGCGCACCGCCCCCAGGGCGTAGAGCACCTCCCCGTCGGCGACGTCGAAGTCCGCCCCCGAGCGGTTGATGTCGGGCGGCCGCACGGTGATGCTGAAACGGCGGGCGTCCTGGTAGAAAACGGCCAGCTTGTCGGTGTTGGAGATGTCCAGGCTCATCGAGCCGGCCAGGAACTCGACCGGCGCATTGGCCTTCAGCCAGGCGGTTTGATAGGCGATCAGGGCGTAGGCGGCGGCGTGGCTCTTGTTGAAGCCGTAGCCGGCGAATTTCTCGACGTGTTCGAAGATGGCCCCGGCCTGGTCGCCGTCGACCCCGCGCTCGATGGCCCCGGAGACGAACCGGGCCTTCTGCTGGTCCATCTCCTCCTTCTTCTTCTTGCCCATGGCCCGGCGCAGCATGTCGGCCTCGCCGAGGCTGTAGCCAGCCAGGATCTGGGCGATGCGCATCACCTGTTCCTGGTAGACGATGACGCCGTAGGTTTCCTTGAGCACCGGCTCCAGCGACGGATGCATGACATCCATGGCCCGGCGGCCGAACTTGGTGTCGACAAACAGGTCGATGTTGTCCATCGGGCCCGGCCGGTAGAGGGAGATCAGGGCGGTGATCTCATCCAGGGACCCTGGCCGCATCTTGCGCAGGGTGTCGCGCATGCCCTGGCTTTCCAGCTGGAACACCCCGACCGTCTGGCCCGACGACATCAGATCGTAGGAGGCCTTGTCGTCGAGCGGCAGTTTGGTCAGATCCACCGCCGCCCCGCGCCGGGCCAGGTGTTTCACCGCCCGGTCGAGCACGGTCAGGGTCTTCAGGCCGAGGAAGTCGAACTTCACCAGCCCGGCCGACTCCACCCATTTCATGTTGAACTGGGTCGCCGGCAGTTCCGAGCGCGGATCCTTGTAGAGCGGCGTCAGCTCGATCAGCGGGCGGTCGCCGATGACCACCCCGGCGGCGTGAGTCGAGGCGTTGCGGTAGAGCCCCTCCAGACGCAGGGCCACCTCAAGACACTCGGCCACGGCCGGGTCGTCGTCGCGCGCCTGACGCAGGCGGGATTCGAGATTGATGGCCTGGGCCAGGGTCACCGGCTGGGCCGGATTGTTGGGCACCATCTTGGCCAGCCGGTCGACCAGACCCAGCGGCAGCTGCATCACCCGGCCGACGTCGCGCAGCACGGCCCGCGCCTGCAGGGTGCCGAAGGTGATGATCTGGGCCACCCGGCCGCGACCGTACTTCTCCTGCACATATTCGATGACCTCCTCCCGCCGCTCCTGGCAGAAGTCGATATCGAAGTCGGGCATGGACACCCGTTCGGGGTTCAGGAAGCGCTCGAACAGCAGGCCAAAGCGCAGCGGATCGAGATCGGTGATGGTCAGGGCCCAGGCGACCAGCGAACCGGCGCCCGACCCGCGGCCGGGCCCGACCGGAATACCCTGGGCCTTGGCCCATTTGATGAAGTCGGCGACGATCAGGAAATAGCCGGAAAAGCCCATCGACTGGATGACGCCGATCTCGCGCTCCAGCCGGGCGACATAGTCGGCCTCGGGCGCGGCCAGCTCCAGCCCGACCAGACGTCCGCGCAGGCCTTCCATGGCCTGATGGGCCAGTTCTTCGGGCTCGGTGCGGCCGGCGCTGGTCGGCGAGCTGGGCAGGATCGGGTCGCGCTTGGTGACCATGAAGGCGCAGCGGCGGGCGATGTCGATGCTGTTGTCGCAGGCCTCCGGCAGGTCCGCGAACAGGGCCCGCATGTCCGAGGCCGACTTGAACCAGTGTTCGGCCGTCACCCGGCGCCGCTCATCCTGACCGACATAGGCGCCGTCGGAGATGCACAGCAGGGCGTCATGGGCCGCGTACATGTCGGGCTTGGTGAAATAGACGTCGTTGGTCGCCACCAGCGGCGCGTCATTCTCGTAGGCCCAGTGGACCAGACCCGGCTCCGCCGCCGCCTGGGACGGCAGGCCATGACGCTGCAGCTCGATATAGAAGCGATCGCCGAACACCCTGGCCATCTCGGTCAGGGCCGCCGCGCCCTCCCCGGTCTTGCCGGCGGCGAACAGCGGGTCGATCGGGCCGTCGGGGCCGCCGGTCAGCAGGATCAGCCCTTCGGCGTGTTTGACCACCGCCGACCAGGGCACGGACGGCTCGGCGACGCCGTCGCTGTCGAGATAGGCCATCGAGGACAGGGCCGAGAGATTGAGATAGCCGGTCTCGTTCTGGGCGATCAGGACGAGGGTCGGCGTCCGCGCCCAGCGTTCGGGCGGCCCTTCGCCGATGCCGGTGACCGCCAGGGCGCAGCCGATCAGCGGCTGGACGCCGGCGTCCTTGGCGGTGACGGAAAATTCCAGGGCCCCGAACAGATTGACCCGGTCGGCGACGCCCACGGCCGGCATGCCGGCGTCGGCGGCCATCTTGCCCACGGCCTCGGCCTTGATGGCGCCTTCGAGCAGCGAATAAGCCGACCGCACGCGCAGATGGACAAAGCCCTTGTCGGCCCTCGTCGGCTTCGCGTCACCGGCCATGCCGCCGCTCCTTCAGATCACGCCGGTCGACCGAACAGGCCAGACCCCAAACGAGTCACTCGCCCCACCTTCGCAGGGCCCGGGGCGCCAATCCAGCGCTCAGCCCACGACATAGGCCACCGAACACATCATCCAGACAAAGCCGACGACAGATACAAGAGCCAGCGATTCACGCGCGATCCGGGCCATTCGGGCCTCCCCAGGAGTTCGTTGCCTATTTGTTCTTATTCCTGTTTTGTTCTCATTCGTCAACGCAATTCGGAAACCGTCGATATGGACCAGCGTCTGAGCTTGATCACCCTGGGCGTCGCCGACCTGGCGCGGGCCCGGACCTTCTATGAGCAGGGCCTGGGCTGGACGCCGCGCCAGGCCCTGCCCGAGGTCGTGTTCTATCAACTGCCCGGGCTGGGGCTGGCGCTGTTTCCGGCCGAAGAACTGGCCAGGGATGTCGGCGAGCCCCTTGCCGCGCCGGGCGGGGCCATAACCCTGGCCCTCAACGGCCGGTCGCGGGACGAGGTCGACGCGGTGTTCGCCCAGGCGGTCGCCGCCGGCGCCCGGCCGGTGAAGGCGCCGGGTGCGGTGTTCTGGGGCGGCTATTCAGGCTACTTCGCCGATCCGGACGGCCACCTCTGGGAGGTGGCGCATAATCCGAACTGTGAGATCACGCCCCGGGGCGAAACGCTGTTCGCCGCCCCCTGAGGCGGTCTCCACGCCTACGCCTTGGCGCCGGACGCCTTTTTGGCTTCGACCTCGGCGGCGGCGTTCATCGGCGGCTTGTGCTTGCCGACAATGTCGGCCTGTTCCGCGCGCCGGACGACGCCGGTGATGTTCAGTCGAGCGAAGATCTCGGTCGCGCCGTGGTCGTCCTGGGCCTCGCTCCACGCCTCATAGACGCTGCGGTGCAGGCTGTCGGTCTCGCCGGCGTAGACGATCTTGGGGGCGTCCTTCACCCAGGCTATGTAGAGAAAGTTGGCGCCCCCCGGAGGGGCCGGCAGCATCTCTTCCAGGGCCTTGTAGCGGTACAGGGTGCCGGACTTGCCGGCGAAGTCGAGTTGGCGGGTCAAACGCACGCTCCCGTCGGGGCTGAAAACAGCCCCTTGTTTACTAGTGAGTGGGGCCAAAGCGAGGCCGCAGCAAGCATCAAAAGCTGCGTTCCTCGAGATGACCATCCTTAAGGGCGAAGACCCGGTCCATATAGCGGGCCAGGTCCATGTTGTGGGTGGCGATCAGGGCGGCCACGCCGGTGTCGCGAGCCAGGTCGTAGAGCGACTGGAAGACGTCGGCGGCGGTGTCCGGATCGAGATTGCCAGTGGGCTCGTCGGCCAGCAGCAGCCGGGGCTCGTTGGTCAGGGCCCGGGCCAGGGCCACCCGCTGCTGTTCGCCGCCGGAGAGCTGGCCCGGCTGATGCTGCAGCCGCGCCGCCAGGCCGAGCCGGGTCAACAGGGTCTCGGCCCGCGCCGCGGCCCAGGCTCTGGAACGGCCGGCGATCATGGCCGGCATGGCCACGTTCTCCAGGGCGCTGAACTCGGGCAGCAGGTGGTGGAACTGATAGACAAAGCCGATCCCGCTCAGCCGCATGCGGGTGCGCGCCCGGTCGTTGAGGCGGGTGCAGTCCTTGCCGATGATGGTCACCGTTCCGCCGTCGGGGCGCTCGAGCAGGCCGGCGGCGTGCAGCAGCGAGGACTTGCCAGAGCCCGACGGGCCGATCAGGCCGACGATCTCGCCGGGCATGATGTCCAGGTCGACGCCCTTGAGCACCGGCAGGGATCCGGCGTCGGTGACATAGGTGCGCTCGACGCCGCGCAGCGACAGAACCGGGGTGGCGGGGTCACTCATAGCGAAGGGCCTCCACCGGATCGAGCCGCGAGGCGCGCCAGGCCGGCGGCAGGGTCGCGATGAAGCTCATGAACAGCGACCAGCCGGTGATGGTGGCCACTTCCCGCCATTCGACCTTGGCCGGGATGTGGGTCAGGAAATAGACGTCGGCGTTGAACACATTGGCCCCGGTCACCCATTCCACGAACCGTTGCAGGGCCTCGATATTGAGGCAGAACAGCACGCCGATGGTCAGGCCGGCCAGGGTGCCCAGGGCGCCGACCGCCGCGCCCGACATGAAGAAGATGCGCAGGATCGACCCCTGCCCCGCCCCCATGGTCCGGAGGATGGCGATGTCGCGGCCCTTGTTCTTCACCAGCATGACCAGGCCCGAGATGATGTTCAGCGCCGCGATGGCCACGATCAGCATCAGGATCAGGCGCATGACATTGCGCTCGATCTTCAGGGCCTCGAAGAAGCTCTGGTTCTTTTCGGTCCAGTCGCTGGCGATGGCGCCGGGGCCCGCGGCCGCGGCCAGGGCGGGCTTGAGGGTCGCCGCCTGGTCAGGGTCATCAAGCATGATCTCGATGGCGTCGACGCTGTTGTCGCGGCCGAAGAACAGCTGGGCCTGTTCCAGCGGCATATAGACGAAGGTCTGGTCGTACTCGCTCATACCGACCGAAAAGACGCCGCCGACGATGTAGTCCTTCTGGGTGACGCTGTTGCCGAAGGCGGTGGCCGCGCCGGTGGGCGAGACCAGGGTGACGGCGTCGCCCGGAGCGACGCCCAGGCTCGCGGTCAGACGGTCGCCCAGCAGGATCAGCTCGCCGCCGTATTCGCCCTGGCCAAAGCCCTTCAGGGACCCCTGTTTGATATTGTCGGAGACGATCTTCGTGGCCTTGAGATCGGACGGGGTGACGCCACGCACGATGGCGCCGGCGATCTGGTTGGGGCCCAGAACCATGGCCTGGCCCTCGACCAGGGGCATGACCTGACGCACACCCGGCACCTTGCGGAGGCGGGCCACGGCGAGGTCGCGGTCAGGGCTGTTGAGCACCGCGCCGGCCACATAGGCGTGGCCGTTGAAGCCCAGGATGCGATCCAGCAGTTCGGTGCGGAACCCGTTCATGACGCTCATCACGACGATCAGCACCGCCACGGCGAGGGTGACGCCGATGAAGGAGATGATCGAGATCAGGGCCACGCCGCCGTGCTTGCGCTTGGCGCGCAGGTAACGGGCGGCGACCGCCCGCTCCCACAGCCCGAAGGGGGGTGCGACGGAACCGTCGCTCACGCGCCGGCCCTGGAGGTCAGCTGGCCGATGACGTCGGCGAGCGGCGCGCTCGAGCGATCGCCGGTGGCGCGGCATTTCAGTTCGACCTGGCCCTCGGCCAGACCCTTGGGGCCGATGATCAGCTGCCACGGCAGGCCGATCAGATCGGCCTTGGCGAACTTGCCGCCCGGCCGTTCGGCGGTGTCGTCATAGAGGACGGTGAGCCCGGCGGCCCGCAGCTGGGCGTAGGCCGTCTCGCAGGCGGCGTCGCAGGCTTCGTCGCCGGCGCGCAGATTGATCAGCCCGACATCGAACGGCGCGACGCTCTCGGGCCAGATGATGCCGCCGTCGTCATGGCTGGCTTCGATGATGGCGCCTAGCAGGCGTGACACGCCGACGCCGTAACTACCCATATGCACGACATGCTCCTGACTGTCGGGGCCGGCGACGGCCGCCTTCATGGGTCTGGAGTACTTCTCGCCGAAGTAGAAAATATGGCCGACCTCGATGCCGCGGGCCGACAGCTGCTTTTCGCCGGGCACGGCGGCGAAGGCCGCCTCGTCGTGCATCTCCTCGGTGGCGGCATAGAGGGCGGTGCGCTGGTCGACCAGCGGCTGCAGGTCGCCGTCCCAGTCGACGTCGGGGCCAGGCGCGCCCATCTCCACCAGATCCTTGTGGCAGAAGACCTGGCTCTCGCCGGTGTCGGCCAGGACGATGAACTCATGGCTGAGGTCGCCGCCGATCGGGCCGGTGTCGGCCTTCATCGGCACGGCCTTGAGGCCCATACGGGCGAAGGTGTTCAGATAGGCGATGAACATGCGGTTGTAGGACCGCCGGGCCGAGGCCTCGTCGATGTCGAAGCTGTAGGCGTCCTTCATCAGGAACTCGCGGCCGCGCATGACGCCGAAGCGCGGGCGGCGCTCGTCGCGGAACTTCCACTGGATATTGTAGAGGTTCAGCGGCAGGTCCTTGTAGCTCTTCACATAGGCCCGGAAGATATCGGTCACGACCTCCTCGGCGGTGGGGCCATAGAGCAGGTCGCGCTTGTGGCGGTCGGTGATGCGCAGCATCTCGTCGCCATAGGCTTCGTAGCGACCGCTCTCGCGCCACAGGTCGGCCAGCTGGATGGTCGGCATCAGCAACTCGACGGCGCCGGCGCGGTCCATTTCCTCACGGACAATCTGTTCGACCCGCTTGAGCACGCGCAGGCCCAGCGGCAGCCAGGCATAGATGCCGGCCGCCTCCTGGCGGATCATGCCCGCCCGCAACATCAGCTGGTGCGAGACGATCTGGGCGTCGGACGGCGCCTCTTTGAGCGTAGGCAGAAAATAGCGCGACAGGCGCATGGGGACCCCTTGGCAATGTCGGGCTGACTTAGCCTCTGGGGGGGCGCATTGGCAACGCGGACCGCGAAAAGAAGGCCGCCGGCTCGGCCGGCGGCCTTTGAAGTCAACGTCGGGGAAAACACCACGGAGCAAGACCGGCGAACCGGCCCCATGACCGCAGGCTAACGCGCGACGGATGATGGGCGCGTCACCAGGTCCTGACCGCCGCCCGGAGAACGGCAATCGCCCAGCAATTGAGCGTCTGGCGGCGTCAGAAGCGGCGGGCGCCAAAAGCCTGGGCAGATGTCAGTAGGTGGTGCTCAGCGGCGCGAGCGTCACCAGCCCTGATTTCAGCACCAGCCAGATCACCAGCCAGACCACCGCCGCGATCCAGCTGGTGGTGAAGAACTTCTTCTTCAGATTGGGATTGATCGGCGCCCCGGGATCGCCGCCGTCCTTCACCTCGATGCCCTCTTCGGCATAGGTGCGGTTGCCCAGCGGCAGGACGGCGAACAGCACCGTCCACCACAGGGTCAGATAGACGGCGATTCCGGTGACGACGCTCATCAGCCGTGGCCTTCCTTCGGCGTTTCCATGAGTTCGACCAGCATGCCGCCCATGTCCTTGGGATGCACGAAGATAATCAGGGTGCCGTGGGCGCCGATCCGCGGCTCGCCGAGCACCGTGGCGCCCTTGGCGACCAGGAAGTCGCGGGCCTCGTAGATGTTCTCGACCTCGAAACAGATGTGGTGCTGACCGCCCTTGGGGTTCTTGGCCAGGAAGCCGTGGATCGGGCTCTTCTCGCCGTAGGGTTCGATCAGTTCGATCTGGCTGTTGGGCAGGTTGACGAAACAGACCCAGACGCCCTGTTCAGGCATGGCCCATTTGTCGGTGAAGGAGGTCGCGCCCAGCAGGTCGCGATACATCTTCACCGACTCGTCGATGGAAGGCGTGGCGACGCCAACGTGGTTGAGTTTGCCGATCATGGTCGCTCTCCCTAAATTCTCATCACTGTGGTCTCGACCACCGGACGGCGCGCCCAGATCCGGAAGGCCGACTTCTTCACGGCCCTGGAAATGGCGATCTCAACCGTTTCGTCGAGACTCCGTTCTTCGGCCGGCAGCCGCTTGAGCGCCTGTTCGGCGTCCTCGGCCAGGTCGTCGAGGGCCTCGCCCAGCGGGTAGTCGGCGTCACCGGCCAGACCCAGGGCGCGGAGATGCGGTCCCGAGGCGATGCGGCCCTTGCCGTCGAGAACCACCGCAACGGTCAGCACGCCGTTGAAAGCGGCGTGGCGGCGTTCCTTGAGCGCCTCGCCGTTCTCGGGGGTGACCATGCCGCCGTCGACATAGAGTCGGCCGGCCGGCACTTCGGCGATGATCTCGGCCCGGCCCGGGGCCAGGCGGACCATGTCGCCGTTGCGCGGCGTGACGGTCTGGGGAACCTGCAGGTCCGTGGCCATGGCCGCGTGTTCAAGCAGGTGGCGGCGCTCGCCATGGGTCGGCACGGCGATCTGCGGCCGGGCCCAGCTGTACATCCGGGCCAGTTCGTCGCGGCAGGGGTGGCCGGAGACGTGGATGCCGGGGTGATCGCGCTCGGTGTAGAGGCGCACGCCGCGGTCAGCCAGGCCGTTCTGGAGGTTGCGGATCGGGATCTCGTTGCCGGGGATAACCCGCGAGGAGAAGATGGCGTGGTCGCCCTTGCCAAGATTGACATAGGGGTGAGTGCCGCTGGCGATGCGGGCCAGGGCCGCCCGGGCCTCGCCCTGACTGCCGGTGCAGAGGTAGAGGATCTTGTCCTTCGGGAACTGGCCGGCTTCCTTGTCGCCGATCACCTCCTTGAGACCCTTCATCAGGCCGACCGAACGGGCCGCCGCCGACATGCGGTGCATGGAGCGGCCGACCAGGCAGACGCGACGCCCCGCCGCCTCGGCGGCGCGCATGACGCTGTCCATACGGGCGACGTTGGAGGCGAAACAGGCCACGGCGACCTTGCCGCGCAGCGGCGCGATCAGGGCGGTCAGGGCGGTGCGGACATCGGCTTCGGACCCCGCCTCCCCGTCCACGAAGACGTTGGTGCTGTCGCAGACCATGGCCAGCACGCCCTCGTCGCCGAGTTTGCGGATGGCCGCCTCGTCGGTGACCTCGCCGAGCAGGGGATCGGGATCGATCTTCCAGTCGCCGGTGTGCAGGACCACGCCCAGCGGCGTGCGGATGGCCAGGCCGTTGGGCTCGGGGATGGAGTGGGTCAGGGTGATCAGGTCAAGATCGAACGGACCCAGCTTGATGGAGCCGCCGAGGGGAACCTCGGTGATGTCGACCTCGTCCAGGATGCCCGCGTCGCGCAGCTTTTCGCGCAGCAGGAAGGCGGTGAAGGGGGTCGCGAAGACCGGCGCCTTGAGCCGCGGCCACAGCCAGGCGACCGCGCCGATATGGTCCTCGTGGGCATGGGTCAGGACGATGCCGAGGATGTCCTTGGCGTGCTTCTCGATGAACTCGGGATCGGGCAGGATGATTTCCACGCCCGGCGTTGTCTGGTCGCCGAAGGTGATCCCCAGATCGACCACGATCCACTTGCGGGCCTGGCTCGGGCCGTAGCCGTACAGGTTGAAGTTCATACCAATCTCGTTCGACCCGCCGAGCGGCAGGAAGACGAGTTCGTCGTTTTTTTGCGCTTTCATTGTGAGCGCATATGGGGATTGCGGCGGTAGATTTCGAGCAGGCCGCGGATCGTCAGATCCGCGTCGAAGTAGTCGATCATATCGGTAGCGCCTTCAAAGAGTGAAACGACGCCGCCCGTGGCCACGACCGTCAGATGTTCGCCGCGTTCGGCCTTGATACGTTGGATCAGGCCTTCGATGAGGCCGATATAGCCCCAGAAGACCCCTGACTGCATGGCGGTCACCGTGTCGGTGCCGACCACGCGGTTGCGCTCGGGGCGCTGGATGGCGATGCGTGGCAGTTTGGCGGCCGCTTCGTGCAGGGCCTGCATCGACAGGTTCACGCCCGGCGCGATGATGCCGCCCTCGAAGCCGCCGTCGGCGCCGATGATGTCGAAGGTGGTGGCGGTGCCGCTGTCGATAACGATCAAAGGCCCCGGATAGACGATATGGGCGCCGATGGCGTTGACCAGCCGGTCGGCGCCGGCCTCGGACGGCTTGTCGATCCGCACGTCGACGCCGAGCTCGGCGTTCTCGCCGATGATCAGCGGCTCCACATGCAGGTAGCGGCGAGACAGGTTGCGCAGATTGAAGATCGACTGCGGCACGACGCTGGAGATGATGCAGCCGCTCAGGCTCTTGAGGCTCAGACCGTTCATCTCGAACAGCTGCGACAGCCAGACGGCGTACTCGTCGGCCGTGCGGGTGCTCTCGGTGGCCGAACGCCACTGGGCGATCCAGGACTCGCCGTCATGGACGGCGAACAGGGTGTTGGTGTTGCCCTGCTCTATGGCCAGCAGCATTCAGGCCTCTCCAAAAAAGACATCGCCCGCCGTGATGCGCCGCAGCATGCCGTCTGGCAAGCGCAGCCGCAGGGCGCCGTCGGCATCCAGGCCTTCGGCGATTCCAAAGACGGTTTCATGGCCAAGCCGGGCCGTGCAAACCTCCCCCAGACCATGGGCCCGGCGGGTCCAGGCGTCGGCGATGACGGCGAAGCCCGACGTCTGCCAGACCCGGCGCCAGCGCTCGAAGGCCTCGGCCAGAACGCCCAGGGCGTCGAGCGGTCCCGGCGGCGGGCCGGTCATATGGGCGGCGAAACTGGTGGCGGGCCGTTCCGACGCCTCCGGCGGACTGGCCAGATTGACCCCGACCCCGACCGCGACCCACAGGCCGCCGTCCGGATGCTGACCGGACTCGACCAGGATGCCGCTGGTCTTCTGGCCGGCGATCATCGGGTCGTTTGGCCATTTCAGCGTGACCTTCGCGGCCGGCACGAAGGCGTCGGCCAGATCGGCGACGGCCAGGGCGGCGATGAAACTGATCTGGGCCGCTTCGCCCGGCGGGCGGTCGGTGATGAACAACAGGGTGGCGGCGAGGTTGCCCTGCCCCGTTTCCCAGGTCCGGCCACGGCGACCACGGCCAGCGGTCTGACGCGCGGCGGTGATCCACAGCGGCCCCGCCTCCCCCGCCTCGGCGCGTCGTCGGGCCTCGGCGTTGGTGGAATCAACCTCGTCCAGAACCTCGATGCGCGGGAGACTCACCTCAGCCGAAAGCGGCGGCGGCGCGCAGGGCCAGCGGCTCGAGCCAGACCAGGGCGACCAGCACCACCGGGAAGCTGAACAGGGCCGCGATGATGGCGATGGCGTTGGCCGTCAGCGGCGGCTTCTCAACCGCGCCCGGCGCCGGGTCGAACCACATGGCCTTGATCAGGCGCAGGTAATAGAAGGCCGCGACAACGCTGCCGACCAGGGCGACCGCGGCCACGGCCGGCATGTAGCCGCCCGCCGCGATGGCCGCCTTGAACACGAAGAACTTGGCGAAGAAGCCGCTGAACGGCGGCAGGCCAAGGGCCGACAGGGCAAACGCGGTCATGGCCAGGGCCAGACCCGGGCGTTCCTTGAACAGCCCGGCCATGTCGTCGATCGTCTCCATCGGCTTGCCGTCGCGCTGCAGAGCGCAGAGGCAGGCGAAGAAGCCGGTCACGTCGACCATGTAGAGGACCATGAACAGCAGCATCGACTGCACCCCGGCCTCGCCGCCCGCGGCCAGGCCGACCAGGGCGTAGCCGATGTTGGCGATCGAGCTATAGGCCCAGAGCCGTTTGAGGTTGCGCTGGTTGAGGCCGGCGAAGGCGCCGACGAAGACCGATATCAGGGCCAGCACGACGATGACCTGACGCCATTGCTCGACGGCGCCGCCGAAGCCTTCCGACAGCACCCGGGCCAGCAGCACCATGGCCGCCAGCTTCGGCGCGGCGGCGAAGAAGCCGACCACCGGCGTCGGCGCGCCTTCGTAGACATCGGGCGTCCACATATGGAAGGGCGCGGCCGAGACCTTGAAGGCCAGGCCGCAGATCAGGAACACCAGGCCAAACAGGATGCCGTTGCCGGCATGGCCCTGGACAGCGGCGGCGATGTCCTCGAACCGGGTCGAGCCGGCGAAACCGTAGATCAGCGACGCGCCATAGAGCAGCAGGCCCGACGACAGGGCGCCGAGCACGAAATACTTCAGGCCCGCTTCCGAGGATTTGGCGTCGTCACGGCGAAACGCGGCCAGGACGTAGAGGGCCAGGGAATGCAGCTCGATCCCGACATAGAGGGAGATCAGGTCGCCGGCCGAAGCCATCATGCCCATGCCCAGGGCGGCCAGCACGATGAGGACCGGAAACTCGAACTTGTCGTCGCCGCGCTTGCGCAGCCAGCTGCCGCCCAGCGGAATGGCCACGGCGCTGGCGGCGTAGATGGCCACCTTGGCGAAGGCCGACAGGTTGTCGACGACCAGCCCGCCGGCGAAGGCGCGGCCCTGGTCGCCGCAGGCGGCGGCGACAGCGGCGGCGGCCAGAACCAGCATGGCCAGGACGTCAAAGACGGGCCCGGCGGACTTGCGGAAAGCGCCGATCAGCAGCAGCGCCAGGGCGCCGCCCGCGAGGATCAGTTCAGGCCAGACAAGATTGAGATCGGCGAGGGTCATGAGCGGCTCACCCGGCAATCGCGGCGCGCCAGGCGCCGACCAGCGCGTCGACGGACGGGCCGGTGATGTTGAGAACGACGTCGGGTTGAACGCCGAGATACAGGGTCGCGCCGATCAGCGGCAGGAAGATCATCACCTCCCGCCAATCGAGGTCGGTGATGTTGGCCAGGGCCGGATTGGTCATCTCGCCGAACATCACCCGTCGATAGAGGGTCAGGGCGTAAACCGCCGACAGGATGACGCCGCTGGTGGCGATCAGGGCCGTCCAGGTCGAGGCGCCGTAGGTCCCGGTCAGGGTCAGGATCTCGCCGACGAAGCCGCTGGTGCCCGGCAGGCCGACGTTGCCCATGGTGAACAGCATGAAGACCGCCGCGTACCAAGGCATGCGCTGGGTCAGGCCGCCGTAGAAGGCGATCTCGCGGGTGTGCATGCGGTCATAGACCACGCCGACGCAGAGGAAGAGCGCGCCGGAGATGACCCCGTGGCTGACCATCTGGAAGATGGCCCCCTGCTCGCCCTGGGCGTTGCCGCTGAAGATGCCCATGGTCACAAAGCCCATGTGGGCCACCGACGAATAGGCGATCAGCTTCTTGATGTCGGTCTGACGGAAGGCGACCAGCGAGGTGTAGACCACCGCGATCGCCGACAGGCCGAAGACCAGCGGCGCGAACATCTCGCTGGCCTGCGGGAACATCGGCAGCGAGAAGCGCAGGAAGCCGTAGCCGCCCATCTTCAGGAGGATGCCCGCCAGGATGACCGAGCCGGCCGTCGGCGCCTCGACGTGGGCGTCGGGCAGCCAGGTGTGAACCGGCCACATCGGCATCTTGACCGCGAAGCTGGCGAAGAAGGCCAGCCACAGCCAGGTCTGCAGACCCGCGTCGAACTTGTAGGTCATCAGCTCGGGGATCGAGCTGGTCCCCGAAATGCCGATCATGGCCAGGATGGCGGCCAGCATCAGGACGGAACCCAGCAGGGTGTAGAGGAAGAATTTGAAGGCCGCGTAGACCCGGTTCTTGCCGCCCCAGATGCCGATGATCAGGAACATGGGCACCAGGCCCGCCTCGAAGAACAGGTAGAACAGCACCAGATCCAGAGCGCAGAACACGCCGATGACCAGCGTCTCCAGGATCAGGAAGGCGATCAGGTATTCGAGGACCCGCTTCTCGATGCTCTTCCAGCTGGCCACGATACAGAGGGGCAGCAGGAAGGCGGTCAGCAGGACAAACAGCACCGAGATGCCGTCCACGCCCATGCGGTAGCTGAGCCCGGCGAACCAGGGCAGCTCCTCGAGGAACTGGAACCCGGTGTTGGCCGGGTTGAAGTCGAGCACCAGCTTCACCGACAGGGCAAAGGTGGCCAGGGTGGTCGCCAGGGCGATCCATTTGCCGGCCGTGTCGGTGCGCGCGCCGGGCTGGCCCAGGAAGCGCATCGCCAGGATGGCGGCGACGCCGGCCATCGGCAGGAAGGTGATCAGGGACAGCATGCCGGTCATCGGTCAGCCCCCCCGCGAGAAGGCATACAGCGCGAAGGACAACAGGCCCGCGACCCCCAGAAGCATGATGAAGGCGTAGTGGTAGAGATAGCCGGTCTGCAGCTTGCCGGTGCGCTTGCCCACCGCCATCGACAGGGCCGAGACCCCGTCGGGCCCGAAGCCGTCGATCAGCTTCTGATCGCCACCCTTCCAGAACAGATCGCCCAGGAAGCGGGCGGCGCGCACGAAGGTGGCCTCGTAGATCTCGTCGAAGAACCACTTGTTGTAGAGCAGCAGCCACAGCGGTCCGCGCCGGGCGGCGATACGGGCGCCCATGCCCTCGCGGGCGATATAGACCCACCAGGCGACGGCGAAGCCGAGCACCGACACGACCAGCGGCGCGAGGATGACCCACAGCGGGGCCTCGTGCATGGCGTGCAGGATGTGGTTGTGCGGACCGTTGACGATGGCCCCGCGCCAGAACGCGACCTGGTCCTCGCCGACGAACTGTTCGACGAAGGCGTAGCCGGCGCCCAGGGCACCGACCGCCAGCACGATCAGCGGCACCAGCATAACCAGCGGGCTTTCGTGCGGCTTGTGGTCATGGGCGTGATCGTCATGCGCCGCGTGGGCGTCGGCGGCGTGAGCGTCGGCGGCGTCATGGTCATCGGCATGGGCCGCGCCCTCACCCCATTTGGCCGTGCCGTGGAAGGTCATGAACACCAGACGCCAGCTGTAGAAGGCGGTCAGGGCCGCGGCCACCAGGCTGATGATGAAGGCGAAATTGGCGATGCCGTTGTCGCGGCCGGCGGCCCAGGCCGCCTCGATGATGGTGTCCTTGGAATAGAAACCGGCGAAACCGATATCCAGGCCCGGGATGCCGAAGCCGGTGATGGCCAGGGTGCCGATGGTCATCACCACATAGGTGACCGGCAGATACTTCCAGAGCCCGCCCATGCGCCGCATGTCCTGCTCATGGTGCATGCCGTGGATCACCGAGCCGGCGCCCAGGAACAGCAGGGCCTTGAAGAAGGCGTGGGTGAACAGGTGGAACATGGCCGCCTGGTAGGCGCCCACGCCGGCGGCGAAGAACATGTAGCCGAGCTGCGAACAGGTCGAATAGGCGATGACCCGCTTGATGTCGTTCTGGGCCAGGCCGACGGTCGCCGCGAACAGGGCGGTGACCGCGCCGACCAGGGTGACGATGTTGCGCGCCACCGGGGCGTATTCGAACATCGGCGACAGCAGGCAGACCATATAGACGCCGGCGGTGACCATGGTCGCCGCGTGGATCAGGGCCGAGACCGGGGTCGGGCCTTCCATGGCGTCGGGCAGCCAGGTGTGGAGGAAGAACTGGGCCGACTTGCCCATGGCCCCGACGAACAGCAGGGCGCAGGCCAGATCGACCAGATGGAAGGTCTGTCCGGCGAACTCCCAGCCACGGTCGGTGCTGCCGGCGATCAACGGGAACAGCTCGGCGAACTGGACGGTGCCGTAGGCCCAGAACACCGTCATGATGCCCAGGGCGAAGCCGAAGTCGCCGATCCGGTTGACCACGAAGGCCTTGATGGCGGCGGCGCTGGCGGTGGCTTTCTTGAACCAGAAGCCGATCAGCAGATAGCTGGCCAGGCCCACCCCTTCCCAGCCGAAGAACAGCTGCATGAAGTCGGCGGCGGTGACCAGGGCCAGCATGGCGAAGGTGAACAGCGACAGATAGGCGAAGAACCGCGGGCGGCTGTCGTCCTGGGCCATGTAGCCCCAGCTGTAGATGTGGACCAGGGCCGAAACCGTGGTCACCACCACCAGCATGACCGCGCTCAGGCCGTCGATGCGGATGGCCCAGCTGGACTTGAAGTCGCCGACGTTGATGAACGGCGCCAGATGGACGGTGAAGGCTTCAAGCCCGCCCCAGGTCCATTGGCTGAACACGTACCAGGACAGGCCGCAGGTGATCAGCAGCAGGCCGGTGGTCAGGCTCTGGGACACGATGTCGCCGAGGCGGCGGCCGAACAGGCCGACAACCAGGGCGCCCAGCAGCGGCGCGAGAACCAGAAAGGTGACGAGCTGTTCCAAGGGTCAGCCCTTCATTACGGCGGCGTCGTCCACGGCGATGTCGCCGCGGTTACGGAAGAAGGTGACCAGAATGGCCAGACCGACAGCGGCCTCGGCGGCGGCGACGGTCAGCACGAACAGGGCGAAGATCTGCCCGACCACGTCGTGCAGATAGACGCTGAAGGCCACCAGATTGATGTTCACCGCCAGCAGGATCAGCTCGATCGACATCAGGATGATGATGACGTTCTTGCGGTTCACGAAGATCCCGAAGACCCCGATCGTGAACAGGATCGCCGCCACGATGAGATAGTGCGTCAGGCCGATCATTCGGCGATCCCCTCACCCGGTTTGATGTCGACCATGGTCATGCCGGTCGCGGGCGTGCGGGCGTTCTGGGCCATGATGTTCTGGCGTTTGACGCCCGGCTTGTGGCGCAGGGTCAGGACGATGGCCCCGATCATCGCCACCAGCAGCACCAGGCCGGCGGCCTGGAAGAAATAGACGTAGTCGGTGTAGAGCACCCGGCCGATGGCCTCGGCGTTGGGAATGTCGGCCCCGCCGGAGGCATTGGGCACGGCGTTGCGCCCGGCCGCGCCCTGGTTGGCCACGGTCACGGCGACCATGATCATTTCCAGCACCAGGATCCCCGCCACACCCCCGCCGATCGGCAGGTAGCGCGCGAAACCCTCGCGCAGCTGGGTGAAGTCGACGTCCAACATCATGACCACGAACAGGAACAGCACCGCCACGGCGCCGACGTAGACGACCACCAGCAGCATCGCCAGAAACTCGGCGCCCATCAGCACGAACAGACCGGCGGCGCTGAAAAACGCCGCGATCAGGAACAACACCGAGTGAACGGGATTGCGCGCGAAGACCACGGCCAGACCCGCCAGAACGGTCACCGTCGCCATCACGTAGAAGGCTATTTCCTGAAGAGCCATGCGGCCCCCGCTCCTTCTTCAACCTTGCGAAAGAGGCGGCGCAGATACGCTCCGCCGCCTCTTGTGAATCGCGCCCCTCCCTTATCGGTAGGCCGCGTCCAGTTCCAGATTCTTCGCGATTTCTCGCTCCCAGCGGTCGCCGTTATCCAGCAGCCGCTCCTTGTCGTAGTAGAGTTCCTCGCGCGTCTCGGTGGCGTACTCGGTGTTCGGCCCCTCGACGATGGCGTCCACCGGGCAGGCCTCCTGGCACAGGCCGCAGTAGATGCATTTGACCATGTCGATGTCGTAGCGCGTCGTGCGGCGGCTGCCGTCGGCGCGGGGCTCGGCCTCGATATAGATGGCCTGGGCCGGGCAGACGGCTTCGCAGAGCTTGCAGGCGATGCAGCGCTCTTCCCCGGAGGGGTAGCGGCGCAGGGCGTGTTCGCCCCGGAACCGCGGCGACTGCGGCCCCCGTTCGTTGGGATAGATGACCGTCTTCTTGGGCGCGATCATGTATTTCATGGCCAGGCCGAAGGCCCCCACGAAGTCCAGCAGGGCCGCGCCTTTGATGGCCTGTCCGATGCGTTGCATCATGGCGTGTCGGCCTTCTTCGACTGGATCTCACAGATGTAGTTCGACAGCTGAGCGGGGTCGCCATCAACCGCCTTGGGCCGCACCACGCCGCCGGCGGCGGCGCAGGTGTCCTTAGCCCGCCGCATCTCGTCATAGCTGACCAGACCGCGGCCGATGGAATAGCTCTCCATCCGGGCCTCGGCGCCGGCGCAGCCGGCGAGCAGAAGAAGGGCGGGCAGGATCAGGCGACGCATCACGCCCATCCCTTGAGCTTGGCGAACAGCTGCCAGCCGGAAATCGCCACCACCGCCACCAGGGAGATCGGCAGGAAGACCTTCCAGCCCAGACGCATCAGCTGGTCATAGCGGTAGCGGGGTACGATGGCCTTGGCCATGGCGACCATGAAGAACCAGAAGATGATCTTGGCGAAGAAGACCAGGAACAGGAACAGGCTGGCGGCCGTCGACGGCCAGCTGTCCAGGAAGCCGACCGGGAAGCCGGGGTTCCATCCGCCGCAGAACAGCAGGCTGATCAGGGCGCACATCAGGACGATGTTGGCGTACTCGCCGATCATGAACAGCAGATAGGGGGTCGAGCTGTATTCCACCTGATAGCCGGCCACGAGCTCGGACTCGGCCTCGGGCAGATCGAACGGCGGCCGGTTCGTCTCGGCCAGGGCCGAGATGAAGAAGATGACCATCATCGGGAACATCACCACGATGGTCGGCAGCTTGAAGGCGTACCAGTTCCAGATCCAGCCGGCCTGCTGCTCGACGATGCCGGTCATGTTCATGGTCCCGGCCAGCAGGATCACGGTGATGATCACAAAGCCGATCGAGACCTCGTAGGACACCATCTGGGCCGCCGAACGCAGGGCGCCCAGGAAGGGGTATTTCGAGTTGGAGGCCCAGCCCCCCATGATGATGCCGTAGACGCCCAGCGAACTGATGGCGAGCAGGTAGAGGATGCCGACATTGATGTCGCTGACCACCCAGCCCGGGGCCAGCGGGATCACTGCCCAGGCCCCGAAGGCGAGAACAAAACTCAGCAGCGGCGCCAGCAGGAAGACCGTCTTGTCCGCGCCCGCGGGGATGACGATTTCCTTGAGCACGAACTTCAGGAAGTCGGCGAAGGACTGAAACAGGCCGAAGGGGCCGACCACGTTGGGGCCCTTGCGCATCTGCACGCCGGCCCAGACCTTTCGGTCGCCCCACAGGAGGAAGGCCAGGCTCAGCAGCAGCCAGATCAGCACCAGCGCGATCTGGCCGACGGCCAGACCAAACCAGACCCAGGGGGAGAAGGCTTGTTCGGGCACTCGCCTACTCCGCGGCCATCTTGGCGGCGCCGGAGGCCAGGGCCGCGCATTCGGCCATGGTCACGCTGGCGCGCGCGATCGGGTTGGTCAGGTGGAAGGCCGTCACCGCGTTGGCGAACGGCGCCTCGGAAAGCGCACCGCCGTCGCCCAGGCCGGTCAGGTCAAAAGCCGTCGGGATCGAGCCCGGGGCGTAGTCGATCTGGCCGAAGGTCGGATGATCGGCGAACAGCTTCAGGCGAAGCTGGTCGAGGCTGTCATAGGGCAGCGTCGCATCCAGATGAGCCGACAGGGCCCGCAGGATCGACCAGTCTTCCTTGGCCTCGCCCTTGGGGAAGACGGCGCGTTCGCCCATCTGCACCCGGCCCTCGGTATTGGCGTAGAGGCCGTTCTTTTCGGTGTAGGCCGCGGCCGGCAGGATCACGTCGGCGCCGTGGGCGCCCTTGTCGCCGTGGGTTCCCAGATAGACCTTGAAGGCCTTGCTGGCGCCGGTTTCGATCTCGTCGGCGCCGAGCAGGAACAGCAGGTCCAGCTTGCCCGGCTTGACCATCTCGGCCGCGGACAGGCCGCCCTCGCCCGGCAGGAAGCCGAGATCGAGGCCGCCGACGCGGGCTGCGGCGGTGTGCATCACGTTCCAGCCGTTCCAGCCCTCGCGGACCAGGTTGAAGCTTTTGGCCAGGTCGGCCAGGGCCTTGAGCACGGCGGCGGCGTCGGCGCGGGTCAGAGCCCCCTGCCCGATGATCACGGCCGGACGTTCGGCGGCCTTGAAGGCCTTGACGAAGTCCGACTTCGATTTGGCGAGACCGGCGATCGAGGCCGGGCCGGCGCCGAGATAGTCGTAGTCGTAGGTCAGGTCAGCCTGCTGGCCGATGACGCCGAAGCGGGTCTTGCCGGCCAGCCACTGCTTGCGCAGGCGGGCGTTGAACACCGGCGCCTCAAGGCGCGGGTTGGTTCCGACCAGCAGCACCACATCGGCCTGTTCGATGCCGGCCAGGGTCGAGTTGAACAGCCAGCTTTCGCGCGGCCCGTCGCCGAGCACCGTGCCGTCCTGCCGGCAGTCGAGGTTCTTGACCCCCAGGCCGTTGAACAGGTCCAGCGCCGCCTTCATGGATTCGGCGTCCTGCAGGTCGCCGGCGATGACGCCGGTCCTGGCGGGCGCGGTCGTCTTCACCTTGGCGGCGATGGCGGCGAAGGCTTCGCCCCAGGTCGCCGGCGCCAGCTTGCCGCCGACCCGCACATAGGGGCGATCGAGGCGCTGACGGCCGAGGCCGTCGACGGCGTAGCGGCTCTTGTCGCTCAGCCACTCCTCGTTGATGTCCTCGTTGATCCGCGGCAGGGCGCGCAGCACCTGGGCGCCGCGGGCGTCGACGCGGATGGCGCTGCCGAGCGCGTCCATGACGTCGATGCTCTGGGTCTTCTTCAGTTCCCAGGGCCGGTAGTTGAAGGCCCAGGGCTTGTGGGTCAGAGCGCCGACCGGGCAGAGATCATTGACGTTGCCCGACAGTTCGCTGGCCACGGCCGCGCCCAGATAGGTCGTGATTTCAACATCTTCGCCGCGGGAGATGAGACCGATCTCCGGCACGCCGGCGACTTCCGTGATGAACCGCACGCAGCGGGTGCACTGGATGCAGCGCGTCATCACCGTCTTGATCAGCGGGCCCATTTCCTTTTCTTCGACGGCGCGCTTGTTCTCCGCATAACGGCTGCCGTCGCGGCCATAGCCCATGGCCTGGTCCTGCAGATCGCACTCGCCGCCCTGGTCGCAGATCGGGCAATCCAGCGGGTGGTTGATGAGCAGGAACTCCATCACCCCTTCGCGGGCCTTCTTGACCATCGGGGTGTTGGTGAAGATCTCCTGGTTCTCGGCGGCGGGCAGCGCGCAGCTGGCCTGCGGCTTCGGCGGGCCCGGCTTCACCTCGACAAGGCACATGCGGCAGTTGCCGGCGATGCTCAGCCGCTCGTGATAGCAGAAGCGCGGGATCTCCTCCCCGGCCAGCTCCGCGACCTGGAGAACCGTCATGCCGGGTTCGAACTCGACCTCGACGCCGTTGACCTTGGCTATCGGCATGCTCTTACTCCGCCGCGATCAGCGTGGCGCCCGCGACGTGGGGCTTGCCGGCGCGATAGCTGGTGATGCGGTCCTCCACCTCGTGGCGGAAGTGGCGGAACAGACCCTGGATCGGCCAGGCGGCCGCGTCGCCCAGGGCGCAGATGGTGTGGCCTTCGACCTGGGTGGTGACGTCCAGCAGGGTGTCGATTTCCTTCATGTCCGCCTCGCCGGTGGCCATGCGCTCCATCACCCGCCACATCCAGCCGGTGCCTTCGCGGCACGGCGTGCACTGGCCGCAGCTCTCATGCTTGTAGAAGTAGCTGAGGCGGGCGATGGCGCGGACCAGATCGGTGTCCTTGTCCATGACGATGACCGCCGCCGTACCCAGACCCGACTTCAGCTCGCGCAGGGCGTCGAAGTCCATGAACAGGTCTTCGCACTGTTCGGCCGGGATCATCGGCACCGACGAGCCGCCGGGAATGACCGCCTTGAGGTTTTCCCAGCCGCCCCGAACGCCGCCGCAGTGATCCTCGATCAGCTGGCGGAAGGGGATGCTCATCGCCTCTTCGACGTTGCAGGGCAGGTTCACATGGCCCGAGACGCAGAACAGTTTGGTGCCGGTGTTGTTGGGTCGGCCAAAGCCGGCGAACCAGCCGGCGCCCCGGCGCAGGATGGTCCCGGCCACGGCGATCGACTCGACGTTGTTGACGGTGGTCGGGCAGCCGTAGAGGCCGGCGCCGGCCGGGAACGGGGGTTTCAGCCGCGGCTGGCCCTTCTTGCCCTCGAGGCTCTCCAGAAGGGCGGTTTCCTCGCCGCAGATATAGGCCCCGGCGCCGTGGTGGACGTAGAGATCGAAATCCCAGCCGTTGACGTTGTTCTTGCCGATCAACCTGGCCTCGTAGGCCTGTTTGATCGCCGCCTCGAGCACCTCGCGCTCACGGACGTATTCGCCGCGGATGTAGATGTAGCAGGCATGCGCCTGCATCGCGAAGGAGGCGATCAGACAGCCCTCGATCAGCAGATGCGGATCATGGCGCATGATCTCCCGGTCCTTGCAGGTGCCGGGTTCGGATTCGTCGGCGTTGACGACCAGGTAGTGCGGCCGACCCGGCTTCGCCTCCTTGGGCATGAACGACCATTTCAGGCCGGTGCCGAAACCGGCCCCGCCGCGGCCGCGCAGGCCGCTGTTCTTGATGTTGTCGATAATCCAGGCCGGACCCGCGTCCAGCATGTCTTTCGTGCCGTTCCAGCAGCCGCGTTTCTTCGCGCCTTCCAGACCCCAGTCCTGGAGCCCGTAAAGGTTGGTGAAGATGCGGTCCTTGTCTTGGAGGATGCCGACCATGTGTCTCTAGGCGTCCGGATCAAAAGGGTTGGCGCGCCGCCATTGGTTGCGGCGCCAGATGACGTGGATGAAGAGGATCCAGCCGACGGCCACCAGGCCATAGCCGATCCAGATCACCATATGCGGCCAGGTCAGAACCCACTGCGCCGGCAGGACCAGCAGAAAACCGACCAGGATCAGCACGAAGCCGATCAGCCGCTCGTGACGGTTGAGACCGCGCAGCTCGGCGATATAGGCCAGGCGCTTTTCGAGGAGTTGGGCTTCGTCGGTCACGCCGGGGTCTCCGCCGTCTTGGCCGCCTTCGGCTTTTCGGGGAGGTTGGGGATCTTGATCTTCTTGCCCGCCGAGCCGTCGTAGAGTTTCGGGTCCAGCAGGGTCTTGATCGCGCCCTTGGGCTCGGAAGCGCCGCGGCCGATGCGCGAACCCGGCTTGGGCTGCTTGCCGGCGGCGAACTCGTCGAGGATCTGGCCCAGGCTCTCCGGCGTCAGGTCCTCGTAATAGTAGTCGTTGATCGCGGCCATCGGGGCGTTGGAACAGGCGCCCAGACACTCGACCTCTTCCCAGCTGAACTTGCCGTCGGCCGAGAGGTGGTTCTTGGGGCCGATCCGGTCGTGCAAGACCTTCTTCAGGTCATTGGCGCCGCACAGCATGCAGGGCGTGGTGCCGCACAGCTGGACGAAGGCCACCTGCCCGACCGGCTCAAGCTGGAACATGGTGTAGAAGGTGACCACTTCGAGCACCCGGATCACCGGCATGCCCAGCAGGTCGGCGATGGCGCGGATGGCGGGCTCGCAGACCCAACCCTCCTGCTTCTGGACCAGCCACAGGATCGGAATCACCGCCGACTGGCGGCGCTCGGCCGGATATTTGGCGATCCACCATTGCGCCGTCTTCAGCGTCTCGGCGCTGAATTCGAAGCTGGCGGGCTGGTCTTTTGCGAGGCGACGGACGCTCACCGGTCGATCTCTCCAAACACGATATCGAGGCTGCCGAGGATGGCGCTGACGTCGGCCAGCATGTGGCCGCGGTTGAGGTAGTCCATGGCCGCCAGATGCGGGAAGCCCGGCGCGCGGATCTTGCAGCGGTAGGGCTTGTTGGTGCCGTCGCTGACCAGGAAGACGCCGAACTCGCCCTTGGGCGCTTCGACGCAGGCGTAGACCTCGCCTTCCGGGGTGCGGAAGCCCTCGGTGTAGAGTTTGAAGTGATGGATCAGCGCTTCCATCGACTGTTTCATGGCCGCGCGGCGCGGCGGCGTGACCTTGTTGTCCAGCGTCGTCACCGGGCCCGGCGTTCCGCGCAACATGGCGCAGGCCTGGCGGATGATCTTTGTCGACTCGCGCATCTCCTGCATGCGGCACAGGTAGCGGTCGTAGCAGTCGCCGTTGAGGCCCAGCGGGATGTCGAAGTCGAACTCGTTGTAGCACTCGTACGGCTGGTTGCGGCGCAGGTCCCAGGCGATGCCCGAGCCGCGCACCATGACGCCCGAGAAACTCCAGTCGATCGCGTCCTGACGGCTGACCACGCCGATGTCGACGTTGCGCTGTTTGAAGATGCGGTTGCCGGTGATCAGGGTCTCGATGTCATCGCACATCTTCGGGAAGGCGACCGCCCAGCGGTCGATATCCTCGATCAACGCCTCGGGCAGGTCCTGGTGGACGCCGCCGGGACGGAAATAGTTGCTGTGCAGGCGAGCGCCGCAGGCGCGCTCGTAGAACACCATCAGCTTTTCGCGCTCTTCGAAGCCCCAGGTGATCGGCGTCAGCGCGCCGACGTCCATGGCCTGGGTGCAGATGTTCATCAGGTGGCTGAGGACCCGGCCGATCTCGCAATAGAGCACCCGGATCAGCGAGCCGCGGCGCGGCACGTCGACGTCCAGCAGCCGCTCGATGGCCAGGCAGAAGGCGTGCTCCTGGTTCATCGGCGCGACATAGTCGAGGCGGTCGAAATAGGGGATGTTCTGGAGGTAGGTGCGGGCCTCCATCAGCTTCTCGGTGCCCCGGTGCAGCAGGCCGATATGCGGATCGACCCGCTCGACGACCTCGCCGTCCAGCTCCAGGATCAGACGCAGCACGCCGTGCGCGGCCGGGTGTTGCGGACCGAAGTTGATGTTGAACTTGCGGACCGGAGTCTCGGGGACAGTCGGGAGGACGGTGGCGTCGTCGGCCATGATCAGCTCCCCGCCTTTTCGTCGCCGGGCAGCGCGTAGGACGCGCCTTCCCAGGGCGAGAGGAAATCAAACTGACGGAATTCGGCGATCTTCACCGGCTCGTAGACCACCCGCTTGAGCTCGTCGTCATAGCGAACCTCGACATAGCCGGTGGTCGGGAAGTCCTTGCGCAGGGGATGGCCATGGAAGCCGTAGTCGGTCAGCAGGCGGCGCAGATCGGGGTGCCCGGAGAAGAACACGCCATACATGTCGAACGCCTCGCGCTCGAACCAGTCAGCGGCCGGGAAGATCGACGCGACGCTGGGCACGGCGGTGTCCTCGTCGGTCTGCACCTTGAGCCGGATGCGGTGGTTCTTCACCAGGCTCAGCAGGTGATAGACGACGTCAAACCGCAACGGCCGCTCGGGATAGTCGACGCCACAGAGGTCGATCAGCTGATGGAAGCGCAGATCGGCATGGTCGCGCAGGAAGGTCAGGGCCTCGACGATGCGGCCGGCCGGGCCCGTCACGGTCAGCTCGCCAAACGCCACCGACCAGCCGGTGATGGCGCCGCCAGAGCCTTTGACGACCATCTTGCCGAGAGATTCGAGAGCCTTGCTCATCGCTCGATGGTCCCCGTCCGGCGGATCTTCTTCTGCAGCTGCAGCATGCCGTAGACCAGGGCCTCGGCGGTCGGCGGGCAGCCTGGGACATAGATGTCCACGGGCACGATGCGGTCGCAGCCGCGCACGACGCTGTAGCTGTAATAGTAGTAGCCGCCGCCGTTGGCGCAGCTGCCCATGCTGATCACGTAGCGCGGCTCGGGCATCTGGTCGTAGACCTTGCGCAGAGCCGGGGCCATCTTGTTGGTCAGGGTGCCGGCGACGATCATCACATCGCTCTGACGCGGGCTGCCGCGCGGCGCGAAGCCGAAGCGCTCCAGATCATAGCGCGGCGTGCCGGCCTGCATCATCTCGATCGCGCAGCAGGCCAGGCCGAAGGTCATCCACATCAGCGAGCCGGTGCGGGCCCAGGTGATCAGGTCATCGGCCGAAGCGGTGATGAAACCCTTGTCGGCGAGCGCCTGGGAAACACCATCGAAAAAGGGGTCGTGGAGCTTGGGATCGTAGCCCTCGACCGTCGTGCGGCCGGCCGCCCCTGCGGGAACGATCAATCCCATTCCAGGGCTCCCTTTTTCCACTCGTAGACAAAGCCCACGGTCAGGACGCCGAGGAAGCCCATCATCGACCAGAAGGCGAAGATCGCCTGGTCATTGGGAAGCTTCATCAGGGTCACGGCCCAGGGGAAGAGGAAGGCCACTTCCAGGTCGAAAATGATGAACAGGATCGAGACCAGATAGAACCGGACGTCGAACTTCATCCGCGCGTCGTCGAAGGCGTTGAAGCCGCATTCGTAGGCGGACAGCTTTTCCGGATCCGGCGCGGTCGGCGCGAACACGGCTGCGGCGACGATGAAACCGACGCCGAGGACGGCCGCGATCCCGAGCAGGATCACGATCGGCAGGTACTGGAGAAGAAAGGCGTTCATGGGCGTCCCGGAAAGGAGTCGGGCGCCTTGTAGCCCATGGTCGTGAGGCGTTCAAACGGCAGGCGAGTTTTCGGATTTGTTTTTCGCATCTTCGCGGCGCCTTGCCCTCCAAAGAACACCGTGCAGTGATTGTCGCCGTGACGAAACGCCCGCTCTCCATTCGAATTCTGGACGCCGTCGAACGATTCGGCGATCGGCTGCCCGATCCGGTCTTCATCTTCCTGTGGCTGATCGGCGGCGTGGTCGTCGCCAGCATCGTCTTCTCGGCCCTGGGCGTCACCGCCACCAACCCGGCCACGCACGAGGTGCTGGCGGCGCAAAACCTGCTGTCGCCTGGCAATGTAAGAACCCTGCTGACCGAAATGGCCCGCACCTTCACCGGGTTCGCGCCCCTGGGTCTGGTGCTTCTGGTGATGCTGGGGGCTGGCGTCGCCGAACGGGTCGGGCTGCTGTCGGCGGCGATCCAGGCCCTGGTCAGGTCCAGCCCCAAGACCCTGCTGACGCCGATGGTTCTGCTGATCGGCCTCCTGTCCAACCACGCCGCTGATTCGGGCATCGTCGTGCTGCCGCCGCTGGCCGCGGTGGTGTTCGCCGCCGCCGGTCGCCATCCGGTGGCGGGCCTGGCCTGCGCCTATGCGGCCACCATCGCCTCTTTCGCCGGCAATCCGGTGCCCGGTCAGTTCGACGCCCTGATTCTCGGCTTCAGCGAGCCGGCCGCCCGGCTGCTCGACCCGACCTGGACCGCCAACCTGGCCGGCAACTGGTATTTCACCGCCGCCGGATCCGTCGTCTTCATCGCCGTCGGCTGGTGGGTGACCGCCCGCGTCGTCGAGCCCAGGCTGGGCCCCTGGACGCCGTCGGGCGCCGGAACGCCCGGCGACGAAACCGAGATTCCCGCCCCGCCCAAGGGCGCGCTGCGGGCGGCCGGACTGGCGGCGATGGCCGTCATCCTGCTCTGGGCGGCCCTGGCCCTGGTCCCCGGCGCGCCGCTGCGCGATCTGGCGGCCAAGGGCCCCGCGCAATGGACGCCCTTCTTCCGGTCGCTGATCACCGGCTTCTTCCTGCTCTTCCTGGCCAGCGGCTGCGCCTACGGGCTGAAGACCGGCGCGATTCGCAAGGACAGCGACGTCGTCGCCCTGGCCTCGCAGTCGATCGCGGCCATGGCCCCCTATATCGTGCTGGCCTTTGTCGCTTCGCACTTCATCGCCATGTTCGGCTGGTCGAACCTGGGCGCCATCTTCGCCATCAAGGGCGCCGACGCCCTGCGTCAGTCGGGCCTGCCGCTGGCCTTCATCCTCATGGGCGTCACCGTGCTGGGCGCCGGGCTGGACATGTTCATCGCCTCGGCCTCGGCCAAGTGGGCGGCCCTGGGGCCGGTGCTGGTGCCGATGCTGATGTTGCTGGGAGTCAGCCCGGAGATGACCACCGCCGCGTACCGCATGGGCGATTCGAGTCTGGTGATCGCCTCGCCCATGACGCCCTATTTCATTCTGATCCTGGGCTTCGCCCAGCGCTGGAAGCCCGGCCTGGGCGTCGGCGGACTGCTTTCGACACTGCTGCCCTACGCCCTCGCCTTCTTCGCCGCGGGGCTGGCCGTGACGGGGCTTTGGGCCGCTTTCGGCCTGGCGACGGGCCCCGTCGCGCCGTTTCATTACCAACTGCCCGTCTGATCGGTTGACAGGTCTGGGGCGTGGACCTATCAGACGCCCCTCGCCGCGAGGCGGGCATCTTTGCGGATGTAGCTCAGTTGGTTAGAGCGCCGGCCTGTCACGCCGGAGGTCGCGGGTTCGAGTCCCGTCATTCGCGCCATTTCCCCTGATATTGCAGAACCATCCAGCCGCGCCTCCTGGCCGCGAGGCGCTGCGGATTCGGCGCGCCCTGGCCTCCGTCCCGCAGGCCCTCAAACGCCAGGTTCACGGCGCCGGTCGCCCTGACGTCAAGTCGCGTTGTCCACGCGGTCGATGAAGGCGTCGAGCGCCCGAAGCGTTTCTTCCCGCGCCGCGACCATGAAGTTGTGCCCGGCCCCCTCCAGCGTGACGAAGGCGCTGTTGGGCAGGGTCGCCGCCAGTTCCTCGGCCCATTTGATCGGCACCAGCGAGTCGTCGCCGCCATGCAGGACCAGCGACGGCAGGGTCACGGCCGCCACCGCCTCCGCCGTCTGAACATGCCCCGCCACCGCCGCCGCCTGGGCGACCACGCCGGAGACGGTGAACCTGTCCTTTGCCAGCACGGCCAGATCGAAGGCGATCTGGTCCGCTGACGCGGCGCTGCCGTAGCCCTGGTCGCCGTCCCGGCTGGGCGTCAGCCGTTTCAGGATCGAAGGCGGCAAATAATAGAGCGCCAGCAGGATCTTCGGCATCCGGGGTTTCTCGGCCGACAGGATGCCCGAGGCGCCGACGGTCAGGGAGATCACCCGCTCCGGCGCGCGGACGGCGAGATCCAGCACGATGACCCCGCCCATCGACACCCCGAAAACATGGGCGCGTTCAACGCCGGCGGCGTCCATCACCGCCAGGGCGTCGTCGGTCATGTCCGATACCGCGAAGCCCTTCACCGTGTCGGTCTCGCCCGTGCCGCGATTGTCGAACCAGATGACGCGGTGTTTCGCCGCCAGGGCGTCCAGCAGGGGATACCAGAGGGCGGAGCTGTAGCGATGGCCCATCACCAGCAGGAGGGGCGTGCCGGCGCCGCGCGCCTGCCAGTGGATGCGAACGCCCTTGTTCTGGGTGAAGGCCATGATGAGCTCCTGACTGAATAGGTCCGATCGCAACGAGCGAAAGCGGCTTGATGGCAAACAAACGGGCCACCGGCGACGCGACGTTTGCGCCTATGGACCCCTCCCCGCCGGGGACCCATCCTTGCAGACGACAGATTCGATTCGAAGGCAGGCGATTGATCAACCCTCTCAAGGCTCCCGTTCGCAGAGGTCGCGCCCTGATGGGCCGGGCGCGCGACCGGCTGCGAGGGTTGGCCTGGGTCGGCCACCGGCGGCAGTACGCCGCCCTGCCCTGGCGACACGCCGCCGCCGGGCTCGAGATCCTGCTGATCACCTCGCGGGAGACGCGGCGCTGGGTGATTCCCAAGGGCTGGCCGATGATCACCTACGCGCCGGCCGACGCGGCGGCGCAGGAGGCCTTCGAGGAAGCCGGCGTTCGCGGCGACATCGCCGATGAGCCCATCGGCGCGTTCCGCTACCGCAAACGGCTGAAATCAGGCGAGGCGCAGCTCTGCCGCGTCGACGTCTATCCACTGGCCGTGACGACGGAGGCCAAGACCTGGCCCGAGAAGCGCCAGCGCACCCGGCGCTGGGTGCCGGCCGCGGACGCGGCGCACATGGTCGACGAGCCCGGCCTGCGCCGGATCATCGAGGACTTCGCCGCGGCGGCCCCGGCCCCGGCCTGAAGGGATGGTGGGCGGCGAGGGGTTCGAACCCCCGACCCTCTCGGTGTAAACGAGATGCTCTGACCAGCTGAGCTAGCCGCCCGCGACGGGCCTCTTACCCGCCTGCGCGGCGCGACGAAAGCGCGATCAAAACGCAAGGAGGCGGCCGCCAGTTTGGCGACCGCCCCCCGCGATCCAGAGATCCTGAAACAGAGACTAGCTGTTCAGGGTGGTCTTCAGGCCTTCGCCGACCTGGAAACGGGCGGTCTTGGAGGCCGCGCGTTGCACGGTCTCGCCGGTGCGCGGGTTGCGCGCGGTGCCGGCGGCCCGATTGACGGCCTTGAAGGTGCCAAAGCCGACCAGACGAACATCGTCGCCCTTCTTCAGTGACGCAGTGACAGAGTCGACAAACGACTGCAGCGCCGCAGCAGCCTGTGTTTTATTAAGACCCGCGCCATCAGCGATAGCGGCGACCAGTTCGGCCTTGGTCATTGAAATCTCCCAGCCATAAAGTTGTGCGGCGCGGCGTTCCCCCCAAGGGCGAGCCGTTCGCCTGCAAGGGATTATGGCGTAAGGGGCCCCGGCGTCAAACGAAAGGCCGCCCGGGGAACCCCCGGACGGCCCACATTATCGTTGATAACTCAGGATCAGTGGGTCAGCACGGCGTCAGAGTCGCTTTCAACCGCCTTCGCACCTGCAGCAATCGACTCATCTGCTTCCGTCCATTCGATCGGCGTCAGCGGGCCTGTCAGGGCCAAAGCCAGCACCTCATCGATGGTCGAGACCGGGATAATCTCCAGATCCCGCTTCACGTTCTCGGGCACCTCGGCGAGATCCTTCTCGTTCTCCTGAGGGATCAGCACCGTCTTCACGCCTGAGCGAAGCGCGGCCAGGAGCTTTTCCTTCAGTCCGCCGATGGCGGTGACCCGGCCCCGCAGGGTGATCTCGCCGGTCATGGCGATGTCCTTGCGGATCGAAATGCCGGTCAGAACGCTGACCATGGCCACGGCCATGGCCGCGCCGGCCGAGGGACCGTCCTTGGGCGTCGCGCCGTCCGGCACGTGCACGTGGATGTCGGTCTTGTCGAACAGCGAGGGCTTGATGCCGAAGGCCGGGGCCCGCGAACGCACGTAGCTGTTCGCCGCCGAGATCGACTCCTTCATCACGTCCTTGAGGTTGCCGGTGATCGACATGCGGCCCTTGCCGGACATCCGCACCGCCTCGATGGTCAGGATCTCGCCGCCGAACTCGGTCCAGGCCAGTCCGGTGACGATGCCGATCTGGTCTTCCTCATCGGTCTCGCCGTAGCGGAACTTCCGCACGCCGGCGTATTTGGCCAGACGCTCGTCATCGATGGTGATCGTCAACACCTTCTCGCGGGACAGGTCGCGGACGACCTTGCGGGCGAGGTTGCCCATTTCCCGCTCCAGCGACCGAACGCCGGCCTCCCGCGTGTAGTAGCGGATGAGGTCGCGAATGGCCTGTTCGGGCACCACGAACTCTTCCGGCGTCAGACCATGATCCTTGGTCAGGCGCGGCAGGACGTGGCGGATGGCGATCTGGACCTTCTCATCCTCGGTGTAACCGGGGATGCGGATGATCTCCATGCGATCCAGCAGCGGCTGGGACATGTTGAGGCTGTTGGCCGTGGTCACGAACATCGTCTGGGACAGGTCGTAGTCGACCTCCAGATAGTGGTCGGCGAAGGCCGAGTTCTGGGCCGGGTCGAGGACCTCGAGCAGGGCCGAGGACGGGTCGCCGCGATAGTCGCTGCCCATCTTGTCGATTTCGTCGAGCAGGAAGAACGGATCGACCGCCTTGGCCTTCTTCATCGACTGGATGACCTTGCCCGGCATCGAGCCGATGTAGGTCCGGCGGTGGCCCCGGATCTCGGCCTCGTCCCGCACGCCGCCCAGGGACAGGCGCACGAATTCGCGGCCGGTCGCCTTGGCGATCGACTTGCCCAGCGAGGTCTTGCCGACGCCCGGAGGCCCGACGAGGCAAAGGATCGGCCCCTTGAGGGAGTTGGTGCGGGCCTGGACGGCCAGGTACTCAAGGATGCGTTCCTTGACCTTCTCCAGGCCGTAGTGATCCTCCTCGAGGATGGCCTCGGCCTTGGCTAGGTCGATCTTCTTGGGGCGCGCCTTGCCCCAGGGCAGAGCCAGCAGCCAGTCGAGGTAGTTGCGCACGACCGTGCTCTCGGCCGACATCGGGCTCATGTTGCGCAGCTTCTTCAGCTCGCCCTCGGCCTTGGCCCGGGCTTCCTTGGAGAAGCGGGTCTTCTTGATGCGCTTTTCGAGATCGATGAGTTCGTCGCGACCTTCGTCCTGGTCGCCCAGCTCGCGCTGGATCGCCTTCATCTGCTCGTTCAGATAGTATTCGCGCTGGGTCTTTTCCATCTGGCGCTTGACGCGCGAGCGGATTTTCTTCTCGACCTGGAGGACGGAAATCTCGCCCTCCATCAGGGCGAAGACCTTTTCCAGTCGCTTCACGACATTGAAGATTTCCAGCAGGTCCTGCTTGTCGCCGATCTTCACCGACAGGTGGGCGGCGATGCTGTCGGCCAGCTTGCCCGGCTCGGCGATCTGCGGGATCGAGGCCAGGGCCTCGGGCGGCACCTTCTTGTTGAGTTTGACGTAGTTCTCGAACTGCTCGCCGACCGCGCGGGACAGGGCCTCGGCCTCATGGGCCTCGCCGCCGTCTTCCTCGACGTTGCCGATTTCGGCCTCGTAGTAGTCCTCCTGGTCGGTGAACTTCGTCACCGTCGCCCGCTGCTTGCCCTCGACCAGCACCTTGACGGTGCCGTCGGGCAGTTTGAGCAGCTGAAGCACGGTGGCCACCACGCCGACGCTATAGATGTCGTCGGTGGCGGGATCATCGTCGGCGGAGTTCTTCTGGGTGGCCAGAAGGATGTTCTTGTCGGTCCGCATCACCTCTTCGAGGGCGCGCACCGACTTGTCGCGCCCGACGAACAGGGGAACGACCATATGGGGAAACACCACGATGTCCCGCAGCGGCAACACCGGAAGCGTACGGATATCGGTCATACCATTCTCCTCAGCGCGGCCCTGCAACAGTGGCGCCGCGCAGGCCGCCCTACACTGGGCGACCTTTGTGAATGATATGTGGCCGCTTCGGCGCCGCATTCAAGCTTGAGGGGGCGTCGGTCACGCCGCCGCCCAAGGATTCAACGGGTTTTCCACCGATTTCGCGGCAAAGCGACCGGATCGACGCCCCTAGCGCTTCTTGCCCAGGTGAGCGGCGATGTCCTTGGTCATGCGGCCGGCGGCGCGGTGGGCGGCGGTGATCTGGTCCTTCGACACCCCCCAGCGCTTCATCCAGTACTCCACCGCCTTGCGCTCGGAGAGGTCGAGGCGATCCTTGTCGATGAAACCGCGCTTGTCCTTGAGGCCGGCCATGGGCGCCCTTTCCGCTTGGGTTGAAAGCCCTCGATACCCGCAATTGCACGCCGGCGACAGGGTTGCGTCCTGCGACACGGCCCTGCGGGCCCGTTCGGGATGACGTGAAGCGTGGGCGCTGAATAACTTTCGTCATGGTGAGCAGCGCGCAGCGCGTGTCGAACCACGCAACCTGTTTCAGCGCGGCGAGACCGTGCGTCCTTCGACACGCCCACTGCGTCGTCATGAAGAGCGGCGCGGGGCCACACCGCTCGCCCACATCATTGGCGCCCGCCGTCCCGGCCGCTAAACCCTGCCGATGACCCAACCCCTGCGCCGCCTGTTCGACCTGCCCGGCATCGCCGACCTGGAGCTGAAGGCGCTGATGAAGCCCGCCTTCGCCGCACCCGAGGCTCGCGCCGAATTTCCCGAGATCGACGCCTGTTCCACGGCGATTTTCGGCCTGACCGCCGATGAGGCCGAGGCCGCGCCCCGTCCCGCCGACTGGGACGATGTCGACCGGCTGTCGATCGCCGAACAGGTCGACGCCTTCGAGGCCGCCGGCTGGGACGTCACCGAAAAGCGCCGCCCGCTGCGCATGCTGGCCCATTTCAACGTCCAGCTCTGGCTGGCCCTGCGCGGCGTCGCCGGGACCCTGCCCTTCCAGGCCGCGGTCGAGACGTCCGACGACTGGGGATCGAGCCTGGCCGCCGACGCCAAACGGTTCCGCAAGCGTTAGCCGCCCTCATTCCGGCGCAATAAGGGTGTAAAGACAACGCAGGTCGGTCCCCGACCCCCTTTCGGCCGACGCCTCTCGCGCGACTCGTCCGGGGCTTCTAAACATCTTCGTTGCAAATCCGCGCTAGGCTGCGCCTTCAGAAAGCGTGCGGCGCCACCGGGAAGAAACCTTGACCACCAGCACCTCCGAAAAACGTCCTTGGCGCAAGATTCTCGCGGCCTATCAGGGCCCGAGCCACGCGCGTTCGATTCTCGAGATCATTCTCAGCGCCGCGCCGCTGGCGGCGATCTGGACCGCCGCCTGGGTGGCCACGGTGTTCGGCCTCTGGTGGCTGGCCCTGCTGTTGGCAATCCCGGCCGCGGCGTTTCTGGTCCGGCTGTTCATGGTGCAGCACGACTGCAGCCATCAATCCTTCTTCCGCAGCCCGGCGGCCAATGACTGGACCGGCCGGCTGATCGGCGTTCTGACCATGACGCCCTATCACTGCTGGCGCCGGTCACACGCGATCCATCACGCCACCTCCGGCGATCTCGACCGCCGCGGCCTGGGCGACATCGCCACACTGACGGTGGCCGAGTACCGCGCCCTGCCCCTGATCAAGCGGGTCGGCTACCGCCTGTACCGCAACCCCCTCATCCTGTTCGTCATCGGTCCGGCCTGGGTGTTCGTGCTCGAACAACGCCTGCCCATGGGCATGATGAAGGACGGCTGGAAGCCGTGGCTGAGCGCCATGGGCACCAACCTGACCATCGCCATCCTGATCGGCCTGGTGATCTGGGCCGGGGGCTGGAAAGGCCTGCTGCTGATTCACCTGCCGACCGTCGTCCTCTCGGCCTCGATCGGGGTCTGGCTGTTCTATGTCCAGCACCAGTTCGAAGGCGCCTACTGGGCCCGCAAGGGTGAGTGGGAACAGTCCGAAGCGGCGCTTCACGGCAGCTCGCACTACGACCTGCCCGCGCCCCTGCGCTGGATGACCGCCAATATCGGCGTCCACCATGTGCACCACGTCAACAGCCGCATTCCCTACTACCGCCTGACCAAGGTGCTGAAAGACCATCCCGAGCTGCGCAACGTCAGCCGGCTGGGCCTGCTGGAGAGCTTCAAGACCGTGTCGCTGTCGCTGTGGGACGAGGGCAGCCGGCGGCTGATCTCGTTCCGCCAGCTGCGCCAGCTGCGACGGTCGGAGTCGGCGGCGGCCTGAGACCGCCGCCCGTCCGTCAGGCCTGACCGCGGGCGGCCAGACGCGCGACCTGCAGTTCCAGCCGCTTCACTTCGCGGATGATCTGGTTCTTGTGCAGCTCCATCCAGAACCAGATCTTGATCAGCCCCAGGCCGATGAAGGCCATGACCGTGGTGCCGCCCCACAGGGCCATCTCGTGGGCGTCGACGGCGACATAGAACCGCCAGCCGCAGTAAACGGCCGCCGCGAACAGCGCGAAGCCGAACAGCCAGCCGACGACGATAATCAGCTGGTTGGGGCCGGCGCCCAGCATGGCGAAGGCCTGTTTCAGCATCGGCTGTTCGCCGCTGAACGCCTCGAGGGCGCGGGCGTCCTCCGCCGACAGGGCCTGACGGATGGCGTCGTCGATCTGGGTCATGGTGTCTTTCCTTCCAGAGAAGTCTTCAGGGCCGCCCTTGCATGATGCAGGCGGGATTTGACGGTGCCGGCCGGGACGCCGGCGATGGCGGCGATGGCCTCGATGTCGAGGTCCTCGCCGTAGAACAGACTGGCCACCAGCCGCTGGTCAGCCGGCAACCGGGCCAGGGCGGCGGTCAGGTCGAGGCCGAGGTCGGCGGCGCCCCCACTTCCGTTGACCTGCGGCTCTGCCGACAGGCCCGCGCTCAGCCGGCGGGCCCGACCGCCCGACCGGATCAGATCGACGCAGCGTCGGGTGACGATGGCGTAGATCCAGGCCGGGAACCGGGCCGGGTCGTCGAGGCGGGTCAGGCCCTTGAGGGCCGCGACCCAGGCGTCCTGAACCACGTCCCGCGCGGCCTCGGCGTCGCCCAGGGTTCGCGCCGCGTGGCGCAGCAACCTCGGCGACCAGCGGCCGACCAGCTGCGCCAGCGCCGGCCGCGAACCATCAGCGGCCAGCACGACGAGATATTCGTCGAGCACCCGGTCCAGATCACGATCCATCGCCCCTCCAGCGGCTTGCTGACCTGATAGTCGTCCCAGCGCCGGAAAAGGTTCAACCGGCGATGCGATTTTCCACTGCACACCGCGCCGGTTGCGAGGCATTGTCGATCGGTCCAGATGCAGGAACCCGACGAATGGTCCCCGACAACGATCTCGTTATTGAACGCATTTTCGACGCCCCGCCGGCCAAGGTGTTCAGGGCCTGGACCACGCCGGAGATCCTCATGCAGTGGTGGTGCCCCCGGCCCTGGCGAACCACGGCCTGCGAGATCGACCTGCGCGCGGGTGGCCGGTTCACCTCGGTGATGGAGGGGCCCAATGGCGAGGTCCACAACAACCCCGGCGTCCTTCTCGAGGTCGTCCCGAACAAGCGCCTGGTGTTCACCGACGCCTTCACCGAGGGCTGGGCCCCGGTCGGCACGCCGTTCATGGTCGGGGTCATCGACTTCGAGGACCTGGGCGACGGCCGCACCCGCTACACCGGCCGGGCCCGCCACTGGAGCGCCGAGGACCGGGCCAAACACGAGGCCATGGGTTTCCACGAGGGCTGGGGCGCCGTCGCCGACCAGTTGGCCGAGCTGCTGCCGACGCTCTGATCTGGCCCCCATCTCGCGGACGGCTCGCCGGGCGCCCTTCCCGTTCCGCCGCCGACCGCCTAGACACGCCCCATGGCCTGGACCCGTCTCTACGAAGAACCCGAACCCCAACGCGTCAACCGCTGGCTGGCGCAGAGCGGCGTCTGCTCGCGTCGCGAAGCCGAGGCGCTGATCGGCAAGGGGCTGGTCAGCATCGACGGCGAGACCGTCGAGGACGCCGGCCGCAAGATCCTGCCCGGCCAGACCCTGACCCTGGCCGACGCGGCCACCGGTGCCTTGGCCTCCAGCCTGACCCTGATGTTCCACAAACCGGTCGGGATCGTCTCCTCCCAGCCGGAGGGCGAACAGGTGCCCGCCGTGCGCCTGATCAACCGCAGCACCCTCTGGGGGCCCGGCACCGTCATTCCCGACCGCCACAGCCGTCTGGCGCCGATCGGCCGGCTCGACATGGACAGCCGCGGCCTGCTGATCATGTCCGAGGACGGGGTGGTGGCCAAGGCGGTGATCGGCCCCGACTCCGAGCTGGAGAAGGAATACCGGGTGCGGGTGTTCGGCGACATCACCCAGGACAAGATGGAGCTGCTCCGCTTCGGCCTCGAGCTCGACGGCCGCCAGCTGAAACAGGCCCAGGTCAATCTCTCCGGCGACCAGACCCTATCCTTCGTGCTCAAGGAAGGCCGCAACCGCCAGATCCGCCGCATGTGCGACCTGGTCGAGCTGCGGGTCATGGACCTGCTGCGCACCCGCATCGGCCCGATCACGCTTGGCGCCCTGCCCGAAGGCAAGTGGCGGCCGCTGGTTCCGGAAGAGCGGGCGGCGCTGATCAGTTCGGGGACCGGACAGGCCGCCCCACGGGACGGCTAGATTCAAACACACCAGTCATCCTGAGCAGGCCTCTTAGGGGCCGTGTCGAGGGACGCAGGTCATCAGCCCGTCAGCGCCTCTTCGATCCAGTCCAGCCGGTCCTGGCCGAAATACATCGCCTCGCCGATGAAAAAGGTCGGGGCCCCGAAGGCGCCGCGGGCGATGGCCGCTTCGGTGTTGGCCTTCAGCCGATTCTTGGCCTCGGGAGTCTCGGCCAGGGCCAGCAGGGCGGCGGCGTCGCACCCGGCCTGGGTCAGCACCTCGGCGACCACCGCCGGATCGGCCATCTGTTTGCGGCCCTTCCACATGGCGTCGAACAGCACATCGACCACCGGCGGGAACCGGTCATCGCCCTGCAGCCCGGCCAGCATCCGCATCATCGGCAGGGTGTTGATCGGGAAATGCGGGTTCATGTTCAGGGTCACGCCGTGCTTGCCGGCGAACCGCGCCATGTCGGCGCCCATATAGACGCCCTTGGCCGGGACCATGACCGGCGAGGCGTTGCCGGTGGCCTTGAACACCCCGCCCAGCAGCATGGGTATGTAGGTCACGGTCGCGCCGGTGCGGGCGACGATCTCGGGCAGACGCTTGTGCGCCAGGTAGGTGGTGGGGCTGCCGACGTCGAACAGGAAGTCGAGGGTCTTTGTCGTGGCTGTCGGGGCCATCAGAAGGTCTCCATCCAGGGGCGCAGGTCGAGTTCATGGGTCCAGGCGTCGCGCGGCTGGCTGTGCAGCATCCAGTAGGCGTCGGCGATGTGGTCGGGGTCGAGGATGCCGTCCTGGTCCTTCAGGGCGTAGCGCTGCGGGAAGTTCTCGGCGATCCAGGCGGTGTCGATGGCCCCGTCGATGATCGGATGGGCCACATGGATGCCCTGAGGCCCCAGTTCCCGCGCCATCGACTGGGCCAGGGCCCGCAGGGCGAACTTGGCCCCGGCGAAGGCCGAGAACCCCTTGCCGCCGCGCAGGGAGGCGGTGGCGCCGGTGAACAGGATGGCGCCCCGGCCGCGCGGCAGCATGTGTTTCGCCGCCTCCCGCCCGGTCAGGAAACCGGCGAAAGCCGCCATCTCCCAGACCTTTGTGTAGACCCGGGCGGTGGTCTCCACGATGGAGAAGTGCACGTTCGCCCCGATGTTGAAGACCACCACCTCGATCGGGCCGATGTCGGCCTCGACCCTGGCGAACAGGTCGACGATCTGGTCTTCCTTGCGGGCGTCGACGCCGAAGGGATGCGCCTCGCCGCCTTCGGCGCGGATCTGGTCGGTCAGGGACTTCAGCTTCTCGGCGTCGCGGCGGACGATGACGGCGGCGTAGCCCTCGCGGGCGAAACGGCGGGCGATGGCCCCGCCGGTGGCGTCGCCGGCGCCGATGATCAACGCGACTTTCTTCGACATGGCGGCAGCTCCCAAACGTTCGTTGCGAATAGAGACTGACTAGCCGTCCGTGTAAAGCCCCGCATGCTGCTGGCGCAGCAGCGCCTTCTGCACCTTGCCCATGGCGTTGCGCGGCAGGTCGTCGACGAAGAGGACGCGTTTGGGCTGTTTGAACCGGGCCAGCCGGTCCTTGAGCGCGGCGATGACCGCGGCCTCATCCATGACCGGCTTGCCGCCGGTGGCGACCACGGCGGTGACGCCCTCCCCCAGGTCCGGATGCGGCAGGCCGATGACGGCGCTCTCGACCACGCCCGGCAGGGCGTCGATCTCTTCCTCGACCTCCTTGGGATAGACGTTGAAGCCGCCGGCGATGATCAGGTCCTTGCCGCGCCCGACGATGTGGACGTAGCCGCGATCATCGATCTTCCCCAGGTCGCCGGTGATGAAGAAGCCGTCGGGACGGAACTCGGCGGCGGTCTTGTCGGGCATCTTCCAGTAGCCAGCGAAGACGTTGGGGCCCTTGACCTCGATGACGCCGATCTCGCTCGGGGCCAGCGGCGCGCCAGTCTCGGGATCGGCGATGCGCAGGGCGACGTCCGGCAGCGGAAAGCCCACCGTGCCGGCCACCCGGTCGCCGTCATAGGGGTTGGAGGTGTTCATCCCCGTCTCGGTCATGCCGTAGCGCTCGAGGATCGCCGTGCCGGTGCGGGCCGACCAGTCGAGATGGGTCTCGGCCAGCAGGGGCGCCGAACCGCTGATGAACAGGCGCATGCCGACGACCGCCTCCCGGGTCAGGTCCGGCTGGGCCAGCAACCGGGTGTAGAAGGTCGGCACGCCCATCAGGGCCGAGGCGCGGGGCAGCAACGATAGCACGTCGGCGGCGTCGAACCTGGGCCGGAAGATCATCGAGGCCCCGGCCATCAGGGTGATGTTGGTGGCCACGAACAGGCCGTGCACATGGTAGATCGGCAAGGCGTGAATCAGGACGTCTCTGACGGTGAACCGCCACAGATCGACCAGGGTCGCGGCGTTGCTGGCCAGATTGGCGTGCGTCAGCATGGCCCCCTTGGAGCGGCCCGTGGTGCCCGAGGTGTAGCAGATAGCGGCCAGATCGCCGGGCGCGCGGGCGACCGTTGGAAAGGTGGCCGGCTGGGCGGCGGCGAGGTCGGCCAGACTCCCCTTCCCGCTCGCGTCGAGGGTGACGACCCTGGCGCCCAGGGCCTCGACCAACTCGCTGACGCCCGCCTCCGCCCCCGGGTCGCAGACCACCAGCGCCGGGCCGGCGTCGCCGATGAAATAGGCGAGCTCGTTGAGGGTGTAGGCGGTGTTCAGCGGCAGGAAGACCGCCCCGGCCCGGACCGTCGCCAGATAGAGGTAGAGGTTCTCCGGGCTCTTCTCGACCTGCACCGCCACCCGGTCGCCGGGCTGGACGCCGAGGGCGCACAGGGCGTGGGCGAAACGGGCGGTGTGGGCCTGGAGGTCGGCGTAGGAGTCGACGGCGCCGTCGGGGCGTTCGAGGAACGGGGCGGCGGGAGCGCCGGCGGCGGTGAGGGTGTCGAAGAGGTTCACGAGGATCTCAAAATTATTCCGCTCATCCTCGCGAAAGCGAGGATGAGCGGGGTTTAGTGGAGGAGTAACCGCTCCAGCCGCTTCCCGTCCAGAACCCGGACAACCCCATACCCCCGCGCCACCAGTCCGGCCGTCGCCAGATCGCCGAGCCAGCCGTTGACCGCCTTGCGGGTGACGCCGATCAGCTCGGCCAGGTCGCTCTGGGAGATGGCCACCGCGCCGTCCGGCCCGGCCAGCTGCAGCAGCCGCGAGATCAGCCGCTCTCTGGGCCGCAGGGCGGTCAGCTCGGCCAGGCCCTGGGTCGCCACGCGCAGTTGGCCGTAGACCAGGGCGGACAGGGCCTCCCACAGGCCGGGATGATCGGCCGCCGCCTGGCGCAGGGCGCGGTCGGACAGGGTGAACATCATCGACGGCCGGGCCGCGACCGCCGTGACCAGCCGGGGCCCGCCGCCGAAGGCCGCGCTCTGGCCGATCACGGCGCGGGGCGGCAGCAGGCCGATCAGCGCCTCGCGGCCGCCCGGGGCCTGGCTGTAGACCTTCAGCCCCCCCGAGACGACGGCCAGAAGGCCGGCGACCTCGTCGCCCTCGCCATGCAGCCATTCGCCGGTCCCGCGGCGGGTCAGCCGGCCCAGACGCAGCAGCGCGGCCCGCAGCTCCGGCGTCAGGGCGGCGAACCAGGGAATGGCGGCGACCTGGTCGAGGGCGGCGTCTGTCATGGCGCCATTGTAACTTCAGTGACAGTGGCGCCGCCAGCCCTGTGGCGAGATGGGCGCAGGATTGAGGGACAGACCATGCTCGACACCGCCCTGCGCATCGAACCGGCCGCCGGCTGCGGCGCCGATGTGCGCGACATCGACCTCGCCCGGCTGACCCCGGCCGAGGCCGGCCAGCTGCGCCAGGCCCTGTTCGACCACGGGGTGCTGTTCTTCCGCGACCAGACCCTGACGCCCGAGCAGCATATCGCCCTGGCCGAGCAGATCGCCCCGATCGACGTCAATCGCTTCTTCCCCGCCGCCCCCGGCTATCCGACGATCGCCAAGGTCGAGAAAACGGCCGAGCAGGCCACCAACATCGGCGGCGGCTGGCACACCGACCACAGCTATGACGTCGCCCCGGCCCTCGGCTCGGTACTGGTCGCCCGCGACCTGCCGCCCAGCGGCGGCGACACCCTGTTCGCCGACATGTACGCGGCCTACGTCACCCTCGACGCCGAGACAAAGGCGCAGATCTCCGGCCTGCGCGCCGTGCACGGCTCCGACCATGTGTTCGGTGAGAAAGGCGTCTACGCCACCACCGACCAGCCGGAACTGGCCAAGGGCGGCGTCGAGACCCCCGAGACGGTGCATCCGGTGGTCATCAAACACCCCGGCAGCGGCAAGCCCGTGCTCTATGTGAACCCCAGCTTCACCCTGCGCTTCGAGGGCCAGACCCGCGAAGAAAGTCTGCCGCTGCTGATGAAGCTCTACGCCCACGCCATGAGCATGGACCGCGTCCACACCCTGGTCTGGCAGCCCGGCATGGTCGCCATCTGGGACAACCGGGCGACCTGGCATTTCGCGAAGAACGACTACCACGGCCATTACCGGCTGATGCACCGCATCACCCTGGCCGGGTGTGAGCTGGAAGCGGCTTAGGCGTCCCCCATCGAATAACTCATAGGCAAACCTGGGGTCGCGAGTGACGATAGCCTTGGTGGCATCACCCGAGAGCTAAAGCAGATGGAAGCCCCCACACAATAAGACTGAATTTGACCAGCGGCAGGAAGAGCTATCTATCCGAAGCGGGAGAATATTGGCTAAAAGTTCGTTGTTCTGTAGTCGGGTCTGTAGACCACGAACTCCTCTACCAATTCCTCAGACATACCTACTTGGCGACCGATCTCACGAAGGAACTCGTCAGCGCTATCGCCTTCAGCTCGGATATTCGCCTTGAAGCTCTCAAGCTGGGCGCGCCCAAAAAACGTGAAGTTATCTTGAGGGCGTCTTAGTGCGATGAGGTCTCGGCGCTCCGGACGCTGATCGCCCACGCTCTTCCTCGCAGAGTGCAAACGCCAGAGCCACGCAAGCAGATCGGCGGGCTGAACGTGAGGCGTTTCTTTCGGGACGAACGAGTGACTCCGATACCCGACTCTCGATCCGAACTCGTCCGATCGGAGGAGAAACCGTAAGTATGTGTGTGCATCGCCAGCGTGCCGATGGCCCTGCTCGAAATTGAATTCGGTCTTCGCGAGGATCGCCCGCTCAGAGCGATAGTGGGCGATCTGGTAGCAGCAGTTTGTAATCGCAAAAGCGTATGGGGTCGGCATGAACCTGGGGGCGTCGAACACCTCGGCGTAGACATCCTGGTCGACCGCAATAGCGACTCCAAATTCGCTCTTTGCCTTCGTGAGCGCGATGAGTTTCCGAGCCACTTCGTGAGTGTCTGCACGCCCCTCAAACACACCGACCCCGTGAGCACACTCGTTCGCGTGAAAATAGGGAAGCCCCTTACTCCGAAGGTACCGAGACCACTCCTGCCCAAATTGGATCGCGCGCGATTTGCGGAAGACATAGCCAGCCACGCACAGGATCCGCGGTTTGCGATCCTCGTAGCTCTCATCAAAATAGGCTTGCGAGGTAGCGACCAAGTTCCCGCCATTTGGCAGCAGAATGCGGAGAAACCGAGATGACTCGGCATGAAGGTCTTTTACCACACACCCGCACAGCCGCATGAAGCGCGCGCACCGTAGAAAAAGGGCGCGGATCACTCCGCGCCCTTTCGCATTTCCAGTTGGCGGTGAGGCCTAGGCGCTGGCCCCGCCCGCCTTTTTCTCGGCGTAGATGACCAGCGGCTGGGCGCGGCCTTCGACGACCTCGGCGTTGACCACCACTTCCTCGACGCCCTCGTAGCTAGGCAGTTCGAACATGGTTTCCAGCAGGATGCCTTCCATGATCGAGCGCAGGCCGCGCGCGCCGGTGCGGCGCAGGATGGCCTTGCGGGCGATGGCGACCAGGGCGTCGTCGGTGAACTTCAGGCCGATGTTCTCCATGTCGAACAGCCGGGCGTATTGCTTGACCAGGGCGTTCTTGGGCTCGGTGAGAATCTTCACCAGGGCCCCTTCATCGAGATCCTCGAGCGTGGCGATCACCGGCAGACGGCCGATGAATTCCGGGATCAGGCCGAAGCGGAGCAGATCGTCCGGCTCCACCTGACGCAGGATCTCGCCCGTGCGCCGCTCGTCCGGATCGGTGACCTTGGCGCCGAAGCCGATCGAGGTGCCCTGGCCGCGGCCGGAGATGATCTTTTCCAGCCCGGCGAAGGCGCCGCCAACGATGAACAGGATGTTGGTGGTGTCGACCTGCAGGAATTCCTGCTGCGGATGCTTGCGCCCGCCCTGCGGCGGCACCGAAGCGACGGTGCCTTCCATGATCTTCAGCAGCGCCTGCTGGACGCCCTCGCCCGACACGTCGCGGGTGATCGAGGGATTGTCCGACTTGCGGCTGATCTTGTCGATTTCATCGATGTAGACGATGCCGCGCTGGGCCCGCTCGACGTTGTAGTCGGCCGACTGCAGCAGTTTGAGGACGATATTTTCGACATCCTCGCCGACATAACCCGCTTCAGTGAGCGTCGTGGCGTCGGCCATCGTGAACGGCACGTCGATGATTCGGGCCAGCGTCTGGGCCAGAAGCGTCTTGCCCGAGCCGGTCGGGCCGACCAGCATGATGTTGGATTTGGCCAGTTCGACGTCGTTATTCTTCGTCGCGTGGTTCAACCGCTTGTAGTGGTTGTGGACCGCGACAGAGAGAACCTTCTTGGCGTGATCTTGCCCGATTACGTAATCGTCGAGGACATCCCTGATTTCCTTGGGCGGCGGAACGCCGTCCTTGGACTTCACGAAGGCGATCTTGTGCTCTTCGCGAATAATATCCATGCAAAGCTCGACGCATTCATCACAGATGAACACGGTCGGGCCGGCAATCAGCTTACGCACCTCATGCTGACTCTTTCCGCAGAAAGAACAGTAAAGGGTGCTCTTCGAGTCGCCGCTGGCGGCCTTTGTCATCGCTCTTCTCACGCTGTGACGTCGCTGGTCGCAACCAATCGCCGCCCACCCCTGTATGGCTGCTCCTGCCACTGAACATGCAGGATACGCGCCGCGGGTTTTCCAATCCTTGACAATCCCCGATCCGGACAGTGGGGACAAGCGCCCAGTGGCCACAAACCGAGCGGAATCGACCCCGACGGTTGATCGGGACCTGTTCCGAAGTCGATTTTTAGATGGGGACTGACCCGCTTCGGCACAAGCGAGCGCCTCTCGCCCGCTGGTTGCCGGTTCGCCGGTGGACGAGCAGGCAGTGTAACATGAGGCGGAATCGTGATCGAAGCGGCACCCGAGAAGGTCGAGGCTGGGAAAAATGGCACGCAGATCGATGCTGGCGAAAGGGCTCACCGCCTCGCGGCCGGTTATGCCCGACCCGCTCGATGAGCCCGCGCTGGTCGCTTACGACTTCGACGGCACCCTGACGGTCAAGGACAGCTTCACCACCTTCCTGAAATGGCGGGCCGGCCCGCTGCGGTACGCGTTCGGCTGTTTGAAGCTGACGCCGGCGGCGGTGGCCTATCTGTTCCATCGCAATCGCGGGCGGATCAAATCCGCCGCCGTGCGCGAATTTCTCAAGGGCGCCCACCGGGACACCCTGGAAGCCGAAGCCCGCGCCTTCGCCGAATACGCCGCGCCCCGGTTGTTTCGCCCCGACGCCCTGATGTCCTGGCGACGCTGGCGGGCCAGCGGCGCCAAGACCATCATCGTCAGCGCCTCGCCCGATCTCGTGGTCGCCCCCTTCGCCCGGGGGCTGGGCTGTGACCGGCTGATCGCCAGCGGCATCGCCTTCGACAAGGACGACCGGGCGATCGGCGTGCTGCTGGGCCCCAACTGCCGCGGCCCCGAGAAGGTCCGCCGCCTGCGGGAGGTCTATGGCGAGGATATCCGCCTGACCGCCGCCTACGGCGACACATCCGGCGACCGGGAGATGCTGCGCATCGCCGACGAGAAGGGCTACCGGGTGTTCAAGGGCCGTCCCTGAGGGCCGGCCATGAAACATGCGGGCCCCGCCGCGCTGGACGCGCTCGAGCCTCTGCTGACCGGCCTTCGCGCCCTGCCCGGACTGAAGGAAGCCCGGCGCGGCGTCTTCCATCACCGGTCGAAGGCCTTTCTGCATTTCCATGAGGACCCGTCCGGACTCCACGCCGACCTGCGGCGCGGCGAGGCCTTCGAACGGTTTCGGGTGGAAACCGACGCCGAGCGGGCGCGGCTGCTGGCCCTGGTCGTGGCGGCCGCCGCGCCGTAGGCCGCACCCAGACAGCACAACACGCTCCGGACAGGGTCCGAAGCGTGCTGAACATCGCGGGGTCGCCTCCCCTGACGGGAAGGCCGGTCGTTATCCTAGGTTTCGGCGTGGGCCTCGGCGCCTTCACGGGTCTCGTAGACGTGGTCGACGATGCCCCAGGCCTTGGCTTCCTCGGCGCTCATGAAGTGGTCGCGATCAAGCGTGGTCTCGACCTCTTCCATCGTCCGGCCGGTGTGTTTGACGTAGATCTCGTTGAGCCGCTGCTTGGTTTTCAGGATGTCCTCGGCGTGCCGCATGATGTCGCTGGCCTGGCCGCGGAACCCGCCGGAGGGCTGGTGGACCATGATGCGGGCGTTGGGCAGGGAGACGCGCTGGCCGACAGCGCCGGCGCAGAGCAGCAGCGAGCCCATCGAGGCGGCCATGCCCATACAGACGGTCGAAACCGGGCTCTTGATGTATTGCATGGTGTCGTAAATCGCCAGGCCGCTGGTCACCACGCCGCCCGGCGAGTTGATGTACATGGAGATTTCCTTCTTGGGATTCTCCGACTCCAGAAACAGCAGCTGCGAGCAGATCAAGGCGGCCATGCCATCCTCGACCGGACCGGTCAGGAAGATGATCCGCTCCTTGAGCAGGCGCGAGAAGATGTCGAAGGCCCGCTCGCCGCGACTGGTCTGTTCGACCACCATGGGCACCAGGTTCATCGCGGTGTGGACGTAGTCATTCATAGGGAGCCCTTCTCCATGCAACAGGGTGTCGCGAATCATGCCGCGCCATCGCCCTCAACCGGATATCGGGCGGAGGTTAAGGGGATGCAAGTGCGACCACGCCAACCGCCGGGTTCCCGGATCGGTTATCAAGGCGTCGCCCCGCGCGGCGCCGGGCCGGGCGACCAGGCCGGCGCGGGCGCGAACGCCCCTCGCCGGCCCTGTTCTCAGTAGCCGTCGGGCAGGTCGTCGTCGGCCTCGATCTCCTTCTTGGAGACCTTCTTGTCGGTGATCGTCGCCTGACCAAAGATCAGCTCGACAACCTTGTCCTCATACAGCGGCGCGCGCAGTTGGGCCTGGGCCTGGGGATTGGTGCGGAAGAATTCGAAGACCTGCTGGGCCTGCTGGCCGTACTGCATCGCTTCGCGCTGCATGGCCTGGCCCAGTTCCTGCTCGGTGACCTGGACGTTGGCGCGGCGGCCGATTTCGGCCAGCACCAGACCCAGACGCACGCGGCGGTCGGCGATCTTGCGATACTCTTCGCGCAGATCGTCGTCGGACTTTTCAGAATCTTCCGGCGGCAGGTTGCCGGCGGCCTTGTCGGCCTCGACCTGTTGCCAGATGCCGGCGAACTCGGCCTCGACCATGCGCGGCGGCAGCGGGAAGTCGTGGCCCTTGTCCAGCTCGTCGAGCAGGGCGCGCTTGAGCTTGAAGCGCGAGGCGTTGGCGTAACCCTGCTCCAGATTGCCCTTCACGGTTTCACGCAGGGTGGCCAGGTCCGACAGGCCCAGGCGCTCGGCCAGGGCGTCGTCGGCTTCGCCGGCGACCGGAGCGCGGACTTCATGCACCGTCACGGCGAACTCGGCGTCCTTGCCGGCCAGTTCGGTCGACTGGTAGCCCTCGGGGAACTGCACCTTGACGGTGACAGCGTCGCCGGGCTTGGCGCCGACCAGCTGCTCTTCAAAGCCGGGGATAAACTGGCCCGAGCCGAGGGTCAGTTCGAAAGCTTCGCCCTTGCCGCCGTCGAAGGGAACGCCGCCGACGCTGCCGAGGAAGTCGATCAGAACCTGATCGCCATCCTTGGCCTTCAGGGATTTGCCCTTGCGGGGCTCGAACGTGCCGGCCTGTTTGGCCAGCTCGGCCAGGGCCTCGTCGACTTCCTTGTCGGTGGGGCTGTAGACGGGGCGCTTCAGCTTCAGCTTGGTCGCGTCGATGGGATCGAAGTCGGGCATCAGCTCGACGGCCAGTTCGTAGGCCAGATCCACGCCGCCCTTGAGCACCGCTTCCATGTCCGACTCAGGCTTGAGGTCGGGCTGCGAGGCGGGGCGCAGCTTGTTGTCGTCGAGAATCTTCTGGGTGGTCTCGTTGAGGGTCGCCTGGACGACTTCCTCCATCAGAGCCTTGCCGTGGACGCGGCGCACATGGGCCGGGGGCACCTTGCCCTTACGGAAGCCCTTCAGGTTCATCTGCGGGGCCAACTCGGCGATCCGGGCGTCCAGGCGCTTGGCGAGTTCGCCCGCGGGGACGGTCACTCCATAAACGCGGCTCAGGCCTTCGCCAGATTTTTCAACGATCTGCATCGACATTCTCAAGAGTCCCGGACGCCCGGCCAAGGCCGGTCCCGTCCGCCTTCGTGTGGAAAGGGGATCGCCGCCCGGATCAGGGGCGGCGCAAAGCGGTCGCCCTTATGTCACGCGGGCCTTTGGCGGCCAAGCCCCTCCCTCAATCGATGATCAAGGGATGGGATTTGGTGCGGATGAGAGGACTCGAACCTCCACGCCTCGCGGCGCTGGAACCTAAATCCAGTGCGTCTACCAGTTCCGCCACATCCGCAGGTTCGCGGGCCGGTTTAGGGGATCGGCGGGCGGCTCGCCAGCCCCCCCCGACGGATACGCGCTTGCCCAACCGGCCCGGCCTGGCGGACCATGGCCGGGCCACGGAAAAACGGAAAACACCATGAGCCTGGACCAGACCACGCCTGAAGCCATTCTGGATCCGGATCTCCCGATCATTGATCCCCACCATCACCTGTGGGACCGCCCCCTGCCCCCGCCGGCGGGACCTGTCGGGCATCCATTCGAGGACGTGGTGCGGCTGTCGCCCCGCTACCTGCTGGACGAGCTGCGGGCCGACGCCGGCTCCGGGCACAACATCACGGCCACCGTCTATGTCCAGTGCGGGGCCTTCTACCGGGCCGACGCCGCTCCGGAGATGGCGCCGATCGGCGAGGTCGAGTTCGTCAACGGCGTCGCGGCGATGAGCGCCAGCGGGATCTATGGACCGATGCGAGCCTGCGCCGGGATCGTCGGTCATGCCGACCTGATGCTGGGCGATGGCGCGGCGGCGGTGCTGGAGGCGGAGGTCCGCGCCGGCGGCGGCCGGTTCAAGGGCATCCGCCACACCAACGCCCAGGATCCGGATCCGGCGGTGCTGGGCCCGATGAGTCACACGCCGCCCGGCCTGCTGGGCGAGACCGCCTTCCGCGCCGGCTTCGCCCGGCTGGCGCCGCTGGGCCTGTCGTTCGACGCCTGGATGCTGGAGCCGCAACTGCCGGAGCTGATCGACCTGGCGCGCGCCTTCCCCGAGACCGACATCATCCTCGATCACCTCGGCACGCCGCTGGGCATCGGCGCCTATGCCGGACGGCGCGACGAGCGGTTCGGAGTCTGGCGCGACAACATTCGCGAGCTCGCCAAATCGCCACGGGTGGCGGTCAAGCTGGGCGGGCTGGCCATGCCCTTCCCCGGTTTTCCGGGTCTGGACGGGCGGTCCCGCCCGACATCGCAGGCGCTGGCCGATCTCTGGCGGCCCTATGTCGAGACCTGCATCGAGGCCTTCGGCGCCGAGCGCTGCATGTTCGAGAGCAATTTCCCCGTCGACCTCTGGGGCTGCGACTACGCCACCCTGTGGAACGCCTTCAAACGAATCGCCGCCGGGGCGTCGGACGCGGAGAGGGCCGACCTGTTCGCAGGGACCGCGCGGCGGGTCTACCGGCTGGCGTAGAGCTCCGCGAGCACAGCCGGCGCGAGGCCCGGCAGATCCTCGGCGATCAGGCCCGGACCGAACGCCCTGGCGCAGGCGGCGTGGATCCAGGCGCCGGCGCAGGCGGCCTCGAAACTGTCCATGCCCTGGGCCATCAGACCGCCGATGAAGCCGGCCAGGACATCGCCGCTGCCGGCCGTGGCCAGCCAGGGCGCAGCCTCGATATTGACCGCCGCGCGGCCATCTGGCGAAGCCACCACCGTGTCGGCGCCCTTCAGCAGGACAATGGCGCCGGCCTGGACCGCGGCGGCGCGGGCGGCGGCGATTCGGTGCGGCGTCGAGGCCAGCAGCCCCGGAAACAGCCGCTCGAACTCGCCGGGATGCGGCGTGAGCACATCGTCGCGGTCGAGAACATGGAACAGCTCCGCCGGCCGCTCGCGGAACACGGTCAGGGCGTCGGCGTCGATGACCATGGCTGCGCCGGTGCGGGCCAGGGCGAACAGGTTGGCGCGGGTGGCGGGCGAGACCCCGGCCGCCGGGCCGATAACCACCGCGTCGAGGTTGTCGGCGGCGGCGGCGAGCGTCTGTTCGGTCTCGAACACGCTGAGCATGATCGCCTCGAGATGGGCGGCGTTGACGGCGGCGGCGGCCGGCGGCGACAGCACCGTGACCAGGCCGGCGCCGATACGCAGGCCCCCTCGCGCCGCCAGCCGCGCCGCGCCGGTTCGCCACTGGTCGCCGCTGATCACGGCGAGCCGGCCCCGGCTGTGCTTGTGGGCGTTCGCCGTCGGCCAGGGAAACCGGTCCAGCCACAGGGAGGGGCCGTTCTCCACGAGACTGGTCGTGGCCGGGTCCAGGCCAATGTCAGCGACAATCAGATCGCCACAGGCTGATCGCCCCGGCTCGAGCGCCTGGCCGACCTTGCGGCGATGAAAGGTGACGGTCAGGCTGGCGCGAAACGCGGCCTCGCCCAGGATCGCGCCGCTGTCGCCGTCGACGCCGCTGGGCATGTCGATGGCCACCACCCGGCCTGCGCCCTCGTGCGACGCCCGGGCCAGCCTCAGCGCCTCGCCCTCCAGCGGCCGGGTCAGGCCTGCCCCGAACAGGGCGTCGACCGTCACGTCGGCGGTGCGGCCGGATTCGGCGATCGCCAGGGTCTCGCCGCGCCAGCGGGCGGCCATGGCCCGGGCGTCCGGCGTCGCGGGCGGGGCGAGGGCCTCGACCCAGACCGTCCAGCCGCGCCGCTTGAGATGGCGGGCGACCACATAGCCATCGCCGCCGTTGTTGCCCGGACCGCACAGGACCGCCACCCGGCAAGGCCGATAGCGCTGGCGGATGGCCTCGGCCACCGCCCTGCCCGCCCGCTCCATCAGGACCAGACCCGGCGTTCCGGCGGCGATGGCGGCCGCGTCGGCGGCCGTCATCTCCGCGATGGTCAGAATCTCCGGCGCCGCGCCCATGGCCTCCCCGACTAGAGAACTTGAGTCGAAGCTTCGCGCCCCTTGGCCACCAGGATCAAGCGCCCATCGGCGATATCGAAGGTCTGGATCGAACAATGGTCGGGCCGGAAGCCCATGACCAGGTCACTGTTCTCCGCCGTCGAGACGGCGGCGTTGATGGCCACGTAGTGGCTGAACACAGCTGTCAGGGGATAGCCAGCCACCGCCGTGGCGACGCCGCGGCGCCAGACATCATAGTCGAGGTCGCCGACGATCTCCTGCCAACGACCGGCGAAGGCGTTGCGCAGCCAGGCCCCACGGTCGTCATGGGCGATGGCGGAGGGGGTCGGTATTTCGCCAACGCCCGGATCGATGACCAGCGTCAGCCCCAGGGCGTCGGCGAAGGGCTGGGCCGTCTCGCGGCAACGGCGCAGGGGCGAGGACACCACGGCGGTCGGCCGCTCGCCCTGAGGCAGGGCCAGCAGCGCTTCGGCGGCGGCGCGGGCCTGGGCCTGACCGGTCTCGTCGAGACCCGGATCATTGTCCGCGTCGCCCCAGGTGGCCGACGGCTTGCCGTGGCGGATCATATAGGTGCGCATGCGGGTCTCCGGAGGGGTCAGGCGGGCACGAACAGATTGCGTTTTCCGTCAGGGTGGGGCCCGACGGTCCCGGCGCGGCCGACGCCTTCGCGGCTTTCGAGATCGCGCAGGGTGGCCTCATCATCGGGCGTGACGGCGACGAAGCGGCGGTCGTGCTCATCGCGGCCGACGACGATGCCCATGTGATAGCCGTCGCGGGTATGGACCACCGTGTAGGTCTCGATCACCGCCGGGCCGACGGGATGCTCGACCAGGGTCGGATGCGGCAGGGCGTCGATCTGACGCTGGATGACGGCCGGATCCTCCCGCTCCCAGGGGCCCTGGACGGGCCGGGTCGAATAGATGCCGGTCGACTGTTTGGTCAGGTACCAGCCGTTGGCCGTGCACAGGCCCCAGCTGCCGGGTTTGGCGCGCAGCTTGCCCATCATCGTGGCGATGGAATGCATCGCGTAGTTGTTCCCCGGCCCGCCGAAATAGGGCAGCCCGCCGGTCACCGTCAGGCCGCGCGGATCGTCCAGAGACAGGCCAAGCTCCTCGGCCCCGACCTCGACCGCGATCGGGAAGCAGGAATAGAGATCGATATAGTCAAGATCGTCGCGGGTGATCCGGGCCATCTCGAAGGCGCGCTGGCCGGTCAGCCGCATCGCCGGGCTGGAATGGAAGTCCTGACGGTCGGTGGGGTACCAGAGGTCGCTGGCGTCGGCGCAGCCGTGCAGGAACACCCATTTGTCTTCGGGCACGCCCAGTTCGCGGGCCTTGCGGACGCTGGTGATGATCACCCCGGCCGACTGGTCGACCTCCATGATGGCGTTGAGGTATTTCGGATAGGGGAAGCTGATCATCCGGTTCTGACCGGTGACGGTGACCAGCTCGGCCTCGCTGCGTTCGGTCGGAAACCAGGCGTCCTTGTTGGCGGCGGCCACCCTGGTGAAGGGTGCGAACAGCCTGCCCAGGCGCTTCTGGTGATCCTCGATCGACCGCCCGTCGCGACCACGCAGGGCGTTTTCGAACATCGGATAGATGTTGATCGGCCGGCCCATGCCGTGCGCCGCCTCGTGCTCCGTCACACCGGGTCTGGGGTCGCCCATGCGGCCCGGTTCGGCGTCGATGGCGTAGGGGTCTTCCCAGCCGGCGAACCCGGCGCCGGTCTTCAGCCGCTTCATCAGCGAACCGAGGAACTCGGCCCCGACGGCGAGGGCGAATTCGTTCTCGCCCCGGGCGATGCGCTCGCAAAGGGTATTGATCACCTGCTGGGGGCTGTTGCCGCCCATGTGGGTATAGACCTCGAACCGGGGATCGGCGCCGACGGCCCGGGCGAAGCTGGCTGGCGGGTTCTTCAGACGCGGAAACGGCAGGGCCGACAGCGCGCCCGGGGCGTCTATGGTGAAGCCGACGACGGCCACGGCGTCGAGCTGGGCCAGCGCCTCCGGGCTCAGGCCGGCGTCTTCCGCCGCCCGTTCCGCCGCGACTTTGAGCAGGTCCAGTGGCGACGGGGAGTCGGCCGCCTCGCCGCGGTAGGTGAATTGCCCCGCCCCAATGAGCACAGGTGTGTCGTCACGCATCCTTCGGCTCCCTAATCCGTCCGTTTCGGCCTCGGTATCGCCCTGCCCCGACGGTAACCAAGGGCTTTGCCGTACTGCCCTTGCTTTGGGCGCCGGGCGCCTGCTTTATGGGCGCCCCGCCAGTTACGCTGCGCTGCAACGCACGTCGGGGGCGACAGCCCTTGAAGCGTCGTCAGGGCCCGTGCTCCGTCGCGCCAAGTGAAGAGGCCGCCATGAAGAAGATTGAAGCCATCATCAAACCTTTCAAGCTCGACGAGGTGAAGGAAGCCCTTCAGGAGCTCGGCGTCCAGGGCATGACCGTTCTCGAAGCCAAGGGATATGGCCGGCAGAAGGGTCATACCGAACTCTATCGGGGCGCCGAGTACGTCGTCGACTTCCTGCCCAAGATCAAGGTCGAGGTCGTGGTCGCCGACGACCAGCTCGACAGCGCCCTTGAAGTCATCCAGACGGCGGCCCGCACCGGCCGCATCGGCGACGGCAAGATTTTCGTGTCCGACATCGCCGACGCCATCCGAATTCGCACCGGCGAAAACGGCGCCGCCGCCATCTGATCCAGACCCGCCACCACTCAGTTCGAACAACCAGCTCAGGGGATAGAGCCCATGGCCAAGGCCAAAGACATTCTCGCGATGATCAAGGAAAAGGACGTCAAATACGTCGACGTCCGCTTCACCGACATTCGCGGCAAGATGCAGCACGTCACCTTCGACATCGACCTGGTCGATGACGACTTCCTGGAAGACGGCACGATGTTCGACGGCTCGTCGATCGCCGGCTGGAAGGCCATCAACGAGTCCGACATGAAGCTGCGTCCCGACCTGGACAGCGCCTATATCGATCCGTTCTACCAGCAGACCACGCTGTGCCTGTTCTGCGACGTGGTGAACCCCGACACCGGCACCCCCTATAACCGCGACCCGCGCTCCATCGCCAAGACGGCGCTGGCCTTCGTGAAATCGTCGGGCGTGGGCGACACCGTCTTCTTCGGTCCGGAAGCGGAGTTCTTCATCTTCGACGACGTGAAGTGGAACACCGCCTCGCACAACACCGGCTACAGCTTCGATTCCGTCGAGCTGCCGAGCAACACCGGCAAGGACTATCCCGAAGGCAACATGGGCCATCGCCCCGCGGCCAAGGGCGGCTACTTCCCCCTGAACCCGGTCGACAGCGCCCAGGACCTGCGCGGCGAAATGCTGGCGGTGATGGGCGAGCTGGGCATGAAGCCCGAAAAGCACCACCACGAGGTGGCCCCGGCCCAGCACGAGCTCGGCCTGAAGTTCGACACCATGATCGTCATGGCCGACCGGCTGCAGCTCTATAAGTACGTGATCCACAACGTGGCCCATGCCTACGGCAAGACCGCCACCTTCATGGCCAAGCCGATGTTCGGCGACAACGGCTCGGGCATGCACGTCCACCAGTCGATCTGGGCCGACGGCAAGCCCCTGTTCGCCGGCGACGAATACGCCGGCCTCAGCCAGATGTGCCTCTGGTACATCGGCGGCATCATCAAACACGCCAAGGCGATCAACGCCTTCTCCAACTCGACCACCAACAGCTACAAACGTCTGGTGCCCGGCTACGAAGCTCCGGTGAAACTGGCCTATTCGGCCCGCAACCGCTCGGCCTCGATCCGTATCCCGCACGTCGACAGCCCCAAGGGCAAGCGCATCGAGTGCCGTTTCCCCGATCCCATGGGCAATCCCTACCTGACCTTCACGGCCCTCTTGATGGCCGGCCTGGACGGGATCGAGAACCGCATCGATCCGGGCGCCCCCGCCGACAAGAACCTCTATGACCTGCCGGCGCGCGAACAGAAGAAGATCCCGGAGGTCTGCGGTTCGCTCCGCGAGGCCCTCGAGAACCTCGACAAGGATCGCGCCTTCCTAAAGAAGGGCGGCGTCATGGATGACGACTTCATCGACAGCTACATCGAGCTGAAGATGGAAGAGGTGATGCGCCTGCAGCTGCATCCCCACCCCGTCGAATTCGACATGTATTACAAGTGCTAGTCAGCCCGTTCTGACCAGTTGACGGAAAGGGTCGGGGCCTGTGCCCCGGCCCTTTTTCGTTGGCGAACAGCCCGCTGGGCCAGCGATTGATCCCCCGCGTCAGAATGTCGCGGATGTGCAACAGTGGCGTTGCAAAAAGCACTCATTCGCGGGCCCGTTCTGGATGCCGGATCGAAAAATCTCTATTGGTCCTGCCCGCGCACTGAAGGGCTGGGGGCGCGTTTCAGCCCGGCGCGGCCGCGCCAGCGGCGGAAATTCCGAGGACACCTCATGACCCAGATCCGATCCACCGCGCGTCGCGCGTTGACCCTGTCCTGTGGCGTCGCCGCCCTGACGGCCGCCATCGCCGCCGCCGCGCCCGCCGCGGCCCAGGACACCACCGTCGGCGAGATCATCATCACCGCCCAGAAACGCAGCGAGAACCTGCAGGACGTGCCGCTCTCGGTGGCCGCCGTCGAGGGCGAACGCCTGCAGTCGATGTTCGCCAGCGGCGAGGACATCCTGGCGCTGGCCGCGCGTGTGCCGGCGCTCTACGCCGAGTCCTCCAACGGCCGAGTGGCGCCGCGCTTCTACATCCGCGGTCTCGGCAACAGCGACTTCGACCTGGCCGCCTCACAGCCGGTGTCGATCATCCAGGACGAGGTCGTCCTCGAGAACGTGGTGCTCAAGAGCACGCCGCTGTTCGACCTGGAGCGGGTGGAAGTCCTGCGCGGGCCCCAGGGCACGCTGTTTGGCCGCAACACCACCGCCGGCATCGTCAAGTTCGACAGCATCAAGCCCGGCCAGTCGCTGAGCGCCCGGGCCACGGCCTCGGTCGGCTCCTACAACACCATCACCTTCGATGGCGGCGTCGGCGGCCCGTTGGTCGACGGCAAGCTGGCGGCGCGCGCCGCCCTGCTGGTCCAACACCGCGATGACTGGATCAACAACGCCTTCACCGGCCAGAACAACGCCCTCGGCGGCTTCGACGAAGTCGCGGCGCGGCTGCAGTTCCTGTTCACGCCCACCGACGCGCTGACCGCCCTGGTCAACGTTCACACGCGGTCGCTGGAAGGCACCTCGGCGGTCTTCCGCGCCAACATCCTGACGGCGGGCAGCAACAAGCTGAACGCCAACTACGACCGCGAAACGGTTCACTACGACGGCGGCGGCAACAATCCCCAGGCCTATGACGGCTGGGGCACGTCGCTGAAGCTCGACTACGACTTCGGCCCGGTGACCCTGACCTCGATCACCGCCTATGAGACCACCAACGGCAAGAGCCGCGGCGACATCGACGGCGGCAACGGCGTCTACGGCCCCGGCTTCATCCCCTTCCCGTCGGACACCACCGACGGCATCGAGGATCTCGACCAGTTCACCCAGGAATTCCGCCTCGCCAGCGACGCCGGCGAGTTCCTCAGCTGGCAGGTTGGCGCCTACTATTTCGACTCCGAGCTGGTCCTGCGCACCGATCCGGGCTTCGCCCCGCCCACCACGCTGAAGCAGAACAACACCTCCTGGGCCATCTTCGGCCAGTCGTCCTACCGCCTGTCCGACGCCCTGACGCTGACCGGCGGCCTGCGCTACACCAGCGATGACAAGGACCTGTCGGTGGTGTCCTCGCCCAACGTCGTCGCCCCGGTCTCGGTGTCCGACGAAAGCGTCAGCTGGGACATCAGCGCCCTCTACGAGGTGCAGCCCAACGTCAATCTGTTCGCCCGGGTGGCCCACGGCTTCCGCGGTCCGTCGATCCAGGGCCGCGACATCGCCTTCTTCGCCCAGCCCTCGGTGGCGCAGTCGGAGACCATCCTGTCCTACGAGGCGGGCGTGAAGAGCGAGCTGTTCGACCGCCGGGTGCGCCTGAACGGCGCGGTCTTCACCTACACGATCGACGATCCGCAGTTCAGCGCGGTCGGCGGCGCGGCCAACTCCAACCGCCTGATCAACGCCAAGGAAGGCAAGGCTTGGGGCTTCGAGATCGACGGCGAATGGGTGGTCAACCAGTACGTCACCCTGACCGCCGGCTACAGCTACAGCAAGACCGAGATCAACGATCCCACCCTGGCCGTGGCCGTCTGCGCCCAGTGCACGGTCACCGACCCGCTGGACATCAACGGCGACGCCCTGGTCAACGGCAACCCCTTCCCCAACGCGCCGGAGTCGATCTTCGACTTCACCGCGCGCTTCGCCCTGCCGGTCGGCAATGGCGGCGAGCTGTTCGCCTTCACCGACTGGAACGTCCAGGGGGACACCAACCTGTTCCTCTACGAGTCGCGTGAGTTCAACAGCAGCGGCAATTTCGAAGGCGGTCTGAAGCTGGGTTACGCCCGTGACGACGGCAGCTGGGAAGTCGCCCTGTTCGCCCGCAACATCACCGATGAGGCCAACCTCAAGGGCGGCATCGACTTCAACAACAACACCGGTTTCGTCAACGAGCCGCGGGTTGTCGGCATCTCGCTGAGCGCCCGCCTGCCTTAAGGCCGGCCGCCACCGTCAGACTGGGAAGGGCCGGAGAGCGATCTCCGGCCCTTTTCCTTGTCCGGCCGCTCGCCAGAGGTCCGGCCTACCGCGCGCAGGCCCCTTTGTGCGCCACCCTGACGCCGGCCACCGACGCCGTGCAGCCGTTGCCATAGGTCTTGCCGTCGACGCCGCAGACCGGGTCGTACTGCTGGGTGCAGAGGCGGGGCGGTTTGCGGCAGACGCCAGCACCGTCGGGAATACGCTGCATCTCCGGCGTCATATGGCACTGAAGCCCGGCGCCGCACTGGAAGCCGGCGATGCCGCCGCAGATGCCGCCCTCGGCCCCGGGGGCCGAGGCGGGCGGCGGCGGCGGGGCGCCGCCCGTGGATTCGCAGGCGCCGGTCAGGGTCAGCGCCATCGCGGCCGCCAGCCCCAGTTTCAGCAGGGTGTTCATGATCACGCTCCGGTCCGGTCCCTTGGCCTCGACAGTGATCTCTCTCGGCCGCACTGTCGATATGGCGCCCAGGCTCTTGATAACGGAGCGCAATTGGTCTGATCTGCCGGTCTGTAAGTATGGGACGGGCGATGACATCCAGACTGAAGGCGGCGTTGGCCGCCACCGCGACGGCGGCCCTGCTGGCCGCCTGCGCCACGACCGGCGCAACCGCCGCGAAACCGGCTCCGGCCGGGGCGACCAAGACGATGCCGGCCGGGCTCGATCCGGCCGCCCGGCCGGACCCCTTCCCCAGCACCTATGCCGCCCTGCCCTCGCGGCCGACGGCCATTCGCGGCGCGACGGTGCTGACCGCCACCGGTCAGCAGATCGAGAACGGCGTCGTGGTCTTCGCCGAGGGCAAGATCGTCGCCGTCGGCGGTCCCGAGACCGTCATCCCCGAGGGCATGACCATCATCGATGGTCGCGGCAAATGGATCACGCCCGGCGTCATCGACGCCCACAGCCATCTGGGCGTATATCCCTCCCCCGGCGTGTCCTCCCGCTCCGACGGCAACGAGATGACCGACCCGGTGACCGCCAATGTCTGGGCCGAGCATTCGATCTGGCCGCAGGATCCGGGCTTCAACCGGGCCCGGGCCGGCGGGGTGACCACCCTCCAGATTCTCCCAGGCTCGGCCAACCTGTTTGGCGGCCGCTCGGTCACGGTGCGCAACGTGCCCAGCGTGACCATGCAGGGCATGAAGTTCCCCGGTGCGCCCTACGGCCTGAAGATGGCCTGCGGCGAGAACCCCAAGCGGGTCTATGGCGGCAAGGGGCGGAGCCCCGCCACGGCGATGGGCAACGTCGCCGGCTACCGCAAGGCCTGGATCGACGCCGCCGAATACGGCCGCAAATGGGACGACTACCGGGCCAAGATCGCCAAGGGCGACAAGGCCGATCCGCCCAAGCGCGACCTGGGCCTGGACACCCTGGTCGGGGTTCTGAAGGGCGAGATCCTGGTCCAGAACCACTGCTACCGCGCCGACGAAATGGCGGTGATGATCGATATCGCCAAGGAGTTCGGCTACCGCATCTCGATGTTCCACCACGCCTCGGAGGCCTACAAGATCGGGCCGTTGCTGGCCAAGGAGGGCATCTGTTTCGCCACCTGGGCCGACTGGCAGGGCTTCAAGATGGAGTCCTACGACGGCATCGAGGCCAACGCCGCCATCGCCTACCGGGCCGGGGCCTGCACCGTCATCCATTCCGACGACGAGACCATCACCCAGCGGCTGAACCAGGAAGCGGCCATCGCCATGGCCGCCGGCAATCGCATCGGTCTGGCGATCACCCCGGCCGAGGCTATCGCCTGGATTACCCTCAACCCGGCCAGGGCCATGGGCATCGACGGCCAGACCGGCTCGCTGGTCGCCGGCAAACGCGCCGACGTGGTGATCTGGAGCGCTGACCCGTTCAGCGTCTACGCCCAGGCCGAGAAGGTCTTCGTCGACGGGGCGCTGGTCTATGACCGCCGCGATCCGCGCTATCAGCCCAAGTCTGACTTCGAACTCGGCCAGCCCGGTGAAGGGGCCTTCCACCCATGAAATCCCCCCTGATCGCTCCCCTCGCCCTGCTGGCCGCGACCTGGCTCGCCGCCGCTCCGGCCGCCGCAGAGACCGTGGCCATCGTCAACGCCCGGCTGGAGACCGCCGCGGCCGCCGGGACCATTCCGTCCGGCGCCATCGTGCTCAAGGACGGCAAGATCATCGCCGTCGGCGCCGGGGTCACCGCGCCGGCCGGGGCCCGGGTGATCGACGCCAGGGGCGGGGTGGTGACGCCCGGCCTGATCGCCGCCTCGACCAACCTGTCGGTGTCGGAGGTCAGCGCCGTGCGCGAGACCCAGGACGACGGCTCGGGCCGACTGACGGCCGGGTTCGACGTCAGCTATGGCGTTAATCCCGACAGCACCATGATCCCCCTGGCCCGCCAGAGCGGCGTCACCCGGGGCGTGGTCACGCCCGAGCTGACCAGAGGCGGCGCCGGACACAAGGACGACAGCGGCGCCGATGACTTCGCCGGCGGCGGCGGCGGCGCGGCGGCCGAGCCCGGCATGTTCGCCGGCCAGGCGGCCATCATCAGCCTCGCGGCCGGCGACACCGACCCTGTCGAAAAGGCCCGCGTCGCCGTGGGTCTGGATCTGGGCGAGGCCGGCGCCCGCAACGCCGGCGGCTCGCGCGGCGCGGCCCTGGTGCTGGTCCGGGCGGCCTTCGAGGACGCCCGCGCCTTCGCCCGCAACCGGGCCGCCTATGACCGCGGCGCCACGCGGGAGTTCGGCCTGTCGCGGGTCGATCTCGAAGCCCTGATCCCCGTGGTCGAGGGGCGCACGCCCCTGCTGATCCGGGTCCACAAGGCCTCCGACATCCGCCAGGCCCTGCGCCTGGCCCGCGAGGAGAAGGTCAAGATCATCCTCGAAGGCGCCGAGGAGGGCTGGCGCGTCGCCGGCGAACTGGCCGCCGCCGGGGTTCCGGTGATCGTCGACAGCCAGGCCGACCTGCCCTCCGCCTTCGAGGCCCTGGGCTCGCGACTCGACAACGCCGCCCGGCTGCAGGCCGCCGGCGTCACCGTGGCCATCATGGGCGCCCGCGACTTCAACAACCTGCGCCAAGCCCGGTTCAACGCCGGACTGGCGGTCGCCAACGGCCTGCCCCGCGAGGCGGCCATGGCCACCCTGACGTCAAACGTGGCCAAGATCTGGGGCATGACCGGCGTCGGGTCCCTGGTGGTCGGCCAGACCGCCGATGTGGTGCTGTGGACCGGTGATCCGCTGGAAACCTCGACCTGGCCGGTGGCGGTGTTCATCGGCGGCGTCGAACAACCGCAGAGCAGCAGGGCCTTCGAACTGCGCGACCGTTATGCGACGCCGAGTACGACGGGGTATCCGCCAGCGTATCGGTAACGGGCCCTCTCCCCGCCGGGAAAGGGTAGCTCTTGCCCCTCCCGGCCCTTGGTCGCATACCCGTTCGTTCCCGAATCGTTCGAAACTGACCGCGTCATGTCCGCTTCCCCCGTCCAGTCCTCGCTGTTCGACACCGCTCTGAACCCGCCGGCCGCCGCGCCGCTGGCGCAGGCGCACGAGCCCGTTCCGGCCAAGCCGGTCCCGCCGCCCGCCAAGGCCCCAGCCACATCCGGCGACTACAACGCCGACTCCATCGAGGTGCTCGAGGGGCTGGAGCCGGTGCGCAAGCGGCCGGGCATGTATATCGGCGGCACCGACGAGCGGGCCCTGCATCATCTGTTCGCCGAGGTGCTCGACAACAGCATGGACGAGGCCGTCGCCGGCCACGCCAAACTGATCGAGGTGATCTTCGAGGCCGACGGCTCGTTGACGGTGAAAGACGACGGCCGCGGCATCCCGGTCGATCCGCACCCCAAACACCCGGGCAAGTCGGCGCTCGAGGTGATCATGACCGTGCTGCACTCGGGCGGTAAATTCTCGGGCAAGGCCTATGAGACCTCCGGCGGCCTGCACGGGGTCGGGGTCAGTGTCGTCAACGCCCTGTCCGAACGGGTCGAGGTCACCGTCTGGCGCGACGGCTTCGAAAGCCGTCAGGTGTTCTCGCGCGGCAAGCCGGTCGGCGGACTGGAAACCCTGGGGCCGTCGAAGAAGCACGGCACCGCCATCCGCTTCATGCCCGACCCGGTGATTTTCGGCGAAGGCGTCGCCTTCCGTCCCTCGCGCCTCTACCGCATGGCCCGGTCCAAGGCCTATCTGTTCCGCGGCGTACAGATCAAATGGACCTGCGATCCCTCGCGCATCCAGGACCAGACCCCGGCCGAGGCGGTCTTCCACTTCCCCAACGGCCTGGCCGACTTCCTGGCCGAGCGGATCAAGGACGTCGCCACCGTCACCCCCGACGCGTTCAGCGGCCGCATCGAGCGGACCGGCGAGGCCGGGGCTGTCGAATGGGCCGTCACCTGGACGCCGCAGGGCTTTGGCGAGGCCGACGGCTTCATGCAGTCCTACTGCAACACCGTACCCACCCCCGAGGGCGGCACCCACGAAGCCGGCTTCCGCGCCGCCCTGACCAAGGGGCTGAAGACCTATGCCGAACTGGCCGGCGAGAAGCGGGCCGCGATCATCACCGCCGATGACGTCATCGCCAACGCCGGCGCCCTGATCAGCGTCTTCATCCGCAATCCGGAATTCCAGGGCCAGACCAAGGAACGGCTGTCGTCATCCGACGCCCAGAAACTGGTCGAGACGACGCTGCGCGATCCGTTCGATCACTGGCTGACGGCCTCGCCGAAGGCGGCCCAGGCCCTGCTCGATTTCGTCATCGAACGGGCCGAGGACCGGCTCAAGCGCCGCAAGGACCGCGAGGTCTCCCGCGCCTCGGCGACCCGCAAGCTGCGGCTGCCGGGCAAGCTGGCCGACTGTTCGGGCAGCGCCATCGACGGGGCCGAGATATTCATCGTCGAGGGCGACAGCGCCGGCGGCTCGGCCAAACAGGCGCGCAATCGCAAGACCCAGGCCATCCTGCCCCTGCGCGGCAAGATCCTGAACGTGGCCAGCGCCACCGGCGACAAGATGATGGCCAACAAGGAGCTGTCGGATCTGATGCTGGCCCTGGGCGTCCAGGCCGGATCGAAATACCGCGACGAGGATCTGCGCTACGATCGCGTGGTGATCATGACCGACGCCGATGTCGACGGCGCCCATATCGCCAGCCTGCTGATCACCTTCTTCTACCGCACCATGCCTGACATGATCCGCGGCGGGCGGCTGTATCTGGCCCTGCCGCCCCTCTACCGGCTCAGCCATGGCGGCAAGACGGTCTATGCCCGCGACGACGAGCACAAGGACGAGCTGGTGGCCACCGTATTCAAGGGCAAGAAGCCCGAGATCGGCCGCTTCAAGGGCCTTGGCGAGATGATGCCGGCCCAGCTCAAGGAAACCACCATGGATCCGGCGACCCGGACCATGGCCCGCGTCACCCTGCCCCGCGATGAGGAGCAGGTGGAACAGCTGGTCGAGGATCTGATGGGCCGCAAGCCCGAACAGCGTTTCCGGTTCATCCAGGAAAACGCCGAGTTCGCCGCGGCGGACGTCGACATCTGAGGCGGTCCGAAGACCGCCCCAGCGCCGTTTTCGTCTAGCGTCCGGAGACGATGGTCACGGTCACGGGCGCGCCGCCCTGACCCGTGCTCTGCCAGCTGTCGCCGACGTTCTTGTTCACGGTCGCCGAACAGGATGGCGGCGTGGCTTCCGGCGATTGCTGCGTGAAACAGGTCTTGCCGCCCGAGATCGCCCAGCTGCCGGCGCTCTGGCCGGCGGGGCTTTCGCCGCTGTAGCTGCCGCCCTCATCGACGTAGATTTTCACCTCGGTGCCGTCGGCATAGGTGATCAGAACGGTGTTGCCGTAGGCCGAGGCCATCGGATCGGCCGCCAGGGCCGGGCCCGCCGCCATGAAGATCGCCGCGGCGATCGCCGCTTTCGCCAGAATTTTCATTGGAATTTCCCACCCGATTTCTTGTTGTCTGGTTCGCCTCATGGGCGACCATGGCACCCTAGCGCCGATTTTCGAGATCGTTAAGCCCACGCCGCGCGGCCGGACGCGCAACGACAGGGGCAAACCTCCAGACCCCCGCCATAGTTGACTTTGCGGGGTTTAAGCCTATGTATCGCGGCGAGTTTCGGGGCAGGTCATGCGAATCCGCGCCGCCCGCTCGCCCAAGCACGGGCGGCCCCGACCAAGCCAAGCGAGACATGACAGAATTTTCCCAACTGGGGCTTAGCGCCCTCACCCTGCAGGCGGTGGCTGACACCGGCTATACAACCGCCACCCCCATTCAGGAGCAGGCCATCCCCGTGGCCCTCGCCGGACAGGACGTTCTAGGCATCGCCCAGACCGGCACCGGCAAGACGGCGGCGTTCACCCTGCCGCTGATCGAGCGGCTCTCGGCCGGCCGCGCCCGGGCCCGCATGCCGCGCGCCCTGGTCCTGGCCCCGACCCGCGAACTGGCCGACCAGGTCGCCAACAGTTTTGAGAAATACGCCAAGGGCACCCGGCTTTCCTGGGTCCTGCTGATCGGCGGCGTTTCGATGGGCGACCAGATCTCGGCCCTCGACAAGGGCGTCGACGTCCTGATCGCCACGCCCGGCCGCCTCCTCGACCTGTTCGAGCGCAGCAAGATCCTGCTGACCGGCGTCCAGATCATGGTCGTCGATGAAGCCGACCGCATGCTCGACATGGGCTTCATTCCCGACATCGAGCGCATCTTCAAACTGACCCCGCCCAAGCGTCAGACCCTGTTCTTCAGCGCCACCATGCCGCCGGAAATCACCCGGCTGACCAAGCAGTTCCTGAAGAACCCGGTCCGCATCGAGGCCAGCCGCCCGGCGACCACCGCCGAGAACATCACCCAGTATCTGGCGCGCATCCCGAGCAACGATCACAAGGCCAAGCGCACCGCCCTGCGCAGCCTGATCGACCGCAGCGAAATCAAGAACGGCATCGTCTTCTGCAATCGCAAGAGCGAAGTCGATATCGTCGCCAAATCCCTGCGCACGCACGGGCACGACGCGGCGGCCATCCACGGCGACCTCGACCAGTCCACGCGCATGCGCACCCTGGAAGGCTTCCGCAACGGTGAACTGAAACTGCTGGTCGCCTCCGACGTCGCCGCCCGCGGCCTCGACATTCCCGACGTCAGCCAGGTGTTCAACTACGACGTGCCCCACCATGCGGACGACTACGTCCACCGCATCGGCCGCACCGGTCGCGCCGGCCGTTCGGGCGAGGCCTACATGATCGTCACCCCGGCCGACGACAAGAACCTCGAGAAGGTGCTCAAGCTGATCGGCAAAACGCCGGCCGAGGCGACCTTCGAGGGCATCGACTGGGCCAGTCTGAAGAGCGAGCCGCGCGCCAAGCGTGACGGCGACAAGCGCGGCGGCCCGCGCGCCGCCGGCCGCGATCGGGATCGGGACCGCAGCCGCGGCCGTCCGGCCTCGGAAACCTCCGTCGTGTCGATGACCGCCATCGAACAGCCGGCCGCCGGCGATGAGGCTGCAAAACCGGCCCGCCGCGCGCGGACCCGCAAAGCCGAGCCCGCCGTCGAAGCGCCGGTCGTCGCCGCGACCGAAGCCATCGTCCCGCCCGCTCCGGCGGAACGGGAACCCCGCGCCGAGCGGGAACCGCGTGCCGAACGCGAGCCGCGCCGCGCGCGCGGCGGTCGCAACCGTCCCCGCGACGACGAAGCGCCCCGCGACGCCGCCCCGGTGGCGGCTGTTGCTGCGGAAGCCGCTCCGGTTGAAGTCGCTCCCGCGACCGAAGGCCGCCAGGACGAACCGCGCCAAGATCGGGAGCCCCGTCGTGAACGTGGCGGCCGCGGTCGTGGTCGTGGTGGCGACGACTCGCGCCGCAATGCCGCGCCCGCCGCCCCTGCCGAAGTCGCCGCCGCGCCGGAAGCGCGCGAACCCCGTCGTGAAGAACCGCGTCGTGACGAGCCCCGCCGCGAACGCGAACCGCGTCGGGCTGAAGCGCGCGAACCCCGCCGGGACGATGACCGGTCACGGGGACGCGGTCGTGATGAGGGCGGTCGAGGTCGCGATCGTGATGATGACGGCCGGCGGGTGGTCGGTTTCGGATCTGACACGCCGGCCTTCCTGACGCGGGCAGCCCCGATCACGCCGCCCGCCAGCGAAGACTAGGCGCGGCCCGGATCGCGGGGCTCCCGCGATCCGTCCGGTCTCGTTCAGGGTTTCATGAATCAGACGTCGCGGGGGGCCAGGGGCAGACGCCCCTGCCCTGGTGTCGCGGTCTAGCCGCCCAACATCGAATCGCAGGCGTCGGCGATGGCCTGAACGCTCTGGGCGTCCAGCTTGTCGAGACGCGCTTCTTCCGTCTTGCGTTCCTTCTGACTGGCCACGCTGTCGGCCACGGTCATGTCCGTTCGCGTGGCCAGGGCCAGCGACAGCCGCTCCCGATTGACATCGAGCTTGGCGATCCGCTTGCGGATCGCCGCCCGCTCCGCGCCGCTGGCGGCGTCGGCGTCGACTTCCAGCAGACTGGCAGCGACTTCATAGGCCGTGATGCAGCGGGCCTGGGCCCGGAAATCGACGCTCGCCTGAGCGGCGGACATCGCCATCAGCGAAACAACAAGGCCGGTGATGACCGTACGCATGGTTATCTCCAATCACACAGGGTCAGGTGACCCTTGGCAGGACCGGGGTCCGCCATCAGGTCTGCAATACAACAGACCGCCTGACGCGTTCATGAACGGGTTCGCGTCCCGAGGCTACTTCTTCAGCGTCCCGGCAAGGTACTTGCGGATGCCGGGGCCGTAGGGCGGGCGCATCTGCAGCAAGGGGCCGATGTCCTTCTTGAGTTGGGTGTAGACGGCCTTGCGGTGGCTGAACTCCCGGAAACCGTCATGGCCGTGGTAGCTGCCCATTCCCGACGGCCCGACGCCGCCGAACGGCAGCTCCTCCTGGGCGACGTGCATGATCACGTCATTGATCGTCACCCCGCCGCTGGTGGTCCGTTCCAGCACGCGATCCTTCTCCGCCTCGTCGGTTCCGAACCAGTAGAGGCCGAGGGGCCGGTCGCCGCCGTTGACGTAGGCCAGGGCGTCATCGACCGCCTTGTAGGTCTTCACCGGCAGCACAGGCCCGAAGATCTCCTCCTGCATCACCGTCATATCGTCGGTGGGATTGAGGATCAGGGTCGGCGGAATCTTATGATGCTCCTGCTGGCTGAAATCCTCGCCGGCCGGGTTGATCTCGACAATCTCGGCACCCTTGGCCCGGGCGTCGTCGATATGGCCCTTGATGCGATCGTAGTGCCGCTGGTTGACCACCGAGGTGTAGTCGGGATTGTCCTTCAGCGTCGGGAACATCTTGCCGACGGCGGCCTTGGCCTCGGCGACGAACTCGTCGACCCGGTCGGCGGGCGCCATGACATAGTCCGGCGCCAGGCAGATCTGACCGGCGTTCAGGGTCTTGCCGTTCATGATCCGGGCCGCGGCGGTCGCCATGTCGGCGGTCCCGGAGATGATCACCGGACTCTTGCCGCCCAGCTCCAGGGTCAGGGGCACCAGGTTTTCAGCCGCAGCGCGCATGACATGGCGGGCGACCCCGGTCGCGCCGGTGAAGATCATGTGGTCGAAGGCAAGACCGGAGAAGGCCTGGCCGACTTCCGGCCCGCCGGTGATCACCGCGATCTCTTCCTCGGTGAAGACCTTGGCGAACATGGTCTTCATCAGCTCCGACGTCGCCGGCGAGAACTCCGACGGCTTGATCATCGCCCGGTTGCCCGCCGCGATGATGCCGGCCAGGGGCGCGAAGGTCAGATTGACCGGGAAGTTCCACGGGCTGATCACGCCGACTACGCCCTTGGGCTGGTACTCGATATGGGCCTTGGCGCCGAACAGACCCAGGATCGCCGGCGTGGTCTTGCGCTTTTCGACCTTCATCCATTTTCGAAGGTTCTCTTTGGCGAACTTCAGTGGACCGATGGACCCGCTGACGTCGGTCAGCAGGCTGGCCTCTCGCGAGCGGTTGCCGAAATCGGCATTGAGCGCGTCCTGGATGTCGGTCGCATGATCCACCAGCAGGGCGATACAGCGGTCCAGCCATTCGATCCGCGTCTCGGCGGACAGCGGGCCATCGCGCAGATGAGCGGCTTTCTGGCGATCCAGAATGGCGAGCATGGCGGCCTTGTGGCCCTCGGCGCCGAGGTTGGCGGGTGCGTTCATGGGTCTGCCTCCAGGCGGCCGGGCGAACTCCGGCTCATGTGATCAGTGTTCAGAATGAACGGCTCCCGGCCTGTCCGCAAGCGACCGGTGTTATGCTTTTAACCGGTCATTGGGACCTTGCTGGCTACAGTCCCTGAATGACAGCTCAGGCTCGCCAGAAGGCGCGCTGCGGCCAGAGGGAAATTGCGTATGTCCGCCGACGTTGAAATCACGCTGCGAGGCCCCGAATCCTACAAGGTCGCGCGCCACGTGCTGGACCTGATGGAAAGCCACAATGTCTGGCCCACACCGCTCAATTTTGAACTCTGGTTCCATTTCGTCGCCGACCCGGAGGGCGCCCTCGCCATTGAGCTTGGCCGCCTGATTTCCCTCGGCGAGCCGCTGACAGAAAACGTCAGCGAGGACCTCGCCGCCGCCTATCTGGCCAAGGCCCGCCTGAACGAACAGATCCGCGACGCCGGCGACCAGCTGTCCAAGGAACTGGACTCGGTGTCCCGCGCCATTCAGCTGGCCCAGAAGTCGAACGAGGCCTACGGCCAGACCCTGGCCGGCGCCAGCCAGGGCCTGAACGGCGCGGAGGACGTTGGTCAGATCCGGTCCATGGTCGACACCCTTTCGACCGCCACCCGTAGGGTGCAAAAGGAAAACAAGTCTCTCGAAAAGCGCCTGGCCGACTCCACTGGTGAGGTTCAGCGGCTGCGGGAGCACCTTGAGCAGGTTCGACGGGACGCCACCACCGACGGCCTGACCAACCTGGCAAATCGCCGCTCCTTCGATGAGGAGTTGATCCGCGCCTGCGCCGAAGCCGATGAGCACGGCGCCCCGTTGACCCTGGCGGTGCTGGATATCGACCACTTCAAGAGCTTCAACGACACCTGGGGCCACCAGACCGGCGACCAGGTCATTCGCTTCGTGGCCAGCGTCATCGGCCGCATCGGCGCCGAACCGCGCTTCTCGGCCCGCTATGGCGGCGAGGAATTCGCCATCATCTTCCCCGGCGAGGACGCTGCCGTCGTCGAGATGAGCCTTCAGGAAATTCGTGAGGAGATCGCCTCGCGCATGCTCAAGCGCCGCTCGACCAACGAAGACCTGGGCACGGTGACCATCTCGGCGGGTCTGGCCACGCGCCGCGAGGGGGAGACCGGCGTCTGTGTCATGGAACGGGCCGACGCCGCCCTCTACACCTCCAAACGGACGGGCCGTAATCGCGTCACCAATGGCGAAAAGCTCGCCGACGCCGCCTGACTTTCGGCCTCTTGCCTGCCCTGAAGACCCGTGCGAGCCTTCGCCATCGAAGGAGCGCCGGCTCATGTGTGAACGACTCCGCTGAGGTCTAGCCAAGGCTGACCAGCCCACCGCCGCCCGGCCATCGTCGCCGGGCGCGCTTGCGTTCACCCAGACGCCCTCCGGTTTCCCATGTCATTGACCGCCCGCCACGCGATCACGCGCGTGAACCTGCACTACACCCTCCAGGCGTTCGCCCAGGGCGCCGGGGGACTGTTTGTCCTCGCCTTTCTGCTCAAGGCCGGCGTGTCGGCGCCCCTCGCCCTGCTCTTTCAGGCCGGTCTGGTCGCCGGACGATTCGTCCTGCGACCGGCGGCCCTGCCCCTGGCCATCCGCTTCGGCGTCAAGCCCCTGCTGATGGCCGGCACCCTGATCACCGCGCTCAACTTTCCACTGCTGGCGATGGTCAAGGGCCCTGGGCCCTTTCTGATCCTGCTCTGCGGCGTCTCCTCGGTCGGCTACCTGCTCTATTGGCTCAACTTTCACGCCTATTTCGCCGCCCTGGGCGAGGCCCGCGATCGGGGCGGCCAGATCGGCCTGCGCGAGGCGATCGTCGCCATGGTCGGGATTGTCGCACCACTACTCGGCGCCTGGGGCCTGACGACCCTGGGTCCAACGCCGACCTTCTGGGCCGTCGGCCTGATCCAGGCCCTGGCCATCGTCCCTCTGATCGGCGCGCCCAATGTGCCGGTGGCGGCCACCGTCCCCGCCGGCGGCGCGCCCTCCTGGGTCGCCCTGGGGCTGATGGTCGGCGACGGCCTGTCCGCCGCGACCACCTATTTCGTCTGGCTGATCGCCCTGTTCCTAACCCTCGGCGAAAGCTTCAGGGCGTTCGGCGGGGCGGCGGCGGCGGCGGCGGTGGCAGGGGCGTTCAGCGGCCTGGCCCTCGGTCGCCACATCGACCTGGGCCACGGCCGGCGGTCGGCGATCCTGGCCTATTCAGGGGCGGCCGTGGTGGTGCTGCTGCGGGCGGCCAGTCTCGACGCCCCCTGGCTGGCGGTGCTGGCCAACGCCGCCGGCGCCTTCACCGCCGTGCTGGTGACGCCGGTGCTGATGACGCCGGTCTACAACCTCGCCAAGGGCTCGCCCTGCGTGATGCGCTTCCACATGGCCACCGAAGGCGCCTGGGATGTCGGCTGTTTCATCGGATGCCTGGCGGCGGCGGGCCTGGTCGCGGCCGGATTGCCGCTGTCAGCGCCGCTGCTGCTGGCCCTGGCGGCGATCCTGCTGATGGTCTGGTTGCTGACCCGCTACTACGGCCCGGGCCCGGTCTGAATTTTCCATTGGCGTTCCCCCGGGTTATGACCGCTAGACATCGGGCCTGATCAAACACCGAGGGAGGACGCTCGCGTGGACTACAAGAAAATCAAGCTTGAGGTGACCGACGAGGTCGCGGTGATCACCCTGTCGGATCCGGCGACCATGAACGCCGCCGGCCTGGATCTCACCGACGAATTGAGCCACGCCTTCCGCAGCCTCGCCGCCGGGACGGTCAAGGCCCGCGCCATCGTGCTGACCGGCGAAGGCCGCGGCTTCTGCTCCGGCGCCAACCTGTCGGGCGGCGGCGCCGCCGGCCGCGAACTGGACGTCGACGGCAAGCCTGACGCCGGCCGGGCGCTGGAGACCACCTACAACCCCCTGATCCAGCTGATGCGCGACACGCCCCTGCCGCTGGTCACGGCGGTCAACGGCGCAGCGGCCGGCATCGGCTGTTCGATGGGCCTGATGGGCGACATGATCGTCGCCGGCGAGAGCGCCTATTTCATGCAGGCCTTCCGTCGCATCGGCCTGGTGCCGGACGGCGGCTCGACCTACCTGCTGCCGCGCATGATCGGCCGGGCCCGGGCCATGGAAATGACCCTGATGGGCGAGCGGGTTCCGGCGGCCAAGGCGCTGGAGTGGGGCCTGGTCAACCGTTGCGTGCCCGACGCCGACCTGATGTCGACGGCCATGACCATCGCCAGGGAACTGGCGGCCGGCCCGGCCTCGCTCGGCCAGATCCGCAAGATCATGTGGGACAGCCTCGACGCCGACTGGGACGCCCAGCTGACCGCCGAACGCAAGGCCCAGCGCATCGCCGGCAAGTCCGAGGACTTCATCGAGGGCGTCAGCGCCTTCCTGCAAAAGCGCGTCGCGGCCTTCAAGGGGCGCTAAAGATGCTCCCCTTCGGGGGAGGGTTCACCCATCCCAGGGGCCGGGTCCGATGTCGTCGCGCATCGCCCGGCCCTTGTTCTTTTTCGGTTTGCGGGCGCGATAGGCCGCCGCCAGCCCCAGCCGCGCCCAACGTACGGCCTCGTCGGGGTCGTCCAGACCGCCGTCCGGCAGCCGCCAGTAGTGCAGGTTCCCGGTCCGGCCGTCCTTCATGGTGTAGGTGAAGGGCTCCGAGCCCTCGGCCGCGAATGTCGCACGGCTCTCGTCATCGACCTTCAGATACAGCACCTCGCCGAAGACCAGGCCGAAGGCCCTGCCGTCAACCTGCACGCTGGCCCCGCCGAACATCTTCTTGACCGTCAACGGCCCGAGGTCGGCGAGCAGCTCCTTCAAATGTTCAAGAAAATCAGCGCTGACAGCCATGTCGCCCCGTGTGAGTAAATGTTCACTTGCAGGCGCCAACCACATGTGATCAAATGCTCACACACACGGAGTCGCCTGACCATGTCCGCCAAACCTCGCATCGAGCGCGCCGCGCTGGAAGTCTTTGTTCGCGACGGCGTCGACGCCGCCACCACCCGCGCCATCGCCGCCGAGGCCGGGGTGTCGGAAGGCGCCCTCTACCGCCACTACAAGGGCAAGGACGAGCTGGCCGTCAGCCTGTTCATGACCACCCATCGCCGGCTGTCGTCGCTGATCGCCGAGAGCGCCGGCCAGGCCGTCGGCATCAAGGCCAAGGCCGCCGCCATCGTCGCCGCCTACTGCCAGGTCGCCGACGAGGACTGGCTGACCTTCAGCTTCCACCTGACCCAGGTGCATCGCTTCATCCCCCACTACCAGGAGGACGGCCGCGACCCGGTGTCGGTGACCGAAGCCCTGATCAAACAGGCGATGATCACGGCCGAACTGCCCCCGGCCGACCCGCGGGTGCTGGCGGCCATGGCCATCGGCGTCATCACCCAGACCGCCCAGAACAAGGCCTACGGCCGGCTGGGCGACGATCCCCTCTCCGCCCACGCCGGCCTGATGACCGCCGGCGTCCAGGCTGTCCTTTTCGCTCGTTAGGGAATTTCCATGACCCTCCGCAACCGGCTGTTCAACGCCCACTACTGGGTGCTGTCGATTGTCTACGGCCTCAGCGCCGCCATCCTCGCCCTGGCCCCCGGTCGCGCGCCGATGACGGCGGCGATCCGCGCCTATACCCGCCGCATGCTCTGGTCGATGGAGCATCTGGCCGGCATCAGGGTCGAGCTGAAGGGTCAGGAGAAGCTGCCCAAGGGCGCCTTCATCATCGCCGCCAAACACCACAGCTGGGGCGACGGCTTCGTGATGTTCGCCAATGTCGACAACCTGTCGTTCGTCACCGGCGATCATATGGAGCGGTTCCCGCTGGTCGGGGCCATCCTGCGCAAGTTCGGGGCGATCATCGTCGACAACTGCGGCGGCCCCGAAGCCCGCAAGGCCTTGTCAGAAAGCGCCGCCCAGGTCGCCGCCGAGGGCCGCCGCATCCTGATCTATCCGGAAGGCAACCTGGCCAGGCCGGGCGAGCGGTTCCGCTACCGCACCGGCGTCTACTACATGAGCCGCGACTTCGACCTGCCGGTGGTGCCGGTGGCGACCAACCTGGGCTGTTTCTGGCAGCAGACCTCGAAGGTCAAGAAACCCGGCGTGGCGACCATCGAGTTCCTCGACCCGATCGAGACGGGGCTTGAGCGTGGGCCGTTCCTCGAGCGGCTGGAGTCGGTGGTCGAGACGCGGACGCAGGAACTGATTGCCCTGGCGACCGGCGAGCCCGTGCGGACGTCGGTGCTGGTGCCGACGCCGGATGAGGTGCGGAAGGCCACAAGCGGGGTGGAGGTGACAGCGTGACCCACTCTGCCCGCCCCGTACACTTCGGTAGGGACCTTGCCCTGACCTATGTCTTTGGACTTCTCGGCGCCTTCGCCTGGGTGCCGTTGGTCGCCTTGATCGACGCCTGGACGATGACCCAGGGCCCGACATTTATCCTCTACTTCGCCCTGCTGGGTCTGGCGCCGGTCCCGGCCATCGCCGCGGCGACGTTGCTGGTGCGTGACCATGGCTGGCGGCGCGGGTGTTACGGCGCACCGGCCGCAGTTCTGGCCGCCGCGCTTCCCGGACTCTGGCATCTGGCGCGCATCGCCATCACGGAAGGGAGACCATTGTGACGTCGACGGGAAAATTGGAACGGACCGGACGGCGCGAGGAGCCTAACCGTTATGCTGCAGGACTGGCGATCGCCTATGTCCTGGGCGTGCTCGGCGTCGTCGTCGGGCTTCCACTGGGCGGCCTTTTCACGCTTTGGGGCGAGGCGCATTTCCTGGCGTACATGGCGGCGCTGACGGCGCCCGCACTGGCGCCAATCCCCGTCTGCGCGGCGGTCACGCTGTTGATCCGGGACTACGGGTGGCGACGCGGTCTGTGGGCCGCGCCCGCCGCCCTGGCGACCCTGTTCGTCACAGGGCTATTCCAACTTCTGATGATTGCCGCCGCCGCTCATATGTCGCTCTGAACGCAGGCTACTGCTCTTCCGCCGCCGGCTGGATCGTCACACTCTCCCCACAGCCGCAGGCGTCCGTCTCATTGGGATTGCGGAACACGAACCGGCTGCTCAGCCGGCTGACCTCGTAGTCGATCTCGGCGCCGATCAGGAACAGCACGGCCTTGGGTTCGATCAGGATCGTGACGCCGTGATCCTCGACCACCTCGTCCAGCGGATCGGCCGTCTCGGCGTATTCGATGATGTATTCGGAGCCGGCGCAGCCGCCGTTCTTCACCCCCACGCGCAGACCGGCGTAGGGCTTGTCGGCCCGGGCCATGATCTCCTTGACGCGCGCCGCGGCGGCGTCGGTCAGGGTGACGACCTTGGGACGCGGGCGGCGGGGACGGGGCGTGATTTGAACGGTTTCCATGATCAGAACATGTTCAGTTGCAGCTTGGCCTCGTCGCTCATGCGCGAGGGGTCCCAGGGCGGGTCGAAGACCAGATCCACGGCGCAGGATTTGAGGCCGGGGATTTCCATCACCGCGTCCTCGACCCAGCCCGGCATCTCGCCGGCCACCGGGCAGCCGGGCGCGGTCAGGGTCATGTCGATCTTGATCTCCCGGTCGTCGGAGACGTCGACCTTGTAGATGAGCCCCAGCTCATAGATGTCGACCGGGATTTCCGGGTCGAACACGCTCTTGAGCTTGCCGACGATCTGGTCGGTCAGCAGATCGAGCTCCGCCTGCGGGATGGCGGAGGGAGCTTCGGTCACGGTGGCGCCAATTTCGGTCATACGGGTCTCAGGCAAAAAAGCTGCGGGCCTTGACCAGCGCGTCCACGAACGCGTCGGCCTCGGCCTCAGTGTTATATAGGGCGAAAGAGGCCCGGGCGCTTGAAGTGACGCCAAATCGGGCCATCAGAGGCTCGGCGCAGTGGGTGCCGGCGCGAACCGCCACCCCCTGCTGGTCGAGAATCTGGGCGATGTCGTGGGCATGGGCGCCCTCGACGGTGAAGCTGAGGATGGCGCCCTTGTCGGGCGTGGTTCCAAGGATGCGCAGCCAGTTGTGGCCTGCCAGCCGCTCGACGGCCCGGTCATAGAGCGCGCGCTCATGCCGGGCGATGGCCTCGCGGTCAAAACCCATCAGCCAGTCCAGCGCCGCGCCAAGCGCAATGGCCTCGAGGATCGGCGGCGTGCCGGCCTCGAACCGCATCGGCGGCTCGGCGTAGGTGATGCGGTCCTCGGTGACGATATCGATCATCTCGCCGCCGCCCTGATAGGGCGGCAGGGCGGCCAGGGCTTCGGATTTGCCATAGAGCACGCCGATCCCGGTCGGGCCGTAGAGCTTGTGGCCGGTGCAGACGTAGAAGTCGGCGTCCAGCGCCCTGACGTCGACTGCCATATGCACCGCGCCCTGGCAGCCGTCGATCAGCACCAACGCCCCGGCGGCGTGGGCCGCGTCGGTCAGGGCCTTCACCGGGTTGATCGCGCCGGTGACGTTGGACATCTGGCTGAAGGCGACCAGTTTCGTGCGGTCGGTGATCAGGGCGATGGCCGCCGGCAGATCAAGCGACCCGTCGTCCCGCACCGGGGCGAAACGCAGCACCACGCCCTTGCGCTCGCGCAGCAGATGCCAGGGCACGATGTTGGAGTGGTGCTCCATCTGGGTCAGCAGGATCTCGTCGCCGGCCTTGAGGGACAGGCCGAACGACGACGCCACCAGATTGATCGCCTCGGTGCCGCCCTTGGTGAACACCACCTCGCCGATGTCGCAGCCCAGGAAGCGGGCGACCGACCGGCGCGCCTGTTCGTAGGCGTCGGTGGTTTCGTTGGCCAGCGTATGCAGGCCGCGATGGACGTTGGCGTAGCTGCCCTCCATCGCCTTGGTCAGGGCCTCGATCACCGCGCGGGGCTTCTGGGCCGAGGCGGCGTTGTCGAGGTAGACCAAGGGCTTGCCGTGCACCTGGCGCGACAGGATGGGGAACTCGGTCCTCACCGCTTCCGGATCAAACAGGCTCATATGAGCCCCCTTCAATCCCGCTCATCCTCGCGAAAGCGAGGACCCAGGTGTTTTTGACGCAGCGGCTCACCTTTCGGGTTGAGCGATGCCATGCTTGAACCGTGAGCCGAAGCTCTGAAAAAGCCTGGGTCCTCGCTTTCGCGAGGATGAGCGGAACTCTGGGAGAGGCTGGGCTCACGTGGCAGTCCCCAGCTGCGCGCTCACCCACGCCCGCGCCACATCCCGCGCGCCTTCGTGCTCAATGCGGTCGACCACCTCGCCGACGAAGGCCTCGGTGAGCATGGCGCGGGCCACGGCCTGCGGCATGCCGCGCTGGCGGGCGTAGAAGATCGCCGACTCGTCGAGCGCGCCGATGGTGTTGCCGTGGGCGCACTGGACGTCGTCGGCGAAGATCAGCAGCTCGGGTTTGGCGTCGACCTCGGCCCGGTCCGACAGGATCAGGGCGTGGTGGCCCATGCGGGCGTCGGTCTGGTCGGCGCCGCGTTCGACAACGATACGGCCCTGGAACACGCCGCGGGCCTGGTCGCGGACCACGCCCTTGGTCAGCTGGGTGGTGGTTCCCTCGAGGCCGCCGTGGGTAACCACGGTGGTCAGGTCGGCATGGCGCTGATCGCGCAGGAGATAGACGCCGTCGAGGCGGACGGAAGCGCCCTGTCCCGGATGGGTCACGCGGGTCTCGATCCGCTGGCGACGGGCGCCGCTGGTCAGGATGGTCTGGGCGAAGGACGCGCCGGGGGCCAGAGTCACATCCGCGGTTGAAACGGATATCCCCTCCGCATCATCCTCCGCGAAGATGATCCGCTCCATTGAGCCCCCGTCGGCGATTTTGATGTTGACCGCCACATCCGTCAGATACCCGGCCCCGCGTCCCTCATAGCTTTCGATCAAAGTCAGTTTCGCGCCGGCGGCTACATCGACCCAAAGCTCAGCCTGGTTCGACGTTCCAGGGGTGGCGGACATGAACCGCCAGCCCACGAAACGCTCATCGCCAGCCGCGACGTCAAGATCGGTGTGCCCTCGACCGTTCACGGTGCCGACGGTCATGTCGAGTTGGCCGGACAGCGGGTTTTCCCACAGCCAGGCCCTGCCCTGGGGTGATGCCGGCGGCAGGGCGCGGATCAGCCCGCGCAGGTCGGTCCAGCGCCAGTCCTCGTCACGGCGCGAGGGCAGCTGGGCGAGGTCGCCGGTGGCGATAGCGGAGGCGAGGGTCATCGGGACCATTCCCGACGCCTGCCGGCCCCTTCCCCCTGGAGGGGGGAAGGGTGAGGGTTGGGGGTGGGGCCGGTTCGGCTCGCGCGGTGGCCAGGACTGTTCCGCGACTCCCGCCGCCTTTGACGCCGGCAGTCCTCCACCCCCATCCCCGGCCCTTCCCCCTTCCAGGGGGAAGGGAGACGAGGCGCGCTCATGCTAATCGGCCTCACGCCGCCACCTGCACGTACTTGTCGTAGCCCTCGGCTTCCAGCTGGTGCGCCAGCTCGGGACCACCGGATGCGACGATCTTGCCGCCGCTCAGCACATGCACCCGGTCGGGTTTGATGTAGTCGAGCAGCCGCTGGTAGTGGGTGATGACCAGCATCGCCCGCTCAGCTGAGCGCATGGCGTTGACCCCGTCGGAGACGATGCGCAGGGCGTCGATGTCCAGGCCGCTGTCGGTCTCGTCGAGGATCAGGAAACGCGGCTCCAGCATGGCCATCTGGAAGATTTCCATGCGCTTCTTCTCGCCGCCGGAGAAGCCGACGTTGAGCCCCCGCTTGAGCATCTCGAAATCGATCTTCAGGGCGGCGGCCTTTTCGCGGGCCATCTTGAGGAAGGCCGGGGCGGCGATCTCGTCCTCGCCGCGCGCCTTGCGCTGGGCGTTGAGCGCCGTGCGGATGAAGGTCAGGGCCGGAACGCCGGGGATTTCCAGCGGATACTGGAACGACAGGAACATGCCCTTGGCCGACCGCTCGTCAGGCGCCAGGGCGAACAGGTCCTGGCCGTCGAGCGTGGCCGAACCGCCCGTCACCTCATAGCCGGGGCGGCCGGTCAGCACATAGCCGAGCGTCGACTTGCCGGCCCCGTTGGGGCCCATGATGGCGTGCACCTCGCCAGCGGGCACATCGAGGGTCAGGCCCTTGAGGATCGGCTTGTCGCCGACAGTGGCGTGGAGGTTGGTGATAGAGAGCATGGCGGTCATTTCGTGTCTTCCTTCTCCCCTTGCGGGAGAAGGTGGCCCGCGGAGCGGGTCGGATGAGGGGTTTCACCGGCGGACGGAGCTTTCGACGCCTCATCCGTCGGCTTCGCCGACACCTTCTCCCGCAAGGGGAGAAGGGACGTGAGGAATTCGAGCCTGTTGCCGAAGGGGTCGTAGAGATAGACGCGCTCGAAGCCGTCGAGATCGTCATCGAACTGGGTTCTGAAGCCGGCCGCCGAGGCCCGCGCGGCGAGCCCGGCGGCGTCATCGACCTCGAAGGCCACATGGGCCTTCACATTGGCGCGGAAGTCCTGCTCGACGCCGAGGTGGACCTTGACCGCCCCCTCGAACCAGCAGCCGCCGCGTTTGGCCAGGTCGGCCGGCTTGGGAACCTCGGTCAAGCCCAGCAGGTCACCGTAGAACGGGCGCGCCTGCGCCTCGCCCCCGACGGGGATGGCGATCTGGACGTGGTCGATGGCGCGGAGGTTGGTGATGGCGGAGGTCAAGCGGATCTCGTCCAGACAAAGATGGCGGCGAAGATCAGGATGATGATCACCGGAATGATCAGGGGCCTCAGGACGTTCATGACCTCGGCCCGCTGGTTCCCCGGCGCCGGCGGATAGTGTTGGGCCACATAGGCCTCGACGTCCGCCGCGCGTTCCGCCGGGCTGCGGTGCTGATCGACGTGCAAGTCAGCGAGTGACGCCTCGGGGCCCCAGTCGCCCTCCGGCGGCAGCAGCTCGTCCTCGATGAGCAGCGCAGCCCTCCAGCGCCGCCCCAGCACCTGCTGGATCAGGGTCACCGTCTCCGCCGAAATCGTCCCACGGGCGCCGAACGACAACAGGGTGTCACCCAGATCGATCGCCCCCGCGGGCAACTCGCCGAGCCCGACGCCTGAAAGCGGATAGGCCGCGTAGTCGAAGCCGCTCTCCTGCCCGTCGACCGTGATGGGAACCCAGCCGCCGACGTTCCGGTTCAACGCGAAGTCGACCGGAAAGACCACCTCGACTCCAGTCTCCGCGATCGCGGCGGTCAGGTCCGCGACGGTCGGCAGGGTGTCTTCCCGGACGATCAGACTGGAGTCGATGCTCACCCCACGCTCCCTTCCAACGAGATCGCCACCAGCTTCTGCGCCTCGACGGCGAACTCCATCGGCAGGGTCTGCAGGACGTCGCGGACGAAACCGTTGACCAGCAGGGCCACCGCCGACTCCGTGTCGAGGCCCCGCTGCTGGCAATAGAACAGCTGGTCGTCCGACAGCCGCGTGGTGGTCGCCTCGTGCTCGAACACGCTCTGGCCGTTGCGGGCCTCGATATAGGGCACGGTGTGGGCGGCGCAGGTCTTGCCGATCAGCAGGGAGTCGCACTGGGTGAAGTTGCGCGCGCCGACGGCCTTCGGGTGCGCCGAGACTAGCCCGCGATAGGTGTTGGACGACTGGCCGGCGCTGATGCCCTTGGAAATGATCCGCGACTTCGTGTTGGCGCCCAGATGGATCATCTTGGTGCCGGTGTCGGCCTGCTGGTGGCCGTTGGTCACGGCGATCGAATAGAACTCGCCGCTGCTGCCCTCGCCGCGCAGGATGCAGGACGGGTATTTCCAGGTGATGGCCGAGCCGGTCTCGACCTGGGTCCAGCTGACCTTGGCCCGGGCCTCGCGGCAGTCGGCGCGTTTGGTGACGAAGTTGTAGATGCCGCCCTTCCCGGTCACCGGATCGCCCGGGTACCAGTTCTGGACGGTGGAATATTTGATCTCGGCGTCTTCGAGGATGACCAGCTCGACCACGGCCGCGTGCAGCTGGTTTTCATCGCGCATCGGCGCCGTGCAGCCCTCGAGATAGGAGCAGTAGCTTCCCTTGTCGGCGATAATCAGGGTCCGCTCGAACTGCCCGCTCTCGGCGGCGTTGATGCGGAAATAGGTGCTGAGCTCCATCGGGCAGCGCACGCCCGGCGGGATGTAGACAAAGCTGCCGTCGCTGAAGACGGCGCTGTTGAGGCAGGCGAAATAGTTGTCGCTGACCGGCACGACCGAGCCGAGGTATTTCTTCACCAGCTCGGGGTGTTCGCGGATCGCCTCGCTGATCGGGCAGAAGATCACCCCGACGGCGGCCAGCTCCTTCTTGAAGGTGGTGACCACGCTGACGCTGTCGAACACCGCGTCAACGGCGTAGCGCGGCGCGCCCTGCACCCCGGCCAGCACTTCCTGTTCGCGCAGGGGAATGCCGAGCTTCTTGTAGGTCTCCAGGATGTCGGGATCGACCTCGTCGAGGCTCTTGGGCCCCTCCTTCTGCGACGGCGCGGCGTAGTAGTAGGAGTCCTGGTAGTCGATTTTCGGATAGTTGACCTTGGCCCAGTCGGGCTCTTCCAGCGCCAGCCAGCGCTCGAAGGCCTCCAGCCGCCAGGCCAGCATCCATTCCGGCTCGTCCTTCTTGGCCGAGATGAAACGGACGATGTCGGCGTTCAGCCCCTTGGGCGCGAAGTCCTGGGCGATGTCGGTGATGAAGCCGTGCTGGTACTTTTCCAGCTCGGCGACCGCGGCGACGGTTTCCTTGACGGCGGCCATTTAAGCAACTTCCTTCCGGCGCGCCGCATGACGCGCGAACAGTTCGAGCCAGGCGTCGCCGGCGGCGACCCAATCGGCTTCACTTGAGCCCCAGCCGCCGCTGATGCGGATGGCGCCGGGGGCGAGGTCGGGACGGCCCATGGCCGCCACCACGTCGCTGGGTTTCATCTTGCCCGAGGAACAGGCCGGACCGGCGCTGATCATCACGCCCGCCAGATCCATCCCCATGACCTGCATCTGGGCGTCGAAGCCGGCGACGGCGAAGCCCAGGGTCTGGGCGAGGCGCGGCGCGCCCTTGCCGAGGATCACCGCGCCAGCGGCCTCGACCCGGTTCTGCAGGGCGTCACGCCAGAGACTTTGCGCCGCAATGGCGACGAGATCGCGGCGGGCGGCGTCGGCGGCGGCCCCGAAACCGGCGATGCCGGTCAGGTTCTCGGCCCCGGCGCGGCGGCCGCGCTCCTGCCCGCCGCCATGCAGACGGCGGGAAAGGGTCGCGCGGGGCCCGGCGGCCAGGGCGCCGACCCCGAACGGGCCGCCGATCTTGTGCGCGGCCAGGGCCATGGTGTCGGCGCCCAGGGCGTTGAAGTCGATGGCGATCTTGCCGGCGGCCTGGACGGCGTCGACATGCAGCCAGCCGCCGGCCTCGCGGACCAGCGCCGAGGCTTCGGCGACCGGCTGGATCACGCCGGTCTCGTTGTTGGCCAGCATCAGACAGACCAGCGGCTTGCCGCCGGCCTTCAGGGCCTGCGCCAGCCAGGCCAGATCGGCGACGCCCTCGGCGTCCACCGGCCAGACCTCGACCGGAACCCCGGCGGCGCGGACGTTTTCCGACACCGCGCCATGTTCGGTGGCGCCCAGAAGAATGCGGTCACAGCCGGCAGCCACGGCGCTGTCGATGGCCAGGGCGTTGGATTCGGTGCCGCCGCTGGTGAAGGTGATCGAGCCGGGGATGACCGCGATCAGCGCCGCGACCTGGGCCCGCGCCGCCTCGATCAGCGACCGCGCGGCCCGGCCGGCGGCGTGCACCGACGAGGGATTGCCGCCGATCTCCAGCGCGCGCACCACCGCGGCCTTCGCCTCGGGGCGGACGGGGGCGGTGGCGTTGTAGTCGAGATAGACGGCGGTCACGCGGCCTCCGACACGGAAGGGCGCAGCTTGCCCGACAGCACGTCGGCCAGCGACACCGAGGCCAGGTAGCCATGCAGCTGGCGGCCCATCTCCTCCCAGAGGTCGTGGGTCATGCAGCGTTCGCCGCCCAGCATGCAGCCCTTGGGTCCGCTCTTGCCGCAGCGGGTGGCGCGCAGCGGCTCGTCCACCGCCACGACGATGTCGGCGATGCTGGTCTCGCCGGCGGACAGGGCCAGGCGATAGCCGCCGCCGGGGCCGCGCACGCTCTTGACCAGGCCGCGACGGCGCAGCCGGGCGAAAAGCTGCTCGAGATAGGAGAGGGAAATCTGCTGCCGAGCGGCGATGTCGGCCAGCGGAACGGCGCGCAGGGCCTCGTCCGCTCCCTGACGTACAGCGAGGTCGGTCATGGCCATCACGGCGTAGCGGCCTTTGGTGGACAGGCGCATGGCGAGATTCCTTGGCGTCGGGCGCGCGGCCTGTGCTAAAGCCGCGCCGCGCCCGCAAAGCCTTGTCGAATGGCTGCAGCGGACGTGGGTGATCTAGGAAAACCAAGCGCGTTGGTCAAGTATTCCACCGCCTTGGGAGACAGGAAAAGAGCGCATGCCTGAAGTGGTGATGACCGGCGCCGCCGGCCGAATCGAAGGTCGATATTCACCGGGCAAGCGCGAAAACGCGCCGATCGCCCTGATCCTGCATCCGCATCCGCGGGCCGGCGGGCATATGAACAACCCGGTGACGGTGCAGCTCTATCACCTGTTCATGAAACGCGGTTTCTCCGTTCTGCGCTTCAATTTCCGCGGCGTCGGCCGCAGCCAGGGCGAGTTTGACGCCGGCATCGGCGAGCTGGCCGATGCGGCCACCGCCCTGGACTGGCTGCAGGCCGCCAACCCCCAGGCCAGCCAGTTCTGGGTCGCCGGCTACAGCTTCGGCGCCTACATCGGCATGCAGCTGCTGATGCGCCGGCCCGAGACCGACGGCTTCATCAGCGTCTCGCCGCCGACCAACATGTATGATTTCAGCTTCCTGGCCCCCTGCCCGGCCTCGGGCCTGATCCTGCACGGCCAGGCCGACACCGTGGTGCCGCCCGTCGAGGTCGAGCGCGTCGTCTCCAAGCTGCGCACCCAGAAGGGCATCGTCATCGACTATGACCTGATCCCGGGCGCCACCCACTTCTGGGCCGAGAACCTGCCGGACGTCGAACAGAAGGTCGGCAACTATCTCGACATGCGTCTGGAAGCCGACCCGGCCTGATTGTCATGAATCTCAACGCGATCACGATCGGCGCCAACCCGCCCGAAGACGTCAACGTCATCATCGAGGTCCCGATCGGCGGCGAGCCGATCAAGTATGAGCTGGACAAGGACTCCGGGGCCCTGGTGGTCGACCGCTTCCTCTATACGGCCATGCGCTATCCGGGGAACTATGGCTTCATCCCCCACACCCTGTCCGGCGACGGCGACCCCTGTGACGTCATCGTCGCCAACACCCGCGCCATTATTCCCGGCGCGGTGATGAACTGCCGCATCGTCGGGGTGCTGCTGATGGAAGACCAGGCCGGCGAGGACGAAAAGCTGATCGCCGTCCCCTCCTCCCACCTGACCGCCCGCTACGACAGCGTCCGGGACTACACCGACCTGCCGCAGATCACCCTCGACCAGATCGAGCACTTCTTCCGCCACTACAAGGATCTCGAGCCCGGCAAATGGGTCAAGATCAACGGCTGGGGCGACGCCGCGGCGGCCAAGGCGATGGTGCTTGAGGGGATCGAGCGGGCGAAGGCGCAGGGGTAGCTTCCTGCCTCCCCGCTTCGCGGAGAGGATTGACGGCTCAGGCCCCGATCAACGCCGCGATCTTCTGCACCGTGTTCCAGTTGCGGCCAGTCGAGGTCAGGCCCAGCGTCCTCCGACCGAACACCAGCGCCGCCTTCGAGTTGGCGATGCCGTCGCCGAAGAAGACGTAGACGCTGCGGTCGACCGCCTCGATCTTCTCCCCAGGCGTGGCGGCGGCGCGGATCATCGCAACCATCTCCGACGTCACGGGCTCGCGGGCGACGTTGACAATGAATCGGGACGGCTCGCGCTCTGCCTCCTCCTGCATCGGGTTTGCGTCGATGATCCCCCGCCAGGCCTTCGGGCCGCGCACGATGAAGCGGGTGATCAGACCCAGCCGCGCCTCGGCCTCCCGGTCCAGCAGGGCTTCCAGATCGTCGTCCGGCGTCGCGCCGGCCTCGAACACCACATTGCCGCTCTGCAGCAGGGTCTTCGCATCCGTGAAGCCCAGCGCCTCGACCATGGCCTTGAGGTCGGCCATGGCGACCTTCTTGTTACCGCCGACATTGACCCCGCGCAGGAGGGCGATGCGCAGGGTCATGGCCCGTACAGCAGGAAGGGCTTGCGGGCTTCGATCCAGCCCAGCTCGTCGGGGACGGTGATGGCCTCAAGGTCGCCCGGCGTCGCCTCGCCGTCATCGACCCAGGCGCGCAGGTCGGGCCCGCCGTTGATGACGTCGATGGCCAGCTTGTCGAGCACGTACTCGTAGGGAAAGTCCCGCCAGAGGTCGTAGTCGGGATACAGGGCGCGAATGGCCTTGAAGCCCAGGGCCTGCAGCCGCCAGGGCTTGAAAGCGGCATGGTCATAGGCCGGGTCGTCGACATGGATCTGCACGCCGTTACACAGCTTACCGACGTGCTTGTGGAAGGTCGGCTGGAACCAGATGTCGCGCAGGCGGCAGCCCTCCAGCCACTGCGGGGCCAGGTCATGCATGGCGGCGATGACCTTGCGGGCGTCGATGTCGGGCGCGCCAAACAGCTCCAGCGGCCGGGTGGTGCCGCGGCCTTCCGACAGCGTGGCCCCCTCCAGCATCACCGTGCCGGCGTAGGCGCGGGCCATCGACAGGTTGGGCGCGTTGGGGCTGGGATTGATCCAGCTGCGCTCGCCCAGCGGCCAGCCGAAGCCGGGCGCGGCGGCGGGCGCATAGCCCTCCATCTCGATCACGCTGTAGTCGACGTCGAGATCGTACTGGGCGATGAACCAGCGGCCCAGCTCGCCCAGGGTCATGCCGTGGCGCATGGGCATGGGCCCCGCCCCGACGAAACTCTCCCAGCCCGGCCGCAGGGTCAGGCCCTCGACAGGCCGGCCGGCCGGATTGGGTCGGTCCAGCACCCAGACTGCCTTGCCATGCTCGGCGGCGGCCTCGAGCACATAGAGCAGGGTGGTGATGAAGGTGTAGATGCGGCAGCCGAGGTCCTGGAGGTCGACCAGGATGACGTCGAACGTGCCCATGGCCTGGCCGGTCGGCCGGCGGGTCTCGCCATAGAGGCTGAACACCGGGAAGCCGTAGACCGGGTCGGTGAAGTCCGGCGACTCCATCATATTGTCCTGCAGGTCGCCGCGCATGCCGTGTTGCGGGCCGAAGGCGGCGGTGATCTTCAAATCGGGGCAGGCCGACAGGGCGTCGATGGCGTGGGTCAGGTCGGCGGTCACCGAGGCCGGATGCGCCAACAAGGCCACGCGCTTGCCCTTCAGGGGCGCGCGCAGGGCGGGATCGGCCAGAAGCCGGTCGAGACCGAATTTCATGGAAGCTCCAGGTCGCAAACGAAGGTGTCGGGGTGGTGGAAATCCGCCCGGTCCGGCGCATGGGCCAGCGCCCAGTAGGACAGCCGCCCGTCGGCCGCCTCGATCACCGCCGTCAGCCCTGCCCGCCAGGGGACGTCCGGCGGCAGGTCCGCCAGACCGTCCAGCGCGATCGTGGCCTGCAGCTCAAGCCGCTCCGCCGAGACCGTGATCGCCATCTCCGGCGCCGCCATGGCCGCCGGTGACGTCCCGCCCTGGCGATGAGCGTCGAACCGGTAGCCGGCCCACTGGCCCGACGGCGACAGGTTGTACTCGCAATAGGCGCTGCCTCGTCCGTCCTGGAGGAAGACCTCGAAACAGCTGTGTTTCCACAGATCGTCGCGGCGATCCCGCGCCGCCGTTTCGGGCAGCCGCAACGCGCCGATGTCCCCGATCACGACATAGCGCAGCGCCAGCCCCGCCGGCCCGGCGCGCGTCGCCTCGACCGTCACGCGCGTGACCGCGTCGCAGGGGGTGTCGGAATGACGGATCAGATCCAGAAGCATGCCCCCTCGTTAGCGCCTGCTTGACGCCGGTCAATGGCGCAGGCAATGAGCGACCCATGTTCGCCCGGCTCGCCCTGTCCAGCCTCTATTACGCCCGCTCGTCCTGACGAGCGGCGTTGCGATCGCATGCCGCCAACCCGCCGGCGGCATGCTCTGAACCCATCAGAAGACGGTCTCCGGCCTCACCTTGAGGAGACCTTTCCATGTTTGCGACCTTGAACCCCTCCCCGCCCGCCGTGCTAGAGCCGGTCGGGCAAGGAGATTCCGCCCCGATGACCGCCGACGCCGCCTTCAAGTCCGACTTTCTGCGCACGTTGCAGGAGCGCGGCTTCATCCATCAGATCACTCACCCGACCGAGCTCGACGAAGCGGCCTGCAAGGGCGTGGTCCCGGCCTACATCGGTTTCGACGCCACCGCCGCCAGCCTGCACGTCGGCAGCCTGATCCAGATCATGATGCTGCGCCGGCTTCAGCAGGCCGGCCACAAGCCGATCGTGCTGATGGGCGGCGGAACGACCAAGGTCGGCGACCCGACCGGCAAGGATGAGTCTCGCAAGATGCTCACCGAGGCCGACATCGCCGCCAACATCGCCAGCATCAAGACGGTGTTCGCCAAATTCCTGACCTTCGGCGATGGTCCGACCGACGCGGTCATGGTCGACAACGACGAGTGGCTGAGCCAGTTCGGCTACGTCGAGTTCCTGCGCGAATTTGGCGTCCATTTTACCATCAACCGGATGCTGGCCTTCGACTCGGTCAAGCTGCGCCTCGAGCGCGAGCAGCCGATGACCTTCCTCGAGTTCAACTACATGCTGATGCAGGCGGTGGACTTCCTGGAGCTCAGCCGCACCCGGAACTGCCTGCTGCAGATGGGCGGGTCGGACCAGTGGGGCAACATCCTCAATGGCGTGGAGCTGATCCGCCGCGTCGACCAGAAGCCGGCCTTCGGCCTGACCACCCCGCTGCTGTCGACGGCCTCCGGCGCCAAGATGGGCAAGACGGCCCAGGGCGCGGTCTGGCTCAACGCCGACATGCGCAGTCCCTACGAGTACTGGCAGTTCTGGCGCAACGCCGAGGACGCCGACGTCGGCCGCTTCCTGCGCCTGTTCACCGACCTGCCGCTGGACGAGATCGCCCGACTTGAGGCCCTCGACGGCGCGGCCATCAATGACGCCAAGAAGGTGCTGGCCGACGCGGCCACCACCCTGCTGCACGGCGCGCACGCGGCGGCGGCGGCGCGCGCCAAGTCCGAGGAAGCGTTCGAGCAAGGCAACACGGCCGCTGCCGCCACTTCGGAGGATTTTGTCTGGGCGGGAGAGACCGGCGACCTTACCCGACGGACGGCCGAGGCCATCGTCAAAGGGGCCGGGCTTGCCGGGTCGGTGAAAGAGGCTCGCAACCTCATCGAACAGGGAACGATCCTCATCAACGATGTAAAGATCAGCGATCCGAAGACGACCTACGAGCGTGGTGAGGGCGCTGGCTCCGATGGCCTGTTCAAGGTTCAGAAGGGCAAGAACAAGATCGTCTGGCTTCGCCCGATCTGATCCCCCTACCCTCCGCTCATCCCCGCGAAAGCGGGGACCCAGGCTTTTTCAGGGACAGCCACCCGGCGTGAGCGGCGAGATCAAAAACACCTGGGTCCCCGCTTTCGTGGGGATGAGCGGGAATTATGGAGGACCTACCGTGGCTGAACTCAACATCGGCGACCGCGCCCCCGATTTCGACCTGCCCACCGACACCGGCCGGGTCTCGCTGGCCGCGCTCAAGGGCCGCAAGGTGGTGCTGTTCTTCTATCCCAAGGACGACACGCCCGGCTGCACGACCGAGGCCATCGCCTTCTCCCAAGCCAAGGCGGAATTCGAGGCGGCCGGGGCGACCCTCGTCGGCGTCTCGAAGGACACCGTCAAGAAGCACGGCCGCTTCCGCGAGAAGCACGGCCTGACCGTCGAACTCGGCTCGGCGGCCGAGGACGACGTCATCGAGCGCTACGGGGCCTGGGTTCAGAAAAAACTCTACGGTCGCGAATATATGGGCATCGACCGCTCAACCTGGCTGATCGACGGCGACGGCGCCATCCGCCACATCTGGCGCAAGGTGAAGGTCGCGGGCCACGCCCAGGACGTGCTCGATACTGTAAAGCGCCTCTGAGATTTCAGCAGCCCGGCTGTCGCCTGCTGCAACGGCGAGTGTTGCGATCGCGCCGCACCTTGCCCTAATAGTTCGCGCGAAACGCGCAATGCGAGCGTTGAGCGCTGGCGCGACGCGAAATGTTTGGTTAACCCTCCGATGGTAGGGATCAGAATTCCCCAATTCGCGCACCCGTCACGCGGGAACCCCCTTGCGCGCGTCTCCCACATGGTAACATATCGCCTCACACCAGTAACTCGGGCGGGGTTAGCCGGCGATGCGCGTAAAGCGACTACGACGAGCCTTGGAGGAGCTGTTTCCTGAACGGCACCTCTATGTGAGATCAGGCGGCGAGATGCGCGGGTTCGTGCTCTCCACGGGAAAACAGCTTCTTGGCGCGGGTATCGTCGGGGCCACGGCGCTCTGGATGGGCGTCTGTACCGCCGCCATGATGGTCAGCGCGCTCTCCGTCAGCGCCTCGGACCAGGAACTGGTCCGCCAGACCCGCTATTTCGAACGTGTCAGCGCCGACCGTCAGGCTCGCCTCAACAGCGCCATGGCGCAGCTGTCGCAGACCAATGGCGGCCTGGACGAACTGGCCCAGTCCGTCGAGAAACGCCACGCCGCCCTGGCGATGCTGCTCACCGAATTCAAGGGCGCCCCCGGCGCCGTCCAGGCCCTGGCCCCCGCCAAGCCCCGACTGGCCACCACCAATCCCGTCCAGCGGGTTCAGGCCACGCTGATTGATCAGGAACGGATCATCAGCGCCGCCGAAACCTTCGCCATGAGCCGCGCCGAGCGCCTGCGCCTGGCCTTCCGGCTGGCCGGACTGAACCCCGACAACTACGGCGGTCGCGGCGGCTCGCTCGGCGGACCGCTGATCGAGGCTCGCGATCCCCGCGCCCTGGCTGCGGTGCTGGATGTCGACGAAGGCTTCGCTGAACGGATCCAGAGCGCCTCGACCAACATGGCCGACATGCGGGCCATGGCCTCGGCCGCCCGCGGCCTGCCGTTCTTCCGTCCGACCAGCGCGGCCGCCGTCTCCAGCAGCTACGGCGTGCGGCTCGATCCGTTCACGCGGCGGCCGGCGTTCCATTCCGGGCTCGACTTCCCGGGCGCGACCTTCACCCCGATCTATTCAACCGCGCCAGGCGTGATTTCGTTCACCGGCGTGCGGTCCGGTTATGGCAACACGGTCGAGGTCGACCACGGCAAGGGCTTCAAGACCCGTTACGCCCATCTCGCCGGTTTCAATGTGCGTGTGGGACAGCGAGTGACAGTTGGCCAGCGTATTGCATCGATGGGGTCGACCGGCCGGTCGACTGGCCCACATTTGCACTATGAAGTGTGGGTCAATGGCCGGGCGCAGAACCCCAACCGATTTCTGAAGGCCGGCGAATATGTTCAGCAAACAGACTAAAACCCCTCCCAAGCCCGCGACCCCCGCGGCGGCCCCGCCCATCCCGGCGGCGGCCGAAACGCCCAAGGCCCGCTCCAAGGTCGCTTCCCTTATCAGCGACGGGATTGCGATCGAAGGCGGCGTCGTCGGCGATGGCGAACTGCAGATTGACGGCATTGTCCGCGGCGACGTTCGCGTCGGCCGCCTGACCGTCGGCGACACCGGCCATATCGAGGGATCGGTCTACGCCGAGGCCGCCGAAGTGCGCGGTCGCGTGATCGGCTCGGTCACCGCCAAGCAGGTGCGTCTTTATGGGACAGCCTATGTCGACGGCGACATCACCCACGAACAGCTGGCCATGGAAACGGGCGCCTTCTTCCAGGGCCGCAGCCTGAAGTTCCAGCGCTCGCAAGCGCCCGGCCAGGGCGCCAGCCCCGCGCCTGCGCCCGCCCCCGCCTCGCCGGGACCGACCATGGGCCAGCCCGTCTCAAGCGCGCCAAAACCGGCCTGACCCTGCCCTCGCATCCTTCTTCCGGTCCGGAAGAAGGATGACGCGGCCTAGGTCTCGGCCGCGTCGCGCGTCGCCCCGACCCGCTGGGCCAGGGCCGCGCCCATGAAGGCGTCCAGGTCGCCGTCGAGGACGCCCTGGGTGTCGGAGGTCTCGACCCCCGTCCGCAGGTCCTTGACCATCTGATAGGGCTGCAGGACGTAGCTGCGGATCTGGTGGCCCCAGCCGATATCGGTCTTCTGATCTTCCAGGGCCTGGGCCGCGGCCTCGCGCTTCTGCAACTCCGCTTCGTAGAGGCGCGCGCGCAGCATCTTCCAGGCTTCTTCCCGGTTCTGATGCTGGGAGCGTCCGGCCTGGCAGGCCACGGCGATGCCGGTGGGAATGTGCGTCAGCCGCACGGCGGAATCAGTCTTGTTGATGTGCTGACCGCCGGCGCCGCTGGCGCGATAGGTGTCAGTGCGCACGTCGGCCGGGTTGATCTCGATCTCGATGGTGTCGTCGACCACCGGATAGATCCAGGCTGAAGCGAAACTGGTGTGCCGCCGGGCGCTGGAATCGTAGGGACTGATCCGCACCAGCCGGTGCACCCCGCCCTCGGTCTTCAGCCAGCCATAGGCGTTGGCGCCTTTCACGTGCAGCGTGGCCGACTTGATGCCGGCCTGCTCGCCCGGCGTCTCCTCGACCAGCTCGACGGTCATGCCATGGGCGTGGGCCCAGCGGCTGTACATGCGGACCAGCATGCTGGCCCAGTCGGCCGACTCGGTGCCGCCGGCGCCGGAATTGATCTCGACATAGGCGTCGTTGCCGTCGGCCTCGCCCGACAGCAGCGCTTCGAGCTCGGCCCGGCCGGCGCGGTCACGGATCGCCTTGAGCTGGACGCGCGCGTCCTCGAGCGAATCCGCGTCGTCTTCGGCGTCGGCCATTTCGGCATATTCGACGGCGTCGTTGAGATCCCGCTCAAGCGCCCTCACCGCCTCGACCCGGTCGGCCAGGGCCTGACGTTCGCGCATCAGGGCCTGGGCCGCTTCCGGCTTGTCCCACAGCGTCGGGTCTTCGGAACGGGCGTCGAGCTCGTCCAGATGTCTTAGTGCGGCATCCCAGTCAAAGACGCCTCCTGAGCAGTCCTACGGACTGCTCGATGTCGGCCTTTGCGGCCTCGACATCCGGTCTCATGAAATTCTCCGATCAAGCGGGGCGCGCCGAATAACGCGCCAACCGCCTCAATACAATCCCGACAGGTCCTCGGGGATCTTGGGTTTGGGCGCGGGCCTGGCGCTGGGCTGAGCCTGTTCGCTGCTCAGTTTTCCGCCGGGCCAGGCCTCGTGATAGGTCTGCGGTCCATCAGGGTTCGCCGGGACAACGGGCCCGACGGGGCCGCGCGGCTCGGTGCCGGGCCGGAAGGCCTCGCGTTGGCTGCCGACCATCGCGAACTTGGCCGTCGCCGGCGGTTTGAACGGCTCGGGCGGCGTGCCCTTGATGGCTTCGGTCATGAAGTTGATGAAGACGGGCAGAGCCGAAACGCCCCCCGCTTCGCCCTCGCCCAGGGAACGGTTGTCGTCGAAGCCGACGAACACCCCGACCACGATCTGGGGCGTGAACCCGACAAACCAGGCGCTGCGGTACTCGTTGGTGGTGCCGGTCTTGCCGCCGACCGGACGGCCCAGGACCCGCGCCTGGGTGGCCGTGCCCCGCTGGACAACGCCCTCAAGCATCGAGGCGACCTGATAGGCCGTGATCGGGTCGATCACCTGTTCGCCGGCGGGCGACACCCGCGGACTCTCCTCGCCGCCGAACCCGGCCGTGCATCGCGGACAGTCGCGTTTGTCGGAGCGGTAGATCACCCGCCCTTCCCGGTCCTCGACCAGTTCGATCAGGTGCGGCTCGATCTTGCGGCCGCCGTTGACGAAGGCGGTGTAGGCGGCGGTCAGCCGGAAGGGCGTCGTCTCCCCCGCGCCCAGCGCCATGGCCAGCACCGGCTGCATGGAGCGGACAATCCCGAAGCGCACACACAGGTCGGCGATCTTCTTCATGCCGACGCCCTGGGCCAGACGCACGGTCATGGCGTTGCGCGACAGCTCAAGGCCCCGGCGCAGGGGCATCGAGCCATAGTATTTCTTGTTGTAGTTCTCCGGCGTCCAGTCCTCGCCCTTGACCGCGCTCTTGAAGACGATCTGGGCGTCGGTGACGAAACTGGCCGGGGTGTAGCCGCCATCGGGCTCCAGGGCCGCGGCGTAGACGAACGGCTTGATCGCCGATCCGGGCTGCCGCATCGCCTGGGTGGCGCGGTTGAAGCTGGACAGGGAGAAGGAATACCCCCCGACCATCGCCAGCACCCGGCCCGAGTGCGGCTCCATGGCCACCAGGGCGCCGTTGACCTTCGGCACCTGGCGCAGGCGATAGCCGCCCTTGGCCGTCGGCTCGACGAACACCAGATCGCCAACGCTCAGACCCTTGCCGGCCTTGGCCCAGGCGACATCTTCAGACACCAGCGCGCCGGCCCCGTAATCCTTCGCCGGACGCACGCGCACGCCGCCGGTCACGCTCTCGACGACGGCCGCGCGCCAGTCGCGCCGCTCGGCCGGGGGAGATTGCTTGAGTGCGGCCTTCTCCCAACCGGGGGCCATATCGGTCGTGCCCCAGGCGCCGCGCCAGCCATGCCGGCGGTCATAGGTCTCGAGGCCTTCCATCAACGCCACCCGGGCGGCCGTCTGCAGCCGCGGATCCAGGGTGGTGCGCATATAGTAGCCACCCTCGTTGATGCGCCGGCCCAGAGTCACCAGCCCGCGACGGCGGACCTCCTCGACGAAATAGTCGGCGTCCCGGTACTTGGCGCGGGACGGCGCTGACTGGACCTTGAGATCGGTGGCCATCGCCGCTTCAGCGTCGTGACGGCTGACCCAGCCCAGTTCGGCCATCTCGCCGAGGATCCAGTTGCGCCGGCCTATGGCGTTCGCCTTGCGCCGGATCGGGTGATAATTGTCCGGCCCCTTGGGCAGGGCGGCCAGATAGGCGCATTCGGCCAGGGTCAACTCCGACACCGGCTTGCCGAAATAGTTGTAGGCCGCCGCGCCCACGCCATACGACCGGTAGCCCAGCCAGATCTCGTTCAGATACAGCTCAAGGATACGGTCCTTGGTCAGGGTCTGTTCGAGGCGGCGGGCGAGAATCGCTTCCTTGAGCTTGCGGCCGACCGTGGCGTCGCTGGTCAGCAGCACATTCTTGGCGACCTGCTGGGTGATGGTCGAACCGCCTTCGAGGCGTCGGCCCTGAACGGCGTTGAGCACATTCTTGGCCATGGCCCGCGACAGGCCCTGCATGTCGACGCCGCTGTGCTGGAAGAAGTTGCGGTCTTCGGCGGCGAGGAACGCCTGCACCAGCCGGGCCGGCATCTGGTCATAGGGAATGAAAATCCGCCGCTCGCGCGAGAATTCGCCGATCAGGGTGCCATCCCAGGCATAGACGCGCGTCGCCGTCGGCGGCCGGTAGTCTGTCAGGTCGCCCGCGTCGGGCATGTCGTGGAACAGCCACGCCGCATAAACGGCCAGCGTGAACCCGGCCACGGCGATGAGGCTGAGCACGCTGACGCCAACGAGGGCCACCCAGCGTTCAGGCGGCTCCTCGAATGGCCAAAGTCGGAGAAGGGCCTTCTCAAGCATGGGTCTGCTGTAGCCTGACTGAAGCCGGGCGCCAACGGGGGCCATGCGTGTCCGCGATTAGCGGCTCGCCGTCTTCATCTGACGCGCGAACCAGGCGTCGACAGCGTCGCCAACCGCGTCCATCAGCTTGGCGCGCGCCGAGGGGTCGGCCATCAGCCGTTCGTCCTCGATATTGTTGACAAATCCCATCTCGAGAAGGACCGCCGGGACGTCAGGCGCCAGCAGGACGGCGAGATTTCCGTCCCGGTGACTGCGGCTGAGCAAGGTCGTTTCATCGGCGATGTGGTCGAGCAGCAACTCGGCGAACACCGCCGAACGATTGCGGGTCGACCGCTGGGTCAGATCGAGAATGATCTCGCCGACGGTCCGGTCAGCGCCCGGCAGGCTGGCCGGCATCAACCAGTCGTCCTTGCGCAGAACCGTTGTCGCCCGGCTCTCACCGCGTTCGGAGAGGGTGTAGACGCTGGCGCCGCGGGTCAGCGTGGTCGGCCCCGAATCAGCATGCAGCGAAATGAACAGGTCGGCGTCAGCGTCACGGGCGATCTTTACCCGGGTATCGAGCGGGATATAGGCGTCGCTGGACCGGGTCATGACCACCCGATACCGGCCGGTGCGCTCCAGACGCGACCTCAGAGCCTTGGCCGCGGCCAGGGTCAGGTCCTTCTCATGGTTCGCCACGCCCGCCGCACCGGGATCCTTGCCGCCGTGACCGGCGTCGATGACGATGACCCGCAATCCGCTCCGGGAGGGCGCGCGCGTCACCACGGGCGCCGAGCGGCTGGGCTCGCGTTCGGCGCGGGTCGGAGCCGCCCCGCCGCGGGCCTTGAGATCGATGACGTAGCGATAGTTGGCGACGCCGTCGCCGGGCGACAGCAGGAAACGCCGACTCACCTCGGCGTCACGATCCAGTTCGATATGCAGCTTGAGAGCCGTGGGACCGCGTTCGATGCTCCAGCGCCGCACCAGACCCTGGCCGGTTCCGCGCAGATCACCCGCCGTGTCCAGACGCGGCAGGGACAGCACGACCTTGCCGTCGGCGCCGTCCGACACCAGTTTGCCGGTGACCGAGCGGTCGAGATCGAGCACCACGCGGGTCTCTGTCTGATCCCCACCCAGCCGGACATTGAGGAGACCCGACGAGGCTGAACCTCGTGCGGCCCCGCCGACCGCGAGCGCGGCCAGGCTCAGGCAGGCCAAGGCAGTAATGCCTCGCCATCCCGTCAAAAATCCGCCGGCCGTCAACACCCGCATTCTACGCCCCACACATCGCTTCGCGATTTGCCTCCACCATTGCGCCGTGACGGTGTCGATTTGGTTAAGTCTTTGCCTATGGCGCCGGGCGCTTTCCTTTTGCGACAGGTTCAGCGTAATGTCCGGCCGCGCGCCGGTTCCCGCGGATGACGGGAATGCACCGCGCAAGAGACTTAAAAAGGCCGCGCGTCCGGCTTTGTCGCCTTTTCGGCGATCGACGCACCCTCCGACCCCGCGCCCATCCTGGCGCTTCAGGGATTGAATTTCATGGGCAGCGCATACGCCCCGGCCTGGCATTCGCCCCTTCGCACCGCACCTTGCGGCGCGAGGGACGGCCGCGCGGAGCGCGCCTCCACATTATTCCGGCGACCGGGCCAAGCGCCCGCCGCGCGCCGGGGAGAGACCTTCGATGACCAAAAAGATGCTTATCGACGCCGCACACGCCGAGGAAACGCGTGTCGTCGTCGTGGACGGAACCCGCGTTGAAGAATTTGATTTCGAAAGCCGGGCCAAGAAACAGCTTCGCGGGAACATCTATCTCGCCAAGGTAACCCGGGTTGAGCCCAGCCTGCAGGCCGCTTTCATCGAGTATGGCGGCAACCGGCACGGCTTCCTGGCCTTCAACGAGATCCATCCGGACTACTATCAGATCCCCCTCGCCGACCGCGAAGCGCTGCTGCGCCAGCAGGCCGAGGAAGACGACGAGCCTGTCACCGGCAACGGTCGCCACAAGGCCGCCGACGGTGAAGAGGACGAGGACGCCGAGGCCTCCGAGGACGACGACGACGTCATGGATGAGGAGGTGGCGCGTCGCCGCCGCCGCCTGATGCGCAACTACAAGATCCAGGAAGTGATCCGCCGCCGGCAGATCATGCTGGTCCAGGTCGTCAAGGAAGAGCGCGGCAACAAGGGCGCGGCCCTGACCACCTACCTCTCCCTGGCCGGTCGCTACGGCGTTCTGATGCCCAACACCGCCCGCGGCGGCGGCATCAGCCGCAAGATCACCACCGTCACCGACCGCAAGAAGCTCAAGGGCATCGTCCAGAGCCTCGACGTGCCCAAGGGCATGGGCCTGATCGTCCGCACCGCGGGCGCCAAACGCACCAAGACCGAGCTCAAGCGCGACTACGACTATCTGCTGCGTCAGTGGGAAAACATCCGCGAGACGACGCTGCATTCGATCGCGCCGGCGCTGATCTACGAGGAAGAAGACCTCGTCAAACGCGCCATCCGCGACCTGTTCGACAAGGACATCGACGAGGTCCAGGTCGAGGGCGATGTCGGCTTCAAGGACGCCCGCGCCTTCATGCGCATGCTGATGCCGTCCCAGGCCAAGAAGGTTCAGCACTATACCGGGGCGACGCCGCTGTTCGTGGCCCACAAGGTCGAAGGCCATCTGGCCCAGATCTACACGCCGGTCGTGCCGCTGAAGTCCGGCGGCTACCTGGTCATCAACCAGACCGAGGCGCTGGTCGCCGTCGACGTCAACTCGGGCAAGTCGACCCGCGAGCGCAACGTCGAAGCCACCGCCCTGAAAACCAACATGGAAGCGGCCGAAGAAACGGCGCGCCAGCTGCGGCTGCGCGACCTGGCCGGGCTGATCGTCATCGACTTCATCGACATGGATGAGTCGAAGAACAATCGCGCCGTCGAAAAGAAGCTGAAGGACAGCCTCAAGGACGATCGCGCCCGCATCCAGATGGGCAAGATCAGCAGCTTCGGCCTGATGGAAATCAGCCGCCAGCGTCGCCGCTCCGGCGTGCTGGAAGGCACCACCCACGTCTGCGAACACTGCGCCGGCACCGGACGCCTGCGGTCTGCCGAATCCAGCGCCCTGGCCGCCCTCCGCGCCGTGGAGATGGAAGCTCTGCAGGGCGGCGGCGAGGTGACCCTCAAGGTGTCGCCGGCTGTCGGCCTCTATATCCTCAACGAGAAGCGAGCCTATCTGACCCGCGTCCACCAGATCCACCACCTGTTCGTCACCGTCCAGATCGACGGGGCGCTGGGTCAGGCCGATCATGAGATCGAACGCACGGTCAGCGGCGAGCATTCGCTGCACGACCTGGAGCCGGCGGCCGCCGTCGGCCGGGTGGCCTACGATCCCGAGGACGACCTGGTCGACGATTCCGAATTCGAGGATGAGGAAGACGGCGAGGACGAAGACGAAGACGAAGCGGAGAACGACGACGCCGAGTCCGAAGCGACTTCCGATGACCGGCCAGCGCGTCAGCCGCGGGCCGCTCGGGACGATGACGCCGAAGACGCCGGTGAAGACGGCGGCCGTCGCGGCCGTGGTCGCCGCCGTCGCCGCCGTGGTGGACGCCGTGACGAGGTCGAGGCCGGCGCTGACGCCGTCGCCGCCGACGCGGCCCCGGCCGTTCAGGGTGACGACGATGATGACGCCGATGGCGGCGAGGACGGCGCCCAGCGCCGGCGTCGGCGCGGTCGGCGCGGTGGTCGCCGCATGCGTGACGACGCCCGGCCCCAGGACGGCTTCACCTGGACCCGCCCGCGTGTCCCGTTCGGCGACGACGCCTTTGTCTGGCACGATCCGGCGACCCTGACCGAAGGCGGCGCCTCCGCCCCGGCCAGCGACGCCCGCCCTGCCCGCCGCCCCGAACGCAGCCCCGCGCCTGAAGCGGCGGTGGCCGAGCCCGTGTCCGAGGCCGGTGACACGACTCCGGTTGACGACATCTGGGTCGAACTGCCCGCTGAACCGGCGCCGACGGCCAAGTCCCGCACCCGCAAGCCGCGTGGCGGCAGGGCCGCGAAAGCCGAGGCTCCCGTGGTCGAAACGCCCCCCGTCGAAGAGACGGCGGCTGTCGAGCCCGTGGCGGAAACCGCTCCTGAGCCCGAGGCCGAACCGGCCGAAAAGCCCAAGGCCAAGCCGCGCGCCCGCTCCCGCGCCAAGGCCGCGCCCAAGGCCGAGGTTGAGGCCGAGGTCGCCGCCGCGCCCGAAGCCAAGCCTGAGCCTGTGACGGCGGCGCCGAAACCCGAGCCGGCCCCGGCGCCGGCTCCGGTCGAACCCGACCCCGCCGAAATCGGCGACGCGCCCGAGAAGCCCAAGCGCGGCTGGTGGCGCAGGGGCTGACGAGCCGCTACAGTGTTCGGGCGCGGGGGCGCCACGGAGAGCTACGAGGCATGACCTCCCGTACCCGGACACTGACGCGGCCCTTTCAGGTCATCGGACGCGCCGCCGCCCTGGCGGCGGCGCTTCTGGTTCCGTTCGGCCCGGCCATGGCCCAATCCTCCAATCGCGGTCCGACGCTGCTGCGCGACACCGAGATCGAGGAGATTTTGCACCGCGAGGCCGATCCGATCTTCGCGGCAGCGGGCCTGACCCCCAAGGATGTCCGCATCCTGCTGGTCGGCGACTCCTCGTTGAACGCCTTCGCCACCCAGGGTCAGCAGCTTGGGCTTCATACCGGTCTGATCCTCGAAGCCGAGACGCCCAACCAGCTAAAGGGCGTCATCGCCCACGAGACCGGCCACATCGCCGGCGGTCACCCGATTCGCTCCGGTGAACTGACCCGGGCCGGCCTCAAGCCGATGCTGCTGACGATGGGTCTCGGCGTCCTGGCGCTGTTCGCCGGCGCGCCCGACGCCGGCGCGGTCCTGTTGGGCAACGCCCAGTATTTCGGAACCCTGGGCGCGCTGGGCTACAGCCGCGAACAGGAAGGCCGCGCCGACCAGGCGGCGGTCGGCTACCTGGAGAAGACCCGCCAGTCGGGCGAGGGCCTGGTCGAGTTCTTCGACAAGTTCCGCTACCAGGAAGTCTTCGCCGAGGCCCGCCGGTTCCCCTATTTCCGCAGCCACCCCCTGTCGTCGCAACGGATCGAGATGCTGCGGTCACGGGTCTCGGCCCAGCCCAGCTTCCCGGCCAGGGATACGCCCGAAGAGATCCTCGAGTTCGAGACCATGAAGGCCAAGATCGACGGCTTCATGAATCCGCAGCTGTCGCTGACCAAATACAAGGAAACCGACACCAGCTATCCGGCCCGGTACGCCCGCGCCATCGCCTACTACCAGACCAAGGACCCCGACCGGGCGATCAGCCTGATCGACGCCATGCTCGTGGAGCAGCCTGACAACCCCTACCTCTGGGAGCTCAAGGGCCAGATCCTGTTTGAGTTCGGCCGGGCCGCCGAAGCCGAATTTCCTCAGCGGCGATCGGTCGCCCTCAAGCCCGACGCCGCCCTGCTGCGCGTCAACCTCGGCCAGACGCTGATCAATCTCGATGACGCGGCCAAGCGCGACGAAGGCATCGCCGAACTCAAGCGCGTGACCCTGCTCGAGGACGACAACGCCGAGGCCTGGCGTCTCCTGGCCCAGGCCTATGACCGCCGCGGCGACGAGGGACTGGCCCGGCTGGCCACGGCCGAGCAGTATTTCGCGGTCGGCGCCCTCAACGAGTCTCGCACCTTCGCCATGCGGGCGCGGGAGCTGTTCCCCCGCGGCGGCGTCCAGTGGCTGCGCGCCACCGACATTGTCATGGCCTCCAACCCCAACGACCAGGACCTCAAGGATCTGGCCCGCGAAGGGTCGGCGACGCGCCGCCGGTGACCGTCCCCGTTCCTCCCTCGACCTGCCGCGGCGAGCGCCGCTGGAGCTTCTTCATGCGACCGATGTTGATCGCCACCCTCGCCGTTTTTGTCGCCGCCTGCGGCCAGCCCAAGGTCGACCCCGAGTTCGGCCGCAAGGTGCGCGCCTATCTGCTCGAAAATCCCGAGATCCTGATCGAGGTGAGCGACGCCCTGAAGGTCAAACAGTCATCGAAGTCGATCGACTCCGTCCGCAAGGAGCTGGAACGCGATCCGCGCGACAAGGTGATCAACCCCGACGGCGTGATCACCGTCGTCGAGCTGTTCGACTACAATTGCGGCTACTGCAAACTGATCGCGCCCCAGGTGATGGAGCTGGCCCGCACCCATCCCCAGGTGCGCTTCGTGTTCAAGGACATGGTCATTTTCGGCGAGACCAGCGAATACGCCGCCGCCGCCACCGCCCTGACCAAAACACCCGAACAGTACACCGCCCTGCACAAGGCCCTGATGGCCGCCAAGCCGCTGAACGACGCGGTCGCCACGCGGATCATCACCGCCCATGGTCTGGACCCGGCCGCCGTCCGCCGGGAACAGGCCTCGACCGCCCGCAAACGCTATTTCGGCGACGTCCACGTCATCGCCCAGAAGCTCGGCGTCGAGGGCACCCCCGCCTTCATCATCGGCGACACCCTGATCCCGGGCGCCGACCCCGACGCGCTGAAGGCCGCGATCGCCGCCGAACTGCGCAAGAAGGGCTAGATCCCGGCCAGGCTCACCGGTCCAAGCCCGCCGCCGGCCACCGCGGCGGCGACGCTGCGCGAGGCCGGAGACAACCAGGTCGGCGAACTGTCGTCGGACCACCTATAATTGCGGCTTACCGCGCTCTCTCTTTAGTTGTATATTGGATTGACAATACTACGGCGTGGCAGTAGTCATGCGCGATGACCAATTCGAATGGGACGATGCAAAGGCCGCCGCGAACATCACGCGGCACCGTGTTCCATTTGACGCCGCGCGAGACGCCTTCGACGATCCGTTCGCGATCGGCTGGCTGGATGATCGCGAGCGCTACGGCGAAACCCGGTGCGTCACACTGGGCATGGCGGAAGGCCGACTGCTCAGTGTCGTCCATACGATGAGGGATACCCGGATCCGCATCATTTCAGCGCGAGGCGCGAACCCTCGGGAACGCCGCCTCTATCATGAGCAGGGAGACTGATGTGTCGCGACATGACTGGACCCGCTTTGACGCCATGACCGAAGAAGAGCGTCATGCCGCCGCCCTGGCCGATCCTGACGCCCAGCCTCTGACCGATGAGGACCTGGCGCGAATGAAGCCTGTTCCGCGCGTGAGCATCATCCGTCGCGCGCTGCGCCTGACCCAGGAAGAATTCAGCCGGCGGTTCCGCATCCCGCTGGGCACCCTGCGGGACTGGGAACAGGGCCGCAAGGAACCGGACGCCGCCACCCGCGCCTATCTCGTGGTCATCGCCCGCAATCCGACCGCCGTCGCCGAGGCGCTGGCCCCGGCGGCCTAACGCCCTGGGGCCCAGGGGTTCAGCGGCTGTTTCTCTTCATGGCGCACCAGCAGCCAGTAGCCGGCGGCGAACACGACCGCGCCGGCGATCAGCCCGCCCAGGAAGCCCGCCGGCGTGGCGAACCACAGCGTCAGGCTGGTGAGGGCCACGGCCAGGCCGAGCATGCACCAGCGCAGCAGCACGTTGAAGGCGTGGTAGGTCTTCTCGTGAGCGATGAGATCGGGATTGTTGGCGTCGTCAAAATCGGCGTCCATGGCGTTCCTCCGCAAAGGACCGGCCCGCGGCTCTGGGCCGGATGACGGGCGTCAGATTACGCCGGTCGGGGGCGATGCGCCATGGCCGGGTGAAGACTCCCGGGACCGATCATTGCGGGACATCGCGGGACATTTGGGGACTCTGGCGGAGAGGATCTGACCGTCGGCCCGTATTGGCCGGGCACGCAGCCGCGCCATCGGAGGGTCACATTCGGATATCGAACCAACGAGGGCTTTCGACCCGTTGCGGACATAAGCCGCTGACGGGCTGGTGACCTTAAATCTCCATTTTCCCCGCTCATCCTCGCGGAAGCGAGGACCCAGGTTTACGGCCGGCGCACGCACTTCAGGGGATGTCGGGCGCTCAGCAAATCTCCGGATACAGGTCCCGCCATCGGGGATTAGTCTTCTCGATCAGTTCGATCTTCCAAGCCCGCCTCCAGACCTTCATCTGCCGCTCGCGGCGGAAGGCGTCGTCACGGGTGTCGAAAGCCTCATACCAGACCAGCCTCTTTACGCCGTAGCGGCTGGTGAACCCCGGCGTTAGCCCTTCGCGATGCTCGCCGACCCGGCGTACGAGGCTGTCGGTCGAGCCGATGTAGAGCGTCCCGTTCCGCTGGCTCGCGAGGATGTAGACGTAGAAGGCCATGTGAACTTGGCGCGAGCTGTTCATTTATTGCTCGCATATAGGGAAAATTCTGATCCATCAATTCATAGCAGCGGTTTGATCGGAGCCAGACATCCTTTGAAGTGAGTGCACCGGCCGTAAACCTGGGTCCTCGCTTCCGCGAGGATGAGCGGAGTTGGGGGCAGTGCGTTGTTTTCCTTCGCAGAACGTGTCCGCAAGCCACCCATTGCGGCCCTCCGGCAGCGGCCCTCACCCGATCCTCTCCCTCGCGGGAGGGGATCGCGAGGCAAACGTCCATATTCCACCGATCACCGCCGTTGGAAGCGTTGGCGCGCTGGTTTGGCCCGCTTCACCGCCCCCTAAATCAGCCCCGCCAGCGGCGAGCTCGGATCGGCGTACATCCGGCGGCCCATGCGGCCGGCCAGATAGGCGTCGCGGCCGGCGATGACCGCGTGTTTCATGGCCCGGGCCATGCGGATCGGGTCTTTGGCCTCGGCGATGGCGGTGTTCATCAGGATGCCGTCGCAGCCCAGTTCCATGCCGATGGCGGCGTCCGAAGCGGTGCCGACGCCGGCGTCGACCAGCACCGGGACCTTCGATTGCTCGACGATCAGGCGGATGTTGACGCGGTTCTGGATGCCCAGGCCCGAGCCGATCGGCGCGCCCAGCGGCATGATGGCGGCGGCGCCGGCCTCCTCGAGCTTGCGGGCGTAGACGATGTCGTCGGTGCAGTAGACCATCACGTCGAAGCCCTCTTTCACCAGCAGCTTCAGCGCCTTGAGGGTCTCTTCCATGTCCGGATAGAGGGTCTTGGGGTCGCTCAGAACCTCCAGCTTGACCAGCGACCAGTCGCCGGCCTCGCGGGCCAGACGCAGGGTGCGCACCGCCTCCTCGCCGGTGAAACAGCCGGCGGTGTTGGGCAGGTAGGTGAAGCGGTCGGGCTTTACGAAATCCATCAGCAGCGGCTGGCTGGGATCGGAGATGTTCACCCGGCGCACGGCCACGGTGACGATCTCGGCCCCGGCGGCTTCGGCCGCGGCGGCGTTGGTGGCGTAGTCCTTGTACTTCCCGGTGCCGACGATCAGGCGCGAGGAGAAGGTGCGGCCGGCGACGGTCCAGGAATCATCGGTCGGGAGGGGCGTGGCGGGAGCGTTCATGCCGACCGTTTACGCCGGGACGGGCGATGCGGGAAGAACCTGGCCGACAAGGCTGGCCTCGCCCGGGTCCAGGGCGCATGGTCCGCCCTCATCGACGAGAGAGTTCCGGGTGACGGCGACCGAGTGACGCCTCTGTGCTCCCGCCTTTTTCATACGGGAGACGCCCATGCCGCCGCCAGAGAAACCCAAACCGTCCGGCGGCAGCCGCGCCTTCGGCGGCTTTCGCAACCGCCAGCCTCTCAAGCTGCTCGCGCCCGTCCGGGGCGACGGCCTGCTGCGCGCCGGCGGCAAGGAAACGCCGGTCAGCTATGAAATCGATCTCTATCAGGATGGAGACCGCACGGTGGGCAACGGCGCCATCGACGCCGACCTGTCCCACCTCGCCGACACCGACCCCGACAGCGAGCTGTCGCTGACCCTGGAAGACGGCGTCGTGGTCCTGGTCACGCTCGACAATATCGGGGCCGACGGCGCCGATATCGAGCTCCACCTGCCGGAGTCGGGCTTCCCGACACCGGACGGCGGCGACGCCGCCGGCTGAGCCGCGGCGCCGGCCTGGGTCAGGGCGCGGTCAGGGCGCTGACCGCCACCGCGCCGACTTCGACGCGAATGCCGAGGAAGCGCATCTCGCCGTCCTTGAAGCTGATTTCGTCAAGGGCGACAGCGGGGCTGCGCTTGAACAGCGAAGCGTCGCGATGGGTCAGTTGCAGCACCAGCTTCTTGCGGTCCGTGCCGGAAATTTCGGCCTCGGAGATGGCCGCCCGCAGATCGGCGATCGGATCCATCTTCATCGGAGTCCTGGACGTGCTCACAGGAACCTCGCCGAGGCGGCGTGGGGGGGCTGGGAATGGGTCATGATGGTCGCCTTTTTTCCCCGACGTTCCGCGATGCGGAACAACAGTCGGGCGGGACGGCGAAAGGGCGAGTCGCCGGCAGGGCTCCCCGAAGGAGCGGCTGCTATCCTAGCATGACCGCCCTGCGGCGGCCATGAAACGCGCAAAAGAAAACGGGCCGGCGCAAGGCCGACCCGTCGTCAATTTCAGAGTGAAGCCGAAGCCTCAGTCAGCCGATTGCAGCTGACCAGCCGACGTCTTGCCGCTGCGCTGGTCGCGCTCCAGCTCATAGCTGAGCTTCTGACCTTCGTGGATCGAGCCGAGCGAGGAACGCTCAACCGCCGAAATGTGGACGAACACGTCGCCGCCGCCATCGTCAGGCGCGATGAAGCCGAAACCCTTGGTGGCGTTGAACCACTTAACCGTACCGGTAGCCATTAGTGTGTAGCCTTGTAGACATAATTTTCAGCCCGCGAGATGCGGCTGCATGATCCAAATTTCAGAGGTTTTGGTAGGCTACTCCGGACGCCCTGCTAGAGGACTCCGAAACGGCTGGCCTCGCCAGGACGAAATTCGATTTTGCAGCGATCTCACAAAAACCGGCGTTCAGCAAGTTATATTTATTCAAATACTATTTGCCGGTCGGCCAACACTTGCGAGGCCGACGCCTCACCCGCCGCCGATGAACGTCACGATCTCGAAGCGGTCGCCCTCCACCACCGGCGTGGCCGCCTGCAGGGAGCGGGGCACGATCTCGAGATTGCGCTCGACCGCCACCTTGCGGGTCTCCAGACCGAGCAGGGCCACGAGGGCCGCCACGTCGGCCACCGGCTCGATCACCCGTTCTTCGCCGTTGATAAAGATGTGCATCGCGCCGTGCTTGTGACCCCGGCCATCGGAAGATACAAGGGCGGCCGAAACGACGGCGGGGCCGAATGGCGAAACCGATTCATGTGCTGAGCGGCCCGAACCTCAATCTGCTCGGGGTCCGCGAGCCGGACATCTACGGGCGCGACACGCTGGCCGACATCCAGGCTCGCTGCGAGATCCGGGCGAAGGCGCTTGGCCACGCCGTGGTCTTCCGCCAGTCCAACCACGAGGGCCAGCTGATCGACTGGGTGCAAGACGCCCGCACCGACGCCAGCGCCCTGATCATCAATCCTGCGGGCTATGGTCACACTTCCGTTGCCCTGCTCGACGCCTTGAAGACTCTCGATATACCGATCGTCGAATGCCACCTGTCGAACCCGGCGGCGCGGGAGACGTTTCGCAGAAAGACCTATGTATCCCTGGCCGCGACCGGAGTGGTTTCCGGCTTCGGGGCCAACAGCTACGAACTGGCGGTCGAGGCCGCCGTCGGCCTGATCGGCGCCACCGGCGCCTCGGCCTGATCCACGAGCAAGGTAAAGCTTATGTCCAATCCCAAGCCCGCTCCGGAGTCCGCGGATTCCCAGTCGATTGACACCCGCGTCGTGCGCAAGCTGGCCGACATCCTCAACGCCACCGGCCTGACCGAGATCGAGGTCGAGCGCGGCGGGCTGAAAATCCGCGTGGCCCGCGAGCTGACCATGGCCGCGCCGACGACGATGATGCACGCCGCCCCGGTTGCGTCCGCGCCCATGGCGGCGCCGGCGACCGCCGCTGTCGCCGAGGCCGCCGCCGCCCCGGCTGCCGCCGCCATCGCCGCGGGCGAGCAGGTCAAATCGCCGATGGTCGGCACCATCTATCTGCAGGCCCAGCCCGGCTCCGATCCGTTCATCAAGGTCGGCCAGACCGTCACCCAGGGCCAGACCCTGCTGATCGTCGAAGCCATGAAGACCATGAACCCGATCCCCGCTCCCCGGGCCGGCAAGATCGTCGAGATTCTGGTCGCCGACTCCCAGCCCGTCGAGTTCGGCGAGCCGCTGGTTGTGATCGAATAGGCCGGCCGCGTGTTTGAAAAAATCCTGATCGCCAACCGGGGCGAGATCGCCCTTCGGGTACACCGCGCCTGCAAGGAAATGGGCATCGCCACGGTGGCCGTGCATTCCGAGGCCGACGCCAACGGCATGTGGGTGCGGCTGGCCGACGAGAGCGTCTGCATCGGCCCCGCCCCGGCCGCCAAAAGCTATCTGAACATCCCCTCGATCATCGCCGCGGCGGAGATCACCGGGGCCCAGGCCATCCATCCCGGCTACGGCTTCCTGTCGGAGAACGCCCGCTTCGCCGAGATCGTCGGGGCGCACGGCTACACCTTCATCGGGCCCAAGCCGGAACATATCCGGATGATGGGCGACAAGATCACCGCCAAACAGGCGGTCATGGCCGCGGGCATCCCGGTGGTGCCCGGCTCCGAAGGGGCTCTGACCACCGAGGAGGAGGCCTTCGCGGCCGCCGACAAGATCGGCTTCCCGGTGCTGATCAAGGCCGCCGCCGGCGGCGGCGGGCGCGGCATGAAGGTCGCCCCCACCCGCGAGGATCTGTCGGAGGCCGTGGCCACCGCCCAGGGCGAAGCGCGCGCCGCCTTCGGCGACGACAGCGTCTATATGGAACGCTACCTCCAGACGCCGCGTCATATCGAGCTGCAGATCATCGCCGACAGTTTCGGCAATGTCGTGCATCTGGGCGAGCGCGACTGCTCGCTGCAGCGCCGCCACCAGAAGGTCATGGAAGAGGCCCCCTCCCCGGCCCTCGACGCCGCCGGCCGCGAGAAGATCGGCAAGGTCGTGGTCGAGGCCATCCGCGCCATCGGCTATCTCGGCGTCGGCACGATCGAGTTCCTGTGGGAGAACGACGAGTTCTTCTTCATCGAGATGAACACCCGCCTGCAGGTTGAGCACCCGGTCACCGAAGCCATCACCGGCATCGATCTGGTGCGTGAACAGATCCGCATCGCCGCCGGCCTGCCGCTCAGCTTCAGCCAGGCCGACGTCACGTTCGAGGGCCACGCCATCGAGTGCCGGATCAACGCCGAGAACGCCCGCACCTTCGCGCCCTCGCCTGGCAAGATCGTCGACTTCCATGCGCCTGGCGGTCTGGGCGTGCGGCTCGATTCCGCCCTCTATTCCGGCTATTCGATCCCACCCTATTACGACAGCCTGATCGGCAAGCTCATCGTCCATGGCCGCGACCGCGAGGAGTGCATCGCCCGCACCCAGCGCTGCCTGAGCGAGATGGTGGTCAGCGGCGTCGACACCACCATTCCCCTGTTCCAGGACCTGCTGCAGCAGCCCGACATTATCGCGGGGGATTACAACATCCACTGGCTGGAAAAGTGGATCAAAGCCCAGGGCTGAGTGTCAGACGACGCCTTCGATATCGACGATCTCGTCGACTGCTACCGTCGGGGCGTGTTCCCGATGGCGGACTCGCGCGAGGATGAGCGGGTCTTCCTGATCGACCCGCCGAAGCGAGGGGTCATCCCGCTCGACGGGCTCCACGTTTCAGGCCGGCTGGCCCGCACCGTTCGATCCGGGCGGTTTGAAGTGGCCATCAATCGCGACTTCGCCAGCGTCGTCGCGACCTGCGCCGAGTCCCGTCCCGACCGGGTCGAGACCTGGATCAATCAGCCCATCCAGTATCTCTACGATCAGCTTCACCAATCCGGACTCGCCCACAGCGTCGAAACCCGTCTCGACGGTCACCTGGTCGGGGGGTTGTACGGGGTGTGCCTGGGCGGCGCCTTCTTCGGCGAGAGCATGTTCAGCCGCGCCAGGGACGCCAGCAAGGTGGCCCTGGTGCATCTGGTGGCCCGCCTTGTCGTCGGTGGATTCAGGTTGCTGGACGCCCAGTTCATGACCAGTCACCTGGCGAGTCTGGGCGCAGTCGAAATCTCACGGGCAGCCTATCGTCGCCGGCTGGCCGAGGCGCTGGAGGCGCCGGCCGATTTCTATCGCTTCGAAGGTTCGGGCGCGGAGGCCCTGCAGGCGATCACCCAGGCGTCATAGACCGGGTGCTGCAGCGGGTTCAGTCCCGGCGAGGCGGCGAACATCCAGCCTCGGAACACCTGTCGCGGCGGCGGTGGCGCGCGACCGGTCAGGGATTTGGGCTGGGAATCGATAACCAGATAGGCCGCCGCCTCGGGCGCGGTTTCGTCCGGAGCGCTGGATTCACAGGCCTTGACCGTAAAAACCAGGGATTTGTAGCGGACCGGCTGACCGATCGGAGCCTCGAACCGCAGGGTTTCGGCGGTCACCTTGTCGAGCGCCTGAATGATGGCCGCGCCGGAGCGCGTGCGCCGGATTGGTTCGGCGGGTTTCTCCACGACGGTGGGCTTGGGCGAGGCCGGGGCGACTACCGGTGTCTCGGCGACAATCGGCGCGGGCGGCGGAAGGGTGATCGGCGCCGGCGGCGGCTCTTCCCGCACCGGCGAGGCAGGCGGCGATTCGACGGGCGGCGGGCTGTTGGCCACGACAGGCGGCGTCGCCTGCTGCGCCTGGACGAGCCCCGCCGTCCCCGCGAGGACCAGCAACGCCAGAAGGGAGCGTTTGAGCCGCATCGATCGTCTACTCGGGAGTCCAGGCCTGGTAATCGCCCGTGGCGCGGTCACGTTCGCCGCCCTGGGAGATCGAGCCCTTGGGACGCCAGGCGTGGACCGTTCCGGTCAGGTTGGGACGATGATCCTTTTCCCAGGCGCGACGCTTGAGCGGCGCCGTGGTCGGCGGTTCGTCGAAGGTGTGACGCAGCCAGCCGTGCCAGTCGGGCGGCACCTTCGAGGCTTCGGCGTAGCCATTATAGATGACCCAGCGACGCTTGCTGTCGTCATAGCTGTCGCGGTTGTCCCTGGCCTCGAAATAGCGGTTTCCCAGCTCGTCCTGGCCAATGAACAGGCCCCGGCGGCCGATGTGGAACCTCTGGCCAATCGTGGCGCCGTTCCACCAGGTGAAGATCGCTTTGAGCACGCGCGGTTCCGCTAAATGGCAGGGTCGAAAAGATGGCCGGACCATAGCGGGGCGCACCATTGCCGTCCAGCGCCGCCAGCGGGCGCAGCAACGCAAGATGTTGTGGATGAAGCTCCTCCGACACGCCACATCTATTGCCCGGGCCAGCCGGGCTCATTAGCCTTGCGGCTGACCGCCCTGGAGAGTCGCCTCGATGCGTTACGCCAAGCGGCTGGCCAAGGCCGCCGCGCCGGAACTTGAACTCCGCACCCTTGAGACAGCGGACAGACTTGTCGGTGTGCTCGCGCCCCGCGGCTGGACCAGCGCGCGCGTCGAAGCCTGGCTCGACTGGGCCGGCGCCGTGGAGCCCCTGTCCAGCGCGCCGGAAACCGGTCAGGCCGCCCTGCTGGCCGGCGGTCCCCAGCGTTTCGCCGCCCGAATGGCGGGCGAGGCGCTCGCTGCCGGACATCTGGAGCGCAAACCCGACGCCCGCGCCTTTGAAGCCGATCTGATGGCCGCCATGACGTCCGGCATGGTCGCGTTCGGCGCGACGCGGCGGCGGACCTTTACCGACGGCCCGGTGACGGACATCAGCCATCCCGACTTTCGGCTATCGGCCGAGCGGCTCGCCGCCGAATGCCTCGGCCGCGCCCTGGCCGAGCAGGCCGCCGGCTTCCTGGCCGACCGACTCAACATGGTTTCGGACGCCGTCCGGCGCTGCGAAGGCGATGCGGCGGCCTGCGCCGACCCGGCGGGGAACCCGGCCCTGGCCCGGGCCGCGCACCAGGCCCGTCTGGCCGGCGCCGATGACGCGGCCGTGGCCGACGCCATCGCCCTTGGGTTTGCCGGTGAGGACGCGGGCCCGGCCCAGGTCGACCTTCGCCAGCCAGCGATGCTGCTGGCCATTTCCACCGACGGTCCAGCGGCCGAGCGCGCCGCCACCCTGTCCTGGCGCACCGGCCGGCTCGTCCTCGCCCGCGACAGAGCGACCGCCGAAGCCCTGAGAGCCCATGGCGCCGGACCGCATGCGGCCGTGAACGCCTATGTCGCCGCCGATCCGGACGACTTCTCCGCCGCGGTCCGGGCGGCGGGCCTGGCTCTGAAGCTCGCGACCCGCCCGGGCGAGGCGCCACGCCTGACCCTGGCGGGGGTGGCGGAACGGCTGATGGCCGCAGGCCTCGCCTTTGGGTCGATTGAAGGCCGGGCCGCGGCCGCGGCGCTCTGGCGTTCAGCCGCCGGCGCGATCAGGCAGCTCGACGCGGACCTCCCCGAGTCGCCGCCGCTTGTGCTCGCGCCCCTCGATGATCCCCCCCTGGCCCTTATGCTCGGCGGCGTCAGCGTGGGTTGCGCCCCCACCGCCGGCATCGTGGTCCTGGCCGAGACCAACGACGGCGAGATCGTGCGCGTGCTATCCGAGCCCGCCTTGAGCGGACTGGCCGCGATCAACGCCGATCTGGACGCCGCGCGGGTCGATGCACTGGGCGCAGGCTCCCTGGCCGAGGCGCCGGGGATCAGTCACGCCGACCTGCGGGCCCTCGGGCTGACCGAGCATGAACTCGCCGCCGCCGAGGGACAGCTGGGCCTTGTTCGCACCCTGCCCCAGGCGTTCACCCCGGCGGTGATCGGGGCAGGATTCGTCTGCGACGTTCTGGGCGCCCCGGCTGACGCCCTTCTTGATCCGGCCTTCGACACCCTTGCCTTCGTGGGGTTCAGCCGCGAACAGGTCGGCGTCGCCGAGGTCCACGTCCTGGGACGCGGCGAGCTTTCCGACGCCAGCGGTCTGGGCCTCGAGCAGCGCGCACCGTTCGCGCCGCCGTCCGTCGCCGATCATCTGGCCATGACCGCCGTGGTCGAGGCCGTCGCCGACAGCCCGGCGCTGACCCGCCTGACCCTGGCGTTCGACGCGCCGCCGTCGACGGCCCTGGCGCTGCAGTCCGAGGCCATGGCCGCCGGCGTCGGCGCGGTCTGCCTCCAGCGCGAACCGGCCCCGGCGGCCTTCCGCCTTGACCTTCCAGAGCCCGAGGCGCCCCGCGCGCCGCGGGTCGAACCGCTGATCGAGGAACGCATCGTCGAGCGCGTGGTCGAGCGTGACCGCGCCCGCCGCAAACTGCCGGATCGCCGCAAAGGCTATATCCAGAAGGCCGCCGTCGGCGGTCACAAGGTCTATCTGCACACCGGCGAGTACGACGACGGCGAGCTGGGCGAGATCTTCATCGACATGCACAAGGAAGGCGCCGCCTTCCGCAGTCTGATGAATAATTTCGCCATCTCGATCTCAATCGGGCTGCAGTACGGCGTGCCGCTGGACGAGTTCGTCGACGCCTTCGTGTTCACACGGTTTGAACCGGCGGGATCGGTGACCGGCAACGACTCGGTCAAGTCGGCGACCTCGATCCTCGATTATGTGTTCCGCGAGCTGGGCGTCTCCTACCTGGGCCGCGACGACCTGGCCAACGCCGCCGGCGAGGCCCTCAACGCCGACGGCCTGGGCCGGGGCAAGGCCGACGACGCGGTCGTCGGCGAAAGCGAACCCCAGCCGGCCTCGAAATTCATCTCGCGGGGCTTCGCGCGGGGCTCGGCGCCAGACAACCTCGTGTTCCTGCCGTTCGGAGACCGCAAGGCGGATGCGCCCGACTCCATTCCGCAGCGGGCGGCCGGGGTTTGCCCCGCCTGTGGCGACCTGGCGGTGATCGGCGGCGTCTGCGGCGCCTGCGGCGCGTCCTGAAGGGTCACCTGGCCTTAAGATTGCAGCGTTTAGGGTGAACGCTACGTCTTACGGGAATGTCGTGCCGCCATGAGACCCTTCGCCGCCCTCGGCCTCGCCGCCACGCTCCTCGCCTCGCCCGCCTTGGCGCAGAACGCAGGCCAGATCGCCCGCGTACAGGCTGGGGCCAGCTGCCCCCGCTGCAACCTGTTCCAGGCGGATCTGTCGAACCGCGAGCTGAAGGGCCTGAACCTGGCGGGCGCGCGGCTGCGCCAGGCTGATCTCAGCCTCTCGATCATGAACCGCACCAGTTTCGCCGGCGGCGACCTGCGCGACGTCAACGCCTTTGGCGGCGTGTTCAGCAGCGCCAACTTCTCTGGCGCCAACCTGACCAATTCGACCTGGGTCGGAACCTACCTGCAGGGGGCCAGCTTCCGACGCGCCACGCTGGTGGGCGCCAACTTTTCGGGCGTCGAGATGGACCGGGCGTCGGGCCTGACCCAAGGCCAGCTCAACACCGCCTGCGGCGACGAAGCGACCCGGCTTCCGGGCCGGCTGACCATCCCGCGCTGCCAATAAAGTCGAGCCATTACCGCGAATTAAGTGGCGGCGGCGTTCGCGACGCGGCACACCCGATCGCCTACAGGGTCCATTCGACCCGCCAGCCCCGACGAGCCATGACCCGACTCGTGATCGCCTTTTCCTGCCTCCTCCTGGCGGGCCTCGCCGTCGCCGGCAGGGCCAACGCCATGGTCGACGAGCGGGATGTCGCCCGGATGGTGTCCTTTGGCGGCAATTGCATCAAATGCGATCTGTCCGGCCGCAAGCTGACCGGCGCCAGTTTCGCCGGCGCGCGGTTTACCGGCGCGGTCCTGGTCGCCACCGACCTGCGCGGCGCCGCCTTCATCGGCTCGAATTTCGAAGACGCCCAGTTGATGCGGGCCGACCTGCGCGGCGCCACGATCGCCGGCAGCAACTTCAGCGGCGCCGACTTCACCCGCGCCGCCCTGGACGGGGTGGAGGCCCCCGGGACGATCTTCACACGCGCCAACTTCACTGGCGCGAGCCTCACCGGGGCCGAAATGCCGGGGGCGATCCTGACCCTAGCCAACCTGACCGGGGCCCGGTTCGACGGGGCCGAGGCGCCGATGGCCAAGATGATTCAGGTCAACGGCCGGGGCGCCGACTTCACCCAGGCCGACCTCGACGGGGCCCTGCTGGTGAGCAGCCGCTTTGACAGGGCCTCGTTCAGAGGCGCGTCGCTGGACGGGGCGGTGCTGTCGGGATCGGTGTTCTATGGCGCTGATTTCACCAACGCCGACCTCGACGGCGCGGTGCTGGCCGGCGCGGACCTGTCCGGCGCGCGGGGCCTGCGGCAGTCGCAGCTGGAAGACGCCTGCGGCGACGGCGGCACCCGCCTGCCCGCCGGCCTGAAGGTGCGAACCTGCCGGCGCGTGTCGATCATTCGCGTGCCGCAGCTCCCGGCGCCGCCCGCCCCCCCGGCGCCGCCGCCGAGCGCGCCGCGGGCGACGGCCCCGTCACGGGTCGCGGGCGGCTAACCGCCGGTCAGACCTTGATCGGCGGGGCCAGGCGGATGTGCAGCTCTTTCAGCTGCCGCTCCTCGACCTCCGACGGCGCGCTCATCAACAGATCCTGCCCCTGCTGGTTCAGCGGGAAGGCGATAACCTCGCGGATCGCCGTCTGGCCGGCCAGCAGCATGACGATGCGGTCGATGCCGGGCGCCAGACCGCCGTGCGGCGGCGCGCCATAGCGGAAGGCGTTCAGCATGCCGCCGAACTGCTCCTCGACGAAGTTGGCGCCATGGCCGGCGATCTCGAAGGCCTTGAGCATGATCTCCGGCTTGTGGTTCCGGATCGCGCCCGAGCACAGCTCGTAGCCGTTGCAGACGATGTCGTACTGGTAGGCGAGGATCGACAGCGGGTCCTGGCTCTCCAGGGCCGCCATCTCACCCTGCGGCATCGAGAAGGGGTTGTGGGAGAAGTCGACCTTCTTCTCCTCCTCGTTCCATTCGAACATCGGGAAGTCGACGATCCAGCAGAACTCGAACCGGTCGTCGGCGACCAGTTTCAGCTCCGACCCCAGACGGGTGCGGGCCGTGCCGGCGAACTTGTAGAAGACCTTGGGATCGCCGGCGACGAAGAAGGCCGCGTCGCCCGCGCCCAGGCCCAGCTGGGTCATCAGCGCCTGGGTCGGCTCGGCCCCGAGGTTCTTGGCGATCGGGCCGCCCCAGCCGCCCTGGTCCTCGCTCCAGAAGATGTAGCCCAGCCCCGGCTGGCCCTCGCCCTGGGCCCAGCTGTTCATGCGGTCGCAGAAGGCGCGACTGCCGCCGCCCGGCGCCGGCACGGCCCAGACAGCATTCTTCGCGTCAGCGCCGAGGATCTTGACGAACAGGCCAAAGCCGCCGTCGCGGAAGTGCTCTGACACGTCCGCCATCTTGATCGGGTTGCGGGTGTCGGGCTTGTCGGTGCCGTACCAGGCGATGGAGTCGGCATAGGCGATGCGCGGGAACGGATAGGGCGTCACCGGCTTGCCGCCGGAGAACTGTTCGAACACGCCGTGCATCACCGGCTCGATGGCCGCGAACACGTCCTCTTGCGTCACGAAGCTCATCTCGACGTCGAGCTGGTAGAATTCCAGGCTGCGGTCGGCGCGCAGGTCCTCGTCGCGGAAACAGGGCGCGATCTGGAAATAACGGTCGAAGCCGGAGACCATCAGCAGCTGTTTGAACTGCTGCGGAGCCTGGGGCAGCGCGTAGAATTTCGACGGATGCAGGCGCGAGGGCACCAGGAAGTCGCGCGCGCCTTCCGGCGACGACGCCGTCAGGATCGGCGTCTGGTACTCGAGGAAGCCCTGACCGACCATGCGCTCGCGGATCGAGTGGATGACCTTGCTGCGCAGGACGATGTTCTTGTGCAGGGTCTCGCGGCGCAGATCGAGATAGCGGTGTTTGAGGCGCAGTTCCTCGGGATAATCGGGCTCGCCGAACACCGGCACCGGCAGCTCGGCCGCTTCGGACAGCACCTCCACCGCCGTGACGTGGATCTCGACCTCGCCGGTCGGCAGGCCCGGGTTCTTGGTCTCCGCCGAGCGGGCCACGACCGCGCCATCGACGCGGATGACGCTTTCGGCGCGGATCCGCTCGATCAGGTCAAACCCCGGCGTGGTCGGGCTGACAACCAGCTGGGTCAGGCCGTAATGGTCGCGCAGGTCGACGAAGACCAGGCCGCCATGGTCGCGCTTGCGATGGATCCAGCCGGACAGGCGGACGGCGGCGCCGGTGTCGGCCGCGCGAAGCTGGCCGCAGGTGTGTGAGCGATAGGCGTGCATTTTGGGACGTTCTGTGGGCGGATTTCGGAGGCGCGGAAGGGCGCATGAGGGGGGTGGATTGTCAAGGTTCGGGGTCGGGAGTCTCCTGTTCCACTGAAGCCCTTTTTCGCGGGCGACGGCGGCCGGCCAGGCCCGGATCGGCTGGCCACGGCAACCGCCATTATAGGCCCGCTGGGGGCCGTGCGGCTTATCTGGCCTTGGCCTCAACAAAATCAGCAGGATGAACCCGTCTCTCGGGGAGAGAAGGCGGGACGAATAGGGGCGAATAAGAAGGGAAGAAGGGGACAGGACCAATATTCCCCCTACGGACCCCCCTGTCCCTTAAGCGCCGGCTGGATCGCCCCCTCGCCCGCCGCGCGGGCCGAGGCGCCGCTCCGGAGGCTGTAGAGCGCCGCTGGCGGGACTTGGGGAATGGCGCTCCTGTCACCGTATTAGTGTCCCCGTTTCCCCGTTTCACGCCGCCAAACCCGGCCCCAAGGCCCGCGCGAGGGAGGAAGCGGGACAGGGCGAGCTATTTCATACAGTGTCACCGTAACCCGCCCGCTGAAACTCGGCTTCAGCGGCCTTGTCTTCTTCAGAGGCTTTCTCGGTCATGAGTCAGGACTGGCCCCAGAATGATTGGTTTTCGCCTGCCGATACGAACTACTTAGCCGCCATCGGCGCTATGACGATACGATATGCGAGACTGGAAGAAGCGCATCAGGGGTTAGCAAATTTCTACCTCGGATCGCTTCCAGACGGTCTTCGCTTTCAGATTCTCCAACCAATGACGAATGCCGAGCGCTCCGCTGTGCTGCGCGCGGCTGCCGACGCCGTGGAATCAAGCGAGGCGGTAAAGGAAGCGATATTCTACTTCCTCCGCGCCTTTTCGATCTGCACCGAAAACCGCAGCATTGCGGCCCACGCCGCAGGGATGCCGGGCACAACCCACGTTCACCTGACCAAGAGAACCGCAGGACCGCCATACCGCCAAAATCGATACGCAGTGACCGTGAGCGATCTGCGACACGCCGCTGACTCGACCCTAGCATTCGTTGACTACGGCAAACGCCTGCATCGCTTCCTCTCTACACGAGTGATCCACGATGCTCGGAAGGAAGAAAATTGGTTGGTCGGACCCCGGCCATTGCCAGATAGACCTGCTCAACCACGTAAACTCGCTCCATATCCGCCCGAAGAAGTTCACCCAGACGATCCAATCCCGTTCTGATCATTTTCAGGCGTGATCTCGATCTCGGGATCGGGCGACTCATCAGGCTGCTTTGTCACATATTCAATTGCCCTCGAGGGGAGAAGGACGCGCGCGTGTGCGCCCCGCCGGTCCGGCTGTCGCCCGCGCCCCGCCGCCGGTGCGGGAGTCTCGCCAATGTCGCGCCTTGTCTCGTGACTATCCGTCCCGGGAGTCCCGCGTCCCCGGGCAATCCGTCCACAGGCGCGCGCGGCCTGTCCCCGCTCCCGGCGGCGGGGCGGCCTCGCGGGGCGGCGGCGGCGTGGTAAACACCGCCCGTGACGACACGCGCCAGACAACTCAGCCTCAGCCTCGCCAGGCCGCCCGTCTATACGCGGGCGGCGTTCGTGACGTCGGCGGCCAATCAGACGGCGCTGGCGGCCGTCGAGGCCTGGCCGGCCTGGCCCGGCGGGGCCCTGGCCCTGGTCGGGCCGGAGGGGGCGGGCAAGACCCATCTGGCGACGATCTGGGCCGAGCGGGCCGGGGCGGTTCGCTATGCGGCCGGGGCGACGCCCGAGGGCCGGCCGGTGCTGGTCGAGGACGCCGACCAGATCGGCGACGAGGCCCTGTTCCACCTGATCAACCGCGCGCCGGGCGACGGCGGCCTGCTGCTGACCGCGCGGACGCGGCCCGCGAGCTGGCGCGCCGCCCTGCCCGACCTGCGCTCGCGGCTCAACGCCCTGACGGTGGCCGAGATCGGCGCGCCCGACGACGCCCTGCTGATCGCGGTGCTGGAAGCCCTGTTCCGCGAGCAGCACATCCGCGCCGCGCCCGACCTCTATGAATTCCTGTTGCGGCGGATGGAGCGGTCGGTGACCGCCGCCCGGCGGCTGGTCGGGCAGCTCGACGCGGCGGCGGCCGAACAGGGCCGGCCGGTCAACCGGGCCCTGGCCCGCGAGGTGCTGGACGCCACGGCCGACCTGTTCGAGGGGTAGACCGCCGGCCGCTCAGCCGCGCGCCGCCGCCTTCAGCCGCGCCCGGTCGACACGGCTGGTCAGGACGGCGACCGACCGGCCCAGGGCGTCATCGGCCATCGCCCGCGCCGCCTGGCCCAGATCGCCTTCGATGGCCGCCAGCGACCGCAGGGCCTTCTGCAGCCCCACCGCCACCACCAGATCACCGGCGCCATAGCGCATCGGCGGGCCGAACAGGTCATCGAGGAGATCGGCCTCGACGGCCGGCAGGGAGCAGACGCGCGGCCGCTCGTCCGGCTGCGGGGGCGCTTCGAGCCTCGCCCAGTCGTCGAGCAGCCGCAGGCCGGTGGCCATCACCAGAACCGCCGTTCCCGGGTCGTTGACCCCCGGCGACAGGGCCCGGGCGGCGACCTCGCCCAATACGGTGAGGCCGAAACGGGGATCCTGTTCGAAGGACCGCGTCGCCCCGACCGCGAAGGCCCGGCGGATCTGTTTGATCGCCGGGTCGTCGCAATCGGCGACCGACAGGCGGCAGAGGCGCTCGCCCTGACGCACCAGCGCGCCGGGCTCGACCTGGATGGTGATGTCGCAGTCCAGACCGGCGGCGGCTTCCTGCAGGTGGGCGCGGTCGATGTTCTGCACATAGCCGGTCGCCGGGCTGAGAATGTCGAGACCACGGGAAAACGCCTTCGCCTCGCCCGGCCAGGGGGGGATTTTCATCTGCTGGGTCAGGGCCGCGCGGGTCAGGTCCTCGACCAGCTCGATCATGTGGCCGACCCGGGCAATGCGCGACAGCCGGTTGACCCAGGACAGCAGGCGGAAGGCGACCAGGCCCACCACGCCCAGGCTGCAGACGAAGATGATCGCCCGCCCCTCGGCGCCATAGTAGCCGGCGTTGATCGCCGTCACCCCGACGATGGCGTAGAGAAACGCGCCGACGAAGGTGGCCAGGGCCTTCTGGGTTTCCGGATCGCCGGTCACCAGGCTCGAGACCCGGGGCGTGGCGGCCTGGGACACCGCCGTATAGGCCGTGACCATCGCGCCCAGGGAGAAGGTCGTCACCGCCAGCATGCTGGAGGCGAGAATGGTCAGCACCGCCTCGACCGAGTCGCCGCCGAACCGTTTGGCGACCTCGTCCGGCACCAGGGGGCGGCCGATGACCGCGGCGATGGCCACCGCCACACCGAGCATGGCGTAGAGGCTGGCCCGCACCCAGAGCTTTCGATTCAGCTGGCGCCAGAGAAACAGCCACCGGTTCATACGGATCACCCCAAGGCCCGCCGGAAAGGCGGGCGTTCCCTGTTGTGAACGCGCGGGACGCCGGTTTTGCTCCGCCGCCGACGGGGCCGACACCGGGACACCTCCCCCCGGAGGACCGATCCGCGCTAGGCTGACGCCAGTCCGCCCGTTTGAGAGAGTCGTCCCATGCCCAACGCCATCGGCTACGCCGCCACCGATCCCGCCAGCCCGATGGCGCCGTTTCATTTCGAGCGCCGCGCCCTGCGGCCCGACGATGTGAAGATCGACATTCTCTATTGCGGCGTCTGCCATTCGGATCTGCATCAGGCGCACAATGACTGGGGCGGCACGGTCTATCCCTGCTGTCCGGGGCATGAGATCGTCGGCCGGGTGACCGCCGTGGGCCCGCAGGTGCGCAAGTTCCGCGAGGGCGATCTGGCCGCCGTCGGCTGTCTCGTCGACAGCTGCATGGACTGCGACCAGTGCCGCAAGGGCGAGGAGCAGCTGTGCCGCAACCGCTCCACCGGCACCTACAACGGCAAGGACCGGATCACCGGGGAGACCACCTACGGCGGCTACAGCGACCATATCGTGGTGCGCGAGGCCTTCGTGCTGAAGGTTCCGGACAGCCTGGACGTGACGCGCGTCGCGCCGCTGCTCTGCGCCGGGATCACCACCTATTCGCCGCTGCGCAAGTGGAACGCCGGGCCGGGCACGCGGCTGGCCGTGGCCGGTCTGGGCGGGCTGGGCCATATGGCAGTCAAGCTGGGCGCGGCCATGGGCTGCGCGGTGACGGTGATCACCGGCTCGGAGTCCAAACGCGCCGACGCCCACGCCCTGGGCGCCCATCAGGTACTGCTGTCGAGCGACCTGGACGCGATGAAGGCGGCGCGCAACGGTTTTGACCTGATCATCGACACCATCCCGGTGGCGCACAAACTGCAGCCCTATCTGCCGCTGCTCGACATCGACGGCAGCCTGGTCATCGTCGGGGCCATCGACGAGCTGCCGCCGTTCCACACCGGTTTGCTGCTGGGCGGCCGGCGGCGGGTCAGCGGCTCGCCCATCGGCGGCATCGCCGAAACCCAGGAGATGCTCGACTTCTGCGCCGAGCACGGCGTCCTGCCCGACTGCGAGATGATCGCCATCCAGGACATCAACCAGGCCTATGAGCGGATGGGGCGGTCGGACGTCAAATACCGCTTCGTCATCGACATGGCCTCACTGGCCAGCGACCGGGCGGCGGCCTAGAGGAGGCTGCACAAGACAAAACCGTAACACCGGCCCTGTAACACCTCTGTCATGTCCCCTTGCCGCCAACCCCCCGCCACGTCAAAACCCGCTAGACGCCGCGCCAGAGGCCCCATGACCGAAGCCGCGACCCCGCCGACCCTGCGCCAGCCCAAGCTGGACGAGGCCCTGCTGGCCTCGCCGGACCGGTTCTTCAATCGCGAACTGAGCTGGCTGGCCTTCAACCGGCGGGTGCTTGAAGAGGCCGAAAACCCGCATCACCCGCTGCTCGAGCGGCTGCGTTTCCTGTCGATCAGCGCCAACAACCTCGATGAATTCTACATGGTCCGGGTCGCCGGCCTGAAGGGCCAGGTGCGGGAAGCCGTGCGGGTCGTCAGCCAGGACGGCCTCACCCCGGCCGAGCAGCTGATCAAGGTCAACGCCTCCGCCGCCGAGCTGATGGCCGACCAGCAGGCCATCTGGCGCGACGTCCGCGCCCGCCTCGAGAAGGAAGGCGTCACCCTGCTGGAGGCCCGCGACGTCGGCGCCGCCGACCGGGCCAAGGCCGAGGCCATCTTCCTCAACCACGTCTTCCCGGTGCTGACGCCGCTGGCCATCGACCCGGCCCACCCGTTTCCGTTCATTCCCAACCTCGGCTTCTCGCTGGCGCTCAAGCTGAAACGCCAGGACGGCCGCGAGCTCTACGCCCTGGTGCCGGTGCCCTCCCAGGTGCGGCGGTTCTGGCAGCTGCCGGCCGGACCGCCGAAGAACGGCAAGGCCCAGCTGCGGTTCGTGGCCCTGGAAAGCCTGCTGATCCTGTTCATCGACCACCTGTTCCCCGGCTGCCAGGTCGAGGGGCGTGGGCTGTTCCGCCTGATCCGCGACAGCGACGTCGAGATCGAGGAAGAGGCCGAGGATCTGGTGCGCGAGTTCGAGGCGCAGCTCAAGCGTCGGCGGCTGGGGTCGGTGGTGCGGGTCAAGCTGCAGACAGCCATGCCGCTCGATCTGCGGAACTTCATTCTCGAAAGCCTGCAGTGCGATCCCGACGACGTGGTGCTGATCGACGGCAAGCTGGGCCTGGCCCAGATGAGCCAGCTGATCCCCGACGGCCGGCCCGACCTGAAGTTCAAACCCTTCTCGCCGCGATTCCCCGAACGCATCCGCGACCACAACGGCGACTGTTTCGCCGCCATCCGCGAGAAGGACATCCTGGTCCACCATCCGTTCGAGAGCTTCGACGTGGTCGTCCAGTTCCTGCGTCAGGCCGCGCGCGATCCGCATGTGCTGGCGATCAAACAGACCCTCTACCGGACCAGCCAGGACAGCCCGATCGTGGCGGCCCTGATCGAGGCGGCCGAGAACGGCAAGAACGTCACCGCCCTGGTCGAGATCAAGGCGCGCTTCGACGAAGAGAACAACCTGCGCTGGGCCAAGGACCTGGAGCGGGCCGGGGTCCACGTCGTGTTCGGCTTCGTCGAGTACAAGACCCACGCCAAGCTCAGCCTGGTGGTCCGCCGCGAGGGCGAGACCCTGCGCACCTACTGCCATTTCGGCACCGGCAACTATCACCCGGTGACGGCGCGGATCTACACCGACCTGTCGCTGTTCACGACCGATCCGGCGCTGGGCCGGGACTCGGCGCGGCTGTTCAACTTCATCACCGGCTACGCCCGGCCCGAGCGGCTGGAAAAGCTCAGCTATTCGCCCGAGACGCTGAAGACCGACCTGCTCGACATGATCGCCACCGAGGCCGCCAACGCCCTTGAGGGCAAGCCGGCGGCGATCTGGGCCAAGATGAACGCCCTCGTCGATCCCGAGATCATCGACGCCCTGTATCTGGCCAGTCAGGCCGGGGTCGCCATCGATCTGGTCATCCGCGGCATCTGCTGCCTGCGGCCCGGCGTCGCCGGCATGAGCGAGAACATCCGGGTCAAGAGCATCGTCGGCCGCTATCTGGAGCATTCGCGCATCGTCGCCTTCGCCAACGGCAAGCCCATGCCCAGCGCCAGGACCCGGGTGTTCATCAGCTCCGCCGACTGGATGCCGCGCAATCTCGACCGCCGGGTCGAGGCCCTGACGCCGGTCGACAACCCCACCGTCCACCAGCAGGTGCTGCAGCAGATCATGGTCGCCAGCATCAATGACGAGGCCCAGAGCTGGATGCTGGACAGCCAGGGCGGCTATCGCCGCGACCCGGCCTGGGACCGCCCCGGCGCCTTCTCCGCCCACGAGTATTTCATGACCAACCCCAGCCTGTCGGGCCGGGGTCACAAGGTTCGCGACCTGCCCCAGGCGTTTGATCATGTTGGCCCGCGCCAGTAGCGCCCCCCAGATGCGGCGCCGCGCCAGCGACGCCCGCGACGCCGCCGTCATCGACGTCGGCTCCAACTCCGTGCGCCTGGTGCTCTACCGGCTCGAAGGGCGGGCCATCTGGACCGTCTACAACGAGAAGGTGCTGGCCGGGCTGGGCCGCGACCTGGGCGCCACCGGCCGGCTGTCGGAGACCGGCGTCGAGACGGCGCTGACTGCCCTGCGCCGCTTCCGGGCCGTGATCGAGGCGGCCGGGCCGATCGACGTCTTCACCGCCGCCACCGCCGCCGTGCGCGAGGCCAAGGACGGTCCGGCCTTCGTCGCCCGGGTGAAGGCCGAGACCGGCCTGGTCCTGCGCGTGCTGAGCGGCCAGGAAGAGGCGCGCTACGCGGCCCTGGGCGTGCTGGCCGGCGCCCCGCTCGGCGAGGGCGTGGTCGGCGACCTCGGCGGCGCCAGCCTCGAGCTGGTGCGGCTGTCGCCCGACGGCCCCGTCGACGGCGCCACCCTGGCCCTGGGCCCCTTCGCCCTGGCCGGGACCAAGCCCGACAAGGCCCGTATCGAGATCGACAAACGTCTGGCGGCGGTCAGCGACCGCTTCCGCACCGACAGCTTCCAGGCCGTCGGCGGCGCCTGGCGCAACCTGGCCCTGCTGCATATGCGGATGAGCGGCTACCCGCTGCAGATCGTCCATCAGTACGAGATGAGCCGCGCCGACGCCCTCGACGCCGCCCGCTTCATCAGCCGTCAGTCGCGGGCCTCGCTCGAGGGCATCCAGGGCATATCCCGCAAGCGTCTGGAGACCCTGCCTCACGCCGCCATGGTCATGGAGGCCCTGATCGAGCGCCTTGGAGTGCGGCAGATCGCCGTCTCCGCCTACGGACTGCGCGAGGGGCTGCTGTTCGAGGCCATGTCGCCGGAAACCCGCGACCAGGACCCGCTGATCGAAGGCTGCGCGGCCCTGACCTCGCGCCGCGGCATCGACGAAACCCTGGGCCCAACCCTGGAGGCCTGGCTTGAGCCGGTGTTCGCCGCCCTGCCGCCGATCTTTGGCGAACGGGACAGGGTCCTGCGCGCCGCCGCCTGCCGGCTGGCCGATCTGGGCGCGCGGCTGCACCCCGACCACCGGGCCGATCTGGTCTTCGAACAGGTGCTGCGGGCGCCGGTCGCCGGCCAGACCCATGCCGAGCGCGCCTTCCTGGCCGTGGCCGCCTTCGCCCGCCACACCTCGGCCGCCTCGACGCCGGACGGGCCGATCATCTCGCGGCTGCTGACCGACGGTCAGCGCAAGCGGGCCCGGGCCCTGGGCGCCGCCATCCGCCTGGGCTGCGACCTGTCGGGCCGCAGCGCCGCCCTGCTCGGCCAGTCACAGTTGGCCCTCGACGACGGCCGGCTGACGCTGTCGGCCGCCGACGGCCAGGCCGACATGCTGCTGGGCGAACAGTCCGCCCGCCGGGCCAGCCAGCTGGCCGGGCTGCTGGGGCTGAAGCTGGAGATCCGGCGGGGGTAAGTTTCGTTCGGCGAGGCTCCCAGTGCGGAGAGCTACGCAATTAGCGTATTTTTTCGATGACTTACACTACGCGGACAGCGTATATTCGCCCTGTGGAAATCATCAAAACCCACACCTATGCCCGCAATCTAAAGCGCCTGAAGAAGTTAGGCGCGACCGAGACCGACGTCCTCGCGATGGAAGATGAAATCGCGGCAAAACCCCATCTCGGGGCCGTGATCAAGGGATCGGGCGGGATGCGGAAAGCCCGGTTCCGCTTCGGCCAGTCCGGCAAGAGCGGCGGCGGGCGAACGATCTACTATGTGATCGTCGGCGAGGATGTCGTCTATCTGATTACCGCCTACGCCAAGGTGGACCGGGAAGACCTCACCCCCGACGAGATCAAGCTGTTCAAGACCCTGATTGAGGAACTGACCCGATGACCAAGCCCCGGACCGAGGTGAGCCGCGACATTGAGGCCGGCCTCCGCGAAGCGATCGCCCATCGCCGGGGCGACATGGCGCTTGAGTCCCGACGCGTTGATGCGATGGGCCCGGCGAGGGTCCGGGAGATCCGCAAGTCAGTGGCCCGCTCCATGCGGGAGTTCGAGCGGCGCTTCCGCATACCAGCCCGGACGGTCGAAGGCTGGGAACAGGGTCGCAAGCTCGGCGCCGCCGACCGCGTCCTGTTGACCGTCATCGCCGCCAATCCCGAGGCAGTCGAACGGGCGCTGGATGACCAGGCCGCGGAGAGGGACTGACTCCGCCCCTACTCCGCCGGCATCGTCCGTTCGCGCACCGCGATGCGGCCCAGGATGCCCTTGACGATCAGGTCCATGGCCGTGCCCTCGCGGTAGTCGGCGGCGGCGACGAAGTTGACCCGATCGTCGGCGATCAGGCGATGGAGCTTGGTCTGGTCGCGCGGCTCGATGCGCGGGTCATAGGCGGCGATCGAATGGCCGCCCTTGGTGTGCATCATCTTCATGGTCGGCACGTCGGTGTCGCCGTCGCCGATGAAGATCATCCGCTCGAACGGCACCGGCCGGTCCTCGTCGGGCATGAAGCGATTGATCTTTTCGTGCTCCCAGTTGTTGTGCACGCCCTTGTTGATGCGGAACAGGTACTGGGTCTTGGTCGTGTAGTTGATGCCGACCGCCGGCCAGATCGCCACATCGTTGTCGTCGAACACATAGTGGGAGGCGAAGACGTGCTCGAACCGGTCGTTGATCGGGCAGCCCTCGATCATCTCCTGCAGACCGCTGGACAGGATGAAATGCTGGATGGTCAGGCCGTAGTGGGCGCCGAAGGCGTCGATGCGGTCGAACCAGCTGCCATCGCGGATGCCCTCGAACAGGGGCACGTCGCGGCCGTGGTCGCGCAGCATCTGACGGGTGACGGTGATGCCCTTCTCCCGCGCCGTCTGCAGCATCAGCTGCATGTACATCAGGATGTCGTCGCCATCGGCGGCGATGGTCCGCGGGCGCACGGTGTCGTACCAGAACTCCTGCGGCGTCATGCCCAGCGACGGGATGAAGCTGGTTTCCTGCATGTTGCCCCGGGCCAGGGTGCCGTCGAAGTCGTAGATCAGGGCGGTGACGCGGGGGGGCTGGGACATGTCGGTTCCTGGCGATATGGCCGCAACAGATAGCGCGGGGCGCGCCGCGACGAAACTACCCTGTTGGCGACGAAGCGGGGCGGTCCCCTGCCCGTCGCGATTGACGCCGCCGCGCGACAACCGCACAAACCCAGCCCTGCATTCTCAAAAAGGACCGGCCCCATGAAGACCCGCATCACCGAACTGTTCGAGATCCAGCATCCGATCCTGCAGGGCGGCATGCATTTCGTGGGCTTCGCCGAAATGGCGGCCGCCGTGTCCAACGCCGGCGGCCTTGGCATCATCACCGGCCTGACCCAGCGCACCCCCGAGCTGCTGGCCAAGGAAATCGCCCGCTGCCGGGAGATGACCGACAAGCCGTTCGGCGTGAACCTGACCTTCCTGCCCGCGGTCAACCAGCCCGACTATCCCGGCTATGTGAAGGCGATCATCGAGGGCGGGGTCAAGATCGTCGAGACCGCCGGCAACAACCCGGCCAAATGGCTGCCGGCGCTGAAGGAAAACGGCATCAAGGTGATCCACAAATGCACCTCGGTGCGCCATTCGCTGAAGGCTGAGGCGATCGGCTGTGACGCGGTCAGCGTCGACGGCTTCGAATGCGGCGGTCATCCGGGCGAGGACGACGTGCCCAACTTCGTCCTGCTGCCGCGCGCGGCCGAGGAGCTGAAGATCCCCTTCGTGGCCTCCGGCGGCGTCGCCAACGGCCGCCAGCTGGTCGCGGCCCTGGCCATGGGCGCCGACGGCATCAACATGGGCACCCGCTTCATCGCTACGAAGGAAGCGCCGGTGCATCAGAACGTCAAACAGGCCATCGTCGACGCCACCGAGCTGGACACCCGACTGATCATGCGCCCGCTGCGCAATACCGAGCGGGTGCTCAACAACCCGGCTGTCGAGCGGCTGCTGGCCAAGGAGCGTGAACTGGGCGCGGCGGTCAGCTTCGCCGACATCGCCGCCGAGATCGCCGGGGTCTATCCGAAGATCATGATCGACGGCGACATGGACGCCGGCGGCTGGTCCTGCGGCATGGTCGCGGGCCTGATCCACGACATCCCCACCTGCCAGGCGCTGATCGACGGCATCATGAGCGACGCCGAACAGATCATCCGCGGACGGCTGGAGGCGATGCTGTAGGGGCCGCTTCCTCAACGACGGGCCCCTTCTCCCCTTGCGGGAGAAGGTGGCCGCGAAGTGGCCGGATGAGGGGTTTCACGGACGAAATGGAATAGCAGGCAGGGTTTCGAGGCGGCCTGATCTTCGCCCCCTCATCCGTCGGCCTTCGGCCGACACCTTCTCCCACAAGGGGAGAAGGAACGTCCCCGCCCCTACTCGGCGGCTTTGGGCGCCCGGCGGACCTCGACCACACGCACGCGCGTGCCGTCGAGCACCAGGGCCAGTTCGCCGCGCTTGAGCTTGAGGGCGTCGGCGCCGAAGGCCTCCAGCCGCCAGCCGTTGAGGGCGCCGACGTCGGCGTCGTCGTCGTTGGCGATCTTTTCCAGGTCGGAGACCGTGGCCAGCAGTTTGGAAGCCACGCCGGCGTCCTCGGCCCGGGCCTTGAGCAGCACCTTGAGCAGTTCGACCACCGCGCCGGCGGCCGAGTTCTGCGGACCGCGCTCACGGTTGATGGTCGGGGCGTAAGCCTCGGGGTCCTTGAGGGCCTCGCGGATGGCGGCCAGCAGGTCGGGGCCGAAACGGCTGCCCGAGAAACCCTTGGGCACGCCGCGCAGGCGGTCCAGGGCGGCGGCGTCGGTCGGCGCCTGGGCGGCCAGTTCGTCGATGGCGTCGTCCTTGAGGATGCGGCCGCGCGGCTGGTCCCGCTGCTGGGCGGTGCGTTCGCGCCAGGCGGCGACGCCCTTGAACACGGCCAGGTATTTGGCGGTGGTCTTGCGGGGCTTGAGCCGCTTCCAGCTGTTTTCCGGATCGACGTCGTAGAGGGCGGGGTCGGTCAGGGCCGCCATCTCCTCTTCGACCCAGGCCATGCGACCGCTCTTCTCGAGCCGGGCGCGCAGGGTCGGGTAGAGCTCGGCCAGATGGGTCACATCGGCGATGGCGTAGGTCAGCTGGTTGTCGCTGAGCGGCCGGCGGGCCCAGTCGGTGAAGCGGCTGGACTTGTCCAGGTCGATCTTCAGCATCTGGCGGACCAGGGCGTCATAGGCGATCTGCTCGCCAAAGCCCGCCGCCATGCCGGCGATCTGGGTGTCGAACAGCGGTCTGGGGATGGCGCCCAGGTTGTGGAAGATCTCCACGTCCTGCCGGGCGGCATGAAAGACCTTCTCCACGCTCTCGTCCCGCAGGATGTCGAGGAGGGGGTCCAGATCAAGTCCCTCGGCCAGCGGGTCGATACAGGCTTGCGCGCCATTGGGCGCCGCCACCTGGATCAGGCAGAGCTTGGGCCAGTAGGTCGTCTCGCGCATGAACTCGGTGTCCACGGCGATGAAGGGCTGACCATTCAGGGACTTGCAGAAATCCGCCAGCTGGGCGGTGGTGGTAATAGGCTGCATCGGGTAGCTATAGCGCCGCCTGGGGGCGAGTCTGCAAGAGGCAAGCCCGATATGGCCGAAATTCCTTGTTCATCGTTGCCGCGAAGCCCCCCATGACCGAACGCCCCAATGGCCTCACCTACGCCCAGGCCGGCGTCGATATTGACGCCGGGGCCGCCCTGGTCGACGCGATCAAGCCGTTGGCCAAGGCCACCGCACGGGCCGGCGTGATCGGCGGACTGGGCGGCTTTGGCGCGCTGTTTGACCTGAAGGCCGCCGGCTACGAAGACCCGCTGCTGGTCTCGACCACCGACGGCGTCGGCACCAAGCTGAAGATCGCCATCGAAACCGGACTGCACGACACCGTCGGCATCGATCTGGTGGCCATGTGCGTCAACGACCTGCTGGCCCAGGGCGCCGAGCCGCTGTTGTTCCTCGACTATTTCGCCACCGGCAAGCTGGATGTCGCCACCGCCACCCGCGTGGTCGCCGGCATCGCCAGGGGCTGCGAACTGGCCGGCTGCGCCCTGGTCGGCGGCGAGACCGCCGAGATGCCGGGCATGTACGCCGACGGCGAGTATGACCTGGCCGGCTTCACCGTCGGGGCGGTCAACCGCGACGGGGTGCTGCCGCGTCTCGACGACCAGCGGACCGGCGACGTGCTGATCGGGCTGGCCTCCAGCGGACCGCACTCCAACGGCTATTCCATGGTCCGCAAGGTCGTCGAGCGCTCGGGCCTGGCCTGGGACGCCAACAGCCCCTTCGGCGAGGGCAGCCTGGCTGAAAGCCTGATGACCCCGACCCGGATCTACGTGAAATCCACCCTGCCGGCGATCAAGGCCGGTCGCGTGAAGGGCGTCGCCCATATCACCGGCGGCGGCATGATCGAAAATCCGCCTCGCGCCATCGCCGAGGGTCTGGTTCCCCGCTTCGACTGGAACGCCTGGACCATGGCGCCGGTGTTTCAGTGGCTGCAGGCGACCGGCGGCATCGCCGAACACGAGATGCGCCGCACCTTCAACTGCGGCGTCGGCCTGCTGCTGATCGTCGCCCGCGATGAGGCCCCCGGCGTGCTGGGCGACCTGCTCGAAGCCGGCGAGGACGCCTTCGTCTGCGGCGAACTGGCGAAGGGGTGATGCGGCCCCGCGTCGGCGTCCTGGTCTCCGGCGGCGGCTCGAACATGGTCGCCCTGGTCGAGGCCGCGCGAGCGCCGGACTGCCCCTATGAGGTGGCGCTGGTGCTGTCGAACAACCCCGAGGCGCCGGGCCTGGCCAGGGCGGCGGCGCTGGGCGTTCCGACCCTGGCTATCGACCACCGCCCCTTCGGCAAGGATCGCGAGGCGCACGAGCGCGCCATCGACGCCGCCCTGCGCGACGCGCGATGCGACCTTGTCGCCCTGGCCGGCTACATGCGTATCCTGACGCCGTTCCTGGTCGAGGCCTGGGCCGGGCGGATGCTCAACATCCACCCCAGCCTGCTGCCGAAATATCCGGGCCTGCACACCCATCAGCGGGCGCTGGACGCCGGCGACGCCACAGCCGGCTGCACCGTCCATCTGGTCACCGCCGGGGTCGATGAGGGGCCGATCCTGGGTCAGGCGCAGGTTCCCGTCCTGCCCGGCGACACGGCCGAGACCCTGGCCGCGCGCGTGCTGGTCGAGGAGCATCGGCTGTATCCGCGCTGTCTGGCGACCCTGGCGAGGCGTTAGCCGTCATACTCGATACCTTGACTTCCAGTCGTGATATTTGAAATATCAACACGGGAGACTCAGATGATCACCGGACCGCAAATTCGCGCCGCCCGCGCCCTGCTCGGCATCGACCAGAAGGCCCTGGCGACGCTGTCGGGACTGTCGACCCCGACCATTCAACGGATGGAGGCCTGCGAGGGTTCGGTTCGCGCCGTGGTCGACAGTCTGGAAAAGGTGATGACGGCGCTGTCGACGGCCGGGGTGGAGCTGATCGTCGAGGGCGCGCCGAGCCAGGGGGTCGGCCTCGGCGTGCGGCTGATCAAGAGAGCATAGGCGAACGATCATGTGGCGCGGCGTCTTTCAGGACTGGCGACTGTTCGTTCCCAAGACGGTGACGGTGCTGCGGCAGGGCTACGGGCTCGCCGATTTCCGCGCCGACCTGGTCGCCGGCCTGACCGTGGCCATCGTCGCCCTGCCCCTGGCCATGGCTCTGGCCATCGCCTCGGGGGCCAAGCCGGAGGTCGGGCTGATCACCGCGGTGGTCGCCGGATTCCTGATCTCGGCCCTGGGCGGCAGCCGGTTCCAGATCGGCGGGCCGACCGGCGCCTTCGTGGTCATCGTCTACGGGGTGATCGCCGAGCACGGCTATGACGGCCTGTTGATGGCCACCCTGATGGCCGGCGGCATCCTGATCCTCGCCGGTCTGGCCCGGGTCGGCACGCTGATCAAATACATCCCCGACCCGGTGACCACCGGCTTCACCAGCGGCATCGCGGTGATCATCATGGCCAGCCAGATCAAGGATTTCCTCGGCCTGACCGCCGACAAGGTCCCGGCCGAGTTCTTCGCCAAGCTGGAGACCCTGTGGGCGGCGCGGGACAGTCTGAGCCTGGCGGCCCTGGGTCTGGCCACGGCCTGCCTGGCCGCGATCCTGCTGCTGCGACGCTACGCCCCCCGCGTCCCGGGCTTCCTGGTCGCCACCGTCGTCGCCGCGCTGGCGGTGGCCGTGTTGAAACTGCCGGTGGAGACCATCGGCTCGCGGTTCGGCGGCGTGCCGTCGCACATCCCCCTGCCCAGCCTCGATTTCTGGGACTGGAGCAAGGCCAGGGCCGTGCTGCCCAGCGCCTTCACCATCGCCCTGCTGGCCGGGGTCGAGTCGCTGCTGTCGGCGGTGGTCGCCGACCAGATGACCGGACGGCGGCACCGCTCGAACATGGAGCTGGTCGCCCAGGGCGTGGCCAATGTCGCCTCGGCGGCTGTCGGCGGCCTGCCGGCCACCGGCGCCATCGCCCGGACCGCCACAAACGTGCGGACCGGCGGCCGGACTCCTGTCGCGGGCATGGCCCACGCGGTCTTCATCCTGCTGTTCATGCTGGTGCTGGCGCCGGCGATGAAGTTCGTGCCGCTGGCCGCCCTGGCCGCCATCCTGGTGGTGGTGGCGCTGAACATGGCCGAGGCGCACCGGTTCCGGCTGATCCTGGGCACGACGCCCGGCGACCGGGCCGTGCTGCTGGCCACCTTCGCCCTGACGGTGCTGGTCGACCTGACCCTGGCCATCGAGGTCGGCATGGTCATGGCCGCCTTCATTTTCATGCACCGGATGGCGCAGCTGTCGTCGGTCGAGGGCGCCGCGCCGGTGATCGAGACCGACCGCGACGATCTCTCGGTGACCGGCGAGGCGCGTTATGCCCCCAACGAGGGCCTGCCGTCCGACGTGGCTGTGATCACCTTCCGCGGGCCGCTGTTCTTCGGCAGCGCCAGCGTGCTGAAGGACGCCATGGACCAGATCGGGGCCCGCAAGCGCGCCTATGTGCTGCGGCTGGAGGAGACGCCGATGGTCGATCCGACCGGCGCCTTCGCCCTCGGCGACTTTCTCAAGCGGGTGCTGGATGACGGATCAGCGGTGGTGGTCAGCGGCGCGTCACGGGCGGTGATCCGGTCGCTGCTCAAGGCGCTCTCACGCGAGCTGCTCAACCAGGTGACCTTCGTCAGCACCTTCGAGGCGGCCCGCCGCCGGGTCAGCCGGCTGCCGCCCGAGAGCTGACATGAAAACGGCCGGCGCCCTTCACGGGAGCCGGCCGTCCAATGGATCAGATGTCGTCAGGCCTTAGCCGACGATTTCCGCGTCGGTGAAGAACTGGGCGATCTCGATGCCGGCGTTCTCCAGGCTGTCGGAGCCGTGGACCGAGTTCTCGCCGATCGACAGGGCGAACAGCTTGCGGATGGTGCCGTCAGCGGCGTCCTTGGGGTTGGTGGCGCCCATGACTTCGCGATAGCGGGCCACGGCGTTGTCGCCTTCCAGAACCTGGACGACCACCGGTTCGGCGGTCATCTGGCCGACCAGTTCGCCGTAGAAGGGGCGTTCGGCGTGAACTTCGTAGAATTTCTTCGCCTGGGCGTCGGAGAGCTTGATCCGCTTCTGGGCGACGATGCGCAGGCCCGCGGTTTCGATCACGGCGTTTACAGCGCCCGTGAGGTTCCGGCGCGTGGCGTCGGGCTTGATGATGGAGAAGGTACGTTCGGTCATGGCTAGTTTGGAGCCTTACACAGGAGGTGGTGTTTGGGAGGTCGCGGGCTTATAGCGGCGGGCCCCCGATCCGCCAACACCTCTCGCGAAGTCCGCTCCCAGCCCTGTCATGCTTCAAATCAACGATCTCACCTTCGACGCCTGGGGCCGCCGCTTCTTCGACCACGCCGGCATTTCCCTGCCGCCTGGCGCGAAAGTCGGGCTGGTCGGCCGCAATGGCGTGGGCAAGTCGACCCTGTTCAAGCTGATCATGGGCGAGCTGGTCGCCGGCGGCGACGAGATCGTGCTGCCCAAGAGCACCCGTATCGGCCAGGTGGCGCAGGAACACCCCGCGACGCCGATGTCGCTGATCGACACCATCCTGGAGGCCGACGAGGAGCGCCACGCGCTGCTGACCCGGCTGGAGACCGCCGACCCCGAGGACATGGGCGACATCTGGACGCGGCTGATCGAGATCGATTCCGACGCGGCGCCGGCGCGCGCGGCTGAAATCCTCGCCGGCCTGGGCTTCAGCGTCGACGACCTGCAGCGGCCGATGTCGGAGTTCTCCGGCGGCTGGCGGATGCGCGTGGCGCTGGCCGCGGCGCTGTTTTCCGAGCCCGACCTGCTGCTGCTCGACGAACCGACCAACTACCTCGACCTCGAAGGCGCCATGTGGCTCGAGGCGCGGCTGAAGAAATATCCGCACACAGCCCTGATCATCAGCCACGACCGGGAACTGCTGAACAACAGCTGCACCCACATCCTGCATCTGGCGGCGGCGAAGCTGGAAATCTACACCGGCGGCTACGACGACTTCGAAAAGCTGCGGGCCGAGAAGTCGCGGCTGCAGCTGTCGGCCAAGGCCAAGCAGGACGCCGAGCGCGCCCACCTGCAGTCCTTCGTCGACCGCTTCAAGGCCAAGGCCTCCAAGGCGGCCCAGGCGCAGTCGCGGATGAAGCGGCTGGCCAAGATGCAACCGGTCTCGACGACCATCGAAGAGCGCGTGGCGCCCTTCACCCTGCCCTCGCCGCCGCGGCCGCTGGCGCCGCCGCTGATCCGGCTGGAGCGGGCCAATGTCGGCTACGAAGCCGCCAAGCCGATCCTGAAGAACCTGAATCTGCGCATGGACCTCGACGACCGCATCGGTCTGCTCGGGGTCAACGGCGCCGGCAAGTCGACCTTCGCCAAACTGATCGCCGGCGCCCTGGGCGTGGAGACCGGCGAGTTCCACCGCGACCGCAAGATGAAGGTCGGCTGGTTCCACCAGCACCAGATCGAGGCGATGGATCCCGAGGACACCCCGTTGGAGATCATCCGCCGGGCCCTGCCCGAGGCCAGCGAATCCTCCCGCCGCTCGAAGCTGGCGCAGTTCGGGCTCGGTTTCGACAAGCAGGAAACCACGGTCGCCAACCTGTCGGGCGGCGAGCGGGCGCGGCTGCTGCTGAACCTGGTGGCGATGGACGCGCCCCACATGCTCATCCTCGATGAGCCGACCAACCACCTCGACATCGACAGCCGCCGGGCCTTGCTGGACGCCCTCAACGACTACGCCGGCGCGGTGATCCTGATCACCCACGACCGCTCGCTGATGGAGCTGGTCGCAGACCGGCTGTGGCTGGCCGCCGACGGCACGATCAAGCCGTTCAACGGCGACATGGACGACTACGCCAAGTTCGTCATCGACAAGGCCCGGGTCGCCGCCCGCGCCCCGACCCAGATCAAGGCCCCCGAGCCCGTCGCCGTCGCGCCGCCGCCGCGGCCGCGGGTTCCGGCCGCCCAGGCCGGGCCGCTGAAGCGCAAGCTGGAGGCCGCCGAGGCCGTCCTGGCCCGCACGACCAAGGCGCTGGAAGCGCTCGACGCGGTGCTGGCCGATCCCGCCGTCTATGTGAAGGACCCGGCCAAGGCCGCCGATCTGGGCCAGAAACGCATCAAGGCCCAGGCCGCCGTCGACAAGGCCGAGGCCGAATGGATGGGCATCGCCGAACAGCTGGCGGCGATCGAGGCGTAGGGCTGAGCCCACGGGGACATGGCGTCGCCGCTTCACGTGGCGGGGCCAAAGTGAAGGCAGGGAGGGCGCGGAGCGCTCCGGCCTCAGCCGGATGGTGGTCGTAGAGGGGCTGAGAAGGCTGAGGGCCGTCGCGCTCCGCGAAATTCGTTATCCGGTGGCCGCCGGTAGGCAGCCCTCTTAGGGCATAGCCGGCAGAAGCCTCCGACGGGCGGGCGGCGGCGAAGCCGTCCCCGGACCGCATGCGTATCCCCCGCATGCCTGCCGCTCGTCCGGCCAGAGGTCGTTCCAGTTCCGCTCCGTCGGGATGCCATTGGCGGCGATGGAGGGGCCTTCACGACTGACGCCGGTCGAACTTCCCGTTCGAACTCCACCCCGCCGCCGCATCGGATCGCCTGGCCGAGACGCCCTCCCGTGCAGCGGGACGAGAGGAAGAATACCGGCGGTCTGACGGGTGGGGAGAAGCCGGCGCCTGTCCCCGGGGAATCTCGGGAAACGTTACGTGATTCCAATGGCCTGGAAGGAATTTGCGGACACGCACCCTTGGTGCATGTCCCCTACCGCTTGGGTTCGAGGCTGCGCAGATAGGCGGTCAGGGCCGCGACTTCATCGGTATCGAGCGTGGCGGTCGGCATACGCGGGTGCGGCGTCCGGGAGCCTTCTTCCTGCGGCTCGGCGGGCGGCAGCATGCCCTCTTCCAGAAGTTGCGACAGGCCGCCGGCCGGGTAGCGACGGTGCAGGTCGCGGAACGGCGGCGCGTCGGCCAGGGGGCTCGCGCCGTCAGCCACCGCGTGGCAGCCGCCGCAGTTTTGTTGCGCCAGGTTTTGGCCGTAGCTCGGGGGCGACGTGTCGCCAGCCTGGGCCGCGCCGCCGAACAGCGCCGCCAGCAGGCCGATGGTCAGTGCAGATCGTGACATACCCAACTCCGAAATATGATCGCGCCAGACTGCAACCGGATTGGGCCGATACCAAGTCCGTATCAACCGCACTTCACCTCTTTGACGATGCCGGTCTCGGCGTCGAAGAAGATGTTCAACCGCTCAGGGCGGTAGTCGAGGGTCACCGGACAGGTGGTGCAGGCCACCCGGCGGCGCGACGGATCGACCGGAACCGGAATTTCGGTCTTCGGCTTGCCGACCAATCCCTGCAACCGGTTGGCGCCGCAGCTGTCCGGCGGCGGCGGCGGCGGCAGGGGCATGGTCGGCGCGTGACTGATCGCCGGCGGCGTGACGGCCGCCTGGGGTGTCGACCCGCAGGCCGCCAGGGCGAAGACTCCGATCAGCGCCAACGCCCTCATGCCATCTTCTCCCAGCCGCGTTCCTCGCCCTGCCGCCAGTAGCTCATCGGACGGCCCTCTGCCTTGAGCGTCTTCCAGCGGCCACGGGCCTGCGCCAGCGCCGCCTCGTCGCGGCCATCGAACAGAACAATGCAGCGTTCATGAGCCGACAGGTCCCCCGGCTCGGCCCCATCGACCAGGAACAGGGCCTGGGCGGCGTTGGGCGACTCCTGCCCCGTGGTCAGCACCACCGGCTGACGCTCGGCGAAGGGCTCGTCGGCGAGGCCATGCGGCAGGAAACTGTCGTCGCGAAAGCGCCACAGCCAGCCGTCCAGATGGTCCAGCCGGTCCTGGTCGGGCGCCCGGACGACGGCCTTCCAGCCCTTCTTCAGGGTCTTGTCCAGCAGATCGGGCAGCACCTGATCGAGCGAGGATCGCTCCAGATGGTAGAACCAGACCTCGCAGGGACTCGCGCTCATGCCGAAACCCTAGACCTCGTAACTGTCGGCCACCATCTGGTTCAGCAGACGCACGCCGAAGCCGGTGGCGCCGTCCGGGCTGATCGGCGCCGTCGAGGGCTTGCGCCAGGCGGTCCCGGCGATGTCGAGGTGGGCCCAGGGCAGCTCGTTGACGAACTTCTTGAGGAACAGGGCGGCGGTGATCGAGCCGGCCGGCCGGCCGCCGGTGTTCTTGACGTCGGCGATCATGCTTTCGATCTGTTTGTCGTAGGCCTCGGGCAGCGGCATGCGCCACATCTTCTCGCCCGACGCCTTCGACGCCGACAGAATATTTTCCGACAAGGCATCGTTATTGCTGAACAAACCGCCGTACTCGTGACCGAGCGAAATGATGATCGCCCCGGTCAGGGTGGCCAGATCGATCATGAATTTCGGCTTGAAACGGTCCTGGCAGTACCAGAGGGCGTCAGCCAGAACGAGCCGGCCTTCGGCGTCGGTGTTGATGATCTCGATGGTCTGGCCGGACATGGAGGTGACCACGTCGCCGGGACGCTGGGCGTCGCCGTCGGGCATGTTCTCGACCAGACCCAGGATGCCGATGGCGTTGACCTTGGCCTTGCGGCCGGCAAGGGCGTGCATGAGGCCGGTCACGGCGGCGGCGCCGCCCATGTCCCACTTCATGTCTTCCATGCCGTCGGCCGGCTTGAGGCTGATGCCGCCGGTGTCGAAGGTGACGCCCTTGCCGACGAAGGCGATCGGCTGGCTGTCGCCGCCGCCCTTCCACTGCATGATCGCCAGCTGGCTTTCGCGGCGGCTGCCCTGGCCGACGCCGAGCAGGCTGCCCATGCCGAGTTTCTTCATCGCCGCTTCGCCGAGGATCTCGACCTCGAGGCCGAGGGACTCCAGCGACTTGGCGCGGCGGGCAAATTCTTCGGGATGCAGGACGTTGGGGGGCTCGGAGACCAGGTCGCGGGCGAAGCACATGCCGTCGGCCACAGCCTTCAGCGGCGCGAAGGCGGCTTCCGCGGCCTTGGGATCGTCGGTGGCGACCCTGACCGTTTCGACCGAGGGCTTCTTCTCGGGCTTTTCCGTCGTGCGATAGCGGTCGAAACGATAGGCGGCCAGGGTCGCGCCAAAGGCGGCGCGGGCGGCGTCTTCGGCCGTCGCGCCGGGCGCCATCAGGGTCAGGGTCGCCGAACCGGAAAGCTTCACGGCGCCGAAGGCCTGGGCGCCGAAGCGTTCGGCGGCATCACCGCCCCATTCACCCTGCGGGCCGCTGCCGACCACGGTCAGGCGCTCGACCTCCAGACCGGAAGGAACCACCAGCTCGACGGTCTGGCCCGGCTTGCCGGCGAATCGGCTGGCCGCCATGGCGCGCATGACGGCGCCGCCGGTCGCCTTATCCATGGCCTCGGCCGCCGTGGACAGCCTGCCGCCCTCGAACGCCATGACCGCGACGCCGCCGCCGGAAGGGCTGCTGTCTGAGGCGATGAACTCGATGCGCATAAACCAACTCCTGAATCCGCTAAGCCGGGCATAGTCCAAGCCGCATCGATAGGAAAGGTTCGGCAGTTGTAACGGCCTCGCCCGGGCGTATAGAACGGACCGCCCCCCCGATTGGGGTTTCCCCTGTCGTCATTCGGGTTCAGCTTCCCCCGCCATGCCTCTGATCGAGCGCTACCTGTTTCGCCAGATGTTGACGCCGACGCTCCTGGCGGCGGCGGCGCTGGGCGCTGTCGGCCTGCTCAGCCAGAGCCTGGGGCAACTCGACATCATCATCGAGCAGCGCCAGACGGCCTGGGTGTTTCTGAAGGTCATCGTGCTGGCCATGCCCCAGCTGCTGAACCTGATCCTGCCGATCGCCATTTTCGTGGCCGCCCTGACCGCGCTCAACCGCCTCCAGGCCGAACACGAGCTGGTGGTCTGCTACGCGGCCGGCGTCAGCCGCTGGCGGGTGATCGCGCCGGGCATGAAACTGGCCGTGATGGCCACGCTGTTGGCGCTGGTGATCAATCTCTGGGTCCAGCCGGCTTCCTACCGGGCGATGAGGGAAATCTTCTTCGCGGCCAAGACCGACCTTGCCGCCACCCTGGTGCGCGAAGGCGAATTCACCGAGCCGGCCCAGGGGCTGACCGTCTATGGCCAGACGGTCGACAGCGACGGTCTGATCCACAACCTGTTTATCCATCACCGGAACGCCAAGGGCGGCGCCACCACCTACACCGCGCGGCAGGGCCGGATCACCTACCGCGAGGGCGCGCCGGTGCTGGTCATGCACAACGGCTCCAACCAGGAATTTTCGCGCAACGGCGTGCTCAATTATCTGTCCTTCGAGGAGTACGCCCTCGATCTGGCGCCGTTTCTGAAATCCAGCCAGACGATCACCTACAAGGCGTCGGATCGCTACCTGCACGAGTTGCTGTTTCCTGACCTGACCAGGGCCTACGAGCGAAAAGACCAGGGTAAACTGCGGGCCGAAGGGCATGCCCGTCTCTCGTCGCCCCTCTACAACATCGCCTTCATGGCCATGGCCCTGGCCGCCGTACTCGGCTCCAGCTTCAGCCGGCTGGGCTATGGCCGTCGCATCGCGGTGGTCTCCGCCGCCGCCGCCATGGTGCGGATCATCGGGTTCGCCGTGCAGTCAGGCTCCGAGGACAGTCCCTGGCTGAACGTGGCGCAATATCTGACGCCGATCCTGGCGACGGCCTGGGCGCTCAGTCAGCTGTTCCGCACGGTGGAGCGGCGATCGGGCTGGCGCGAATGGCTGCCTTTCGCCCCGACCCGGCCCAAGGGGGTTGCGACGTGAATTTGAGCATCGGACGACTCGAACGCTACGTTCTGAAACGCACCCTGGCCGGCGTCGGCGGCGCGCTGGCGATCATCGCAGTGCTGATCGTGCTTATCGACTTTGTCGAGGTCTCGCGGACGGTCGATGTCCGGGGTGACGCCAGCTTCCCGCGCCTGCTCTGGCTGACCATGCTGAAGTCGCCCTCGACCGTCCTCACCTTGCTGCCCTTCGCCTTCCTGTTCGGCACCCTGGCCGCCTTTGTCGGTCTGAACCGGCGCAGCGAACTGATCGCTATGCGCGCCGCCGGGGTGTCCGCCTGGCGTTTCACCCTGCCGGCCACCGCCGCGGCCTTCATCGTCGGCGCGGTGACCGTGGCGGCGCTCAATCCGATGGCCGCCAATCTGGGCGCCGAGTTTGAACGGTCCAGGACCGCGATCACCGAGGAGTTCCAGACCTCCACGGCCAAGGACACCTGGCTGCGGCAGGGCGACGCCACCTCGCAGGTGGTGATCCGGGCCAGCGCCCATGACGAAGTTGACGGCACCGTGCGGCTGAAGGACGTCTCGATGTTCGTCTATCGCGTCAACGCCCGCGGCGGGCTGGAGTTCTCGCGCCGGATCGAGGCCGAGGAAGCGCGGTTGATGCCCGGCTACTGGCGCCTGCGCGGCGTGCGCGAGGCGGCGCCCGGCGCCGGCTCGGTGCGGTCCGAAACCCTGTCGATCCCCTCGACCCTTGACGAACAGGCCGCCATCGAGCGGTTCACGACACCCGACGCCATCGCCTTCTGGCGGCTGCCGGCCACCATCCGGGGCACCGAAGCGGCCGGCTTCTCGGCCCTGCCCTACCGGTTGAGGTTGCACCAGCTGCTGGCCACGCCGCTGCTCTACGCGGCGCTGTCCCTGCTGGCGGCGGCCTTTTCGCTGAGGCTGATGCGACTGGGCGGCCTGGCGGCCCTGGCCGCGTCGGGCGTGGCGCTGGGCTTCATCATCTTCTTCTTCAACCAGTTCTGCGGCGCGCTCGGCAAGGCGGAGATCCTGCCCGCCTTTGTCGCCGCCTGGGCGCCGCCGCTATTGGCGCTGTTATCGGGACTGACTTTGCTTTGCTATACGGAGGACGGCGGAATCGTGCGGGGCCGCACCGCCGAGAGGACGAGCGCCTGATGACTGATCGCCGACGCTCCATGAGCCGCATGAGCCGCGCCTGCCTGCTGGCCGGCGGCGCCCTGCTGGCGCTTGTCTCGCCCGTCTTCGCCCAGACCACCGCCCCGACCGCGCCCGCCGCCGTCGATGACGGCGACGGTATGGACGGGCTTGGGTTCTATCTGGAGTCGGACCTGCTGATTCAGGACGACGACAACCAGGTGATCACCGCCCGGGGCGAGGTCGAGATCCGCTACCGCGGACGGACCCTGAGAGCCGGCGAGGTCATCTACAACATCGCCACCGGCGTCATCACGGCCCGCGACTCGGTGGTCATCATCGACCCCACCGGCGGCGTCAGCTTCGCCGACACCATGATTCTGGACGAGGAGCTGCGCGCGGGCGTCGCCAAGGGTTTCTCGGCCCGCCTCGAAGGCAATATCAAGATCGCCGCCGCCTCAGCCGTCCGCCGCGGCGACATGGTCAACGAGCTGGACCGGGCGATCTACACGCCCTGCGAGATCTGCGCGGCGGATCCCGCCAAGCCGCCGACCTGGTCGATCCGGGCCGACAAGGTGGTTCAGGATCGCGAGAAGCGGATCATCTACTACCGCAACGCCGTCATCGACATGTTCGGCGTGCCGATCTTCTACGCGCCGGTGTTCTGGCATCCCGACCCCAGCGCCGAACGGGCGTCGGGGCTGCTGCCGCCGAAGATCCTGGGGTCCGAGCGTCGCGGCCTGTCGTACGAACAGCCCTACGCCTGGATCATCTCGCCGTCCGAGGATCTGGTGATCAGCCCGCAGATCAACACCCGGGTTAATCCGTTCCTCAATCTGCAATGGCGACGCCGGTTCCAGTCCGGTGAGGTCAGCGCCCGCTTCGGCTACACCTACGAGCACGACCTCAACAGCGAGGGCGACCGGATCGGCAAGCTGACATCGCGCAGCTTTGTCCTGGCCAACGGCGCCTTCGAGATCGACGAAAAATGGCGCTGGGGCTTCGCGGCGGAACGGGCCTCCGAAGACCTCATCTTCGACAAGTATGACGTTGGCGACATCGAAGCGCGGCGCGGGCTGATCGCCTCGGACGACAAGCGTCTGACCTCCCAGATCTTCGCCGTCCGCCAGGATGCACGGTCCTATTTCAGCATCGCCGCCCTGAGCGTTCAGGGCCTGCGGCCAGGCGACAACGACCGCACCTTTCCCACCGTCGCGCCCCTGATCGAAGGCGCCTGGGAGCCGGAAGGGCCGGTTCTGGGCGGCCGGCTGAGATTGTCCGGCAGCGCCGTCGCCCTGACCCGGGAACAGTCGCAACTGGTCGCCACCCAGCCAGGCGCCGACAGCCGCCGGGCCACTTTGGGCATGGACTGGCGACGGACCGCCACCTTCGCCAACGGCCTGCGGCTGTCGCCGTTCGTGCAGGCCCGCGCCGACGCCTACAGCCTCTCGGACCTGCCGCCGCCCAACGCGGGCCAGAGCGACACCGTGACCCGCGCCATGGGCGTCGTCGGTATGGACGTCAGCTACCCGCTGTTCCGCCGCGACGGTGACCGCACCATCGTTCTCGAGCCTCTCGTCCAGATCGCCCTTTCGCCGGAAACCCGGCGCGACGCCCTGATCCCCAACGAGGACAGCGTGGTTCTGGAGTTCGACGAATCAAACCTGATGCGGGCTGACAAGTTTCCGGGCTTCGACCTCTACGAAGGCGGTCAGCGGCTCAATGTCGGCGGCCGGGCCACGGTCCTGTACGACGACGGCCGTGGCGCCAGCCTGTTGGTCGGCCGCAGCTTCCGCGCCGAGCCGGACGTTCAGTTTCCGGCCCGTACCGGCCTCCAGACCCGGTCGTCTGACTGGGTGGTGGCCGCCGAGGGGACGCCGGCCACGGGGATCACCTTTTTCACCCGGGCCAGATTTGATGCGTCCAACTGGGACGTGCGGCGCATGGAGGCCGGGGTCGATGTCGATTTCGATCGCGCGCGCGGCTTCGTCCGTTATCTGCGGGACAGCCAGGACCTCACCAACGTGCCCCGCGAGGACATCGATTTCGCCGGCGAAGTCATGATCGCCGGAAACTGGGGCGTGACCTTCGCCGGCGTGCGCGACGTCGAGAACGACGTGTGGCGGCGACAGGAAATCGGCGGCGTCTACCGCGACGACTGCCTCGATCTCGCCGTGGTCTGGGTGCATGAAGAGACCTACAACCGCTCGCTTGGGCCGTCCGACTCCGTGGTGCTGCGCCTAACGCTCGCCACATTGGGCGATAAAGGCTACAGGCAATGACACTCGGCCGGATCTCAGCGTTTCCGCCGAAAGATTCGCTCAAGGGAACCACCAGTTTGAAGAAGTCGGCGTGCAGCATGACGGGCTTGACCATGATGGTCGCGTCCGCACTGAGCCTCGGTCTCGGCCCCATGGCCCATGCCCAGGGCGTTCAGGTCGCAACAGCTCAACCGGCCGCGGCCGCGCCGCTGCCGACCGTGTCCGAGAGCGTGGCCGCCGTGGTCAACGACGACATCGTCTCGACCTATGATCTGGTTCAGCGGATGCGTCTTCTGGCGGCCACCACCGGCATCCAGCCCAATGAAGAGAACCTGCCCCAGCTCCAGCGCGAGGCGCTGCGCGGCCTGGTCGAGGAGCGCCTGCAGATGCAGGAGCTGCGCCGGGTTGAACGCGACAACAAGGTCGATATCGTTTCGTCCGACGCCGAGGTCGACGAGCAGATCGGCGACTTCGCCCGCGAAAACAACATGACGGCCGAGCAGCTGCTCGCCGGGCTGGCCGGTTCAGGCATTCGTCCCGAGACGCTCCGCGCCCAGATCCGCGCCGAATCGAGCTGGCAGTCCTACATCCGCGGCCGCTACGGCTCGCGCCTTCGAATCGGCCGCGACCAGGTGAACGCGACCCTCGACCGCATGCGCGCCGCAGCGTCCAAGCCGCAGTATCAGGTCAGCGAAATCTATATCGAGGCGTCCCGAGTCGGCGGCATGCAGGTCGCCTATGAGGGCGGCAAATCCCTCGTCGAACAGATGCGCAAGGGCGCGCCCTTCCCCGCCGTGGCGCGTCAGTTTTCCGCCTCGCCGACCGCGGCCAACGGCGGCGACGCCGGCTGGATCGGCGCCGGCGAGATGCCGGCCGAAGTCGACACCGTCCTCGAACAGCTTCGCCCCGGCCAGCTGTCGACGCCCATCGCGACCCAGGACGGGGTCTACATCATCTATCTGCGCGACAAGCGCGCCGGCTCGGACGTGACCCTGGTCAGCCTGAAGCAGGCCGCCGTGCCGCTGCCCGAGACCGCGACGACCGAACAGATTCAAGCCGCCGCCACCGCCCTTGAGACCTTGCGTCCCAAGGTGACCGGCTGCGCCGATCTTGAAGCCAAGGCCGCGACCGTGCCCGGCGTCGTCGCTGGCGACCTCGGCGAAGCGGAGATCGGCGGCCTGACGGAAGGCTTCCAGACGGCGGTCAACACCACCCCGGACGGCCAGTTGTCGCAGGCCATTCGCACGCAGATGGGCCTCCATCTGGTCATGGTTTGCGGTCGTCGCAACAGTGGCGCCCAGCTGCCCTCGGCCGACCAGATCGAGGGTCGGCTGATCAGCCAGCAACTGTCGAACATCTCCAAGCGGCTGCTGCGCGATCTGCGCAACACCGCCACCATAGAGACGCGGTGACGACGACACCTCTGGCGCTGAGTCTGGGCGATCCCGCTGGGATCGGTCCGGAAATCACGGTCAAAGCCTGGCGAGCCCTGCGCGAAACGGGGCCGGCCTTCATGGTCATCGGCGATCGCCAGGCCCTGGCCTCCGCGTCGGGCGCGCCGACGCCGCTGCAGACGGTTCACGGACCCAACGAGGTCAGCCGCATCTTCGCCGACGCCTTGCCGGTGCTGGATATACCGCTCGCCGCGCCCGTCGTGGCGGGGCAACCCAACGTCGCCAATGGTGGGGCGGTCCTGCGCTGGATCGAGACCGGGGCCGGCCTGACCCTGTCGGGCGCCGTAAGCGGCCTGGTCACCGCGCCCATCGCCAAGGCCTCCCTCTACGCGGCCGGATTCCGCTTTCCGGGTCACACGGAGTTTCTGGCCGAGCTGAGCGCGGCCGGCCACAGGGACGGCCCGCGCGGGCCCGTCATGATGCTGATCGCCGGCGATCTTCGCGTCGCCCTGGTCACCATCCACGAGCCGCTGGCCGCCGTGCCCGGACTGCTGACCATCGAAAAGATCGTCAACGCCGGGCTGGTCACCGATCAGGCGCTCCGGCGCGATTTCGGCATTGAACGGCCGCGCCTGGTTGTGGCCGGACTCAATCCCCATGCCGGGGAAGCCGGCACCATCGGTCGCGAGGAAATCGACATCATCGCGCCGGCGGCCCGCGCGCTGCGCGATCTGGGTGTCCAGGTGCAGGGCCCCCTGCCCGCCGACAGCCTGTTCCACGCCGAAGCCCGGGCCGGCTATGACGCCGTCCTCTGCCTGTATCACGACCAGGCCCTGATCCCCGTGAAGATGCTCGACTTCTGGGGTGGGGTGAACGTGACCCTCGGCCTGCCGATCATCCGCACCTCGCCCGACCATGGTACCGGGTTCGACATCGCCGGACGCGGCCTGGCGCGCCCTGACAGCCTGATCGCCGCCATCCGGCTGGCCGCCGAGCTCGCGGATCGTCGGGGCGGGCGCTGACGGGTGTTGCGTCCTTCGACACGCCTTGCTCGCGCAAGGCTGCTCAGGATGACTAGCTTTGACGCGCTTCCCCACCTAGTCATCCTGAGCAGCCGCAAAGCGGCGTGTCGAAGGACGCAATGACCCATCTCGACAGCCTCCCCCCCCTGCGTGACAGCCTGACCGAGCACGGCCTGCTGGCCAACAAGAGCTTCGGCCAGCATTTCCTGCTCGACCTCAACATCACCCGCAAGATCGCCCGGCTGGCCGGCCCGCTCGAGGGCGAGACCGTCATCGAGGTCGGCCCCGGCCCCGGCGGTCTGACCCGCGCCCTGATCGAGGCCGGCGCCCGGGTGATCGCCGTCGAGAAGGACGCCCGCTTCCTGCCCCTGCTCGGCGAGCTGGCCGACGCCGCCGACGGACAGCTGACCCTGGTCGAGGCCGACGCCCTGAAGGTCAATGAGGCCGCCCTGGCCGGCGGGCCGGGCCATGTCGTGTCCAACCTGCCCTACAACGTCGGCACGCCGCTGCTGATCAAATGGCTGACCGGGCCCTGGCGGCCGATCTCCATGACCCTGATGTTCCAGAAGGAAGTCGCCGACCGCATCGCCGCGTCAGTCAACGATGACGCCTATGGCCGCCTCGCGGTGATCTGTCAGGCGCTCTGCCAGGCGAAGGTGGTCATGGATCTGCCGGCCCGCGCCTTCACGCCGCCGCCCAAGGTGGCCTCGGCCGTGGTGCGGCTCGATCCCCTGGCCGATCCGCCGTCCACCGCCGAGATCGCGGCGCTTGAAAAGGTGACGGCGGCGGCCTTCGGCCAGCGACGCAAGATGCTGCGTTCGAGTCTGAAGACCCTGGGCGGCGAGGCGCTGTGCCTGAAGGCCGGGATTGATCCCAATGTGCGGGCCGAAACCGTGCCGGTGGAAGGGTTCCTGGCCCTGGCGCGGGCCCTATAGCTCGGGCAGGGACTCTTCCAGCAGCTCGTCCACGAAGGGCTCGAGCCAGAGGTTGCGCGAGGCCCGCAGACGTTCGGCGTGGTAGATGTGCGCCAGTTCCGAATAGGCCCCGTCGAAATCGTCATTGAGCACGACGTAATCGAAGGTCTTCCACAGCGACAGCTCGTCCTTGGCGCGGGAAATGCGCTCGCGGATCACCTCTTCGCTGTCCTGGGAGCGCGCCAGCAGGCGGCGGCTCATCTCGGCCAGCGACGGCGGCAGGATGTAGACCAGCACGGCGTCGTCCGGCGCCTGGGCATGGATCTTCATGGCGCCCTGGTAGTCGATATCGAACAGGGCGCTCTCGCCGCGGGCCAGGGCCTCCATGATCGGAGCGCGGGGACTGCCGTAACGGTTGCCGTAGACTTCGGCCCATTCCAGGAAGGCGTCGTCCTGAAGCATGCCGTCGAAGTCCTCGGGGCTGACGAAATGATAGTCCCGCCCCTCGTGCTCGCCGGGCCTGGGCTGGCGGGTGGTGGCCGAAATCGACAGGTGCAGATCGGAGTGGTCGGCGACCAGGCGACGGGTCAGGGAGGTCTTGCCCACACCCGACGGCGCCACGATCATCAGCATCAGGCCACGGGTCTTGCGGGCTGGATCACTCGACATTCTGCACCTGCTCCCGGAACTGTTCGATGACGGCTTTGAGGTCGAGGCCGATGGCGGTCAAGGCCGAGGTCGCTGATTTCGAACACAGCGTGTTGGCCTCGCGCATGAATTCCTGGGTCAGGAAGTCCAGCCGCCGGCCAGCAACCCCGTCCGAGGCCAGCAGTTCACGGGCCGCGGCGACATGGGCCGCGAGTCGGTCGAGTTCCTCGCGAACATCGGCCCTGGTCGCCAGGGCGGCGGCTTCCTGGACGATGCGATCCTCGGAAACGGCTTCCCCGGCCAGTTCGGCCAACCGGCGGACGAATCGATCGCGGATGATGACCGGCTGACCCGACGCTTCGAGTTCGGCGTCGGCGACCAGCTGTTCGACCCGGTCCATCTGGCCGGTCAGCACCGGCGCGAGCGCCGCACCCTCGGCCTGGCGGGAGAGCTTCAGCGCGTCGAGGGCTTCGACCAGGCTGGCGGTCATGGCCTTCTCGAGCGCGGCGTGGGCCTCGGGGTCATCCTCGGCGTCGGCGGCCTCCAGCACGCCCCGCAGGGCCAGCAGCCCGTCCGCCGTGGGCGGCAGGGCCCGTCCGGCCTTCACCAGCGGTTCGACCATAGCCAGATAGCGCTCAAGCTGCTCGACATTGACCGAGACGGCCACCAGCGCTTCGCTGCGCTTGGCCTGCAGGCCCAGATTGATCTGACCGCGCTGGAACCGGGCCTGGGCGGCGTCGCGCGCGCCGCGTTCGAGGAGATCAAAGCCCGGCGGGCCGCGAAAGCGGATCTCGAGATTGCGACCGTTGACCGACCGCGCCTCGACCGCCCAGGTCCAGGCCCCCTGCCCCCCTTCGACCCGGGCAAAGCCCGTCATGCCGGAGAGCGCCACGCCTATTTCCCCGCCTGGCCGCGTTCGATAGCCCGCAGCCGTTCGACCTTGCGCGCGTGCTCCTCATAGGTCGGCGAGAAGTCATGGCCGCCCGTGCCATCGGCGACGAAGAACAGGTCGTCGGTTTCGGGCGGGTCCAGCACGGCCGCCAGGGCGGCCCGTCCGGGGTTGGCGATCGCCGTCGGCGGCAGGCCGTCGATCAGGTAGGTGTTGTAGCGATTGGCCGGGTTGATCAGTTCGGACTTGCGAATGCCGCGGCCCAGCGGCCGGCCCTTGCTGATGCCGTAGATGATGGTCGGGTCGCTCTCCAGCCGCATGCCCTTGCGCAGCCGGTTGACGAAGATCGAGGCCACGCGCGGACGCTCGCTGGCGATGCCGGTTTCCTTCTCGACGATCGAGGCCAGGATCACCGCCTCCTCGGGCGTCGTCACCGGCAGGTTGGCCTTGCGCTGCGCCCAGAGCGTGGCCAGCAGCGTGTCGCGGGCATCCATCATCCGCTGCAGCACCGCCGCGCGGTCCTCGCCCCGCTCGAAATCATAGGTCTCGGGCAGGATCGCGCCTTCGGGCGGCGTCGGGGCGACCCCGGTCAGGCTCTCTTCCCGATTAAGGGCGTCGATGACCATCTCGGAGGTCATGCCCTCGGGAATGGTGATCTGGCGACGCACGATGCGGCCGGCGCGGATGTCGTCCAGGACCCGGGCCATCGGCGCCCGCGAGGGGAATTCGTACTCGCCGGCCTTCAGCTCCCGCGCCGCGCCGGTGACCTGGGCGGCGGCGATGAACAGGGTGGCGGACCGCACCGCGCCGGAGCGTTCCAGGGACGTGGCGATCTCGTTCAGGCCGGAGCCCCGGCGAAGCATGACATTGGTGATCTCGCCCTGGGTCGCCCGGGGGCCGGGTCCGCGATAGCTCCAGACCGCCCAGAGGCTGACGATGGTCACGGCGACGGTCAGGGTGGCGACGGCGCTGATCAGCATGATGACCAGACGGCGCATCAGGGACAGTCCGGGGGCTCGGGCGACTTTGCGGCTCACGGGGCCTTCTTGAAGATCACGCAGGCGTTGGTGCCGCCGAAACCGAAGCTGTTGGACATGGCGACGTTGATCGCCATCGGTTTCGCCTTGTGCGGGACAAGATCGATCTCGGTGTCGAACTCGGGATCGTCGAGATTGATGGTCGGCGGCGCGATCTGGTCGCGCAGGGCCAGGATCGCGAAGATCCCCTCCACCGCCCCGGCCGCGCCGAGCAGGTGGCCGATCATCGACTTGGTCGAGGACATGGCCACGTTCTTCGCGTGATCGCCGAGCAGGCGGGTCACCGCGCCCAGCTCCAGGCCGTCGGCCATGGTCGAGGTGCCGTGGGCGTTGACGTAGTCGATGTCGGAAGCCGCGAGCCCCGAGTCCTTCAGCGCCGCCGTCATGGCCCGGAAACCGCCGTCGCCGTCCTCGGACGGGGCGGTGATGTGATAGGCGTCGCCCGACAGGCCATAGCCGACGACCTCGGCGTAGATTTTCGCGCCGCGAGCCTTGGCGTGTTCGTATTCCTCAAGCACCAGCACGCCGGCGCCCTCGCCCATGACAAAGCCGCCGCGGTTGCGGTCGTAGGGGCGCGAGGCCTTTTCCGGCGCGTCGTTGAAGTCAGTGGCCATGGCGCGGCAGGCGACGAAGCCGGCCACGCCGATCGGGCAGATCGAGGCCTCGGCCCCGCCGGCGACCATGACGTCGGCGTCGCCGTATTTGATCAGCCGGGCCGCGTCGCCGATGGCGTGGGCGCCGGTGGCGCAGGCGGTGACCACCGAATGGTTGGGACCCTTGAAGCCGTAGCGAATCGACACCTGGCCCGAGGCCAGGTTGATCAGGGCCGAGGGGATGAAGAAGGGGCTGACCCGGCGGGGGCCCTTCTCGGCCATTTCCAGGGCGGTTTTGGCGATCGTGGCCAGGCCGCCGATGCCCGAGCCGATGATCACGCCGGTGCGCAAACGCACCTCTTCATCGTCGGGAAGATTGGCGTCCTTCACGGCTTCGTCGGCCGCGGCCATGGCGTAGAGGATGAAATCGTCGACCTTGCGCTGATCCTTGGGGGCCATGGTGCCGTTGGGATCGAAGGCCCCGGGGACGTCAGGCCCGCCGCCGCCGCGTCCATCGACGCGCGGAATCTCGCAGGCCACCTGGCAGCCGTATTCTTCGGGGTCGAAAGTGGTGATGCGGCCCGCGGCCGACTTGCCGGCGAGGATACCCGCCCACGTCACGTCAACGCCGTGTCCGAGTGGGGTCAGAAGGCCTAGGCCGGTAACGACAACGCGCCGCATAGGGTCAACTCCTTCCCCGCATGGACCGGGGGACGTTCAGAACGAAAACCGCCGCGCGCGTCGGGCGAACCCGACATCGCGCGGCGGCAAATCGACCGGAAACCGGTCAGCGGATCAACCGCCGACTTTTTCCGAGATGAACTTCACCGCGTCGCCGACCGTCTGGATGTGCTCAGCGGCGTCATCGGGAATTTCGATGTCGAATTCTTCTTCAAAGGCCATCACCAGCTCGACATTGTCGAGGCTGTCGGCGCCGAGGTCATCGATGAAGCTCGCCTTCTCGGTGACCTTTTCAGGATCGGCGTCGAGATGTTCGATGACGATCTTACGCACACGCTCAAGAATGTCGGACATTCGTTGTGGTCCTCTTTGGATCTTTACGTTGCCACGCCAGCCGTAGCCGGTCGCGGAAAATCGGGCTTCGCCTATCATGTTCCTTTCGGGGTGACCAGCGGCCAGCCGAGAGACCATGTCAGTTGTCAGATCATCGCCATGCCGCCGTTCACGTGCAAGGTCTGACCGGTAACATAGGCGCCTTCGTTGCTTGCCAGATAGACGCAGGCGGCGGCGACGTCATCCCCCGATCCAAGCCGACCGGCCGGAATCTTCGCCAGAATGGCTTCGCGCTGGGCGTCGTTGAGGCCGTCGGTCATCGGACTGGCGATGAATCCCGGGGCGACGGTGTTGACCGTCACGTTGCGGGTGGCGACCTCCTGGGCCAGGGCCTTGGAAAAGCCGATCATGCCGGCCTTGGAGGCCGCGTAGTTGGCCTGGCCCGGGTTGCCGGTGACGCCGACCACCGAGGTGATCCCGATAATCCGCCCCGAACGGCGCTTCATCATCCCCTTCAGGGCCGCCCGCGAGAGGCGGAAATAGGACTCGAGATTGACCTTGATGACCTGTTCCCAGTCCTCGTCCTTCATCCGCAGCATCAGCCCGTCGCGGGTGATGCCGGCGTTGGCCACCAGAATGTCGAGCGGCAGGCCGGCGGCGGCTTCGGCCGCGGCGACCAGGCCGTCGACACTGGCCGAATCGGACAGGTTCGCAGGCACGGCCGAGGTCCGTGCGCCCATCTCCGCGGACAGGGCCTCCAGGGCGGTCTCCCGGGTGCCCGACAGCACCACATGGGCGCCCTGGGCGTGCAGGGCCCGGGCGATGGCGCCGCCGATGCCGCCCGTGGCGCCGGTGACGAGGGCGGTCTTGCCGCTGAGATCGAACATGCGGGTCAGTCTCTCTTCAATTCAGATTCGTGATCGCGGAGGGCGTCTTAGCACTTCAGCCCCGAACTTGTCCGCACCCCGGAGGGCTCAACGACACCAGGGAAGAGGTTCGGTGCGTTGCGGGCAGCGCTTGTCGAGGCTGACCCGAAGGTCCGCCCCCAACGTCTTGCCCAGCGGCTCCCCAGCCTCCTTCACCACAGTCATATATTTGCGGATGCCCGGGCGGGCGATTATCGCCAGGAACGCCTCATACTCGGCCGGCGTCATGAGACGGGCGATATAGTCGCCCGGCGTCTCGGTTTCCGCCCGGGCCGGGGCCGCTCTCACCTTCGCCGCGATCGGGGATCGGGTGTAGGCGATAGCCTCACGAAGCTCGTCAGCGGTCAATCTGGTTTCAAGCAGCGTCCGGGTCAGCTGGTTGACCGACGGCGCCTTGCGCCAGGCCTCCAACGCCGCCGCGCTTGCCTCCCGCTCGGCATAGGGGGTCATGGCGTCGCCAAAGGCCGTCCTGAGGCTCACGAGGACCATCTGGACCGATTCCTGTTCCCCCTCGGCGTCGCTGTAGGGAACGATTCCCATCAGTTCACCGGCCAACTGGCGGCGCTCGGCGCTGTCGTCGGGCGCCGCCCAAACCGGGGCGGCTGCGCCGATCGCCAGCGCGGCCACGAAGGGAGCGAGAAACCGCGTTTCGCGCCGACGCATGGTTACAGGCTCGCCGCGAACGCTTCCAGGTCCGCCGGGGTGTTCAGCGGCGTCGCCTCGGCGTCGGGAGCGATGCGTTTGGCCATGCCCGACAGCACCTTGCCGGCGCCGGCCTCGGCGAAGCGGGTCACGCCGCCCTCCCCGGCCAGCCAGATCATGCTCTCGCGCCAGCGCACCCGGCCGGTGACCTGTTCGACCAGCATCCTGCGGATGGCTTCGGGGTCCAGCGTCGGGCGGGCGGTGACATTGGCCACCAGCGGCGCGCGCGGGGCCAGGATAGTGGTCGCGGCCAGGGCCTTCGCCATCTCGTCGGCGGCCGGCTGCATCAGGGGGCAGTGGAAGGGGGCGGAGACATTGAGCGGAATGGCCCGCGCCCCCAGTTCCTTGGCCTTTTCGATGGCCCGGTCGACCCCGGCCTTGTCGCCGGAGATGACCACATTGCCGTTATTGTTGTCATTGGCCACCACGCAGACACCGACCTCGGCGCCGGCCGCGGCGGCCGCCTCGGCCAGGGCCACGTCGGTCTTGGGCCCGATCAGGGAGGCCATGGCGCCGGCGCCGACCGGCACGGCCCGCTGCATGGCCTGGCCGCGCAGCTTGAGCAGCCGGGCGGTGTCGGTCAGGCTGATCGCGCCCGCCGCCGCCAGGGCGGAATATTCGCCGAGCGAGTGGCCGGCGACGAAGGCGGCCTTTTCGATCGGGAGGCCGAATTCCTTCTCCAGGGTGCGCATGACCGCCAGGCTGACGGCCATCAGGGCCGGTTGGGCGTTCTCGGTCAGGGTCAGGTCCGTCTCGGGACCCTCGCGCATCAGTTTTGACAGTTTCTGGCCCAGGGCGTCGTCGACCTCCTGGAAGACTTCGCGGGCGCTGCCGAAAGCCTCGGCGAGTTCGGCGCCCATGCCGACGGCCTGGCTGCCCTGGCCGGGGAAGATAAAGGCGAGGCTCATGGCCGCTCCTGTCCGTTCGAATCCGGTCGTGACGGTTAGGCGAAACCCCTTCATGCGGCAACCCGCACGGCCTCTGGCGGCGCCGTAAGGTCATGCTCTAGGCTGTTGAAAAACACAGGGAGAACGACCATGCGCGCAGTGGTGCGGCGAGCCGGCAAGCTGATCTGCGACGAAATCGACGAGCGGGACCCCGGTCCCGGCCAGGTCCGGGTCAAGACCCTGGCCTGCGGCATCTGCGGGTCGGACCTGCACGCCCTGCACTATCTCGATCACATGGTGGAGATGGGCCGGCGGGCGGGCGGCGGCGACAGCCTCGACCCGAAGAAGGATATCGTCTTCGGCCATGAGTTCTGCGCCGAGGTGCTGGAGGGCGGCCCGGGCGCCGACCGGCTGAAGCCCGGGACGCGGGTGGTCTCCATGCCCATCAACATGAGCGCCGAGGGCTTCGACGCCGTCGGCTATTCCAACAAATACGCCGGCGGGTTCGCAGAGCGCATGATCCTGACCGAGGCCCTGCTGCTGGAGGTGCCCAACGGCCTGGCCACGCCGCAGGCCGCCCTGACCGAGCCGATGGCCGTCGGCGTTCACGCCGTGGCCGCCGCCGCCCTGGACGAAAACTCCGTGACCCTGGTGCTAGGCTGCGGCCCCGTGGGCCTCGCCGTCATCGCCGCCCTGAAGCTCAAGGGCCACGGCCCGATCATCGCCGCCGACTTCTCCCCGCGCCGCCGCAAGGCCGCCGAGGCCATGGGCGCCGATGTCATCATCGACCCGGCCCAGACCGGCCCGCACACCAAATGGGCCGAGTTCGGCGTGCCCTCGACCCTGGCGGGGATGCAGGCGGCCCTGTTCGGCGGCCAGGCCTATGGCCGGCCCGTGGTCTTTGAATGCGTCGGCTCGCCCGGCGTCCTTCAGAGCGTCATCGAGGGCTGCCCGCCCAAGGCCCAGATCATCGTCGCCGGGGTCTGTATGGAGGCCGACCGCATCGAGCCGTCGCTGGCCATCAACAAGCAGCTCGATCTGCGGTTCGTGCTCGGCTACCAGCCCGACGAGTTCGCCCAGACCCTGTTCGACATCGCCGAGGGGCGGATCAACGTCGATCCGCTGATCACGTCCACGATCGGCCTGGACGGCGTCGCCCAGGCCTTCGCCGACCTCGCCAATCCCGAGACCAATGTGAAGATCATGGTGACGCCGGGGCTGTAGGGGGCGCTGCCGTTGGGGACATGATCCGGCGAAGCCGGTACGTGTCCCCTTCAACGCACGCCAATTCGCCTGCCCCTGGCTGAAAGCCGGCGGAGCCTCCAGCCAACCAACCGACGTTGTTCTGAAGGTGGGTGAGTAGGTAAGGTGTCGCTGTATTCCTGACGACCGAACCGACCGGGGGAAATCCTGTGCACCGCCTTGCCGCCGCCTGGCCGTCAGGTCGGCCTCGGTTGCGGTGACTGGACCGCGTCACAGCCCGCCTTCCGACAGTAGCGCTCGCTCATATCCTGCTGAATCAACGGGATGATGTCCTTCATCGCCTCGATCGACTTCCCGGTGTAGGCGGGCATCTTGGCGATAACGCTCTGACCCAGGTCGCCGCCGTAGAAATCGGCCAGGGCGCAGACCTCGGCCTCGGTGAATGAGGCGGCCAGGACCGGGGTCAGCAGGTCCATCATTTTCGGCGTCATGGCGGCCATGCTTTCGGTCGCCGCCTCCGTCATGAACTTCTGGTTCTCGGCCGTCACGGTCGCGCCGGTACGCAGCCGTTCCTGTTCCAGCATCATCGGCATCAGACCCTTCATCAACCCCACCATGGTCTCCTCCATATGCATGGCGTCGGTGTAGCGCTGGGCGCAGCCCAGTGCCTTCGACGTCGGCGCTTCAGGGGACGCCTCGGCGCAGGCAGGCTGAAGAAGCGCCGCCGCACAAAGCAGCGCGCAGACGGTTCTGGACATGACGACACTCCCCCGATGATGGTGATCCAGCTGACACAACTTTCGCGGCCCGATCAATCCCGTCTGATGCTTGCCAATCTGGCCAATCTCCCTTATTAGCGCGCCCTCTCACGGAAGGCGGTCTTTAGCGGGCCCTAAATCCAGGCCGGGACTCTCCCGACCACCGCGAAAAGATCCATCGTGACCCCGGGCCCTTCCGCCCGCGGCCGCGCCGCCTTCCAAATGGAAGAAGGAAACCATGGCGCTATACGAACACGTGCTCATCGCGCGGCAGGATATTTCCCCGCAGCAGGCCGAGCAGCTCAACGAAGACATGAAGGCCATCATCGAAGGTCTCGGCGGCCACATCGCCAAGATCGAGTACTGGGGCCTTCGCAACCTCACCTTCCGCATCAAGAAGAACCGCAAGGGTCACTATTCCCTGATGGCCATCGACTCCCCGCCCGCCGCGGTGAAGGAGATGGAGCGCCAGCTGTCGATCAACGAAGACGTGCTGCGCTACATGACCGTCCGCGTCGAGGAACTCGACCTGGAACTGTCCCCGGTTCTCGCCCGTCGCGACCGTGATCGCGGCGACCGTCCTGACCGCCCCGAGCGTCCCGATCGCGGCGACCGTCCCGAGCGTAGCGAACGTCCCCGTGACGACGCGGCCTCGGCGTAAGGGAAACAGAAATCATGACCGATACTGACACCACACCCGAAGCCTCCGGCGCCGCTCCCGCGGCCGCCGCGGCGCCCCGCCGTCCCTTCTATCGTCGTCGCAAGGTCTGCCCGTTCTCGGGCGAGAACTCGCCGAAGATCGACTACAAGGACGTCAAGCTGCTGCAGCGTTACGTCTCCGAGCGCGGCAAGATCGTGCCGTCGCGCATCACCGCCGTCTCGGCCAAGAAGCAGCGTGAGCTGGCCCGCGCCATCAAGCGCGCCCGCTTCCTCGCCCTGCTCCCCTACGTCGTGAAGTAAGGGAACCGGACCGATGAAAGTTATTCTGCTCGAACGAGTCGAAGGCCGTGGCGGCCTGGGCGACGTGGTCACCGTCAAGGATGGCTTCGCGCGCAACTACCTGCTGCCGCGTTCCAAGGCGCTCCGCGCCACCGCCGCGAACATGAAGGTCTTCGACGCCCAGCGCGCCGAGATCGAAGTCCGCAACACCAAGGCCAAGGAAGAGGCCGGCGAAGCCGGCACGACCCTAGACGGCACCTCCTACGTCCTGATCCGTCAGGCCGGCGAAACGGGCCAGCTCTACGGTTCGGTTTCCGGACGCGACGTGGCCGACATGGTCAACGCCGCCGGCGGCAAGATCGACCGCTCGATGGTCGTTCTCGACAAGCCGATCAAGACCCTGGGCGTTCACCCGGTGAAGGTGAAGCTGCACGCCGAGGTCACCGTCACGGTGAACATCAACATCGCCCGCTCGCTCGACGAATCCGAGCGTCAGGCCAAGGGTGAGAACGTCATCACCTCGCAGTACGACGAAGACCTCGCCGTGGCGGCGGAAGCCGCGGCCGACATGGTCGAGGGCGGCGCCGGTTCGCACGACGGCTTCGGCGACGACCACTAGACCTCACGGTCTGGACGAAAATCAGGGCGGTCCGGTTCTCCGGGCCGCCCTTTTTCGTGGCTGTCGCGGGCGGCGGCGTGGCGCGAGTGTCGTGGTTGTGTATCAGCGACCCGCCCTTGCCCGTATGAACGCGGCGCGCACCGTGCGAACATACATGGAACCTCACAGATGAATCCCGGTTGCGACGGATCGGTCCGCGCGGCCCGCCATCGACTTCGTTAACCTAGGCTCATGGCTCTCGTACCCGCTCTCGATCTCCGACCCGTTTCCGGCGACACCGTCATCACCGTGGCACCGTCCAACATCGAGGCCGAGCAGGCTCTGTTGGGCGCCCTGCTGTACGACAACGCCGCCTATGAGCGGCTCAGCGACCGGCTGCAGGCGCGGCATTTCTACGAGCCCTTCCACCAGCGGCTGTTCGCGGCCCTGGAAATCCACATCCGCAAGGGCCAGCTGGCCGAGCCCATTCTGCTGGCCGACGAGTTCAAGCGCGATCCGGCTTTCGACGAACTGGGCGGGCTGCGCTATCTGGCCGACCTCGTCGACCGGGCCCCGCCGGCGGCCAACGCCCCTGACTACGCCCGGGTCATCTATGATCTGGCCCTGCGCCGCGACCTGATCCGCATCGGCGGCGAGATCACCGTCGAGGCCCAGGCCCACGAAGCCGACGTGTCCGCCCGCGACCAGATCGAGTCGGCAGAACAGAAGCTCTACACCCTGGCCGAAAGCGGCACGTCATCGACCGGCTTCGTGCCCTTCGCCGACGCCCTGACCGGGGCGGTGCAGATGGCGGCCGAGGCCTACAGCCGCGACGGCGGCCTGGCCGGGGTCTCGACCGGCCTGACCGATCTCGACAAACAGCTGGGCGGCCTGCACCCCTCGGACCTGCTGATCCTCGCCGGCCGTCCGTCAATGGGCAAAACCGCCTTGGCCACCAACATCGCCTTCCATGTCGCCCGTCACTACGCCTGGGAGCCGCAGCCGGACGGCAGCCGCAAGACCGTCAACGGCGGCGTCGTCGCCTTCTTCTCGCTGGAAATGAGCGCCGAACAGCTGGCCATGCGTCTGCTGGCCGAGGTCTCCGGCGTCTCGTCCGACCGTCTGCGCAAGGGCGAGATCGACGCCAGCGAGTTCGGCCGCGTCCGCGACGGGGCCATCGAGGTCCAGGAAGCGCCGCTGTTCATTGACGCCACCGGCGGCCTGTCCATCGCCAAGCTCACCGCCCGCGCCCGCCGCCTCAAACGTCAGCACGGCCTGGACCTGATCGTGGTCGACTATCTTCAGCTGGTCACCACCGACGGCTCCAAGGGCGACAACCGGGTGCAGGAGGTTTCGACCATCACCGGCGGTCTCAAGGCCCTGGCCAAGGAACTCGGTGTGCCGGTGATCGCCCTGTCCCAGCTGTCGCGTCAGGTCGAGAACCGCGAGGACAAGCGTCCCCAGCTCTCCGACCTTCGGGAATCGGGCTCGATCGAACAGGACGCCGACGTGGTCATGTTCGTCTATCGCGAGGCCTATTACCTGAGCCGGGCCGAACCGCGCGAGGGCACGCCCGAGCACATGACCTGGCAGGAGGATCTGGAGAAGATCAACCATGTCGCCGACGTCATCATCGGCAAGCAGCGTCACGGCCCGATCGGCACCGTGAAACTGCACTTCCACGGCGACACCACCAAGTTCGGCAACCTGGCCCGCGAAGGCCGGTTCGACGTGCGTTAGGGCGAGGCCGCTTGACCCCCTCGCGGGCGCGCCGTAGGGCCGCGCCATGACCGTCGCCCGTCTGACCATTGATCTGGACGCCCTGGCCCGCAACTACGCGTTTCTGCGCGGCGAGGCCGGCGTGGAGACGGCCCCGGCGGTAAAGGCCGACGGCTATGGCCTGGGCGCCCAGGACACCGCCCTGCGGCTCTGGCGCGAGGGCGCCCGCAGCTTCCATGTGGCCCGGCTGGAGGAAGGCGAGTTCCTGCGTGACGCTTTCGGCGACCGGGACGCGACCCTCTATGTGCTGGACGGCGCCACGCCGGGGTCGGCGACGCGGCTTGAAGCGGCCCGGCTTGTTCCGGTGCTCAACAGTCTGGAGCAGGCGGCGGCCTGGACCGGTCCCGCCGCCCTGCACATCGACACCGGCATGAACCGCCTGGGCCTGAGCCTGGACGAGGCCGTCCGGCTGCGTGATCGCGCCGGTATCCGCCTGGTGATGAGCCATCTGGCCTGCGCCGCCCAGGCCGATCATACAATGAACGGACGACAGCTGGCGCGGTTTCGTCAGGCCCGGGCGCTGTTCCCGGGCGTCCCGGCCAGCCTGGCCGGTTCCAGCGGCATCAGGCTCGGGCGCGACTACGCCTTCGACCAGGTGCGGCCCGGCGTCAGCCTGTTCGGCGGCGGCCCCAACGAGGGGCCCGATCCCCGGCTGTCGGCGGTGGCTACCCTCGAGGCGGCGATCCTGCAGGTGCGGCAGGTCCCCGCCGGCGACACCATCGGCTACGGGGCCGCCTTCACCGCCGAAACCGACCTGACAGTGGCGGTCCTGGCCGCCGGCTACGCCGACGGCGTCCTGCGCTCGGCCCATCCCGCCGGGGCCGTCTGGTTCGACGGGGCTCGCCGCGCCATTCTGGGGCGGGTGTCGATGGACACCATCGTCATCGACGTCACCGGCAGCGCGGCGGCGAAACCCGGCGCCATGGCCGAGATCATCGGCCCCAACCTGCCGCTGGACGACGCGGCGACCGCCGCCGGAACCACCGCCTACGAACTGCTGACCCGGCTTTCCGGCCGGGCCGAGCGGCGCTTCATCGGCGCCGCCTGATCTATCGCATCATGAAATGGCCCATCCCGGCCGCGCCGGCGACGCCGAAGCCGGCCAGCATGATGGTCATGCCCACGATCCAGGCGATGACGACCTGGATGACCACCACCACGACCAGACTCACGAGCACGAACCCCAGGGCCTTGTCCTCGGGCACCTTCATCATCTTCGGCAGACCCAGGAAAAGCAGATAGAGCGAGTAGAGGCCGCCGGCGAAGGCGATCAACCAGCCCAGCACCGGGACGAAGGACAGACCGCCGCCAATCCATGACGCCGTGCCGCCATAGGCGACGCCCTTGAGGGCCTGGACCCGGTTGGCCACGCCGCCGAAACTGGGCGCCAGCGCGTCGACCACGATGGCGAAGACATAGACGCCCACAAGCGTCAGACCGTAGCCGATCACGGCGCTGACGATCGCTCCGACCGGGCCGAAGGCGGCGAACCGGCCCATCATCGGGGCCAGGAAACCGGCGGCGAGAATGCCCGCGATGGCCGGAAGCGCGGCAAGGATCGCCACGTAGCCCGTAAAGAGCCCCTTGATGGTCGCGGCCTCGCCGTCGATCACCTCCCAGGTCGGTTTGGGCTGGGTCAGGATGTCCCGGACCCGCTGGATCAGACCCGACGCGGAACCGCCGCCATCAACGACACTCATTGCTCGCCTCCCTCATACGTGTGGAATTCCCCTTACAAGAGAGCCTAACCCGTGCGGGCGCCGACGCAAACCGGTGTCCGCCGACCTGGCGCGGCGGATCGCGCGCGCGGGTTCGAGCGTTTGCCGTTATTGTGTCGATCATTCACGAATCAGGGAACCGCATGGCCCGCGACGGCGCCGTCTATGTCTGCCAGTCCTGTGGCGCGTCCCAGACCAAATGGGCCGGCCAATGCCCGGCCTGTGGCGGGTGGAACAGTCTGGTCGAGGAAATCACGACACGGCCGCCGGGAGGCCTCGCGCCGACCAAGGCCACGCGGGCGCGCGGGCTGATCTTCGAGGGTCTGAAGAGCGACACCCCCTCCCCGCCCCGCATCGCCACCGGCGTCGACGAGTTCGACCGGGTTTGCGGCGGCGGCGTGGTGCCCGGCAGCGCCATCCTCGTGGGCGGAGACCCCGGCGTCGGCAAGTCGACCCTGTTGCTGCAGGTCGTCGGTCACGCGGCGGCCCGCGGCGTGTCCTGCGCCTATATCTCTGGCGAGGAGGCCGTCGAACAGATCCGCGGCCGCGCCGCCCGCATGGGGCTGGCCCACGCCCCGGTCAAACTGGCCGCTGAAACCGCCCTGCGCGACATTCTCGACGGTCTGAAGAAGGAGCATTTCGACCTGGTCGTCATCGACTCCATCCAGACCATGTGGAGCGACGCCCATGAAGCCGGGCCAGGCTCGGTGACCCAGGTGCGCAACTGCGCCGCCGAACTGGTGCGGCTGGCCAAGAAGCGCGGCATCGCCGTGATCCTGGTCGGCCACGTCACCAAGGACGGCCAGATCGCCGGCCCGCGGGTCGTCGAACACATGGTCGACGCCGTGCTCAGTTTCGAGGGTGAGCGGGGCTATCCCTTCCGCATCCTGCGCGGGGCCAAGAACCGCTTTGGAGCCACCGACGAGATCGGCGTCTTCGAGATGGGCGACGCGGGGCTGTCGGAGGTCATCAACCCCTCGGCCCTGTTCCTCAACGAAGGCGGCGAGCGGGCCGCGGGCGCGGCGGTGTTCGCCGGCATCGAGGGGTCCAGGCCGGTTCTGGTCGAGTTTCAGGCCCTGGTGGCGCCCTCCGCCTACGGCACGCCGCGACGGGCGGTTGTCGGCTGGGACACCGGGCGGCTGGCCATGGTGCTGGCGGTGCTGGAGTCGCGCTGCGGCCTGGCCTTCGGCAATCGCGATGTCTATCTCAACGTCGCCGGCGGCCTGCGGATCACCGAGCCGGCCGCCGACCTGGCCGCGGCGGCGGCTCTGGCCTCCTCGGCGCTGGATCAGGCGCTGCCACAGGACTGCGTCGTGTTCGGCGAAGTCAGTCTGTCCGGCGAAGTGCGACCAGTGGGACGCATGGACGCGCGGCTCAAGGAGGCGGCCAAACTCGGCTTCGCCCGGGCGCTCGCACCCCAGGGCGCCGGCGAGCCGCCAACCGTCACCGGCGTGTCCCGGCTGGTCGACGCGGTGACCCGCATCGGCGAACAAAACTGGAGCTGACCCGATGTTGACCCAGTTCGATTTCATCGCCGGACCGCTGCTGATCGTATCGGCGCTGGTCGGCTATTCGAGGGGCGCCACCAAGGAGCTGATGACGGTCCTGGCGCTTGTGCTGGCGGCCATCATCGCGGTGTTTTTCCTGAGATTCACTGCCGACGCCGGCCGCGCCCTGATCGACCCAGACTGGGCCGGCGTCGGGGTCGCCCTGCTCTTTGTCTTCGGCGTCGCCTATGTCGGATTGAGGATGCTGGGCTCGGGTCTCGAACGTCGCGTGCAGGAAACCCAGGGCGTCGGCACGCTGGACCGGGCCGTGGGGTCGGGCTTCGGCCTGGTCCGCGCCCTGGTGATTCTGGGTGGGTTCAGCCTGCTGTTCAATATGGCGGCGCCGCCCGACAAGGCCCCCACCTGGGTGACCCGGGGGCTGTTCTACCCCTTGACCGAGGCGTCAGGACGGGTCCTCAAGGCCTTCGGACCCGACGGCCTGGCGGTGGCCCAGACCGTGGCGCCAAAACTCGAAGCGGCGGTTCGCGCCGGCGCGGGGACTGCGCCCGCCCCCGAAAAGGGCTATGACGCTGGTGAACGCAGCGCCGTGGACGATCTTGTGGAGAAAACGCGATGACCGCCGGCATTTCCAGACAGCCCGATGACGCTGCTTGGCCGGCGGACGGGCGCGACCCGGACGACGACAGCCTGCGCCTCGAATGCGGCGTGTTCGGCGTTTTCGGCGTTCAGGACGCCGCGGCCGTTACCGCGCTTGGCCTTCACGCCCTGCAGCATCGCGGTCAGGAAGCCTGCGGCATCGCCAGTTTCGACGGTCGCCGCTACCACACCGAACGTCACCTGGGGAAAGTCGGTGACGCCTTCACCGGCACCGACCTGATCCAGAGACTGCCAGGTCAGGCCGCCATCGGCCACACCCGCTATTCCACGGCCGGCGGCGCGGGCCTGCGGAATATCCAGCCCATGTTCGCCGATCTGGCGGCCGGGGGCGTGGCCCTGGGTCACAACGGCAACCTGACCAACTTCCTGTTCCTGCGCGAGAAACTGGTCGCCGACGGGGCCATTTTCCAGTCGACCTCCGACAGCGAGGTGATCCTGCATCTGATCGCCCGCTCGCGAAAAACGCGGGTGGTCGACCGGTTCATCGACGCCATTTCCCAGATCGAGGGCGGCTACGCCCTGGTCGCCCTGACCAACAAGAAGATGATCGGCGTGCGCGACCCGCTGGGCATCCGGCCGCTGGTTCTTGGCGACCTGGGCGGTCGTCCCGTGCTGGCGTCGGAGACCTGCGCCCTGGACATGATCGGCGCCAGCTTCGTGCGCGACGTCGAGCATGGCGAGATGGTGGTCATTTCCGAGTCGGGCGTGCAGAGCCTCAAGCCCTTCCAGACCGGGGCCGCCCGGCCTTGCGTCTTCGAGTACGTCTATTTCGCCCGCCCCGACAGCGTCGTCGACGGCCGCTCGGTCTATGACGTGCGCAAGCGGATGGGCATGCGCCTGGCCGAGGAAACCCGCATCGAGGCCGACGTCGTCGTGCCGGTCCCCGACTCGGGCGTTCCGGCGGCGCTCGGCTACGCCCAGGCCAGCGGCATTCCCTATGAGCTGGGCATCATCCGCAGCCACTTCGTGGGCCGGACCTTCATCCAACCGACCGAGGGCGTGCGCGAACTGGGCGTGCGCATGAAACACAGCCCCAACCGGGCGGTGCTGGCCGGCAAACGCGTGGTGCTGATCGATGATTCCATCGTCCGCGGCACCACCTCGCGCAAGATTGTCCGCATGGTTCGCGAGGCCGGAGCCAAGGAGGTCCATCTGCGCTCGGCCAGCCCGCCGATCATGTGGCCCGACTTCTATGGCATCGACATGCCCGACCGGAGCAAGTTGCTGGCCGCCCGCAAATCCCTCGAGGAGATGGCCAGGTTCCTGGAAGTGGACAGCCTGGGCTTCCTCTCGGTGGATGGCCTGTACTGGGCGCTGGAAGCCGGCCCCCGGAACGCGGCCTGTCCCCAGTTCACCGATCACTATTTCACCGGCGAATACCCGACCCGCTTGCTCGACCGGGAGATCGCCGAAGGCCGCACCGATGTCGAGGAGCGGCAGCTTTCCTTCCTGGTGAGCGCCTGACAGCCGCCAGCGGCCCGTGAATTTGCATTCCTCCCCAAAGCGGGGAACCCTGTGCGGTCCTGGCGCGTGATCTGAAGCCGGGCAGGCAGAAAGTGGGTGGGGGCCCTTGGAAAGCGAAACAGTGAACCGCCTGAGAACGGCGACGGCGGCGCTGCACAGCCGGCTGGAATTGGACCTCGACCTGTTCGAACAGGTCAGTCGTCCTCAAGGTCGACGGCGGCTGGTCGAGCGGTTTCACGGACTCCATGTCGGCGCCGAGCGAGCCCTGGCGCCATTCCTGAGCAGCCTGAGCGGCCTTGAGTTCGAGAAACGGAGCAGGCTGGTCCATCTGGACCATGATCTTGTCGCCCTCGGGGGCCGCCTGACAGACATCCCCGCCTGCCCGGTCGCATCGCCGGCGAGCCTCGCGGAGGCGCTGGGCCTGTTCTATGTGCTGGAAGGGTCGACCCTGGGCGGCCATGTCATTCGCCGCCAGCTCACCGCCCGGGGCGTCGACGCCGAGGGCCTGAGCTTTCTGGACCCTTACGGGCCGGAGGTCGGTGTACGCTGGCGGGACTTCCTCGCCGTCCTCGACCGCGAGACGCCCCTCGAACCGGCCCGCGACGACGCCGTCGCCGGGGCGGTGACCGGCTTCACCCTGACTCACGACTGGCTCTGCGTGCCCGAGGCCGTTTCATGACCGGGGCAACACCCGACCTTACGGATTGCGATCGCGAGCCGATCCATATTCCGGGATCAATCCAGCCCCACGGGGTCATGATCGTCGCTGAACCGACAACCCTGCGAGTCACCCATGTGGCGGGTGACGCCGCCACGCTGCTTGGCCTCGCCGACTGGCAGGGCAAGATGCTGGGCGACATCCTGGGCGGCGCCCTGGCTGAACGCCTGGTCGCGCTGTCCCGGCCGGGCGGAGGCGCCGCGTTCCTTGGTCACGTCGAAGGGCCCGATGTGACCCTTGATGCGTCCGGGCACCGCTCGGGCGATCATCTGATCATTGAACTGGAGCCGGTCTCGGTCACGACCCCGACCATCATGCTGATGGGCGAGGTGGAAGCCACGGCCGCCCGGTTCGAACGCACGCCGACGCTCGAGGCGCTCTGCGATCTGGCCGCCGTCGAGTTCCGGCGCATCACCGGCTTTGACCGGGTCATGATCTATCGATTTCTCGCCGGCGGCGCGGGCGCGGTTCTGGCCGAGGACAAGGCCGAGCACCTCGTCTCGTTCCTGAACCATCATTTTCCCGGCTCCGATATCCCGCAGCAGGCGCGAGCCCTCTATGTCCGCAATCTGATACGAACGATCCCTGATATCAGCTACGCCGCCGCGCCTCTGGCGCCCGCCTGGCAGGACGCCGATCCGCTCGATATGAGCGATTGCGTCCTGCGCAGCGTCTCGCCCATCCACCTACAGTACCTGAAGAATATGGGCGTGGCCGCGTCGGCTTCGATTTCCATTGTCAGGGACGGGGTGTTGTGGGGCCTCATCGCCTGTCACCACGATACGCCGCGACACCTCCCCTATGACATCCGGGCGGCCTGCCGGTCGCTGGCCGCGTCTCTCGCACGACAGATCCGGGCCAAGGAGGAGGGTCAGGCCTATCGGGAGCGCCTTCTTCTCCGCAGTCTCGAAGATGAGTTGGTCGGAGCCTTCGAACGACACGGTCCAAACCCGGACGCGCTCGCCAAGGACATCGGCGACCTGAAGCGGCTCCTCGCCGCCAACGGCGTCGCGGTGGTGACAGCAGAGGGCATCAAGACGGCGGGCGACTGCCCGACCAAGCCCCAGATCCGCGCCCTGGCCGCCTGGGCCCAGGCGCGAGACGCGCCCCTGACGACGACCAGTGAGTTGGCGTCAGAGTTCGAACCCGCCGCCGAATTCCAAGCGCTGGCAAGCGGGCTCATCGCCCTGGTGATGTCCAGCACCGAGCCCTTCGTCATTCTCTGGTTCCGCGCCGAGGAGGTTGAGGTCGTGAACTGGGCCGGCAACCCTCACAAGGCGGTGGTCGGGAAGCCGGGTGAGAGCCTGACGCCGCGCACGTCCTTCGAAGCCTGGAGAGAAACCGTGCGCGGTCGGGCCCGGCCCTGGAGTCTCCCTGAGATCGAGACCGCCGGGCGGCTGAGGGCGGCCCTGCTCGGGGTCAGGCAGAACCAGAAGCTGCGAGAGCTGAACCACCAGCTCGCCGACTCCATAAAGGACAAGGAAACCCTGCTGGAGCAGAAGGAAGTTCTGCTGCGCGAGGCCAATCACCGCGTCCAGAACAGCCTCCAGCTGGTATCCAGTTTTCTTGGCCTTCAGGCCCGGTCGCTGGAGGACGCCAGACTCCGCGCCCCGCTGGATGAGGCGCGCCGGAGACTGCACGCCGTCGGTCTTGTGCATCGCCGTCTGTACCGCGCCGACCAGATCGAGACGATCGAGCTGGCCCGCTACATCGAGGAGTTGATCAGCGACATTCTCGAAACGATGGGTCCGGAATGGGCGCAGCAACTGTCCCTGGACCTGAGCCCGGTGTCGATTCCGACCGACCGCGCGGTCATTCTCGGCCTGATTCTGACCGAGCTGGTGATCAACACCAACAAGTACGCCTATGGCGGCGCGCCGGGGCAGCTGAGCGTGACGCTCGAGCAGCATCTGTCGTCCTTCCGGCTGATCGTCGCCGATCAGGGCGCCGGCAAACCCGGTGCCCACGAGGGCTTCGGCACGCGCATGGTGACCGCGATGGTCCAGCAGCTCTCGGGAGTCCTGGAACAGTTCGACAACCAACCCGGCCTGCGGACGGTGTTGACGGCGCCTGTGGAAGGCCGCCAAACCAACCGGTAGTCACGCGGCCCGCGTGATCATCGCCGCCAGGAGTCCGTCCATCACCAAGCCCCGCCCCTGGTCCACCCTCAAGCCCGACCCCTACATCATCGCCATCCTGCTGATGGTCGTGCTGGCCAGCCTGCTGCCGGTGCGCGGCGAGGCCGCGGTCTGGTTCGGCTGGCTGATCAAAGCGGCGATCGCCCTGCTCTTCTTCCTGCATGGCGCGCGGTTGCCGCGCGAACACGTCATCGCCGGCCTGGTCCACTGGCGCCTGCATCTTCTGGTGCTGGGGGCGACCTTCGGGCTGTTCCCCCTGCTCGGTCTGGCGATCACCAGGCTGCCCGAGGCGATCCTGCCCGGCCCGCTGGCGGCCGGGGTGCTCTACCTCTGCCTCCTGCCCTCGACCGTGCAGTCGTCGATCGCCTTCACCGCCCAGGCGCGGGGCAATGTCGCGGCGGCGGTGGTGGCCGCCTCGACCTCGAACCTGATCGGGGTGATCCTGACGCCGCTGATGGTCGGGGTCCTGCTGCACACCCAGTCCGGCGGCCTGTCGCTGAAGGCGGTCCAGGACGTCGCCGTCCAGATCCTGCTGCCCTTCATCCTGGGTCAGGCCGCGCGACCGCTGGTCGGCGGCTGGGTGGCCCGGCACGCCCGGCTGGTCAGCTACACCGACCGGGGGTCGATCCTGCTGGTGGTCTATGGGGCCTTCAGCGCCGCCGTCGTCGGCGGGCTGTGGAAGCAGGTCAGCGGCCGCGAACTGGCCGTTCTGCTGGTCATCTGCCTGGTCCTGCTGGCTGTCATGCTGACCGCGACCCTGATGGCGGCCAGAGCGCTGAAATTCTCCACCGAGGACGAGATCGTGGCGCTGTTCTGCGGCTCTAAGAAGGGCCTGGCCACCGGCGTTCCCATGGCCAGCATCCTTTTTCCCGCCGCCAGCGTCGGGTTCATCGTTCTGCCGGTCATGCTGTTCCACCAGATCCAGCTGATGGCCTGCGCCGTGATCGCCCAGCGCTACGGGAGACGCCCCTAGCCCGGGCCGCGCCGGCCGTTCTCGGACGATGACGGATCGAATTTGAGCGGGTAGAAGCCGGCATGGATTCCTTTCCCCTCGAAGGCCGCGTCGCCCTGGTCACCGGCGCCACCCGCGGTATCGGCCGTGAAGCGGCTCTGGGCCTCGCCCGCGCCGGCGCCCACATCATCGCCCTTGGCCGCACCCAGGGCGCGCTTGAAGCCCTCGATGACGCCATCTTCGCCGAGACCGGGCAGCACGCGACCCTCGTGCCCATCGATCTGCGGCAGCCCGAGGGGCTCGACCCGCTGGGCGCCGCCATCCACGAACGCTGGGGCCGGCTCGACATCATGGTCCATGCCGCCGCCGTCCTGGGCGGATTGACCCCAACCGGCCATATCGACCCCAAACGCTGGGACGAGGCCCTGGCCGTGAACCTGACGGCCACCTGGCGCCTCATCCGCGCCATGGAGCCGCTGCTGCGGGCCTCGGAGGCCGGCCGGTCCATCTTTCTGACCAGCGGGCGGGCGGTCCGCCCCAAGGCCTTCTGGGGCGCCTACGCGGCCACCAAGGCCGGTATGGAGGCGCTGGTGCGCTGCTGGGCCGACGAGATGGAGGAAACGCCCGTGCGCGCCGTTCTGCTGGACCCCAACAGCATGCGCACCCGGATGCGGGCCGAGGCCTATCCCGGCGAGGAACCGGCCACGGTCACCGACCCGGCCGAGATCGCGCCGCTGATCGTGCAGCTGGCCCATGCCGACCTGGGCCTGCCGCACAAGACGGTGGTGTTCAGCGACTGGAAAGCCGCCGGCGGCGCATTGCCGGCCGGCTAGCTCTTCTTGCCCGTGCGGGTCGTCGGGCGAGGCGGACGGCCCTTGACCGAGCCGCCGCCGCGCAGCTTGTTGATGCCGGGCCGGGCGCCCTTGGCCCCCTTCACCTTGGTGAACTTGGCGGCGATGGCGGCGCGGGCCTTGGCGGCCTTGACCCCGGTCAGTTTGACGGCGGTCTTCTTCACCGGCTTGGGCAGGGGAACGCCCTCGGCGAGAGCCGTCGCGGCGGCTTCCGCCTTCTCCGCCTTGGCCTCGGCGGCGAGCGCCATGGCCTTTTCCTTCTTGGCCCGTCCGCCCTGCTGGAACGACGGCGCGCCCCCCTTGGCCTCACCGTCGGCGTAGGGGTTCTTGTTGCTCTTCATGGTCAGGCGGATCGGCACGCCGGGCAGGTCGAAGCTTTCCCGCATCGAGTTGACGAGGTAGCGGCGATACTGCTCGGGCATCTGGTCGGCGCGGCTGGAGAACAGCACGAAGGTCGGCGGGCGGGCCTTGATCTGGGCCATGTACTTGGGCTTGACCCGCTTGCCGCCGACCGAGGGCGGCGGGTGCCGCTGAATGGCCATGGCCAGCCAGTCATTGAGGTCGCGGGTCTTCACCTTGGTCGACCAGTTTTCATAGACCTTGGCCAGGGCCGGCATCAGCCGCTCGACGCCGCGACCGGTCTCGGCCGAGAGGGCCACGACCGGCGTGCCCTTGACCTGGGGCAGCATGCGCTCGGCGTGCTCGACGAATTCCTTCAGTCGCCGGTTGGGATCTTCGACCAGGTCCCATTTGGCCAGAACAAAGACCAGGGCCCGGCCTTCGCGCTCGACCAGGTCGGCGATCTGCAGATCCTGGATCTCGAAGGGGTGGGTAGCATCCATGACCAGCAGCACCACCTCGGCGAAGGTGATGGCCCGGATGGAGTCAGAGGTGGAGAGCTTTTCCAGCTTCTCCTGAACCTTGGCCTTGCGGCGCAGGCCGGCGGTGTCGACCAGCCGGATCTTGCGGTCGTTCCACTCCCATTCCACCGAAATGGCGTCGCGGGTGATGCCGGCTTCGGGGCCGGTCAGCATGCGATCCTCGCCGATCAGGCGATTGACCAGGGTCGACTTGCCGGCGTTGGGACGGCCGACGATGGCGATCATGATCGGCTTGTCAGCCTCATCCTCGATCTCCTCGACGCCGAACTCGGTCTCCAGGCCCAGCAGGACGGCATAGAGATCGGCGAGACCTTCGCCATGCTCGCCGGAAATGGCCAGCGGCTCGCCAAAGCCCAGCGACCAGGCCTCGGCGATGCCGGAATCCCCTGCCCGGCCCTCGGCCTTGTTGGCGGCCAGAACCACGGGCTTTTCGTGCCGACGCAGGATGCTGGCGAAGATCTCGTCCCCGGGCGTGATGCCTTCGCGGGCGTCGATCAGGAACAGGACGACCGTGGCTTCCTCGATGGCCAGCTCGGTCTGGGCGCGCATACGCGATTCGAGGCTGTCGTCGGTGACGTCCTCGAACCCGGCGGTGTCGATCAGGATCAGCTCGAGATCGCCCAGGCTTCCCGTGGCGAAACGACGGTCGCGGGTTACCCCCGGCCGGTCATCGACGATGGCGAGCTTCTTGCCCGCCAGCCGGTTGAACAGCGTGGATTTGCCGACGTTCGGCCGACCGACGATGGCGAGTTTGAGGGGCATTGGGTTTCGAAACGGACTTCCCGCGCCACGTGTCGGGCGCGAACAATGGATAGCAGACGCGCGCGTCTGGAGAAGGGCGCGACCTGCGGGGCCGCGCCCTTACCACAGATCGTTAGCGGATCGCCACCAGTTCGCCCTTGTCGGTCACGACGTAGATCATGCCGTTGGCCGCGACGGGCGGGACCAGGGCGGCCGAACCGAGCTTGATCGTCTTGGTCACTTCCCCGGTCTTGGGGTTGAGCGCGATGGCCCGGCCATCACTGGACACGACCACCAGGCGATCAGACGCCAGCACGGGACCGGTGAACTGCGAGCGGTTCTTGCGCTTTTTCACGCCGGCGTTGAGGTCGGTGATCCAGTAGACCTGACCGTTCTCGCGCGACACGCAGATAACTTCACCCGCCTGGGAGACGATGTAGGCGACATCGCCGGCGATCCAGGGGCTGGAGGTCGACGCCACCGGCAGGGACCAGCGCGCCTGACCGGTGCGCAGGTCCGTCGCGGCGAAGACGCCGCCGTGGCTGGCCGCATAGACGTCGCCCTGGTGGATGACCGGACGGCCGGCCACGTCGCGAATTTCCGAAAGGGCGCTGGTGCGGCTGGCCTGGGACAGGGTGGTGTTCCACAGATCGTTGCCGTTGGCGGCGCGAATGGCCACGACTTCGCCTGAGGCGAAGGCGGCGACGATGGTGTCGCCGGAAATCGCCGGGCTGGGCGAGGAGAGGATCCGCGCCGGTTCGACCAGCGCCTGGAACGTCCAGCCGGGCGCCCCGGTCGCTGTATCGTAGGTCAGAAGCTCATTGTCGGTGCTGACCGCGAACATGCGGCCATGGTTGACGATCGGAGCCCCGTGCATGGGGGCGGAGGTGTTCTGCAGCCACCCCGTTTCACCCGTCAGGGCGTCCATCTGGGCGACGATCCGGAAGCCGGTGGCGACGTAGAGCTTGCCGTTTTCAAAGGCGATGCCGCCGCCGAAGCCGTCCTTGTCGCGCTTGTTGCGCGGCCGGGTCGACTTTTTCCAGACGATCGAGCCGGACTGGGCGTCCAGGGCGACTACGTCAGTCTCCGCGTCCATGACATAGGCGCGGCCCCCCGCGATGATCGGGGCGACCGTGACGTGGAAGGTGCGGTCGGAACCTTTGCCGAAATTCTTGCGCCAGGCGATTTCGAAGGCCGGAGCGGCTTCGACGTTCTCGACGTTCTGGTCGCCCAGGCCACCCGGTTGCGGCCAATCCGATTGCGGCAGCGCCGGCGGCAGGTAGAAATCCGCGCCCTTGAGCACTTCAGACGCCTCGACCCGCTGGTCAAAGGCGATGATCGAAACCCGCTCGCCCTCGCCGGCCACTTCCTGCGGCTTGTCTTTCTTGCCGAGAGTCACGATCCGGCTGGCGGCCTTGCCGACCGAGCCCACAGTGGAGCAACCCGCGAGCGCCATCGCACCCACGGCGAGGACGGCGATGAAGCCGTTACGCTTGTTCATTGGGGAGTTCCCTGTTGGGCTTGCGACGCGTCCAGCGACCCGGCGGAGACCGGCGGCAACAGGGCCGCGGCCTTGACCGCCACGGGGATGGCGCCGGCCGAGCCGGAGTCGATGAGATTGATGGCGGCCTGGGCGCGCTTGCGCTGGCCGTCCGTGGCGCCAAGGACCTGGGACATGAACACGAAGTCGCCCCGCGCCTCGGTGGTCTTGCCGGCCATGAGCCGGGCGAAGGCCAACGCCTCGCGGGCGTTCAGCCGGAAGGGACGCTTGTCTTCCATCAGTGGGGTCAGCCTCCCCTCGAGGTCCTTGTAGGGAGCCGTATCCAGAAGCGCCAAGGCGGATTTGAGGCGGGCCAGGTCGGCGAGCATCGGATCGGAGGACACTGACGCGGCTTCGTCCCACAGCTTGACCGCTTCATCGGTCTTGCCGGCTTCCATCCGCATGCCGCCCTGCTGCAGGAGCGCCAGGGCGCGGTAGCCCTTGGCGCCCGAACGAGCGACCTCGCCAAATTTGGTGAAGGCGTCGGCCTGGTCATTCTGGGCTCGGGCTTCGAGGGCCTGCATGTAGGTCTCGGAGGCCTTGTCGGCCCGGGACTTGGTGTAGGAATCCCAGCCCCAGATCGCCAGGGCGGTAATCAGGGCGGCGGCGGCAAGCGCCAGAACCCAGGGCAGAGCCTTCATCGCCAGGGCGCGATACCGCTCGCTGCGGATCTGGCCCTCGACTTCTTCAAACACATCGCTCACGAACGGGGGCTCCGGAAACCGTCATTAGAGGCCGGGAACCTATAGGCAGAGCCGCGCCGCTGCAACGCGGCGCGACAGTCTGGACCTCAGGTCTTTTTCGAGAAGTAGGTTTCACCCTCGCCCGGGAAGGTCCGGGACCGCACGTCATCGGCGTAGGCGCGGGCCGCCTGGCCGATTTCTGACCTCAAATCAGCGTAACGCCGCACGAATTTCGGCGTCCAGTCGAACAGACCCAACATGTCGTCGGTGACCAGAATCTGGCCGTCGCAACCGGCGCTTGCCCCGATGCCGATGGTCGGCGGGGCGATGGCGGCGGTGATATCGCGGGCCAGGGGCTCGGCGACCCCCTCGACCACCACGGCGAAAGCGCCCGCGTCGGCCGTGGCCCGGGCCTCGTCAAGGATCCGGGCGCGTTCATCGTCGGTGCGGCCCTTGGCCTTGAAGCCGCCGTCGACCAGCACGGCCTGCGGCCGCAGGCCGACATGACCCATGACCGGAATGCCGCGCTTGACCATGTAGTCGATGGTCGCCGGCACGGTCGGGCCGCTCTCGACCTTGACCGCCTGGGCCCCGGTTTCCTTCATGATCCGGGCAGCGTTGGCGTAGGCCAGCTCACAGCTGCCTTCGTAGGACCCGAAGGGCATGTCGACGACGACCATGGCCTTGCGGGCGCCACGCATGACCGCCTGGCCATGCAGGATCATCATCTCCAGCGTGACCCCGACGGTGTTGGGCATGCCATGCACCACCATACCGACCGAATCGCCGACGAGAAGCAGATCGCAGGCCTCGTCGAGGATGGCCGCCACCGGCGCGGAATAGGCCGTCAGACAGACGATGGGATCGCCGCCCTTGCGGCCGGTGATGTCGGGGGCCGTGAGGCGGCGGACAATGTCTTCACGATGGGCGGACAGCGGGTCCTCCTGCGGCTACTGGAATCCCTCCACCGCCCGCGTGACGGCGAAGGCCAGCGCCATAACACCCAGAGCCATCGCCAGCCACACCGCCTCACCGCCAAACGGCAGGGCCGAGAGGTTGGCCGACATCTTGGCCAGGCCGGTGACCCCGCCCGAAAAGGCCAGCGCCTGGCGTTCCGTCACCTGGGAGACGTCCAGCAAGAGCTGTGAGTTGAGCAGCTGGCTCACGCCCACCAGACCGGCGACCAGACCCGCCGCGCCGATGCCCATCTGTCTGAGGTTCCAGCCACGGTTGAGACGCATCTCCACCAGGGTGGCGAACGGTTCGGCGTCCGCAAACGCCGGAGGTTCGTTGAACATCCTGTCCAGCTTCATCTCGAAATCGAGCTCAGCCATGACCTTCACTCCCCGCCGGTTCGCGCGCCGCGCCTTCAGGAGGCGCAAGTCGGAGCCGGAGCTTATCCAGACCACGTTTGACATGGGATTTTACCGTTCCCAGAGGCGTATTTAAGGCTTCGGCCGCTTCGGCGTGAGAAACCCCCGCCCCGTAACAGAGCGATACGCACATGCGTTCGACGGGCGAGAGCATCTTCAACGCCTCATCCAGGTCAATCCGGGCGGCGACAGACACCTCGCCGCCGTGACCTTCATCGATGACCTCGGCCTCCGGGTCGAACCGCGCCTCACGACGCCAGCGCCGGATGTAGAGGCGGGCCGCGATCTTGCGGACCCAGGCCGAGAACGTGCCGTCGCCCCGGAATTCCGCGATCCGCTCGAAAGCGGCCAGAAACGCATCCTGGGCCAGGTCATCGGCCAGAGCCGGCTCGGCGCCCATGCGCCGCAACAGACCCCGGACCGCCGACCCGTGACGGCGGACCAGTTCGCCGAAGGCCGGCCGGTCGCCCGCCGCCGCAAGGGCGGCAAGCTCGACATCGTGCAGACTGGCGGGTGCTCTTGTCCCTGCCATGATCGCGCGCCCTCCCCTTCAATCCCGAACCGATCAGGGTTGTTTCGCCTTGTTCGGGTTGAAGAAGCTGAGCGCGATATAGGCCAGTCCGATGATCCCCGGGATGGCCGCGACGCCCAGGATCGGATGGAAGGCGTCGACGTCTTCAAAGCCGGCCATGAAGGCGAGCACGCCAACACCGGCCGCGACGGCCACCCAGATGATGCCCGTGCGAATATCGCTCAGGGACGTCGGCGCCACTTTCACGTTCTTGGTCATCGCATCGATGATCTCGGGCGGAAGCGGCTGACCCTTTTCAATCGCGGTGCGCAGGGTTGCCTGCATCTCGCGGCGTTCACGGCTCTTCAGCCAGGCCGGCACGACGACGATGGCGATGACCATCACGAACGGCGCCAACGGTATCAGAATCTCAAATCCTGCCATGATCCAGTTCCTCTTAATCCACGGGCGACGCGGGCTTGCAGTCGCCTCTCGATACTTAAGAGGCCCGAACAGGGCCCAACGGATGCGATTGATCAGATGAAATCTTCGTAACGCCCGTCATTGCCGCCCCGACCGGCCAGCAGACCGCCACTGACCAGGGCCACGGTCGCCGTCAGGACGAGGGTCGCGGCCACCGGCAGGAGCGACCGCGCCAGCGGCTCGATTGCCGCTCCCAACGCCGGCGCGCTGGCCCAGAGCGCCACGGCCGCCGCGGCGGCGATCAGACCGTGGGCGAGCAGCCTGGCCAACAGTTCGCGCCGGGCCACACGCCGCATCACCATGGCCGTGAAGGCCAGATCCTGACGCGGGCCCCGCGCCTCCTCCAGGAAGGCGGACAGGCGGTGTTCTGCCGTCATGGCTTGTCTCCCAGTGCTTGCAGCAGTTTATCGCGTCCGCGCGCCACATGCGACTTGATCGTGCCCAGCGGCAGGCCCAGAGCCTCGGCGGCCTCGGCGTGGGACCACCCTTCGCCGAGACAGAGGGCGACAGCCGCCCGCTGATCGGCCGGAAGAGCCGCCATGGCGGTTCGTAGCGCCAGCCTATCCTCGGTCGACAAACCACCCTCCCCCGCCGACAGGGTCTCGCTCCAGTCCTGGTCGCGGCGGGTCGCGCGGGTGGTGGAGCGAATGTGGCTCAGAGCCTTTCGCCAGGCCACACCGTAGAGCCAGGATCGGAAGCCCTCGTCATCCCGCAGCCGCGACAGGCCGGTCCAGGCGGCCGTCATGGCCTCCTGCGCCACATCGTCGGCGTCCGACCCGACCGTGCGGCGGAGAAAGCCGCGCAGGCCCTGCTGGTGCCGCTCGACAAGCCGGCTGAAGGCCGCCTGCGACCCCGCCCGGGCCGCCCGGACCAGCGGCGCATCCACCGGTCAGTCCTTCGGCGGCGGCATGGTCAGCGTCGCGACCAGCGAGGCCAGGGTCATTGCGATCATCACGAAGGTCACGATCGTGAAGGCTTCGCCGGCGTCATAGATGTCGGTCCAGGCCGCGTAGCCGAAGCCGGCCGCCAGGGTCGCGAACATGACCACCCTCGGCCAGCCGCCGTAGCCGCGCCAATAGTAGCGTCGATAATGCCGCCGGGAGCGACGGCCGTAGCCGCGCCAGTTTTCATCGACGCCGGGACTGTTGAGCTTGTCCAGCAGCCCCGCCGGCGGCTCCTTGCCGGAATTGGCGTAGCTCTTGATGATGTCGAGCGTGTCGCGATGGCCGCGATAGTCCAGCCAGCTCCGCCAGGCGCCGATCACGAACCAGGCCAGCGGGAACATCAGCCACCAGTAGGATCGAAACAGGTCTTCCATAGCGCGCGTCTCCAGCCCCGGCGCGATCATCGCGCCTTTCTGAAGGGTAGTCGCCGCCGAACCGCCCGCTGGATGCAGCGCAGGTGATTTTTTCTTCAGGTCGCCGGCGACGCCTTCATCGACTCGCCGCCCGAGCGCCAGCTGTCGGCCAGCACATGGTAGAGCGGCTTGGGCATCACCCAGCCCGACGCCCAGCGAGCGCTGAGCGCCGCCAGCAGCAGCGGGCCGACCAGCCCCGGATCGCGGGTCATCTCCATCAGGATGACGGCGCTGGTCAGGGGCGCATGCACCACACCGGACAGATAGCCGCCCATGCCCAGCACCACCGAGTCGCGGCTGGCGAACGGCAGGCCTGACTGGCCGAAGACCGATCCGATGCCCGCGCCGATGGCCAGGGACGGGGCGAAGATGCCGCCCGGCGCGCCGGAGCAGGCCGCCGCCAGGGTCGAGATGAACTTCCAGACCGCCAGACTCAGGCCGCTGGTCGAATTCTCGGTCAGCAGGCTCTTGGCCTCGTCATAGCCCGCGCCGAAGGTCAGGCCGCCGGAGGCCACCGCCGCCGCCGCCGCGACCAGGCCACAGCCGGCGGCGAAGACCACCGGCCGGCTCCGCCGCCAGCGGGCCACCGGATGGTCGCCCTGGCCGATGATCATCGTCAGCAGCCGCGAAAACAGACCGCCGAACAATCCGGCCACCAGGCCGATGACCGGCGCGGCGATCCAGGCCGTGCCCAGGGCGGCGCCGACCCGCCGGACACCGAAATAGGCGTAGTCGCCCTGCACGGCGTAGGAGGTCAGCCCGGCCACGACCACGACCAGGATGACCGTGGTGTGGGTGCGGCGCTCGAAGCTCTTGGCCAGCTCTTCCAGGGCGAAGACGATGCCGGCGATGGGCGTGTTGAAGGCGGCCGAGACCCCCGCCGCGCCGCCGGCGATAATGATCGCGCGTCGGCCGGGGCCGCCGGTCAGGCCGCGGGTCAGGGTGCGCATGATGCCGGCCACCACCTGCACCGTCGGCCCCTCACGGCCGATCGAGGCGCCGCAGAGCAGCATCCAGGCCGACAGCACCACCTTCCAGGCCGCCGTCCTCAGGGTCACGCGCTGACCGCCCCAGCGCCCGCCCCAGCGCTTCTCGGCGGCGGCGATGACCTGGGGGATGCCGCTGCCGGCCGCCTCGGGAGAAAAGCGCCGGGTCAGCCAGGCGGCGGACGCGAAACCGATCGGCAACAGCAGCAGGCTGGGCCAGCGCGCCACTTCGTTGAGATGACTGTGCAATTCCATCGCCGCGTCGCACAGCCTGGCGAAGAAAGCCGCCGCTAGACCGCCCAGAATGGCTACCCCGACGACCAGCGCGGTACGCCAGGTCCGCCGCGCATGCAGACGGCTGGCCAGGGCCTCGCGGCGCGAGCGATGGGGCGAAGGCGACAGCGGTGAACGCATGTCGATCTGGTAGGCCCTTGCAGGCCGCCCTGACAACCGCCCGCGACGGTGTTTAGGCGAATACCGCCGCGTAGACGTCGGGCTTGAAGCCGACGGTCAGGGCGCCGTCGACATCCAGCACCGGTCGCTTGATCATCGAGGGCTGGGCCAGCATCAGGGCGATGGCCTTGTCCCGGGTCAGGTCCGCCTTGTCGGCGTCGGGCAATTTGCGGAAGGTCGTGCCGTTGCGATTGAGCAGGATTTCCCAGCTGACCTTGCCGGTCCAGGCTTCCAGCGTCGTCCGGTCAATGCCGACCGCCTTGTAGTCATGGAAGCCGTAGTCGACGCCGTGGGCGTCCAGCCAGTCGCCGGCCTTCTTCATGGTGTCGCAGGCCTTGATGCCGTGCAGCGTGGTGGTCATGAGCCTCAGCCGATCTGGAAGATGGAATACACAGGCCCGGCGGCCGTCTGCTCGCCGGTTCCGACCGCGACCACGTCGTTGAGCCAGCTGTAACGTTCATCGCCGCATTCGAAGCGGGCGGTGACGGCCAGGGAATACTCCGACGGATCGAGCACCGCGCCCTTGGCGAACCGGGCCATGACTTCGGGCGCAGCCAGGAAGCGGCCCTGGTAGGTCAGGTAGACCATCGCGCCGTCGTCGGTCTTCAGGGTCAGGCGCACGTCGATGACCATGACCCCGTCGGGCCGGTTGATCACCCAGTCAGCGCCGCCGATGACCGCGCCGCTCAGCCGTTCGCCGACGAAGGTCCCGCCGGTCACCGGCGCGATGCGGCGCAGGCCGGCCGGCGTCTGGCCGATGGTGGTCATGCCGCGAAAGTCGACGGTGAGCGTCAGGGTAGTCAGGAGCGTGTGCTGCAGGTTGGTCATCGCCCTGCCCTAGCATCCCGCCGCCCCGGGCGGAAAGGCGCGAAGCCGCCTATCGCCGCCAGGAACCTGACCGGCGAGCGGTCAGCCGCAGGGCGAAGGCCTCGTGGCTCTCGAGCCCATCCAGATCGCCGATGCGCCGGGCCAGCGCCTCGGCCTCGTCGGCGAGGGGCTCGGCCTCGTCCCGTGTGCGGGGATCGCTCCACAGGGTGCTGATCGCCGTCCGCAGCAGCACCAGAGCGGCGGCTGGATAGCGGGCGTCGAGCCGGGCGGCCCATTCTGCCAGATCGCCGGCCTCGCCGGCTGCCTCGTCGCGGCGGGCGAGGATCATGGCGGCGGCCTCCGGCAAGGCGGGCCAGTCCATCAGGAAGGCCAGGCCGTCGCCGAAGCTGGTGAACCGCGCGGCGACCCCGAAGGCCCTGTCCATCGCCTCGACATCATCGAAATCGGGCAACACCTTGAGAAAACGACGGAGTTGGGCTGCCGACAGGGTCCGCTCGAAGGTCGCCCAGCGCTCCTCATGCGCGGCCGCCAGGTCACCGGCCTGTTCCAGGGTCTCGATCCAGACCGCGTACCAGGGCTCGGCGGCCGGGTCGGGGCGGCCATCGAGGCCGCGGGCGCGGTTGCGCGGATCGGCGGTCAGCAGGGTGGCCCGGGCCTCGTCGGGCCGACCGGCCGCCAGCAGTCGCCGGCCCACCGCCGCCGCCGTGCCGGGGTCCCGCAGCAGAGTCGCCGGCACTGTCTCGACGAAGGCGTCGACATCGCCCGCCGCGTCGGCCACGGCCCGCATGACCCGCGCCGAGGGCTTGAACGCCGGCCGCGCCTTGATGCGGCTGTTGAGCTCGGCCAGCACCGCGGCGCCGAAGGCCTGGCCGAACCCCGACAGGGCGGGACCGAGCCGCTCGCTCCAGGCCGCCGAGCCCGTGAACAGCATGTCCGCCACCTCCCCGGCCAGGGCGATGTCGGCCGGCGCCCGCGGGGCCAGTTCGGCCATGTCCTGCGCCGCCGCGACAAACACCTGGTCGAGCTCGCCTTTGGGATCCTTGACCCGCAACGACAGGCCGTCGGCAAGATCAAGAAAGGTCCACAGCCGGCGCATGGCGATCGCGGCGTCAAGATCGGCCAGGCGGCCGGCGATCATCCGGCGAAGCACCGTCAGGTCGAGAATGAATTCAGGCCGTTTGCGCCAGGAGACCTTGGCCTTGCTGCCGGCGATCATCGTCAGCCGCTTGTCGATCTCCTCGGCCAGGGCCTCGGCGCCAACGCGGGCCGAGAGCTCCATGCGCAGGCGTCGCTTGAGGGCCGGCTGGCTGTCGGCGAGTTCCAGCAGCAGCGCCGACAGGCTCTCGGCCCCCAGCGCCTCGAGGTTGGCCGCCGTCAGCCGTCTGGCCGAGGCCGGAGGCTTTTTTGCCGTCATGCGCCGGTGATCATTCCCATTCGATGGTCCCCGGCGGCTTGCTGGTCACGTCGTAGACGACGCGGTTGACGCCGCGGACCTCGTTGATGATCCGGGTGGCGGTCTTGCCGAGCACGTCCCAGGGGAATTCGAAGAAGTCAGCGGTCATGCCATCGGTGGAAGTCACCGCGCGCAGGGCCAGGACGTTCTCATAGGTGCGGGCGTCGCCCATCACGCCGACGGTCTTGACCGGCAGCAGCACGGCGAAAGCCTGCCAGATCTTGTCGTACAGGCCGGCCTTGCGGATCTCGTCGAGATAGATGGCGTCGGCCTGCTGCAGGGTCGTGACCTTGTCGCGGGTGATCTCGCCGGGGATGCGGATGGCCAGGCCCGGCCCCGGGAAGGGGTGGCGGCCGACGAAGTCGGCGTGCAGGCCCAGCTCGACGCCGAGCACCCGGACCTCGTCCTTGAACAGCTCGCGCAGGGGCTCGACCAGCTTGAGCTTCCTGAAGTCCGGCAGGCCGCCGACGTTGTGGTGGCTCTTGATGACGGCCGACGGGCCGCCCCGTGCAGACACGCTTTCAATGACGTCCGGATAGAGGGTGCCCTGGGCCAGGAACTGGGCGTCCTCGATCTTGGCCGCCTCGCGGTCGAAGACCTCGATGAACAGCCGGCCGATGGTTTTGCGCTTGGTCTCCGGATCGCTGACGCCTTCGAGCGCATCTAGGAAAAGATCAGCGGCATCAACGTGAACCAGCGGAATATTGTAGTGATTGCGGAACAGGGAGACGACCTGTTCGCTCTCGCCCAGCCGCATCAGGCCGGTGTCGACATAGACGCAGGTCAGCTGGTCGGCGCCAGAGTCCTTGAGCGCCTCATGGATCAGCACGGCGGCCACCGAGCTGTCGACGCCGCCCGACAGGCCGCAGATCACCCGGCCCTTGCCGACCTGGTCGCGGATGCGGGCCATCGACTCGGCCTTGAAGGCGGCCATGGTCCAGTCGCCGTCGAGCCCCGCCACGCCATGGGTGAAGTTGCGCAGGATCTGGGCCCCGCGCGGCGTGTGGGCGACCTCGGGGTGGAACTGGACGGCGTAGATCTTCCGCGCCTCGTCGGCGATGGCCGCGAACGGCGCGCCGGTCGAGGTGGCGATGACCTCGAAACCGGGCGGCAGGGCGGTGACCCGGTCGCCGTGGCTCATCCACACCGTCTCGCGGTGATCGACCGCGCCGATGCCGGCCCAGAGCGGGCTGTCGCGGGTGACGACGATCTCGGCGCGGCCGAACTCACGGTGATGGCCGGCCTCGACCTTGCCGCCGAGCACCGCGCAGATGGTCTGTTCGCCGTAGCAAATGCCGAGGATCGGCACGCCGGCGTCGAACAGGGCCCGGTCGGCGGCGGGGCTCTCGTCCTCGGTGGTGCTGGCCGGTCCGCCCGACAGGATGATGGCCGCCGGCTTGAGGCTCTCAAGCGCCTCGGCCGCCTTGTCGTAGGGATGGATCTCGCAATAGACGCCGCTCTCCCGCACCCGGCGGGCGATCAGCTGCGTGACCTGGCTGCCGAAGTCGACGATCAGGACGGGCTGGTGGGCGGGGGCGGTCATGCGGTGCGTTCCAGAAGGGCGACGAAGAAGCCGTCGGCGGCGGCGGTCAGGGGGGTGAGGCGCAGGAACCCCTCGGGGGTGGCGTGCTCGGCGACCGCCTCAAAGGCGGCGGGACGAACGGCGAAGCCCGGCGTGCGCGCCAGGAAGGCGGCGATGCGGTCCTCGTTCTCCTCGGCCAGCAGCGAACAGGTGACATAGACCATCCGCCCGCCCGGCTTCACGAAGGGCGCAGCCTGGTCGAGCACCAGATCCTGTTCGGCCATGCGGCGTTCGAGCTGTTCGGGCGACAGCCGCCATTTGGAATCGGGGTGCCGGCGCCAGGTGCCCGAGCCGGTGCAGGGGGCGTCGACGAAGACGACGTCCATCTTGCCTTCCATGCCCTTGAGCGGTTCGGCCTCGACCGGCGAACGGATCTGCAGGTTGCGCACCCCGGCGCGGGTGGCGCGGGGGATGATGTCGACCATCCGGCGGGCGTCGCTGTCATGGGCGTAGAGTTGGCCGGTGTTGCCCATGGCCGCCGCGAGCGCGAGCGTCTTGCCCCCGCCCCCGGCGCAGAAATCGAGCACCTGTTTGCCCTTGATGTCGCCAGCGCAGGCGGCGGCGATCTGGCTGCCGAGATCCTGGACCTCGAACCAGCCCTTGCCGAACTGGGGGATGGTCTCCACCGAGCCGGCCCGGTCGGTGGCCGCCGGGGCCGGAATGCGGAAGGCGTCGGGCAGCACGCCAGCCGGAACCGCATGCAGCGGCTGCAGGGCCTTGGCGGCGCGGTCGGCGTCGGTCTTCAGCCGGTTGGCGCGCAGGTCGACCGGCGCGCGCTCGGCCAGGGCGGTCAATTCGGCCGCCCTGCCCTCGCCATAGACCCGGGTCAGGTGCGGCTCCAGCCAGTCAGGATAGTCGCCGGCGACGGGGGCCGGGGCCTCGGCGCTGTTGGGCTGTGCGAAGGCGGCGAGTTCGGCCTCGGTCAGGCCGCCGATGCCGTGCTGGTCGTCGGCCGCCGCCTGGGCGATGCGGTCGACCGGCCAGCCCCAGCCGAAGCGCAGGGCCGCCAGGGCCGCGGTCCTGGCGGTGTCGGCGCCCATCTTCCAGCCCAGCGACCGCCGCTTGCGCAGCACGTCGAGCACCAGGCCCGAGACGAAGGACCGGTCCTTGGAGCCGGCGTAGCGGGCCGACTCGCCCCAACCTTTCAGCGCCATGCGGGCAGGCCGATGGCGCCCCTCGATGTCCTCAAGGACCCCAATCGCCGCCGCTAGCCGTCCGCCGTCACGCAATCAAACACCCACTTGAAATCAGAAAAGGCTCAATGAGCCAGGATGGCCCAGAAAATCATCAGCAGACCGGCCGTGCTGGCCAGCCAGACCAGCGAGCGGATCTGCTTCACGCCAAAGGCGTAGAGCGGCACATAGGCGACGCGGCCGACCAGATAGATCAGCGCGCCCCAATGGGTCAGGTCGCCGTTCTTGCCGGCCAGATGCGCGACCAGCACCGCGCCGATGAATAACGGCAGGGTCTCGAACAGATTGTCCTGCGCCCGCTTGAGGCGGTTGGCCATCGGCGACAGCGGCGGCATGGTCTCGTCGCGGGCGCCGGTGTTCCACTTGAGGCCGTACTGGCCGGTGCGGGCCACATCGAACAGCAGGATCTGGACGAAGGCCAGGACCAGGGTCCAGCCCAGCAGGCAAAGTTCGAACGTCATCTCATTCCCCCTTGGTCCCCGGCGCTCAGACGGCGCTCGGGTAGTTGGGCGCTTCCCGCGTGATCATCACGTCATGGACGTGACTCTCGCGCAGACCGGCGCCGGTGATGCGGATGAATTTGGCCCGCCTCTGGAACTCGTCGATGTCGGGCGCGCCGACATAGCCCATGGCCGCCCGCAGGCCGCCGACCAGCTGGTGGATGACCGGCCCGATCGGCCCCTTGAACGGGGTCTGGCCCTCGATGCCCTCGGGCACCAGTTTGAGGGTGTCGGTGACTTCCTTCTGGAAGTAGCGATCGGCCGAGCCGCGGGCCATGGCCCCCAGCGAGCCCATGCCGCGGTAGGATTTGTAGGACCGGCCCTGGTAGAGGAAGACCTCGCCCGGCGACTCTTCGGTGCCGGCGAACATCGAACCCATCATGGCCACGCTGGCCCCCGCTGCGATGGCCTTGGCCAGGTCGCCGGAGTTCTTGATGCCGCCGTCGGCGATCACCGGCACGCCGCTGTCGCGGGCGGCCCGGTAGGCCTCGGCGATGGCGGTCAGCTGCGGCACGCCGACGCCGGCGACGATGCGGGTGGTGCAGATCGAGCCGGGGCCGATGCCGACCTTGATGGAGTCGGCGCCGGCGTCGATCAGGGCCCTCGCCGCATCGTAGGTGGCGATGTTGCCGGCGACGATCTGGACCCGGTTGGTCTCGCGCTTGAGCCGGGTGACGGCGTCGGCCACCTGTTTGGAATGGCCGTGGGCGGTGTCGATGACGACCACGTCGACCCCGGCCTCGACCAGGGCCAGGGACCGCTCGAAACCGGCGTCGCCAACGGTGGACGCTGCGCCGACCAGCAGCCGGCCCTTCTCGTCCTTGGCGGCGTTGGGATATTCGGTGGCCTTGTCGATATCCTTGACAGTGATCAGGCCGACAGCGCGGCCGTCATCGTCGACGACGATCAGACGCTCGATCTTGTTGGTTTTGAGCAGGCGCAGCGCCTCGCCCGAGTCGATGCCCTCGCGCACGGTGATCAGACCATTGCGGGTCATGACCTCGGCGGCTTTCAGGCTCTCGTCGGTTTCGAAGCGCATGTCGCGGTTGGTCAGGATGCCGACCAGCTTGCCGCTGCCCCGCTCAACCACCGGGAATCCCGAGATTTTCCGCCGCGCCTTGATCTCTCGGACCTCGGCCAGGGTGGTGTCGGGATGGATGGTCAGCGGATTGATGACCATGCCGCTTTCATAGCGCTTCACCTCGCGGACCTGGTCGGCCTGCTCTTCGATGGTGAGGTTACGGTGCAGCACGCCCAGACCGCCGGCCTGGGCCATGGCGATAGCCAGGCGGCTTTCAGTGACCGTGTCCATGGCGGCGGACACGAGCGGAATGTTCAGACTGATCTCGCGCGTAAACCGGGAGGCGGTCGACACCTGGGTAGGCATCACTTCCGAAGGACCGGGTTCAAGCAAAACATCGTCGAAGGTGAGCCCTTCGCGAATCTCCATGGGAGTCTCCGTTTTGCGGGCGCGGTATCGTGGCAAAGGGGGGCGGTGTCAATGCGGGCGTGGCCGGCGGCGGGGATTTGGCCGTCGGCTGACGCGTCAGCCGGGCGCCGGAGACGTCTCCGGCGCCGGCCTTGAAAAGCGGCCTGCCCGCCAGGCCAGCCACAGGGCCGCAATGCCGATCGCCGAGCATATAGTGAGCGCCGGCAGCGACGCCTCGGGACCAAACGCACCACCGGTGAGCCAGTCGGGAAACCCCGCGCGGGGCGTGCTCCTGGCGATGGAGCCGCCGAAGTCGCTGCCGGAAACGGCGGCCCCGTAGAGATAGCCCTGGGTGAAATTCCAGGCGGCGTGAAACCCGATCGACAGCCACAGACGTCCGGTCAGCGCGTAGAAAGCGGCCAGCGCCACGCCGGCCTCGATCGCCACGCAGGCGGTGGTGAACAGGGTCGCGCCCGGATTGCCGATGTGTCCCACGCCAAACAGCAACGCCGAAATCACGAAGGCGGGCCAGGGGCCAAAGGCTCGCCAGGCCAGCCGCAGCACGATGCCGCGGACAAGCACCTCTTCGAAGACGCCTGATTCAAGCGCCAGGCCCGCGCCGCGCCAGGCCGACGCCGCGCCAAGATATTTGAGGTCGTAGAGCTGGAAGCCGACCAGGATCGCCATGACCGCCGAGAAGGTCAGAACGCCCAGCGCCCCGCCCGCGAACAGATCAAAGGGCGCGGCCCTGATAGAAAGCTCGCCCGGCGTTCGATCCTCCCCCAGCCGCACCAGCAGGGCGTAGGTCCCGAGAATAATCAGGCAGCCGAGGCCATGGGCGAGGAACTGATAGGCCGGCTCTTTCGGCAACCCGCGCAATAGCGCTTCCATGCTCGGCCCGAAGGCCAATCCGACCGCGAGAATGAGCGCAATCATCCAGCCGATCGCGCGCGCCCAGAGGAATTTTCCAGGGTGCAGCACGCGGCGATGACCCAGATCAACGGGGACGAACCGGTCGAGAAGCGCGGCGGCCATCGTTTATCCCCTCGTGGAACCAGCCAGCCGAAGGGTACGGACTCACTCCGTTAGTCGGGCGCTGCACATCCGCACCTTATGCATGCGCGTGATCCCTATTCAATTGGGGCTGGATCTGACCGACGTTGGCGGCGAAGGGCGTCCCTACCCCTTGAACCCCGTCGCCACCAGGAAGACCTCCGAGCTGTCGGTTCGGCTGGCCTTGGGTTTGACGTGCTGGACCTTGGTGAACCGCTTCTTGAGTCCGGCCAGCAGGGTCGCCGTCTCGCCGCCCTGGAAGGCCTTGGCCACGAAGGCGCCGCCGGGCTTGAGGACGGAAATGGCGAACTCGGCGGCCGCCTCGATCAGGCCGACGATGCGCAGATGGTCGGTCTCGCGGTGCCCGACGGTGTTGGGGGCCATGTCCGACAGCACCAGATCGGGCGCCCCGCCGAGCATCTCCATCAGCAGCGGCCCGGCCGCCGGGTCGGTGAAGTCCATCTGGACCAGCTGGGCCGGGGCCAGAGGGTCAACCGGCAGCAGGTCGATGCCGACGATGTCGGTCGCCCCGCGCTGGATGGCCACCTGGATCCAGCCGCCTGGCGCGCAGCCCAGGTCGATGATCCGGCTGCCCTTGCGGATCAGTTTGAAACGGTCGTCGATCTCGCTGAGCTTGAAGGCGGCGCGGCTGCGCAGGCCCAGGGCCCGGGCCTCGGCCGAGAAGGGGTCGTTGATCTGGCGCTCGAGCCAGGCCTGGGATGAGGGGGTGCGGCCGCGGGCGGTCTTCAGCCGCGCCGGCTTGCCGCGGCCGCTGTCCTTGCCGCCGGACGGCGGTTTGACCATGCGCCGTCTGGGGGGCTCTTCGTCACTCATGCCGCTGCTCCCGCCGGGCGCACGCCGCTACGCCGGCGTCGTCGCCGACGGGGCTGTTCATCACTCATCAGGCTCATCAGCAAGCCCTCGCGGAGGCCGCGGTCGGCGACCCGCACGCGTTCGCAGGGCCAGAGTTCCTGCACCGCCTGCAGGATGGCGGCGCCGGCCATGACCAGATCGGCGCGGTCTGGACCGATACAGGGCTGGGCCGCCCGCTCCCGCGGCGTCCAGGCCAGCAGCCGGCCGGTGATGGTGTCGCACTCCTGCCGGGTCATCCACAGGCCGTCGACGCGACCGCGATCATAGCGCGGCAGATCCAGATGCAGTCCGGCCAGGCTGGTGATGGCGCCCGAGGTGCCGACCATATGGGCCCGCCCTGACGCGAAGGTCTCGCGCAGGGGGTTGGCGTGGGTAAAGGCGGCGATCGGTTCCTTGACGGCCTCGACCATGGCCCGGAACCAGGCCTCGGGCGACCCATGGGCCTCGGGAAACCGCTCGGCCAGGGTCACCACGCCCATCGGCACCGACAGCCAGGCCTTGATCGGCAGCCGCCAGGCCGCGAACTCGCGCGGTCGGGCGTCGAGCCCCTGGCCCTTGAGGTCGACCCAGGACAGTTCGGTGGATCCGCCGCCGACATCGACCACCAGGGCCGCCTCGGCCTGGCGGTCGAGCAGGTTGACGCAGCCGGCCACGGATAGCTGTGCCTCTTCCTTGGGGGTGATGATCTGCAGGCGCAGGCCGGTTTCGCTGGCCACCCTGGCGATGAATTCGGGGCCGTTTTCCGCCTGCCGGCAGGCCTGGGTGGCGATGGCCTTGATGCGATCGCAACGGCGGCGGCGGACTTTTTCGGCGCAGACGGTCAGGGCGGCCAGGGCGCGGTCCATCGCCTCTTCGGACATGCGGCCGGTCATCGACAGCCCCTCGCCCAGCCGGACAATGCGCGAATAGGCCTCGACCACGCGGAAACCGGCATGGGTCGGCGTCGCGATCAGCAGTCGGCAGTTGTTGGTGCCAAGGTCCAGCGCCGCATAGGCGGGGGGAGCCCCGCCACGCGTTCCCTGGCGATCCCCGCGGGAACCGCTTTGCGCACTTGGCGCCTCCGACATGGTTCTGACCCTGTCTGCGCAGACGACCATGATCGGGCGTCTCGTTTCACGGGCGACTTTAGCGGGCCGCTTCGCCTGGCGAAAGGCATTGACTTGCCTAACGTCGCCGAGGCTCTACGTTCATCTTCCAGTCAGGCCCACCGCGTTAGAATCCAATGTCATGAATGCCAGACTCGCCAAATTCGCTATCGGCCAGGTGGTCAGACACCGGATCTTTCCGTTCCGGGGGGTCATCTTCGACGTCGATCCGCAGTTCGCCAACACCGAGGAATGGTGGGAGTCGATCCCCGAGGACATCCGTCCGCGCAAGGATCAGCCCTTCTACCACCTGCTGGCCGAGAACGATCAGAACAGCTACGTCGCCTATGTTTCGGAGCAAAACCTGCTGCCCGACGACAGCGGCGAGCCGGTCGGCCATCCGCATGCCCGCCTGATCTTCGAGGGCTTCGAGGACGGCCACTACAACATGCGGCCACGCATCGCCCACTAGCGATTCCAGCCGCCCGGACAGCCGCGCAACTTCCTTCCGCCGACAACCCCATTCGCGGGCGCGTTGGAACGGACATTGCGCGAAACATGGGTTATCCTGCCCCCATGGACGCAGACAGCTTCGCCAACGGCCCGCCCCTCGGCGCCGCCTCCGACTGGACCATCGACCAGGGATGGAACGCCTACACGGCGCAAGACCATCAGGTCTGGGACCTGCTCTATGAACGTCAGGCGGCCCTTCTGCCCGGCTACGCCTGCGATGAATTCCTGCACGGGCTCGACGCGCTGGACCTGCACCGGGGCGGCATTCCCGACTTCCGCAAGATCAACGAGGACCTGAACCGGCTGACCGGCTGGTCGGTGGTCGCCGTGCCGGGCCTGGTGCCCGACGACGTGTTTTTCGACCATCTGGCCCATCGGCGCTTCCCGGCCGGCCAGTTCATCCGCCGGCCCGACCAGCTCGACTACCTGCAGGAACCGGACATCTTCCATGATGTCTTCGGCCATGTGCCGATGCTGACCGACCCGACTTTCGCCGACTATATGCAGGCCTATGGCGAAGGCGGACTACGCGCGGCTGGCCGCGGCCAACTGCACAACCTTGCCCGGCTCTACTGGTACACAGTGGAGTTCGGCCTGCTCGAGACGCCCAAGGGCCTGCGCATCTATGGCGCGGGCATCGTCTCCTCGCGCACCGAGTCGATCTTCGCCCTCGACGACCCCTCCCCCAACCGGATCGGCTTTGATCTGGAACGGGTTATGCGCACCCCCTACCGGATCGACGACTTCCAGCAGGTCTATTTCGTCATCCCGTCGCTGCAGGCCCTGCTCGACGCGACGCTGCAGGAGTTCGCGCCGATCTATGAGCGGCTCGCCGGCGCCGGCGAGATCGCGATCGACGCGGTGCTTGCGGAGGATCAGGTGTTCACCCGGGGCACACAGGCCTACGCGGCAGGGCGGCGGTAGATTGGGGACATGTACCGTCTTCAATAGGTGTCCCCTGTCTCAACGTGGCCGCGCTGTGGTCAGCGACTGTCCTGCCGGTCGCGGCGATGCAGTTGGGGAATGAAGCAGGCGGCTGGCTGCCGGATGCAATCGTCGTCGGACGCCTTGAGCGCCAGCCCGAGGTCGCGACCAAAACGCGCCTTGGCCTGAAGTTGATTGTATCGCTGGCCAACCGACATCGCCCAGGGATCGATGACAAAGGCGACGAAGGTGCCCATGCCATCGCAGTTGCTGTGGGAGAGGGTCTGGGCGGCGATGAGCAGGCGATGGGACGAGCCCAGCCAGGAAATGCCGGCGACGTTTGGGCCTTCGGGGTCAAAACAGCGACCCGGCTGGCCGTAGGCGTCGGACACCAGCTTCGTCAGGTTTCGGGCCTGCGGCCGCCCGTCGAACCGCGCGACGACATAGACGAGATAACTACCGACAATGCCGCCGTCATTTTCCGTCACGAAAAACGCTTGCGAGTCCGGCGCCCACAACAGTTCTGCGTTCGGTCCGTTGACGATCTCGAACGTAAAGTCGCCGAGCGCGCCAGTGACCTTAATGAGGTTGACCACTGCATCAGGTTCGACCAGCTCGACCCGAACCTGGGATCGGCCGTCAGGGGACCGCACCACAAGGGGGCCGTCGCCAACGAAAACGGACGTCAGATCGGCCGCCCGGGCGCTGTAGCTATTGGCTGCCAAAGGCCTCGACGCTGCCGCCAGAGCCGGCACGCCATAGTCACCTGCCGCCGAAGCGTTGGCCACTCCAAGCAACAGAGGCAGCAGAACGATCATCCTGACGAGCATGCCAAACAACTACCATGCTGACGTGATCGTTACAGCACTCAGACCGTTTGCTGAAACGGGTAGAAGGCGCTTCCCAGATCAAGAATTTGTGTGAGCTCGTCGAGCGCCCGGCGGCTTTCGACCAGCAGATGCGGGTCCGCCAGATCGGCCGGAGACAGCCGGTCGCGATAGTGCTCATTCGCCCAGACCGTCAGCCGGTCCTGCAGCGTCGCATCGAACCGCTGGGCCGGGTTGGCCGCCGCCAGCTCCGCGTCGGTCAGCGCCACCCGCAGCCGCAGACAGGCCGGACCGCCGCCATTGCGCATGCTCTGGCGGACATCGACATACTCGACCCGGCCGATAGGACCGTTGGAGGCCATGGCCCGATCGACGGCGGCTTTAGCGCGCGGCGTCTCGGCCGTCTCCATCGGGGCGATCAGGGTCAGGCGGTCCTCGCCGGGCAAGGACACCAGCATGGAGTTGAACAGATAGGAGGCGATGGCCTCGCTGAGCGGCAGGTCGGCGGCGGCGATCTCGACGAACTGCGGTTCGAACTTGCCGGCGGCGGCGGCGCGGATGTCGGCCTGGACCCCGACCGTATCCTCGAACGCCGCCTCGTGGAAGAACAGGCAGGTGCGGGCGCCGACGCAGACAACGTCATTGTGGAAGACGCCGGCCTCGATGGCCGCCCGGCCCTGACGGGCGAAGACTGCGCCGTCGGCGCCATGGCGGCGGGCGATGGCCTCGAAGGCCTGCAGGGTCTGGCGGGCGGGGAAGCGGCCCGACCAGGTCTCCCAGGCCTCGCGACCCCAGACGAACAGATTGACCCCGGCCTCGCCATGATCCGCGCAGAGCCGGACATGGTTGGCCGCGCCCTCGTCGGCGAAATGGGGGGCCGCCGGCAGCGGCTCATGGACGGCGAAGCGCGCTTCGTCGGGGAACAACCGGCGCAGGGCGCGCATGGTCTGGTCGCCCTCGAGGCTGCGATGCAGGTTGGTCAGCAGGTTGGCCGGGGTGAAATGCACCCGGCCGTCGGCCGCGTCGGCGCTCGGCGTCACCGTGGCGGCGTTGGCCGCCCACATCGGCGAGGCGGAACAGGCGGTGTTAAGCAGCTCGGGCGCCTGGGCCGCCGCCGTCTCGATCACCCGCGCGTCGGTTCCGGCAAAGCCGATGCGACGCAGGAAGCCGACGTCGGGCCGCTCGTGCGGCGGCAGTACGAACTGCGGCAGGCCCCGGTCGGCCAGCAGCCGCATCTTGGCCAGGCCCTCCAGCACCGCCGAGCGCGGGTTGGACGGGTCGCCCTTGTTATGGGCGCTGGCCAGATTGCCCGGCGCCAGCCCGGCAAAGCTGTGGGTCGGCCCGACCAGGCCGTCGCAGTTGGCTTCGACGGCGGGGTTCACCCGCGCAGGCCCTTGATGTCGCCCACGGTCTGCGCCACCGCGTCGGCTTCGAAACTGGCGACCGGATAGGCGCAATAGTCGGCGGCGTAATAGGCGCTGGGCCGATGATTGCCAGAGGCGCCGAGACCGCCGAACGGCGCCGTGCCGGCGGCCCCCGTGGTCGGCCGGTTCCAGTTGACCACCCCGGCGCGAATCCGTTTCTGGAAATGATCCCAACGGGTGACGTCATCGCTGATCAGCCCGGCCGACAGGCCGTAGCGGGTGGCGTTGGCCAGGGCGATGGCGCCGTCGAAGGTCGCCGCGCGCCGCACCTGCAGCACCGGCGCGAAAATCTCCTCGTCGGGCGTCTCGTGATGGCTGACATCGATGATGCCCGGCGTGATGAAGGCCTCCGACAGGCCGTCGACGGCCCGGGCCTCGCGGATCACGGTTCCCAGCAGAAGGCCGGCCGACTCCCGCGCCATGCGGCCCGCGCGAGCCGAGATCAACGGCCCCATGAAGGGCTCGGGATCGCTGTTCCAGGCGCCGGCGATCAGGCGGTCGGACAGGGCCACGACCGCTTCGATGATCGCCTCCCCCTCATGGCCTTCGGGCACGATCAGCCGGCGGGCGCAGGAGCAGCGTTGACCGGTGGTGATGAAGGCCGATTGCACGATCAGGGCAGCGGCGGCCTCCGCATCAGCGGCGTCCCAGACGACCAGCGGATTGTTGCCGCCCAGTTCCAGGGCCAGGATCACATCGGGGCGCTCGGCGAAGACCCGGCGGAAATGGCTGCCGGCGGCGGCCGATCCGGTGAACAGCAGGCCGTCGATGTCCTGCTCGATCAGCGCCTGGCCGGTCTCACGACCGCCCTGGACGAGGTTGATCACACCGGGCGGCAGATCGGCGGCTTCCAGCGCCTCGACCAGCAACTGGCCGGCCCAGGGGGTTTCCTCCGAGGGTTTGAAGACGACGGTGTCGCCGGCCAGCAGGGCCGGAACGATATGGCCGTTGGGCAGGTGGCCGGGGAAGTTGAACGGACCGAGCACGGCCATCACGCCATGGGCGCGGTGGCGCAGGACAGCCCGGCCAAAGCCGGTGACAGTCTCCTTGACCCCGGTGCGTTCGTCATAGGCGGCGATTGAGACATCGACCTTGCCCATCATCGAGCCCAGCTCGGCCCTGGTCTCCCAGAGGGCCTTACCGGTTTCGCGGGACATGGCCTCGGCGAAGGCGTCCTTGCGGGCGTCCAGGGCGGCCTTGTAACGGCGCAGGGCGGCGATCCGCTCCTCACGCGGGCGGTCGGCCCAGTCATGGGCGGCGGCGCGGGCGGCGGTCACGGCGGCAGCGACATCGGCCGCCGTGGCGGTGGCGCCTTCCCAGGCGGCCTGACCGGTCGCCGGATCGATCGACGTCAGGCCCGCGCCGTGACCGGCGACCCACTGGCCGTTGATGTAGAGACTGCGGCTCATGACTTCACCCTGACCTTGGCGCCTTCACGCACGCCCAAAACTTCGGCGGCGGCCGGCGACAGCACCGCCGCGCCATCCTTGACCAGAACCTCCGCCCGAACCGCCCGGAACCGCGCGATCTCGGTGGTCGAGATCAGGGCCGCCTCGGCGCCGCTGTCGGCGCCCAGCCGAACGGTCAGCACCTGGGCGTTCTTGACTGTTTTGATGTCATCGCGCGGCGCGCCCATGGTCGGACCGGCGTCGAACAGATCGACCAGACCCTGGTAGCGGAAGCCCTCGCGCTCAAGCATGGCCTTGGCCGCCTGCCCCTCGCGGTGCACCTCGCCGATCGACTTGCAGGCGGCGTCGTGCAGCAGGCCGGTGTAGATCGGATGGCGCGGCGCCAGGTCGAGAATGAACTGGCCATTGGTCGAGGCGCTCATCAGGTCGGCCTCGTCGAACGGCAGGCGGAAGAAGTGGCTGGCGACATGGTCCCAAAAGGGACAACTGCCGTCGTCGTCGAACCAGCCGCGCAGCTCGGCCAGCACCATTTCCGAGAACTTCTCCGGCTCGGAGCCGATCAACATGTAGCGCGACTGGGCCAGCAGCCGGCCGGCGCCGCCCCGGCGCTTCTCCGGCCGCAGGAACAGCGACCCGACCTCGGACCAGCCGGCGCATTCATTGACCAGAACCAGGGCCTGGTGGTCGAACCGCATGCCCAGGGTCGGCGAAGACTGTGCCAGGGTGACGACCCGGAACGAGAAGAACGGGCGCTTCAGTCCCACGCTGGCCTTGACCCCGGCGACGCCGTCGATGGCCCCGGTTTCGGAGTCTTCCAGCATCAGGCTGTACCAGGCCTCCGGCGGGGCGACCTCGCCGGAAAAACTGGCCGCCGAGAGGTCGAGGCGAGCGCGCAGGGTCGGCTCGTCCTCGGGCAGGCTGGTGAAGCCGCGGCCGGACAGGACGGCCAGTTCGAGCATCGCGTCATAGTCGGCGGGGCCGGCGGGGCGGACAACCAGCATCAACGGGTCTCCATCAGGGCGTGGATGCCCCGGGCGTCGATGTCACCCGACGCGAGTTTCATGAGGATAAGGGCGGAGAGCTGGGCGCGCTCGACGAAACTGTCGGGCCAGGCGAACTCGTTATCGCTGTGAATGTCGCCGCCGCGGACGCCGAGCGTATCGATATTGGGCAGACCGGCGGCGAACAGGTTGTTGCCCTCGCAGACCCCGCCCGACGGGTTCCAGGCGATCGTCTGGCCGAGCAGGGCCCCGACGTCCCGGACCTTGCCGAACAGGGCCGACTGGGCGGCGTTGAACGGCTTGGCCGGCCGGGTCAGGCCGCCGTGCAGACTGACGCCCAGGCCGTCGCCCTCGCCGGCGGCCATGGCCAGGGCGATGTTCGACTGCAGCCAGCCGGCGGCGGCGGCGTCGGGATAGCGGACATTGAACCGAACCACGGCGATGTCGGGCACCATGTTCAACGGCGCGCCGCCATCGATACGGGCCACATTGAGAGTCACAGCATCGCGCTGGCCATTGAGCGCGTCGAGGGTGCCGGCGATGCGGGCGGCGGCGGTGATGGCGTTGCGACCCAGCGCGAAGTCGCGTCCGGCATGGGCGTTGCGGCCGGTCACGCGGATATGGAAATTGCCAGAACCCTTGCGGGCGCCGGCCAGAGAGCCGTCGGCCATGGCCGGCTCATAAGTCAGGCCGACATGGCCCAGCCGCCCGAATTCCGCAAGAATCGGCGCCGAGGACAGCGAGCCGATCTCCTCGTCGGGCGACAGGAGCAGTCGGTAGCCGAGCTTGCCCGCGTCCGGGTGGCTTTCGACGGCCTGCAGGGCCGAGAGAATGACGCTGATTCCGCCCTTCATGTCGGCGATGCCCGGCCCGTTCAGGGCGCCGTCGGGACGAGTGACAACGGTCTGAAACCGGCTCTCGGCCGGGAAGACCGTGTCGTAGTGGCCCGTCAGCACGACCTGGACCGGCGCCTCGGGCCGGACAATGACCGCGATGGCGGGAGGATGCGCCTGCTCTGTCTCCCGTCCGTCCGCGGCGATCTCGATCGACGCCGCCAGCGGCACATCCTGCGGCTCGGTCGGCAGGACCGCGAAGGCCGTCTTGAGGATCTGGCGGGTGGCTTCGAGCCCTTCCAGGTTGCGGCTGCCGGAGTTGACAGCGCACCAGCCGACGGCGCGATCGACGATCATCGACCCCTGTTCGGCAAGGGATTTCAGAACAGCATTCTCGTCCGGCTGCAGGCGCATCGGTTTGCTCAGTCCAGCTTTACTGACGCCATTTCCGCGGACGCAATGTCAACGCGCGTTTCGTGATGACGACCCGCCGGAATGGCGCAAGACGGGGATCGCCGTTGCCCCTTCATAGCCATGCCGGAGGGGAAGGTGAACCCCCCTGCCATGGCCGCCTAGTAGTCCCGCCGCCAGCGCACCGACAGCCGACCGCCCCCCTGGCCCTGCAGCCGGGAGATCAGAGACAGGTTGCGCCGGACCCGCCATTCGACCTGGGCCGCGGGTCCTTCCCGACCCCCGCCGATGATCTCCAGATAGACGTCGTCGGTCAGGTATTTGCCGCCGGCGACCGTCATGGCGCCCGCCGCCCCGCCGCCGGCGAAGACAAGCCGGTCCAGACCGGCGAAATTCTTGAGGTTGCCGATGATGTCGAAACCGCCGCCGCCGGCCAGGGCGGCGAGCGCCGAGGCCAGCTGCGCCGCTTCGATCGGCGACAGTTGCGAGGCCGAGGTGCCGAACAGAACCCGCGACAGCACCTCGTCATTGGGCAGGACCGGCGACGAGGTCAGGGTGATCTCGGGCTTGGCCGCCGTTCCGCGCACGCGAATCACCGCGGTCAGCGAGGGGTCATTGCGGGTGGCGGTCAGGTCCAGCCGGATACGCTCGGGCGAGGTCGCCAGATAGATGGCCCCGCGAGGATCGAACTCGAACCGTTTACCGGCGAAATCATACTCGCCACGGACGATGCGCGCGACGCCGTCAAGCCGGGGCTTGGCCGTTGTGCCGCCGATGTGGGCGTCCAGAGACAGTTCGGCGTCCAGGCCGCGCCCCTCGACGAAGATGCCCCGGGTGGCCTTGAGCGATACGTCGAGGGCCACGACCAGGCCGCGCGAGGGCTCCGGCAGGAAGTCGGCGTCACCGCCTTCCGGACGGTTGCGCTCGACGACGGCCATGGGCACCACGCCCCGTGGGGTTGGCGGATTGGCCGCCACAAGGGCGCGGTCGACGGTCAGGGCGCCCGAGACCTGGACCTTGCCGTCGGCGGCCCGGTTGAGGGTCGCGTCACCCGAAGCGGTCGCCGTCATGGCGTCATTCTCGATCAGCTGGAAGTCTTCCAGTTTCACACGGAAGCTGCTGACCCCGTCCCGCAGCAGGCTGATGCGGCCGCCGCCGCTGAGCCGGCCGCCGCCGCCGCCGACCACGCGACCCCCGCGACCGTCGGTGGCGGTGAACTGGCTGACGTCGATGGCGTTGTCCGACAGCACCGCGACCACCGAGAGGTCGACGAGGCCAAGGCCGATGACTCCGTCCTCAAACGCGCCGTTCTTGAGTTCGGCGCGACCGGCCAGGCGCGGATCGGCCAGGGTGCCGCCGATGGTTCCGGCCATTGAAACATTGCCCGACACCGAACGCTCCCCGCCCACGAGGAGATCCCACAGGGGTTTGACTTCACCGTCAGCGGAAAAGCGGCCGCTCATTGGCTTCTGCCGGACGATCGCCAGCCGGAGCGGCGCCGCCGAGGCTTCCACCGGCAGGGCCAGGCCCATCTCGGACCGCAATCCGCTGGCGTTGCTCGCTGTCGCCGCCACCGACAGGAGCGAGTCCTTGAGCGTGGCCTTGACCTCGCTGTTCACCGACACAGCCTTGCCGGCCCCGCGGGCGCGGGCGTCTCGAAGCGAGGCGTCGAGCGAGCCGGACAGCTGGCTGCCCCGGCCGGTGAGGATCAACTCCCCGTCGAAAACACCCGCCAGATCCTCGTTGATCGCCCCCAGGGACACGCCGGCCAGGCTTGCGCGCAGGTCGGCGACATCGCCATCGGCACGGGCGGTGATCGAGGCCCGGCCGCCTTCGATGTCGAGTTTGAGATCCGCTGACCGCTCCCCGCCGCCGAAACCGATGCGGGCCGCTTCGAGGGTGCGGAAATCAGCGGCGCCAAACCGACCCTCCCCCTCCAGGGCCAGGCCGGTCTTGCCATTCCGCTGGGCGAAGAAGCCGCCGCCCTTGAAGCGCCAGCGGCTCTCGCCATAGGTCCCACGTCCGTCAAGCGTGATCGGCAACCGCTCGAGGGGTCCGTCGGCGGTGAAATTCGCGGCGGTGAACCGCAGCCCGTTGACGCTGCGCAAAACGGCGTTGCGCGCGGCCAGGTCTATCGTCGCCCGCGGCCCGTCCCGGCCGGCGACGATGCGCGCCGTGCCGGTGAGCGCGCCGGTGGTGAGAACCGCCCCGGGGCCGATCGCCAGGGTCAGATCGGCCGTCGAGGCGCGGCCGCTGCGCAGAGACAGCGCGCCCTTGGCCTGAACACCGCCGGCGTCCGCATCGAGGCCGAACAGATCCAGCCCGCCCTCGGCGAACCGGAAGTCAGTGCGGGCCCGGGCCGCGCCGTACTCACTGTCGGCCAGGATCGCCACCTGGCCGTCGGCGCCGCCGGGACCACGCAGGAAGCTGAGCGTCACATGGGCGTCGGTGAGCACAAGGCTGGGAAGGTCGACCGTGGCGAAATCAGCGATCAAGTCGGCCCGCGCCGCCTCCAGCGAGCCGGTGATCGCGCCGGTTCCCTTCGCCGCGCCGGCGAATTCCACCGGACCCGCGCGGAAGGGACCGTTGGCCTCCCAGTTCAGATTCAGTTTGAGCGCCCCTTCAGGCCCGATCAGCCCGGCGGCCTTCGCCGAGGCGAGCGCCCCGTCAAGTTCGGCGGTCGTAACGGCGATGACGCCATTGCTGATCTCGGCCTTGCCCTTGATCCGGGGCGCGACACCAAGGAGGCGATCCAACTCGCCATAGCCGGTGGCGAACCCCGCCCCCCTCGCGTCGAGGGTCAGAATCCAGGGCTTGCCTCGCCCGCCCTGCGACGCCGACCAGGCGGCCTTCGCCTGCCCCTTCGACCCGATCCGGGCTGCGGAGAGATTGGTCAGCAACGCGTCGCCCTTGAACGACAGACCGCCCAGCAGCGTGCGGCTTCCCGTCGCGTCCAGCTTGAGACCCGACCCCGTGGCCGTGACGCGACGCATCAGCAGCCGCCCGTCGGCCAGCCGCGCGCCCTGGAACTCCGCCTGCGGTCGCGCGCCGAGAAGGGCGCCGATATAGCCTGCTCCCGAGCCCCCGGCGCCCGCCAGGGCCGACCGGACCGACAGCTCGCCGTTGCGGCGGCCGACAGAGACCGTGCCGGCCACGGCCGCGAGGCCATAGCCGCGATACTTGAAACGCGAGGCCTTAAGCCCGCCGACATAGGACCAACGGGACCAATTGCCCGTCAGCACCCCTTCGGACCGCGCCGCGCCGCTGATGGACTTCACCGCCAGCCGATCAAGCGTGTTCGTCGCCAGGGTCACGGCCAGGCCCTTGGCGCCGGTCATCCGCTTGCCGACGTCGGCCTCGCCCCGGGCCGTGACCGACAGCGTCTCGCCGTCCGCCTGACCGTCGATCGCGTAAAGGCCGCTCTTCAACTGCCGCCCGGTTCCCGAGAACCGGACATTGTCCCCGAACCTTGGAACGAAGCGGGCGGTCAGACTGGACGCGGCCAGGGAAATCCTGCCGCTCGCCGAGCCGCCCGATTTGTTCCAGGCGCCCGTGGCCTGGGCCGGGACCGTCGCGCCAGAGCGCGCCAACAAGGAAAACTGGCCCGCGCCCAGACGCCCGCCGGCTCGCGCCTTCAGGGAGAACAGTCGATCGGCGGGCAGCCCCAGAAGGCCGGCGATAGCGCCGCCCTCGGCCTCGATGGCGTCGGCGACCACCACCAGCGGCTGGCCCTTGCCCATATCGAGCGCCACGCCGACCCGGTCACCATCATGCAGCCGGCTGGCAGCGCCGAGGCGAATATGGGTGGGACCCTGGCGGACGAGATCCAGCGACCCGACAACATCGAAATGCCCTCGGCGGTAGCTGGCCTCGGGCAGGGTTTCGACGACCAGCCGAGCCGCGTCGATCTTCACCGAAATCGGCATCGGACGCGGGGGCGTCTTGGCCGTCAGGATCGGTCGGCGGAGCAGCCGCACCTCGCGGGCCGTGATCTTCTCGGCGTGAAAGCGTCGCGCCAGCAGCTCGACATGGCGCCAGTCGACCACGACATCGCGGGCGTCCAGCCATATCCCCTTGGAATCGCTGATGGTCAGACGACGCAGTGAAACCTGTCGCCAGATATCACCGGTCAGGCCTTCAATCCCGAGCTTGCCGTACCGGCCCAGCTTGAGGCCGTTGGCCTGACTCTCGATCAAGGCCCGCCCCGTAACCGTGTTGGCGCCGTAGCGGACGGCCATGCCGGCGCCGGCGACAAGGACCACAATCGCCACGGCGGCGAACAGAATCCACCGAGGCTTCCAGGCCAGCCGGAAGCGGAACGGCGTCTTCGCCGGCGGCTGGGTCTCAGGCTCGCTCAAAACGCCTGTCCGATACTGATGTAGATCTGGAATTCAGGATCGCCCGTCCGCTTGTTCAGCGGCGCCGCGATGTCCGCCCGGATCGGTCCAAAGCCCAGATCATACCGGACGCCGACCCCGGCGCCGACGCCGATGTCCTGGGCCCGCGGCGTGGAATCGGTGCTGACGGCCCCGGCGTCGATAAAGGCGACCACGCCCCAGCGCTGGGTCAGTCCGCGCCTTACTTCGATGGAGGTTTCCAGCAGGGAGAGACCCCCTTGCGGGGAATTGTCGGCCAGGCGGGGCCCGACGGCCTGCCAGGCGTAGCCCCGGACAGATCCGCCGCCGCCCGCGTAGAAGCGGCGGGGCGATGAGACGTCGTCCAGGGTCGCGCCCAGGGTCGATCCGACCTTGACCCGACCGGCGATGACCGTGCGAGCCTCTTCATCCAGGGACAGATAGGCGGAGCCCTGTCCCTGGAACCGGATATAGACCGCCTGGACATCGCCAAAGGCGGCCGTGGGTTCGGTCCGCGCCTCGAGGCGCCATCCGCGGGTCGGATTCAGAGGGTCGTCGGACCGGTCAAGAGAAAAGGCCGCCAGCAGTGAGCCCGTCACGATGTCCCGCTCATCTCCCAGGACGACGGTGTTGCTGACCGTGGTCTTCTCGGTGCTCTGGCTGACGTCGAGCCCGACACCGCCGGTCACGAAGGATGTCTTCCCAAAGCGGCGCGTCAGATCACCGGTCGCCATCACGCCGGTGGAGTTATAGGCGTCGGTCACGGCGTTGTAGACGCCCGTCACGACCGTCAGCGTCTGCTGCGGGCGCTGCCAGTGGGGCATGGTCAACTTGAGCTCGGCCCGTTGCTCCAACTCGGCCAGGCGCAGACTGTAGGTGTTGGTGTCGGCGCGACCCAGGAGGTTGTAGCTGGTCCGGCGCAGGTCGAGGCCGGCGCCCTCGCTGGTCGACAGACCGGCGCTGACTTCCAGGGTGCGGCGCGGACGGTCGGCCAGGCTCACCAGGACGCCGCGACGGCCGTCGGGTTCCGCCTGGTCCTTGGGCAGAAGGGATACGGCCACGGAATCATAGACCCCGGTATCGAGCAGGCGGCGCTCAAGTTCGGCGACGTCTTCCGGATCATAAACATCGCCCGGCTTCCAGGGCGCCAGGGACCGGATCCATTTTTGACGGGTGCGGCCGCTCGGGTTGATGACCAGCCCGTCCAGTTTGACCTGTTCGCCGCTGACGATGCGGAAAGTCGGCCTGACGGTGTTGTCGGCATGGTCGACGATCACTTCCCGCGGAGCGGGGGCGGCGTCGGCATAGCCGCGCTTCTGGATGGCTGCGACAATTCGCCCTTCGGCGGCCAGAACGTCAGCGGCCTTGCCGGAGGCGCCGCGACGCAGGGCCATGGCCTGTTCGGCGGCGATCATCACCCCCGGCAAGGGCTCGGCGCCGACCCATTCAACGCCGGAACCCGCGAACCGGAACCGGGGACCTGGATCAATGCGAAGGACAGGAAAGGGCGGCTGCCCGCCATCATCCTGGTCGGGGTCAACGACGTCGGGCTCGACGGAATAGCCATAATATCCTTGGGTCCGCAGGGCCGCGATAGCGTCCTCGGCCGCTTCCCGGGCCCGCCGCCGCGCCTCGAACCGGGTCTGGGGAAGGGATTTCGTCTCGCCGACGGCCCGCTCGATGTCCTCGCGCAGGTCGGAGTCGGAGACGCCCTGAATCAGCGCCTTGGGGGACTGCGCCCGGGCAGGCGCCGTGGCCGCGACAAACACGGCGGCCGCCAGAACAGCCAAGGCGATGCGCGCAGGCGCCAAACGATCTTCCTCACTTCTGCGCCCCGGCTCCCGTTTAATCGGCCCCGCGACGGCTGTCACGCCGTCCGGACCCGCCGGGCCGGCGTGGATACTGCACTTCACCGGTGGTCGGCCGCCGGATTCCAGTCCCGGATCCGACGCACACCGGACCCTTATTGCGACCGTTAAGCATGAACCGTGAAGAGGCCGTTCAAATCGTCGACAAATCAGGCTTCCGCGTGACCGGTTCGGTCTGCCGGAAACACATGCGCGCGGCGCGCCATGACGCTGATCGCAGTCCCGGCCACCAGCGTGCGACCCTGGTCCCGCGAAACCTGGGCGTCCAACGCCATCCCCTCGACCGTAACCAGGGCGACATGGGCCAGAGCGCCATCCAGGCTGATCCGCTCGATCCGCGTCGCGAACCCGGCGTCGCCAAGCTGAAGGTCATAAGGCCGGACAAAGGCCGTCGCCGGGCCGTCGGGAACATCCGGGGCGGCGAGGCCGAGGGCGCCCGTGCTGAACTGGCCGCTTCGGACCCAGCCCGCGATGCGATTGGCGTTACCGACAAAGCCACAAACAAAGGCGTTGACCGGGTTCTCATAGACCGTCGCGGGCGGCCCCACCTGTTCGATACGCCCCTGATTGAGAACCGCCACACGGTCGGCGAGTTCGAGCGCCTCATCCTGATCATGCGTGACCAGGACGGTGGTGACCCCGGTGGCGTCATGAATGCGACGCAGTTCCCGACGCAGGGTCTTGCGGACGTTGGCGTCGAGCGCGCCGAAAGGTTCATCGAGCAGGAGCACGCGCGGCGAAACCGCCAGGGCCCGCGCCAGGGCCACCCGCTGCTGCTGGCCGCCGGACAGTTGGCCCGGATAGCGGTCCGCGAGACCGGAAAGTTCGACGAGGTCCAGGAGTTCGCCCACGCGGGCGTCGATCTCCGCCCTCAAGGGGCGCCCTTCGCCGCGCCGGACATCAAGGCCAAAGGCCACGTTCCTGGCCACGCTCATGTGTCGGAACAGCGCGTATTGCTGAAACACGAACCCGACCCGCCGGTCAGCGGCGCCGACCCGGGTCATGTCCTCGCCGTCGAACAGAATCTGGCCGCTGTCTGGAAACACCAGACCGGCGATGGCCCGCAGAAGCGTTGTCTTGCCCGACCCGGACGGGCCCAGAAGCGCCAGGAGCTCGCCCGGCGCGATGTCGAGACTGACGTCGTTGAGGGCCGGAAACCGGCCGAACATCTTTTCCACAGATCGGACCGAGATGCTCATCGAGCGACGGGGCTCCGATCCGCAGACGACAGGATGGACCGGCCTGCCGTGGTCAACACTGCAGACAGGATGTTGGTAGGCCGGGTGGGGGTCGAACCCACGACCATTCGATTAAAAGTCGAATGCTCTACCACTGAGCTACCGGCCCGCTCGCGCGGCGCCCGTGGCGCCTCTGGAAGCGGCGCGGACCATAGGGGCGGCGCTCCAACGCCGCAAGCGGGGAACGCTATGCGGAACCGATCAGGCAGGGTAGAATTTCGGTCATGCGCTCATTTGTCGTGTTTCCGCTCGCTCTTCTCCTCTGCGCCTGCGCCACCAAGGGGCCAGACGGGGACGCGCCGCCGCCGTCCGGCCGAATCGAAACGTCTGATCAGATCAATCGCGGCAGCATGGGCGGCGCAGTCAGCGCGCCCATGCGTGACCTCAACATGGTCCGTTCGAAGGTGCCCCAGATCCTGCTGGACGCGCTGGAAGACCCCTATGAGCGTCCCAAGCCCATGACCTGTCCGGAACTGGTGGCCCAGCTGCGGCCGCTCATCGAAGCCCTTGGACCCGATATCGACGAGCCCGAGACCGAGGATGACCGTCCGCTGATCGACAAGGGCGCCGACGCGGCCGAAGACTCGGCGCTCGGATTTGTCGCCTCCGCGGCCCAGGACCTCATTCCCCTACGTGGCTGGGTCCGGAAGCTGAGCGGTGCGGAGCGGCATGACCGGCTCGTGCGGGCCGCTATCACCGCCGGCGGTATTCGCCGCGGCTACCTCAAGGGTCTGGGCGAATCGAGGGGCTGCAATCCGCCGGCGACGCCGACCCATGTGAAGTCGTCGATCGTGCGTGAACCGCCCCAGAAGGGTCCGCGCTACCCGGTGCGTTGACGCGATCGGAATTCGGTCCTGAACGCCGCGAACCGCCCCTCGGTGATCGCCGTGCGCATGGTCGCCATCAGGGTCTGGAAGAAGGCGATGTTGTGCCAGGACAGCAGCACCTGACCGAGGATCTCTTCCGACCGAACCAGATGATGCAGATAGGCTTTTGAATAGCCGCTGCTGGCCGGACAGGCGCTGGCCTCGTCCAGCGGCGTGTCATCCTCGGCGAAGCGGGCGTTCTTGAGATTCATCGCCCCGTCCCAGGTCCAGGCCTGACCATGACGGCCGGAGCGGGTCGGCAGGACGCAATCGAACATGTCGACGCCGCGGGCGACCGCCTCGACCAGATCGATGGGCTTGCCCACCCCCATCAGGTAGCGGGGCCGGTCGGCCGGCAGCAGGCCGGGCGCATAGTCGAGCACCTCGCACATCGCCTCATGCCCCTCCCCGACCGCCAGCCCGCCCAGGGCGTAGCCGTCGAAGCCGGTTTCGATCAGGCGCTCGGAGGACTCCCGACGCAGGGTCTCGAAGGTCGAGCCCTGCTGGATGCCGAACAGGGCCTGGCTGTCGCGCTCGCCGAAGGCCGCCTTGGACCGCGCGCCCCAACGGGCCGAGAGTTCCATGCCCTGCCGCGCCCGGGCTTCCTCGGCCGGCCAGGCCACGCATTCGTCCAGCTGCATGACGATGTCGCTGCCCAGCAGATCGGCCTGGATTTCCATCGACCGTTCCGGTGTCAGCACATGTTTGCTGCCGTCGATATGGCTGGCGAAGGTGACGGCCTCCTCGGTGACCTTGCTGATCCCCGACAGGCTCATGACCTGGAAGCCGCCGCTGTCGGTGAGAATCGGGCCGTCCCAGCGCATGAAGCGGTGCAGGCCGCCCAGCCGCTTCACCCGCTCGGCCGAGGGTCGCAGCATCAGGTGATAGGTGTTGCCCAGGATGATGTCGGCGCCCGTCGCCTTGACCTGGTCGACGGTCAGGGCCTTGACCGTGCCGGCGGTGCCCACAGGCATGAAGGCCGGCGTGCGGATGTCGCCGCGCGGCGTCTTGAGAACGCCGGTGCGGGCCGCGCCTTCGGTCGCCGCGATATCAAAGGGGAAAGTCGCCATCAGGCGGCGCGCCATAGCAGGCTGCTGTCGCCGTAGGAATAGAAACGATAGCCGTCGGCGACCGCATGAGCATAGGCCGCGCGCATCGTCTCGTATCCGGAAAAGGCGCTGACCAGCATCAGCAGGGTCGATTTGGGCAGGTGGAAGTTGGTCATCAGCGCGTCGGCCGTGCGGAAGCGATAGCCGGGGGTGATGAAAATGGCCGTTTCACCGGCCCAGGGCGGAATGACGCCGTCCTCCGTCGCCGCGCTCTCCAGCAGCCGCAGCGAGGTCGTGCCGACGCAGATGATCCGTCCGCCGGCGGCTTTCACTGCGTTAAGGGCCGCCGCGGTGGCCGCGGGAACCTCGCCGTATTCGGCATGCATCCGATGATCGGCGATCTCGTCGACCTTGACCGGCAGGAAGGTGCCGGCGCCGACGTGCAGGGTGACGAAATGCTGCGACACGCCGGCCGCCGTCAGCCGCTCAAGCAAATCGGGGGTGAAATGCAGGCCGGCGGTCGGCGCCGCCACCGAGCCGTCCTCACGGGCGTAGATGGTCTGGTAGTCGGACCGGTCCTGCTCGTCCTCGGGGCGCTTGGCCGCGATATAGGGCGGCAGCGGCATGTGGCCGCGGGTGTTGATGGCGATGTCCAGATCCGCCCCGGCCAGGTCGAAGACCAGCTCCACCTCGCCGCCCTCGCCCTTGGTCGCCACCGTGGCGTCGAGGGCGGCGCCGTCGCAGGCCCGGTCGGCCTCCGCGCCGAACCGGACCCTGTCGCCGACTTTCAACCGTTTGCCCGGCCGCATGAAGGCGCTCCAGCGATCGGGCGCCAGGCGTTTGTGCAGCGTCGCCTCCACCGCCACCGCATGGCCGTCGCCGCCGCCCTCGTCGCGCGCCTCGCGTCGACCGTCGAGACGGGCGGGAATGACCCGGGTATCGTTGAAGACAAGCGCGTCGCCGGGTTGCAGCAGGGACGGCAGATCGGCGACCGTCAGATCGTCCATGCCCTCGCCGGGGCGGACGACAAGCAGACGCCCCGTCTCACGCGGACGGGAGGGCCGCAGGGCGATAAGCTGCTCGGGCAGGTCAAAGTCAAAATCAGAAAGGCGCATATTCGGGCGAAGCGCCACGTCCGCGGCCTTGCGTCAAGCACGCGATAGACAAACCGCCCCGGCCATTGCGAGGATGGCGGCGAACGACAGAGGGAAGCTCCATGCGTAATTCGACACTCGCCGTGACAGCGGCGGTCCTGGCCGTGACGATTTCCGGCTGCAACCGCAAGGCCGAGTCCGAGGCCCCCGCGCCCGTCGCCGTCGAGGCTGCAGCCGCCGCGCCGCAAACGACGGAACCCACGCTGGTGGTCGCCGACGGCTTCCATCACCAGGCCGGGCTGGACGCCTCGGGCTACTATCTCAGCCCCGAGCCGATCCGGATCGGCAATTTCGAGCTCTCGCATCTCGGCGTCGGCGCGCCCAGTGACTTCCAGACCTGGGAAAAGGGCGACCACGGCTCGACCTTCGGTCCGATCCTGATCGAATTCAGTGACACGACCAGCCCCAAGGCCAGCAACGAAATGGGTGGTGGAAACCCGTCGGTGACCCTGCGCGTGCTGCCGGAAGCCTACAGTTTTAACGCCGGCAAGCTGACCTTCCGCGGCCGCAACGCCAAGCTGGGCGAGGTGGTTTTCAGCGGAACCTTTGATCAGGCCGCCCTCGCCCGGGCCCGCAGCGAAGGCTCAGGTCAGGATACGGTCCTGAAGGGCGAACTGAAGGTCGGGAACCAGCCCGTGCAACCCGTCTCGCTGTTCTACTGGGCCGGCGACTGACGCCCTGCCGCGCCTCCGGCGGGCGGTGATCATGGAGCAGGTCCGCGCCTTCCTGATCGCGGCGACGCGCGTCGCCGCCCTGGGGTTGGCCATAGGTCTGGCCGGCCTGGCGCTCCTTGCCCAGGGCGGCCGGTTCAGCGACCGACTGGACGCCCTGACCCATTTCACACCGTTGTTCCTGGCCGGCCTGCTGACCGCCGCCCTACTCTGGCTCGCGGCCGGACGGAATGGTCGAGCGACACCGCTCCTGGCGCTGATCGGCGTGCTGTCGACCCTGACCCTGATGGCGCCCGAGATGGCCGCCATGACCCGGAGCCGTCCCACCGCCGGCGCGGATCCGGCCGCGACCCTGAAAGTCGTCCAGTTCAACCTGTGGGGCCGCAACCGCGATCCGCTGGCCACGGCGCGCTGGATTCTCGACACGGATCCCGATCTGGTCGTGGTCGAAGAAGGGATGGGCGAGGCGCGCGGCGTGCTGACGGCGCTGGCCGATCGCTACCCCTACCGAACCACCTGCGACCAGCCGCACGCCTGCTCGACCCAGATCCTGTCGAAGACGCGGCCGACCGCCAGGGGCGGGCTCTACACCGACCGCCTGGCGGGGGCCTGGGCGACCTTCCCCGGCCCCGGCGAGCCGTACACGGTCGTGGGCGTCCACTACACATGGCCCTACCCGGCAGGGCCCCAGCAACAGATGACTCGGCGGCTGTCGCTGGTGCTGGATCAGTTTCCCAGGGACCGGCTGATTTTGACCGGCGACTTCAATTCGACGCCCTGGTCGTTTTCACTGCGTCGGCAGGACCGATTGTTTGGCCTCGAGCGCAGAACCCGCGGCCTGGCCAGCTGGCCGGCGGGTCAGGTCTCACGCCTGAACCTCGCCGCGCCCTTCCCGCTGTTTCCCATCGATCATGTCTATGCCGGCGCGGGCTGGCGCACCGTCGAGGTTCGCCGGGGCCCCAGGCTGGGATCGGACCACTATCCGGTGGTCGTGACGCTTGCCGCGAGGCCCTGAAGCTCCCGGGTGATATTGGCCCGGGCGGGCGATTCCAGACGGGCTCGGAACGCCAGGTCGGGGAAGATCGCGTCCGCGTCGAGAAACCGCCGCATCACCTTGACCCGTCCGGCCTGGAACAGCGGGTCGGGCACATGCGCGTACTCCTGGCGCACATCGGCAGCATAGGCGTCGTAGGCCGCCGGTTCGGCGCCCAGGATCGCCAGATCGATCGACACCATGAGCGCGGCCAGCCGGTCGCCCGGCGACACCACATGACCTTTGGTCAGCAGGATCAGTCGCGCCACCTCGCCGGCGATCACGGGGTCCATGCCCATGGCCAGAAGGTCGCGCCGCGCCATCACCGCGCTGGCGTCTTCGTTGTCTGATCGGGTCGGGTCATAGACCGCGTCATGCCACCAGATCGCATACTCAAGGATCTGGCGGTCCGTCGTCGACAGCCCGCCCTGCTCTCCAAGGAGCGCCAGACAGGATTCGATATGCGCCCGCGAATGATAGCGCCGGTGCGGTTCCGCATAGGCTGCTTCAAGCGCGGGCGTCATTGTCGTCAGGCGTCCGCGGCGACTTTCATCGACACGATCTTGCCCGGCTCGCGGGGCGGCTCGCCCTTGGGCAGGGCGTCGACATGATCCATGCCGTCGGTGACCTCGCCCCAGACCGTGTACTGGCTGTCGAGGAAGGTGGCGTCGTCGAAACAGATGAAGAACTGGCTGTTGGCCGAATGCGGATTGCTCGACCGCGCCATGGAGCAGACGCCGCGCAGGTGTTTGGCGTCGGAAAACTCGGCCTTCAGGTCGGGCAATTTGGAGCCGCCCGAACCGGTGCCGGTCGGATCACCGCCCTGGGCCATGAATCCGGGGATGACGCGGTGGAAAATCACGCCGTCATAGAAGCCCTCGCGCGCCAGTTCCTTGATCCGCTCGACATGGCCAGGCGCCAGGTCGGGGCGAAGGTTGATGGTGACCGTTCCGGTCTCGGTGGTCAGCAGCAGGGTGTTTTCGGCGTCAGTCGTCATGGGTTCAGTTCACTTCCACAGGAATTGTCACATCACACAGCGAGAAATCCGCGCCCTTCAGCTTGCGGACCCGCTGGATCTCGGTCTCGAACCAGGCGCTTGTCGGATCAACGATGCGCACGGCCGGTCGTTCGGCGGGGGCTATATCGGCCAGAACGCGGACGCGGTCCATCCGATCCTGCGGCGCGGCGACCGGTTCGCCGGTCTTGATCGCCCGCACCACCTCCATCCCGCTGACCACCCGGCCAAAGGCGGTGTAGCGTTTGTCGAGCGACATATAGGGCTGACGCATCAGGAAAAACTGGCTGTTGCCGCTGTCGGGTTCTTCGCTTCGGGCCATGCCGACCACGCCGGGGCAGTAGCTGCCCCAGGCCGCCACCTTGCCGTCGCTGGTCACGTCATGCCAGCTCCAGGCCTGGCTGATCACCGGCAGGGATTTTACAAACCCCTCTTCCGTGCCCGAGGGGCCGGCGGCCGTTTTGAAAGGCGAGGCCGCGTCGCGCCGGAAGGTGAACTCGGCCTTGAGGTCGGGAAGGTCGCTGCCGCCCTCCCCGGTGTCGTCGGGATCGCCGGTCTGGGCCATGAACCGGTCGATCACCCGGAAAAAGACGCGACCGTCATAGGTTCCCTTGCGGGCCAGGGTCTTGATCCGGGCAACGTGTTCGGGCGCGACCTCCGGGATCAGCTCGACGATCACCCGTCCCTTGCTGGTGTCGATGACCAGCATGTTTTCGGCATCGGGGGTCCGCCAGTCGGCGGCGACGGGCGGGGCAGTTGTCGCCGAGGCGGCGGCGGCCGAGATCAGCGCGGCCAGCAGAAACGTCGAACCCATGAGACTGGCCTCCTCAGCCGACCTTCACCGGAATGTCGATGTCGCAGGGCGACAGGCCCGGCCCCTTCGTGGCCCTGGCGGTCGCCAGGACCTCGGCGAACGACGGGCTGGCGGTGTCAAGAATCTGGACATCGGGCCGCTCGCCCGCCGGAATGTCGGACAACAGGCGGACGCGGGTCATCACGTCACGGGGCGGGGTGACTGGTTCGCCGACCTTGATCGCCCGGACAGCATCCAGCCCGCTGATCACACGGCCAAATGCCGTGTAGTTGGTGTCCAGCGACGGATAAGTCTGGCGCATGAAGAAAAACTGGCTGTTGGCGCTGTCGGGCGGAGAGCCGCGGGCCATACCCAGCACGCCGGCGCAAAACAGGCCCCAGCCGGGCGCCTTGCCGTCGGCGGAGACCATCATCTGCATGTCAGGGGGGCCCCGCACCGGCAGGCTGCCGACAATGCCGGTTTCGGTGACCGCATGCTCGCCGTCGGGCGCGATCCGCGACACCATGGTGAAGGCCTGGTCGCGACCCCGGCGGAACATGAACTCGGCCTTGAGGTCGGGCAGGTCTTCCGTGCCGCCGGTGCCGTCGTTTCGAGGGTCGCCGGTCTGGGCCATGAACTGGTCGATCACCCGGAAAAAGCTCAGGCCGTTGTAGAAGCCCTGCCGGGTCAGCAGGCGGATGCGTTCGACGTGCGCCGGCGCCGCCCAGGGGGCCAACTCGACAATGATCCGCCCCTTACTGCTGTCGACGACGAGGACGTTGTCAGGATCGGGTCTGCGCCAGTCGGCGGCGACTGGAGCCGCCGGGGTCGCGGCCAGGGCCGGCGCGGCGAAAAACAGGGCGGCGAGCGCGAACGGCGCGAGTTTCATGCGGTGTTGTCTCTCATTGAACCTTGGTCGTGCCGTAGAGCGCCAGGACGGCGGGAAGAAGGCCGCTCGGTCGGGCTCAGGTCTGGGCCACTTTCGCCATCAGCCGCTCGGCGACGCCGGGGGAGACGAAATGGGTGATGTCCCCGCCCAGAATGGCGATTTCCTTGACCAGCCGGGAGGCCACGGCCTGGTGGCGGGGATCGGCCATCAGGAACACCGTCTCGATCTCGCGATCGAGCTGCTGGTTCATGGCCGTCATCTGGAATTCGTATTCGAAATCGGCGACCGCCCGCAGGCCCCGGATGATGATCCCGGCGCCGATTTCCCGCGCGAAATGCATCAGCAACCCCTCGAAGGGGCGCACCTCGATCACGGTATGCTGCTTCAGATGTGCGGTTTCGGCCTGGACGGTGGCGACCCGTTCATCAAGCGAGAACAGGGGCCCCTTGCCCTGGTTGATGGCCACGCCGATGACCAGCTTGTCCACCAGCTTCACGGCCCGGCCGATGATATCCAGATGACCGTTGGTCATCGGGTCGAACGTACCCGGATAGAGTCCGACTCTCGCCACCAAATTCCCCTTGCGCTCTAGACCGCGGGAGGTTGGTCGCCCCCGCCGTCGTCTGTTTCCGTCTCGGCTTCGCCTGTGGCTTCCAGCCGTTCCACGCTCACGACCTGCTCGTCGTCCGCGGTACGGAAGACGATAACACCCTGGGTGTTGCGCGCCGCGATGCGGATATTGGCGACGGGGCACCGTATCAACTGCCCCGCGTCTGTCACCAACAGGATTTCGTCAGCCTGCTCGACCGGGAAGCTGGCGACCAGGCGACCGCCCTTGCGGGTCAGGTCCTGGGCCAGCAGGCCCTGTCCGCCGCGACCGGTGCGGCGGAAGTCATAGGCGCTCGACCGTTTGCCGATGCCTTCTGAGGACAGGGTGAGGATATATTCCTCAGCCGCGCCCAGCTCGATGATGCGTTCGGGGGTCAGATCGGCCTCCCCTTCGTCCTCGTCATCGTCCTCAATCGGCGCGACGGCCTCGTCGCCGTCCTCCTCCGACTGGGCGCGCAGGCGGGCCCGCTCATACTTCAGATAGGCGGTGCGTTCGGCCGGGGTCGCGACGACGCCGTTGAGGATGGCCATCGACAGCACCAGGTCGCCCTCCTGCAGGCGGATGCCGCGGACGCCGGTGGATTCGCGGCCCGCGAACACCCGCACTTCGTCAGCCTGGAAGCGGATGGCGCGGCCCAGGGCCGTGGTCAGCAGGACATCATTGTCGGCGTTGCACAGGCCGACGCCGACGATGCTGTCGCCCTCGTCCAGCTTCATGGCGATCTTGCCGTTGCGGTTGATCTGCACGAAATCGCTGAGCTTGTTGCGGCGGACGTTGCCCGAGCGGGTGGCGAACATCACGTCCAGCCGGTCCCACTGATCTTCCGCTTCGGGCAGCGGCAGGATCGAGGTGATAGTTTCGCCCGGCTCGATCGGCAGCAGATTGACGAAAGCCTTGCCGCGCGAGGTCGGCGTGCCGACCGGCAGACGCCAGACCTTGAGTTTGTAGACCTTGCCGCCCGAGCTGAAGAACAGCACCGGTGCGTGGGTCGAGGCCGAGAACACCCGTGTGACGGCGTCCTCGTCCTTGGTCGACATGCCCGACCGGCCTTTTCCGCCATGCTTCTGGCTGCGGTAGGTCGACAGCGCCGTGCGCTTCACATAGCCGCCGTGGGTGACGGTGATGACCATGTCCTCACGGGGGATGAGATCCTCATCCTCCATGTCGGAGCCGCCCTCGCCGAACACGGTGCGGCGCGGCATGACGAATTTCTGGCGCACCTCGACCAGCTCTTCGCGTACGATCCGCATGATGTTGACGCGGTCGGACAGCAGTTCAAGCAGGCCGGCGATCGATCCCGCCAGGGTGCGGGCCTCGTCCATGATCTCGTCATGGCCCAGGCCAGTGAGGCGCGACAGGGTCAGGGCCAGGATGGCCCGGGCCTGTTCGTCCGAGAGCCGAACCTGGTCGCCGCTGGTGATCACCGTCCGCGGATCGGCGATCAGGGCGATCAGGGGCATCATGTCGCCGGTCGGCCAGTCGCGGGCGCAGAGGCGCTCGCGGGCCTCGGCCGGGTCGGCCGATGAGCGGATGATGCGGATAAACTCGTCGATATTGGCCACGGCGATGGCCAGACCGACCAGCACATGACCGCGATCGCGGGCTTTGGAGAGTTCAAACTTCGTGCGGCGGACCACCACCTCCTCGCGGAAGTCCACGAAGGCGGTGAGCATGGCGCGCAGGCCCATCTGCTCGGGACGGCCATGGTTGAGCGCCAGCATGTTGTAGCTGAAGCTGCTCTGCAGGGCGGTGAAGCGATAGAGTTGGTTGAGGATCACGTCGCCCTGGGCGTCGCGCTTGAGCTCGACCACCACCCGCATGCCGGTGCGATCGCTCTCGTCGCGGATGTCGCTGATGCCTTCGAGCTTCTTTTCCCGCACCAGGTCGGCGATGTGCTCGACCAGATTGGATTTGTTGACCTGGAAGGGAATCGCCGTGATGACGATGCCTTCACGGTCCTTGCGCAGTTCTTCGACGCTGGCGATGCCGCGGATGATCACCGAGCCGCGGCCGGTCATCAGGGCGACACGGGCCGCCGTGCGGCCCATGATCTCGCCGCCGGTGGGGAAGTCGGGACCGGGCACGATGTCGAGCAGCTCGTCGACGCCGATGTCCGGGTCATCGACCAGGGCCAGGCAGGCGTCGACGATCTCGCCCAGATTATGCGGCGGGATGTTGGTGGCCATGCCGACAGCGATGCCGCCGGCGCCGTTGACCAGCAGATTGGGGATGCGGGCCGGCAGGACGGTCGGCTCCTGCTCCTTGCCGTCGTAGTTTTCCTGGAAGTCGACCGTGTCCTTGTCGATGTCGGCCAACAGAGCCATGGCCGAGGGCGCCATCCGGCACTCGGTGTAACGCATGGCGGCCGGCATATCGCCGTCGACCGAGCCAAAGTTGCCCTGACCGTCGATGAGGGTCAGGCCCATGGAGAAGCCCTGGGCCATCCGCGCCAGGGCGAAATAGACCGACTGGTCGCCGTGGGGGTGGAACCGGCCCAGTACGTCACCGACCACGCGGGCGCACTTGGAATAGGTCTTCTCGGGCGTCATCCCCAGGTCATGCATCGAATAGAAGATGCGCCGGTGCACGGGCTTGAGCCCGTCACGAACGTCCGGCAGCGCGCGGCTGACGATGACGCTCATGGCGTAATCGAGATAGCTGCGCTTCAGCTCGTCTTCGATGGCGATGGGGGCTACCGCCCCGCGTCGTCCGTCATCCGGAGGGGTAATGGTTTCGTCGGTCAATGCGGGGTTTGCTGTCAGAATCGGACACAAAATTGTCCGCCTTCCCGTTAACATCCCCAACCACGGCGCGCCACCGCCGGAGCGCCTTTTCAGGTTCAAACAGGAGCATTTCGATGCGCCATTTCGCCGTCGCCCTCGCCGCAACCCTGGTTGCCCTGCCCGCCTTCGCGGCTCCCGCCCCGCTGACCGTCGCCCTCAAGGGGTCCGGAGGCGAGGACCGAGGCTCGGCGACCCTGACCGAGGCGCCCGGCGGGGTCTTGATGCGGGTTGAAGTCAGCGGGCTGACGCCCGGCTGGCACGGCCTGCATTTCCACGAAAAGGGCGACTGCTCGAGCGCCGACTTCAAGTCGTCCGGCGGCCATGTTCACGGCCCCGCGCCGGCGGTTCACGGCCTGCTCAACCCCGCCGCCAGCGAGGCCGGCGACCTGCCCAACCTCTACGTCGGCGCCGATGGCGTCGGTCGCGCCGAGATGTTCACAACCCAGGTGTCGCTGACCGCCGCGGGCCGGCTGGCTCTGCTCGACGCCGACGGCTCGGCCCTGGTCGTGCACGCCTCGCCCGACGACCATATGAGCCAGCCGATCGGCGGCGCCGGCAGTCGTGTCGCCTGCGGCGTCATCAAGGGCGGCTGATCAGAGCACGGGCCGGGTGATCATCAATCCGTAGACGGCGACAACGCCGGCGAAGGCCGGCCATCCGAGGATGAACCAGACCCGGAACAGCCTGTGATAGGCGGCCGGGAGCGGCGCGCCCTGCGCCACGGCCGCCTCCGCGAGCCGCCGGATGCGCAGCTGGATCACCACCACCGGCAGCCAGCAGGCCCCGATCAGCAGATACAGGGCCCAAGCCCAGACCAGCCAGGGCTCGAAGAGCCGATAGCCCTGGATAGCCGCCAGGGCGACGCCGCTGAACGGCTGCAGGATCACGGCCGGCGCTGTGAACAAGAAGTCGGCCAGAACGACGATCCGCGCGGTCGCTGCGACCACCTCCGCCCGACCGGTCCGGTGAGCCTGGAGCATGAAAAACGCGATGCCCGCTCCGGTTCCGAACAGCACCGCGGCCGACAGGATATGAACCAGCTTGATCAGGGCGAAGAGGCTCATCGGCGGTCGTCCGTCGCAGCGACGAACAGCGCCAGCAGGATGATCGGCGGAATCTTCAAGAGAGGACCGAGCGGATCAAGCCACAGCAGAGGCGCCGACAGCGCACCGGCCAGCAGATAGCTACAGGCCGTCAGGGCCATGCCGATGGCAGCCGCCCGCGACCAGCGCCGGACCCAGAGCAGGCCGCCCAGACTGATGTCCAGCACCGCACCGCCGCCCGCCAGGACAGGCGACGCCTCGCCATAACCGGCGGCGCGCAGCACCCCGACAGCCGCCTCCCAGCCGGGCCAGACGGTGATCAACCCGGTGGCGATCCAGAAGACGCCAAGGCTGACAATCGCCAGCGGCCGGAGCAGATACAGGCGCGCATGCCACCGGTCCTGCACCGTCGCGGGTGTCTCCGAGAGCCATTGGGTGAAGGCCCTTGGTCTCACGCCGACAAGCGTCGCCAGGTCTCCGGGGGCGCCGGCCACATCATGCGCCATCTGCCGCAGGGAGGTCGTCCGCAGCGCCGATGGCCAGCCCAGCCAACCAAGCAGATCGCCAAGCCGGGCGACCGGCCCGACGAGACTGACGGGCAGGCGAAGCAGAGGCGCGGGCGCCAGACCCAGCCATCCCCGCAGGCCTGACAGCAACCCGCCGAGGGAAACCGTTTCAGGCCCGGCCACGTCGACAGTCAATCGGGCGGGCGCGCCGGGTTCGACCAGCGCAACAACGGCGGCGCAAAGATCCTCCATAGCCACCGGTCGAAAACGGCCTGTCCCACCGGCAAGCGGGATCACAAACGGAAAGGCCGCCAGCCCGCGCATCAGCGCCGAGCCGCCATAGACACCGCGGGCAAGCACCAGGGAGGGACGCAGGACCACCCAGTCCAGACGGCTGGCCCGCACAAGCCGCTCGGTCGCCTGCTTCGACTCGCCATAGGCCGTGCCCGACTGTTCGTCGGCGCCCACGGCCGACAGATGGACCAGTCGCGTGGGCCCTTCCGCGTCGCAGGCGGCGATCAGGGCGGCCGGGCCGGTCACATGGGCGGCGCGAACGCTGTCCCCGGCGCTGTCCTGCAGCACGCCCACACAGTTGACCACCGCATCGACGTCCGCGAGGAGAGGCACCCACAGGTCCGGAGTCGTCAGGTCGCCGAACTCCGCCCTCACCCAGTCATGGCTGGGCGCAATACGGCGCGCCGCCTCGGGGCGCCGCGCGCCGGCCCGGACCGTGTGGCCCGCCGCCGCGAGAGATGCGGCGACATGCGATCCGATAAAGCCCGACGCGCCCAGAACCAGGACCCGCACGGCGCTGCCCGTGTTCTAGAACGGGATCTCGTCGTCGAGGTCGGCCGAGAAGCTTTCCTTGGGGCCCGAGGGCTGGGCCCGGTCGGCGCCGGAATAGCCGCCGCCGAAGTCGCCCTCGTCACGGGCGCCGCCGCCGCTGTCGCCACGACCGCCGAGCATCGTCAGTTCACCGCGGAACTTCTGCAGCACGACCTCGGTGGAGTATTTCTCCACGCCCGCCTGGTCGGTCCATTTGCGGGTCTGCAGCGCGCCCTCGATATAGATGGTCGAACCCTTCTTCAGGTACTGCTCGGCGACCTTGACGAGGTTGTCGTTGAAAATCACGACCCGGTGCCACTCGGTGCGTTCCTTGCGTTCGCCGCTGGTGCGGTCGCGCCAGGTTTCCGAGGTCGCGAGGCTGAGATTGCAGACCCTGTCGCCGGAATTGAGGGTGCGGATCTCGGGGTCCTTGCCCAGATTGCCGACCAGAATGACCTTGTTGACGCTGCCCGCCATAGCCCTGTTCCTTCATCACGCCCGGCGACCAGTTCGCGCCGGAATCTGACGCGCAAACTAGCCGCCGTTAACCATTGATGAAAGAGCAGTGTTCATACTTTGTTCTGACGTGCAAGCATTTATGCACAGCATTTTTCAACCAGGCTGAAGATCAGGCTGCGCTACTGCACGGCGCCGGGCATGACCAGCCGGCCGTCGCCGCTGCGGACCAGCATCAGGTACTGGTTCCCCTCCCAACGGGTGGCCCGGAAAATCCCCTCCCGGCGCAGGAAGAGGAAGTTGCCCTGATAGGCTCCCGACAGCTCCCGGGTCTGGCCGCCCATGCGCAGGAAGCGAAGGCGCATGCCCTCGAGCTGGGCGGCGCAGTTTTCGATGTTGGGCACGTTGCGCGCCACGACGTTGAACTTGACCTTGCCGTTCGGCTCCGAGCCGACGTGGTAGCAGACGCCCGTATCCACCGGCGCCTTGACCGTCTCGGTGCAGGCGCCCAGCAGGGCCGCCGCCGCGACGAGAAGGGTGATTTGAATGCGTTTCGACATGGCGAAATCCTGACCTCAGCCAACCGGCGGGATGGAACAGTTGGGACCCTGCTCGACCAGGGTGCGGAAACGCCGGTTATCGGACGATATCTCGACCTTGTCGCGGACCAGCCGCAGGGTCTGATCGCCCCAGCGGCCGTAGGTGGCGCCGCCGCGTGACTCGCACTGGCCGGCAAACAGGGTGTGGACGCAGTTGTTGAGCTCCGACACGCCGACCTGGGACCAGGACCCGCCGGCATAGCGCCAGCACATCTGCGCCGTCACGGGAGCCGGCGCCGGCCGGGCGTCAACCGGCTCGGCGGCGGGCGTCGGCTGGGGCGCGGCGCGGGGCGGCGGCAGCGGGGCCAGAATGGTGCCGGCGACATCGGCCGCGGCCAGGGCGCCGGTTTCGTCCACGCCGACGTCAAGAGCGCCGGTGGCCACGCCATTGCGCTGAGCGCACGCGGTCAGCGTGATTTCGCCGACGAACTGCCCCCCGACGAAGCAGCGGATCGGCCGGGTCGGGTCGAGCTTGGTGTCGTCGTCGCGGCCGGTCTGCACGACCAGGCCGCCGGTGGCGGCGGGCGGCGGCTTGTTGGAGCCCTTGTCGCCGCGCATGATGGTTGCGGCGATCAGGATCCCGAGCAGCAGCGCCAACGCGCCGCCGATGGCCAGGACAACGCGGCGATCCTTGAGAAATTCCATGGTTACAATCGCTATCTTGCGTCCGCGACGCTTTCAAGCCCGCTCGGTCGAGCGGGCGTCAGCCGCCGCCCAGGCGATCGAGGGCCGCCTGGTAGTTCGCAATCTGGCCGGTCAGATAGGCGGGCACGGGTCCCAGAGCGGCCTTGTTGGCCGCCGCCTGGGGTTTGGCCGCCGTTTCCAGCTGCCGATAGGCGTCACGAATGAAGCCCAGCGACTTGCCGAGCAGGGCCAGGGCGGTCTTGCGGCCGGCCTCGCTGCTCATGTCGAAATCGCCGGGAATCTGAAGCCCGAACACCGGCCCGCCACCGGCCGCCGAAACGCTTTTCCCGTTCTTGTCGACGTCGGTATTGCGGATGACGCCCGGCGTCAGTCCCAAGGCCTCGAGCGCGTCGAGTCCCCCTTTGCCCGGCAGGACCTCCACCGTGGAGGAATGCTGCGCCGGCGTGATCTTCAACCGTCGGAATTCTCCGTCGGAGACGACTTCGACCTTGGACTTGTAGCCGCCCGCCCGGCGGATCTTGACCGCCAGCGTATCGAGCGTGTCCTTGGCCTCGATCGTCACAGTCGCCAGCCGGCCGCCCTCGGCGGTGCGGATCTGGAAGGTGTCGCCGGCGCGAACGGAGGTCGCCGACGCGACCTTGACGGAGTCGGCATAGAGCAATGTGCCCTTGGGCAGCCCCATCTTGTCGAGCGCACTGGCGCCGGAGGTGTCCACCGCCACAGAGGTGGCCGTGGCGTAGCCGTCCTTGCCGGCCAGCCGTTGCGAACTGACCACGCCAGTGGCGACATCGATGCTGGCGAGATAGCCGTCCTTTTCGCCGATACTGCTGGAGCCATCCTGGTCGCTGCTGGCGGTGCCGGCCAGCCAGACGCTGCCGTTGGCGACGGTCATGGCCGCGACAGTGTCGTTTCCGACGCCACCAAAATAGGCAAGGTTATCGCCAGAACCATCGGAAAGATTTGTGGAAATCCTCGCCGCGAAAGCGTCCATTCCCCCGGCCAGCGCACGGGTCGTTCCGGCGACGGCCAGGGCGCCGTTGCGGGTCGATCCGCCCACCCAGAGGTAGCCGCCATCAAGCGAAAGGCCAGCGATATCGCCGCCCTGAAGGTCGCCGAGATTTCTTGTCGCGCCGGCCGTGGCGGTCGCGCCTGAAACATTGAATTCCCGCAGGATGCCGCTGTTGCCCTCGACCGAAGCGACCACGACCTGGGAGCCGTTGACCACCAGGCCGCCGACTCGATCATCGCCGGCGGTCCCGAACTGCTCGGTGAACAGCGTGGACGGCTTGCCGGTGGTGGCGTTGGTCGAGATGGCGGTCAGGTAGCCGTCCCATCCGCCCTGGAAGCCCCCGTTGCTGCTGGGCAGGTTCGATTTCGTGCGCCCGGCGACATAGACCGTGCCATCGGCGCCGAAGGCGACGCTGTTGGCTTCGTCCTCGGCGAGCGCCCCGCGGCGCTGGGTCCAGACCTCGTCGCCGGCCGCGTCGAACAGCGTCACGAAGCTGTCGCTCTTGGTCGATGCGCCGCCCGAATTGATCGGTCCATTGGTCGCGCCGCTGAGGTCGCCGGTGACCTTGCCCGCGATCGCCACCTTGCCGTCCGCCGAGATGGCGAGGGCCATGCCCTCGGCCCGGTCAGCGGCGCCCAGGGTGCGGGCGAACATGAGCTGGCCAGTGCTGTCGTACTTGAGCAGGGCGACATCCTTGGCGCCCTTGACCGCCTGGCCGTCGATCGACGTGTTCACATCCGCCAGGATGTAGAGCGAGCCGTCGGGGCCGACCTTCGTGGCCCGCACCGCATCGATGGTGCCTTCGAGGGTGCCCGACGAAATCCGGCCGCCTTCGACGCCGATGGCCGAGCCGTCGACCTTCACCAGGCTGGTTTCGAACTTACCGTCGTCGGTCTTGATGTCCTTGTCGGGATCGGGGTTTCCGGCCCGGGTGGTGACATAGACGGCGGGCTTGGTCGTCGGCGCCGAAAAGGTCACCTGTTCAGTCGAGTCGCCGGTGATCTTGTAGGCGAAATTGGCCGCGACGGCCGGCAGGGTGACCGTTGTGCCGCCAGTGGTGATCTTGCGGGGCTCGCCAGGGGTGCGCTCGACCTTGAAGCGGGTTTCCAGGCCCTCGGCCTGGAGCTTCTGGTTGATAAACGAGGCCACCTCCCCCATCGACCGCGTGGTCGAGCCCATCTCGGAGAGGTCGATGGCGATGTCATGGGTGGCCGTGCCGCGTTTGACCGAGATATTGAACACCACGTCGCCCTGGAAGGCCGTGACGGCATCGCTCTGGCCGCCCGTGTGCAGTGTCCCGGTCCTGTACTGGTAGCTCGCCCGCGGCACGCCGACGGCGCTCTTGTCGGAGATCATGGTCTCGCCCCGGGTGAGGCGCATCTGTTCGAGATCCATCTTGTCGACGTAGCCGGTGATCTCGCTGACGCCCTTGGAGAAGATGCTTTGCAGCCGGGACAGCTCGGTCGAGGACACGCCCTTGGTCTGCATCCGCTCGCCCAGGCCGTAGAGGGTGTTCAGACCTTGATAGAGGGCGAACAGCTTCTTGTAGTCGGCGCTGGCCCCCGCGAGGTCCAGTTTGGCGGCGCCTTCATCGATGAATCGCTGGCCGCCAAGGGCTTTCTTGACCAGATCGGGCGCGCGCAGCACGCCGGATTTTGTGTCCCAGGGCGGGGTGGGCGCGTACTTCTTTGGTCCACTGGAGGCGCCTCCCGCGGCGGATGTCGCCGTGAAGACCTGGCCAGTTCTGCCCTGGTAGTAGCTCAGCAAGAGACTGCTATCGAGAGATATGACCATCGGTTTTCAGGCGAACTCCTTCCCCCTCAACCTGCCCTACAAGCCCTGACAGGGGGTTAAGCCGAAAGGTTAGCCGGCGATGAGGCCGGACTCGACGAGCTCCAGACGCGCCTTGGGGGCCAGGACAGCCCACTCTTCGGCCAGAATGCCCAGCATGACGACATCACGAGGGGCGCCGTCCTTGAGCACATGCCCGCGCAGATAGCCTTCGCGGCGAAATCCGGCCGCGATCTGCACCTTCATGGCGGCGTCATTGTCGGCCATCACCTCGGCCCAGACCTTGTGCAGGCCCAGATCGCCGAAAGCCCGGTCGAGACCCAGGACCTGGGCCGCCCGCCCCGCGCCGCGCCCTCGCGCCTCGCGATCCCCGATGAACCAGTTCCAGGCCGCCCGGCGATGATGTCCGGACAGACCCGTCAACGTCAGAAGTCCGGCTGGCTGGCCAGTCCGTTCGATCATCCACCCGCGAAGGTCGGGATCGCTGCGAAGCCGGTCGAACCAGGACCTGTGCGCCTCGCGCCCCGAAATGTCGGCGTCGGACATCCAGCGACCGATTTCCGGCTCGCAGCGCCATGCGAACAGGCGCGCTTCGTCTTCCGGATGAAGGTCGCGCAATTCGATCATTCACCAACTCCGCCGCCGTCAGGGAGCCTGATGCGGCCCCGTTCAGGCAGCGCTCCGATCAGTTCTTGAACAGCGACAGCACGATCTGCGGCGCCGAGTTGGCGATCGAAAGCGCCTGGGCCCCGAGTTGCTGCTGGACCTGGAGCGCCTGGAGACGCGCGCTTTCCTTGGCCAGGTCTGCGTCCACCAGGTTGCCGATGCCGGTGTGCAGAACATCGGTCAGCTTCGAGACGAATTTGTTATGCGATTCGATCTGCCGGGCCTGGGCGCCCAGATCGCCAAGCGACTGGTTGACGTTGGCGATCGAGGTGGTCAGCAGACCCTGGATCGTGGTCGCCAGGGTCACCGTGGTGATCGAGGTCGCAGCGCCCATGGTGATGATCGCCCCGCCCAGCGACATGGTCTTGGCCGAGAGCGTGATAAACGAATTGGCGTCCGCGTTCGCCAGGAAGCGAATGCCCGCGCCAACCGAACCGTTGAGGATATTGGCGCCGTCGAATTCCGCATTGCCGACAATCTGGGAGATCTGCCGCAGGATCGATTTGTAGTCGGCGTCGAGCGCGGTTCGGGAGACCGTGTCCAGCGACGGGTCCATCGCGGCCGTCACCTTCTCCTTCATGGAGATCAGCAGGTCGGAAATGGTCTCGCCGGCCGAAATGGCCACGTCGGCGATGGACTGAGCCCTGTCCAGACTCATCTTGACCGCCCCGAGGGCGCCGATATCGGCCCGTTGCGCCTGGGCGATGCCCCAGACCGAGGCGTTGTCCTTGGGGCCCTGAACCTTCAGACCGGTGCTGATGCGGTTCTGCGCACTCGCCAGGTCATCGTTGGTCTTGTTCAGGTTCTGCAGCGCGATAAGCGCGGACTGATTGGTATGGACGCTGATCGCCACGGGATTCTCCTAACAGGCGTTTCAACAGATGGCGCGACTCACTTGCGCGCCGTTGTTGAACCCTAGCCCTGAGAATCTTGGCTTATGGTTAACAGTCGTAAACCATGAAGGCCGCCGTCGCGGGGCGACGTCGGTGATTGTTTCTGATCCGGCGGTCCAGAACCGCTGCGGCAGGCCTCAGCTGTGTGCGTCGATCACGTCGCCTGGTTCGTAGTTCGGGGAGTCCTTCAGCCGGACCACGTCTTCACGCGGCAACTGCCTGACGACCTCGCCGGTGCGGCGGTCGAGCGTTTTGTAGATGAAGGTCCCGGAGACCTCTCCCTCCTCGATGATGAGGCGCAGATCGGCGTTTGGCGCCGGGGCAGCCGGCGCCTTGGATGGGACCTCCCGGGCCGCGACATCCGGAGCCGGATAGACCGCCGGATCCTGGATCGATGAGACTGGTGCGATTGTGGTTTTCATTTCTCCTTGCGCCGACCCGTTCCGATCAACGCCTCTCCTGAAGCGCGAGCACCGAGGACCCTGCGGCCCTCGCCGCCGCGAACGGGGGCGAGCGCGACGCGCCCGCCCCCACGCATGGCCTTAGCGGAACAGACCCAGCAGGGACTGCGTCGAGCTATTGGCGATCGACAGAGCTTGCACACCGAGCTGTTGCTTGGTCTGCAGGGCCTGGAGTCGAGCGCTTTCCTTGGCCAGATCGGCGTCCACGAGGTTGCCCACGCCAGCGTCCAGAGCGTCTTGCAGCTTGCTCGTGAACGTGAGGTGCGCGCCCAGCGACTTCGAACCGGTGCCGAGCTTGGCCAGGGCCGCGCCGACGTTGGTGATCGAGGTGCTGACCGTGGTGACCAGCGCGGCCGCGATCGTGGCCGTGCTGAGCGAGGCCGTGGCCGCGACAGTCACGTTCGCGCCGCCCAGAGCCAGGGACTGAGCCGCCACAGTGATCTTGGACGAACCGTCCGAGTTGGCCAGGGCGGTGATGGTCGTGCCCGAGGCCTTGATCATGTTGGCGCCGTTGAAGTCGGCGTTGGTGACGACCTTGGAGATCTGGTCGCGCAGGGATTTGAAGTCTTCGTTCAGGGCCGTACGGCTGGCCGTGTCGAGCGAGGTATCCGAGGCAGCCAGAGCCTTTTCCTTCATCTGCAGGAGCAGATCGGAAACGGACTCGCCGGCGGCGATGGCGACATCGATGGTGGATTGACCGCGCTGGAGCGAATCCTTGACGGCGTTCAGGGCCTGGGACGTGCCGCGCTGGGTCTGGGCGATTGACCAGATGGCGCCGTTGTCTTTGGCTGAGGAGACCTTCTTGCCGGTGTTGATACGGCCCTGGACCTGTTCCAGTTCACCGTTCGTGGCATTGAGGTTCTGCAGGGCGATCAGAGCGCCCTGGTTCGTGTTAACGCTGTTCAGCGCCATGACGATTATCCCTTTTCAAGGTGTCCGACGTCATTTTGACGGTCGGGGGCATTTTGCCCGATTGGATTAGAAGCAAGCGCCGGGCCAGTTTGAGCCCTTACCGATCTCGCTGTAATGCATTGTTTTTATTGAATTAATCGTCTGTTAGGGACGATTTGACTCGGCACTTTCTGCCGGGCGATCGGACCAAGAGGCAATTTCTGCCGGCCCCGGGGGAAAAGGCTGCCGGGCGGGGAGGCTCCCCGCCCGGCTTCGCGACCTATCGGAAGAGAGAGAGCAACGACTGGGACGACGTGTTCGCAATCGACAGAGCCTGAACCCCCAGCTGCTGCTTCGTCTGCAGAGCCTGAAGTTTGGCGCTCTCCTTGGCGAGATCCGCGTCGACCAGATTGCCCACACCCGCATCCAGGCTGTCCTGCAGTTTCCCGACAAAAGTAATATGGCTCTCATACGCCTTGGACTTGGTGCCCAGGCGAGCGAGCGCAGAACTTGAGTTGGTGATGGAGGTGTTGACCGTGGCGATCATCGCCGTGGCCAGGGTGGCCGTGCCGATTGATCCCGCGGCCGCCACCGTCACGATCGAGCCGCCCAGCGCCATGACTTCGGCGTTGACGGTGATCTTCGACGTTCCGTCCGCATTGGCGAGGGCCGCAATTGCCGTGGCGCCGGTCTTCAGGAGATTGGTCCCGTTGAAGTCGGCGTTGGAGACAACCTTGGCGATCTGATCACGCAAGGCCTTGAAGTCCTCGTTCAGTGCGGTGCGGCTGTTGGCGTCGAGGGTAGCATCCGACGCCGCCAGGGCTTTTTCCTTCATCTGCAGAAGCAGGTCCGAGACCGACTCGCCGGCCGCGATCGCCACGTCGATGGTGGAGCGACCGCGATCAAGCGAATCCTTCACGGCGTTCAGGGACTGCGACGAGGCACGCTGGCTCTGAGCGATTGCCCAGATAGCCCCGTTGTCCTTCGCCGAAGAGACCTTCTTGCCGGTGTTGATGCGTGATTGCGTCTCAGACAGTTCCATATTGGTCGCGTTGAGGTTTTGGAGCGCGATCATCGCGCCCACGTTGGTATTCACCGAATTGCTGATCATCGGCGGTCCTTCCATTCTGGTCGGGGGGTCTCGGCCTTTTGGCCGGCGGGCGTTCTTGCCCGCTGACGCCTTCGCAAGGCGTGGGCCAGCCGAACCGGGTTCGCCGGGCTGGAAGGCCTTTGAATTTATGATGTTTCTAGCTGACGCCCTGACCAGGCATCCCGGCGCGAATGACCGACCGGAAACTTTTGCCGGACCAAACCGGCTGGGCAGGCGACGCGACCGTCAGGCGGCTTCGGAGCGGCCCGACAGCCCCTGCATCATGATGCGATTGATATCGATGAGAGGATCGATGTCCTCTTCACGACGAATAACCGCGCTGGTGTGGCGGCCAACCCAGAGGCTCAGCGAGATGATCTGGGCCCGCAGAGCGTCGGGGAGGACGTTAAGGGGATCAGCGCAATCGCTGGCCAGCGTCGACCAGAGACGACGGTTCCAGTCGAGGGCGTCGATGCGCCCACGAATGTCTTCCGGCGGCACGGCCGACGCCTCAAGCAGGGCCCGCGTCACCTGGCCGAAGAGGCGATACTCCGCGTCACGCGGATTTTCCGACCTAGCCGCGGTCTGCTGATACGCCTGAAGCGACATCGCTCAACCTTTCGTCTTCGTACTCAATCAGCTTCCGGCTGAGCATCAGGGCCTTGTAGTACTCGCGGGCCATGGCGTGTTTCGAGATCGCCACGCAGTCAGCGAGAATATCGGGATTTCGGATCACGCTCATGAACTCCGAAAGACGCCGCACGAACTCGTCATGGTACCGAAGCGCGTTGGGCTCATCGAGGTACATCATCATCACGGGGAAGTAGATGTGACGCGCGGGCGTCGTCGCCTCCTCCTCCTGCATGATGTCCTTTTCGCGCAGGACTGAGGCTTTGTTCTGCAGGATCAAGACGCCGCGGCGATCACCGTTCTGGACCACGGCGCCGTTGAGAACAAAGCGCTCACTCGGCTTCAGCGAGAGTTTCAACGGCACGACGAGTAACCTCCGGGCAGACGTGCGGCGCGGACACCATCGTCTCGCTTTAGAATCCACCCGCCCTGCTGAAGGAAGGCTAAAGTTGCATGGTTAACGAGCCCTTGCGCATTTGGGGTCGAAACGCCGCTATTTAAGGCCGGGTTAAGCATAATCGGGTGATCGGTAGGGCTGATCCCCGCCTGTTTGGAGTTTCGTTCGCCATGTCGCCGCTGCCGCCTGTCGCGAAATCCGCCACCTCGGCCGCCGCACTGGGCTTCCCGGACGCCGCAGCGATCCCGGCCCGCGCCAGGATGGCGGGCGAGGCCAGCGGAGAGGCCGGCTCCAGAGACGCCCTGAACCGCCTTGACGCGGCGCTGGGAGAATTGACCGTGCTTCGCGTTCAACCCCTGCTCCACAAGGCGGTGGCCGCCCTGCAGGCCGATGACTTCCAGGCCGGTGGCGACCTCGCCATCAAGGCCCTGGAGATGGACGAGAAGAACGGCTTCGGCTGGTATCTTCTGGCCATCGCCCGCGAACGGGCCGGGGACTTCGCCTCGTCGGTGCGGTGCTATGAATCCGCCCTGACCCTGCTGCCCGACCATGCCGAGATCGCCAACGACATGGGCCGCCTCGCCTACCGCATGGGCATGACGGAAACGGCCGAAAAGCTCTTCGCTCACTTTGTCGCCAGCCATCCGACCTCGCATGAAGGGGCCAACAATCTTGCCTGCGCCATCCGCGATCAGGGCCGGTTCGCCGAGGCTGTCGACATTTTGCGTCCCGCCATCGCCGCCAACCCTGAGAACGCGCTGCTCTGGAACACCCTGGGCACCGTCGTCGGCGAGGAAGGCGACCCGCAGACCTCGGTGACCTTCTTTGACGAGGCCCTCCGATACGACGCCGCCTTCGCCAAGGCCCGGTACAATCGCGGCAACGCCCGGCTGGTGCTCGGCGACCTCGACGGCGCGCTCGAGGACTGCGAGACGGCCATGACGGCAAAGATGGGTGAAGACGAGCGGCTGATGATGCTGCTGGCCCGATCGACGATCCGTCTTGCCCGCGGTGAGGTTGGCGAGGGATGGGACGACTACGAGGCCCGCCTGGACCCGAAATTCGCCGACGTCACCCATTTCATGATCGAGGCGCCCCGCTGGACGCCTGACAGCGACATCGCCGGCAAGACCCTGCTGCTGATGGGCGAACAGGGGCTTGGCGATGAGGCCATGTTCGCCAACGTCGTTCCCGACCTGCTGGAGGCGCTCGGCCCCGACGGCAAACTGCTGCTGGCTGTCGAGCCCCGGCTGGTGACGCTGTTCCAACGCGCGTTTCCGTCCGCCGTCGTCGGAGCGCACAGCACCTGGAAGGTCGACGCCCACACCGTGCGCGGCGCGCCTTTCGCCGGCGATCACAGCCGGCTGGACTTCTGGACGCCGATCGCCTCGGTTCTCAGGCGGTTCCGGCGCTCGGCCGAAGCCTTTCCGAGCCGGCCCGGTTTCCTGACCCCTGATCCTGACCGCGTGGCCCACTGGCGCAAGCTTCTGCCGGCCGGTCCCAGGGTGGGGTTGCTGTGGAAGAGCCTGATCAACAACGGCGCGCGCCATCGCTTCTTCTCGCCCTTCGCCCAGTGGGAGCCGGTGTTGGCGGTGCCTGGGGTGACCTTCGTCAATCTGCAGTATGGCGACTGCGCCGCCGAGCTCGACCTTGTCCGACGCGACCTGGGCGTCGACGTCTGGTCCCCGCCGGGCATCGACCTGAAGCAGGACCTCGATGATGTCGCCGCCCTGGCCTGCGCCATGGATCTGGTGTTGGGCCCGGCCAACGCGACCAGCAGCATCGCCGCCGCCTGTGGCGCGCCGGTCTGGTTGCTGTCCACTCCCGGGGCCTGGACGCGGCTGGGGACCGATCGGATGCCCTGGTATCCCCAGGCGCGGGTCTTTGTGCCACCGGGACTTGGCCAGTGGGCGCCGGCGATGCAGGCCATGGCCGAGGCGCTGGCGGCGGCCTTCCCGGCAGGAACCAAAACCGACCCGGTGAATTGATTCCGTACACACCGGGCCGGTTTGGCTCGCTACATCCGGAGTTCGCCATGACCACTCAATCCGTCAACACGTCGCGCGACAGCCACAAGCCGGTCGATCCCGCCGACAAGATCAAGGACGGCGCCGACAAACAGGTCGAAAAGAAGCTTGAGGAGGGTCTGAAAGAGACCTTCCCGGCCAGCGACCCGGTGTCGATCAATCCCGGCGCGGATTGATCATCCAGGGCTGCCTCCCTACTTCAGTGAGAGAGGGAGGCAGCCATGCCCGCCAAATCGCCCGATACGACAACGCCTTCGTCGCCGAGCCGCGCGCACGAAGAAGAAGTCCTCGACGAGGCCCTGGAAGAGAGCTTTCCGGCCAGCGATCCCCCTTCGATAACCCGCCCCCATCCGCCCAGTCCGTCGAAACCGGCTTGAATGTCGCGCGTCGGGCTTTAGGCTGCCCCTGAATTGAACGTTTGTTCGAATGCGCGTCACAGCGCCCAGGGGATTACATGAGCTCGCGTTTTGAAGGCACGACCGACTACGTCGCCACTGAAGATCTCAAGGTTGCGGTCAACGCCGCCATCGCGCTGGAACGGCCGCTGCTGATCAAGGGCGAACCGGGCACCGGCAAGACGGTGCTGGCCTACGAGATCGCCAAGTCCCTCGGCGCGCCGTTGATCACCTGGCACATCAAATCGACGACCAAGGCCAGCCAGGGCCTCTATGAATATGACGCCGTCACCCGTCTGCGCGACAGCCAACTGGGCGAGGAGCGGGTCAAGGACGTCCGCAACTACATCAAGAAGGGCAAGCTCTGGGAGGCCTTCGAGGCCCCGGCCCGGCCCGTTCTCCTGATCGACGAGATCGACAAGGCCGACATCGAATTCCCCAACGACCTCCTGCAGGAGCTCGATCGGATGGAATTCTATGTCTACGAGACCGACGAGACGATCTCGGCCAAGGTCCGCCCGATCATCATCATCACCTCCAACAACGAGAAGGAACTGCCGGACGCCTTCCTGCGCCGCTGCTTCTTCCACTACATCCGCTTCCCCGAACCGGAGGTGATGCAGTCGATCGTCGACGTCCACTTCCCCGGCATCAAGGCCAAGCTGGTCGCCGAGGCGATGCGCATCTTCTACGACATGCGCAAGGTGCCCGGCCTGAAGAAGAAGCCGTCCACGTCCGAGCTTCTCGACTGGCTCAAGCTGCTGATGATCGAGGACATCGACGAGGCGACCCTGCGCGAAAAGGATCCGACCAAACTGATCCCGCCGCTGCACGGCGCGCTGCTCAAGAACGAGCAGGACGTCCACCTGTTCGAGCGCCTGGCCTTCCTGGCGCGGCGCGAAGGCGCGGGCGGCGGCCGCCCCGGCCAGTAGGCCGGCCGGAAGCCTTACCGCGATTTCACTGGACCCCTCCCCGGCGGGCAAGCACCTTCCCGTCGAGACTTGGAGGGACCATTCGATGAACCGTTTCGCTCTGCTGGCCGCCGGCTGCGCCGCCCTGGCCCTTGCCGGCTGTGATCACCCCGACGCCAAACGGCAGCGGGCGGAACAGGCGCTGAAGGTGGTCAGCAAGCTGGACTGCCCTGAAACCCAGGGCGAGCTCAAACGCGTCAGCGCGGCGGCCGACGGTCGCAGTTGCGCCTACAGCGCCGATGGCGCCGAGGTGAACTTGACCATCGTGCCTCTGGAAAACGGCGACGCCGCCGCCGCCCTGGCGCCCATTGAGGCTCAACTGCGCACGCTGATGCCGGCCCGGGCCGCCGACAAGGCCGGCGTCAAGGCCGATGCCGGCGACGACGAACAGGTCGACATCCGACTGCCCGGTATTTCGATCCGGGCCAACGACGCCGGCGCCAACATCAATGTGGCCGGCGCGCGCATCAACGCCAGCGACGACAGCGCCGAGATCAGGATCTCGCGCAATGTCGACATCGAGCGCGAAGGTCGCGGCGACCGCCGGCGGGACGAAGGCGTCTTCTCCCGCCTCATTCTCGCCAGCGACAAATCGACCACCGACTGGAAGATGGTCGCCTATGACGCCCGCGGCCCCAAGGGCGGGCCACTGGTCGTGGCCACCCTCAAGGCGCGGGCCGACGGCGACGGGGACCACGACGTTCTCGACGATGTCGACGATCTGGTGCGCCTCAACGTCGGCGGCCGCCACAAGGGCCGTATCAGGCTTGGACGGGACTGACCTCGGTCACCTTGTAGGCCAGCATGCGGCCATCCTCGTCGGCCACGGACACATATTCGCCGACGGCGAACCGGTGCTCGCCCAGGCGGAACACCGGTTCGTCGTCATCGTCGGCGCTGGCGTCGTAGTCGAAAAACCAAACCTGGCGACGATGATTCAGGAGCCCGGTGACGGCGTCCTCGTCGGGCGCGAACCGGCGCACGGTGCATTGGTCCTTGTTGGCCGCGAACCGGTCCTTGTCGAGCTTGCCGTCGGTCAGCAACGGCGCGACCAGGGTGTAGCCGCGGTGGTCGTCACCGTCGGCGAATTCGGTTCCCGGATTGCGCGCAAGGCGCATCACTATGCGCGAAAGCGTCATGGTTTCCTTCTTTCTCTGAATGTCAGTGCGACAGGAACAGCGACGGGCCGTCGTTGTTCAGCAATGTGCGTGTCGTGCCGCCGAAAATGTACTCCTGAAGGCGCGGATGGCCGAAGGCCCCGGCCACCAGAATGTCGGCGGACAACCGTTGAGCGGCAGCCAGCAGGAGTTCGGCGGCGTCGCCCGATTCCTCGATCCGTTCGATCTCGGCCGTGACGCCCCGTGCGGCGTAGTAACTCTGCAGCCGGGTGGGGTCGAAACTGCGCGACGACGAGGCGGGCGCGGCGATGATTACCACCCGGCTTGCTTTCTCCAGCAGCGGCAGGGCGAGACGGGCGGCCCGACTGGCTTCCTTGCCGCCGTCCCAGGCGATGGCCACCACGCCGTCTGCCTTCAGGCCTGCTCGCGCGACGATCGTCGGTCGCTGTTCGTCGGCCACGATCTGCTGGAAGGCTTCCGCCAGAGGGCCGCGCCCGCGGGCTGATTCGTCGCCGAACATCACTACGTCGGACAACCGCCCCTCCATCGACAGCCCGGCCCAGACCGGTGTCTCCAGGGACGTGAAGCTGACCTTGTCGTATCCGCAGGCGGCCGCGGCGGCGCGGGCGGAGCGTTCGCCCTCGGCGGCCGCTTCCTTGAGGCTGTCCATGGCGGTGATCTGGACCCCGCCCATGAAGCCTTCGCCCATCCAGGGCATCAGGTCGGCGATATCGGCCGGCGCGTGCACAGCGGCGACCTCGGCCTTGAACGGCCCAGCCAGCGTCGTCGCGGCCTTCAGGATATCCGCGTCGTGCGCTCCGCCCGCCAGCGGCGCCATGATCCTAGCCCAGCTCATAAATAGTCTCCCTCATACCAAACCGTGATCGCAGGACCCGGCGTGGACATTGATCTTTGTCAAACGATGCGCCAGTTGGAGCGCCCTGTCTAAGAAGGAACGAACGAGTGACGAAAGGGCTCCGAAGCGCGCGGCCGACCAAGACGCCGCCAAGGGCCTGGCAGCGGATGCTGTCCGGTCGCCGACTTGACCTTCTCGACCCCTCTCCCGTCGACATCGAGATCGAGGACATCGCCCACGGCTTGGCGCGCGTGGCGCGCTGGAACGGGCAGACCATCGGCGAGCACGGCTTCTCCGTCGCGCAGCATTCCATGGTGGTGGAAGACATCGTCGCCCACATCCAGCCGACCGTCGATCCCAAGTGGCGACTGGCCGCCCTGCTTCATGACGCGTCCGAATACGTGATCGGCGACATGATCAGCCCGTTCAAGGCGGCGCTGGGGGTCAGCTACAAGGATTTCGAGGAACGGCTCGAGCACGCCATCCACGCCCGGTTCGGCCTGCCCGCCAAGACGCCCGTCGCCATCAAGAAGCTGATCAAACAGGCCGACCGGGCCTGCGCCTATTTCGAAGCCACCCAGCTGGCCGGCTTCAGCCCCGAGGAAGCCCTGTCGATCTTCGGCGCGCCGCCGCAAGGGTTTACGATCACCATCGACCCCCAGGCCCCCAGCGAAGCGCAGGAACGCTACGTCCACCGCTTCCACGTCCTGTCCGAGGCGGCGGGGTTCGAGCCGGTTCAGGCGGCCTTCAACACCGAGTGAGTCGGCCGGTAGTGCTGAACACCCTCCCGCGCGGCGGACGCGGGTGCTAGCAACGGCGCCATGACCCAGTCCGTCGTCATCGGCCTTTCCGCCGTCATCGTGGCCATCCGCGCCGGAGAGGCGGTGGTTCTCACCGTCCGGCCCCATGCCGCGGCCAGTGACCGGGGCTCGGCCCTGACCGGCCTGCCGTTCGGCCCCTTCGATCCCGAAAACCATCGTACCTTCGAGATCGCCCTGCGCGAGTTCGTGTCCGAACAGACCCGCTTTGACCTCGGTTATGTCGAACAGCTCTACACCTTCGGCAACAAGGGTCGAGACACGCCAAGGGCCGAGGTCGGGGCCGGGGCGGCCCGGGTTGTCTCGGTCTGTTACCTGGCGTTGACGCCAAACGCCGTGGACACTGACGCCCCCGACAGCGCCTGGGCGCCCTGGTCGCGGTTCTTTCCGTGGGAAGACTGGCGGCAGGGTCGGCCGGCCCTGATCGACGAAACCATCGCCCCGGCCCTGAGGACCTGGGCAGGGACGGACGAGGAGCGGCTGGCCAGGGCGCGGCTCCTGTTCGCCCTGGACGACGCCGGCTGGAACGAGGAGCGGGTTCTGGACCGCTATGAGCTGCTCTACGAGGCCGGCCTGGCGCCCGAAGCCAATCGGGACCGGGCGCGCGAGCGGGGGGAGGCTGCGGCCGAACCGGCAGCCCTGTCACCGGCTCTCGGCGAGCCCATGCTGTCGGACCACCGCCGCATCCTGGCGACCGGTCTGGGACGCCTGCGCGGAAAGCTCAAATATCGCCCAGTCGTGTTCGAGCTGATGCCGCCGGAGTTCACGCTCTCGGCTCTCCAGCGGGCGGTGGAAGCCATCGTCGGTGTTTCGCTGCACAAACAGAACTTCCGGCGCGTGGTCGAGCGCATCGATCTGGTCGAGGGCCTCGGCCGCATGGACACCGAGACCGGCGGCCGGCCGGCCGAACTCTTCCGGTTTCGCCGCGAGCTGCTTACTCAGCGGCCTGCAGGGGGATTGTCTCTTCCGATGCAGCGGGACTGACCGTCGCCATCCGCGCCCGCCATTTCGCCTTCAACGTCGCGGAGGTGTCGCGCGAGCCGTCCGGACTCCAGCCCGGTGGCCCGAACAGGTAGCCGATCACCTCGCGGATCGACCGTGATCCCGCCAGGTCCTTGCCGATGGCCATCCACTCATGGAAAGCGACCCGGAAGATGTTGAAATCGCCAAGGTTGTGGACAATCCCGTAGCGACAGGCCTCGGCGTCATCTTCCGGGATATAGCTGCCGAACATCCGGTCCCAGATGATCAGGATGCCGGCGTAGTTGGCGTCCAGGTACCGCGGATTGCGCGCATGGTGGACGCGGTGATGCGACGGCGTGTTGAACACCGCCTCGAACCAGCGCGGCATCCGGCGGACAGCCTCGGTGTGGATCCAGTACTGGTAGACCAGACTGATCCCCTTCTGGATCACCACCATGGCCGGCGGGAAGCCCAGGAAGACCAGCGGCAGCCAGAGCAGCCAGGTGCCGGCCAGCCCGCCGGTCCAGGTCTGTCGCAGGGCCGTGGCCAGGTTGTAGTGCTGGGAAGTGTGGTGGTTGACGTGGCTGGCCCACCAGAAGCGGCGTTCATGCGAGAGGCGGTGGAACCAGTAGTAGGTCAGGTCCTCAAGGAAGAAGACCGCGACCCAGGCCCACCAGGCCGTCATCGGGATGTCGAACAGGTGATATTTGTAGACCCAAAGGGACGCCGCGAAGATCACGCCGCCGGTGATGGCGCCGGCGATCGAACTGCCGAGACCCATGCCCAGCGAGGTCGCGGTGTCCTTGACCTCATAAACCGCGCGGACCTTACCCAACCGCGCGAGGATGATTTCCAGCAGGATCGTGACCACGAACACCGGAATGGCCAGGTCGACCGGACTGAAGGCTGGTGTGATCGGATCGAGAGTCATGCGGCCAGAACCTCCTGCGCGCTCTTCGGCGGCCAGGGACTGACGCCGCTCACCGTCAGACGGGCCATCGGCGCGGCGGGGTCTCGGAGCTTCAGCAACACCTTGCCGCGTTTCACCGGCGCCGCCAGGGCCGAGACCCAGGGCATGGACCGCGCCACCCACGAATCGCCGAGCCGGTAGACCACCAGGGCGTCCTCGCCAGCCCGCGCCACCGCGCCGCCGCCGTCTCCGGCGACCCACAGCTGATCTGGGGAAAGGTCAGGAAATTCCTCGGCGATCAGCAGGCGGGCGCCGGCTTCATCAAGCGGCGTCATGGGCCGGGCGATCCGCGCCAGCCATGCGATGGCCACCATGATGGCCACGGCCAAGGCCGATCCAGCGAGTTTTAGTATGGTCTCGTTCACGACGTCGCCTTCTCCCCCGGGCGGGGAGTGTCCCCGGCGGCGGCGGCGCGTCAACCAAAAAGACCCCTCCAGTGACGGAGGGGTCTCGCAGGAATCGCCGTGTATGGCGGAAAGATCAGAAGCGACGGACGTAGGCGACCGAGAAGGAATCGGTGCCGCCGTAGTCTGTCCAGTCAGCGCGGACACCGTCCTTGGCCGTGAAGAAGGCCTTCATGCCGATGCCGACAGCCGAGTCGCTGCCGGTGTCGGAGACGCTGGCGCCGCCGCTCGAACCCTTGACCTCGAACGTGGCGTAACCGGCGCGCATATAGATATCGACGCGATCACTGACCGGCCAGTTGAGCACAACGTAGGCGGCGGCCAGGGAGTTCATGTCGATATCGACGGGGGTGCCACCGACATCCACGGTATCCCCGGCGACACCGAAGCCGAGCTCGCCTTCAAGCCCAAAGTTGGGCGTGAGAAGCACGCCGGCGCGGCCCTGAACAACGCCAAGATTCACGTCCAGTTCGTCAACGCTGAAGTTGGTGTAGCCGATGTCCGCGTACCAGTTGGATTCGGCATGAGCGAGGGCCGGGCTGGCCAACACGGCAATCGCCGCAACCGCAATCATGAGCTTCTTCATTTAGATGCCTCCCCTGCGCGGGCCCCGGTGGCTCGCCATACGGGTATTAAGCACCGCTCAACCCTGCCATACACAAGAAAAATCCCCCTCCGCAACCGGAGAGGGATTCTCGTGGCGCACAGGCCACAGTCCTGGGTCTAGAACTTGCGCGTATAGGCAACGGCCAGGACATCGGCCTGTCCGCTCTTGTCCAGATCATGCCGCGTCCAGTCGACACGCACGCCGTCCTTGGCCGTGAAGTAGTACTGGCCGCCGACGCCCCAGGCGAAACCATCATCACTGCCCGAGAAGGTCGTTCCGCCGGCCGAAGCGTCGAAGTCGGTCGTTCCGTAGCCGACCCTGGCGAACAGATCGGCGTTCGGCGCGACCGGCACATAGCCCACGGCATAGGCCGCGGCCTGGTAGTTGAGCTTGACGTTGACCGAGCCGGCGCCGACGGCGACATCGTCGTCCTTGACGCCCGCGCCCAGTTCGCCCTCGAAGCCGATATAGGGGGTCAACTTGACCCCGACGCGACCCTGCAAGGCGCCCAGATTGGCGGAGTCCGCGTCAGCGCCTGCGTAGCCGGCCGTGCCGTACCATTGGGGTTCAGCATGGGCCATCGCCGGAACCGTGGCGGTCAGAAGAGCGGCCGAAGCCGTAATCATGAGAGTTTTCATTTTTTGGTTTTCCTTGACGTACGCGCCTACCCAGCCGCCCTTCCGGTAGGAGCCAAACGCGGCGCGTCGGAGGCGGTTCAGCGGGCGGAATGAGGCGGGTTTGTTACGTTGCCGTTCGGCCACAGGGTTGCCGGACCGGCGCGATTTCCCAGCACCGTCCCCCTGCGCTATCTAACGGGTCAAAGAACAGTCGGGATTACCACCGTGCATCAGGCCGTCATCGCCGCCACCGGGCTCTATACGCCCGAGCAGAGCATCTCCAACGTCGAGCTGGTCGAGGCCTTCAACGCCTACGTCGAGCGCTTCAACGCCGAGAACGCCGCCGCCATAACAGCCGGCACGGTCGAGGCCCTGACCCCCTCCTCGGCCGAGTTCGTCGAGAAGGCCTCGGGCATCAAGGCCCGCTTCGTCATGGACAAGGCCGGCATCCTCGATCCGGCGGTCATGCGGCCCAACATCCCCGAACGGTCGAACGACGAGATCTCCATCCTCGCCGAAATGGCCGTGGCCGCGGCCCGCGAGGCCATCGAGCGCTGGGGCAAGCCGGTCAGCGAGATCGGGGCGGTGCTCTGCGCCGCATCCAACATGCAGCGGGCCTATCCGGCCATGGCCATCGAGGTCCAGCAGGCCCTGGGCATCGACGGCTTCGCCTTCGACATGAACGTCGCCTGCTCATCTGCCACATTCGGCATCAAGACCGCCGCCGACTTTATCGCCTCCGGCTCGACCAAGGCGGTGCTGATGGTCAATCCCGAGATCTGTTCTGGCCACCTGAACTTCAAGGATCGCGACAGCCACTTCATCTTCGGCGACGTGGCCACCGCGGTGATCGTCGAGCGGGCGGAGCAGGCTGACGGCGGCTGGGATATCCTGGGCACGAAGCTCAAGACCCAGTTCTCGAACAACATCCGCAACAATTTCGGCTTCCTGAACAACGCCGCGCCCGAAGGCATCGGCGCCCGCGACAAGCTGTTCGTGCAGGAGGGCCGCAAGGTGTTCCGCGAGGTGGTGCCGATGGTCAGCCAGATGATCGCCGACCACGCCGCCGAACTGGGCCTGGACCCCAAGGCGCTCAAACGCCTGTGGCTGCACCAGGCCAACATCAACATGAACGAGATGATCGGCCGCAAGGTGCTGGGTCGCGACCCGACGCCGGAAGAGAACGTCATCATCCTCGACACCTACGCCAACACCAGTTCGGCCGGCTCGATCATCGCCTTCCACCGGGCCAACGACGACTTCGCCGCCGGCGAGACCGGCCTGATCTGCAGCTTCGGCGCCGGCTATTCGGCCGGCACGGTGTTTGTCAGGAAGCGGTAGGAAGAGGGCGCAGGAAATAGGGAACAGAGCGTAGCCCGCCGCGCCCGATGCGCGCCGACCCGCTACGCCCTCTGCTCCCTGAGATCTACTCCCTACCTGGCAGCCGGCTCCACCGGCGTCAGGTCGACCATGACCGGCGGCGGGGTCTTCGGATGCGCCGCCTTCCACGCCATCGCGTTGCGGATCCGGTTCCCGACGGCCGGGTGATCGTAAAACAGGATCTCCTCCAGCTTGCCGGGGGTCGCCGCGCGATATTCGATGGTCTTGACCAGGGCCTTGGCGAGGCCGTCGGGTTCATTGGCCGCCGCCAGGGAGAAGTTGTCCGCGTCGGTTTCCGCCACGCGGACGATGCTGCTGGTCAGCGGCGTCGCCAGCAGGGTCAGCACGGTGAGGATCGCGGACAGGGCCGGCAGGCCGGCGGGATCGGCCAGGCCCTCCACGCCTCGCGCGCCCAGCAGTCGGACGGCCATTGGGAACAGCCGGTCGACCAGCCAGAATCCGATGATGGTCAAAAGGCTGAAGGCGGCGGCCAGCCACAGCGAGTGCTGGTGCACATAGTGGCCCATTTCGTGCGCGACCACGCCGCGCACCTCGGCCATGTCGGCGTCCTTCTTGAACATGACATCGCTCATCGCCACCCGCGCCGAGCCGAACAGGCCCGAGACATTGGCCGTGTAGCGATTGGACTGCCGGCTGCCATCGTAGATGAAGATCTTGTCTGACGGCACGCCATTGGCCTTGGCCAGCTCGACCACGGCGTCACGCACCGGTCCGGCCGGGGCCGGGGTGTATTTGTTGAACAGCGGCTCGATGACCACCGGCGCGGCGACGATGAAGAAGATGAGGAAGGCGCTCGACAGCAGGCCGCCCCACAGCCACCAGCGCTTCGGCGCCCGCCGGATCAGGGCGTAGATCAGCGAAAACAGGACCACGTTCATGACCAGGCTGATGATCAGCCCCTTGGCGTGATCGGCGAGGAAACCGCCCAACGCCTGACTGGTCAGGCCGTACTGAGTCTCCCGCCACCAGTCAGCATAGATCGACCAGGGCAGGCTGAGGACCGCCTCCATCACGACGAGCACGGGAATCACCGCCAGAACGGCCAGCCAGGGCCGGGGTTTGGTCTTTTCGATTCCGGCGCGGATCCTGACCAGAACTCCCGTCCTTAGGATCAGCCAGGACACCAGCACCGCGACCACCGTCCCCCACAACAGCAGCCAGTGGCCGCCCTGGGTGTAAGCCGTCGCCCTGGCGTGGGCTTCAGGCGGCAACGTCGCCAGGTATTTCGCCGTCTCCACGGCAGGATCGAATGTCGAACCGGCGGTCATGATGCGCCCTCTCCCCCAGAAAAGCAGCGCGGAGGAGGCCACGGGCAGAGGGGTTTGTCAGGTGAAATCATTGTCAGGCTGCGACAGCGCGCGACAGTTCCATTGCGTCGCCTGCCTCAAGGGCCATTCTGTCGCCGGGAACGGCGATGCCTCGCCGCCTCGGAGGAGCAGGCCATGGCCAGACTGAAAACCCACGCCGAGAGTCACCTGGTCGAACGAATCGGCTGGCTGCGGGCCGCCGTCCTGGGGGCCAATGACGGCATCGTCTCAACGGCCAGCCTGATCATCGGCGTCGCCGTCGCCGCCGAGGGCAAGGGCGTGGTGCTGGTGGCCGGCATCGCCGGACTGGTCGCCGGCGCCATGTCGATGGCCGCTGGCGAATATGTTTCGGTCAGCTCGCAGTCGGACACCGAAAAGGCCGACCTGGCCCGCGAAGCCGCGGAACTGGTCGCCGACCCGACCGCCGAGCGCCAGGAACTGGCCGCCATCTATGTCCGTCGCGGCCTGACCACCGATCTCGCCGGCCAGGTGGCCGACCAGCTGATGGCCGGCGACGCCCTGGCCGCCCACGCCCGCGACGAACTGGGCATTTCGGAGATCACCCAGGCGCGGCCGATCCAGGCCGCCCTGACCTCGGCGGCCACCTTCGCGGTGGGCGCGGCCATGCCGCTGCTGATGGTCCTCCTGTTTCCCCTCGGGTCGCTGACCCTCGCCGTCTCGACGGCGTCCCTCGCCTTCCTGGCCCTGCTCGGCGCCGTCGGGGCGAGAGCGGGCGGCGCCAATGTCTGGCGAGCCACGGCGCGGGTGACCTTCTGGGGCGCGCTGGCCATGGCGGCGACCGCCGGCGTCGGCGCCCTGTTTGGCGTCGTGGTCTGAGGGTCATTCACCCCGCGACGGTTGAACCCGGCCGCGAGCCGGCTACCATCAGCGGCCAGCAAGCGGGATCGTCATGAACAAGCCTGTCCTCCAGTGGGGCGTCATCGCCCTGGTCCTGGGCCTGACCGCCTGCGCACCGCCCCCCGGAACGCCGCCCGCCCCTGATGCGGACTGGGGCTTCTATGGCGGCGACGCCGGCGGTCAGCGGTTTTCGTCCGCCGCCCAGATCACCCCGGCCAACGTCAAAACCCTGAAAGTGGCCTGGACCTGGTCGAGCGGCGACATGGCGACCAAGGGCGAGGCCATGGACCGCGCGGCCTTCGAGGCGACGCCGATCCTGGTCGGCAAGCGGCTGTTCGTCTGTTCGCCGTTCAATGAGATCTCCGCCCTGGACCCGGAAACCGGCCGCCAGATCTGGCGCCATGACCCGGCCATCGACACGAGCATGGACTACCCCAACGACTTCACCTGCCGCGGCGTCGCCCACTGGCGTGACGCCAGGGCGCCCGCGGACCAGCCCTGCGCCGAGCGCATCTTCGCGGCGACCAACGACCGGCGGCTGATCGCCCTGGACGCCGCCAGCGGCAAGCCCTGCCCCGGCTTCGGAGCGGCCGGAACCGTCGACGTCGGGGCCGGCGTGACCTTGCGACGCCCGGCGGGGATGCAGATCACCTCCGCCCCCGTGGTCGTCGGCGGCGTGGTCATCGTCGGCTCCTCGATCGACGACAATCAGGCCATCGACGAAACCAAGGGCACGGTCCGCGCCTACGACGCCCGCACGGGCGCGCCGCGCTGGACCTTCGACCCCCTGGGTCGGGCGGGCGAAGGCTACCGGGCCGGCGCCGCCAACGTCTGGGCGCCGATGTCGACCGACCCGGCCCGCGGCCTGGTCTTCCTGCCCACCTCCAGCGCCAGTCCCGACTTCTACGGCGCGGCGCGCAAGGGCGACGGGCGCGACGCCAATTCGGTCGTCGCACTCAAGGCCGAAACCGGCGAGATCGCCTGGGCCTTCCAGACCACGCACCATGATGTCTGGGACTATGACGTGCCGGCCCAGCCGACCCTGGCCACCATCACCTGGGGCGGCATCACCCGGCCGGCCGTACTGCAGGCGACCAAACAGGGACTGCTGTTCACCCTCGATCGCGAGACCGGGGCGCCCATCATCCCGGTCGAGGAGCGGCCCGTGCCGCAGGACGGCGCGCCGGGCGAGGCGCTGTCGCCGACCCAGCCCTTCCCCGTCGCCCCGCGCTCTCTCTCGCCCAACACAATCACCCCCAAGGAAGCCTATGGCCTGACGCCCTGGGACCGGGGGGCCTGCCGCAAGCTTATCGCCGGCGCCCAGCGCGGCGGCCTCTACACCCCGCCCTCGACCAAGGGGACGCTGGTCTATCCCTTCACCGGCGGCGGGGTGAACTGGGGCGGGCTCGCCTTCGACCCGACCCACAACATCGTCTTCGTCAACACCTCCAGCGCCCTGCACAAGGTCACCCTGATCCCGGCCGACGCCGTGGCGGCGGCCCGCAAGGCGGAGCCGGATCAGGAGATATCGCCCCAGACCGGGGCCCCCTACGGGGCCAAACGCGAGATCGTGCTGTCGCCGCTGGGCCTGCCCTGCAATCCGCCGCCCTGGGGCATGCTGCACGCGGTCGACATGACCGACGGCCGCATTCTCTGGGAGGTTCCGCTCGGGACCACCCAGGACCTGGTCCCCTTCTCACAGTTCTTCGTGCGGGGAACCGGCACGCCCAATTTCGGCGGGCCGATCGTCACCGGCTCGGGCCTGGTGTTCATCGGCGCGGCGATGGACCGCTATCTGCGCGCCTTCGACGCTGGCACGGGCAAGGAACTCTGGAAGGGCCGACTGCCGGCGGGCGGCCAGGCGACGCCGATGACCTATGTCTACAAGGGCCGTCAGTATGTGGTCATCGCCGCCGGCGGCCACGCCAAGTCGGGGACCAAGCGCGGCGACCAGCTGATCGCCTACGCCCTGCCGAAATAGGCGGCTACAGGGCGATCCGCCACATCAGCCCCTCGCCGCCCCCATAGGCCGCCGGCCGGGTGATCGGCCCGGTGAGCCGGCCGCCATTGGCGACGATGACCCTGTGGGAGGCCACGTTGGCGGGGTCGGTCTCGAGGTCGATCCAGCGCAGACCTGACCCGTGCGCCAGGGGCAGCAGCAGACCCAGGGCCGCCGTCGCATGGCCCTTGCCGCGCTCCCAGGGCAGCACGGAATAGCCGACATGGCCCAGGCAGTGAGGCGGCAGGGCCTCGGTCCCGGCCTGCCAGCGGAAATTGATCGAGCCGCAGAAGCCGTCCGCCCACAGCCAGCGGGTAAAGCCCGGCAGGCGCGGGACCATGGACCCGTCCGGCAGCCGCACATCGCCGGCCCTGCCCTTGGGATCGTCCATCCCGGCCAGGACCGCGTCGGCCTCCTCGGCGATCCGCGTCAGAAGGGCCTGCCGCGTCACCTCGCCGCCCGCCGTCGTATCCGGCGACCAGCCGCGTTCAAGCGCGGCGACAAAGGCCGGCAGGTGGTCGCGCGCCGGCGTGACGAGGGTGAGAGGCGTCTCGGTCATGCGCCGACGCTACACCAGATCGCCGCCCCTCAAAGCGGCGACGTCGGCTATTTCGAGCCCAGCGCCGCCTGGGCCGCCGCGAGGCGGGCGATCGGCACGCGGAAGGGCGAGCAGCTGACGTAGTCGAGGTTGATCGACTCGCAGAAGGTGATCGAGGCCGGATCGCCGCCGTGTTCGCCGCAAATGCCCAGCTTGATGTCGGGGTTCACCGCCCGGCCGCGCTCGGCGGCGATGCGGATCAGGTCGCCGACGCCCTCCTGGTCGAGGCTGACGAAGGGGTCCTTCTCGAAGATCCCCTTCTCGATATAGGCGTTGAGGAACTTGCCGGCGTCGTCGCGGCTGATGCCGAAGGTCGTCTGGGTCAGGTCGTTGGTGCCAAAGCTGAAGAACTCCGCGCCCGCCTCGGCCAGATCGGCGGCGCGCAGGGCGGCGCGGGGCAGTTCGATCATGGTGCCGACCTGATAGACCAGATCGACGCCCTGTTCGGCCAGCACGGCCTTTGCGGTGCGGTCGGTGAGCTTGCGCAGGAAGGCCATCTCCTCGCCCTTGGCGACCAGCGGATGCATGATCTCCGGCACCGGCGCCGGCTTGCCGGATTTGGCGATTTCGCAGGCCGCCTCGATGATCGCCCGCACCTGCATCTCGTAGATTTCAGGATAGGAGACGCCCAGGCGGCAACCGCGATGGCCGAGCATGGGGTTGGTTTCATGCAGCTCGCGGGCGCGGCGCATCAGTTTCACAGCGTCGATGCCCATGGCCTTGGCCACCTCGACCAGGTCTTCCTCGCTGTGCGGCAGGAACTCGTGCAGCGGCGGATCGAGCAGGCGGATGGTGACCGGCAGGCCTTCCATGATGGTGAACAGCTCGACGAAGTCGGCCTTCTGGAACGGGGCGATCTTGGCCAGGGCGGCGCGCCGGCCGGCCTCGTCGTCGGCCAGGATCATCTCGCGCACCGCGGCGATGCGGGTGTCGTCGAAGAACATGTGCTCGGTGCGGCAAAGGCCGATGCCTTCGGCCCCGAACTGGCGGGCCGTGCGGGCGTCGAGCGGCGTTTCGGCGTTGGCGCGGACCTTGAGGCGGCGCACGGCGTCGGCCCATTCCATCAGCTGGGCGAAGTCGCCGGTCAGCTCGGGCTCGATCATCTTGACCGATCCGGCCAGGACCTGGCCGGTCGAACCGTCGATGGTGATGATTTCACCGGCCTTGAACTCGCGGCCACGGCAGCGGAACAGGCCTTCCTTGGGATAGATGGCGATCTCGCCGGCGCCGGAGACGCAGGGCCGGCCCATGCCGCGGGCGACCACGGCGGCGTGGCTGGTCATGCCGCCCCGGGCGGTGACGATGCCGCGGGCGGCGTGCATGCCGTGGATGTCTTCGGGGCTGGTCTCGTCGCGGACCAGGATCACCGACTCGCCGGCCGAACCGAGCCGTTCGGCCTCATCGGAATCGAAGACGATCTTGCCGGTGGCGGCGCCGGGGCTGGCCGGCAGGCCGGCGGCGATGACATTGCGGTCGGCCGCCGGGTCGATGGTCGGGTGCAGAAGCTGGTCCAGAGCGCCGGGCTCGATGCGCAGGATCGCTTCTTCCTGGCTGATGACGCCGGCGGCCGCCATGTCGACGGCGATCTTCAGGGCCGCCTTGGCGGTGCGTTTGCCGTTGCGGGTCTGCAGCATCCACAGACGGCCTTCCTCGACCGTGAACTCGATATCCTGCATGTCGCGGTAGTGGCGTTCGAGCTTGCCGACCGTGGCGCGGAACTCCTCGAAGACGGCGGGCATGGCCTCTTCCATCGAGGGGGTGCGATCACCCATCTCCTCGCGAGCGGCTTTTGTCAGGGACTGCGGCGTGCGGATGCCGGCGACGACGTCCTCGCCCTGGGCGTTGATCAGGAACTCGCCGTAGAGGCTGTCGTCGCCGGTCGAGGGGTTGCGGGTGAAGGCCACGCCCGTGGCGCTGGTCTCGCCCATGTTGCCAAAGACCATCGACTGGATGTTGACCGCCGTGCCCCAGGCCTCGGGGATGTCGTGCATGCGACGATAGAACTTGGCCCGGTCATTCATCCAGCTGGCGAAGACGGCGCCGACGGCGCCCCACAGCTGTTCCTGCGGATCCTGCGGGAAGGGCTTGCCCAGCTCACGCTCGACGGCGGCCTTGTAGTCGGACACCACCACTTCCCAGTGGTCGGCGGTCAAGCCGGTGTCGATCGACAGGCCCAGGCGGTCCTTATGGTCGTCGAGGATCTCCTCGAACATATGGTGATCCAGGTCGAGGACGACGTTGGAATACATCTGGATGAAGCGGCGATAGCTGTCGAAGGCGAAGCGGCGGTCGCCCGACAGGGCGGCCAGGCCGGCGACGGTCTCGTCATTGAGGCCGAGGTTGAGGACCGTATCCATCATGCCGGGCATCGAGGCGCGGGCGCCCGAGCGCACCGAGACCAGCAGCGGCGCGGCCGGATCGCCGAACCGCTTGCCGGTGATGGCCTCGACCGCGGCCAGGCCGCCGGCGACCTGGTCGGCGAGATCGGCCGGGTACTGGCGGTCGTTGGCGTAATAGTGGACGCAGGCGGCGGTGCTGACGGTGAATCCCGGCGGCACCGGCAGGCCCAGATTGGCCATCTCGGCCAGATTGGCGCCCTTGCCGCCCAGCAGGTTCTTCATCGACGCATCGCCGTCGGCGACGCCGCCGCCAAAGGCGTAAACCCAACGGGTGGTGGTGGTAGCGTCCGACATATCCAGCCTTTTACTCAGGGGTTAGCCCGTAACCATCGAGAAGTCCGCCACACGCCCCATGGCGTCGCGGACCTGTTGCAGCAGGCGCAGGCGGTTGTCGCGTTCTGCGGCGACCTCCGAATTGACCAGCACCTTGTCGAAGAAGGCGTCGACCGGACCGCGCAGGGCCGCCAGCGCCGTCATGGCCCCGGTGAAGTCCTCGGCGGCCAGGGCCGCGTCCAGTTTCGGCGTGTTGGCGGCCAGGGCGTCGTAAAGCGCGCCCTCCTCGGCCGGCTCGGCGACGCGCGCCGGCGCGCCGGTCGGCAGGTCGCCCTTTTTCTCCTCGGCCTTGAGGATGTTGGAGGCGCGCTTGTAGCCCTGCAGCAGGTTGGTCCCGTCCTCGGAGGCGAGGAAGGCGGACAGGGCGTCGACGCGGGTGACGATGCGCACCAGGTCGTCGTCGCCGAGCGCGAACACGGCGTCGACGAGATCGCCGCGCTTGCCCTGGTCCTTCAGTGCGATTTTCAGGCGGTCGGCGAAGAAGGCGAGGAGCTCGCGCTCTCGGACGGTTCCGCCCGACTTGCCGCGCCCGAGGACAAAAGCACCGCCAGCCGCTTGTTTGCGAGCGAGTTCGGCTTGGAAAATCTGCTCATCGACGCGATCGAAATGCCGTTCGAATAGGGCGACCAATTCTACACGAACGTTGGCATCCTGCTCGATCCGAATTCCCCCTAGAGCCGCCCTTCGCAGCGCATAGGGGTCCTTGGAGCCTGTGGGCTTCTCGTTGATGGCCCAAAAGCCCACCAGCGTGTCCAGCTTGTCCGCCAGGGCCACGGCCACGCTCAGCGGCGCGGTCGGGACCGCGTCGCCGGGGCCTTGCGGGCGGTAGTGGTCGCGGATGGCGTCGGCGATCTCGGGGTCGAGGCCAAATTCGCGGGCGTAGTAGCCGCCCATGACGCCCTGCAGTTCGGGGAACTCGCCGACCATCTGGCTGGTCAGGTCGGCCTTGGCCAGGCGGGCGGCCTCGGCGGCCTTGTCGGGGTCGGCGCCGACCAGCGGCGCGATCTCCCGGGCCAGGGCGACGATGCGCTCGACCCGCTCGGCCATCGTGCCAAGCTTGGCGTGGAAGGTCACGCCGTTCAGCTTCTTTAGCCACGGCTCGAAGCCGTCCTTGATGTCTTCGGACCAGAAGAACCGGGCGTCCGACAGGCGCGAGGACAGCACCTTGGCGTTGCCTAGAGCGATGGCCTTGCCGCCGTCGGGGGCTTCGATGTTGGCCACGACCAGGAAATGCGGGGCCAGAGTCCCGGTTTTGTCTGCCGATGTCCCGACATTATCGGTCCCGGGAGTCCTCACCGCGAAATACTTCTGATGGGTCCGCATCGAGGTGCGGATGACCTCGGGCGGCAGGTCGAGGAAGGCCGGGTCCATGTCGCCGAGGATCGGGGTCGGCCATTCGGCCAGGCCGGCGACTTCGTCCAGCAGGCCCTCGTCCTCGACCAGCTCCAGGCCGCGGGCGAAACACAGGGTGCGGGCGCCCTCGAGGATGCGCTGCTTGCGCTCCTCGACGTCGAGAATGACGAAATGGCCGCGCAGAGCGTCCTCGTATTCGGTGAAGTCGCGGGCCCGGAAGACGCGGGTCTCGGCCATGAACCGGTGGCCTTCGGAAAGGTCGCCGGCGACGATCCCGTCGATCTCCAGCGGCACGATCTCGCGATTGAACACGCAGAGAATACGCTGCAGCGGCCGCACCCAGCGCAGCTTGCCGGTTCCCCAGGTCATCGACTTGGGCCAGGCGAAGCCGCGGACGATCTGTTCGACCAGTTCGGCGATGATCTCGGCCGTCGGGCGGCCGGTCTTGTGGATCTGGCCGAAGAACACGCCGTCGCGCTCGACCAGCGCCTCGCGGGTCAGGCCGGTCTTGCGCAGGAAGCCGTCCATGGCCTGGTCGGGGGCGCCGACGCGGGGGCCCTTGACCTCTTCCGAGACATCGGGCTGGGCGATGGGCAGGCCCTCGACCACCAGGGTCAGGCGGCGCGGCCCGGCGAAGGCCTTGAGGCCCTCGCTGATCAGCCCAGCCTTGGCCAGGCCGTCACGGGCCATCCGCTCCAGATCACGGGCGGCGTTCCCCTGCATACGCGCGGGGATTTCCTCGGAGAAGAGTTCAAGAAGCAGCTGGGGCATGATTACTCTCCCTTCCTCCTCAATGGAGGAAGGGCCGGGGATGGAGGTGTGGCTACGGTGGCGCGGGACGAGCGCGATTGGGCGCCGGCGCCATCCAGCGCCTCTCGCCCGGACTCAGCGGCCACACCACCACCCAACCCTCCTCCATCGAGGAGGAGGGCTTTGGGGTGGCGGACGAGGGCCACGACTTGATCGGCAATTCCGTACGGGTATTCGAAGGCTTCGCGACTGCTGAAGCGCAACACCCGATAGCCCTGCGACTTCAGCCAGGCATCGCGCTCAAGATCACGAAGTTGGGCTTCGGGCTCGTCGTGCCTGGGGCCGTCGACCTCGATGACCAGGCTGGCGCTGTGATGCGCGAAATCGACGATATAGGGGCCGATCGGGGCCTGCCGCCGGATGCCCAGCTTCAGCGTGCGCAACACTTTCCACAGTTTGCGTTCGCCCGCGGGCATCCGCTGGCGCAGCGTGCGGGCGCGTTTGACCGCGCCCGGTGCATGGGCGGCATGCTCGAAAACCCCCTTCCCCCTCGATGGGGGAAGGGTTGGGGATGGAGGTGTGGCCCCGGTGGCGCGGGACGGGCGCGATTGGGCGCCGGCGCCGTACCGCGCCCCACGCCCGGACTCAGCGGCCACACCACCACCCAACCCTCCTCCATCGAGGAGGAGGGCTTTGGGGGGCGTGCCTGATGGACTGTGCGGGCTCACGCCGCGTCCTCCTGCTGATCGACCCAGGCCTGGGCGCACAGTTTGCAGAGGTCGCGGATGCGGCCGATGTAGCTGGCGCGTTCGGCCACGGCGATGGCGCCGCGGGCGTTCATCAGGTTGAACAGGTGGCTGGCCTTGAGAACCATGTCGTAGGCCGGCAGGACCAGGGCCTTGTTCTGGTAGTTTCGGGCCAGCATCAGCGGCACCTGGCGCTCCATGTCCTCGAACTGCCGTTTCAGCACCTCGACATCATAGCCGTGGAAATTGGCCTCGGAGTGCTGGCGCTCGTTCTCGAGGAAGACGTCGCCATAGGACCGGGCGCCGAGCGGGCTGTCCGGGTCGTTGAACGGCAGGTCGTAAACGTTGTCGACGCCGAACACGTACATGGCCAGGCGCTCGAGGCCGTAGGTCAGCTCGCCGGCCACCGGGAAGACGTCGAGACCGCCGACCTGCTGGAAATAGGTATACTGCGACACCTCCATGCCGTCGCACCAGACTTCCCAGCCAAGGCCCCAGGCCCCGACCGTGGGGTTTTCCCAGTCGTCCTCGACGAAGCGGATGTCGTGCAGCTTGAGGTCCAGGCCGATGGCTTCCAGCGACCCCAGATACAGGTCCTGCATGTTGGCCGGGTTGGGCTTCAGGATCACCTGGTACTGGTAGTAGTGCTGCAGCCGGTTGGGGTTCTCGCCATAGCGGCCGTCGCCCGGCCGCCGCGAGGGCTGCACATAGGCGGCGTTCCAGGATTTTGGACCCAGGGCGCGCAGGACGGTGGCCGGGTGAAGGGTCCCCGCCCCCACCTGTTCGTCGTGCGGCTGCAGAATCACACAGCCCAGGTCACCCCAGTACTGGTTCAGCCGCATGATCAGGGCTTGGAAGGATAAGGGTTTGGCGGCCGCCGTCATGGCTCTCTTCGCAGGTGCAAAAAAGTCGGCGGACCATAAGGCCCGCCGACTTCTGCTTCAAGCGACCACGGGGAACTAGTTCCCCGCGTCAATCAGGTGGCCGGGACGGCGCCGGCCTGGGTGGCGGCGGCATCGGCGGCGGCGCGGGCCGTCATGGCGGCGCCGACGTCGGCCGACAGGACCTTGTCGACGACGTGGATGATGCCGTTGGGCGTGCGGATGTCAGCCTGGACGATATGGGCGTCATTGGCCATCAGGCCGCCGTTGGCGCCATCCAGCAGGAGGCCCGAGCCGGCCACGGTGGCGACGGGGCCGCGAGCGCCGGCGATCTTGGTGGAATCCACCGGGGCGTTGACCAGGTGATAGACCAGCACCGCCTGCAGGGCCGGGGCGTCCTTCAGGAGCCGGTCGAGTTCACCGGCCGGCAGGGCGGCGAACGCGGCGTCGGTGGGCGCGAACAGGGTCAGGGTCTTCTGTCCCTGGATGACGCCGGTCAGCTTGGTGATGCTGAGGGCGCGCAGCAGGGTGGTGAACTGTCCCGAAGCGCGCAGCGTCTCGATCATGTCGCCGGACGGAACCACGGGGGTCGCGGCGGGCGCGGCCGGGGCCGCCATGGGCGCGGGCGCGGCGGGCGCGGAGCCGGCGACCTCGGCGAAGGCCGGGGCGGCGAACAGGGCGGCGGTGGAGAGCACGGCGGCGAAACGGAAAGCTTGCATCAACAGGTCCTTCAAATGACGCCTGACGGCGCGGTCGGGTCTAGAGTCGGCGACGGCCGGGGTTTCTGCCGGACAATTGAGGCGACAATTGTTCGGTGTTTGAACACCGTTCGCCGGGATCGATCGGGCGCCGACCGGGCGGGCCCGGGTCGAGGCGGAACGGCTGATACCTGTCCACGCCCCGTTTTTCCAGTCCGATGGAGTCGAGAGGCTGCCGGCCTAGTTGCCGGACGGCGCCGTCCGCTGGCCGCCACCCGACATCGGACCGCCATATCGGGCCCGATTCTCCTGGGTGTCGGGAATCGGACCGTTGGTGACCACGGCCGGGTCAGCCGGGGTCAGCTTCCAGGCCTCTTCCGGGGGCGTCGGCGAGTCCTGGCGGATCACGACCGGCGGCTCGGCGCTGGTCTGGACGACGGCCATCGTATCGACGACGACGACGGGACTTGCCGGTTCGGTCCGGGCGAGGGCTGGACCGCCCAGAGCGGCGCAGACGGCGGCTGTAAGCAGGATGCGGGTGGGAGACATGGATCTACCTCGTGTGCGTACGATTGGCGTGGCCCCCGACCCTGCCAATACGCGCGTGACCGCCTCCGGGTTCCCAGGGGCGCCTTTGATCGGGCCCACCGGCCCGTAAGAGCCGCGATCGGGCCGGGCTCCCGGAGCGCCCGTCGAGGGCGCCTGTTTTTTGGGCGCCGCTCCCCTCACCCGCCCAGGGTTTGAGCGATTGTCCGGTTTCCCCCCGCGACATTGTGCACCGCACACACGTCGGCAAGCCCCCCGGCTAGCGTGGCCCTCGATCGGTAGGGTCGGGGCAATGCACCGCGTCACCCGCGGATCATCAGGGAAATTCAGGGACGCGGGTCGGGAGACCGGACCGCGGGAGCAAGTCGGATGAAACTCATTATCGCAGTGGTCAAACCCTTCAAACTCGACGAGGTCCGCGAAGCCCTCGTTGGCGCCGGCGTCGAGGGGCTGACGGTCTCCGAGGTCAAGGGCTATGGCCGTCAGAAGGGCCAGACCGAGATCTATCGGGGCGCCGAATACCAGGTGAACTTCGTTCCGAAGGTGAAGCTGGAGGCCGTCGTTGACGACAGCGCCGCCGCCAAGGCCGTCGAGGCCATCACCAACGCCGCCGCCACCGGCAAGATCGGCGACGGCAAGATTTTCGTCCTGAACGTCGAGGACGCCGTCCGCATCCGGACCGGCGAAACCGGCTCGGCGGCGCTGTGAACCATCATCGGGACAAGGGGATAGAAACGATGAAATTTGATCTCAAGACATGGGCCGGCATCGGCCTCGCCACGGGGGCGGCGCTGCTGGCGTCGCCTGCCTTCGCCCAGGACGCCGCGCCGACGCTCGACACCGGCGACACCGCCTGGATGCTGACCTCGACCGTGCTGGTCCTGATGATGACCATTCCGGGCCTGGCCCTGTTCTACGGCGGCATGGTCCGCAAGAAGAACGTCATCGCCACCGTGGCGCAGTCGTTCGTCATCACCTGCCTCTGCACCGTGCTGTGGGTCGTCGCCGGCTATTCGCTGGCCTTCACCACCGCCGGCAACGCCGGCCTCAACCAGTTCGTGGGCGGTCTCGACAAGGCCTTCCTGGCGGGCGTGGGCGTCGACTCGCTCTCGGGCACCATTCCGGAGTCGGTGTTCCTCACCTTCCAGATGACCTTCGCCATCATCACGCCGGCCCTGATCGCCGGCGCCTTCGCCGAGCGGATGAAGTTCTCCTCCCTGCTGCTGTTCATCGGTCTGTGGTCCCTGCTGGTCTACGCGCCGATCACCCATGCGGTGTGGGGCGGCGGCATCATGGCCGACTGGGGCGTGCTCGACTTCGCCGGCGGCACCGTGGTTCACATCAACGCCGGTGTGGCCGGTCTGGTCTGCGCCATCTTCCTTGGTCCGCGTAAGGGCCTGGGCACCGAGAACATGGCGCCCAACAACCTGGTCCTGACCATGATCGGCGCCAGCCTGCTGTGGGTCGGCTGGTTCGGTTTCAACGCCGGTTCGGCCGTGGCCTCCAACGGTCTGGCCGGCATGGCGATGATCAACACCCAGCTGGCCACCGCCGCGGCGGCCCTGGTCTGGATGACGATCGAGTGGGTGCAGCGCAAGAAGCCGGGCATGCTCGGCCTGGCGTCCGGCGCGGTGGCCGGCCTGGTGGCCATCACCCCGGCCGCCGGCTTCGTGAACCCGCAGGGCGCGCTGATCATCGGCCTGGCCGGCGGCGCGGCGGCCTATGCCGGTTCGGTCTGGCTCAAGCGCCTGCTGAAGTACGACGACAGCCTTGACGCCTTCGGCGTTCACGGCGTCGCCGGCATCGTCGGCGCCCTGCTGACCGGCGTGCTGGCCGACACGGCCGTCAACAGCGGTGGCGAAGGCGCCAACCTGATGACCCAGGTCTATGGCGTCGGCGCGACCATCATCTACACGGCGGTCGCCACGACGATCATCCTGTGGGTGGTCAAGCTCCTGACCGGCGGCCTGCGGGTTTCCGAAGAAGGTGAAGTGGAAGGCCTCGACATGGCCCTTCACGGAGAAGCCCTGCACTAGCGGGCGGATCCCACCGGACAACCAGCGGCGGGGCCCCTTCGGGGGCCCCGTTTGCGTTTGGGCCTCAGCCCAGTCGGCAGCGTCTGACCCACCAGTCGGGACGCATCGACTCCAGGCGTTCGGCCAGACCTTCGGCCTCGATGTCGCCGGCGCAGAGGGCGAAACAGGTGGCCCCCGAGCCGCTCATCCGGGCCAGCAGAACCTCGGGCTCGCCCCGCAGCGTCTCCAGCACCTCGCCGATCGCCGGCGCCAGGCCGACGGCCGGAGCCTCGAGATCGTTGCGGCACAGGCTCATATAGGCGGCCAGCTCCTCGGCGCTTTCGAAGGCCGCGGGCAGATAGGGCGCTTCGGCGTCACCCAGGACGCCGGTCTCGTCGAACGCCCGATACACGGCGGCCGTTGACGAGGCAACGCGCGGATTGACCAGCACGGCGTTCAGGGCCGGCAGGCCCGGCGGCGGCGCCAGCCGGTCGCCCCGGCCCGAGGTCATGGCCGCCTTGCCCCAAAGGCAAACGGGCCCGTCCGCGCCGAGGCGGGCGGCGATCAGGGTCAGCATCTCGTCCTGGACCGCCAGCTCAAGCGCCGACCGCAGCAGGCGCAGCGTCGCCCCGGCGTCGGCGGACCCGCCGCCCAGACCGGCGGCGATCGGCAGTTGTTTGTCCAGCAGCAGGCGGAATGGCGGTTGGGGGCCCTTCACATGCTCAAACAGGGCCCGGGCGGCCTGGACGACCAGATTGTCAGGGCCCGCCTCCAGCCCGGCCGAAAAAGGGCCGGTGATCTCGAACTCCGGCGCTTCGGCGCCGCTGATCGAGACGGTGTCGCCGACATCGGCGAAGACCATCAGGCTGGAGAGCGGATGATAGCCGTCCGGCGTCGCGGCCCCGACATGCAGGAACAGGTTCACCTTGGCCGGCGCGAAAGCTGACAGGGCCATGTTCGATTCCCGCTGATCCCGCGAAACCGGGGACAGTGGCGTTGTAACGCTGATGACCGGGCTTTCCACAGAAAGCCTGACCAGCCGCCGATCTAGTTGGAGGCGGTCACCGCCGGCGGCCCGACGGGATCGAGGCCCGATTTGATCTTGGCCTCGACCTCCTGCCTGACCCGGTCGGTCGGCTCGAGCGTCAGGACCCGCTGCCACTGGAAGCGCGCCTCGATCACCCGACCGACGCGCCAGTAGGCGTCGCCGAGGTGGTCGTTGATGTCGGGGTCGGCGGGATCAAGGAGGACAGCGGCCTCGAGCTGCTCGACGGCGTTGCGGTAGTCGCCCATGCGGTAATAGGCCCAGCCCAGCGAATCGACCGCGGCCCCGGAGTCCGGGTTGGCCGCGACGGCCCGCTTGACCATGTCCATGGCCTCGCCGAGACGCTCGCCACGATCGATCCAGCTGTAGCCGAGGTAGTTGAGCAGTTCGGGCTCGTTGGGACGGGCGGCCAGCGCGGCCCGCAGGTCGCGTTCGGCGTCGGGCCAGCGGCCCGATCGCTCCAGCGCCACGCCGCGCATGTACAGAAGTCGCCAGTCCGGCGTCGGGCCGGCGCGGGTGATCACGCCATCCATGACCGCCGCCGATTCGGCATAGAGGTCATTGGCGCGCAGGAGGTCGGCATAGGTGATGGCCGCCTGGTCATCCTTGCCGCCCGCCTCGTAGACGCCGCGTGCGATGCGCAGGGCCGTCTCGCTGTCCTTGGACGTCTGGTAGGTCCAGGCCAGTTTGGAGCGGGCGCCGGCGTACTGGGCCGAGCCGGCCGGGATGGCCGAATAGGCGGCGCGGGCGCCCTCGATGTCCTTCTCCGCGGCCATGGCGTCGCCCATCATCACGCGGGCGTCGTCACGGGTGGGATCGAGATACAGGACCATCCGCAGATAGGCGGTCGCCATTTCGTACTGGTGGTCGGTCATCATCTGGGCGGCCGGCGCCACCAGGCCGCGGGCTGCGCCCTGACGGATGGTCGGCAGCGGCGGCGCGCCCCGGCGACGGGTCACCCGCTCCCGGGCGGCCAGCAGTTCAGGATCCCGCGGCGTCTTCAGAAGGGCCTTGTCATAGACCGCCGCCGCATCGGCCCAGCGTCGGCGACGTTCGAGGAAGCCGCCGTAGTCCGCCGCGAACAGCACGCCGGAGCCGTCCAGGCCGACCAGGGCCATGTAATCGGTTTCAGCCTCGTCATACCGCTTGGCCCGTTCGAACAGCTGGGCCTGACCCAGTTGACCGAAGATCTCGACCAGCCGGTCGCCCCGGAGGTCGGGACGGGTCAGGGCGCCGACCTCGTCGCCCGCGGTCGCCGCGACCCAGGGAGTCAGCAGGGCCGCCGCCGGCCGATGCGGCACATTGACCGCGCCGTTGGCCAGCAGCTCCGTCGCGCGTTGACCGTCGCCTTCGCCGATATCGGCGACGACCTCGATCAGGGCCGCGAGCCTCTGGATCACCAGCCGTGTGTCGGGACTGTCAGGGGACAGCTTCGCGGCGAGCGGGATGTCGCCCGACATGGCCGCCGCGATGAAGGCCCGTTCCCGGAAGAAGGCGCCGTCCAGCCCCGCCTGCCCGGCGCGGGTGAAATAGCGTGAGGCGTCTTCGGCGCGGTCATTGTGCATCGCCGCCTGGCCGGCCAGAAACAGGCCGTAGGGCGACACCGGCTCGTCGGCCTCGAAGGCGACGTCCTGGGACGGTTTGAGTCCGGCGCTCTGGGCCGGCGCGGTCGTGGCGCAGGCGGCGAGGAAGGCCAGGGGGGCGAGGGCGGGCAAGACGAAACGCAGCTTCATACCGCTCACCTTGCCCCAATCTGTGGCGCTCGCAAGGCGCCTCGCCCCGCGCGCGTGATTACATGTTCGGATAGTTGGGCCCGCCGCCGCCTTCCGGGGTCGTCCAGACGATGTTCTGCGACGGATCCTTGATGTCGCAGGTTTTGCAGTGGACGCAGTTCTGGGCGTTGATCTGGAACTTCGGATTGTTCCCGGCCTCGTCGTAGAGCACCTCATAGACGCCCGCCGGGCAGTAGAGCCGGGCCGGTTCGCCATAGAGCGGCAGGTTAACGTCGATCGGGATCGACGGGTCCTTGAGCTTCAGGTGGGCCGGCTGATCTTCCTCGTGGTTGGTCGCCGACAGGAAGACCGAGCTCAGCTTGTCGAAGCTGATGACGCCGTCGGGCTTGGGGTAGTCGATCTTCGGATAATCCTTGGCCAGACCGGTCGATTCCGCGTCGGTCTTGCCGTGCTTGAGGGTGCCGAAGAACGAGAAGCCGCCCAGCAGGTGGGTGCACCACATGTCGAACATGCCGACCGCCCCGCCCAGGAAGGTGCCCAGCTTGCTGAGCAGCGGCTTGGCGTTGCGGACCAGCTTGAGCTCCTTGGCCACCCACGAATTCTCGACAGCGGCGGTGTAGCTGACCAGCTCGTCGCCCGCGCGGCCGGCCTGCAGGGCCTTGAAGGCTTCTTCGGCGGCCAGCATGCCGGTCTTCATGGCGTTATGGCTGCCCTTGATGCGGGGCACGTTCACGAAGCCCGCTGAACAGCCGATCAGGACGCCGCCCGGGAAGGTCAGTTTCGGGATCGACTGCCAGCCGCCCTCGGTGATGGCGCGGGCGCCATAGGAGATGCGCTTGCCGCCCTCGAGGTGGGGCTTGACCGAGGGGTGGTGCTTGAAGCGCTGGAACTCGTCGAACGGCGACAGCCAAGGGTTCTTGTAGCTGAGGTGCACGACGTAGCCGATGGCCACGTAGTTGTCCCCGAAGTGGTACATGAAACTGCCGCCGCCCGTGTTGTTGTCCAGCGGCCAGCCGGTGCTGTGCTGGGCAAGACCGGGCTGGAAACTGGCGTCCGGCACCTGCCAGAGCTCCTTGAGGCCGATGCCGAACTTCTGCGGCTCGCGACCTTCGCGAAGATTGAATTTGGCTTCCAGCACCTTGGCCAGCGAACCGCGCACGCCCTCGCCGATGAAGACGTATTTGCCGTGCAGCTCCATGCCCGGTTCGTAGCTGGCCTTGTGATGGCCGTCCTTGGCGACGCCTACGACGCCGACAACGACGCCCTTCACCGAACCGTCCTCGCGGAAGACCAGTTCCGAAGCGGCGAAGCCCGGATAGATTTCCACACCCAGCGCCTCGGCCTGCCCGGCCATCCAGCGGCAGATATTGGCCAGGGACGAGATGTAGCAGCCGTGATTGTGCATGAACGGCGGCAAGGCGAACATCGGCAGGCTGAGCTCGCCCTGCGGGCCCAGCACCAGGAAGCGGTCCTTGGTGACCGGCGTCTCCAGGGGCGCGCCCAGCGCCTTCCAGTCGGGAATCAGTTCGTTCAGCGCCTTGGGATCGATCACCGCGCCCGACAGGATGTGGGCGCCGACTTCGGAGCCCTTCTCCAGCACGGCCACCGAAACCTCGGTTCCAGCCGCCGCGGCCAGCTGTTTGAGCCGGATCGCCGACGCCAGGCCGGCGGGACCGCCGCCGACGATGACGACGTCATACTCCATGGACTCGCGTTCGACGGCTTCGGTCATTGCTGCATTCCCCTTCGCGTATCAGGGGACTTATTCGAAGGCGACGCAGGGGCGGTCAAGTGCCAATGGCCGATTGGCGACGTTCATGGCAGGCCGGTGTTCAGGCTCGGTGACCACGAATGGAATTGTCCCTGGGCGATGACGCTGGCCCTGCCCCCCGCCCAGGGGTTAGATCATCGCGTGACCAGCACCCACGCCAAGGCTGTCGAAAGCGCCCTCGCCTTCTGGGCCGAGGTCGGCGTGGACGCCTGCTATGCCGAGGCGCCGATCGACCGGCTGGCCGAGGGCGCGGCGCGGCTGCAGGCCAAGGCCACGCCGCCCAGGCCGGCGTCGATGTCCCCGGCCGGTGGCCGTCAGGGTCAACCCGACATTTCCGCCGCCGTCGCCCAGGCTCTCGCCGCCGCCGCCGCCGCCGACAGCCTCGAAGCCCTGGCCGCGGCCATCGCCGCCTTCGATGGCTGCGGCCTCAAGATGGAGGGCGCAAAACAGGCGGTCTTCTCACGCGGCGCGGCCGATGCGCCGGTGGTCATTATCGGCGAAGGCCCCGGCGCCGAGGAAGACGCCCGGGGCGAGCCCTTCGTCGGCAAGGCCGGCCAGTTGCTCGACCGGATGCTGGCGGCGGCGGGGCTCGAGGGCCGGGTGTTCATCACCAACACCGTCTTCTGGCGGGCGCCCGGCAACCGCACACCCACGGCCGCGGAACAGGCCGTCTGCGCGCCCTTCCTCGAACGGGCCATCCAGCTGGTGAAGCCGAGGATGCTGCTGCTGGTCGGCGGCGCCTCGGCCAAGTCGGTGCTCAAGCGCGAGGAAGGCATCCTCTCCCTGCACGGCCGCTGGTTCGAATGGCATGGCGAGGACGGCGCCGTGCTGCCGGCGTTGCCGACCCTGCATCCGGCCTTCCTGCTGCGCCAGCCGGCGGCGAAGAAGAAGGCCTGGGCCGATCTGCTGACCCTGACCGAGCGGCTCGACCGGCCCGGGCGGCCGGACCACCCGGACGCCTCCTCAAGCGGAACATCGTCATGAAGAAACACATCCTCGCCTGGGCCGGGATCGCCGTGATCTCGCTGGCGGCCAGGTCGGGGGCTTTAGCCCAGACCGAAGAGGCCCCGCCGGCCCCGATCAAGCACCTCGCCAAATGCCCCGACAACGTCGGCGACTACATCGACAGCGATGCGACCGCCCCGTTCGTCAAGAAATGCCTCGGCGCACCCACGACGGAAAACCACAATCCGGACGGCCGGTTTGTCTATCTCTACTCGCTGCAGGGCGGGAAACTGACGCTCACCTTCCTGTTCGCGAGCGACGGGTCGATGATCAGGCTGCGCGCCTACAAGACGAACTGACCGGGTCCCGCCGAGCGTCCGTCCGGCGAGGCGCTTAAAGCGAATGTTCACAACCGTGGGCGGAAATAGGCGCAAGCGCTCCCTCGAAGCCGGAGCGATGGCGCAACCTGGGGTCCGGGAATGAACAGTATCGAGGGAAAGCCTCAGGGTCCCCACCCGTCATCAGACGATGGTCGACCCATGCCCTCGTGGACGGACGCGCTGGCCTTCGTCGTCGGCAACCATTCCCTGCAGACCACCCTTTCGGGCATAGTTCACTGCGTCGAGCGCGAACTGCCGGACACGCTGGTCAGCATCCTGTTGCTCGACCGGACAGGCAAAATACTGACCGTGGGCTCCGCCCCCAATCTGCCCGCTGACTACAACGCCGCGGTCGAAGGCGTCGTCATCGGCCCGAACGTCGGATCCTGCGGCACGGCCGCCTTCCTCAATCAGACCGTCATCGTGGACGACATCCAGGCCGATCCGCTCTGGATCGAATTCAGGGATCTCGCCCAGCGGGCGGGGCTCAGGTCCTGCTGGTCCGAGCCCGTTCGCGATGCGCGGGGCAAGGTCCTCGGCACATTCGCCCTCTACCACCGGACGGTCAAAATCCCGGCTGACTGGGAGATCAAGTCGCTGGCCAACGCCGCCCATCTGGTGGCCCTGGCGCTCGAACGCAAAACTTCGCGCAGCGCCCTGGAACGCAGCGAAAAGCGCGCCAAACGCTCCCTGGCCTCGGCGCGGCGCGCCGTCAGGGATCTGGAGACCGAGCGTGACGCCAACCGCGAGCGGGAGGCCTTCTATCAGAAAATCGTGGAGATCATGCCGACCTTCCTGGTGGTGAAGAACGCCAGCGACGGGACGTTTGCCCTGGTCAATCCGGCCGCGGAGGACGCCCTTGGCATGAACGCCCAAACGGCCATGGGAAAGACAGTAAGCGACATCTTCCCCGGTTCAGAAGCCGAGGCCTCCGACGCCGAGGACGCCTTTGTCATCGCATCGCGAACCGTTTCGGTCGACCTGGACGCTCCGGTCACCGTCGCCAATGGCGAGCGGAAATATTACACGACCAAAAAAGTCGCGGTCTACAGCGACGGCAAGCCTGTCTACATCGTCACCGCCGGCGAGGACGTCACCGAGCGGGTGAACGCCCAGAAGGCCCTGAGCGCGGCTTTGGAGGCGGCGAAGAACGCCAACGCGGCCAAGTCTCAGTTCCTGGCCAACATGAGCCACGAGCTGCGCACGCCGCTGAATGGCATCATCGCCATGGCCGACCTGCTGCTGGACACCCAGACCGACGCGCGGGCCCGGGAAATGGCCGAGACCATCATCGCCTCGGGACGAATGCTCGAATACGTCGTCAACGACATCCTGGACGTGGCCAAGATCGAGGCCGGCCAGATGAAGTTCGAGTCGGAGCCCTTCGACCTGGCCCCGGTCCTGTCGGGCATAGCCGATCTGCATGCCGCCGCGGCCGAGGCCAAGGGGGTCAAGCTGACCCTGACCATCAACGCCGCCGCGGCGGGCGTCTATCTGGGCGACCGGACGCGCGTGGGCCAGATCATCTCCAACCTGCTGAGCAACGCGGTGAAGTTCACCGAACGTGGCGAGGTCCGGCTGTCGGCGACTGTGGGCCGGGGCGGCTTGCGGGTCACGGTCGGCGACACCGGGGCCGGCTTCGACCGCTCCACCGCCAATCGCCTGTTCCGGCGCTTCGAACAGGCCGACGCCTCGGTCAACCGACGCCATGGCGGCACCGGACTGGGCCTGTCGATCTGCAAGTCCTTCGCCGAGAAGATGGGAGGCCGCATCCGCGTCCGGTCCGTCGCCGGCGCCGGATCGGTCTTTGTCGTGACCCTGCCGCTGCCCCGCGCAACAGCGGCGGCGGTTGAGGCGCCCGCCCCGGCGCCGGCCCTCCCCGCCCAGGATGGCCTCGATCGCAATCTCCGGATCCTGTTCGCCGACGATCACGCCGTGAACCAGCGGGTCGTGGCGATGATGATGGCGCCCCTGGGCGTCGACCTCACCATTGTCGAGAACGGGCAGCTGGCGGTGGAGGCGGCGGCCGTCGCGGCCTTCGACCTGATCCTGATGGACGTTCAGATGCCGGTCATGGACGGCCTGACAGCGACCCGCCAGATCCGCGCAATGGAGTCGGAGACGGGACGCTCCCGCACCCCGATCATCTCCCTGACCGCCAACGCCATGCCCGAGGACGTCAAGCGCAGCCTGGACACGGGCGCCGACATGCATCTGGCCAAGCCGATCCGCCCGGCCGCCCTGATCGCGGCCATCGAAAGCCTGACCAGCGCCGGGACGGACGCCAAGGACGTCACCGCCGCGGCGTAACAGTCCAGCCGATCAGGTCGGGATCGTCTCCTCCTCGGCCACGAAACCCTTCCAGCCGCTCATGTAGTTGAGGAAGGCGTCGCCCAGGCCCTCCCGGCTCAGGTGCTCGCGGGTGACCGGCAGCGGCAGGGGTTTGAAGTCCGGGTCGGCCTGGACCTTCAGCGGCCAGTCGTGATGCAGGATGGCGGCGCGGCCGAGCAGGACGAAGTCGCAGCCCTGCTCCAGACACCACAGCGCATCGGCGGGCGTCATCACCTTGCCGGCGGCGCCCAGGCGCACGTCGCCGCGGTCGAGGGCGGTGAACACGCTCATCAGGCTCTGGCCGGCGAAGGCCTCGTCCATCGGCGTCTTGCGGACATCCCACAGCGACATGTCGAGATAGTCGATGGCCTTGTCGGTCATCAGCCGCTGGGCCAGGTCGCGGGTTTCGGCCAGGTCGATGCCGAACCGTTCGGGCGACAGCCGCAGACCGATCTGGAAGTCCGGCCCGCACTGCGCGCGGACCCCGGCCAGGATTTCGACCACCAGCCGCGCCCGGTTCTCCGGCGAGCCGCCCCACTGGTCGGTGCGCTGGTTGACCTCGGGACTGAGGAACTGGCTCAGCACATAGCCGTGGGCGCCGTGAATCTCGACGCCGTCGAAGCCGGCCGTCTTCGCCCGCACGGCGGCGGTGATGAAGTCGTCGCGCAGCTGCTCGACCTCCCCGGCGGACAGGGCCCGGGCGCCGAATTCTTCATTGTCGGACGGGCAGACCGGCGGCTCGCCGATGATCGCCGCCGGCGAGCGCATGCCGGCGTGATGCAGCTGGATCACCGCGAGACTGTCCTGCGCCTTGATGGCGGCGGCCAGGCGGGTCAGGCCCGGCAGATGGTCATCGGACCAGACGCCCATCTGGCCAGGAAAGCCCTGGCCGATGCGCTGGACGTGCGAGGCGCAGGTCATGGTCAGGCCAAAGCCGCCCTTGGCCCGCATGGTCAGCCAGCGGAACTCGTCGTCGGACATCGTCCCGTCGACATGGCTCTGCAGGTTGGTCAGCGGCGCCAGCATCAGGCGGTTCTTCATCGCCGGGCCATGGGCGAAGGTCAGGGGGGCGAACAGGGCGGAAACGGACATACGGAATCAGGCTTTCATCTTGTAGCCGGTGGCGAACAACCAGCGGATGGCGATAAGGCAGGCGACCATGAAGCCGACCGTAGCAGCCAGGCTGACGCCGATGTTGACGTCGGCCTTGCCGTAGAAGGCCCAGCGGAAACCGCTGATCAGATAGACCACCGGGTTGAACAGGGTGATTTTCTGCCAGATCGGCGGCAGCATGCTGATCGAATAGAAGCTGCCGCCCAGGAAGGTCAGCGGCGTGATGATCAGGGTCGGTACGATCTGCAGCTTCTGGAAGTCGTCGGCCCACAGGCCGATGATGAAGCCGAACAGGCTGAAGGTCACCGCCGTCAGCACCAGAAAGCCGAACATCCAGAACGGGTGGACGATCTCGAACGGCACGAACAGCCGCGCCACGGCCAGGATCAGCAGGCCCAGCAGCACCGACTTGGTCGTCGACGCCCCGACATAGCCGATCACCGTCTCCAGCCAGGACACCGGCGAGGACAGCAGCTCGTAGATCGTCCCCGACCATTTGGGCATGTAGATGCCGAAACTGGCGTTGGAGATGCTCTCGGTCAGGATCGACAGCATGATCAGGCCGGGCACGATGAAGGCGCCGTAGCTGACCCCGTCGATGGCGGTCATGCGGCTGCCGATGGCCGAACCGAAGACCACGAAATACAGCGACGTCGAGATCACCGGCGCCAGGATGGACTGCATCAGGGTGCGGAACCAGCGCGACAGCTCGAAACGATAGATGGCGCGAATGCCGTGGATGTTCATCACTTCGCCTTCACCAGATTGACGAAGATCTCTTCCAGCGAGCTCTCTTCGGTGCGCAGGTCCTTGAAGTCGACCCCCTGTTCGCCCAACCGCTTGAGCAGGTCGGCGATGCCGGTCTCCTCGCTCTGGGCGTCGAAACTGTAGACCAGCTCGGCGCCGTCGGCCGACAGTTCGAGCGGCTCGCCGGCCAGGGCGGCGGGGATGGCCGCCAGCGGCTCGCGCAGCTGCAGGGTCAGCTGCTTCTTGCCGAGCTTGCGCATCAGCACGTCCTTGTCCTCGACCAGGACCAGCTCGCCCTTGTTGATCACCCCGATGCGGTCGGCCATTTCCTCGGCCTCCTCGATGTAGTGGGTGGTCAGGATGATGGTCACGCCGCTGTCGCGCAGAGCCCGGACCATCAGCCACATGTCCCGCCTCAGCTCGACATCGACCCCGGCCGACGGCTCGTCGAGGAACAGGATGCGGGGTTCGTGGCTCAGGGCCTTGGCGATCATCACCCGACGCTTCATGCCGCCCGACAGGGTTCTGAGCTTGTTGTCCTTCTTGTCCCACAGGGACAGGTCGCGAAGAATCTTCTCGATATAGGCGGGGTTGGGCGACTTGCCGAACAGGCCGCGGCTGAACTTGACCGTGGCGAGAACCGTCTCGAAGGAGTCGGTCGTCAGCTCCTGCGGCACCAGGCCGATCTTGGTCCGGGCGGCCCGGTAGTCGCGGACGATGTCATGGCCGTCGGCGATGACGGTGCCCGACGTCGCGTTGACCAGGCCGCAGATGATCCCGATCAGGGTCGTCTTGCCCGCCCCGTTGGGGCCGAGCAGGGCGAAAATCTCACCCTTGCGAATGTCCAGATCGACGCCCTTGAGGGCCTGGAACCCGCCGGCATAGGTCTTCGATAGCCCTGAAACGGAAATGATCGGCTGCACTGAGGTCCCCGGATTGATCAGCTGGCGCCGTTGATCCCCACGGGGTGGCCGACAGTCAGCGTCTAAATGGGCAACCGAAAGCAGCGAGGCAAGACGTTGTCCGATTCAAACTAATCTCCTTGGCAGCCTCGGCACACTCGGATAACGAGAATATTCGAAGGCGGGGGCCCCATGCGAAATTGTCTTGTTTTTGGGGCGGCTCTGCCGCTGGTTTTGTGGTGCGCGTCGTCACAGGCGCGGGAAGCCGAGCCAGCGGCCGCACCCGCGGCAATCGCGGTGGCCATCGCGCCGGCTGTTTGCTGCACGGCCGCCAACGGCACCCTGATCGAGCTGGAAGTCGTCTCAATGTTGAGCACGAGGTTGCTCAGCCGCGGCGACGAGTTCGACATCCGGCTGGCCGAGCCGCTGGTGGTTGACGGCAGGACCCTCCTGCCAAAGGGAGCCATGGGCAAGGGCCAGGTCGTCCACACCGCCAAGTCGGCGTTCGGCGGCAAGCCTGGTGAATTGATCCTGGCTGCCCGGTTTCTGCAGTTTGGCGACACCCGCATTCCGCTCAAGGCGTTGAAGCTCGGTCGGGCGGGGCAGGACAACGCCACCCTGGCGATGGCCGCCTCAATGGTCACGCCGCTGGCCTTCTTCATTTCGGGAGGCGAGGTCGAAATCCCGCCCGGCACCCGCGCCCACGCCAAACTGGCCGCCGATCTGACATTGACGCCGCTCCCGCGCGATCCGGCCCTGGTGTCCGCACCTCCTTCCCCGCCCGGGTCTGGTCTCGTGGCGCCGATTTCCGCAGCCGTCACGCCGACGGACACGCCGCAAGCTTCTGGAAAGGAACCTGACTGACATGCGTAACACTTGCCGCGCCGCCGCCCTGGGCATCTTGATGCTGGGCGCTTCGGCCCTTGCCTTCCAGGCCTCGGCCCAGGACGTTGCACCTCAAACCGAGACCGCACCCGCCGACGCTTCGCCGGCGGTGCCCGTACAGGCCGAAGCGGCGCCCGCCGAGGTCGCTCCGGTCGCGGTCGCTCCGGCCGTCCGTTTCTCACCCGGCGAATTGGGCAAGCCCGCTCCCGGCAAGGGCCAGGTGGTGTTTTTCCGCCAGTCGAAATTGATGGGCGCGGCGTTGAGCTTCAAGGTTCGCGAAAACGGCGCGGAGTTGGGCAAACTGAGCAACGGCGTCTATTTCGTGCTCGATATGGACCCCGGCCTGCATGAGTTCGAGGTCCATTCCGAGGCCAAGGACGTGACGCCGATCGAGGTTGAGGAAGGCGAAGTCAGCTATCTGGTGTTCGGGCTTTCCATCGGTGTCCTGGCCGGCCGACCCAATCTCAGCCCGTCGACGAAGGAAGTTTTCGACCCGCTGGAAATCAAGATGAAGCCGTCCACGTGGTCGCCCGCGGCGGCAAAATAGCTGACAGTTGGCATCGTCGATGAAAAGGGGTCGCTTTGGCGGTCCCTTTTTTTTTGCCGGCGGTCGAATTGAACCAGATCGAAGCCCCGGCGTTCTGGTCCGGACGATTGTGTGACAAGATGGCGTCGCTCGACGTCATCCCGGGGGGACCATGATCGAGATCACGACACTTTCCGAGCTGACCATCGACGGCAAACTGTCCCTGGGGCCGGCCGTCTCCAGCAAGGAACTGTTCCTCTACTCGACCGATGAGCTGAAGGCCTGGTTTCACAGCCAGAGGGCCGCCAGCGACGCCATCATGGTCGGCGCCAACACCGTCCGCACCGACGACCCGGAGCTGACCGTGCGCCATGTGAAGGGCGCCAACCCCCTGAGGGTCATTCCCTATTCCGACGGGTTGGTGCCGCCGGGCTCGAACCTGCTCAACGACGGCGTGCCGACCCTGGTGGCGGTGACCGAGCGCGCGTCGCCGGAGGCCATCGCCGCCCTCGAGGCCCGCGCCCACGTCGAGGTGGTGATCTGCGGCGAGGACCGGGTCGATCTGGTCGCGCTGATGGCCGTTCTCGAGGCGCGCGGCGTCAAACGCATGATCGTCGAGGGCGGCAGCGAACTTCTGTCCAGCCTGTTCGGGGCCGGGCTGGTCTCGCGCATCATCATCAAACATATCCCGATCATCGCCGGCAGCCCCGACGCCCCGACCTACCTCAACGGCTCGACGCTGGCCCTGTCGCGCTGGCGACTGGAGGACTGGTTCATCAAGGGCGGCGTCGGGGTGTCGATCTACCGCCCGGCGGAGCTGGCCTGACATGGTCGAGTCGGCGACCAACCCACCGCCGGCGGTGTTCGACGCCTGGATCGATCCCCTGCCAGACGACGCCGACGACGCCCTGGCGATCCATGTCAAACATCAGACGCTGCTGCGCGCCTACCAGGCCCGGTATGTGGTTCTGCCCAGCGAGACGCCGACGGGCTCGATCCTCGACCATTTCGCCCGCCACTATGATGAGGACCGGCTGCAGCGGCTTGGCGCGCTCAAGCCCGGCCTGGAAGCCGAACTGATCGCCCCGCTGCAGGCCGCCGCCCGCGCCGCCTCGGGCGATGGCGACGTGCTGGCCTATGTCGAGCGCTTGCTGCCGGAGCTGCGCGCGGCAGCCGGCGACGCCTTCCTCGAAGCGCTGGTCGAAGCCCCCCAGCGCGAGCACCACTACCGCAATTTCCTGCTGCAATCCTCGGCCGACCTGCTGGCCGAAGCCTCGGCCTCGGCGCTGGGGATCATCGGCGAGTTCGGCCCGCCGCAGTCGGCCCTGTTCCGCATCCTGATCGACGAATTCGGCTTCGGCAGTCACGACCGCAAGCACAGCGTCCTGTACCGGGCGACGATGCGCTCCTTTGGACTGGTGGACGAGTACAACCACTATTCCCGGCTGTTCGACACCAACACCCTGGTCCTGCACAACGCCATCCACGGCCTGTTCCAGAACCCGCGCAACCTCTTCCAGCAGGTCGGCTTCCTGCTCTTCGCCGAAACCGCCTACCAGCGCTCGACCCTGTTTCATCAGCGGCATCTGAACCGCTTTCATCCCCAGGCCGACGCCCGCTATTTCGCCGAGCACGCCCATATCGACCTGCACCACACCCGCATGGTGGTCGAGGAGGTGGTCACGCCGCTGGTCGCCCGGTTCGGGCCGGAAATCGGGCGCGAGATCATCACCGGCGCCGAGCTGACCCGGGCGGTGTTCGCCCGCGCCGGCGCCGGCCAGCTGGCCCTGGTCGCCGCCTTCGACGCGGCGCCCTCCGCGGCTTTTGGCCTGGGCGATCACGGCGGCCCGGCGGTCACGCCCGGAGCCCGGGTCGCCGATGCCGCCGCCCGCGTGCAGATCGGCGCCATCGGTTCGGTCAGCGCCGGGGACTTCGCCCATTTCCCGGCTGGCGCCTTTGGTCGGGTGGCCGCCTGATGGCCGGCGCGGTCTGGATCGGGCGCGATCTGCCGCCGATCTACCGTCAGGGCGAGGCCTATTTCCTGCTCAGCGTCGACGATCAGCTGTATCTGGTGCGCAATGTCTGCCCGCATCGCGGCGGCCCCCTGAAGTTCGGCCATGTCGACGACCAGAACCGCATCGTCTGCCCGATGCATCACAACGCCTATCCGGTGGAGGTCCTGCTGGCCCAGCCGACAACCGTGAAGCTCAGCGAGGCGCCCCATGGCCAGACCTGATCGCCTGCTGCGTGTGATCAAGGAGGACGGCGGTGTGAAATGGGCCAATCTGGTCACGCTCAGCCGCATCGTGCTGGTCATTCCGATCACGGCCCTGCTCCTTCAGGGCCTGCAGACCCCGGCCCTGGGCCTCTATGTCCTGGCCGCCCTGACCGACGCCTTCGACGGCTGGCTGGCCCGGAGCAGCGGCCGCGCCTCGCGTTACGGGGCCCAGCTCGACGCGACGGTCGACAACCTGTTCTCGCTGGCCATTCTGATGTTCCTGCTGCTGACCTACCCCGGCCTGGCGGCCCGGCAGGGTCTGGCGCTGGCGGTGCTGTTCGGCGCGCCGCTGCTCTATCTGGTCGTGTCCTGGGCCCTGCGGCGGCGGCTGATGATGTTCCACTTCTGGTCGGCCAAGGTCGGCGGCTTCCTGCTGTTCTGCCTGTGGCCGATGATCGCCTTCACCGGCGCCGAGGGGCTGATCGCCCTGGTCGCGGCGGTGGTCGGATTCAGCCGGATCGAGCAGATTGTCTTCCTGATCCGCGGCGGCGAGGACCTCAACGCGCCCCACGGTTGGGCCGATGTCGCCGCGTCGGCGCCGGCGGCGGGCGCCCCGTAACGCGCGAACCTGCTTCCCCTCACCCCCGACCCAGCGTAAACCGCACCCTAGATCGGGTAAGGGACCGCCCCGTCACAGGGGCGAGACAGACAGCATGGCGGCGGGACCGCGCGCGCTGATCGTGGCTCTGGCCATGATGGCGCTGGCGATCATTTCAGGCGGAACGGCCTGGGCGGGAAGCGCCGACGTGTTGTCGCCCATGGACGCGCGCGCCTGGCGCGAGGCCTTCGCCGCCACCGAGCGCGGCGATTTCGAAACCGCCGACGCCGCCCTGGCCCGGGTCAAGGACCGCTCGCTGGCCGGTCACGTCGCCTTCGTCAAACTGATGCACCCGTCGGCCTACACGGCCAGCTACGACGACCTTTCCGGATGGCTGCAGACCTACGGCGACCTGCCCGGCGCCGAGCGCATCTACGCCCTGGCGGTCAAACGCAAACCGGCGGGCGCGGCTGAACCCAAGACGCCGGCCTTCATGGAGGTGTCGCGTATCTGGGCCCGGGTCGAAGGTGCGGCCGGACGGCCCGGCGGCCTTTCCGGTCCTGACCGCGCCAGAGCGGCGCGCGACGCCTACTATTCCGGCGACGCCCAGCGCGCCCTGGCCCTGGCCCCTGCGGCGGGCGAGCCCTGGGTGGCGGGTCTGGCGGCCTGGCGGCTGGCCCGGTTCGACGAAGCCCGCGCCTTCTTCCGCACCATCGCCCTCGACGCCGACGAGGATCCCTGGCTGCGCGCCGGCGGCGCCTTCTGGGCCGCGCGCGCCTCGACCATGCTCGGCGACGCCGATCAGGCGATGACCTTCCTGCATATGGCCGCCCGGGCGCCCGACACCTTCTATGGCATGGTCGCCAAGCGCAGCCTGGAGCTTCAGGGCGTCAAACTGGGCGCCGCGGACATGGACTGGCGGCCGGCCATGGCCGAGGCGATCAGCGAGTTTGGTCTGATCAGGGCCTCGACGACCCCGACTCTCCCCGCCGTCGACCGGTTCATCAAGACCGACGCCCGCGCTCACCGGGCCGCGGCCCTTATGCAGGTCGACCGCGCCATCGAGGCCGGGCTCGAGCTGCGGGCCGGTCTGACCCTGGCCGACAACGACGCCGAACGCCGCCAGTGGCAGGCCCTGATCCTGGTGCTCAACGCCCCGATCACCACGGCCGCCGACACCTCGCCCAATTCCGTGCGCCGCGCGGTGGTGCGCAAACGGTTCGCCGAGAGCTACCCGACCCCGGACCTCTGGCCCGAAGGCGGCTTCACCCTCGACAAGGCCCTGGTCTACGCCCTGGTCTGGAAGGAAAGCCGGTTCAACGCCTTCGCCGTGTCCGGCGCGGGGGCGATGGGTCTGATGCAGGTGCGGCCCGTGGCCGCCGCCCGCGCGGCCGGCGACGACAAGCTGCTGGTCAACCCCATGCCGCTGATGGACGCGGCGACCAACCTTCGCATCGGCCAGGACTATTTCACCTGGCTGATGGAGCGGGCGCTGGGCGGCGGGCCGGAAAGCTACGACGTGCTCCGCGCCGTGGCCGCCTACAACGCCGGCGCCGGGACGGTGCTCAACACCATCAAGAAGGTCGGCGCCGACACCGACAGCCTGCTGCTGATCGAAAGCCTGCCGGCGCTCGAAACCCGCGACTATGTCGAGAAGGTGATGGTCGCCTACTGGACCTACAAGCGCGAGTTCGGCGGCGAGACCCACACCCTCGACGCCCTGGCCCGCGGCGAGCGGATCATCGACCTGCGTCTGGATCGTTGAAGGCTCGGGCCGTCAGGCCCCGTCCGCGACCGGCCATCCCCTGCCCCGCCCTGACCAACCGCCCCTGATCGGGCCTCGGCGGCGCCAGACGCCGCATCACTTCCGTCAGCCGTGCGGTCAGGGACGAATCCTCCAGCGCGAACCGGAACCAGGCCGCCTCATCGGGGCGGCTCTGCATGTGCAGCATGGCCTGGGGCGCCCAGTCCGGCTCCAGCCGGGTGGTCGGCAACAGATGCAGCAGCCAGTCGCCGCGCGCGCTGGCGACCGCCGCCGCCAGGCCGCCGGTCACGATCCTGGCTCCGGCCTCCTCGGCGATCTCCAGGGTGGCGTCGGTCGAGCCGCCGTCGGCGAGAATGACCTCGCCGACGATGGCGTCCACCGCCGCCGGCACCAGGGCGGCCAGGCAGACGGGCAGACGGCGGGCGCTGTTCAGGGTCGGGACGATGACGGTGATCATCACGGCATCAAGCCCGCCGGCGCGCCAGGGTCAATGGACCGGAGACGGTTCGCCGCGACGGTCCTGGCGGGAGCCCGGAATCAGACCTCGGCGGGGATGGCGAAAACCACGATGACGACGGCCAGCAGAACGCCGCCCGCGAACAGCAGCGCCCGCCAAAACCGCTTCTGACGCCAGGCGGACCAGGCGGCCTGGGCCGACTGAAGGGCGTAGTAGGCGACGAACACCTGCGAGGCCCAGGTGACGATCTGATAGATGTCGGCCGTCCAGGTGATGACGATCGCCGCGGCCGCGGTGATGGCGTTGCCGATATTGACCGGGATCCGCCGGTTCAGGCTTTCCGAGACCAGGCCGCCGGCGCCGTTGGTGTCGGCCACCGCCGCCGACAGCTGCGAGGCCAGCGCCGCCAGGATGATCATCGGGGCCAGCGCCAGGCCCAGCGGGGCCAGCATGTCGATGATCGCCGTCGCCTCCGCCGCCGGCTCCTGTCGGGTGAAATAGGCGGTGATCAGCAGCATGAAGACCAGATAGATGCCGGTGGCGATGAGCTGGGCCCAGCGCATGGTCCTGACCCGCGTCGGCGCGTCATAGGCGTCGCCGAGATAGCGCGAGGTCTCGAACCCCTGCACCAGGATCACCAGACCCAGCAGGATGCGCAGCTCCGTCAGCCCGTGGGGGTGGTCCGGCGCATGCCAGGCGAAGGTCCCCGCCTTCAGCGACAACAGGCTGGCGAGGATCAGGGCTGCGAACAGGCCGGCGATCACCGACAGTTTCAGCCCCACCGCCCCGACCTCGAGCCGCTCCAGGGCCTTGAGCCCGCCCAGCAGGCCGATGACGCCGACGCCGCCGATGACGACCGTGGCGGTCACCCTGACCCAGAACGGATCGGTGACGGCGCCCAGACGCAGGCCGAAGGCCGCGAACAGGTTCAGGTAGTAGGCGACCGACACGAAATAGGCGAGCGACAGCGCCAGCTGCGAGGCCCGCTCGATCCACCGCACCCCGGCCGATGGCGCATCGTCCAGCTCCGGCTCGACATGGACGATGTTGTGCCGGATCGCCTCGCCAAACAGATAGCCGGCCGCGCACAGGCCGAGCATGGCCAGCCAGGCCAACCGCCCCGCCGCCAGCGACAGGATCGGACCGGCGATCAGGAAGCCCGAGCCGATGATCGAGGCCAGCGGCGTCACCGTGGCGCGCCAGTTGACCGCTCCAAGCAGCCTGGGCTGGAAGAAGACCCCCGCCGCCAGAAGGGAAACCGCCACCAGGACGACGCTCGTGATCGTCACGCGGCCGTCCTCGGGCCGGGCGATGATGGGGTGGAAACGCTCATGACCGGCATCAACCGCGCTCGCCCGCCCGGGTCAAGAGTTCTTGTTTTGTTCCCGGCCCTGGCGCAAGATGGCGACATGGCCAATCCCTCCCCTCCGCTGGTCAAAGGCCGCGGCGCCCGCAGCAACGCCAGCGGCCGGTTCAACGCCCGCGCCAGCGAGGCGTTCGACGACGGCTGGACTGTCGAGGACCCGCAGCCGCAACAGCTGAAGACCGTGGTCCTGCCGGACAAGGCCAAAACCATCATCACCCGCAACACCAGCCCCGACATCGGCTTTGACCGGTCGATCAATCCGTATCGAGGGTGCGAGCACGGCTGCATCTACTGTTTCGCCCGGCCCAATCACGCCTTCCTCGGCCTGTCGCCGGGACTGGATTTCGAGTCGAAGCTGTTCTTCAAGCCGGAGGCGGCGACGCTGCTGACCGCTGAACTGTCGAAGAAGGGCTATACGCCCCGGCCGATCCAGATCGGCGCCGACACCGACCCCTACCAGCCGCTGGAGCGAAAGCTGCGGGTGACGCGGCAGGTGCTCGAGGTGCTGCAGCGGTTCAACCACCCCCTGACCCTGCTGACCAAGTCCAGCCTGATCTCGAGGGACACCGACATCCTGGGCGCCATGGGGCGGCAGGGCCTGGCGAGGGCGGCGGTGTCGATCACCAGCCTAGACCGGGGTCTGGCGCGCAGCATGGAGCCGCGGGCGGCGACGCCCCAGCGACGGCTGGAGGCGGTGCGGCGGCTGACCGACGCCGGCTGTCCGGTGACGGTGATGTTCGCGCCGGTCATTCCCGGTCTCAACGACCATGAACTGGAAGCGGTGCTGGAGGCCTCGGCCGCGGCCGGGGCGACGGCGGCCTCCTGGGTCATGCTGCGGCTGCCGCTTGAGATCGGCGATCTGTTCCAGGAATGGCTGGCCAGCGACCATCCCGACCGCGCCAGCCGGGTCATGTCGCTGGTCCGCCAGACCCGGCGCGGCAAGACCTACACCGCCGAATGGAGCGTGCGCGGGCGCGGTGAAGGCCCGATCGCCGCGCTGGTCGCCCGACGGTTCGAGGTCGCCCGCAAGCGCTTTGGCCTGGACGCCCCCCGGGTCGAGCTGGACCTGACCCGGTTCCGGGTTCCGCCAAGGGCCGGCGACCAGCTGGATATGTTCGGCAGTAACGGCCCTAGCGGGTGAACACCCCGACCAGCTCAACGTGCGGCGACCAGAGAAACTGGTCGACCGGCAGCACCCGCTCAAGCGTGAAGCCGGCCTCGACCAGCACCTTGGCGTCGCGGGCGAAGGTGACCGGGTTGCAGGAGATGCTGATGACCTTGGCGACCTTGCTGCGACCGATTTCGCCGCACTGTTCAAAGGCGCCGGCGCGCGGCGGATCGAGCACCACCGTGTCGATCTTGGCCAAGTCCTGCGACAGATAGGGTCGGCGGGACAGATCGCGGGCCTCGACCGTGATCGGCTTGATGCCGGCGGCGCTGGCGGTGGCGGCGCGCAGGACGGCCACGGCGGGCGCGGCGGAGTCGGCGGCCAGCACCGGAGCCAGGGCGGCCAGGCGGAAGGTGAAGGTGCCCACGCCACAATAGAGGTCAGCGATGCGACGCGCGCCCGCCGCCGCCTCGACGGCGAAGGCGGCCATCGCCGCCTCGGCCTGGGGAACCGCCTGCAGAAAGGATCCGGGCGGCAGGGCGACCATGGCCGGCCCCAGCCGGACCATCGGTTGACGCGCCTGATAGACGACCTCGCCGGCCAGGGTCACTCGGGCCATGTCGCCGGCGGCCGCGGCCTCGGCGGCGCGCATGCGGGCGTCAGCCGAGAGGCCGCCGCTCTTGCGCTCGACGCCGGTGACGTCGACGTCCAGGCCGGTCGCCGTCAGGGTGACGTGCAGGGTCGGCGCTGACTTGGGGTGTTCGAGAAAGGGTCTGGCCAGCCGGCGCAGGGCCGGCAGCGCCACCACCAGCCGCGGGTCGGCGATGACGCAGGTGTCGATTTCGACCAGCGACCAGCTGCGCCGCTCCTTGAAGCCCAGCTTGGCCCCGCCCTTGCCGCCGCGGGCATGGAGGGCCAGCCGCCGGCGCGAGCCGGGCGGCGAGGCGAAGGTCGGCAGGATCTCGGTCTCGATATGCTCATGGCTGAGCGCCGTGCGCACCAGGTCGCCCTTCCAGGTCAGATAGGGCTCGGCCTGCCAGTGCTGCAGGGAACAGCCGCCACAGGTTCCGAAATGCGGACAGGGCGGGGCGACGCGCTCGGGACTGGCCACGACCAGATCGACCATCTCGGCCCGCGAGCCCTCGCGACGAACGCGCACCTGCTCGCCGCCCAGGGTCAGGGGCACGAACACAGGCCCCGGCGCCAGGCCGTCGCCCTGGGCTCCCACGCCCGTGATCGTCATCTCGTCAAGTTCGGCCAAGCCGGTCTCCCATGGAACACTCCGCTCCCGTTATCATTGTTAGGGCGTGACATGGCCGCCAATCGCGCGCGCACGATGAACGAAGATGAACGGGCTGCTCAACCACCGTTCAGGAAACCGGCGCCATCTTGAAGCCATCAACGGCGACAAGAATTCGCCCTGAGAGCGAAAATGACGACCTGCGCGCTGAGTCCGGCCCTTGCCAAGGCCGGCGCCGCTCCCAGGGCAACGAGGACAAGGGAGAGCCACCATGAACACCCAATCCATTCTGAGCCGAGGCCTCGCGGGTCTCGCCGCCACGGCCCTGGTCGCCGGCATGGCCGCGATCCCGGCCGCCGCTTCCGCCCAGCCCTACCCCGCGACCGGCGGCGCCTATGGCAGTGGCTACGGCGGCGGATACAGCTACGACGCCTGCCAGCGCGCGCAGACCAACCGCGGCACGGGCGGCGCTCTGGTCGGCGCGGGCCTCGGCGCCCTGGCCGGATCGAACGTCGCCTCCCGCGGCGCCCGCACCGAAGGCGCGGTCCTGGGCGGCATTCTCGGCGCGGTGATCGGCGCCAATGTCGGCAACCGCTCGGCCGCCTGCGAACCGGGGACCTACCAGCAGGGCTACGGCCAGCCGCCGCAGGACGGCTATGTTCAGGGCGGCTATGACGGCTATGCGGGCGGCAACGACGGCTACCAGCAGGGCTCCTATTACGACGAGGGCTACGCCGGCGGCTACGCGGGCGGTTACGCCGGCGGCTACGCTCGTCCGGTCGCCGACGCCCCGGCCGCCGACGGCTGCACCCTGGCGGAAAGCCCGATCTATTTGCCTGACGGCCGCGTCCAGAAGCGTTTCGTGCGCGTCTGCCGCGACGCCAGCGGCAACTACCAGGTCGTCGACTAAACGATCAGCGACCTCTGTGAGGAAGGCCGTCCGTTCCCCACGGGCGGCCTTTTTCTATGGGCCCTTGCGCGCCCAGAGGAGGAATTCGTGGTTGCCGTCACCGCCGGTGATCGGACTGTCGGCGGTCTCGCGAACCGTCCAGCCCTTACCCGTCAGCCAGTCGGCGACCGCGGTCAGGGTCGCCTGACGCACCGCGGGGTCCTTGACCAGTCCGCCCTTGCCGACATGGTCGCGGCCGGCCTCGAATTGCGGTTTGACCAGGGTCACCAGATCAGCGCCCGACCCGGCGAGCGCCAGCGCCGCCGGCAGGACCTTGGCCAGGCCAATGAAACTGACATCACTGACGATCAGATCGGGCGGCGTCTGGATCAGGTTCGGCCCCAGCGTCCGGGCGTCGGTCCCCGAAAGATCCACGACCCGGGGATCGGACCGCAGCCGCGCATGCAGCTGATCGCGCCCCACATCAACGGCGAAGACCCGCGCCGCGCCCCGGCTCAGGCAGACCTCGGTGAAGCCGCCGGTCGAGGCCCCGACGTCAAGAACGGTGCGCCCCTCGACAGGGACGGGCCACAGGGTCAGGGCGTGGTCCAGCTTCAGGCCGCCGCGCCCGACCCAGGGATGGGCCGGTTCGGCGGCGATCTCGGCGGTCTCCTCGACCGGTTCCGAAGGCTTGATGATGACCCGGCCATCGACGGTCACGCCCCCGCCGGCGATCGCCGCCTGGGCTCTGGCCCGGCTGTCGAACAGGCCGCGCTCGACCAGCAGCAGATCGATGCGCCGGCGCGGCATGGCCGCTAGGACCGCACGCGGGGAACCGCGTCCAGCCAGCGCGCATAGGCGGCCTCGCGCCGGTGGGGATCATCGACGGGCGTCAGCCCCTCGGCGGCCGGTCGCGCCTTGGCCGCGTCCTCAATGCTGGCGTAGACGCCGGCGCCGAGGCCCGCGAACAGCGCCGCGCCCAGGGCGGTGGTCTCCTGATAGCTGGCCGGCCACACGGTCATATTGGTCAGGTCCGCCAGCCGCTGGGCGAACCAGCCGCTCTGGGACATGCCGCCGTCGATGCGCAGCTCGGCGCTCTTGCCGAAGGCCTTTGGCGCATCGGCCCGCATGGCTTCGACCAGGTCACGGGTCTGGAGGGCGCAGGCGTCGAACGTGGCCGCGGCGATCTCGGCCAGGCCGGCGTCGCGGGTCAGGCCGAAGATCGCCCCCCGGGCCCCGGAGTCCCACCAGGGCGCGCCAAGGCCGGTAAAGGCGGGCACCACGACCACGCCGCTGTCGGGTTTGGCCGTCCGGGCCAGGGCTTCAGCGGCCGCCGGTCCGCCGGCCAGGCCCAGACCCTCGCCAAGCCACTGGATCGCGGCCCCGGCGATGAAGATCGAGCCCTCAAGGGCGTAGGTGGTCCGGCCGGCGACCCGCGCGGCCACCGTGGTCAGCAGCCGCGAGCGGCTGTGCGCCTTCTGCTCGCCGGTGTTGAGCAGCAGGAAACAGCCGGTGCCATAGGTCGCCTTCATCTCGCCGGGATGCACGCAGCCCTGCCCCATCAACGCCGCCTGCTGATCGCCGGCGACGCCCGTGATCGGGATCGCGCGACCAAGAAGGTCGGGCAGCGTCTGGCCAAAGTCGGCCGCGCAATCGAGCACCCTGGGCAACAGGATCGCCGGCACGTTGAAGATTTCCAGCATTTCCGGGGACCAGACCTGGGCGCCGATATCAAACAGCAGGGTGCGGGAGGCGTTGGTCGCGTCGGTGACATGCGATCCGCCGCCGGTCAGTTTCCAGATCAGCCAGGTGTCGATCGTGCCACACAGCAGATGACCCTGCTCGGCGCGGTCGCGCGCGCCCTCCACGTTATCGAGGATCCAGGCGATCTTGGTCCCGGAGAAATAGGGATCGAGCAGAAGGCCGGTGACTTCGGTCACCCGTTCCTCGGCCCCGGCCTTGACCAGACGCTCGCAGGTCGGCGCGGTGCGCCGGTCCTGCCAGACGATGGCCGGATGGATCGGCCGACCGGTGTCCCGATCCCAGACGACGACCGTCTCGCGCTGGTTGGTGATGCCCATCGCGACGACATCGGCGACAGGCCGGCCGCATTTTTCCACCGCCTCGCGCATCACCTCGACCGCGGAGGTCCAGATTTCCTCGGCGTCATGCTCGACCCAGCCGTCGCCCGGATAGCTTTGGCGCAGCGGACGGCTGGCGGTCGCGACGGCTCGCCCGCCCGCATCGAACAGGATGGCCCGTGTACTGGTTGTGCCCTGGTCGAGCGCAAGAATCAGCGGATCGGTCATGCGATTCGATTCCCCCTCGTCATCGCAGTGGTTTAAGCATGTTTTCACAGGCTGGGCGCAGGGTCATGCCCTGCCCGAACTTCGGGAACTGGATCACTCGTGACCATCGCCGTCGAAGCCGCCGATTTATTGAAGCTCGCCAAGAGCCGGCGGCCGGTCGACCGTGAGCAGCTGCTCGCCGCGATCATCACCCTCTGCGACAAGGCCGAGCTCGACGAGATCACCCAGCCCGACGTGCGCGACCTGGTCGGGGCGGTGTTCATGACCCTGGTGGCCGAAGCTGAGCAGGACATCCGGCGACGCCTCGCCGAAAAGATCGCGCCCGCGCCCTGGGCGCCCGCCGCCCTCATCAACGTTCTGGCGCTCGACGACATCGAAATCGCCGGCCCGGTCATCGCGGCCAGTCCGGTCCTGCAGGATCACGACCTGATCCGGTTGCTGGTCGAGGCGACGCTCGATCACCAGATCGCCATCGCCCGCCGCGGGCGGCTGAGCGCGCCGGTGGTCGAGGCCATCCTGCGACAGGAAGAACCGGCCGTGCTGACGGCCCTGGCCGCGAACGACACGGCCGAGGTCTCGGCCTCCGCCATGGACCGAATGGTCGAACAGTCCCGCCAGGTCGCGGCCATGCGCTCGCCGCTGGCCCGCCATCCGCGCCTGTCGTCCGATCTCGCCCAACGCCTCTATCTGTGGGTCGGGCAGTCGCTGCGCTCGGCGCTGATCGACCGTTTCCGGCTCGACCCCGCTGAACTGGAGGCGGCCCTCGCCCTGACCGTGCGGGAAGCCCACGCCGCGATCGACAGTCTGCCGCCGTCCCAGGCCCGCTCCGACGCCGAACGCGAAGCGCTCGAAGCCCGGCTGGTCGACAAGCTGAATGACGCCGGCCAGCTGCGACCCAGCTACCTGCTGCGGGCCCTCCGCGAAGGTCGCCTGACCCTGTTCGTCACGGCCATCGCCCGCCTGGGCGGCTTCGAGACCGACCACATCCGGCGAGCTATCGACAGCGACCGGCCCGAACTTCTGGCTCTGGCCTGCGCCGCCATCGGCGTCGACAGGGGGGCCTTCCCCACCATTCTCGAGGCGGTGCGCGAGCTCAATCAGAACCGCCCCGGCGGCGGGGCGGAAGCCGGCCGCCGGGCCACCGGCGCCTTCAGCCCCTTCGACCCCGACATCGCCGGCATGGCCTTCCGCAAGGCCGTGTCGACCGTTTGACAAGGCCCGCGGCATAAGGCCTTGCTGGCCGGACATGTTCAGTTCCAAGCCGCACACCTCCCGCATCGCCTTCGTCGCCAGCGACCGCCCCGAAGCCCAGGAGGCGAAAGCCCGGCTGATCGAGCGCTATGGCGACGCCGGAACCAACGCCCAGGTTATCGTGGCCCTGGGCGGCGACGGTTTCATGCTTGAAACGCTGCACGGCACCCTGGCGGAAGGCAAACCGATCTACGGGATGAACCGCGGCTCGGTCGGTTTTCTGATGAACGAGTACAGCGAGGACGGGCTGCTGGACCGGATCAACCTCGCCGAGCGGGCCGTGATCCATCCGCTGGCGATGGTGGCCATCGATTCCAAACGCAAACAGCATCGCGCCCTGGCCATCAACGAGGTGTCGCTGCTGCGTCAAACCCGTCAGACCGCCAAACTTCGCATCTCCATCGACGGCAAGGTGCGGATGGCCGAGCTGGTCTGCGACGGGGCGCTGGTGTCCACGCCGGCCGGCTCGACGGCCTATAATCTGTCGGCGCACGGTCCGATCATTCCGCTCGACGCCAAGGTCATGGCCCTGACCCCGATCAGCGCCTTCCGGCCACGGCGCTGGCGCGGCGCCCTGCTGCCGCACACGGCCCGCGTGACCTTCGAGATCCTCGAAGCCCACAAGCGACCGGTCAGCGCCGTCGCCGACAATGTCGAGGTGCGCGACGTGCTCGAGGTTCATGTCTCGGAAGATCGGGCCGTCAGCCTGGCGATGCTGTTCGACGCCGGGCGCAGCTTTGAGGAGCGGGTTCTGGCCGAACAGTTTTCCGCCTGATGCGACGTACCGCCGCAGAAACCTGAAATCGCCGTCTCACCCGTTGTTAACCCCTTGTCCCTAGGTTGAGCCTTGTAAACGCCAAGGGAGGCGACGCGTGAGCGACAATCCGACTGTCCAGATGATCCAGGCCCCGAACACCCTTCGACTGAAGGTTGGGGGCAGGCTCGGAGGCATTGACGCCGCGGCGATCGCCAAGGCCGAAGCCGCACTTAAAAGCCTCTCGGGCAATTTCGCCGAATGGCTGGACGACGAGCTCGTCAAGCTCGAGGCGGCCCGACAGCGAATTCGCACCGAAGGGCTCAATGTCGAGACGGCCGAGGCGCTGTATCTGCGCGCCCACGACCTCAAGGGCCTTGGCGCGACCTATGAATTCCCGCTGGTCACGCGCATCGCCGGCTCGCTGTGCAAGCTGATCGACGATCCCGAATCCCGCATGGACGCGCCGATGTTCCTCGTCGACGCCCATATCGACGGCATCAACGCCTCGGTCCGCGGAAACATCCGCACCGACGACCATCCGGTGGGCCGCAAACTCGTCGAAGAGCTCGAAGGCCGGGTCGCCAAACTGGCCGCCTGAGCCCGCTGACGGCCGCGCCGACGTCTGGTGCGGCCGTCAGGTTCGAATAGCGCTGAGCGGTTCTTCGACCGCGCCATAACCCGCGTCAGGCGGGATCACCAGCACGCCGCCGCCTTCCCGCCGCTCGACTTTCGGCAACACCGGCACCAACGTGCGGGCCGCGGCCCGGCTGATGGCGTCGGCGGCGTTTGACGCCTCGGCCAGCAGTTGCAGATTCATCCGGGTCGGGAAGATGATCGTGCGCTCGCCGACCTTTTCCATCTCCAGGGCCCGTGACGGGGCCACCCATTCCGCATCCACCGTCTCGTAGCCGTCACAGACCGCCAGCTGCTCGCCGGTCGCCCGCACCACATAGAACCAAGTGTCGAAACGCTTGGGCATCATGTCGGGCGTGATCCAGCGGGCGAAGGTGGTCAGGGCGGCGAGATCCAGCTTCACATCCAGTTCGCGCACCAGGTCCAGGAACGGCCGGTCGTCCTTCGACACGGACTCCCGCGCAGCCCCCGCCCGCTCGTCGCCGCGAAACGGCGCGCCGGCGGAGTCGTTGGCGATGATGATCGCCGCTTCCTCGTAAGCCTCCCGGATCGCGGCGATGCGCAGCGGCCGCTTCTCCGCCGGGACCGCGTCCCAGCCGGTGACATGGCCGGCCCAGGCCTCGTCGTGATCGCCGGCGTGGGTCTTGCCACCTGGAAAAACCAGGGCGCCGGACGCAAAATCGATCTGATGGTGTCGCTTGACCATCAGAACTTCAAAGGTGGGGGCGTCGCGCACCAGCAGCACCGTGGCGGCCGGTCGAATGAGAGTCGCTTCTGTCATGACGCGAGGATCGCGCTTCAAACAGCCGTTGGGCAAGCCTCACGCGACGTCAACGGCCGCCTGGGATTCCCGCGCGATGCGGTCCATCTTGTCGATCAGATAGTCGACATCGTCGCGCGCGACGGTCTGCGGTTGGGTCAGAAACCGTTGCAGCATCCGTTCCTGGAACCGCTCCCGGTCACGCAGACCACCGTCGAACTCCATGGAATGCCAGGTGTCGACGCCGGCCCGGAAGGCGGCGAACAGACGCGACGGCAGTCCCGCCCGGTCATAGATGGCCCGCAGGCCCAGCGATCCGGCGTCATGGATCATCAGCCAGGTGCGATGGTGCGGCACGCCGGCCAGCTCAGCGACGCCACATTCAAAGAAGGTCATGTGGCCATGGGCCAGCGACCGCAGCAGGATTGAGGCGTTCAGCCGTTTGGCCTTGTTCAGATGGGCGGCGAAGGCTTTGGGATCGGCGGCGCGGCCGGCCTGGTCGACAAGATCGACTGTCGCCCGCTCCTTGGAGCCGATGGCGATCTGCAGGGCCACTTCCGGCGACAGGGCATGATGGTTGAGCAGATGGTCGCGAATCTGGTCGCTGACCATGTCGATCAGCCGCTCGGTCACCGCCAGCGGCAGGACGTTGCGATAGGCGACCGCGGCCAGCACCTGTTCGGACCGCTTGAAGCGGTCGAGGGCGTCCTGCAAACTGCGTTCGGAGAAGGCGGCGTTGTCGTTGGCGCAGGCGGCTTCCACCGCGGGCTCCGAGCCATGTTCGACCAGGGCGGAGGTGACTTTTTCCGACAACACCGGACGTTTGGCGATGGCCAGCTGGCGCACGGGGCCGCCGAGCCGGACGATTTCGGACAGATCGTCGTCGGTGAAAACCGGTGAGAAGTTCAGGAGCGGCAGCGAGACCGATTCAACGTCTCGCGCCAGCTTCAGCGCCACATCATGCGGCAGGACATCGGAGGCCTTGAGCGTCACGGCGACGGCGCGGCGCACCAGCTCGGCGGCGTCGGCGGCCATGACGCGCAGGATATCGGCGGCCACGACCCTGTCTTCGTCCGACAGGACTTCGCGATCAATCGTGCGGCAAAGCTTGTGCGCAGCCACAGCCCGCTCGTCGGCCGTGGCGGCCTTGAGCAAGGTGCGGATGTCCACATCCGTTAGCGCTGCGCGTGTCGTACCCATTGATTCCCCGCCCCGGCGTCGGCGACGCCTACTGATCATGAATCGTTAGGCTTAACGAACACTGACCAGGAATTAACGATCTCGCGTAACGGCCCGCAAACCCGGGACGGCTATCCTCGCCGCTATCCGAGGGGAAAGCCTTGACCGTTTCTTCCGATCCCGCCCGCGCCGGCGACTCCCTGACCCTGCAGTCCCTTGAGACGCAGCGCGGTCTGCTGCCCTACGCCCTGGCGCTGTTTGGCGTCAGTCTGCCGATCTATGTCTGGGCGGGGAGTTTCGCGCCCAACAGCACCTGGATGGCCGCCACCTTCGCTATCTTCGCCATCAACTGGGGCGCCTTCTACGCCGTGGTGAACTGGCTGAACGGCGAGGCGCCCCGCGACATCAAGGCGAGGGTGCGGGTGCATATCCTGAGCGGACTGCTCTGGGCCGGGGCCTGCGCCCAGATCGCCGCGTTCGCCGAAGGCGCGGGTCCGGCCCGCGAGTCCCTGCTGATGATCGCCGTGGCCGGGGCCGTCGTCTGCTTCTTCTTCACAGCGCCGTCGCTGCCGGGACTGCTGATCGTCGGCCCCGCCGCCGCCGCCGCGCCCTTGGCGGGCCTTTTCCGGGCCCAGGACCATCGCCCCGAGGCCATGCTGGCCTGGGCCGCCCTGGCCCTGACCATGGCCCTGTGCCTGATCCTTAACCGGCTTTTGCGAGGCCAGTTCGCCATGGCCGCCGACCGGGAGGCCCTGATCGAACAACGGGCCGACTCCCTGGCCAGGGCCGAACGGCTGGCCCGCTCCAAATCCGATATCGTCGCCACCCTCAGCCACGAGATCCGCAATGGCCTGAGCGGCGTCACCCATGTGCTCGCCGCCGCCGCGGGACAGGGCGGCCGGGCCGCGCCCTCGCGCGATCAGCTGACCGCCGCCCTGGCCGCGACCCAGGACCTGGTCGCCGTCCTCAACGCCACCCTCGATTCCGAGACCGCCGAGGCCGGCCATCTGGTCATCGACCGCGAACCCTTCGACCCCGTCAGCCTGTTGCGGGAGCTGGTCCTGCTCAACCGCCCCCTCGCCGCGGCCAAGGGCGTGGAACTGGTCCTGCATGTCGAGACCGCGCTCGATCGGGCGAGCCTGGGCGCTGTGATCGGCGATCAGACGCGGGCCAGACAGGTGCTGGCCAACCTGATCGGCAACGCCGTCAAATACACCGTCCGCGGCCGGGTCGAGGCCCGGATCGAACGCCGCGACGACGGTCTCATCGCCATCGCCATCGCCGACACGGGCCCCGGCCTGACGCCCGAGGAACTCGATCGGGCCTTCGAACCCTTCCAGCGCATCGCGCGCACCGGCGCCGGCGTGCCCGGCGCGGGCCTGGGCCTGTCCCTCGCCCGCCAGCTGACCCAGCTGATGGGCGGCGCGGTCAAGGCCCACAGCGCCCCGGGGGTCGGCAGCTGCTTCACGCTTGAACTGCCCTGGACCGACGACGCCCAGCCGCGCGTCGACGAAACCGCTGGCCGTCGCGGCGCCGCCCCGACCGACCGCGCCTTGCGGGTTCTGGTGGCCGAGGACGACCCGCTCAACGCGGCCATGCTCCGCGCCATTCTCGAACAACTCGGTCATCAGGTGGTCGCCGCCAACAATGGACAGCGGGCTATCGAACTGGCCCAGCTGGCCGATTTCGACCTGCTGATGATCGACGGCCGTATGCCGCAGATGGACGGCCCCCAGACCATGCGCGCCATCCGCGCCCTGGGATCGGCCGCGTCGCGGGCGCCGATTATCGCGATGATCGACGGCGACGCCGACGAAGCCCGCGACTGCCTCGACGGCGGGGCCGACACCGTTCTGCGCAAGCCCGTCACCGTGGCGAGCGTCGCGCGGGCCCTGGCCGACGCGGCCGCCCGGACCCGCGCCCCGGCCTCATCGGTCCGTTCCGCAGCGTAAGGCCCTTCCCCGCCCCTGTCCCGGTCGCCATGATGCCCGCAACAACAGGATCTGTGGGAGGATGAGCGCGTGCTGGAAGGCCTGAGAGTCGTCGAACTGGCCACCTATATCGCCGCCCCCGGAGCCGCCGGGATGCTGGCCGACTGGGGCGCCGACGTGATCAAGATCGAGGCCCCGGCCGGCGATCCGATGCGCCGGTTCTTCGACGGTCTCAGCAACGAGGACCTCGGCAATCCGGTGTTCGATCTCGACAACCGCGGCAAGCGCGGCGTTGTCCTGGACATTTCCGACCCGGCCGGTCGGGAGGCGGCGCTGCGGCTGATCAAGACCGCCGACATCTTCCTGACCAATGTGCGACCCGGGGCGCTCAAGCGGGCCGGGCTCGACTTCGAGGCCCTGCACGCGATCCAGCCGGCCCTGATCTACGCCAGCCTGACCGGCTACGGCCTGCAGGGCGCGGATGCCGACCGGGCCGGCATGGACGTCGCCGCCTTCTGGTCCCGGGCCGGGGTCGGCGCCCTGACCGCGCCCAAGGGCGTTGAACCCTTCCCGATCCGCACCGGCATGGGCGACCACATCACCTCGCTGTCGACGGTCTCGGCCATCCTGGCGGCGGTGTTCGAGCGGACCCGGACGGGCAAGGGCCGGCTGGTCGAGACCTCGCTGCTGCGCACCGGTGTCTATTCGATCAGTTCGGACATGGCGATCCAGCTGCGCTTCGGGAAACTGGCCTCGACCCGGCCCCGCGACCAGGCCGTACAGCCGCTGGCCAATTTCTTCCAGACCGGCGACGGCCGCTGGATCTGCCTGCTGGTGCGGACCGGCGGCACGGACTGGCCGCAGATCGCCGCGGCGGCCGGCCGGCCCGATCTCGTCGATGACCCGTTGTTCTCCAGCAGCCGAGCCCGCCGGCAGAACAGCGCCGCCCTGGTCGGCATCCTCGACGCGGCCTTCGGCGCCATGACCTATGACGAGGCCGCCGGCCGCTTGGACGCCGCTGACATCACCTGGGCGCCCTACCAGACGCCGCGGGAGTTGGTGGCTGACCCCCAGGCCGAAGCCGCGGGCTGTTTCGTTGACACGCCGGACGGCGCCGGCGGCACATTCCGCTCGCCCGCCTCCCCGGCCCGCTTCCCCGGCTATGACGACACCCCCAGGGGTCCGCCGCCGACCCTGGGGCAGCACACCGACAGCGTGCTGGCGGAACTGGGCTATTCAGATGCGGAGATCGCGACGCTGCGGGCCGGCAAGGCCGTCGGCTAGCGGTCCTTGCGGGCGTCGGAGAGCACGCGCAGCATCTCGGCGGTCAGCATCGCCCCGCCAAACCCGCCGCCGCCGCTCCCACCGCCGCCGCTGTCGCTGGACCCCTGCGACCCGCGCAGGATGAAGTCGACCAGCGCCTCCTGCTGGCGAGCGGCCTGATCGGACCGCCGGGCGCCGGCGTACTGCAGGAAACCCTGGTCGGGCGTGACCTGGGGCGGCGTGACGCCGCCGCCATCACCGGCCGTGCGGGTCAGGTTGTTGTAGACCTCGGCCACCGTCAGGGCCCGGCCATCGCGATAGAAGATCGACCGGTTAGCGGCGGCGGCGTCGGGGAAAAAGCCGGCGGCGCTGGCTCCGGGCGTGGCGCGCGTCGCCTCGATCAGCCGGGCCGACCCCTTGGGGCCCAGAAAGTGGGCGGCATAGAGTTCGCCCGCCGTCGGCTGGCGGCCGATGCGGCCAGCCAGATAGGCGGCGTGTTCGGTGGTCAGTTCGCCGGCCATCAGGGAGGCGGCGTGCGGATCGAACCGCAGGTTCATCACCGCCGTCCGCGCCTCGGCCCCGTTGACGCGGTAGCGACCGTCCGAGCCGACCTGGATCAGATCAGCGTAGCGGGCATAGCCGTATTTCGCGCCGTGAGACTTGAGCGTGGCCAGCCAGGTCTGTTCGACGAACTGGAACAGGCCGGCCGCCGAAGAGGTCGGCGCCTTTGCCGCAGGGTTATAGCCGCTCTCCCGACGCGCGGTGCGCATCAGGAACGAGAAGTCCACGCCCGTCGCCTGCGACGCGCGCTGGATGGCCGCTTCAACGACCCCACGGATTCCTTCAACCGCCATGCCGCCTGAATGAAGATTTATGGTTAAGCAGTGGTTAACCATCGGGGCCGGCGCGGCCGCCGAACAAACGCTCGTTCGTTGAAAATACTAGGAAAACTCGAATTGGCGTTGCCCCGCCAGGCGTTCAGGTTGACCCTGCGTAAGCCACAACAGAACCCCAGGGAGGGTCGCCATGGTCGCGCAGCAGAATCACCTCTTTCATCCTGGAGACGAACGCCCCCGTCGGGTGTCCCCCGCCCTCGTCGCCGCCGTCACCGCCTCCGTCGCGGTGCATCTCGGGATCGGCGCCTGGATCGCCTATACGAAGTTCATCGTGCCCCAGGCCGAGACCTTCATCGAAGAGATCATTGACGCGCCGCTGGTGACGCTGCCGAAGACGCCCCCGAAGGTGGAGCCGCAGACGTCCACGACGGTGAGAGTCCATCCAACAACAACGGCCCCGCCAAGGACCGTGGAGCCAATCCCGGTGACGCCGGCCACGCCGATCGACGGCATGACAACCCTCAACCCACCCCTCTCCCTCGACGGGCCCCTGTCGACCATGTCGACGGTGGGCGGACTTGAGCCCGTCGCCCCGCCGGAGGTGGTGAGGCCGCAATGGCTGCGCCAGCCGAACGCCGCCCAGACCGCCCGCGTCTACCCCGAACGGGCCGAACGCCTCGGCCTCGGCGGCGGCGCGACCCTGGCCTGTATCGTCGCCGCCAACGGCGCCGTCGGCGGTTGCGAGGTGGTCTCCGAATCCCCCGGCGACATGGGCTTTGGCCAGGCGGCCCTCAGGCTCGCCCCCTATTTCCGCATGAAGCCCCAGACCGTCGGCGGCAAGCCGGTCGACGGCGCGGTGGTCCGCATCCCGATCCGGTTCCAGCTGCCGGAGTAGGCCGCGGCGGCGAGGGACCCGATCCCCGGCGCCGAGCGGGCCGGGGGGCGCCAGTCGCCTGGAATCCCTGAACCTTTTCCCCAATGCTCCGGGGACAGGCGCCGATTTGTCCCCACCCGCCAGACCGCCCGTATCCTTCTCCTCGTTCCGCGGCATGGGGAGGGCGTCTCGGCCAGGCGTTCCGATGCGGCGGCGGGACGGGGTTCGAGCGGGACGCTTGGCCCGGCGCCAGTCGTGAAGGTCCCCTCCGTCGCCGCCAATGGCATCCCGACGGAAGCAGCCGGAACG
>JAUXVF010000024.1 GCA_030680355.1 Caulobacter sp.
CCAGTCGGCCTTCTCGGCCTTCCTCAACGCCGGCGTGAAGTTCAAGGACGACTACCAGTCCACCGACGCTTCGCTCGGCTTCCGCTGGCGCTGGTAGGCGAAAGCCAAACCCAACAGAAGGGCCGGTCGAAAGACCGGCCCCTTTTTTGTGTCCTGTCACAGCCCGTTGGAAACCGGACTCATCAGGTCGCCGCCACGCCCTTACGATGGCGCTGTCTTGCGGGAGAATTAGTCCGGCCCCGCTAGCACTACGCGCCGTGGGCGGCGGCGCCGGGGCCAGCGGCCGCCGACGGCGCGCCCCTAGCGGCCTGCCTTTGAACCCGACCCGGCGACGCTCGCCGGCTTGCGCCCCACGACAAACAACAGGCCCAGACCGGCCAAGGCCGATATCAGTGAGCCTGCGAGGATGCCGAGCTTGGCCGAATCCAGCGCCGCGCCCTGGAAGGCGATCTGCGCCACGAACAGCGCCATGGTAAAGCCGATCCCGGCCAGCATGCCCGCGCCCAGCAGCATGGACCAGGTGACGCCTTTGGGCAGCGCGGCGACCTTCAGGGTCACGGCCAGCCAGGTGAAGGCGACGATGCCGAAGGGTTTGCCGATCGCCAGGCCGGCGGCGGTGGCCAGGGCGATGGAGTCAAATCCCGTCACCGCCGAGACGGCGATTCCGGCATTGGCCAGGGCAAACAGGGGCAGGACAATGAAAGCGGTCCAGGGGTGGAGCCGGGCCTCCAGCTGCTGCTGGGTGGAGAGACTTTCCTTGGCGGCGCGCGCCAGTCGCTGATGAACCACCTCGGGCTTGGCGTTGGGCGGACCTTCCGGCTCCTTGGCCTTCCGACCCCAGTCCAGAAAGCTGTTCAGCCGGTTCTCATCCACCCAGGGCTTGACCGGCGTCAACAGGCCCAGGGCCACGCCGACAACCGTCGCGTGGACGCCGGACTCATGCACGGCCAGCCAGATCAGAAGGCCGACTCCCCAGTAGGCGAGCTGGACGCGCACCCCCAGCCAGCGCATCGCCGCTACGACCAGCAGGCCCGCGCCCCCCAGGCCCAGGGCGAGAAAGTTTACGTCGTGGCTGTAGCCGACGGCGATCACCAGGATAGCGCCTACGTCGTCGGCGATCGCCAGGGACAGCATGAAGACGTAAAGGCTGCGGGGAATACGCTTGCCCAGCAGGGCCATGCCGCCCACCACGAAGGCGATGTCGGTCGCCATGACCGCCCCCCATCCGGCGGCGGCTTCGGGGCCCGACACCAGGGCGAGATACAGCGCGGCCGGGACGACCATACCGCCGGCCGCCGCCACCGCGGGCAGGATCAGCGCCCCGGGAACGCTGAGCTCGCCAAGCACGATCTCGCGCTTTATCTCCAGCCCGACCACGAAAAAGAACAGCGTGACCAGACCGTCGTTGATCCAGTGACGCAGGGAGTGCTCGAAGAGGAAGCCATCGATGCGCAGGCCGATGCTGGTCTGCCAGATCGCCTCGTAGGCCGACCCGAGGCTGGAGTTGGCGGCGAACAGGGCGAGGCCGGCGGCCAGCAGCAGAACTAGGCCGCCGGAAACCTCCGTATGGATGAACCGCTGCACGGGCGTGACCACCGCATCCACCGGCTCTGACGGGAACTGCGGATCTTTTTCTGAGGCGGAAGTTTTCGTCATTCACCCAGCTGCGCATTGCCCGGCAAGGCCGGCGATCGCCAAAGCCGGCGTCCGCCCAGGGAGCCCGGAGCCACAGATCGAACGCCAGTCGCGGTGGCCAAAACATATCGACGGGCCCGCGAATTGACTGACGCTGGATCGCGGCGTGTCAAACCCGGTTCACCGGGAGATGACCATCGACACGATTAGCAGGGCAGCCACCGCCAGGGCGGTCCCGATACCCAGTACCCAGCGCATGTAGCCGGTTTTCTGACCGCCGCTCGCTGACTCTGCGGATACCCGTTCGGCGTCGCCGCCGGGGTTGGATTTTGGATCATTTGCCATGGGCCGTTAACGCGGTGCGGCGCGATGCGATGCACCGATGCGTTCACAGACGCGTGAGCCGCGTCGCGACCAGGGCTCATGGCCGGGTTCGAAATCGACGGTTTGGCCGGCTGGCCTCTCGGGGGCGACCGTTGGTGACGTCAGGCGGCTGGATCAGCGGCGGCGGCAAGCCCGCGCGAGCGAATCCGTGCCCGCGCGTAGATGATGGGGGTGAGCAGCGTCCGCAATGCAGCGAGGATGAGGGCGAGACCGTAGAGCCGGAGGCCGACAAGAAAGACGTCGCCGTTCACGGTCGATGAAACCAGCGGCTCGGTGACGATGGCGTTGGTAATCGGCTTCAGATTGTCCGGCCCCAGAAAGAACAGGAAGTAGCCGATTGAACCGGCGACGCCCTCGCGCAGAAACGCGTCAATCGCCGCCAACGCCCCGAAGTCGCCAAAGAGTGTTTCCTGCACCGCTTTCGGCGCCGATGCGTAGCTCATTCCAAGGAGGACGAAGATGACAAGAAACAGCGCCAGTCTCGCCGCATAGGCCCCCGAGAGGAGCGCCACGGTCTGGCCCAGCCCCATGCGCCTGATGAGGGACGCGCGTTTCACGTTTTCATCACTGAGTTTTGGAAGCAGGTCCGGAAACGTCGCGCTCACGACGCCGATGAATTTGGCGATCAGATCGGCCAGCAGGATCGTGAGAACCAGCAGAAAGATGATCGATGACACGCCGCGATCCGCGATCAGCAGGTTGATCGTTTCGGATGCCCCTAAGACCGCAACGATGACGATGAGCAAAACAGCCAACACCGACCCTTCGACTATTCTGCGGACAAGAGAGATGACCTCCCACATCGTGGCGCCTCGGCGGTACTGAATGACGAACCCCTTGAGTGTAGCACGTCGCGGGTCCCGAAAGAATTTTCACCCCTGCTGATATCTCCCCGAGGGGCCCTGTTTGCCTGGCGACACGAGGGAAGGGCGGTTTGCCTGTCCGGCCCTTTGGCGTGGCGCCGCCTTCGCCGGCTTCGGGCCCAGCCGGGCCGGGGAGGCCATGATCGCCGCTGCCTGAAGCGTGGGGCGGAGGGGCCGTTGCGGCCTGGCCCACCCGTCTCGGCTCGGCTCCGGTCCCGCTCGCCCGCCGCATAGCGGAGCTGGCGCCGACTGTCGGTCGGCCGCTGCCGCGTCCATCCGATGCGATTCACATATTCATTCGCGTGATAGTTAGCGTTGACGCCCCCGTGAACGTGTGTCAGCTTCCTAGAATGCGCCGAAGAGCGCACGCCATTAGGGCATCGGGAGGGACCATGAAGATCCAAGCATTACTGCTGAGCGCGTCTGTAATGACGCTGGGCTGGTGCGGCGTGGCCGCCGCACAGACGACGACGGCTGAGCCGTCGCGAGCGGAGTCGTCAAAGGAGCCGACCACCGTCGGTGAATTGATCATCACCTCGGAACGTCGCAGCGAAAACCTGATGACGACGCCGATCTCCGGAACGGTGATGAGCGGCGGCGACCTCGAGAAGAAGGGCATCACCAACGTCGACCAGCTGCAGTTCGTCAGCCCCGGCGCCGTGGTGAACAACTTCGGTCAGGGCATCGACTTCAACATCCGCGGCATCGGCAAGGCCGAGCACAATTCCCAGACCCTGACAGGCGTCATCACCTATCGTGACGGCGTGGCGACCTTCCCCGGCTATTTCACGGCCGAGCCCTACTACGACATCGCCACCGTCGAAATCCTGCGCGGACCGCAGGGTACTTTTGTCGGCGAGAACGCCACGGGGGGCGCGGTCTTCGTCACCTCGAACAACCCGATCATCGGCGGCAACTACAGCGGCTATATCGCCGGCCAACTGGGGACCTACAACGACGTCGCCGTTCAGGGCGCGGTCAACCTGCCGATCAGTGACACGCTGGCGGCGCGCATCTCCTTCAATGGCGAGAAGCGGGACAGCTTCTACGATGTCACCGGCCCCGCCACGGGCAACGAAGGCCTGAAGATGGGCAGCGTGCGGCTGGGCGTCATGTGGACGCCGACGGAGTCGCTGACGGTCAATTTCAAGACCGACTACAACAACCTGAATTTCGGCGGATATCCGTCGGATCCGGTGAACTCGCCCAACGATCTGTTCGACATTACCGCCAACGCCAACCAGATGGCGGTGGACAAGTTCGTGCGGTCGGTCCTGAGGATCGACTATGTCTTCGCCAACGGCGTGACCCTGCGCTCCGTCAGCGGCTACCAGGACGGCAACACCTCATACGCGGCCGACCTGGACGGCACGAGCACCGGCAACCTGACCTTCAGGGATTCCGTCGACGAGAGGATCTATTCCCAGGAACTCAACCTGATCTCGCCCAACGACGGCCCGTTTTCCTGGGTCGTGGGCGCCTACTTCCAGTCCGACAAGCTGACATTCCCCCCCGGCGAGTTCATCATCGGCGTGCCGCCCGGCAGTGCGGCCACGGAATACAATCTCTGGGGCACCAACCCCAAGCAGAACAGCGCCATTTTCGGCCAGCTCGCGTTCGACCTTCCCAAGGGGTTCGAGCTGCAGGTCGGCGCGCGCTATTCAGACTCGCGCACGACCAACCATGTGTCGGTGATCCAGTACGGAACCCCGATCACCCAGGAACAGTCGGCCAAGTCCAACAACGTTTCCGGCAAGGTCTCGCTGGGCTGGACGGTCAACGACCACAATTATCTCTATGCCTTCGTCGCGACGGGCTACAAGCCGGGCGGACTTAACGTCCCGGTTGGCTTCGGCCCGCCTGCCCCGTTTGGGCCGGAGAAGGTGACCAACTACGAAATGGGCTGGAAGGCCGGTTGGCTCGGTGGACGGCTGCGCACGCAGATCAACGCCTACTACAACGACTACGAAGACTTCCAGGTGATCATCGGCTATCCGCTGCTGCCGATCTTCGGCTTCGAGCTCAACAACCCCAACACGACCAAAATCTACGGCGTCGAAGCCCAGGTCGAAGCCGTGTTCGGCTCGTTGTCGATCGACGCGGGCCTGGGTTGGATGCACAGCAGTCTCGGTGAATTCTACGCCACCGACCCGCGCGCGGCGACCTTCACCGTCTGCGACCCGAAGACGGGCCCGTCGAGCGTGAGTTGCATCAATGTCGGCGGGCGGGACCAGACCTACGCGCCGGAACTCACCTTCAACATCGGCGCCCAGTACCGGTTCAACCTGGCCAATGGCGACACGATCACGCCGCGCCTCAACTACGGCTACATCGCGCCGCAGTGGGCGACCCTGTTCCAGAACACGGCCCGCGGCGACCGGGTCGAGGACCGCAATGTTTTCAACGGCCAGCTGGCCTGGACGCACGGTGATTTGGTCACCACCCTCTACGCGACCAATCTGACCGACCAGCACTACGTCGCGGCCATCAACTCCGGCCTCCGGTTCGCCGGCCCGCCGCGTCAGTTCGGCCTGCGTCTCATGAAAGTCTTCTAGGCGTTTTCCTCCCTGCACTTAGTTGGCCGTCTGGCGCACGCCAGGCGGCCAGCCTCTTTTTTGTGGAGGCGCGATATCGCGCCCAACCCAGGTCTTGAGTAATCCGATCCATGCTGTCGTATGCCCCGGGGGCCACAGGTTCCTCGACCAAGCCGCCAGGGGGCGGGAGCGAGAGCGGCGTGACCCTGTGTCGGCCATCGGTGACCCCGATCAAGACCGGCGACGACTGGATCGACCTCGCTGAAATCGAAAACACCACCGGGCGGCGACCGATCGTGGCCTTACGGACCGGCCGGCGGGGCGACGCCCGGGGCCTTCCGACGGACCTTCGCGGCGGCATCGCCGACGGCTGGCCGCTCGCTCAGGGCGTGGAGATAGCGGCTCTATCGCCAGCCGCTGCTGGGAAAATTGACAAGAACCCGCTACGTGCCGATCTACGGGAGTGGAAGCATTGACGGGGAAGGCCAGGTTCACGACGGATCTTGCCCGGCGGACGGCTCCAAGGCGTGAAAAGGTTGGTTCGATGGTAAAGGCTGCACCGGCAAAGCGCGTTCGTCGCAGCAAGGCGGAGCAGCGCGCCGAGACCCTTGAACAGATCCTCGACGCGGCGGAGTACCTGTTTTCGCTGCAGGGTCTGCATGGCGTCACGTTGCGCGACGTCGCCAAGCGCGTGGGTGTCCACACAACCCTGCTTCACTACTATTTCCAGGACAAGCTGGCCCTCTTCGAGGCGGTGTTCGCGCGTCGGGCGGGGGTCACGAGCGGCCTTCGCATGGAGGCGTTGGATCAGTACGCGGCGGAGGCCGGCGACAAGCCCACCGTTGAGGGCGCGCTGCGCGCGTTTCTCGACACCGACCTCGACCTCTATATCGCGGGCGGCGAGGCCTGGATGAACTACGGCGCCTTCGGCGCCCGGGTCAGCAACACGCCTGAGGGCGCCGTGCTCATGGACGTGCATTTCGACCCGGTGGTCCTGAAGCTCATCTCGATCCTGAAGCGCGCCCTGCCTGACACCTCCGAAGAGGACATCTTCTGGGGGTATCATTTCGTGACGGGCTCTCTGATGAACACCCTGGCCCGGAGCGGACGGATTGATCGCCTCTCCGGCGGTCTGTGTCGTTCCGATGATTTCATGGCGGTCAAGAAGCGCATGGCCAAGTTCATGGCGGCCGGCTTTCTGGCCCTGAAAGACTAGGACCCGTCGGACTGGCGGGGCGAGCCTATCCGTCGGGATGAGCGGCCTGAAAATTTACAAACCATTGGAATTACTAATTCTTTCCCCCGGGGCCGTGGGGAAAGTCGCCGATTTCTCCCCACCCGCCAGAGCGCCCGTATCCTTCTCCTCGTCCCGCGGCATGGGGAGGGCGTCTCGGCCAGGCGTTCCGATGCGGCGGCGGGACGGGGTTCGAGCGGGACGCTTGGCCCGGCGCCAGTCGTGAAGGTCCCCTCCGTCGCCGCCAATGGCATCCCGACGGAAGCAGCCGGAACG
>JAUXVF010000025.1 GCA_030680355.1 Caulobacter sp.
GGCGCGCGCGGCCGCTTCTTCGGGGCGGTCGAGCGTGGGCTCGAGCTCGGCCGCGAAGACGTCGCGGAGCTCGTGAGCGTCTCGTTCCTCGAGAACCTCGAGATCGACGACGGCGAGCCTGCGCTGCGCGCGGAGTTCGGCCCGCGGCTCGCCGCGGAGTGGGCGCGCCGCACGGCGTGACCCGGGCGCACGCCACGTGGCAATGTGCCTCCATGGAGTTGCAGCTCAACCTCTTCGGGATCTGGGAGGAGGCCCCGCGGCCGCCCGTGCCGCCGCCTCCGCCGCCGCCGCCTCCGCCGCCGCAGTACGAAGCCCGGGAATTCATCGTCTACTTCCCGTTCGATCAGTACGTCCTGACGCCGGAAGCCCAGGCGGTGGTGTCTGAAGCGGCTCAATACGCTTCGGCCGGCGGTGCGACCCGTGTGGTCGTGGTTGGTCACACCGACTCCTCCGGTTCGCCGCGCTACAACGTGCGTCTGTCGGAGCGTCGCGCCAAAGCCGTCGCCGACGCGCTCGTGGGTCAAGGCGTTTCCGCCGGCACCCTGGCCGTCGACTGGAAGGGCGAGGCTGAACTGGCCGTCGCCACCGGCGATGGTGTCAAGGAACCGCTGAACCGCCGTTCGACGATCTCGATCAACTTCTGATCTTGATCTCGGCGTAAAGCTGAACCAAAGCGAGGCCCCGGTGGAAACACCGGGGCCTTTGCCGTTGGAAACCGCGTAAATACAACGCCTTGACGGTTGCCCACCGAACCTTGACGCACTGCAGCAGCGTCTATAGGTTCCGCCGCGATCAAACAGGGCCCGAAGGATATCCCTTCGGACCGATGTCGGACCCTACCGCTCCCATGCCCAAGGCAGTCGACCCGCGCGAAGAGGCGCTGCGCAGCCTCGACGAACGGGCCAAGGCGCTCAAGGCGAGAACGGATCGCGCGCCGTCCGCGGCGAGCGAAGCCAGTGCGGTCAGCCAGGCCTACCGCATTCTGGCCGAGCTGCTGGGCGGGTTGCTCGTCGGCCTGGCCGCGGGCGCGATCGTGGACGTGGTTCTGGGCACACGGCCCTGGGGTTTGATTGGCGGAGTCCTTGTGGGCTTTGCCCTGTCGTTATTCATGGCGCGCCGTACGGCCAATCGGCTTATGGCGCAGGCAAAGGCTGAAGAGGCGGCGCGGACCGCAGCCTCGGAAAGCCCGAAAGACTTAGGGGAGCGATAGGCCCGATGGCCGATCCGATTCATCAGTTCAAGATCGAGACGGTCCTAGACCTTCCCGACGTCACGCTCCCGCTCATCGGCCATGTCGATCTGGCGATCACCAACTCGCACATCGCGATGACCATCGCCTTTGCGATCGTCGTGCTGTTCCTCAATGCCGTGACCAGCAAGGCCCAGGTTGTCCCGGGCCGCCTGCAGGCCGTGGGCGAGCAGCTGTTTGGCCTGATCGACAACCTCACCGACTCGATCATCGGCCACGAGGGCCGGAAGTATTTCCCGTTCGTGTTCTCGATCTTCATGCTGATTCTGGGCATGAATCTGCTGGGCATGATGCTGACCTTCACGGTTACGTCGCAGCTGGCGATCACCGCGGCCCTCGCCCTCATCACCTTTGGCCTGGTTCTGATCATCGGGTTCGTGAAGAACGGCCCGCGCTTCTTCCTGCTGTTCTGGCCGATGGGCGCGCCGCTGGCGATGCGGCCCTTCGTCGGGTTGATCGAGTTCTTCTCCTTCATGCTGCGGCCCATCACCCTGGCCCTGCGTCTGTTCGGCAACATGATGGGCGGCCACGTCGCCCTGAAGGTGTTCGCCGGCTTCGTCGTCACCCTGGGCGCCATGGCGGCCGGCGGCGGGCTCGGCCTCCTCGGCCTCCCCGGGGCGGCCCTGTCGCTGAGCATGGTGGTCGGCTTGACCGCTCTTGAGTTTCTCGTGGCCTTCCTTCAGGCCTTCGTTTTCGCTGTTCTGACCTGCATCTACCTCAACGATGTGGTCAACTTGGGCGACGCCCACTAGGCCGACCCCGACCATTCCTCCAACCTTGACCAAACTAGGATCTGAAAATCATGGAAGTTGAAGCGGCTAAGGCCATCGGCGCGGGCCTCGCGACCCTCGGCATGATCGGCGCCGGTATTGGCGTCGGCACCATCTTCGGCAGCTTTCTGGAAGGCGCCCTGCGCAATCCGGGCGCGGCCGCCAGCCAGATCGGCAACCTGTTCGTGGGCGCCGCCCTCGCCGAAGCCCTGGGCATTCTCGCCTTCGTGCTCGGCATTCTGATCTTCTTCGGCTGATCAGCTAACTCTGCAGCAGCGGCGCCTGGCGCCGCTGCGCTCTCTTTTCCACGGAAACGTAATGGCTGCTGACCTACCTCAAAGCCACGGCGCCGATGCGGCTCACGCCGAGACGACCGGGGTCGAACACGAATCGAGCGGTCTTCCGCAATTCGAGTTCCAGCACTGGGGCGGCCAGATCGCCTACCTGGCGCTGCTCTTTGTCGTTCTCTATCTGCTCGTGGCGCGGGTCTTCACGCCGCGCATGCGGAAGGTGATCGACGGCCGGGCGACGAGCATCGCCGAGGCGCTCGAGGCGGCCCGACGGGTTCAGTCCGAAGCCGAGGGACAGGCCAAGGCCGCCGCGGCGGAACTGGCCGAGGCCCGCGGCCAGTCGCAACGTCTGGCAGCGGAGGCTCGCGCCGCCGCCGCCGGCGAAGCGGCTGAGCGCTCGGCCCTCGAGGACGCGCGCGTGGCCGAGCATATCGCCAAGGCCGAGACCCGCATCACCATCATGCGGGACAAGGCCATGGGCAACGTCGCCGGCATCGCCGACGACGTCACGCGATCCATCGTCGAGAAGCTGACGGGCAAGGCCCCGTCCGCCGCCGACGTCAAGGCGGCCCTGGCCGGCCGGGGAGCCAACTGATGCCCGTTTTCTTCAACGCGGAATTCTGGAGTCTCGCCAACCCCGAACTGTGGGTCGGTGTCGGTCTGCTCCTGTTTGTCGGCGTCGTCGTCTGGGTGGCCAAGGCTCCCCAGATGATCGCCGCTCATCTCGACGCCCAGGCGGCCAAGATCCAGACCGACCTCGACGAAGCCGCCCGCCTGCGGGCCGAGGCCGAGGCCATGCTGGCTGACATCCGGGCCCAGCGGGAAGACGGCGAACGCCAGGCGGGCGAAATGCTCGCCGCCGCCAAGGCCGACGCCATCCGCCTCGCGGCCGACGCCAAGGTCAAACTGGAAGATCAGATCGCTCGCCGCGCCGCCCTGGCCGAACGCAAGATCGCGTCGGCCGAGGCCCAGGCCGCGACGGACGTGAAGGCGGCGGCCGCCGATCTCGCCGCCCGGGCCGCCGAACATATCCTGGCCGCGCGACTGGCCTCGGCGACCACCGACCCCCAGGTCGACGGCGCGATCAAGGATCTGGCCACGCGCCTGCAGTAGCCGACCCTTCGGCCGACGAAACAACAGGGCTCGCCGGGTGACCGGCGGGCCTTTTTGTCTAGAGGGGCGCGGGCTGGCGCGGCTTGCGCAGATGACGCCGCATCCGCCGGGCGAACCGCTGCTTGCGGCCCAGCACCACCCGCTCCATGCGCAGAAGCTGCTGCCAGACCATGGGAATGATCTCTGGGTCCCGGCGCAACAGGCGGCGGATCGGGAACACCACCTTCGGGTGGGCCCGCTGGAAGCGGATGAACTGGCGTTTGGCCCAGAAGCTGTTGCGCAGGGTGACCATCAGGCCGATCACGATGACCGGCAGCCCGCCGGGTCCCGGCAGGGGCGCGATCAGCACGCCCGCCGCCACGATCGCCAGTCCCAGGATGAACAGCAGCGAACGCATGGCGCGCGCCAGCATTTCGCGGGCGGCGTCATCGGCGGGTGTGAAGGCGCGGGGCATCGTCAGGGCGAGGGACATGGGGGCACAAAAAAAACGGGTTTTGCCGCGTCGCCCGCCAAATCGGCCTGCGTCGCTGCACAAGGGCATATGTGCAGTGACAATGACGACGTAAAGGCGCCGGTTCCGGTTGTGACGAAGACTTAATCCAGCCCTGGCCCGCTATTCGGCCGCCAGTGGCGGAATTGTCTCAGGTCGCCAGCGCAAACGGGGCTTGCGGGCCGCCAGGGTCTCGTCGAGCCGGCGCAGCGGGGCATGGAACGGCGCCCCCTTGAAGCGGTCGACCTCGCCGGCTTTGGCGGCGCCGGCCAGCAGACGCAGAGCGTGGATGAAGCGGTCCAGCTCCTGTTTGCTCTCGGTCTCGGTCGGCTCGATCAGCATGGCCCCGTGGACGACCAGCGGGAAATACATGGTCATCGGGTGGAAGCCCTCGTCGATCATCGCCTTGGCGAAGTCGAGGGTGGTGATGCCGGTGCCGTCCAGCCATTCATCGTCGAACAGCGCCTCATGCATGCAGGGGCCATCCGGGAAGGCGGGGCTCATCACGTCCGACAGGCGGGCCTTGATGTAGTTGGCGTTGAGCACCGCGTCCTCGGCCACCTGACGCAGGCCGTCGGCGCCGTGGCTGCGCATATAGGCGTAGGCGCGCACGAACATGCCCATCTGGCCGTGGAAGGCGCTCATGCGGCCAAAGGCATGGGCGGCCTCGTCAGCGGCCTCCTCGACCAGCTTGAAGCCATCGGCATGGTGCACGACCCAGGGGGCCGGGGCGAAGGGCGCCAGGGCCGCGCTGAGCACCACCGGTCCCGCGCCCGGCCCGCCGCCGCCGTGGGGCGTTGAGAAGGTCTTGTGCAGGTTGATATGCATGGCGTCGACGCCGAGGTCGCCCGGCCGCACCCGGCCGACGATGGCGTTGAAGTTGGCCCCGTCGCAGTAGAAATAGGCCCCGGCGTCGTGGGTCAGCCGGGCGATCTCGATGATGTCGCGTTCGAACAGGCCGCAGGTGTTGGGGTTGGTGACCATGATGGCGGCCACGTCCGGCCCCAGCTTGGCGGCGAGGTCGGCCAGGTCGACCCGGCCGTCGTCGGTCTGGGCGATCTCGACCACGCTGTAGCCGACGAAGGCGGCGGTCGCCGGATTGGTGCCATGGGCGCTGGTCGGGCAGAGCACGGTCTTGCGATGGCCCTGGCCGCCCGCCTCATGCGCCGCCCGGATGGCCAGCAGGCCGCAGAGCTCGCCATGGGCGCCGGCCTTGGGGGTCATGGCCACGGCCGGCATGCCAGTCAGGGTCTTCAGCCAATGGGCCAGCCGGTCGATCAGTTCCAGCGCGCCCTGCACGGTCGAGACCGGCTGCAGCGGATGGATGTCGGCGAACCCGGCCAGCCGCGCCATCTTCTCGTTGAGGCGCGGGTTGTGCTTCATCGTGCAGCTGCCCAGCGGATAGAGGGCCAGGTCGATGGCGTGGTTCTTCTGGCTGAGGCGGACGTAGTGGCGCACGGCCTCCGGCTCGCTGAGGCCCGGCAGGCCGACCGGCGTCGTGCGCAGCAGGCCGGCCAGATCGTCGGCGGGCCGGTCGGCATCGGGGATATCGACCCCGGTCTTGGCCCAGGCGTTCAGCTCGAAGATCAGGGCCTCGTCCTGCAGCAGACCGCGACCGCCGGTCAGGGTCGGGTGGATATAGTCGCTGGTCGGAACCGGCGCGGTCGGGCGGCCGACGGTGTTCATGGTCATTGACGGGCTCCGGCTTGGGCGGTTCCTGCTTCTTGGGCAGCTTTCAAAGCGTCCGCATGTGCGGCCTCAGCTTCCAGCGCCTCTTCTTCCATTTCAGCTGACATGGCGCTGGCCGGCGTTGGCAAGCCCTGCGCCCTGGCGCACTGCATGACTTCGCGCTCCAGACCGGCTGTCTGAACACCGAGAGTCGTGGATGAGGGGAGTTCCTTGCTGCCCTCAAAGGCCCCACTCAGTTGCCATGCAATGAGCTCGACGGCCTCGACGACCCGATTGCAAGGGCTTGTCGGATCCCGTTTCTCAAGGGTCTGACGAGCAATGCCGCAGGCAAGTGCAAGAGCCTTGGACTGGTCCGCGTAGTCGGGATTTCGGGCACCAGCCCCAGCGATTTGAAGCATGTGCTCGATGGAGTCGAACTTCCCGAAGCAGGGAGCAAGCATCTCCTGGAGCGCCTGTGGCTTCGGCGGGCTAGGTGCTTGATCGGCGCAACTGGCCACGACCATGCCCACCATCAGCGTGAATGAGAGACTACGCATACATCACCTCGGTCAGGGCGGTCTGGAAGGCGGCGATGTCTTCGCCGGTGACGGTTTCAGTGGCGGCGATCAGCAGGACGTCGTCCAGGCCGGCGCCCGGGTCGAGCCGGCTGTAGGGCACGCCGCCCAGCACGCCCTTGACGGCCAGGGCCTCGATCACCTCGGCGGCCGGCTTGGTCAGCTTCACCGCGAACTCGTTGAAAAAGCGCGGGGTGAGGGTCTCGACCCCCGGCACGGCCTCCAGGGCGGTCTTCAGCTCGCGGGCCCGTTGATGGTTGAGGGCCGCCAGCCGGCGCAGGCCGACTTCGCCCAGCAGGCTCATATGGATCGAGAAGGCCAGGGCGCAGAGGCCGCTGTTGGTGCAGATGTTGCTCGTCGCCTTGTCGCGGCGGATGTGCTGCTCGCGGGTCGACAGGGTCAGGACGAAGCCGCGGCGGCCGTCGGCGTCGACGGTCTCGCCGCAGAGCCGGCCCGGGGCCTGGCGGACCAGTTTCTCGCGACAGGCGAACAGCCCGACATAGGGGCCGCCGAAGTTCAGGGCGTTGCCGATCGACTGGCCCTCGGCCACGGCGATGTCGGCGCCCATCTCGCCGGGCGACTTGAGCAGGCCGTAGGACACCGCCTCTGTGGTGACCACGATCAGCAGGGCTCCGGCGGCGTGGGCGGCCTCGGCGATCTTCGTGACGTCGGTCGCCGTGCCGAAGACGTTGGGGGTCTGGACCACGACGCAGGCGGTGTCGGCGTCGATGGCCGCGATCACCGCCGCCTCGGCGTCGACAGCGGCCGGCAGGCGGACGGTGTCCATGCCGTCGGCCCGGGCAAGCGTCTCGGTGGTGCGGACGTAGTGGGGATGCAGGCCGCCCGACAGCACGGCCTTGTCCCGCTTCGTGACCCGCTGGGCCATCATCACCGCCTCGGCGCAGGCGGTGGAGCCGTCATAGAGGGAGGCGTTGGCCACCTCCATGCCCATCAGGGCCGCGACCTGGGTCTGGAACTCGAACAGCACCTGCAGCGTGCCCTGGGCGATCTCGGGCTGGTAGGGCGTGTAGCTGGTCAGGAACTCCGAGCGCTGGATCAGGTGATCGACGCTGGCCGGGACGTGGTGGCGATAGGCGCCCGCGCCGCAGAAGAAGGGGACCGATCCCGCCGCGACATTGCGCCCGGCCAGGGCGTTGAGCTCCCGCTCGACCTCCAGCTCTCCGGCGACATGCGGCAGATCGACGAAGCCTTCGCGGCGGGCGGCGGCGGGGACATCGACGAACAGGGCGTCGATGGAGTCCACGCCGATGTCGCCCAGCATCTGGACGCGGTCGTCGGGGGTCAGGGGGAGGTAGCGCATGAGCGAAATATCCTGTCATCCCGGCCGAAGCGTTGCGGAGAGCCGGGACCCAGATTCGGCCTGGACCTGATCTGGGTCCCGGATCGGCCTGTCGGCCGTCCGGGATGACAATTGAGGGTTAGAGAGTCTGCAGAAACGTCTCGTAGGCCGCGCGGTCCATCAGAGCCTCGACCTGCGAGGGGTCGCTGACCTTGATCTTCGCGAACCAGCCGCCGGCCTCGGGCGCGGCGTTGACCGTGTCGGGCGCTTCGCCCAGCGCGGCGTTGGCTTCCACCACCTCGCCCGACACCGGGGCGTAGACGTCGGAGGCGGCCTTGACGCTCTCGACCACGGCCATGTCGTCGCCCTGTTTGAGGGTCTTGCCGATGTCGGGAACCTCGACGAACACCACGTCGCCCAGCTGCTCGGCGGCGTAGGCGGTGATGCCGACGGTGGCGATGTCGCCGTCGAGGGCGACCCACTCATGATCCTTGGTGAAACGCATGGCTGGAGGCCTCTTTCAGACTTTGCGGACGTAGCGGTTGGGAACGAAGGGCATGGCGACGACCTGGGCGGTCCCGGCCTTGCCCCGGACGATGACTTTCAGCGCCGTGCCGACGGCCGACAGGGCCGGGGGGACAAAGCCCATGGCGATGGGATGGCCGAGTGACGGGGCGAAGCCGCCGCTGGTGACCACGCCGACGACCTGGCCGTCGGCGTCGGCGATCTCCGCGCCCTCGCGGGCCGGCGGGCCGTCCAGCACCTTGAGGCCGACGCGGACGCGGCTCGGGCCTTCGGCCAGTTCGCGGGCGATGCGGGCGGCGCCGGGGAAGTCCTGGGCGTCGCGGCGCTTTTTGGAGACGGCGAAGGTCAGGCCGGCTTCCACGGGGCTGACCGTCTCGTCGACGTCATGGCCGTAGAGCGGCAGGCCGGCCTCGAGCCGCAGGGAGTCGCGGGCGCCCAGACCGATGGGCCGCACCCGCTCGTCTTCCAGCAGGGCGATCCAGATGCGCTCCGCCGCATGGCCGGGCACGGAAATCTCGTAGCCGTCCTCGCCGGTGTAGCCCGAGCGGGAAATCAGCACATCGACGCCCCAGCCGGTGGTCGCCCAGCTGTCCATGAACACCTTGCCCGCGCACTCGGGAATGTGGGTCTTGAGGACGTCCACGGCCTTCGGCCCCTGCAGGGCCAGCAGGGCGCGGTCCTCCAGGCGTTCAATGGAGATCTGCGGAACCAGCTCGTCGGCGATGTAGGCGAAGTCGCCGTCCTTGCAGGCGCCGTTGACGATGACGAACAGACCGTCGTCGTCGGGCCGCGAGGCCATCAGGTCGTCGATGACGCCGCCCTTGCGGTTGAGCAGCACCGAATAGCGCTGGCGGCCGGGCAGGAGGCCGATGAAGTCGCCGGGGGTGACCTCTTCGAAGGCCGACAGCGGCGCGACGCCGCGCAGGCGGGCCTGGCCCATGTGGGAGACGTCGAACAGGCCGGCGCTCTCGCGGGTCCAGAGATGCTCCTTGAGCACGCCGTCCCTGTACTGCACCGGCATGGCGTAGCCGGCGAAGGGCACCATGCGGGCGCCGGCGGCGACATGGGCCTCGTAAAGCGGGGTCTTCTTGAGATCGGACTGGGACAACGCGGCGCTCCGGCGGGGTCTATGCGTTCCGTCCGGCCAATGACCGGACGATTCGCCCCCGCTGTCTCGGAGCCTGAGAGATTCCGGACCGATATGGCGGCCCTTGCTCCTTCGGCGCACCGCTGCCGCGGCGCTTTCCAGCGTTTTGGTCGTCTCGCGGTCCGTTTGCCTGAGCGTTTCCGGGGCGGTTGCGCCTTCGGCCTCGGGACGAATCCCGATGTCTCCCGCGAGACGCACGGTGTTTGCTGGAGCGCGGAGCCGGAGTCAATTGCGGGGGTGGCTCGTCGGCGACTGCTAGATGACGGTTAGCTCAAGCATCCTGCTGGCGCGGATCTCGACGGAAAGCAGCCCCATGACGCCCAGATTGTCAGCCAGCATTTCGGGCGCCAGGGCTTCGACCAGTTCCATGAATTCGCCCAGCGTATCGGCCTCGACGCTCAGTCCGGGAATGTTGCTGGACGAAATCCAGACCTTCGCCTCGGCGTCCCAGTCGGCCTGAACATGATAGCGGTCAGTCATGGCCTGATAATGCGCCTTCCCGCCCGAAACGATAAGCCGGGCTACATTGCCTACGCGGGCCCCGGTTTTTTCTGGAATGGCCTCGGCGCGGATCGCTAAAACCCCTGGGTCCCCGCCTTCGCGGGGATGAGCGGATTGGGGGCGTGACGCCCCTTCGAGAGGCGAGCCCGTGGTCCATCCCGTCTATGCCGATCTGCCGACCACCATTTTCGAGGAAATGAGCGGACTGGCGCGCGAGACCGGGGCGATCAACCTGGGCCAGGGGTTTCCGGATGAGCCGGGCCCGCTGGCCGTGCGGCAGAGGGCGGCGGCCGAGGCGGTCGACGGCTACAACCAGTATCCGCCGATGCGCGGCCTGGCCGAGCTGCGCCGCGCCGCCGCCGACCATTACGCGCGGTTCCAGGCGCTGGATCTGGACTGGCAGGCCGAGGTCACCGTCACCTCCGGGGCGACCGAGGCGCTGGCGGCGGCCTTCCTGGCCCTGATTTCGCCGGGCGACGAGGTGGTGCTGTTCCAGCCGCTCTACGACGCCTATCTGCCGATGATCCGCCGCGCCGGCGGCGTGCCGCGGCTGGCCCGGCTGGAGCCGCCGCACTGGCGGATCACGCGGCCGATGCTGGAGGCGCTGTTCACGCCCCGGACGCGGATGGTGGTGCTGAACAATCCGGTCAATCCGGCGGCGGTGATCTTTTCCGACGCCGAGCTGGCGCTGGTGGCCGAATACTGCGTCGCCCATGACGCCATCGCCGTCTGCGACGAGGTCTGGGAACAGATCGCCTTTGACGGTCGGGTGTTCCGGCCGCTGATGAGCTTCCCGGGCATGCGCGAGCGGACGGTGAAGATCGGCTCGGCCGGCAAGATGTTCGCCCTGACCGGCTGGAAGGTCGGCTTCCTCTGCGCCGCCCCGCCGCTGACCCGGGCCCTGGCCGGGGCCCATCAGTTCCTGACCTTCACAACGCCGCCGCCGCTTCAGGCGGCCGTGGCCTGGGGGCTCGACCATTGCGCCGACTGGTTCGCGGCCATGCCCGGCGACCTGCAGCGATCGCGGGACCGGCTGGCGGCCGGGCTGACGCGGGAGGGGTTCAGCGTGCTGCCGGCGGCGGGGACCTATTTCCTCAATGTCGATCTGGCGGCGTCAGGGGTGGGCGAGGCGGACCGCGCCTTCTGCCTGCGGGCGGTGCGCGAGCATGGCGTCGCCGCCATCCCGGTCTCGGCCTTCTATGAGACGGACCCGGTGAGCCACATCATCCGGCTGTGTTTCGCCAAGGGCGACGCGACCCTGGACGCGGGCGTGGCGAGGCTGGCGGCGGCGCGTGTTGCAGCCGCGCTGTAGGTCGTGCGTGGTTCGACACGCTCCGGACGCGGTCCGGTGCTGCTCACCATGACTTGCATGGGTGTCAGTCATCCTGAGCAGGCCCGAAGGGCCGTGTCGAAGGACGCAGGCAGGCCTAGATCGTCGCGCCACCGTCGACGACGACGGCCTGGCCGGTCATGAAGGTGCCGGCCGCCGAGGCCAGGAACACGGCCGCGCCGGCGATTTCGTCGGGCTCGCCGATGCGGCGCAGGGGCACGGTCTCGGTCGAGCGTTTGAGGGTCTCGGGGTTGTCCCACAGAGCCTTGGCGAAGTCGGTCTTGATCAGGCCCGGCGCGATGCAGTTCACCCGCACGCCATCCTTGCCGTACTCATGGGCCAGGTTTCGGGCCAGCTGGAAGTCGGCCGCCTTGGAGATGTTGTAGGCGCCGATCACGGGGCTGCCGCGCAGGCCGCCGATCGAGGAGACGATGATGATCGCCCCGTCCTTCCGCTCGATCATCTCCGGCACGCACATGCTGATCAGCCAGTGGTTGGAGATGATGTTGTTGTCGAGGATCTTGCGGAACTGGTCGTCGGCGATGCCGGCCAGCGGTCCGTAATAGGGGTTGGAGGCGGCGTTGCAGACGACGACATCGACCTTGCCGAAGGCCTTTTTCGTTTCATCGACCAGCCGCTGCAGGTCTTCCTTGGAGGAGATGTTGGCCGGGACGGCGATGGCCGTGCCCGCGCCGTAGGTCGCGTTGATCTCGGCGGCGACCTCGTCGCAGGGGCCGGCCTTGCGCGAGGAGATGGTCACCTTGGCGCCGTGCTGGGCCATGCGCTCGGCGATGGCCTTGCCGATGCCGCGCGAGCTGCCGGTGATGATGGCGACCTTGCCGGTCAGATCGAAGAGGGTCCCTTGAGCAGCCGACATCTCGTGTCTCCGTTAAACGCTTGTTTGAAGTTGGTCCGCAACCTGCGGCGAAGGCGGCGTGGCGTCAAGCCAGCGACCGGCCGAAGGTCAGCAGAGCCTGGCGCTGGATGTCGGGGATGGTCCCGTCGGCCATCGGCCCGACATTGAGCAGCAAGTTGCCGCCGCCGGCGGTGACCTCGGCATAGAGATCGATCAGGCCCTCGCCGGTCAGGTAGTCGTCGGTGGTCTCGGCGGCGTTGTAGCCGAAGGCCAGGCCCAGGCCGCGCGTCGACTCCCATTTCTGGCCGGCCAGGTGGTCGCCGGTCCCGTATTCGACGGTGCGGAAATCGCAGTGCGGCGGGATCGAACCGCCGCCGCCATGGGCGCCGACCTGGGCGATGCGGGCCTTGACCATATTGTTGAAGCCTTCGCAGGCGGTCGGGTCGCGCAGACCCTCGAACAGGGTCGCATTGCCCATCCAGCGGTCGTTGATCACCCCGTCGGGCGCCACCGCGTAATAGTGGGCGAAGAGGTCCGGCAGATCGTCGGCGTTTGGCCAGGCGATGTCGTTCCACAGCACCGAGGGTTTGTAGCGGTCGATCAGCTCGCGCAGCTGGGCGGCGGCGTAGTCGCGATAGGTCTGGTCGGTCGGCACGCAGGCGAACATCTCGCCCAGATTGCGGATCAGCCGTGGATGGGCCGTCCAGTCGAGGCCGCCCGAATAGTAGAGGCCAAACCGCATGCCCCGGGCGCGCACCGCCTCGGCCAGCTCGCCGACGAAGTCGCGCTTTGAATGCCAGCCGGGCCGCCAGGGGTTTTCGACCTGCGTCGGCCACAGGCAGTAGCCGTCATGATGTTTGGTGACGAAGACCACGTACTTCGCCCCGGCGGCCTGGAACAGGTCGGCCCAGGCCTCGGCGTCGAAGGCCTCGGCGGCGGCCTCGAACGGCGCGCGGAAGTCGGTGTAGGGAGCGTCGCCCCAGACCTTCCTGTGATGGGCCGAGGTCGGGCTGGCCGGGTCGCGCAGGGCGTTCTCGTACCATTCCGCATAGGGGCCCTGGACGAAGGCGTCGTCGTAGGCGGTCTCGAACAGGCTGGTGATCGACTGGCCCGGCGGCGCGAAGGCCGGAACGGCGAACAGGCCCCAGTGGATGAAGATGCCGAACTGCGGCGTCGCGTACCAGTCGGGGCAGGGGCGATCGGCGAAGGCGCTGAAGTCAGTCATGGTTCTTTCTCCCGTCTCCCGTCGGGAGAGGGAGTTCGACTAAGCACACTTCGGCCAGCCGCCCATGTCCAGATGTAAATGGTCGTGGTGGGCGGTGTTGTAGTCGGGGCTCAGGGTGGTCAGGAACACGCGGCAGCCGCCGTCGCGGACCCGGCGCAGGAAGGTTCCCCTGGGTCCGGCGTCGTCCCAGTCGCGAGCCACCGAGACCAGTGAGCCGTCGGCCAGGCGGAAGGCGGCCACGTCCAGGGCGTTGGCGCTGGCGTGTTCGCTGACCGGCCCCTCGTCCTTGCCGTACTGCCGGCGGCAGGCGTAGGTGCCGTAGTGTTCGATCGCCACCACGGCCTGGCCGAAGGCGTCAAAGGCCGCGGGCTGGACCACCTGTCGTTCCCAGACACTGACCGCCAGGGCCTCCTTGCAGGTCATCGGCGCGCGGGCCGGCAGCAGGGGCGCCTGGCCGGATTTGATCTGCAGCACGTCCTTGATCGCACAGAAGCCGCTGGCGCGCGGCGCCACCTCGGTGAACTCCAGCCCACCCTGACGCAGGATGGCGCGGCAGGCCGCCGGGTCGGCGCCGATGCGGGCGGCCTTGGCCTTGGTCGCCGCCCCGACCGGGTCGATCAGGGCCAGGGCCTTCCAGGGCAGATGCTCACGCGGCAACGCCCGGTCGGCGGTGAACACCATCATCCCGACCAGACCCCAGAGCAGGCCAAAGCCGATCACCCGCGCCGTCAGGGTCTGACGGCGGGCGCGCCGCTCGATCTGCGGCTTTCTGGCTTGCGGAACGCGGTAGGCGGCCATGGGAATCCGGGGCGGAACCCGGCCGCGTGGCCGGGGGAGGGATGATTGCGCCGCGCATATACTCCCCTGAAGGCGAAATTGCGAAGAGGCGCCGGCACCCTACCCCTTGAGCGACTCCACCACCCGGTTGCCGGCCGGCGGGTCGATGTCGGTGCGGGTGGTTTCGGTCAGCCGGGCCATGGTCATGTAGAAGCCGCAGGTCAGGATGATCTCGACGATCTCCTTGGGGCTGAAGTGTTTCTGGGCTTCGGCCAGGGAGGCCTCGCTGGCCTTGACCTTCTCGATGACCTCGGCGGCGAAGGCCATCAGGGCTTTTTCCCTGGCGTTGAAGCTGGCGTCGTCCAGCCGCCGGGCGGCCAGGGCGTCGATCTGGGCCTGGGTGCAGCCGCAGTTCAGGGCGATGGAGACATGCTGGTTCCACTCGTACTCGCCGCCCTCGAGCTCGGCGACGAGCAGGATGACCAGCTCGCGCAGGTCGGCGCCCAGATCCTGTTTGCTGAGGATGGCGCCGCCGAAACGCAGGGCCGGCTCCATCATCGTGTCGGCGTTGGCCAGCATGCGGAAGATGTTCAGCCTGACCGCCAGCTTGTCCCAGTAGGCGCGCGCCTTGGGCGGCAGTTTGTCGATGTCGGCGAAGGGGACGAGGGCCATGGCAGGGATTCCTTGAATGCGATTTCGGTCAGTTTGGCGCGGTGCAGGCCGACAGGCCAGCGGCCTTGGCGGATGATCGCCTAAGGTCCATCAAGGGTCGACCCATGACCACGCCGCCTTCTCCTTCGGACGCCTCCAGCTGGCGCGAGCTGCTCGACCCGGCCCTGGCGTCGCGGTTCGCGTTTCTGTGTCTGGGCATCTGGCTCAACGCCGCCGACGCCCTGGTCACCGTGACCCTGACTCCGACCATCGCCGCCGAGATCGGCGGCTACCAGTATTTCGGCTGGTCGGTCGCGGCCTTCCTGCTGGCCTCGATCATCGCCGGGGCGACCTCGGGGCGGCTGTCGCTGATGCTGGGGCTGCGGCCGGCCACGGCCCTGGCCGGCGGGGCCTACGCCCTCGGCTGCGCGGTCAGCGCCCTGGCGCCCGACTTCATGATCTTCATCGTCGGCCGACTGATCCAGGGACTGGGCGCCGGAGCGGTGGTGGCGCTCTGCTATGTGGCCATCAACAGCCTGTTTCCCGAGCGGCTGTGGGTGCGGGTGTTCGGCGCCATCGCCGGGGTCTGGGGCGTGGCCACGCTGATCGGGCCGCTGATCGGCGGGCTGTTCGCCGAGGGCGGGGTCTGGCGCGACGCCTTCTGGTTCTTCGGGGCCCAGGGGGTGATTTTCATGGCCGCCACCTTCCTGATGCTGCGCCGCACGCCGCGGGACGCGGCGGAGCCGACGCGCGTGCCGGTTCCACAGCTCGCCGTCCTGACTCTGGGGGTGACCCTGATCGCGGCAGCGGGCGTGACTGGCTCCGCATATCTGGCAGGACTGCTGGGGGCCTCGGGCCTGGCCAGTCTCGTGCTGCTGCTGCGCATCGACGCCCGGGCCGGCGGGGTGCTGCTGCCGCTGTCGGCGGGCGATCTGACCCGGGCCGCGGGCGCCGGCTATCTGATGATCTTCGGGCTGGAGGCGGCGACCATCGCCTTTACCGTCTACGGCCCCGCCTTCGTTCAGGTGCTGCATGGCGCCTCGCCCCTGGTCGCCGGCTATGTGATCACCGCCATCGCCGCCGGCTGGACGGTGGTGGCCATGCTGACCGCCGGAATCCGCAATCACGACGGTCTGATGATCCGGCTGGGCGGCGGCCTGGTGCTGGCCGGCACCGCCTGGGCCGTCTGGGCCGTGCCGCAAGGCTCGCTGCTCAGCATTGTCCTGGCCATGCTGTTGATGGGGGCGGGCTTTGGCGCGTCCTGGGCCTTCGTCGCCAAACGCATTGTCGCCAGCCTGCCCGAGCGGGAGCGGCCGCTGGGCTCGTCAGCCCTGCCCACGGCCCAGCTGATCGGCGGGGCCTTCGGGGCGGCGGGGTCGAGCGCCATCGCGGGCGCGCTCGGCTACGGCGCCGGCATTGACCCGGTCGATGCGCCGGTCAGCGGTCTGTGGCTGTTTGGCCTGTTCCTGCCCGTGTCGCTGGTCGGCTGGCTGGCCGCCTGGCGGCTGGGCGGGCTGAAGCCGGACGACGTCGAGGGCGGTTAGGCCGCGGCGGCCAGCAGGACGATGGCCATGCCCAGGGCGAAGCCCCCGGCGAAGATGGCGCCGGTCATGATCAGCAGGCCGTCGACGCCGGTCAGGCGCTGGCGCCGGCCGTCAGCCAGGGTTTCAAAGGCGTAGGTATTAAACATGGTGATGGTTCCGCGGAGACGGCGGCCGTTAACCAAGCCAATGTGGCGGCAGTTGGGCCTGGATCAGGCCCGGGTCAGGGCGGCGTCCTCGACCACCTTGACCACGTCGGCCATGATCTCGGTCAGTTTGAAGTCCTTGGGGGTGTAGATCCGGCGCACGCCCATCTGTTTGAGCACCAGGGCGTCCTGCGGCGGAATGATGCCGCCGACGACGACCGGAATGTCGCCCAGCCCTTCGGCCCGCATGACCCGGACCACCTCCTGGACCAGGTCCAGGTGCGAGCCCGACAGGATCGACAGGCCGACGACATGGGCCCGGGTCTCTTTCGCCCGACGGACGATCTCCTCGGGCGTCGAGCGGATGCCGTCGTAGTTGACCTCCATGCCGCAGGCGCGGGCGCGGGTGGCGATCTGTTCGGCGCCGTTGGAGTGGCCGTCGAGACCGGGCTTGCCGATCAGGTAGCTGAGGGTGCGGCCGAGCAGTTTGCTGACCCGTTCGACGTCGCGTTTGACCGCTTCGATGTCCTCGGCGTCCTCGCCGGTCGCGACCACCACGGCCACGCCGGTCGGGCCGCGGTATTCGCCGAACACCTCGCGCAGGGCGAAGGCCCATTCGCCGGTGGTGACCCCGGCCTTGGCCGCGACGATCGAGGGTTCCATGATGTTGCGGCCGTCGATGGCCGCGGCCTTGAGGTCGGCCAGGGCGGCGGCGACGGCGGCCGGGTCGCGGGCGGCGCGCCAGGCCTTGAGCCGTTCGACAACGCCCGCTTCCAGCTTGGGGTCGACGCTTTCAATCGAGGATTCGCCGGCGCTCAGCGGCGAGGGGGCGGTGTCGGTCCAGCGGTTGACCCCGACCACGGTCATGTCGCCGGTCTCGACCGCTCGCACGCGGGCGGCGTTGGCCCCGACCAGTTGGCCCTTCATATAGTCGATGGCCGAGGCGGCGCCGCCGAGGGCGTCGATTTTGGCCAGTTCCTCAAGGGCGCCGGCCTTGAGCTCGGCGACCTTGGCCTCGACGACATGGCTGCCGGCGAACAGGTCTTCGTATTCCAGCAGGTCGGTCTCATAGGCCAGCACCTGCTGCATGCGCAGGCTCCACTGCTGGTCCCAGGGCCGGGGCAGGCCGAGCGCCTCGTTCCAGGCCGGCAGCTGCAGGGCGCGGCAGCGCGCGTCCTTGCTCAGGGTCACGGCCAGGGCTTCGAGCAGGATGCGGTAGGGATTGTTCTCCGGCTGCTGTTCGGTCAGGCCCAGGCTGTTGACCTGGACCCCGTAGCGGAAGCGGCGGGCCTTGGCGTTCTTGACGCCGTAGCGGTCCCGGAGGATCTCGTCCCACAGGGCGGTGAACGCCCGCATCTTGCACAACTCGGTGACGAACCGCACGCCGGCGTTGACGAAGAAGCTGATCCGTCCACAGACGACCTCGAAATCCTCGTCCGGCACCTGGCCGCCGGCCTTGACCGTGTCGAGCACCGAGATGGCGGTGGCCAGGGCGTAGGCCAGTTCCTGCTCCGGCGTCGCCCCGGCTTCCTGCAGGTGATAGCTGCAGACGTTCATCGGGTTCCATTTGGGCACCTCGATGTAGCACCAGGCGATCATGTCGCCGATCAGCCGCAGCGACGGGCCGGGCGGGAAGATGTAGGTGCCCCGGCTCAGATATTCCTTGATCAGATCGTTCTGCGTCGTGCCCTGCAGGGCCGAGCGCGGCGCGCCCTGCTCATCGGCCAGGGCGACATACATCGCCAGCAGCCAGGCGGCCGGGGCGTTGATGGTCATGGAGGTGTTCATCTGGTCGAGCGGAATGGCGTCGAACAGCGTCCGCATGTCGCCCAGATGGCCGATCGGCACCCCGACCTTGCCGACTTCGCCCCGCGCCAGGATGTGGTCGGCGTCGTAGCCGGTCTGGGTCGGCAGGTCGAAGGCCACCGACAGACCGGTCTGGCCGGCGGCCAGATTGCGCCGGTAGAGGGCGTTGGACATCTCCGCCGTGGAGTGGCCCGCATAGGTGCGGAAGATCCACGGGGCGTCGGGGGCGTGCTGGAAGGGCTTGTCGGTCATGGGGCCGGATCATGGCGATGGGGCTGCTGCGGTGCAACATTTTTGCGTCGCAGGCTGACGCGGGCGTCAAGGGCGCAAGGATCGTGCGTGGCTCCAGTCGCCCCGGCTCAGCCCGGACTTTCCCCAAGTCTTGGTGAGCAGCAGCCGAAGGCTGCGTGTCGAACCACGCACTCTCCATCAGCGCGGTGACACCCTGCGTCCTTCGACACGGCCCCCGCGGGGCCTGCTCAGGATGACTTGGGGGGTAAAGGTCTGCGTCAACGCGGGGTCAGTGGCGCGAGAACACCGCCGCCCGCTTTTCCAGGAATGACGCCACTGCCTCGCGATGATCGGCGCTGCCGGCCAGGGCCTCCAGCGCGTCGTCCATCTGCCGCGTCCGTTCCTCCACGCTCATGCCGGCGAAACGTTTGGCGGCCTCGACGGACAGGGGCGCGCGGCTGGCGATGCGGTCGGCCATGGCCAGGGCTTCCGGCAGGAGCTGGTCGGCCGCGAACACGTCCGTGACCAGTCCGGTTCTGAGAGCCGTCGCCGCGTCGACCGGCGATCCAGTCAGCAGCATGGCCTTGGCCGGCCCGACGCCGATCAGGGTCGGCAGGCGGCCGACCGAGGCCATCAGCCCGACATTGACCCCGGAGGCGGTGAAGGTCGCGCCCTCGGCGGCCAGCCGGATGTCGCAGGCCAGGGCCAGGTCGAGCCCGCCGCCGAGCGCGCCGCCGTTGATCGCCGCGATGACCGGCAGGCGCAGGGCCTCGACCTGGCTCATCAGGGCGTTGAAGTCTGTGATCGGCGACAGATCGTCGCGCCCCCGCCCGGCCAGCTCGCGCAGATCATTACCGGCGCAGAACACCTTGCCCCGTCCGGTCAGGACCACGGCCCGGATGTCCAGATCGGCCTCGATCCCGGTCAGCACGGCGGCCAGTTTCCGCCGCATCGCCGCGCCCAGGGCGTTGGCCGGCGGCAGGTCCAGCTCGATCAGGGCGACGGCGGGAAATGGGCGGCTGAAATGGATGGTCATGACGGTAGGAGACTCTCCTGCGAAGGCCCCGACTAGCACTTTCGGGGCCCCTCCTGCCATGTTGCGCCGCACAAGAAAGGACTTGCCACATTCAAACAGTTGTCACACGCTCATTCCCTTACGGCTGGTGAAAGGCGGCGCCTTAGGGCAAGGCTTTGCGCCGAAGTCGTAAAATTCGACGAATCGAAGGCTGTTTTCGTCGGACAGCTTCACGATCCGCGAAGTCGCCGGGCCTGTCCCGGCGCTATTGCACCGCAACAGAAACGCCCGGGAACGCCGCTCATGACCACCGCCGCCCTCGACAAGACCCCCGTGAAGGACCTCTACGAGATCGGCGAGATTCCGCCGGCCTACCATGTCCCGAAAAACATGTACGCCTGGACCATCCGCAAGGAGCGCCACGGTCGGCCGACCGACGCCATGCAGGTCGAGGTGGTGCCCACCTGGGAGATTGGCGAGGACGAGGTTCTGGTTCTCGTGATGGCCGCGGGCGTCAATTATAACGGCGTCTGGGCGGCGTTGGGCGAGCCGATGAGTCCGCTCGATGTTCACAAGCTCGACTACCATGTCGCCGGATCCGACGCCGCCGGCGTGGTCTGGGCCGTGGGCAAGAAGGTGCGCCGCTGGAAGGCCGGCGACGAGGTGGTCATCCACTGTAACCAGGACGACGGCGACGACGAGGAATGCAACGGCGGCGATCCGATGTTCTCGCCCAGCCAGCGGATCTGGGGCTATGAGACCCCCGACGGCAGCTTCTCGCAGTTCTGCCGGGTGCAGTCGCGCCAGCTGATGCCGCGCCCCCAGCATCTGACCTGGGAAGAGAGCGCCTGCTACACCCTGACCTTGGCCACCGCCTACCGCATGTTGTTCGGTCACCAGCCGCATGAGCTGAAACCGGGACAGAACGTGCTGGTCTGGGGCGCCTCGGGCGGCCTGGGCGTCTTCGCCGTACAGCTGGCCGCCGTGGCCGGGGCCAACGCCATCGGCGTGGTCAGCGACGACGACAAGTTCGACTTCGTGCTCAGCCAGGGCGCCAAGGCGGTGCTGAATCGCAAGGACTTCAACTGCTGGGGCCAGCTGCCGACCGTCAACGGCCCCGAGTTCAACGCCTATATGGCCGAGAGCCGCAAGTTCGGTAAGGCGATCTGGAACATCACCGGCAAGAAGGACGTCGACATGGTGTTCGAGCACCCCGGCGAGGCCACCTTCCCGGTCAGCGTCTTCCTGGTCAAACGGGGCGGCATGGTCGTGATCTGCGCCGGCACCAGCGGCTTCAATCTGACCATGGACGCACGCTTTCTCTGGATGCGCCAGAAGCGCGTCCAGGGCAGCCATTTCGCCAACCTCATGCAGGCCAGCGCCGCCAACCAGCTGGTCATTGACCGCCGTGTCGACCCCTGCCTGTCGGAAGTGTTCCGCTGGGACGACATCCCCGCCGCCCACAACAAGATGCTCGACAACAAGCACCAGCCCGGCAACATGGCCGTACTGGTCTGCGCCCAGCGCCCGGGCCTGCGGACCTTCGAGGAAGTGCAGGAAATCTCGGCGGAGGTGGCCGGCTAGCGGCCCCGCCTCACGCCGCGGGCATGATCCTGGAGGCGATCCGCGGGCCGCGGATCGCCACACTGACGCCGGACAGGTTGGTCATGACCAGTTCGGCGCCCAGCTGTTTGACCAGGGACGCGACGATGACCGTGCCCAGGCCGCCGTCCGCGTCGGGACCATCGGCCGGCGATATCCCGATGCCGTTGTCGGCGACGATCAGGGCCCAACCCTCGCCTTCGTTGGCGTAGGTGACCAGAACCTCGGCGTCCGGGCGGTTGACCGGGAAGGCGTATTTCACCGCATTGATGACCAGTTCGGTGACGATCAGGCCGACGCTGACCGCCTGGGCCGAACCGATCCGCGCCTCGTCAGCGATGACCTTGAGTTTGATCGTCTGGTCGTCGCCGATCATCGAGGCCGCCAGGCTGGCGCAGAGCTTGGTCAGATAGCCGCCGATCTCGATATCCTCGATCTCGCCATGGGTGTTCAGGTGCGACTGGACGGCCGCGACCGACATCACCCGCTGGTGGGCGTCCTTCAGATGCTGGCGCGACTCGTCGGAAGCGACCGCGCGGGCTTTCAGCATCAGGATGCTGGCGATGATCTGCAGGCTGTTGGCCACCCGGTGTTCCATCTCCTGGAACAGCAGCTGCTTTTGGCGCAGCAGTTCGCGGGTGGTCTCCAGCAGATCTTCCTGCTCGAGTTCGACGGCCCGGCGCGCGGTGATATCGGTGAAGGCCAGCAAGATGGTGGTGTCGGTGCTGGTTTCGTAGAGCACCTTGCGGGCGTTGAGCAGCATGACCCGCCGGCCCAGGCCCGGGAAGTCATGGTCGACCTCGAAGCCGTCCATGGCCGTGCGCTGCGGGATGATGGTCTCGAGGAGCTCGCGCAGAGCCGGAATGTCCCATTGGCCGTCGCCCAGATCGTAAAGCAGGCAGCCGATGGTCTGCTGCGGATCGACCTTGAAGGCCGCGTAGAAGAAGCGGCTCGCCGACAGTACGCGAAGCCCTGCGTCGAGGACCAGAAGCGGCTCGTGAATGGTGTTGACGATGGCCTCGGCCAGCGTCTGGGCGTCCTTGATGCCATCGAAATGAGTCGGCATGCGCGGCAGTCGACTCCTGTCTTTGGGGGGGCGGCCGCCGAGGCTGGCGACGGGGCAACTGTGCATATTCAGCCTAGCTGTCCTGGCGGCGTTTGTCGCCATCCGTCTTGACGCAAGAGCGGCCGTCAGGCCGGAGCGAAACGCTGCTGCAGCTGTTTGAACAGCAGGCGCGGCGCGCTGCGATCATCAGGCATCATGACGTTGGCGGCGGTGATGAAGGCCAGGCCGCGCTCGGGCGCCAGGACGGCCAGCATGTGCCACATGGTGTTGGAGCCCTCATGAGCCAGCTGAACGCCGCGGGCCCACGGCTGGCCCTGCACCACGCCCCAGCCCAGGGCATAGTTGCGGCCCGTCGGCGGGGTGGTCAGATGGGCGACGGTCTCGGGCCTGAGCAAATCGCCGCCCCGGGTCAGGAACAGCCGTACGAATTTGCTGTAGTCGGTCAGGGTCATATGCACCGTGCCGGCCGGGCCCAGCGCCGGCGGATTGTCGGCCAGGCCGGCCGGGTCCACCGGGATCAGCCCTCCGACGCCCAGTGGCGGTCGCCGATGACCCCAGGGCTGATTCCCCTTCGGCGCGCCGAACCCAGCCGTGGTCAGGCCCAGCGGCGTGAACAGATGGGTGGTGATCGCCGCTTCCCAGGTCGTCCCGGTGATCCGCTCGATCGCCGCCCCGGCCAGGATGTAGTTGAGGTTGGCGTAGTCAAACTGGCCGGGTTTGCCGCCGGGCGGCGCGCCAAGCACCCTGTCCGCCAGCGCCGTGCGTTGGGCGTCGACCGGGGTGGTCGCCCGGTGGGACGCCATCAGCCAGCCGCCATCGATGACGCCCCTGTCGGTCAGGCCGGCCGTATGGCTCATCAACTGTTCGACGGTCGTCGCCGACCAGGCCAGGTTCAGGGTCAGGTCGGGAAACAGCTGCGGCAGGGTCGCGCCCCACCGCGCCCGCCCGGCCTCGACCAGTCGGCCGTAGAGGGCCGCGGTCATCGCCTTGGTGTTCGACCCCAGATGCCAGAGGTCGTCGGTGGTCACCCGGTCCTCGCCACCCGCGCGCCGGACTCCGTCGACGGCGAGGAAGGGCAGGCCGTCGGGCGTCACTACCGCCCCGGCCAGGGCAGGGACTCCGGTTTCCTCGATCAGCCGCTCCAGCGATCCGGTCGCCGCCGTCGATTCGGCCTGGGCGCGACCCGCCAGGGCGGCGGCGGGTATCGCGGCCAGAACGGTGCGCCTGAGAAGGGTCATGGAGCATTCCCGGTGGTCATCGGTCCGGACCATTCCACATCGTGGGCGAACCGCGTCAAGCGTCGCTGTCAGCCGATGCGTCGGTCCGGGCAAACCGCCGTCGATCACCACTATCTGACCTGATCGCCTTCCATCGCCCCGCGCCATCAGGCTAGGATCGGGGCATGACCGACAAGAAAACGACCCCATGGTGGCGCGGCGCCAGCGTCTACCAGATCTATGTGCGCAGCTTCTGTGACTGGAATGGCGACGGACAGGGCGACCTGGCCGGCGTGTTGTCGAAACTCGACTACCTGGTCGACCTCGGCGTCGACGCCGTCTGGCTCTCGCCTATCCACCCCTCGCCCAACCGCGACTGGGGCTATGACGTCGCCGACTATGAGGCGGTGCATCCCGACTATGGCACCATGGCCGACTTCGAGGCCCTGCTGGCCGCGGCGCATGAGCGGGGCATCCGCATCCTGCTCGACGAGCCCCTGGCCCACACCTCCGACGAACACGCCTGGTTCCATGAGAGTCTCGAGGGCGGCGACAAGGCCGACTGGTATGTCTGGGCCGACGCCAAGCCCGACGGCACCGCGCCCAATAACTGGCTGTCTGCCTTCGGCGGCCCGGCCTGGGCCTACCAGCCTCTGCGTCGCAAGGCCTACCATCACAAGTTCCTGCGCCAGCAGCCCAAGCTCAACTGGCACAATCCCGACACCCGCCAGGCTATCCTGGGCGTGCTCGACTTCTGGCTGGACAAGGGCGTCGACGGCTTCCGGCTCGACGTCGCCAACGCCTATCTTCATGACGCGACCCTGACCGACAACCCGGTCGAGACCAGCACCGGCAACTGGCGCTGGGCGGCGGTCGCCAATTTCCAGAAGCACTGGAACGACTCCAATCTGGTCGAGAACATCCCCGTGCTCGATGAAGTCCGGCGGACGGTCGACAAGCACAGGGACCGCTTCGCCTTCGGGGAGTTTTCCGAGGAAGCCGCTCGCTGCGGCGGGTTCGCCGCGCCTGACGAAGGCCTGCACGCCGGCTACAGCTTCCCGCTGCTGCAGGCCCACAAACTGAACGCGAAATTCATCCGCGACCATTTCACCATGCTCGAGGACCATCCGGCGCACTGGCCCTGCCTGTCCTTCTGCAACCACGACATCATGCGCACCGTCAGCCGTTTCGGCGACGGCTCGCCGGAACTGGCCAAGCTGATGCTGGCCGTTCTGCTGGCCCTGCGGGGCACCGTGCTGATCTATCAGGGCGAGGAGCTGGGCCTGCCGGAAGTCGAGCTGTTGCGCGAACAGCTGCGCGACCCGGTCGGCGACGTCTACTGGCCTGCTCACAAGGGCCGCGATGGCTGCCGCACGCCCATGCCCTGGTCGCATGGACCGAGCCTGGGGTTCAGCGCCGGCACGCCCTGGCTGCCCGCCGCGGCCGAGCATGTCGGGCTGACGGTCGAGATCCAGGAGCAGAATCCGGACTCGCCGCTCAACTTCACCCGCGCCCTGATCGCGGCCCGCAAGGCCTCGGTCGCCCTGCGGCTGGGCGACATCACCTTCCTCGACACGCCCGAGCCGCTGCTGGCCTTCGAACGAACCCACGGCGACGAGCGTATCCGCTGTGTGTTCAACATGAGCGGCACGGCGATTTCGGGCTCGCTGCCGGAGGGCGAGACCCTGCTGGCCTGCGGCGAGATCGATGGCGGCCATCTGGGTCCCTACGGTCTGCGCATCTCGCGGCTTGGCTGACGCGCGGGGAAGACACTAAGGTCCGTCCCGAACGAGGATCGGGGAGGATCTCATGAAGACCTGGACGAAGATCGCGCTGACGACGGTCGGCGCCGTCGCCCTGCTCGGGGCGGTGATCGGGGTGCGGACGGCGACCTTCAAGCCGGCGGCCCAGGTCGACCCGGCCTCGGTCACCCTGGCCGACGCCCTGCCGGTCGATCAGGCGCGAGCCGCGCAGCACCTGTCCGAGGCGGTCCAGATTCTTACCGTCAGCCACCAGGACCCGGCCGAGAACCAGTGGGCCGAATGGGACCGGCTGCACGCCTGGCTGCAGGCCACCTATCCGGCGGCCCATGGCGTGATGACCCGCGAGATCCTGCCCAACAAGGCGCTGATCTATACCTGGCCCGGCTCTGACCCGTCCCTGGCCCCCATCGTGCTGATGGCCCACCAGGACGTGGTGCCGGTGACGCCGGGCACGGAAGGCGACTGGAAACACCCGCCCTTCGCCGGGACCATCGCCGACGGCGCCGTCTGGGGGCGCGGCTCGATCGACGACAAGGGCACGCTGGTGATGATGTTCGAGGCCGCCGAGGCCCTGACCGCTTCCGGCTTCAAGCCGAAGCGGACGGTGATCTTCGTCAGCGGTCAGGACGAGGAGGTCGGCGGCACGGGGGCCGCCGCGGTCGCCGCCCTGTTCAAGGCGCGCGGGATCAAGGCCCAGTTCGTCCTCGACGAGGGCATGGCCGTGATCAAGGACTTCCCGATGGTCGACCGTCCCGTGGCCGTCATCGGCCTGGGCGAGAAGGGCTACGCCACGCTCAAGATCGTGGCCCCGGCCCCCGGCGGCCACTCCTCGGCCCCGCCGGAATCGACGGGAGTCGAGACCCTGTCGAAGGCCGTGCTGGCGATCACCGGCAAGCCCTTTCCGATGAAGTTCGAAGGCCCGGGCGCCGACATGATCACCGCCATCGCCCCCTACGCCGGCGGTATGGTCAAGATGGCCGCCGCCAACCGCTGGCTGTTCGGTCCGCTGCTGGTCAGCCAGCTCAAGAAGAGTCCGGCCAGCGCCGCCACCCTGCACACGACTATCGCCCCGACCATGCTCAAGGGCAGCCCCAAGGAGAACGTCCTGCCGCAGGACGCCACCGCCTGGATCAACTACCGGATCGCGCCGGGCCAGACGGCGGAACAGGTCATGGCCCGCGCCAAAGCGGCGACCAAGGGGCTGGACGTTCGCCTGTCCTGGGCCGGTGTGGCTCGGGATCCGTCGCCGGTCTCCTCGACGAACTCGGACAGCTGGAAGCTGCTCGCCGTGCTGGCCTCGGAGGGCGGAACCATCCCCGTCGCCCCGGGCCTGGTCACCGCCGGCACCGACAGCCGCAACATGACCGGCGTGGCCGGGGACGTTTACCGCTTCTCGCCGATGCACGCCTCGATCGAGGATTTCGGCATGATCCACGGCACCAACGAACATATGTCGCTGGAGAACCTGCAGCGCATGACCAACTATTTCACCCGCCTGATCGCTTCGGCGGCGGGGTAGCTCTTCCTTCTCCCGCGAGGGGAGAAGGGGTAGGACATGACCATGCCTGACGACGCTTCCAGACCGGCCGCCAAGGCCAAGGCCGCCCCGATGAAGTTCGGGACCGGCTGGCTGCGCGACTGCTGGTATTTCGCCGCCCAGTCCGGCGATCTCAAGCCGGGCAAGCTGCAGCGGTTCGAGCTGCTCGGCGAGCCGGTGCTGCTTGGCCGGCGGCGAGACGGCGGCGTCTATGCCATTCGCGACATCTGCCCCCACCGCGCCGCGCCGTTGTCGGCCGGCAAGCTGGTCGCCGAAACCGGCGGCGGCGAGAGCGTCGAATGCCCCTATCACGGCTGGCGATTCCGCACCGACGGGGTCTGCGCGGCCATCCCCTCCCTGGTCGCCGACCAGGCGATGGACATCAGCCGCGTGCGGGTCAAGCGCTACCCGGCCGTCGAGAGTCAGGGCCTGGTCTTCGTCTGGTTTTCCAGTGACCCGCGCTTCGACGGCGAGCCGGACAGCCCGCCGCCGGTCTTCTCCGGCGCGGTCGGCAAGCCGGCCATCGTCGACCATATGGATTTCGACACCCATATGGACCACGCCGTGGTCGGTCTGATGGACCCCACCCACGCCCCCTATGTTCACGCTGCCTGGTGGGCCCGCTCGGCGCGGCGGATGAAGGACAAGGCCAAGGTCTTCGAGCCCGGCGAGCAGGGTTTCGTCATGACCCGCCACGCCACCAGCAAGGCCAACCGCATCTACGCCATCCTCGGTGGTCAGCCGCAGACCGAGATCACCTTCCGCCTGCCCGGCTATCGCTGGGAGCATATCGTGATCGGCAAATACCAGGTGCTGGCCCTGACCTGCCTGACCCCGATCACCGGGACAAAGACGCGGCTGACCCAGCTGATGTGGTCGGACCACCCGGCCATGGCCCTGCGCTGGCTGATCGCGCCGTTCATGCGGGCCTTCATCCACCAGGACGGCGATATGGTGAACCTGCAGAACATGGGCCTGAAATACGACCCGTCGCTGCTCTGGATCGATGACGGCGACACCCAGGCCAAATGGTACCAGCAGCTCAAGCGCGAATGGGCCGCCAGCCGCGCCGAGGGCCGGCCCTTCGTCAATCCCGTCAAGCCAGTAACCCTACGGTGGATCAGTTGACCGATGCCCTGACCGCAAGTCTCGAACAGGTCGTCGAGCGCTGCGGCGACCCGACGGCCCTGGTTTATGAGCGACTGTTCGCCCAGCAACCGGAGATGGAAGCCCTGTTCATCGGCGACGTCACCGGTCAGGCGCGCGGGCATATGCTGATGATGGCGCTGGAAACCCTGACCGACCTCGCCGAGGGCAAGGCCTGGGCCGGCAACATGATCCGCGCCGAACGGGTCAATCATGATCAGCTGGGGGTGCCCGACGCGGTGTTCGCCACCTTCTTCGCCGTGGTCCACGAGACCTTCCGCGCGGTCTGCGACGAGGCCTGGACCGGTGAGATGGAAGCGGCCTGGACGACGGTGCTGGCGACGGCGGACGCGGCCTGACACCGCCAGCCACGCTCGCTGACGCCGATGGCGGGCGTCGGGCCCTCGCGCATTGCTTGCGGACCGGTGACAGCGAGCCGAACTTGCCGTTACATCGCCCCATGTTCAGGCGCCTTCTCGCTATCGCCCTTTTCAGCGCCTTCGCGCTGCCCGCCGTGGCCCAGGAACGGGCGCCGCCGGAGCGGCAGACGCTCATGGATCTGGCCTTTGCGCTGGGCGAGAGCCACGCCCTGCGTCAGACCTGCAGCGGCGACGACGATCAGTACTGGCGCGACCGCATGATGCGGATGGCCGACACCGAAGCCGCCGACGCGGCCTTTGATGGTCGAATGAAACAGGCCTTCAACAGCGGGTTCGCGACCCGGCGCACCGAATTTCCGGTCTGTGGCCCGGCCAGCCGCCGCGCCGAACAGGTCGCGGCTCGCAAGGGGCAGGCCCTGGCCAACCGGCTGAGCACGATCACCCATGTGGTGCGTGACCTGGGTTCCGACGCTCCGGCCGAGGAATCGGACGACAATCTTCCGGATTCCGTGGCGGCGCCCGCGTCCCCGCGTTAGATTCCCCTCCAAGTCGTTTTTTGGAGGGACTGATGTCCTTTGAAATCTTCGCGGTCGTTTTGATCGTTCTGGCGCTGTCGCTCGCGATCAGCGTCATCAAGATCGTGCCCCAGGGTCGGGAGTTCACGGTCGAATACTTCGGCCGCTACACCCGCACCCTGTCCCCGGGCATGCACCTGCTGATTCCGTTCTTCGAGCGGATCGGCCACCGCGTGAACGTGATGGAACAGGTCCTCGATGTCCCCCAACAGGAGGTCATCACCAAGGACAACGTCTCGGTCTCCGTCGACGGCATCGTCTTCATCCAGGTCATGGACGCCGCCGCCGCCGCCTATCGCGTCGACAACCTGACCTACGCCATCAGCCAGCTGTGCATGACCAATTTGCGCACGGTGGTCGGCTCCATGGAGCTGGACGAGGTGCTCAGCCAGCGCGACCAGATCAACACCCGCCTGCTGCAGACCATCGACCAGGCGACCAACCCCTGGGGCGTGAAGGCCACCCGTATCGAAATAAAGGACCTGACCCCGCCGCCAGACATCACCAACGCCATGGCCCGTCAGATGAAGGCCGAGCGCGAGCGTCGCGCGGTGATCACCGAGGCGGACGGCGAGAAGCAGGCCGCCATCGCCAAGGCCGAGGGCTCCAAACAGGCCGCCATCCTGCAGGCCGAGGGCCGCCGTGAAGCCGCCTATCGCGACGCCGAGGCCCGCGAACGGGAAGCCGAGGCCGAGGCCAAGGCCACCGCCCTGGTGTCCGAAGCCATCGCCCGCGGCGACATCAACGCCATCAACTACTTCGTGGCCCAGAAATACGTCGAGGCCTTCGCCGGCCTGGCCAGCAGCGCCAACACCAAGACCGTAATCGTGCCCGCCGACTTCGCCGGCATCACCGGCACGGTGGCCGGCATCGGCGAGCTGGTGAAGTCCCTGGCCGCCGACGTGGGTCCCAAGTCCGCAGCGGCCTCGACCGCCGCACCCCGCACCCGGGGCTGACGGAGGCCGCCCATGACCTGGCTCATCGAACTCTATGTCACCCATCCGCTGTGGGTCTGGCTGGCGGTCGGGGGGCTGTTCCTGGCCGCCGAGGTGGTCACCGGCACGGGCTGGCTGCTCTGGCCGGCCGCCAGCACGGTGGTCGTGGCGCTGCTCAGTACGGTATTGCCGGGCGGGTTTCCCGTCGACCTGACGGTGTTCGCGGCCCTGACCATCGCCACGACCCTGCTGGGACGCCGCTACCTGCCGACCAACGTTTCCGGCGACGGTCCCGACATCAATGACAACCTCGGCCGGGTGGTCGGTCGCCAGGGCGTGACGGTGGCGGCGTTCGAGCACGGCCAGGGCCGGGTGTTCATCGACGGCAAGGAGTGGGCCGCCGTGGTCGAGGGTGACGCCCAGCCGGCGCTCGACCAGCCGGTGACGGTCATCGCCACGGAAGGCTCGGTCCTGCGGGTCAAGGTCGCCTGATCGGGCTCAGCGGTTGTCGTCGAGCCAGGTCCGCAGGCCGGTCAGGAAGGGCAGGGCGGCCGCGAACTCGGCTTCGGTGAAGGCGGCCCGCATGGCTTCCATCCGCGGCCGCAGCGCCGCCACCCCGGCCTCGTAGGCCGCCACCCCCGCCGGGGTCAGGGAGACCAGCTTGCGCCGGCCGTCGGCCTTGTCGCCGACAATGGCCACGAAACCCTGGGCTTCGAGCCGCTGCAGGGTGTTGGTCATCGCCCCCTTGGTGATCTGGAAGGCCTTGGCCAGCTGGGCCGGGCTCTCCTGACCGCCGCGCCGCATGAAGTGGTTGAGCACGCCGAACTGGGCGGCGCTCAGCCCCTCGGGCAGGCTGCGTTCCAGCCGGGCGTTGGCCAGTTGGGCGATGATGCCGATCTCGGTCATCACCTGGAAATCGGTGCGGCCTTTGGGTTGCGGCGCCATCAGACGTCTTTCAGCTGGGCGGCGAGGCCGCGTCGGGGGGCGGGGCGTATCCCGGATTTCGGATAGCCGATGCGCGACAGCATCTGGATGCGGCCGCCGTTCGGAGCAAGGTCGCGGTGCAGCTGGTCATAGAGCGGCTTCTGGGTCGCGTATTCCTGCAGGCCCTGGCTCCAGGGGTGCATGGCCAGACCGCGACCGGCGGCGACGAGATTGCCGCGCACATAGGCCCGACCGGCGGCGATCTGGTCGCGACGGCCGGCGCCGCCGGTGATGATCCAGACGAAGCCGCGGGCGGTGTCGGCGCCGGTCTTGAGGAACTTCAGGGACTCCTTGAAGGCGACCGTGCCCGGGATCGCCATCTTCTCCGGGGTCAGAAGGCCGACGGCGTTCATCGCGGTCATGGCCGGCGCGTCGAGGGAGATGCCCCAGGGATGTTCGGCCACGGCGCGGGCGCCGATGAAGGTCCGCTCGACGCTCTCGCGGTGAGCCGCAGGGGTGTGGGCCTCTATGCGGGCGCCGTCGTAGACCTGGATCCGCAGCGCCGCGACCCTGGCCGGGTCGATGGTCGCGGCGATGGCGGCGCCGGTCTCCGGGCCTGTCGCGCCGGCTAGGGCGCGGACATCCGCCGCCGTCAGCGGCGTTTCGGCGTAGGCCTCGCGGTTGGTCCGGCGGGCCGGAACATGGGCGAACAGCGGATCGGGCCGGACCGCCTCTGTCGCGGGGGTAATCCGTACCCGGAACAACGGCCGGTCATCGAGCCGGGGCAGGGCCTCGCCCTTCGGAAACAACTCAATCCCGGCCGCCCTACCCTGCTGCGCCAGGGCCTGGACCAGCAGCTCCAGAAAGGCTCCGCAGCCGATTGTGATCTGGCGGTTGAACGGATCAGTGACCGGCAGCAGGCGGCTGCGGTCGATGTGGAGGGTGATCGTGTCCGGCGCCGACAGGTCGACGATCCACGGCTGCATGTTGTGCGGGTTTGGCGCCAGGATCGCCCAGGACAGGGCCTTGCGCCGGGGATCGGTCTCGCCGGCGCCGGGATTGTCCCAGGCCGCGCGGGGATCGGACCCGACGGGTGCGCATCCCGTGGCGGCGAAGATCGCGCCGCCGCCCAGAACCCGAATGAAGTCGCGCCGATGCATGCCGGCCTCCATATCGTCTATCGTTGAACCAAATAGATAGTTTAACGATCAACGAGTCAAGGGTCAGGCTTCGCCGAGCATTTTCTTCATGCCCTTGTTGGCCAGAACATCGGCCCGTTCGTTCAGTTCATGACCGGCGTGGCCCTTGACCCAGCGCCAGTCGACCTCGTGCCGCGCCCGGGCCAGGTCGATGCGCTTCCACAGGTCCTCGTTCTTCACCGGACTCTTGTCGGCTGTCTTCCAGCCGCGCTGTTTCCAGCCGTGGATCCATTTGGTGACGCCGTCCTGCAGGTAGCGGCTGTCGGTATGCAACTCGACCTTGCAGGGTTTTGTGAGGGCCTCCAGCGCCTGGATGGCGGCCATCAACTCCATGCGGTTGTTGGTGGTCGCCGGCTCGCCCCCGCACAGTTCCTTCTCCCGACCATTGGAGATCAGGATCGCGCCCCAGCCGCCCGGTCCCGGATTCCCGCGGCAGGCGCCGTCGGTGTAGATCAGCACCTTCGGTGTCATGCGTGGTCGCCGAGCAGGGCCAGGCCGGCCCGGTGCACGGCCAGTTTACGCTCGTATTCGAGTGGGTCATGGGGCCGCACCAGCGCCCCTTCGGGGGTCGCGCCCCAGTCGTTCAGCCGGGTCAGGAAGAACCGCATGGCCGCGCCGTGGGCGAGGATCGGCAGGGCGGCCCGCTCTTCGACCGACAGGGGCCGGTGGGCCTGGTAGCCGGCCAGGAAGGCGCGGCTGGCGGTCAGGTTGAACGAGCCGTCCGACTCGAAACACCAGGCGTTGAGCGCCACGCCCAGGTCGTAGGCATAGGCGTCATCGCAGGCGAAATAGAAGTCGAAGGCCGCCGCGAACGTCCCATCCCGGAAGAAGACGTTGTCGGGGAAAAAGTCGGCATGGATGACCCCGACCGGCAGGCCCTGCGGCCAGTGCCGACCCAGATAGTCGAGGTCGGCGCGGATGGTGTCGGCGAGGCCCGGCTTGAGCTCTTCGGCGGCGTCCCACAACCGGGCGAACATCGCGCTCCAGGCGTCATGCCCCAGGTCATTCTCGCGGCGGCCGGGATAGCCCTGTCCGGCCAGGTGCAGCCGCGCCAGGCCGGCGCCGGCCTCCCGGCAATGGGCGGCGGTCGGCCGGCGGACGGAAATCCCGGTCAGGAACTCGACGATCGCCGCCGGCTTGCCGCGCACTTCCTTCAGCGTCTGGCCGTTGCGGTCGGCGACCGGCCGGGCGCTGGGAAAGCCGTGGTCGGCCAGCCAGCCGAGCAGGCCCAGGAAATAGGGCAGGTCCTCGGGCCGGACGCGGCGCTCATAAAGGGTCAGGATGAACCGACCGCGATCGGTCTCGAGGAGGAAGTTGGAATTCTCCACCCCCTCGGCGATGCCCTTGAAGGCGATTGCCTGGCCGATGTCGAAATCAGCCAGCAGCGTCGCCAGTTCGTCGTCGGAGATGTCGGTGTAGACGGCCATGGACCGGGGATGGGGGACGCGGCGCTGGCGGTCAAGTCGCGAAGATGGTAGTATACATGTAATTACACCGGAGCCTCGCATGTTCGCTCTCAAACTGACCAGAATCGGCAACTCCGTCGGGGTGGTCCTCCCCAAGGAAGCGCTGGCCAAGCTCGGGGTGGAAAAGGGTGATGTCGTCTATCTGACCGATGCGCCCGACAGCGCGATGACGCTTTCCGCCTATGATCCGAAGGTCGCCCGGCAACTTGCCTTGGGCGAAGAGGTCATGGACGAGTTCCGGGACACCTTCCGGGCCCTTGCGAAATAGCCCAATGGCCGAGCCGGAATGGATTGAGGTCGGTGTCGTCAAGACGTTGCACGACCGCAGTATCGCCCTGCATGGCGGCTTGCCCGGCTTCCGCGATGAGGGGCTGCTGGAATCGGCGCTGGACTGCGCCAGGAACCGGTACGTCTACGAAGGTGTGGAGGACATGGTCGACCTGGCGGCCACCTATGGCGTCGCCGTCGCCGCCAATCACCCCTTGGCCGACGGCAACAAGCGCGCGGCGTTCCTGTGCGTGTTGCTGTTCCTGAGACTCAATGGCCGCCGTCTGACCGCTGACCGCGCCGATGCGACCCGGATCATGCTCGCTGTCGCAGCGGGGGCGCTCGACATCGATCAACTCGCAGAATGGATCCGCCGCAACGTCGCGTCAGCCTAGTCGGTCAGCACTCGCGGCAGTTTGAAGGTCACCGTCTCCCGGGTCGGGGCGACCTGTTCCACGGTCAGCTGATAGCGCTCGGCGAGGCGGTCGATGAGTCCCTCGACCAGCAACTCCGGGGCCGACGCGCCGGCGGTGATCCCGACGGTCTCCACGCCCGTCATCCAGGTCCAGTCCAGCCCGGCGGCGTCATCAATCAGCCTGGCCTCGCCGGCGCCGCCGCGCAGGCCGACCTCGACCAGCCGAACGGAGTTGGACGAGTTGCGCGAGCCCACCACCAGCAGCAGATCGCAGTCGTCCGCCAGGCGTTTCACCGCCTCCTGGCGATTGGTCGTGGCATAACAGATGTCGTCCTTGCGCGGCAGGGCGATCGCGGGAAACCGCCGCTGCAAGACCGCGACGATCTCGGCGGTGTCATCGACCGACAGGGTCGTCTGGGTGACGAAGGCGACATTGGCCGGATCGATCGGGGTGAAGGCCTCCGCGTCGGCCACGGTCTCGATCAGTCGCACCGCCCCCTCGGGCAGCTGGCCCATGGTGCCGATCACCTCGGGATGGCCGGCGTGGCCAACCAGAACGATCTCTCGTCCGGATTCGAAATGCTTCTGGGCTTCGACATGCACCTTGGAAACCAGCGGGCAGGTGGCGTCGAGGAACAGCATCTCGCGCGCCCTGGCCTCGGCGGGCACCGACTTGGGCACGCCATGGGCCGAAAACACCACGGGCCGGTCGTCGGGGGCCTCGTCCAATTCCTCGACAAACACCGCGCCCAGCGCCCTCAGCCGCTCGACGACATGCCTGTTGTGGACGATTTCGTGTCGCACATAGACCGGCGCGCCATATTTTTCGATCGCCCGCTCGACGATCTGAACGGCCCGGTCGACCCCCGCGCAAAAGCCGCGTGGGCTGGCCAGAAGCACCTTCAGCGGCGGCTTGATCGGGGCGGCGTCATCCATGATCGCTAGTTAAGCGTTCATTCGCGCTCCCGCCAGCGGTGAACCCGCGTTGCGGGGCCACGCATATGCCTTTATCAGACTGCATCAGCTTTCGGCCGGCCCGCCGCGCCGGTTTCACTGTTTACCGGACGAGACATGCGCCGCTTCCTGACTCTCGGACTACTTGCCCTGTTCGCCGCCGGCTCTCTGGCCGTCGCCGACCCCGCCCACGCCCAGAGTCGCCCCGGTCGCGATGGCGGGTCGCAGGACGACAATGACTCGGCCCGCAAGAAGAAGCGGGACGAGGAATGGAACCAGCCCACCGCGCCCCTGCCGCAGCTGCGCAACGCCGGTCCCTGCCCCTATGTGAAGATCCTTTACGACGCGGGCCGCTATGTCGAATTCCAGGATGGTCGCGAAAGCACATCGGCCGTCGCCTGGACGGGCGAAATCCAGGGCGTCTCGGCCGGCTGCCAGTACAAGGACGACGAGCCGATCAAGCTGCAGGTCGAGATGTTGTTCGCCATGGGCCGGGGCCCGGCCGCGGTCGGCCAGTCCAAGACCTACCGCTACTGGGTCGCCGTGACCCAGCGCAACCAGTCGATCATCGCCAAGGAATATTTCGACCTGCCGACCACGTTCGCGGCCGGCGAGGATCGCGTCTTCGTGCGGGACAAGGTGTCGAGCATCACCATCCCGCGCGCGTCCCTGGAAACCAGCGGCGCCAATTTCGAGGTGCTGATCGGTTTCGACGTGACGCCCGAAATGGCCGCCTTCAACCGTGACGGCAAACGCTTCCGCGTCAACGCCGGCGGAGCCTCCACCAACCCATGAGTGATCTGAAGCGGTCCCTGGGCGAGGCGGTCGCGGCCGCCTTCGCCGCGCAGGGGCTTCCCGAAGAGCTGGGCCGGGTGACCGCATCGGATCGCCCGGATCTGGCTGATTTCCAGTGCAATGGCGCCCTGCCGGCCGCCAAGGTGGCGGGCAAGCCGCCGCGCGAGATCGCCGCCGCCGTGGTCGAGGCCCTGGCCGGTCGGCCGGAGCTGGCCTCGGTCGAGATCGCCGGCCTCGGCTTCATCAATCTGCGTGTCAGCGCCAAGGCCCTGTCCGACCGCGCCCGGGAGATCGCCGGCGACAGCCGCGCCGGCGGCGCCGAGATGCCATCGCCCCGCCGGGTGATCATTGACTACGCCGGACCCAACGTCGCCAAGCCCATGCATGTGGGCCACCTGCGCTCCTCGATTATCGGCGAGTCGCTCAAGCGCCTGTACCGCTTCCGCGGCGACCAGGTGCTCGGCGACGCCCATTTCGGCGACTGGGGCTTTCAGATGGGCCTGCTGATCGTCGCCGCCTGCGACGAGGACCCGTTCGTCCGCACGCTCATGGAACGGCTGGGCGACACCCCGCGCGACTTCAACGCCGCCGAGGAGCGGCAGGTGATGGACGCCCTCGGCGACCATGTCGACCTGACCATGCTCGATCGGCTCTATCCGCAGGCCGCCGGCCTGGCCAAGACCGACGTCGAGTTCCGTGACCGCGCCCGCCGCGCCACGGCCGAACTGCAGGCCGGCCGACCGGGCTATCGCCTGCTGTGGCGGCAGTTCGTCAAGGTCAGCCGGGTGGCGCTCGAGCGCGAATTCCACGCCCTGGGCGTCGATTTCGACCTCTGGAAGGGCGAGAGCGACGTCGATCCGCTGATCGCTCCCATGGTCGCCGAGCTGGAGGCCAAGGGGCTTCTGGTCGAGGACCAGGGCGCCCGCGTGATCCACCTCGCCCGCCCCGGCGAAACCAAGAAGAAGAAGGCCGAAGACGGAACCGTCTATGAGGCGCCCAGCCCCGATCCGCTGATCGTGATCTCGTCCGAGGGCTCGGCCATGTACGGCACCACCGATCTGGCCACCGTGCTGGACCGGCGCAAATCCTTCGATCCGGACCTGATCCTCTACTGTGTCGACCAGCGGCAGGCGGGCCATTTCGAGCAGGTGTTCCGCGCCAGCTATCTGGCCGGTTACGCCGAACCCGGGGCGCTGGAGCACATCGGCTTTGGCACCATGAACGGCCCCGACGGCAAACCGTTCAAGACCCGCGAGGGCGGGGTGCTCAAGCTGCATGACCTGATCGAGATGACCCGCGCCAAGGCCCGCGAGCGTCTGAACGAAGCGGGTCTGGGCAGCGAGCTGACGCCCGAGGAATTCGAGGCCACCGCGCACAAGGTGGCGGTGGCGGCCCTGAAGTTCGCCGATCTCTCCAACTATCGCGGCACCAGCTACATCTTCGACCTCGACCGCTTTTCCAGCTTCGAGGGCAAGACCGGTCCCTACCTTCTGTACCAGGCGGTGCGCATCAAGTCGGTGCTCCGCCGGGCCGAGGCTGAACGCCTCGAGCCGGGGCGCATCAGCATCGTCGAGCCGGCCGAGCGCGAGCTGGCCCTGCTGCTGGACGCCTTCGAGGCGGCGCTGGCCGAAGCCTACGACAAGAAGGCGCCCAACTTCATCGCCGAACACGCGTTCAAGCTGGCCCAGTCGTTCTCGCGCTTCTACGCGGCCTGCCCGATCCTGCAGGCCGGCGACGCGGCGGTGTCCGCCTCGCGCCTGGCCCTCGCCGGAACCACGCTCAAACAGCTGGAACTGGCGCTGGACCTGCTGGGCATCGAGACGCCGGAGCGGATGTAGCTACATCGCCGCCAGCATTGCGCCCATCTTCTGGTGCACCAGGTTGATGGCCTTGAGCGGCCGGATCATGACCTTGAAATGGGTGATCTTGCCGGCGTCGTTCCAGTGGATCATGTCGACGCCGTTGACGGTGATGCCGTCAATGGTCGTGGTGAACTCCAGCACCGCGGACCGTTCGGAAAACCAGTCGTTCAGATAGCGGAAATCGGGCGTGTTCAGCACCGCCGCCGCGCCCAGCAGATATTTGGTGGTGATTGACCGCCCGACCTGCGGCGTGTGGACCACCGGCGACTCGAAAACCACGTCTTCGGCGAGCAGATCATGCAGCAGGGCCGGGTCGAGTTTGTCGAGGTAGGCGTGCCACGCCTGGATCGGTTTGGGGGTCATGACTTGCTCCGGATGCGGGTGGCCCTTCTACCACAGGCGGACCCAAAGCCGTGAAAATCGGGTTGCCTCGTCAGCGATTTTTCGCTTTCTAGCGCCCGTTCAAAACCTGCTGAAAGTCCCTATGAGTCTCCTGAAACAGACGACGTTCGCCGAGCGCCAACAGGCCGCGGCCGACGCCAAGAAGGCCATGCTGGCCAAGTTCAAACCCAAGCCCGCCATCGCCGATCCCAACTTCGTTCCCCGCGAGGAGCGTCTCGCCGCCGAACGCGAAGCCGCTCGCGCCGCTCGGGAACTGGCCAAGGAAGAAGCCCGCAAGGTCGCCGAGGCCAAGGCGGAAGCCCGCCGTCTGGCCGACGAGGAGGCCGCCGAGGCGCGCCGCCTGGCGCTGCTCAATGACGAAGGCGCCCAGCTGGCTCTCAAGCGTGAAGAGCGCAAGGAACGCAAGGCCGAGGCCAAGGCGGCCGCCCGCGCCAAGCGTGAAGCCAAACGCATGGGGCGCTAACAGCGCGGTTAATCAGAGCTTCAGAGTTCGGCTCCACGTTGGGTTGACCTCATGGAGCCCCGCCAGTGAACCTGCCGCGTACCCGGCGACCCTGGAAAGATGTGATCGCCCTGCGCCAGGCGAGTACGAAGGCGACCGTGGTCATGACCGTGGTCGCCGCCCTCGCCGGCTGGGTCTGGCTCGATCTGGCCTACGCGGGTCTGTGGTTCGTGTCCGTTATGGCCGGTCTGGCCGTCAATCGGGCCGTCTGCGCCTGGATGCTGCGGCGTCCTGAAGCCGGTCCCCGGATGGAATGGACGCTGGCGGCGGTCACCTTCGTCTACACCTGCATCTATTGCGTGCTGCCCTATGGCCTGGTGGTCGTCGCGCCCGCCGAATCCGCCACCCTGGCCGGTATCGCCATGATCGGCGCCATCGCCCTTCCCTGCACCAGCGAGCTGGTGATCAGCCGTCGCGTCGGCTCCGGCCCGCTGTCCGCCCTCCTTGTGATGTCGCTCCTGATCATCTGGCAGATGACGACGGGAGAGCCCCTGCTCAATCAGCTGTTCGCGCTTCTGGGTATCGCCGGCTTCTTCGCCTGTATCGTTCAGTTCGCCATGCATCGCATGCATGACGACGCGCGCTATCTGGACGCCGTGGTCGAGGCCCAGGCGGCCAACGCCGCCAAGAGCCTGTTTCTGGCCACCATGAGTCATGAGATCCGCACCCCGCTCAACGGTGTTCTGGGCATGGCCCAGGCGATGGCCGCCGATGAGTTGAGCGGACCCCAGCGGGAACGGCTGTCCATCCTGCGTGACGCCGGGGGCGCCCTGACCGAGATTCTCAACGACGTGCTCGACCTGTCGAAGATCGAAGCCGGCAAGATGGAGCTGGAGAGCCTCGATTTTGACCTGGTCTCGATCGTCAGATCGACGACCGCCTCCTTCGGCGCCCTGGCCGGGGACAAGGGTCTGACCCTGGCCGAGGACATCGGGGACGGGGCGCTCGGGCTCTATCGCGGCGATCCGGCCCGGGTGCGGCAGGTTGTAGCCAACCTCATTTCCAACGCCGTCAAGTTCACCGCCAGCGGCGGCATCACCGTCACGGTTCGGCGGGAGGGCGGCGAGCTCGCTATCGCGGTGACCGATACGGGGCCGGGCGTGCCGGCCGACCAGATCGAAAGCCTGTTCCGCAAGTTCGCCCAGCTGGACAGCTCAACCACCCGCCGGCACGGGGGCACGGGACTGGGTCTGGCGATCTGCCGCGAACTCTGCGCCCTGATGGGCGGCGATATCAGCCTCGCCAGCGTTCCGGGCGAGGGCTCGACCTTCACGGTTCGCCTGCCGCTGGAGTGGGTCGGCGACGCGCCGGCGGTCTCCGCGATCGACGCCCCGTCCGAGCCCGCCGCCATGCCGGCGCTGCGGGTGCTGGCGGCGGAGGATAACCGGATCAACCAGATCGTCCTGCAGACCCTGCTGGCCCAGGTCGGCGTCAGCCCGGTCATGGTCGGCGACGGCGCCCAGGCGGTCGAGGCCTTTGCCCAGCAGTCCTGGGACCTGATCCTGATGGACGTGCACATGCCGGTGCTCGACGGGATCGGCGCCGTGCGCGCCATCCGTGAACACGAGGCGGCCCAGGGCCGTCCCCGCACCCCGGTCATCGCCCTGACCGCCAACGCCATGGCTCATCAGGTGGCCGATCTCCTGGCCGCCGGCATGGACCACCACGTCGCCAAACCGATCGACGCGGGGGTGCTCTTCGCGATCATGGAGCGGGCGCTGGGCGAAGCGGAACAGCGCGCGGCCGCGGCCGCCTAGGGCCTTTCCCACCACCACATATCAATCGACGCGCCCCCGCCTGGCGCGGGGGCGCGTCGCGTCCCCGGCTGTCAGGGGCGCCAGTCGTTACCCTTGCTCTTGGGCTTGAAGGGCTTCTTGGGACCCTTGGGGCCTTTGAAGTCGCCGCCGGGCTTGAAGGCGCCGCGCGAGGCGGCGGCCTCGGGCTTCTTGAAGTCACCGCCCGGCTTCTTGAAGTCGTTGCGGGGGCCGCCCTTGAAGTCGCGGGGCTTCTTGTAGGGCGCGCGATCGGCGGCCGGGGCCGCGGGCTCATAGGGCACCGACTCGCGCGGGCCCTTGCTGTCGCTGGCGCGGGGCCGTTTGTAGGGCGCCCGTTCGGGGGGCGCGGCGTCGGGGCGATAGGGCGCGGAGTCCGCGGCTGGCTTGAAGTCGCGGCGCGGCTTGATCTCGGCCGGCGCGGCGCGATCCTTCCACTCAGGCTTCTCGGCCCGGGCCGGACGCTCGGTCCGTTCGGGGCGTTCCGTCCGCTCGGGACGGTCGCCGCGGGGGGCGAAGTCGCGTTTCTTGGGACCGAAGTCCTTGGAGGTCGGCGGCGTCGAGGTGGTGACCTTGATGTCGTCGGCGGCGGTGGCCTTCACCGCCTCGGCGAACCTGACGGCCATCTCCTCGGAGATCTGGAACTTGGTTTCGTTGTCGAAGATGCGGATCTGGCCGATGTCCTTCTTGGTGACATGGCCCAGACGGCAGATCAGCGGCAGGATCCATTTGGGGTCGGCGTTCTTGCTGCGACCCACCGACAGGCGGAACCAGGCGGCGTCGGTGAAGCCGGTATGGTCGCGCGCGCCACGCTCCTCGCTGGGGTCGAAGTCACGGCCGGGCCGCTCCGAACGCTCGGGACGCGCCCCGCGATCGCCGCCGTCGAACAGGTCTTCCGGCTCGGGCAGGCGGGCCCGGTACATGCGGATCAGGGCCGCGGCGATGACTTCGCCGGTGTGCTCCTCCATCAGGGCGCGGGCCAGGACGAGGTCCTGTTCGGTGGGGGCCTCGGTCAGGGTCGGATCGTTGACCATCCGCTGCTGGTCGCCGGCGCGGATTTCATCGGCGCTGGGCGGGCCGCTCCAGATGGCGTCGAGCCCGGCGCTGTTGATCAGCATCTCGGCCTTGCGGCGGCGGGTGTAGGGCACCAGCAGCACCGAGACGCCCTTTTTGCCGGCGCGGCCGGTGCGGCCCGAACGGTGCAGCAGGGCGGCCTTGTTGACCGGCAGATCGGCGTGGATGACCAGACCCAGGTCGGGCAGGTCGAGGCCGCGGGCGGCGACGTCGGTGGCGACACAAACCCTCGCGCGTCTGTCACGCAAGGACTGCAGGGCGTCGTTGCGCTCCCGCTGGCCCATCTCGCCCGACAGGCCGACGACGTCGAAGCCGCGTTCGCGCAGGCTGGAGTGCAGGTGGCGGACGGCGTCGCGGGTGGCGCAGAAGACCAGGGCCCCGCCGGCGTCGAAGTGGCGCAGGACGTTGACCACCGCATGCTCGATCTCGTTGGGCGCGATGCGGATGGCCCGGTATTCGATGTCGCCGTGCGGCGTGTTGCGGTTGGTGGTGTCGATCCGCACCGCGTCCCGCTGGAAGGTGCGGGCCAGGGTGGCGATGTCCTTGGCGATGGTGGCCGAGAACAGCAGGGTGCGGCGCTCCGCCGGCGTCGCCTCGAGAATGAACTCCAGGTCCTCGCGGAAGCCCAGGTCGAGCATCTCGTCGGCCTCGTCGAGGATGGCGACCTTCAGCGAGGCGAGGTCGAGATGGCCGCGCTCGAGGTGGTCGCGCAGACGGCCGGGGGTGCCGACGACGATGTGGCAGCCGCGGTTCAGGGTGCGCTGCTCGCTGCGGGCGTCCATGCCGCCGACGCAGGAGACCACCTGGGCGCCGGTGCCGGCATAGAGCCAGGTCAGCTCGCGGCTGACCTGCAGGGCCAGTTCGCGGGTCGGGGCGATGATCAGGGCCAGCGGCGGACCGGCCTGGCCGAAGCGTTCGGCCTCGCCCAGCAGGGTCGGGGCCATGGCCAGGCCGAAGGCCACCGTCTTGCCCGAGCCGGTCTGGGCCGAGACCAGCAGGTCGCGGCCTTCGGCCTCGGCTTCCAGCACGGCCAGCTGAACGGGCGTGGGTTCGTCATAGCCCTGGGCGACAAGGGCGCGATCAATCGCGGGATTCACGAGGGGGAAGGTCATTTGTAGTCCTGACGGGGCGAAAACGCATTGGGCGCCCGGTCGGCTCGCGTTGGCGAGGGCGTGTATCAGCGTTTCGGAAGATGTGAGGCGCGGCTCATACAGCCAAACCTGTGGAAAAGCCACCCCGATGACCGCGCGCCGACGTCCCGCCTGTCCCAAGCGGGCCGGCGCGTTTTTCGCCGGGGCGCCGGACGCGGGGACAAGGGCCGGCCGCCGCCCGGCCGCCGGCGTCGCCCGGCGGGGCGGGGCGCGCAGGCGATTCCTTGTGGGGCAGGGGTTATGGCGCGCGGCGAGCGGGGTCATCCGCCGAGTCTAACCCCGCGCGGGGCGGCGGGGATCAGACCGCGCGACGGCGGGCCGGAGATGTCCCGGGAGGGGTCGAAATGTCGCGGTTTGTCTCGGGAGTATGGGTATCGGGAGTCTCGCCCTTCCCCCTGCCGGGCAAGGCAATCGCCAATGGACGACATCGCCCCCGAAAAGCCCTCCTCCTCGATGGAGGAGGGTGGTGTGGCCACTGAGTCCGGGCGAGGGGGCCCGCAAGGCGCCGGCGCCCAACCGCTCTCTTCCCGCGCCACCGTAGTCACACCTCCATCCCCAACCCTTCCCCCATCGAGGGGGAAGGGGGCGCACCGCGCCTGTCACGAGCTAGATGCGATCGCACGGCTTCCAGGGGGAGGGGGCTTCGATCTCATGCAGGCCAGCCTGCCGGACGAGCCGGGTTGGTCAAGGACGGGCCTGCGGCCCGCCGCCGTGCGGCCGCGCGAAGCGCGGTCCTTGAGCAACCCGGATCGCCCGGCGATCGTCTCGGCAAGAGATGAAGGGGGTGGCGGGGGCGACACAAAATGAGTGTGTGTCCCCGAACCTGCCTGTCCCCGAACCTTATTCGTCCCAATCCTCTTCGATCCGCCTAGGCTGCACCATGGGCCAGTCGACTGCCTTGAAGACTTCGAGCGCGCGGCGACCATAGTCCGGTTCGACCTGCTGCGCCCACCCGATCAAGCCACGGACATGATGGTAGAGGCTAGAAACGCCAGTCTTTCGGGCGAGCGCATGCTTTGCTGGGCCGAAAGCGGGCGTGGCCAGGTAGTTTAGATGGAGCCGAATATTGTCCTTATATTCCCGTGAAAGGCGCGGTTTAGGCCCATCGACAAGCAACCCAAGGACAATTCGACGTGTTCCCGGACCACGAATATTAGTCTTCCGCAAATTTGGCTTGAATCCGGCCTTGTTGAGCAAACGACACACCTCGCGTTGGAGCTTGTGCATCTCGGCGATTGAACGCTCGTTGTCGGACGAGAACGCCAGATCATCCGCATAGCGCGAGTACCTGAAACCTCGCTCCTCGGCACAGCGCGCGAGGGCAAGGTCGGTCCGCAGCATGGCGAGGTTGGCAAGCATTGGGCTTGTCGGCGCGCCCTGCGGTAGGAAACCCTCATAGTCACTCGTGTAGTATTTGATTGGCCCGGCGCGCGGTGTCGGATTCCTCCCCGGTCCGCGATCAATCGAGATTGTGCAGAGCCGCGCGAACTCGAACGCTAGGAGCTTCGGGAATCCGAGTTGCGCGAAGATCGCGGACACAGTCCCTTCGCTTACCGAATGGAAAAAGTCCTCAATATCGACCTTTAAGAGCCATCTCGCATTGGGGTGTTGTTCAGCAGCCTGCACCGGCGAGGAGTCAGGATGGAACGCGAAGCTGGCGGGATGAGCCTGAGTGTAGCGGAGTACGTGGTCAACCAGCCACCGTTGCGCCCGTGCTAGGCTTTCCGGCGGAATCGAGATCATCCGCTTGGCAGAGCGACCGGGAATGCGCTTCTTCAGATAGACAAACCGATATCCAACTTTGGCCCGACGGGAGACTGTGCCTCGCAGAAAGCGATAGGGCAGTTCCGTCAACACCGAAAAGTGGCGGAGAGTCAGGACTGGAGTAATGCGCGGGTCTGTAGCACGGATACGCGCTAGAGCCGCTAGCGCGTGGTCGATCGTTGCCTGATCGACACCCTGACGTCGGCCGCCCGACACGTAGCGTTGAGGGCTCGGTGCGGACATCTACTTCGACCCACCACGGTGGGTGGGACAGCAAGTCTCGTCCAAGACTCCGCCAGTCGAGACTTGCTGTCTCGCGCAGCGCGAAGGTCCTGCTCCAATGTACGGACTCGGGAAGTCCCGAGCCCCAGGTCCCCAAGGAACCCGTCGCCGCTTTCGCGGCGCATTTCTAGACCCCTTCACCGAGCCCTCAACTGGCTTGGATAGTAGTAAGGTACTTCGGGTGTGGGAAGGACAATGACGCGAGCACGCCGTAGCCGAAGACGCTGCAACTCACGCCGCCCAAGCACCGTCAACGCGTTGCGAGCGTTTGTCCAATGGGCGATCTGGGTGAAGATCAGAATCTGCTCAACATCAGCTATTGGCAGTCGCGTTCGCGCAGACAACTTCGCGGCTGTCGCTGCCCCTTCCTGAAGCGCCGTCAGTACCAGCATCGTCTCGATCCAGCGGCGGTTGGCGGCATTCGCCAAGAATCTTTCAGCCGCCCGGATACGCAGGGCGGCCCGCGCTCGCTGAGCCAGCTGATCTGCATTGGCGTCCGGAAACTGCTGATCGGCTGCCAAAGCGCTTCGATTGACGAACAGCGGCAACCACCCTTTGCTATTGCTGTGCAGGATCGGCGGGGCGTTGTTGGGCATGCCGTGAGAGAAAGCAATGAGCGCCCCCCCATGACTAAAGCCGAACGGATTGCGGTGCCGGGGCGGATGCGCCCTGCAAAGCGCTGCGACAGCCTTAAGCTCGGTACCGGTAAAGGCCGTCGACAAGGTCGGACACGCATGGACCACGCGCACATTCGGCTCAGACTTGTGTGAGCGAACGCGTCGAAGGCCATCCTCAGTTCCGGAGTAGGCAACTACAGCGAACTGGACTCGACGGTAGGAATGCCAGCTACAGATAGTGGCAACCCGCCAGAATGCCTCGATCATTTCCCAAACACGTTTGCCCGACCCAATGAAGTCTGTAACGATCACGATATGGCTAGAACGCCCCGCGCGCAGCGCGTCTGGGCCCGGGTGATTGAGGACGCGGGTTCGATTCAGACGCTCGTAGCTGGTGATGAAGTTGGCGACGGCCCCTTCGCTGCCCACTTCCTGATCCTCAGGATCTACGATGATGGGCGGCGCGCCATGACCCGTAGCACGGCCTTCGCCTGTGCCAGGATAGAAGGGCAAAACCTCGCGTGTAGAGAGACCAAAGCCAGCATCCTCGTGATGGCATGTCTCAACGGCGCGTTCGGCAAAGAGCGCAATTGGGCGGTCAAGATCCGGCTCCTTCCGGTCGGATGCGATCTCGTCGAGTAGACTCCGCAATCCTCGGTAAAGCGCATCATGGCCAACAAGCATGACCGCGTCAGCAAGTTGCGCCGCTACCGGCTGCTCTTCTTCGCCAAACTGATCGAGCCAGGCGCGCGCAAACTCGGATTGAGAAAGAGTCATAGTTCCATCGATACCGCACAAAGCGGGCACACAACCAGTGGAAGAAGAAAGCAGCCAGCGCGACAGTTGGGACGGGAACGGGCGAAGCCCAGTTCAAGGGCGCGCTTGCGCCGACGGTGTCTCGACCTGTGGTCAAAGGCACAAACGCAAAAGGCGGGCCGCATCGCTGCGCCCCGCCTTCAATTGTCAGCCTCTGATCGGGTGGCCTAATCACCGCGCGGCGTCAGGGCCGCCCGTCCGGCGCGGGCCAGGGCGAGCACCCTGTCGCGCACCTGCCGGTAGAGGGCGGCCGGCAACAGGCCGTAGGCGTAGCTGGCGCTCCCCCGTTTCACTGGGCGCAGATCGGCGCCGGGCCAGATGAAGCGGTTCAGGTCGGCGGCGACGATCCATGATCGCTGGCCGTCCAGGCCAAGCCGGGCCTTGGCGGCGGCCGGGATCTCGACGGCGCTGTCGGGATGCGGCGGCGCGGCATGGGTGATCGGGGCGACCGTCACCACGGTCCGTCCGGCCTCGGTCGCGACGGACAGGATGATGACGCAGGGGCGGTCCTTGCGGCCCTCCTCAAGCCCGCGCAGGGCTTCGTCCCGCCACAGATAGGCATAGCCGATGACCAGTCCGGGGACGGGCTCGGGAAGCGGCACGGTCTAGCGGGTTTCGGGGTCGAACCGGGCGGCGGCGGCGGGCGGCTCGGAGACTTCCAGCGCGCGGAGGTCGTCCTCGCCAAGCTCCCACGGATAAAGCGCCGCGCGGTCGTTTCGCTTGAGACGGCGGTATTCATCGGCCGACAGCAGCACCAGCCGTTCCCGGCCGTGGCTGGTGATCGTCACCGGCTCGCGCAGGGCCGCCTCGCTGATCCGCCCGTAGGCCCTCAGGAAGTCGCCGGATGAAACCGTGAAATGGGTCATGAGCACCTCTCGCCGATCAAATTAGTCGAATCTTGCGAGTTTCTCAAGTTTGGCGCGGCGGAACCGCCGGCCTCTGATCGGGGACACCCACACCTTGCTGCGCAAGGCGAACATGCCCCCCAGCCCCTACTCGTCCTTGACGCGCCGCTTGCGGAAGCTCGGGTTCAGCACCTTCTTCCTCAGGCGGATGTTCTTCGGCGTCACCTCGACCAGCTCGTCTTCGTCGATGTAGGCGATCGCCTGTTCGAGGGTCATGCGGCGCGGCGGGGTCAGGCGGATGGCTTCATCCTTGCCCGAGGCGCGGATGTTGTTCAGCTGCTTGGCCTTCATCGGGTTGACGTCGAGGTCGTCCTGACGGGCGTTCTCGCCGATGATCATGCCCTGGTAGGTCTTCTCGCCGCCGCCCACGAACATGGTGCCGCGGTCTTCCAGGTTCCACAGCGCGAAGGCCGCGGTCTCACCATCGGAGTTGCTGACCAGCACGCCCTTGCGCGCCGAGTCGATGGCGCCCTTGTAGGGCTCGTAGTGGCTGAACACGCGGTTCAGGACGCCCGAGCCGCGGGTGTCGGTCAGGAACTCGCCCTGATAGCCGATCAGCGAGCGCGACGGGGCCATCAGCGCCAGGCGGGTCTTGCCGGCGCCCGAGGGGCCCATGTCCTTCAGCTCGGCCTTACGGGCGCTGAGCTTTTCAATGACGATGCCGCTGAACTCGTCGTCGACGTCGATCATGACGTCCTCGATCGGCTCCATGCGCTCGCCGGTCTCCTCGTTGGTCTTGAAGACCACCCGGGGGCGGCTGATCGAGACTTCGAAGCCTTCGCGGCGCATGCCTTCGATCAGCACGCCCAGCTGCAGTTCGCCGCGGCCGGCGACTTCATAGGCGTCGCGTTCGGCGGTTTCGGTGACCTTGATGGCCACGTTGGATTCGGCTTCCTTGAGCAGGCGGTCGCGGATGACGCGGCTTTGGACCTTGTCGCCCTCCTTGCCGGCCAGGGGGCTGTCGTTGACCGAGACGGTCATGGAGATGGTCGGCGGATCGATCGGCTGGGCGGGGAGGGCGTCGGCGACCTCCATGGCGCACAGGGTGTCGGCCACGGTGGCCTTGGAGAGGCCCGCGATGGCGATGATGTCGCCGGCTTCGGCGTCGTCGATCGGCTGGCGCTTGAGGCCGCGGAAGGCCAGCACCTTGGTGATGCGGCCGCGTTCGATTTCCTTGCCGTCCAGCCCCAGGGCGTGGATCGACATGCCGGGGACGGCCTTGCCGGACTCGATGCGGCCGGTCAGCAGGCGGCCCAGGAAGGGATCGTTTTCGATCAGCACGCCCAGCATCTGGAACGGCTTGTCCTTGTTGGCGGCGACCTTGGGCTCGGGAACATGTTTGACGATCAGGTCGAACAGCGGCGCCAGGGTGTCGTTGGGCTTGTTCATGTCCATCGTCGCCCAGCCGTTCTTGCCCGACGCATAGATGTGCGGGAAGTCCAGCTGCTCGTCGGTGGCGCCGAGGATGGCGAACAGGTCGAAGGCGTCGTTGAGGATGCGGTCGGGGTCGGCGTGGGGCCGGTCGACCTTGTTAAGGCAGAGGATCGGCTTGAGGCCCATCTTCAGGGCCTTGCCGAGCACGAACTTGGTCTGGGGCATGACGCCCTCTTCGGCGTCGACCAGGATGACGCAGCCATCCACCATGCCGAGGATCCGCTCGACCTCGCCGCCGAAGTCGGCGTGGCCGGGGGTGTCGATGATGTTGATGCGGGTCTCGCCCGCCTCGCCATGCCACAGCACGCTGGTGCACTTGGCCAGGATGGTGATCCCGCGCTCGCGCTCCTGGTCATTGGAGTCCATCGCGCGCTCGGTCGTCGCCTCGTTGGCTCGGAAGACGCCGGACTGGGCGAGAAGCTGATCAACCAGGGTGGTCTTGCCATGGTCGACGTGGGCGATGATGGCGATATTTCGCAGGGACATGAGACGACTTTTTCGGGAACGGGCGGACGGGAGGCCGAAGGCGCGCGCTTGTACGCGAGCGCGCCGGGTTTAGCCACCCCGATGGGATGAAGCGGACAGGAGCGGCGTCAAACAGCTGTTTTTATTCGCCAATTGGTGAATAGCTGCGCGCGACGCCCGATAATGCTGCATCGCACAAAAACGTCTGAATAACAAGAACATCCCGACTGGTAAGGGTTTACGGCGCGGAATGTCCAAAATTATCGCCGCCGGCGCATGATTTTATCTTGTGCTTTGTGCGGCGCACACTAGATTGGAGCTGTGAGGCGGCCTCGCCGCCTCTGCCCTTCCTGGGCGTTTCCTCCCTAATTTAACTGCGGCGACTTCGGTCGCCGCTTTTTTTTGGCCTGGAGCCGGCCGTCTCAGGCGGGCTTCAACTGGCGCCAGTCGGCGGCCAGAACCGCGGCCAGCCGGCCGATGTCGGCGGTGAGCCGCGCCAGCCCCCCGGTCGGCTCCAGCGTTTTCTCATCCAGATAGAGCGACCGGCTGATCTCGATCTGCAGGGCGTGCGTGCGACTGGCGGGCCGGCCGTAGTGTTCGGTGGTGTAGCCGCCGGCGTAGGGCGCGTTGCGGGCGACGCGATAGCCCATGGCCTCCAGCTCCCGCTCGACCAGATCGGTCAGCTTGCGGGTGCAGGCGGCTCCGTAGCGATCCCCCAGGACAATGTCGCAGCCCTTGCCATGGCGCGGCGTCACGGCGGTGCGGGCGGCCGCCTCGGGCATGGAATGCCAGTCGAGCAGCACCGCCAGGCCATGGGTCGCCCGGGCGCGGGCCAGCAGCCGGTCGAGGGCGTTGTGATAGGGCTGGTGGGTGGATTCGACCCTCGCCCGCGCCTCGGCGAAGGTCAGTTTGCGGGCGTAGATCTCCCGCCCTTCGCCGGCCACCCGCGCGATGGCCCCGAGTCCGGCCGCCACCCGAGCCGAACGCCCCTGGGCGAAGTCGGGCAGGGTGTCGGAATACATCGCCGGGTCCAGTTCCCAGGGCGCGCGGTTGAGGTCCATCCAGGCCCGGCCGTAGAGGGCCGTGATCAGGGCCGCGCCGGTCTCGGCGGTCGGGGCGATCATCTGGTCGACCAGGGCGTCCTCCGAACGCCGCAGGGCCTCGGGCCCGACGGCGGCGGCCGCCAGCATCTCGGCGGGATAGTGAATCCCCGAATGGGGCGAGGCGAAGACCAGCGGCGTCGGCGGCGGGTCCTGGGCGACGACGTGGAAGGTCGCGTCGCCCCGCGCCGGCGTGTCCGATTTCATGGTGGCCTGTCGCGCGTCCATTGCCGCCATGATCGGGGGGCGGCGACGGCGGGTCAAAGCCTTTCGCCTTCTCCCGTCGGGCGAGGTTCATCGCGCCTTTACGCCTGCGGGCGTATGGTGCGCTTCTGTTCCAGGTTCAAAAGGGCCGATCCCCGACCATGCCGCGCATCCTTCTGGCCGAAGACGACGACTCCCTGCGTAACTTCCTGGCGCGCGCCCTTGAAAGGGCCGGCTATGAAGTGACCGCCTGCGCCGACGGCGAGGCGGCGGCCGCCGTCCTCGATCAGGACTGGGATCTGCTGCTCACCGACATCGTCATGCCCGGCATGGACGGCATCGAGGTGGCCCGCCACGCCGCCGCCCGCCATCCGGGCCTGCGCATCATGTTCATCACCGGTTTCGCCGCTGTCGCCCTGACCGCCGGCGACCGTGCGCCCGCCGGCGCCAAGATCCTGTCCAAGCCCGTCCACCTGCGCGAGATCGTGCAGGAGGTCGAACGGATGATGGCTGCCGCCTGACCCAAATCGGAGCGGTTGCATCGCGCTAAAAGCGAAGCTATACCGCCGCCCTCCTGGTAAGGACGCGTAGCTCAGCGGGAGAGCACCTCGTTGACATCGAGGGGGTCACAGGTTCAATCCCTGTCGCGTCCACCACCCTTCGCCCTGCGGGCTTAGCAGGATATGCCCCCAGCCTCTCCTTCGAAGCCGGGCCGTCGAGCCAGCCTTCCCATCACCGCCAATTCCACCCGCCTTTGACCTGAGTCATGGGGCCGGGCCTTCATGTCCCGCAGAACCGGTTGATCACCACCGCCAGCGAGGAGCCGCCATGAAGGGTTTTGTCGACGACATCGAGGATCTGACCGAGACCAACACCGACTTCCGGCGTGTCCTCTATACCGGCAAGCATCTGCAGTTGGTCCTGATGAGCCTCAAGCCGGGTGAGGAGATCGGCGAGGAAGTCCATGACGACCACGATCAGTTCTTCCGGATCGAGGAGGGCCACGGCGAGGTCTGGATCGACGGCAAGCGCACCACCATCAAGGGCGATGACGGCATCATCGTTCCCGCCGGCGCCACGCATAATGTGATCAACACCGGCGTGAAGCCGCTCAAGCTCTACACCCTCTACGGCCCGCCGGATCACCGCGAGGGCGTGGTGCACGCGACCAAGGCCGCGGCCGCGGCCGACGACGAGCATTTCGACGGGACGACGACCGAATAGAGGCGGGCGCTACCGCCCTTCGAACTTCGGCGGGCGTTTCTCGCGGAACGCCGCCACACCCTCGCGGACATCGGCGCTTGGATTGGTGATCATCACGGCCATCTGGGCGTCGACCATCGACTCCTCGAGGCTGATCTGGCCGGCGCGGGCCATCATCATCCGGGTCAGGCGCACCGCCAGGGGCGCGCGGGTCGCCAGGGCCGCGGCGAACGCCAGTGTTCGCGCCTCCAGCAATTCATCGGCGACGACTTCGGTGACCAGGCCCAGGTCAGCCGCCAACGCCGCGTCGTAGATCTCGCTGAGCAGGGTCATTTTCAGGGCCCGGTCCAGACCCATCAGGCGGGGAAACAGCCAGGCGCCGCCCTCGTCGGGCAGCAGGCCGACCTTGCCCGAGGTGTCGCCCAGTTTCGCGCTCGCGGCGGCGAGGCGGAAGTCGCAGGCGCAGGCCAGGGCCAGACCGCCGGCCACCGCATAGCCGCGGATCATCGCCACCGAAGGCTTGTCCAGCCGGTGCAGGGCCATCACCACCGCCTGCATGCCGTCGCGCATTTCCCGGCCGTGGCCCATGGGCTGGGCGGCGACCCGCGACGAATGGTCCGGATCGCTCCCCGATATGTCGCCGCCGGTGCAGAAGGCCCGGTCCCCGGCGCCGGTCAGAACCAGCGCCTTGAGATCATCGTCATCGCGGAAGCCGGCGATGGCGGCCTGCAACTCCTGGGTCATCAGGAAGCTGTAGGCGTTCATGGCGCCTGGCCGGTTCAGGGCGATCCGCGCAACACCCGGCGCCGGCCGGTCGCACAGCAGGGTTTCGAACGGACTGTTTCCAAAGCTCGAAGCGGTCATCGCGTCTCCCTCCGTCAGGCCCGCTCGCGCGGTCTGGCGTCTACCGGTCCCGGCGGCCAGCCCGGCGTTCGAGGAACCCCTGCACGGCCCCCCATAGAAGGGCCGCCAGCAGCAGATAGCTCCAGATCATATAGGCGGTCATATAGGCGCGCGTGTAGATGCGCATATCCAGCATGACGGCGATGTGGGTGGCCATGGTCAGCAGTTGGAACGCCGCGACCCACAGCAGCCAGCCTCGACGCCAGATCAACGCCACGGCGACCAGGGTCAGAGTCGTCACCACGTCCAGCACGAAGATCGCGTACTGGGGATAGATGAACCGCCGGTCTTCCAGGGCGGCCGACCCGATCCAGGCGACGAACACCGTGGCGGCGGCCAGCTGTTGCGGGCGTCCGCCGCTGAAGGCCGCCGCCAGACAGACCAGAGCCATCAGCAGGGCGCCGATCTGGGACGCGGGAGTCAGAAACATGGCCGGAGCCGCCTTTGCATTGCTCCGGCCATTTCACCCTAGTTCGACCGCCGGTGTAAGCCGTCAGGCGGCCTGACGACCGTCGGCGACGGTGCGCAGGCGGCCTTCGAGCGGCGGCCTGTTCTCTTCGGGCTTGTCGACTCCGCCCAGGGACACCGCGCCCAGACCGATCTGATGCTGCACGTCCGACAGTTCGCGGTGGGTCTCGACGATGCCGCGCCGGGCCTCGGCCAGGGCCGCGATGGTCTGGCTGGACCGATCGATGACCCCCTGGCCGACGACAGCTGACAGCCGGGCCTCGATACGAATGTTGGGCAGCATGGCCGTAAGCGTGGCGACGGCGGACAGGGCGTTGTCTATCGCGGCCTCCGCGAGGAACAACTGATCGGCGACCTGGTGGGCCAAAATCTTGCGCTTCATGACAAACTCCTCCCGTTCGCGCCGAGGGGTCGGCGCGTCGGACTTCCGGAAATTTCGGAAAAATTGTGAGGTCTAGCGACCTGGTTAGCTGTCCCAGCCGGACATGCTCTTCTGCACGACGAAGGCGAACTCATGGCTCGCCACCACCACCGCACTGAGCAGGAAGGCGGACAGGACCGCGGCGCCGGCGATGAACGCCAGGCGGCGAAGGAGGCTTAGGTCATTGGCGGACCCCCCTCGCGACTGCCCTTGAAGCCCTCGTCCGCGATCACCCAGGCGATGCAGAGGATCTCTTTCAGGATATGGCCCGACGGCAGGTACCGGGCCTGTTTGCGCGTAGCCGAGACCAGGCTCTCGATCATGTCGTGCTGCTGACGGCTCGCCGCCAGCTCGCCCAACGCGTCCTCCAGCTGGCTCCAGGTCCAGTTCGGCATATCCGCCGCCGGATTCCAGAGTTCCGCTTGCGCCGCCATCTCGGCCGGCGCTGATCCCATGTCGTCCATAATCTGCTCCCCGCAAGACATCGGGGAAGAGTGGCGGCCGGCCGGGGGGAGGCGATATCCCCTCCGGGGCGCCCCCTAGATCATTGAGGGGGGGGTGTTCGGTTTCCCAGGCGACCAGCAGACGGGCGGCGTCCCGTCGGCTGGCGACGCCCAGACGGCGGCGCGCCTCGTTGAGGTGGCCGTCGACCGTGTGCTGGGAGATCCGCAGCCGCCGGGCGATTTCCTTGGAATGCAGATGGTCGGCGACCAGCCGGAGGCATTCCCGCTCGCGCGGGGTCAGCCGGCCGATCGCCAATGGATCCTGTACGTCCCCCATAACTGGGGAGGTAAGTCCCAGTTGGGAGTTTCGTCCATCCCTCATTTGCCCATCATGACGATTCCGCTTGCCGCCGGAAAGCCGGCGTGGGCGCGGTCAAATCAGGGCGCGGACCCGAACCGGGGCGTCAGGGGTGCTTTCTGGACGAGAGGGCGCTGACCTCTTCCGCCGTCAGTTTGGTGATCTTCGACACCGGGCAATGAGACGGTCCCAGCGAGGAGCGCACTACCAGGCTGACATCCAGTCCGTCGCAGATCATTGACCCCTCGGTCGCCGTCTTGACGCCGATCGCCAGGGCTGAATCCACGCCGTCGCACCGACCGAGCATATCCAGCCGATAGACGTCCTTGGCCCGAACGTTCAGGTAGACGACGTCCTCGGTGCTGCCGTTTCGCCAGCCGCTGACCTGGTTGGCGTAGAAGCAGGCCGCCCGGACCCGGGGCTGGGCGGCGGAAGCGTTTTGCGAGGCGACGGCGGAGGCGCAGCCGGCCAGAACCAGCCCGGCGACGAGCCCGGCGATAGCGATTGTTTTCATCACGGTCTCCAAGACTAGGGTTGCCCGTCCCGCGTCCACAATAGCGTGGTTGAACGCTTACGGCGAGCCGCGTCGACGCGCGCGACGTCGAAATCTGGCGGGGTCGACCAGGGCCTCGAGCGCTTCGGGGAGGGGAGAGGCGAGGCCGAGGATCAGGGCCGCGACGTGCTCGGCCAGCAGGGGCGCGGTGCAGAAGCCTCGTGACCCCAGTCCGGCCAGGATGAACAGGCCGGCCGCATCCGGAACCTGGCCCGCCAGCGGCGACTGGTCGCGGGTCGCGGCCCGGATGGCGGCGCGCGCCCCGTGCGGCCCGCGGCTCAGCCGGCCCGCGAGGGCGGGCAGGGCCTCGCCGAGCAGGGCGAGGTTGCGCGCCGTGTCGGACGCCGACACGGCTTCATCATCGTTGTCGCGATCGAACGTGGCGCCGAACAGGACGCCGTCTCGCGTGGGAATGGCGTAACCGCCCCGCGAGACTGCCTGGGCGATGGCGCCCGGGGTCCAGCTGGCCTGGCCCCGCACGGGTTGCAGAGACAGTTCGGGCGCGAAGGTCATGCTGCGATGCCCGGCGGCGATACAGACCACGTCGACCACACACAGCGTCTCCCCGCCGGGACCGAGAAGCGCCTTTCGGCCGTCCCGGTCGGCGATGTCGACCACGGTCTCGCGACGCACCTCGCCCGCCCAGGCGGACAGCAGCGCCGCCGGTTCGAGAACAGGGGCCGTCGGCATGTCCAGGCCGCCGGGGACCGGCTCGCTCATCCGGGCGGAGGCGTCCGCGGCCGACAGGCGCGCCATGGTTCCCGGCGCGAAGAGGCCGCTGCCAGCGACCCGGTCGAACCGTCCGGCGTCGCGGGGATCGGTCTCCAGCTGCAGGGCCCCGCGGGCGATCACCGCCTCGGGGTGTTGGCTGTAGAGGTCTTCGGCCCTGGCGAAGGCCTGGGCATGAAACATCGCATGGGCGGCAAGTCCGGCGTCCAGCCTGGGGGTGACCAGGGCGGCCGGATTGCCTGAGCCGCCGCCGCCGGGGCCCCGGGCGTCGAACACGAGGGGGGAAACGCCCTGGACGCGGAACGCCCGGGCCAGGGCCGCGCCGGCGATGCCGGCCCCGATGACGGCGACGGCCGGCGGGTCGCCGGGGTCGGCGCCGGCGCCGGGGAGCCAGGCCTCCAGCCGTTCGCGCTTTCGCCCGAACCCTGGCCGCTTCTCGACCTGAAAACCGGCCTCGGCCAGTCCGCGCCGAACCGCGCCGGCGACGGTGAAGGTCGCGACCCGGGCGCCGGGCGCGCTGCGGTCGGCCACCAGAGCCAGGACGTCAGGCCGCCACATTCCCGGGTTCGCCGCCGGCGCGAAACCGTCCAGGAACCAGGCGTCGGCTCGTCCCCGCCATTGGCGAAGGGCCGTCTCCACCTCCATCACCGCCAGGTCGAGCGTCACGCCGAGATCGGCCAGCTCGAGGCGGTGGAACCCGGGGGTGCGTCTCGGCCACGCGTCGAGCAGGCGGCTGGCGGCGGCGCCGATGTCGGGCCAGCGCCCCAGAGCGCGCGCCGCGTCGTCGCGGTGGACCGGATGGGCCTCGATGGAAAAGATATGGAGCCGCCCGCTCGGCGGCCGGGTCCGGGTCCACAGCGCGATCAGAGCCGCGATGTTCAGGCCCGTGCCGAAGCCCAGCTCGCCGACCACAAAATGCCGTCGGCCGGCCCAGGCGTCCGGCAGGCCGCAGCCGGCCAGAAATACGGCGCGGGATTCGGCCAGCCCGTCGTCACTGGAAAAATAGACGTCGTCGTAGCGGCCCGATCGCGGGAAGCCGTCATCACCCCAGACAAGGGCGGGGTCGTGCGGCGAGGGGTCGTCTGGCGTCATGGATCGCCCATAGGAAAAGGGCCGCCCCGAGGGACGGCCCTTCCCTTAACGCGATTGCGTCGAGTCGTTTAGTGCGCGGCGGCCGGAGCGGCGGCGGCGTCGGCGGCCGGAGCAGCGGCGGCGGCGTCAGCCGGAGCAGCGGCAGCGGCGTCAGCAGCGGCCGAGGCGTCGGCGGCGGCGGCGTCAGCGGTGGCGGCGGCGTCGGTCGCCGTGTCGGCGGCGGCGTCGGCCGTGGCAGCGGCTTCTTCGGCCTTTTCAGCGGGCTTGCCGCAGGCGGCGACGGACAGAGCGGCGACGGCGGCGCCGGCGACGAGCATCTTGCGAAGCATTTCGGAAGTCATTTCCTGGAGTCCCCTGTGAGGATTATTGAAGCGCCCCATTGGGGGAGCGCAGCTCCGGACTATGCCGCTCTCCGCGCGGAGCGCAACCCCAGACCTCACGCGCCTGTGATCACATTTTTCGCGCGGCAGGCGTGCATCAGGCCTCGTTCGGTATGGCGGAAAGGGCTTCTTCGAGTTCGAGGAAGCTCGGCTGGGCGCCCGACGGGACGTTGCCGCGACCGATCTCAACCGAGATCTGGGCGGCGTTTCCGTGCAGGTGCGCGATCAGAACAGCCTGAATGATTCGGTAGAACGCCGATTCCTCATCGACGACCGCCTTCAACCGGGCCGCGAGGGGGCCGACGAGGCCATAGGCGAGGAACACGCCCAGGAAGGTGCCGACCAGCGCGCCGCCGATCATGCCGCCCAGAACCTCTGGCGGCTCGGTGATCGAACCCATGGTCTTGATGACCCCCAGAACGGCGGCGACGATGCCCAGGGCGGGCAGGGCGTCGGCCAGGTTCTGCAGGGCGTGAGCCGGTTCCTGGTGTTCGTGATGGTGTTTCTCGAGCTGCTTTTCCATCGCGTCCTCGACCTGGTGGGGATCCTCCAGGTTCATGGTCATCATCCGCAGGGTGTCGCAGATGAAGTCGACGGCGAAGTGATCCTTCACGATCCGCGGATAGCGCGAGAAGATGCCGCTCTCGGACGGCTTTTCGATGTGACTTTCGAGCGCGATCACGCCCTTGGACTTCATCGTCTTGGTCAGCAGGAACAACAGCGACAGCAGATCGCGGTAGTCTGTGGCCTTCCATTTGGGACCGGCGAACGCCTTGCCCAGGCCGCTCAGCGAGCCCTTGACCACGGTCATCGAGTTGGAAATCAGGAACGCGGCGACCCCGGCTCCGCCGATGGCCATCATCTCGTGGGGCAGGGAGTGGGTGATCACCCCCATCTTGCCGCCGGATATGATGTAGCTGCCGAACACCAGGCCGAACAGCATCACAATGCCGATAATCTGGAACATGGAATAGACGCCGCCCTGCAAGGATATGCGCCGAAGGATCGGGGTTAATGCTTAATGGGCGGTGAGCGCCGAGGCCGTTGCACGCCTGTTTCGACACGCCTAACAACAGGACATGACCTCCGTGGCGCAATCCGTACCGAAGCTGGCCCCACGGTCGTTCGGCATTCTCTTCGCAGTCTCCATCGTCGTGGCCATCGGCAACACCGGCCTGATGTCGATTCTGCCGGCCATCGGGCGCGAGATCGGCATTCCCGACGCCTTCATGGCGGCCATCTTCTCCCTGTCGGCCCTGCTCTGGGCGGTGATGTCGCCGTTCTGGGCCCGTGAATCGGACAAGCGCGGTCGCCGGCCGCTGATCATGCTGGGCCTGGCCGGCTTTTCCATCTCGATGCTCTGCTGCGCCCTGGTGGTGACGGCGGGTCTGCATCACCTGGCCCCCTGGCCGGTGATTTTTGTTGTCTTCCTGCTGGCGCGTGCCCTGTTCGGCCTGATCGGCTCGGCTTCGAACCCGGCGACCCAGGCCTATGTCGCCGAACGCACCAGCCGGGCCGACCGCACCCAGATGATGGCCAGCCTGGCCGGCGCCTTCGGCCTGGGCACGGTGGTCGGCCCCTTTCTGGCGCCGATGTTCATCCTGCCGGTCGTCACCCTGGCCGGGCCGCTGTTCAGCTTCTCCCTGCTGGCGCTCGGCATGATGATCGTGGTCTGGCGCGGCTTGCCGGAAGAATCGGTCCGGACCCGCCAGACCCGGCGGCTGGCCGGCGCCAGCCTGTGGCGCGACAAGCGTCTGGCTCCGTTCCTGATCTATGGCTTCCTGGTCGCCACCTGCCAGACGGCCCAGGGCTACACCCTGGGCTTCATGATCATCGACAAGCTCCAGGTCTCGCCGGTCGAGGCCCTGGGGTTCATCGCCGTGTCCATGGCCGCCGGGGCGATGGCCGGGCTGCTGGCCCAGTGGGGCCTGATCCGCATCTTTTCGATGGGTCCCAAGGCCCTGCTGCGCTGGGGCGTGGTTCTGGCCTGTATCGGCAACCTGATCACCGCCTTCGCGCCCGACTACTGGACGGTGGTCGCCGGCTACGCCATCGCCTGTCTCGGTTACGGCTTCGCCCGCCCCGGCTTCACGGCCGGCGCTTCACTGTCGGTGAGCATGCATGAACAGGCCCAGGCGGCGGCGGCCATCGCCGCGGTCAACGGGCTGAACGTGATCATCGCGCCGTTGTTCGTGACCCTCTACGAGGCCTTCCACCCGGGACCTTTCCTGCTCAACAGCGTGATCCTGGCGGGTCTGGTGGTCTTTGCCCTGAAGAACGGCGTCCTGCGCGGCGCCGGCGAACAGGCCGATCCCGACGAAGAGGGCACGCTGGCCCTGCTTGAACGCAGTGACGAGGGCGGGGTCTAGAGACCGCCGGCTTCGGCGCGCAGCTTGCGCACCAGATCCACCGACAGATAGCCGTCGGCCGGCAGGCCGCGGGCCTGCTGCCAGGCGCGCAGGGCGATGCGGGTGTTGGAGCCGATCACCCCGTCCGCGGGGCCCGGGTCGAAACCGACCTTGGCCAGGGCGGTCTGGGCGGCCATGCGGTCGGCCAGCGACAGAGGGACCTCATAAGGCCAGGGCGTGACCAGATCGCCGCCGCCGGCGAACCGGTCGGCCAGACGACCCACGCCCAGCGCATAGGCGGTGGAGTTGTTGTAGCGCCGGATAGCCATGTGGTTGGGGAAGGTCAGGAAGGCGGGGCCGGCAGCGCCCGAGGGCAGGATCAGCCCCGCCTCGGCGGCCTGGTCGGCGCTGGTCCAGGGCAGGCCGTCGGCCCGGCGGACGCCGCGCACGGCCCAGGCGGCCGGGGTCGCCTTGGGTCCCTCGACCACCGAATAGTCGAAACCGGACGGCAGGATGACTTCCTGGGCCCAGCTCTCGCCACGATGCCAGCTGGCCTTGGCCATATAGGCGCCGGTCGAGAACAGGGCGTCGGCGGTCGAGCCCCAGATGTCGCGCACGCCGTCGTTGTCGCCGTCGACGGCGGTGCTCAGGAACACCGACGGCAGAAACTGGGTCTGGCCCATGGCCCCGGCCCAGGAGCCTTTCAGCCGGGCGCGCGGCGCCTCGCCAGAGCCGACGATCTTGAGGGCGGCGATCAGTTCGCCCTCGGCCCAGGACCGTCGGCGGCCGTCAGCGGCCAGGGTGGCCAGGGAGCGGATCACGTCCATGTCGCCCTGGATCTTGCCGAAGGCCGATTCCATGGCCCAGATCGCCAGCACGATCTCGCGCGGGACGCCGTAGCGCTGCTCGATGGTCGGCAGATAGGGCAGGCTGTCTCGGAACTGCCGGCCCTGGCTGACCCGGGCGTCGGACACCACGCCCTTGATATAGTCCCCGACCGGTTTGGAGAATTCCGGCTGCCGTGAGTCGAGCGACGAGGCGCGGCTGTCCGGCGTCAGGCCGGCCAGTTCCTTGTCCAGCACCGCGGCGGGCACGCCGGCGGCCCGGGCGCGGTTATAGAAACCGGGCAGCCAGGCGTCGAAATTGGGATCCCCCGAGGCGGTGATGGCGGCCGAGGGGCGCGGCGCGGCGGGCGGCGCCCCGGGTCCGGGCGCGGACACGCCGGCAAGGCCCAGAGAGGGCTCCAGCGAAGGGTCCGCGCATCCGGCGACGGTCAGGGCGAGAAAAGAGCGACGATCCATGGGCGCAACCTATTCCGAGCCGGGCCGCCGGCTCAATCACATCCCTGCGAATAGCGTGCCGGGCATGATGAAACGCCTGAGAACCGAATTTCGGCAAGGAAGGCCAGCGTTGACTCATCGACCCGCCCCGCCTATAGCCGCCCGCTCTGGAAACAACCGGGTTCCCGTTGACGCAATTTCTCGCGTTCGGGCCCCCCGCCAACGGTAGACTAGGGTCATGAAGGTCAGAAGCTCGCTGAAGTCGCTGAAGAATCGCCACCGCGACTGCAAGCTCGTGCGTCGCAAGGGCGTGATGTACGTGATCAACAAGACCAATCCGCGCTTCAAGGCCAAACAGGGCTGACGATGGGCGCGCCCAGAGCTGTTCTCTGGGACGTTGGCAATGTGATCGTGGACTGGAGTCCGCGACGTCTCTACCAGAAGATTTTCAAGGAACCGGCCGCTTGCGACCGGTTCCTTTCGTCTGTCTGCACCATGGGCTGGCACCTTGAGACCGATCGCGGCCTGCCGCCCGAGGACAACACCCGCCGCCTGATCGCCCGGTTTCCAGACCATGAGGCCGCGATCCGCGCCTGGTGGGACCGCTGGGACGAGATGTTCGACGGCGCGATCCCGCAGACGGAAGCCGCCATCGAGGCTCTGGCCGAGGCCGGCGTGCCGCAGTTTGGTCTGACCAACATGTGGACGGGGACCTGGGCCTTCGTTCAGTCCCTCAGTCCGGCCTTCCGGCATTTTCAGGACACCGTGGTCTCGGCCGACGAAGGCCTGATCAAGCCGGACCCCCGAATTTACGCCATCGCCTGCGAACGGACCGGCCTCGCGCCGCAGGACCTGCTGTTCATCGACGACTCGGCGGCCAACATCGAAGCGGCCTCGGCGCTGGGCTTTCACGTCCACAGATTCGAGGACCCGGCCGCCCTGATTCCGCTGCTCGTCGGTCACGGCCTGCTTGAGGCGAGCGCCGGGGGGCGGTAGAGGGTCGGCCTTCCCGATTCCTCCGACCTGTGAGAACCTTCCCCATGGCCGACGACGCCTCCAACATCGAGGTTCTCAACGGAACCGCCCAGATCCAGCTCAAGACCATCCTCGAGCGTATCGAGCGTCTCGAGGAGGACAAGGCGGCGGTGATGACCGACCTCAAGGAGGTTTATGCCGAGGCCAAGGGCAACGGTTTCGACGTCAAGATCATCCGCAAGGTTGTCCGCATCCGCAAGATGGACCGCGCCAAGCGCCAGGAGGAGGACGCGCTGGTCGACCTCTACCTCTCGGCGATCGGGGAAATTTGAAGCGGACTCCGCCAGACCAAAGAGCGCAGGCCAAACGGTCCGCGCTGAACGCCCTCAAACGCGCCCGCCGCACCGCCGACAAGGCGGGTGTGGAGCTCTCCGACTGGGAGGGTGAATTCCTCGGCAGCGTCGAGGAACGGGTGAAGACCTACGGCCGCGCCTTCGGTGATCCCGAGAAGGGCGCGGCCGGCCAGGCCCTGTCCATGCTGCAGGCGGTCAAGCTCCGCGAGATCGTCGCCAAGGCCAAGGGCGAGAAAAAGACGCCGCCGCCGCGCAAGGGTTTCCGGCGGCGCGGACCCGCCGGGGAATGATCCGCCGATGACGCTGTTCAAGGGACTGCCGCTCGCCGTTCTGGCCGTCGTCCTCGCCGCCTGCAGCGACCCGGCGCCGACCCAGGCCCCGTCCACCCCGCCGCCATCGATCCAGGCCGCCGCCGGCCCGACCTGCCGTCTTCCGGGCGACGTTGCTCCGGCGCGGCAACAGCGACCGCCCGCCGACGAGGTCGACCCGGATGTGCCCACCACCGCCTATATGCTGGCCCTGACCTGGGCGCCGGAAATCTGCCGCACGCGCGGCCGGGACCGCGACTACGCCATCCAGTGCCGCGACAACGATTTCGGCTTTGTCCTGCATGGCCTGTGGCCCAACGGCGCGGGCCGCCGCCATCCCCGCTACTGCGCGCCCGCCCCGCCGCTCGACGCGGCCACGGTGCGCCGCCACCTCTGTATGACGCCGGCCCCGACGATGCTGCAGCATGAGTGGGCCGCGCACGGCACCTGCGGCTGGTCGACGCCGGAGGCCTATTTCGACCAGGCGGCGGCGCTGTGGGAGTCCGTGAGGCTGCCGGAGATGGCTGGACCGACCCTGACCGCGGGCGAAATTCGCCGGGCCTTCGTCGCGGCCAACCCCGGCCTGGCCCGCAACGGGATCAATATCCGCACGACCGATGACAACCGGCTGCTGGACGTAAGGCTTTGCTACGACCTCGAATTCCGGCCGGCGGCCTGCCGTGGCGGGCTGGGCGCGCCCGACCGGGTCGTTGTGCAGATCGCCTCACGTCGGAACTGATAACGGCTCCCTAACGTCGAGGGTCCAGACTGGCGCCGAGGCAAAACGCCTCGCGGAGCAAAACGCGTCCGCGCCGGAATGTCAGGCCCGTTATGTCGCTCAACAGCGTCAACACCAACGTGGGCGCCATGATCGCCCTGCAGAGTCTGACGGCGGTCAACGCCCAGCTCTACACCGCGCAACGGCGCATCAGCACCGGGCTGAAGGTCGCCAGCGTCAAGGACAACGGGGCCATCTGGGCCATCGCCCAGAACCAGCGCGCGGAGTCCCGGTCGCTTGATGCGGTGAAAACCTCGCTCCAGCGTGGGCAGTCGATCGCCGATATCGCCATCGCCGGCGCCGAATCCATTTCCGACTTGCTGATGCAGATGAAGGAGAAGGCGCTCGCCGCCTCCGACCCGACCATCACGGCCACCGACAAGGCGGCGTTCAACGAAGACTATATCGCCCTGCGCAAACAGATCGACAGGGTCACCTCGAATGCGACGTTCGGCGGGGTCAGTCTGATCTCGTCGGGCAGCGCCGGGAACATTCGCGCCCTGGCCAACGCCAGCGCCAGCGCGACGGTTGATGTCGATCATATTGATCTGTCGACGACGGGCGGGACGATCGCGGGAACCCTGACGGATCTGTCGGGAACGGTCAGCGCCACTGACCTGGCCGCCATCGATACGGCCCTGAGGGCGGTCAACACCGCCGCGGCGAAGTTCGGAACCGGCTCAAAGGCTCTCGACACCCACTTCACCTTCGTCGGCAAGCTGCAGGATGTCATCGACGCCGGCGTCGGCCGTCTGGTGGACGCTGACCTTGGCCGGGAAAGCGCGCGGCTGCAGGCTCTTCAGGTCATGCAACAGCTGGCGATCCAGGCCCTGTCGATCGCCAACCAGGCGCCGTCGCTGCTGCTGCAGCTGTTCCGGTCGCGATAGGGACCTATCCCGTTTCCGGTCACACCCACCTTCACCCGGGCGAGCGGCGATCGAGGCCGTCAGACGCCGCCGTCGCTGGACGGGACTAACCTTTTGATAACGCTGTTCCTCGAAAATTCACCCGGAGCACAACGCTCCCGGTAGCAGAACGCGGCCGGCCTGGGGAAAACGGGCTCTTCGTCATGTCGCTGAACAGCGTCAACAGCAACGTCGGCGCGATGATCGCGCTGCAGAACCTCAATTCATCCAATGCGGAGCTCGCCCGGACCCGGCAGCGGATCAGCACCGGATTCAAGGTTTCCAGCACGAAGGACAACGGCGCGGTATGGGCCATTGCTCAAGGCCAGCGCGGCGAGCAGCGAGCCCTTGACGCCGTCATCGGGTCGATCCAGCGCGGACAGTCGGTCGTTGACGTCGCCATCGCTGCTGGCGAGACGATCTCCGGGCTGCTGGTGAAGATCAAGCAGATGGCGCTGCCGCTTCTGGAGAATGACCAGCAGAACGCGGCTCTGCTGGCGCTGTCCTCCGACTACCTCGACTTCCTCGACCAGATCGACGCCGCCGCCGCGAGCGCCTCTTTCGCCGGCATGAACCTGATCTCGTCGGGCGGGGCCGATCAGGTGAAGGCTCTGGCCAACACGGTCGGCTCCGAGACGATTGATCTCGATCACGTCGACCTCTCGACGGACAGCCCGGCGATCAATCCGCTCCGTCCGGACGGGGTCGGTTACATCACCATCGCTGACATCGACTTTGCGATCGCCAGCACCAACGCCGCCCTGGCGAAGCTGGGCACGGGTTCGAAGGCGCTGGAGGCCCACCTCGTCTTCGTCCGCAAGCAGCAGGACACGGTCCAGGCCGGCATCGGCCGCCTCGTGGACGCCGACCTGGCGAGGGAATCCGCCCGCCTGCAGTCGGAGCGGGTGAAGCAGGAGTTGGCCGTCACCGCGCTCGGTGTCGCCAACAGCGGGCCGTCAATGCTGCTTCAACTGCTCCAGTAGACGCTCAAGAGGCGCAGGGAGCGGACGTTGCCGAGGGCGTCAGCCGGCGGCGGGCGCCGGCGAGGCCCCGATGCGCGCGGCGGCCAGTTTCATGCGGTGCATCAGGGTCTTGAGCCGGGCGTCCCGCGACTGCGGGCGCAGGATAGTCAGACGACGGGCCATCAGCTTGCCTCCGAGAGTTCGACATCCAGGCCCTGTTCGCGGACCTTGCGATAGAGGGTTGAGCGGCCGATGCCGAGGCGACGGGCGACCTCGCTCATGTGGCCGGCGTAGATTTCTATGGCCAGCTGGATCAAATCGCGTTCGACCTCGTCGAGCGGGCGAACATGGCCGCGGCCATCGAGGATCCGGACTGGCGACTCCTTGCTGATCTCGGCCATCAGGGTCTGTGGCGAGGGCATCGCCGCCGCCGCGGACACCAGCGCTTCGGGCGCGATCTTGACCCCCGAGATGGCCGGGAAGTCGTGCGGCTGCAGAACGGGCGCGTCAGCCAGGACGATGGCGCGATAGACGGCGTTCTCCAGCTGGCGAACATTGCCCGGCCAGTCGAAGCCGTTGAGGATGGCCAGAGTCTCGGGGCTGACCCCGGCGACGCGCTTGCCTTCCTCGAGATTGAACCGGCGGATGAAGGCCTCGGCCAGGGACGGAATGTCCTCGCGACGTTCGCGCAGCGCAGGGGCTTCGATCGGGTAGACGTTCAGGCGATAGAACAGGTCCTCGCGGAATCGCCCTTCGGCGACGGCGTTGGTCAGATCACGGTTGGTCGCCGAGACGATCCGGACGTTCACCCGCACCGAGCGCTTGGCGCCGATCGGGTCGATCTCGCTCTCCTGGAGCGCCCGCAGCAGCTTGACCTGCATGTCCAGCGGCAGTTCGCCGACTTCGTCCAGGAACAGGGTGCCGCCGTCGGCCTCCCGGAACTTGCCGAGGTGCTTTTCAGAGGCGCCGGTGAAGCTGCCCTTCTCATGGCCGAACAGGATCGACTCGACGAGATTTTCGGGGATGGCGCCGCAGTTCACGGCGACGAAAGGCTTGCCCGAGCGATCGGACGCGCCGTGCACGGCGCGGGCGATGACTTCCTTGCCGACGCCGCTCTCGCCGCTGATCAGCACCGGGATCGAGGATTTCGCCGCCCGTTCGCCCAGCCGTTTGACGAGGGTCATGGGAGCGGAGTCGCCGATCAGGTCCTTGAAGGTCATCCGGCCGGACGTGTGTTTCTTGAGGCGGTCGACCTCAGTGCGCATCTCGCCCATCGAAAGCACGTTGCGGATCGAAACGATGATCCGCTCGGGGCTGGCGGGTTTGACGAAGAAGTCGCCGGCGCCGGCCTGCATGGCCTTGACCACGGTCTCGACGCCGCCGCCGGCGGTCAGCACGATGACGGGCTGGGCGTAGCCGCGGGCGCGCATCTCCTTGAGGGTGTCCTGGCCGTTCAGGCCGGGCATCTGCAGGTCGAGCAACACGACGTCGGCGGCCTGGCCGCTGGTCAGGTGTTTGAGCGCCGAGTCGCCGTCTTCGGCCTGGGCGACGGCGAAACCTTCCCGCTCGAGAACCGCCTGGATCAGGCGCCGCTGTGTCGGATCGTCGTCAACGACTAGGACCGTTTTGGTCATATGAAGATCACCCACCGAAACCGGCCTCTGCCCAGCATGGGACAAGGCTCTTGTTGGTCCGTATTGATACAGGGTCGGGGTAAAGACCGGGTTTCGGAGACCTGAGTCGGGGGTTAACGGCGGCAGGCCGTCAGGCGACCGCCGACGCCCGATCGTCGCCGTTCATCGCCTGTTCGATCTCGGCGATCAGGGCGCCGATCTGGATGGGCTTTGAGACATGGCCCGAGAAGCCCAGGGACAGGTAGCCGCCATGTCCGTGAGTCAGAACGTCGGCGGTGACGGCCAGGGCCCGGGTGTCGCGGTTGGGGCCGTCCGCGGCGCGCAGGGCGGCCAGGGCCTCGACGCCGCTCATGCCCGGCATGCGGATGTCGAACAGGATGAGGTCGAAGGGCTGACCGGCGGCGTGTCGCAGGGCCTCCGCCCCGCTGTTGGCGCGCACGCACTGGTGACCGAGGGCGTTCAGGATCTGGTTGAGCACCATGAGGTTCACGGCGTTATCGTCGACGATCAGGATCGACAGGCTGGGCGTCTGGCCGGCCGGTTCGACGACGTTGTCTTCATGTTCCGCGACCACCGCCGGCTCCGCGGCCCGGGTCAGAGGCAATTCCAGGAAGAAGCAGGAGCCCTCGCCCGGGCGGCTCTCCGCCCAGAGATTTCCGCCCATGAGTTCTGTCAGCTGGCGCGAGATCGCCAGGCCCAGCCCGGCGCCCCCGAACTGGCGCGAGATCGACTGGTCGGCCTGGGAGAAGCGCTCGAACAGGGCCGGGAGAGCGCTCTGCTCGATGCCGATGCCGGTGTCGCGGACCGCGATGCGCAGACGGACGCGGCCGTCGGGCAGCGAGGCATGGTCCACGGTCAGGGTGACCCCCCCTGCGCTGGTGAATTTCAGGGCGTTGCCGATCAGATTGAACAGCACCTGGCGCACCCGGCGGGCGTCCATGAGAAGCTGGACGGGCAGGCCGGCCGCGATCTCGATCTTGAGGAAAAGGCCTTTCTCCTCCGCAGAGGGGCCCCAGAGACGGCCCAGGTCGTCAAGCATGACCTGAAGGTTTTCGGACCGGGTGGCTACTTCCAGCTGTCCGGCGTCGATCCTGGAAATGTCGAGGATGTCGTTGAGGATCGACATCAGATACTCGCCGCTGTGGATCAGCGTGTCGATCTGCTGAATCTGCTCGCCGCCGGTCGCCGAACGCTTCAGCATCTGGGCCATGCCCAGGACCCCGTTCATCGGGGTGCGGATTTCGTGACTCATGGTGGCCAGGAAACTGGCTTTGGCCTCGCCGGCCACCCGGGCTTCCTCGCGGGCCTGTTCGGCCTCGGCCCGTTCGGCGACCAACCTTTCGATCAGCTGGTTGTTGCGCTCGCGCATGGTGGTCCAGTCGCCGAGGATACGGCCGACGCCTCCGGCAAGCAGACCGAGCATGGCCGCCAGCATGCCGGTCACCGCCAGAAGAATCACCGCCGTGACGGGCGGGAACAGGGCGATGATGACCAGCGCGACGCCGACCAGAACCGGCCAGGCCGACATCCAGAGCAGGCGGGGCGACATGCTGCCCTGGGCGACGGCGACAACCAGCAGCAGACAGGCCATAAGGCCCGTGAACACCAGTTCCGGCGCGGCCGGCGCATACAGCACCGGCGCCACCCCGCCCGTCATGGCCACGGCCGCGCGCATGCACGCCACATTGCTGATCTTGCGAATATCGACGCCGGCTTCGGAGGTCTGGGGCGCGGCCTGCCAGCGCCGATAGATGGTCTGGGCCACCCAGTCGCCGCCCATGTTGGCCAGAGTCGTGCACAGGCCGATCCACGGATGACCGAGCAACGCCAGAAGGATGCCGAAGGGAAGAGTCAGGGCCCAGAGCATGGGCAGCGGCGAGATCAGCCCCGACAGCATGACGTCGGGCGCGGACAGAACCGGCAGGAGCCCGTCGCTGTCTTCCGCCAGGCCTGCGGCGGCGGGCTCGTCCATCACTGTGACGCGGACATCAGCCTGCATGAGTGGTCCGCCCTTTTGCGGGATGTTCCTTGGCTGTCGACTGTATTGCGGGACAGGTTAAGGACCCTTCACTGGCGGATGTAGGCGCGCAGACTCTCCGTCAGATGACGGAACACCATCTGTACCCGCGACACCGTCCGCTGGTCCTCGTGCATGGCCAGCCACATCTCTAGGTCAAACCGGACGATCTGGGGCAGCACCGGCAGGAGGTCCCGATCAGTGGCGGCGATCCCCCGCTGACAGCCGCCAATGCCAAAGCCGGCCCTCAGGGCGGCCAGCTGCGCCAGATCGCTGTCGCTGCGAAAGGCGAAGGTCTCGCGGGCGATCTTGATTCCGTCGTTCGCCAGAGCCTGCCCGGCGCTGTCGTCGCGATCAAAGCCGATCAGCGGATGGTCGGCCAGTTGCTCGACCGTGTGCGGAAGGCCGTGGGCCTCGGCATAGCGCCGGTGCGCATAGAGGCCGATCGGGACCGCGCCGATCCGGCGGGCGACCAGGGCCGCCTGCCGGGGGCGGATCATGCGCACGGCGATGTCGGCGTCCCGGCGCAGCAGGTCCTCATTGCGGTTGGTCAGGGCCAGTTCGATGATGACGCCGGGGTGTTGCTCGCGAAACGTCGCCAGGATCGGCGGCAGCACGACCCCGCCGATGATCTCGCTGGCGGTCAGCCGCACCACGCCGCGCTCGCCGCCCGGCTCGCCGCTGATCGCCCGCGCCGCGGCCTGGGCCGCCGCATGCATCTCCTCGACACGCGGCAGCAGCTCCAGCGCCGCCGAGGTGGGGATCAGCCCCTGGGGGGAGCGGGTGAACAGGACCGCGCCCAGACCCGCTTCCAGCGCCGCCACATGGCGGCCGAGGGTCGGCTGGGTCAGGCCCAGGGCGCGGGCCGCCGCCGACAGGCTGCCCTGCCGCATGACCTCCCGAAACGAGGCGTAAAGAGTCCAGTCGATCGAACGGGCCATACAAATATGAATATCAGACAGAAGGTATTGTGCAATTTTCGAATGCTGAGCGGCGAGCGAAAGGAAAGGCGTCAGATCAAGAAGGGACGCCCCGATGTTTGTTGGTCACTACGCCGCCGCCCTGGCCGCCCGCGCCGCCGAGCCGCGCGCGCCGCTGTGGAGCTATGTCGTCGCCTGTCAGCTGGTCGATATCGGCTGGGGCGGACTGATTATGACCGGCGCGGAGCGGTTCAGCGTCAACCCGGACCTGCCCGGCAGCGCGCTGGAGCTCTATCACATGCCCTGGACCCACAGCCTGCCCGCGGCGATCGCCTGGTCGGTCGGCGGCGCGTTGTTGGCGCGGGGGCTGCTGAAGACGCCCTGGCGCGCGGCGTTTGTCGTGGGGCTGGTGGTGTTCTCCCACTGGCTGCTGGATTTCCTGGTCCATCGTCCGGATCTCGAACTGTGGTTCGGCGGCGACAAGGTCGGGCTGGCCTGGTGGAACTATCCCGTGCCGGAGGCGACGCTGGAGATGGGCCTGCTGGCCGCGGCCGGCGCGCTGTGGGCGTGGAAGCGGGCGAAGGAAGGTCTTTCGGCCTGGCCGGCGGCGGTGTTCCTGCTGGTCCTGACGGCGGTGCAGGTCATCGGTCAAACAACGCCCGCCGGCGACGACCCGATCCAGACCGGGGTCATGGCCATCGGCAGCTATCTGGCCATCGCGGCCATCGCCTGGCTTGTCGAACGGCGGGCCGCACCGGTACGGTGACACCGGTTTCCCGGAGATGCTGATGGCGGCCGACTGGACGAGACGCACCCTGCTGACGGCGACGGGTCTGGCCGCCGCCGCTCCGGCCCTGGCGGCCGCGCCCAGAGTCATGCCGATCTGGCCGGACGGGCCGCCGGGCGGGCAGGGGGTTTCGGTCGCCGAGACGGTGGTCGAGCGCAATCCACCGCCCAATCCCCTGCGCGACCGCTATGTGAAGCATGTCCGCGACCCAGCCCTGACCGTGTTCGAACCTCGCAAGCCCAATGGCGCCTCGCTGCTGATGACGCCCGGCGGCGGCTACAAGTGGGTGGTGATGGACAAGGAGGGTTACGAGTGCGCCGCGCGCTTCGCCGCGGCCGGTGTCACCGTCTATGTGGCCAGCTATCGCCTGCCGGCCGATGGCTGGGCTGCGGGACCCGCCGCGCCGCTGCAGGACGCCCAGCGGGCCTTGCGGCTGGTGCGATCGCTCGCCGCTGACCGCGAGCGCGTCGGGGTGATGGGCTTCTCGGCGGGCGGCCATGTCGCCGGGTGTTTGAGCCTGATGTTCGACCGTCCGGCCTATGATCCCGTCGACGCCATCGATGGCCTGTCGGCGAGGCCGGACCTGGCGACGCTGATCTATCCGGTGGCGACCTTGCGGCAGGGCCTGGCGCACGCCGGCTCGCGGGCCGAATTGCTGGGTGCGACGCCGACCTTGGCGCAGGAGCGGGACTGGTCGCTGGAGGAAAACGCCCGCCCCGACGCCCCTCCGACCTTCCTGCTGCATGCCGGCGACGACGCCTCTGTGCCGGTGGAGAACAGTCTGAACCTCCATGGCGCCCTGCGCGCCGCCGGGGTCACCACCGAACTGCATGTCTTTGAGGAGGGCGGCCATGGCTTTGGTCTGCGCTTCACGGCCGGCAAGCCGGTGGCGGCCTGGCCGGATCTGGTGCTGGCCTGGTGGAAGCGGAAGGGTTTCGTCTGACCCCGGGCGTTGCGACCCGCCCTGCGCCGGTCCATATCCGCCGGCATGAACGCTCCCGTGAAAACCCCCGACGCCGCCGAAGCCCTGCCCGAATGGCGCTTGGACGACCTCTACGCCGGTCGTGACGACCCGCGCATCGAGACCGATCTGGTTGAGGCCAAGCGGATCAACGACGCCCTGGTCGCCCTCAAGGGCCATTTCGTCGCCAGCCGCGCCGATGCGGCCGCCCTGGGCGCCCTGATCGACCGGGGGGTGACGCTCTATGAGCAGGCGACCAACGCCCTGTGGTCGGTCGGCGCCTACGCGACCCTGGCCGCCTCGACGGCGCGGGACGATCCGGAATGGGCCCGGTTCGAGGGCGACCTTCGCGCCCGCTCTTCCCAGATCGCCGCCGACAGCCTGTTCTTCACCCTGGAACTGAACGAGCTGGAGGACGATGAGATCACGGCGGCCCTGGCGGCCCACCCGGCCGCAGTCCGCTGGACGCCGTGGCTCCGCCGCCTGCGTCTGTCGCGTCCGCACGAGTTGTCGGCGGACCTCGAACACCTGCTGGTCGACCGCGCGCCCGCCGTCGCCAACTGGACCCGGCTCTATGACGAGACCCTGGCCAAACTCACCGCCAAGGTCGGCCGCGAATACCTGACCCTGCCCGAGGCGCTGAACCGGATGTCCGATCCCTCGGCGGCGCGGCGCAAGGCGGCGGCCAACGGTTTGGCCGAGGCTCTGCACGACCGCACCCCGACCATGGCCCTGGTCATGAACACCCTGGCCTTCGAGAAACAGGTCGAGGACCGCTGGCGGCGGTACCCCGATCCGGCCCGCTCACGGCACATCGCCAACGAGGTCGACGCCGAGGCGGTGGGCGCCATGGCCGAGGCGGTGACCGAAAGCTACGCGACGACCAGCCACCGCTACTATGCGGCCAAGGCCAAGCTGATGGGCCGCAAGACTCTCGACTACTGGGACCGCAACGCCCCGCTCGACGCCGCCGCGCCGAAAACCTACGGCTGGACCGAGGCGCAAGGCGTGGTGCTCGACAGTTTCTCGGCCCTGGCCCCGAAGTTCGCCGACGAGGCCCGCGCCTTCTTCGCCCAGCCCTGGATCGACGCCCGCCCGCGCCCCGGCAAACAGTCGGGCGCCTACAGCCATTCGGTGACCTCCGATCGCCACCCCTATGTCTTCCTCAACTACATGGGCGAGCGGCGCGACGTTCTGACCCTGGCCCATGAACTGGGCCACGCGGTGCACCAGACGATGTGTGCGCCGCTCGGCACCCTGCTGGCCGACACGCCCCTGACCCTGGCCGAGACCGCCTCGATCTTCGGTGAGGGTCTGGTGTTTGAACGGCTGCTGGCCGAGGCGGCGCCCGCCGATCGGCGCGCCCTGCTGGCCGGCAAGATCGAGGACGGGCTCAACACCGTCGTGCGCCAGATCGCCTTCCACCAGTTCGAGACCCGCTTCCACGACGCCCGCCTGCACGGCGAGTTGTCGGCCGACGAGATCGGCGACCTGTGGCTGGAGGTGATGGGCGAAAGCCTCGGCCCTGCGGTCAAGCTGAACGGCGGCTATGAGCACTACTGGGCCTATGTCAGCCACTTCGTGCACGCGCCCTTCTATGTCTACGCCTACGCCTTCGGCGACCTGCTGGTGCGGGCCCTGATGGAGAAGCGGCGGGAGGACCCGGTCGCGTTCGTCCCCCTCTACGAAGCGCTGCTCGCCGCCGGCGGGACCAAAACCTATGTCGAAGCCCTGGCCCCGTTCGGGCTGGACCCGCGCCAGAAGGCCTTCTGGGCCGCCGGCTGCCGCGACATCGAACGTCTGGTCGCCGAGTTCGAGAGTCTGACCTGAATTCTCCCCTCGGAGAGGGGAGGAGGACCACGCGGAGCGTGGTGGAGGGGGCTGTGCGGCTGCACGCGGTCCAATCCTGAATTCAGACCTTTGCGGCCTGGCCGGCGCTGTCCCCTCCACCATCCTTCGGATGGTCCCCCTCCCCGACGTCGCGGGGAGGAATATGTTTGCCTGCATTCAAACGATCGTTAGACTTTCGCCATGTCAGACGATCTTACCGAAGCCCAGGCGGGCGTTATTCCCGACGGCTTCAAGCCGCTGAACTGGACGCGCGGCTTCGGCCGCCAGATCGGGCCGCTCTACGAGAAGTATGAGGGCGACGACTGCAGTCTCGGCTTCCGGGTCGAGGAGCATCACACCAATGGCATGGCCAACTGTCATGGCGGCATGCTGATGACCGTGGCCGACGTGGCCTGGGGGCGGGTGATTTCAGTGCAGCGGTCCCACTACTGGGTGACGGTCCGGCTGACCTGCGATTTCCTGTCCGCGGCCAAGCTCGGCGACTGGGTGCAGGGCACATCCGAGATCACCTCCGAGGACGACAGCGTCTACACCGTGCGCGGCCAGCTCTGGTCGGGCGACCGGCTGCTGATGACCGGCTCGGCCGTCTACAAGGTGATCGGACCCCGGCCGCCTCGCCCCGGCGAAAAGGCCTATGAGGCCGCCCGTGGCTGACGACCCTTCGCAATGGCCGTCGTTTCCGGCGCCCCTGGCCGAATTCAACGGCGAAACGCCGCCGTCGCCGCCCTGGTTCGACGCCGCCCTGGCGCGGGCGCCGGAACGGACGAGCTTCGACTTTGAGGGCGCCGATATCGAGCTGCTGACCTGGGGCGAGGTCGGCAAGCCGGGCCTGCTGCTGCTGCACGGCAACGGCGCCAGCGCCGACTGGTGGAGCTTCATCGCCCCCTTCTTCGCCGACGACTGGCGGGTGGCGGCGTTCAGCTGGAGCGGTATGGGCCGTTCGGACTGGCGGGAAGCCTACAACGCCGACCAGTTCGCCCGGGAGTCCTTCGCCGCCGCCGAGGCCGCGGGCCTGTACGCGGCCGGCAAGCCGGTGTTCGTCGCCCACTCTTTTGGCGGCTTTCCGACCATGCTGGCGGCCAGCCGATACGGTGATCGGCTGAAGGCGGTCGTGCTGGTCGATTCCATGGTCCGGCCGCCGGAGCTGGAATGGCGCGGCCCGCCCAAGCGCGTAACGCCCAACCGGGTCTATCCGACCCTGATTGAGGCCCTCGGCCGCTTCCGCCTCGCCCCGCCGCAGGGCTGCGAAAACCCCTTCATCGCCGATTGGATCGCCCGCAACGCGCTCAAGGAGGTCGAGGGCGGCTGGACCTGGCGATTCGATCCCTTCATGTGGTCCTCATTCCTGATGGAGGATCGCGGACCCCTGCTGGAAACCGTGACCTGCCCGTTGGCGATGATGTGGGGTGAGCGGTCGCGGCTGGCCGAGCCCAGCATCCTTGGCTACATGCGCGGTCTGCTGCCGCCCGGGTCGCCGCAGATCGCCATTCCCGACGCTGACCATCATGTGATGATCGACCAGCCGCTGGCCTTCGTCGCCGCCCTGCGCGGACTGCTGGCCGGCTGGCCGGGGCCCGACGCGGCCTGACCGGCCAATAGACTTGAGCGTTCGCGCCGAGCGTTGTATGGCCCGGACAGCAACTGACGGGAACGACTGATGGCTTCCGAATACCACCGCGGCGAAATGGACATCTCCGAACAGAGCGCGACCTATCAAGCGGTCATGGGCCTGACGAAGTGGGGCTCCCTGGCCATCGCCGTGGCGCTGCTGGTTCTGACCCTGTGGTTCTGCACCACGGCGGGCTTTCTGGGCGGCCTGATTCCCGGCGTCGTGATGGCGGCGCTCGGCATTCTCCTGCTGCGCGAAAAGAAGACCGGCGGGCACTAGGCCGCCGTTTCATGCTGCGGCGCGGCATGAGCTTTCCCGCCACGCCGCCGCTAGGCTCGACAACGGGCAAGATCATCCCCTAAACAAGCTTCCAGTGGACGTGACTCGCAACGCGTCCGGATGGGGAGCTACATGGCTGTTATCGCCGTCACCAGGGAACGCCGGGCCGGGGAAACGCGGGTCGCCGCTACGGCCGAGACGGTCAAAAAGCTGATCGGGGCCGGATACTCGGTCACGGTCGAGACCGGCGCGGGCGCCGGCGCCGCCATTCCCGACGCCGAGTTCGCCGCCGCCGGCGCCACCGTCGCCAAAACCCTCAAGGATACGCTGGCCAAGGCCGACGTGCTGTTCAAGGTGCGGGCGCCCGAGGCCGAGGAAATCGCCGCGCTCAAGCCCGGCGCCATGGTCGTGGCCACGCTCAATCCGCATCAGGACCGCGCCACTCTGACCGCCCTGGCCAAGGCGAAAGCCACGGCCTTCGCCATGGAGTTCGTGCCCCGCATCACCCGGGCCCAGGTCATGGACGTGCTGTCCAGCCAGGCCAATCTCGCCGGCTATCGCGCCGTCATCGAGGGCGCCAACGCCTATGGCCGCGCCTTCCCGATGATGATGACCGCGGCCGGCACCATCGCCCCGGCCAAGGTGTTCGTCATGGGCGTCGGCGTCGCCGGCCTGCAGGCCATCGCCACCGCCCGTCGCCTCGGCGCCGTGGTCACCGCCACCGACGTGCGGCCGGCGACCAAGGAACAGGTCGAGTCCCTGGGCGCCAAATTCCTCGCCGTCGAGGACGAGGAGTTCAAGAACGCCCAGACCGCCGGCGGCTACGCCAAGGAGATGTCGAAAGAGTACCAGGCCAAACAGGCGGCGCTGGTCTCCACCCACATCGCCAAACAGGACATCGTCATCACCACGGCCCTGATCCCGGGCCGCCCCGCGCCCCGGCTGGTCACCGCCGCCCAGGTCGCCTCGATGCGACCCGGCTCGGTGCTGGTCGACCTGGCCGTCGAACAGGGCGGCAATGTCGAGGGCGCCAGGCCCGGCCAGGACTATGTGACCCCCGGCGGGGTCAAGATCATGGGCATTCCCAACCTGCCCGGCCGCATCGCCGCCGACGCCAGCGCCCTCTACGCCCGCAACCTGTTCGCCTTCGCCGGGCTGCTGCTCGACAAGGACGGCAAGCTGGCCCCCGATTTCGAGGATGAGATCCTCAAGGCGGCCCTGGTCACGAAGGGCGGCGCCATCGTCCATGAGCAGCTGAAAACGGCGCCCGTCGCCGCCAAGGCTTCGCCGGGCAAGGCCGCCAAGGCTGCAGCGCCTGCCAAGGCAGCGCCCGCCAAAGCCAAGCCCGTCGCGAAACCGGTCGCCAAGGCCGTGGCCGCCAAGCCGGCCGTCAAAGCCGCGCCAAGGGCCGTCGCCAAGGCCCCTGCCAAGGCGGCTGCCAAGCCCGTGCCGAAACCGGCCGCGAAGGCCGCTCCGAAGGCCGTCGCGAAACCCAAGGCGCCGGCCAAGCCGGCCGCCAAGCCCGCTCCGAAGAAGAAGTAGAGGTCACCCGATGGACGCCGTCGATCCCACCGTCTTCCGTCTGGCCATCTTCGTGCTGGCCATCTTCGTCGGCTACTACGTGGTCTGGAGCGTGACGCCGGCGCTGCACACGCCGCTGATGGCCGTGACCAACGCCATCTCCAGCGTGATCATCGTCGGCGCCCTGCTGGCCGCCGCGGCCCATCCGACCGGCGCTGATCTGTCCGGCGGTGGCGCGATTCCGGCCAATGTCTGGGTTTCCAAAGGCGCCGGCGCCCTGGCCGCCGCCTTCGCCGCGGTGAACATCTTCGGCGGCTTCCTCGTCACCCAGCGGATGCTGGCCATGTACAAGAAGAAGGACCCTGCGAAGGGCAAGGGGGCGAAGTGAGCTTTGATCACGCAACGCTTCCGGGGGAACTGACCGCATGAACGCCAACATCGCCGCCGTCGCCTACATCGTCTCGGGCGTGCTGTTCATTCTGGCGCTGCGGGGGCTGTCGAGCCCCGAGACCAGCCAGGCGGGCAACCGCAACGGCATGATCGGCATGGCCATCGCCGTCGGCGTGACCCTGCTGACCCTCTGGGGCCAGGAGAAGCTCGACGCCATCACCCTGGGTCTGATCGCCCTCGGCGTCGCCGTCGGCGGCGGGATCGGGGCGCTGATCGCCCGTCGCGTGGCCATGACCTCGATGCCGCAGCTGGTCGCCGCCTTCCACAGCCTGGTCGGCATGGCCGCCTGTCTGGTGGCCGTGGCCGCCATCTACACCCCCGACGCCTACGGCATCGCCGAGGCCAACGGCCATATCCACCTGCAGTCGCTGGTCGAGCTGGCCATCGGCCTGGCCATCGGGGCGGTGACCTTCACCGGCTCGGTGATCGCTTTCGCCAAGCTCAACGGCAACATGAGCGGCGCGCCGATCCTGCTGCCCGCCCGCCATCTGCTGAACCTGGCCATCGCCGCCGCCATCGTGGTGCTGACGGTGATCCTGGTGATGAGCGGCGGCGCGGCCATCTGGGCCTTCTGGGGTATCTTCGCCCTGGCCCTTCTGGTCGGGGTGACCCTGATCATTCCCATCGGCGGCGCCGACATGCCGGTCGTGGTCTCGATGCTCAACAGCTACAGCGGCTGGGCCGCCGCGGCCCTGGGCTTCACCCTGCAGAACGTCACCCTGATCATCACCGGCGCCCTGGTCGGCAGCTCGGGCGCGATCCTCAGCTACATCATGTGCAAGGCGATGAACCGCAGCTTCATCTCGGTGATCCTCGGCGGCTTCGGCGCCGATGACGCCGCGGCCGGCGCCGGCGGCGTGGTCGAGACCCGCCCAGTGAAACAGGGCAGCGCCGAGGACGCGGCCTTCATCATGAAGAACGCCTCCAAGGTGATCATCGTCCCCGGTTACGGCATGGCCGTCAGCCAGGCCCAGCACGCCCTGCGCGAGATGGCCGACAAGCTGAAGGAAGAGGGGGTCGAGGTGAAATACGCCATCCACCCCGTCGCCGGCCGCATGCCCGGCCATATGAACGTGCTGCTGGCCGAGGCCAACGTCCCCTATGACGAGGTGTTCGAGCTCGAGGACATCAACAGCGAGTTCGCCACCGCCGACGTGGCCTTCGTCATCGGCGCCAACGACGTCACCAACCCCGCCGCCAAGACCGACCCGACCAGCGCCATCTACGGCATGCCGATCCTCGACGTGGAAAAGGCGCGCACCGTGCTGTTCGTCAAACGCGGCATGTCGAGCGGCTACGCCGGTGTCGAGAACGAGCTGTTCTTCCGCGACAACACCATGATGCTGTTCGCCGACGCCAAGAAGATGGTCGAAGGGATCGTGAAGAACCTTTAGGCGACGCTTGGGCCATAGCAGAGTGGGGCGGATGGCTTGCCATTCGACCCACGCGTTCTCAGGGGCGATGTCATCGTAACCCCGCCCTCCGTCCGCTCGCTCGCAGGTCAATTCTTCCTCTCCCGGAGGGAGAGGTGGCCCGGCAGCGCCGGGTCGGAGAGGGAAGAACGGGTGGCTGACGAGATGAGCGCCTGACTCCCTCAACACCGGCGTCTCCCTCTCCATCACCTCCGGGTGGTCCCCCTCTCCCTCCGGGAGAGGAAAGTCCGACGGGGTGAATTCGGATTGCCTGACTCAAGGCGTGGAAACTCAAACCTTTTTCCCCCGCTACCCCGCGGCGCAAAGCCTATCCGTCCCCACCCCGCTGACAGCCCGTATCCTTCGCCTCATCCCGCCGCACGGGGAGGGCGCCACGGCCAGGCGATCCGATGCGGCGGCGGGATGAGGTTCGAGCGGGAAGCTTGGGCCGGCGTCAGTTGTTCAGGTCCCTCCGTCGCCGCCAAAGGCATCCCGGCGGAGCTGGCAACCCGAACGACCCCTGGCCGGACGAGCGACAGGCGACGGGGGGATACCGTCGCGGTCCGGGGACGGCTTCGCTGCCGCCCGCCCGTCGGAGGCTTCTGCCGGCTATGCCCTAAGAGGGCTGCCTACCGGCGGCCACCGGATAACGGACTTCGCGGCGCGCGACGGCCTTGGCCCTCTTGCACCCTCTACCCCCCTCAGCACCCGCTGAGGCCGAAGCGCGCCGCGCCCTCCTCACCTTCACTGGGCAAAACCCGTGAAGCGGCGAAGCCATGCCTGCGTGTCGAGGCCCTCTGTCCGGTGCTCGCCAACGCCGACAGGCTGACCGTCGGCGATCACCCGCCCATGCGGGTAAAATTTCGATATGCAATTTAAGAGATGGTAGGCGACTAATCAATCTCAGGAGCGATCCCATCACTCCCATCCGCATCCAACGTCTGATCGCCGCCGTGTTCCTGATCCTCGGCGGCTGGTGCCTCGTCGCCCCCGGCATGGCCGCCGATCTTTGCCTGACGCCGGCCTGGCGGGCGCCGGATGCGCCGGTGGCGCCGATGCTGATCGGCTGTTTCGGGGCGCAGGCCATGCTCGGCCTTTGCATCCTCGGCTGGCGCAGAACAGCGGCGGCCTGACCGAGTCTATTCGTGAGCTGGACCACAACATCGCCCGGCCGCGGGGTTGTCCCTCCGCGTCTCCGAGACTAGAAACCCGCCTCCCGGTCACAATCTCGCCGGGTTGGACCAGCATACGGCCGGTCCGCATCCTTTCCCCAAGTCGTAGCTCGCGCGTCAGACCTCGTCGCGCCCCGCCACAGGCTCGACAGACTGACACGAGGCCGATCCTTGTTCCGTGAATTGTTCGCCCGCGAAAGCCGGGTTCCGCCCCTGATGGGCACTGGTCTGGCCGCTGTCCTGATGGGCGCGGTGGCGGTTGTGTCCGCCCATGCCGGCCTGCCCAGCCGGGCCGAGCGCGCCGACCGCGCCGTCTCGGTCGTGGCCGCCGCCGCCGCCGAAGCCAGTCCCCACGCCGCCGAACCCGCCTTCGCCTTCGCCTCGCCCCTGGCTGGCTACGCCGTCAACTCACCGTTCGGCCTGCGCAAGATGCCGTGGGAAGAAGGCGGCCGCCTGCATGAGGGCGTCGATATCGCCGCGCCCAGCGGCACGCCGGTGCGGGTGACCCTGGCCGGAACCGTGCTGCGGGCCGGGACCGACGGCGGCTATGGCCGTTTCGTCGAGGTTGATCACGGCGATGGCCTGACCTCGCTCTACGCTCACCTTGGCCGCCCGGCCAAAGGCCTGCGGCGCGGCATGCCCCTGCCGGCCGGTTTCGTGGTCGGCTATGTCGGCTCCAGCGGCCGGTCCACCGGCGCCCATCTGCATTTCGAGATTCGCCAGGATGACCGGCCACTGAACCCGGTCGCCTTCATGGGCCGCACCTTCGCGACCGCCGACGCGCTGCCTCTGTCGACGGCGGCCCGCGTGTCGCGCCGCATCCGCATCGCCCAGGTCGGCGGCTGGCCGCGCGGCCTGACGACCGTTTCCCGCAAGACCGATCGTGTCGCCCTCTCGCCGCCGGCCGAGACCCCGACGCGTGTTCACGCTGTCGTCCCGCCGCCGGCGGCCGATGCCGCGGCCCCTTCGGAAAGCCTGGTCAGGAGCCCGTCAGCCAAGCCCGGCCCCGTCCCCGGCGACCTGCCGCTGACGCGCCGAACCGCGCCGACCGGATCGACCAAGGTCGCCCCCGCGACCCAGGACGTGATTGTTTCGAGCTAGGCGCGCCGCGCCAGAAGACGGTCGGCCGCAAGAGCCGCCAGTCCGATGCCGACAACCGCCGTCACGCTGACCCACAGCGGATGCGGCAACATCAGCAGATTGGCGACCGTGGCGGCGAGCACCACGCCCGAGGCGATGAAACCGGCCCGCCGGTCTCGCTGGGAGACCAGCAGGGCGACCGCCGACGCCGCGAAAGCGGCCACGGCCCAGCCGACGACCAGCATGATCAGCGCGGCGACCGGCATCCCGGCGATCATCGCCTTGACCGCGACCGGATCGGTGAAATCAACGCCGCCCGGCGGCGGGAAAACCCTGTGACCCAGGGCCTCGCCGCCCATGACAATCGCGAAGCCGACCACAATGCCGACGACGACGCCCAATCCGAGCCGCAGCATTTGCTTTCCTCCCGCTCTTTCCCTTCGCTCAGCTTTCACTAGATAGGGCCCATGCTCAAGCTCGCCGGTCGGGGCATGGCGGGTCTCGCCCTCGCCCTGCTTGTCACCATCGCCTTTGGAGGCCTCATGTCCGCCGCCAGTCAGCCGCCGTTGCGCGGCCACATGATCGACGTCGGCGGACGCTCGCTACACATGGTCTGCGCCGGCCCCGAAGCCGGCCGGCCGGTGGTCGTTCTGGAGGCCGGGGCGTTCGGCCTTTCGGCGGACTGGGGCGCGGTCCAGGCCGGGCTGGCGGCCCACCGCATCCGGTCCTGCGCCTATGATCGCGCCGGACTTGGCCGCTCCGATCCCGGACCGCGACCGCGTGACGGCCTTGCGGTCGTCGGCGACTTCGAACGCATGCTGGCCGCTTCCGGCGAGCCGGGTCCCTACATCTATGTCGGCCATTCGATGGCCGGCCTCTATGCGCGGCTGTTCGCGGGGCGCAACCCGGACAAGGTGGCCGGACTGGTGCTGATCGACGCCGCCACGCCGGAAGCGGCGGAGCTGGAGGCGGCTCGCCGGTGGATCGGCGGCTTCGCCACGATCTCCCGCGTCGCCGGCTGGGGCGCATCGGCGGGCCTGTTCAAGCCGGTCTCGCCCTGGATGGGCGACCGCATCGGTCTGCCGCCGGAGGCCGCGCGTGACAAGCGCCGCGCCTTCGCCTCGGGCATCCACAACCGCTGGGCGGCCGACGAAGTGGGCCAGTGGATGGCCGCGTCGCGTCAGGCCGCCGAGCTGCCGGGCTATGATCCGGCCTGGCCGGTGGCCGTGGTCACCGCCGGTCCCGTCGCCGGTCGCGAGGCCTGGAAGGCCGTTCAGACCGCGCCGGCCCGGGCCTCGCGTCATCCCTATATCGCCCATGTCGCGGGCGCCGGTCACGCCACCCTGTTGGGCGGGGACCATGCCGACGAGATCGTGAAGGCCGTGCTGTTCGTCCGGGACGCGGCGCAGGCTATGGACAAGGGCAAGGCTTCGAGTCGGGAGGACGATGACAGCGGCGCTTGAGCTTGAGGGTGTAACCAAACGTTACGGCGCCTTCACCGCCGTGGACGACCTCTCCTTTACCGCGTCTCGCGGCCAGATCCTGGGCTTCCTGGGGCCGAACGGCGCGGGCAAGACCTCCACGATCCGTATGGTGCTGGGCCTGGTCGAGCCCACGGCCGGCCGTATCAATGTGCTCGGCGCCGCCGACGCGCGGGCCGTGCGGGAACGGATCGGCTTCCTGCCCGAGGAGCGCGGCCTCTATCGCCGCATGACCCCCATCGACGCCATCGCCTTCCTGGGCGGCCTCAAGGGTCTGTCGACGGCCGAGGCCAAGCGGCGGGCGACGGTGATGCTCGAGGCCCAGGGTCTGGGCGCGGCGGCTCGCCGCCAGATCCGGCACCTGTCCAAGGGCATGGCCCAGAAGGTCCAGCTGATCAGCGCCATCGTGCATGAGCCCGAGCTGGTCATTCTCGATGAACCGTTCAGCGGCCTCGACCCGGTCAATCAGCAGGCTCTGGAGGGCGTGATCCGCGGCCTCGCCGATCGCGGCGCGACGGTGATCTTCTCGACCCATGTCATGCAGCATGCCGAACGGCTCTGTGACCAGGTCGTGCTGCTGGCCGGCGGCCGCAAGGTGTTTGACGGCCCGGTGGCCGAGGCCAGAAGCCACGCCCCACGGTCCCTGGTGCTCGAAGGCGCGCTCGATGAAGCGGCCGTCGCCGCCCTTCCGGGCGTCGCCTCCATCGCCTCCGAGCCGCTGGACGACGGCGGCCTGCGCGTCACCGCGGCCCTGTCGTCCGGCGCCGCCGGGCAGGACGCCCTCAAGGCCGCCTTCGCCGGTGGTCTGGATATCGTCCGCTTCGAAATGCGCGAACCCAGCCTGCATGACGCCTTCATCGCCCTGACCGGCGGGGAGGCGGCCCTATGAGGCGTCTCCTCCGCATCGCCGCCCGCGAGTACGTCGCCTATGTGCGCACCGTCGGGTTCTGGCTGTCGATGCTGCTGATGCCGGCGATCGGCGCGGCGGCGATCAGCGCGCCGGCCCTGCTCGAGAAGAACGCGCCGCCGCCGGTGATCGCGATCATCGATCAGACCGGCCACGGCTTCGACAGGGCGGTCATCGACAGCCTCAAGGGTGAGGCTGGCAAGCGGCCCATCGCGGAGATCGCCTATGTCTCGGTCAGCCCTACCGCGCCCCTCGACGCGGCTCTCAAACGCTGGCTGACGACCGGTATTGGCGGCGACGGCGGCCGCAAGCTGTCGGCCGCGGCTGTCATCCATGGCGTGGATGACGCCATCACCATCGACTTCTGGAGCAACAACCTCGCCGACCGCTCGCTCGAGCGCGAGGTCAGCGCCGCCGTCGCCGACGCCCTGCGCGTTCGACGCATGGCGGCCCTGGGGGTCGACCCGGCGGCGCTGAAGGCCGCCCAGAGCCTCAAGCCCAAGGTCGTCTCCTTCTCCCCCAAGGCGGCCGCCGCCGGACAGGTGGGACTCCGTGACCGCCTGCCCGGCATCGTCGGGTTCGGCGCGGCTATGCTGCTCTGGTCGATGGTGTTCACCGGCGCCGGCATCCTGCTCAACAGCGTCATCGAGGAAAAATCCAACCGCGTGCTCGAGGTGCTGCTGGCCTCGGCCTCGGTGCCCGAGATCATGTTCGGCAAGATTCTCGGCGTCGCCGGGGTGACCCTGACGGTGCTGGGGGTCTGGGCCGCCGTCGGCGGGACCCTGATCCTGACGCTCAATCCCGGCCTGGCCGCCGACATCGGCGCGGTGCTGATCGGCAGGGGGCTGGTGTTCTACTTCCTGCTCTATCTGGTCGGCGGCTATCTGATGTACGCGGCGATCTTCACCGCCATCGGCTCGTTCTGCGAGACCACCCGTGAGGCCCAGACCCTGCTGGGGCCGATCATGGCGCTGCTGACCATTCCGGTGATCTTCCTGACCCAGGCCATTCGCCGGCCCGATTCGCCGATGCTCGAGGCCCTGTCGTGGTTCCCGCCGTTCACGCCCTTCCTGATGACGGCGAGAGCAGCCAGCGAACCGCCGCTGTGGGAGGTTCTGGGCACCGGCGTCCTGATGGCGGTGACCGTGGCGCTGGTGGTCTGGATCGCCGGCCGGGCTTTCCGGGCGGGGGCGCTGTCGAGCGGCAAGATCGACTTCAAGGGCCTGATCGCGCGGGTCCGGGGCGGAGCCTAGGCGCGCGGCGAGCGCACAGCTTGAAAACAAAAAGGCCGCCCGGTTGCCCGGACGGCCTTTTTAATTCAGCGATGAAGCCTTGGCCTAACGGCCGGCGGGCTTCTTCGGGGCGGCGATCAGGCCCTCGCGCTGCATGCGCTTGCGGGCCAGTTTGCGAGCGCGCCGGACGGCCTCGGCCTTTTGACGGGCGCGCTTCTCCGAAGGCTTCTCGTAGGCCACGTGCCGCTTCATTTCGCGGAACGAGCCTTCGCGTTGCATCTTCTTTTTCAGGGCTTTCAGCGCCTGGTCGACATTGTTGTCGCGGACGAAAATCTGAACCAGGGGACTCTCTCCTTTGAACGCCCGCGCTAGCCGTGCGGCGGGCGGTCAAAAATTAAAATTGGTTTTGCCCAGGGAGAAGGCCTCCCGTGGCGAGGCGCGCGAGATAGCAGAGGCGAACGGGCTTGTCTATCGGCGACGGCGCCGGAAGGTCGGTGTAATGTGGCGTCATGACCGCACCCGACGACTGGGCCGTCCGCGCTGAACAGCAGGTTCTGGACGAGGCCCTCACGCTGATCCCCGCCCGGGGCTGGAGCCGGACCATGACTCTGGCCGCCGGCAAGGCGGCCGGTTTGTCGGCCGGCGAATGCGACCTGCTGTTGCCCAACGGCCCGCGCGACCTGGCCGCGCTGCTCTCGCGCCGGCATGACGCCGCGGCCCTGGCGGCGCTGCCCGACCCCGCCGCCCTGAAGATTCGCGAGCGCATCCGCGCCGCCGTGGTCGCCCGGCTCGACGCCGCCCAGGCCGACCGCGAGGCCGTGCGCCGCTGGGCCGGCTTCCTGGCCCTGCCGACCAACCTGCCGCTGGCCCTGCGGCTGGTCTGGGACAGCGCTGACGGCCTTTGGCGCTGGGCCGGCGACACAGCCACCGACGAGAACCACTATTCCAAACGGGCGATCCTGGCCGGGATCCTGATCTCGACCCTGGCGCTGGACCTGCAGGCCGGCCGGGCCGCGGCGCTGGAGGCCCTCGACGCCCGCATCCAGAACGTCATGGACTTCGAGAAGTGGAAGGCCGGCTTCAAGCCCGCCGACCTGGCGAAGGAACTGGTCGGGGCGCTGGCCAGGGTCCGCTACGGCTAATCGGTCTCGGGCCGGACTTCCGGATCCCAGACCTCGTGGGCCACAAGCCGCGCGGGCGCCGGCCGGCGCGACGACGCGGCGATCTGCTCGGGCGCGAGGGCCCGCACGCGGTTCACATGTCCCATCTTGCGGCCGGGGCGCGGCTCGCCCTTGCCGTAGAGGTGCAGCCGGGCCGCCGGATCGCGGGCCAGATCGGCCCAGTCCAGACTCTCGTCGCCGAGCAGATTGGTCATCTCCACCGACACCGCCGGCGTCGTGTCGCCCAGCGGCCAGCCGGCGACGGCGCGGATATGCTGTTCGAACTGGTCGACCTCGCAGCCGTCCTGGGTCCAGTGGCCGGTGTTGTGGACGCGGGGCGCGATCTCGTTGACCAGCAAGGTCCCGTCGCCCAGATCGAACAGCTCGATGCCCATCACCCCGACATAGTCCAGCCGCCGCAGCACCTCGCCGGCGATGCGTTCGGCTTCCGCCTGCAGGGCCGGGCTGGCGGCGGCGGGCGCGAAGGTGGTGCGCAGGACGCCGCCCTCATGGACGTTTTCGGACAGGGGATAGCAGGCGATCTGACCGTCGCGGCCCCGGGCGGCGATGATCGACAGCTCGCGGTGGAATTTGGCCTGGGCCTCGAGAATGGCCGGCACGCCGCCGATGGAGGCCAGGGCGTCGGCGGCCTCGTCGGCGCCGCGAACCCAGATCTGGCCCTTGCCGTCATAACCCTCGCGGCGGGTCTTGAGCAGGGCGGGCAGGCCGATGCGGGGCAGGGCGGCGGCGATGTCGGCGGCGCCGGCGACGGGCGCGAAGGCCACGGTCGGCGCGCCGGCGGCGTTGAGGAAGGCCTTTTCGTCGACCCGGTCCTGGGCCACGGCCAGGGCCTGGCGGCCCGGCGCGGTCGGGGCGCCCAGGGCGTTGAGCGCCTGGACGGTGGCGGCGGGCACGTTCTCGAATTCGTAGGTGACGACATCGGCCATCCCGGCCAGCCGGGCCAGGGCGTCCGGGTCATCATAGGGCGCGACCAGCGTCTGGCGGCTGACCCGCGAGGCGGGCGAGCCCTCGTCCGGCGTCAGGATGACCACGTCCAGACCCAGCCGCGCCGCCGCCAGGGCCAGCATGCGGCCCAGCTGGCCGCCGCCGAGGATGCCGATGGTCGAGCCGGGCGGGAGGGGAAAGCGCGTGTCGGTCATCAGTCCTCGACGGTTTCGGCCACGGCCTCGGCCTGGCGGGCGGCGTAGGCGGCCACGCGGTCGGCCAGGGCCGGATCGCCCAGGGCCAGGATGCGGGCGGCCAGCAGGCCGGCGTTCTTGGCCCCGGCCGCGCCGACGGCCAGGGTGCCGACCGGAATGCCGCCGGGCATCTGGACGATGGAGAGCAGGGAATCGAGGCCGTTCTGCAGTTTCGACTCCACCGGCACGCCGAGCACCGGCAGGTCGGTCATCGCCGCGGTCATGCCCGGCAGATGGGCCGCGCCGCCGGCCCCGGCGATGATCACCTGATAGCCGGCCGCGCGCGCGCCCTTGGCGAAGGCGTACATCCGGTCGGGCGTGCGGTGGGCGGACACGATCTTTGTGTCAAAGGCGACGCCGAGCGCCTCGAGGCTGTCGGCGGCGTGTTTCATCGTCGGCCAGTCGGAGCGGCTTCCCATGATGATGGCGACGGGCGGGCTGGCGCTCATATCGAAGTCATCCCCTGTCGGAACGCGAAAAACACCGCCCCGGAAGGCCGCGGAGTATAGGCGCCGCTTGTGGCGCCGCAACCGATGCGTCAGATTCCCCTCGGGTCGGGTGTAATGATATGATTCTTCCATGAAAATCGGCGGCGCACGGGCAGACGCTTTCTCGGCGATCCGCAAGCGCGCCCTGGCTCAGGCCGGGGCGAAGGCGACCGGCTCGGTCGCCGCGCCGGCGGACAAGACGGCCTTCCTCGGCCTGACCGAGGCTGACCTGACGCCGGCCGTCCAGGGGGCGATCAAGACCCTGCTGACCGAGGTCGACGATCTGCGCGGCGAGGTGAAGCGACTGAAGGGCCGGCTGAGCGAGGTCGAGGCCCTGGCCGACCATGACGTGCTGACCCCGCTGCTCAATCGCCGGGCCTTTCTGCGCGAGCTGCACCGCATCAGCGCCTTCTCCGCCCGCTACGGCTCGCCCGCCAGCCTGGTCTATTTCGATCTCGACGGCTTCAAGAGCGTCAACGACCGCTTCGGCCACGCCGCCGGCGACACCGCGCTGAAGGTCGTCGCCGACCGGCTGATGGCCAATACGCGGGAAAGCGACGTCGTCGGCCGCCTCGGCGGCGACGAGTTCGCCGTCATCCTGGCCCAGGCCGACCTCGAAACCGCCGGCACCAAGGCCGAGATGCTCAAACGGGTCATCGAGGACACGCCGGTCGATCTGGGCGACTGGTCGGCCCCGATCCGGGTCAGCTACGGCGTGCGCCTGGTCGAGCCCGGCATCGACCCCGAAACCGCCCTGGCCCAGGCCGACGCCACCATGTTCGTGCGCAAACGCGCTCGCACCTAGGGCGCGTCCCGCCTGTCCCCGGTTGGGGGTTTTCATCAGTGAAGCGGCGGGTTGAGTTTCCCCGACCGGGGGACAAACCCCGTCAATGCGCCCCCCGGCGGTGCCCCCCCCGCCCGGCGCAGGCCGGGGCGGGCGGAGGCGAAGGCCTTGCCAGGCAAGGCGTCAAAGGGCGCGGTCGCGGCGTCATCAGCTATTGTACCGCCGCGTTGGGGGCCGGGGACCGGCGCGGCGGCGTGGGCGCTGGCGGTGGGGACAGTTGTCGCGGACTGTCCCGGGTTGTCTCGGGATTATAGGGGGCGGGAGTCTTGCGGTGGGGAGGGCGGTAGGGCTGGTGCTGTCTCTTAGGCGACCTTGAAGCTGTCCGCTTTCGGTCCTGTCCTTGCGCTACTGGAGCTTGGCGAGCGTCGCGTGCGCCAAGCGCCTGGCCGCGGCGAGCTCGAAGAAGAATAGCGAGGGGCTTGCGACTTCTCATTCCAGGAGGACAAAGCCGGCGTCAGTCGTCACCCAGTCCACGCGCATACAGAGCAGTGGTGCTGCCAGTCCAACGCTATGCTCTCTCCATCAAGGGCTTGATGCCCGGAGCGGAGGCTGCGTTGAGGTCGATTTCCTACAGGAGCCACCGCTTTCCGTCGGAGGTGATCTATCATGCGGTCTGGCCGTATTTTCGGCTCACCCTGAGCCTTCGGGGCGTCGCGGAACTGCTCGCTCAACGGGGCGTCGAAGCCAGTTGCGAGACCGTCCGGGCTGGACGCAGAAGTTCGGCCGGTTGTTTGCGCACAACCTCAGACGGTCACGACCAAAGCCTCGGCCCAGAACTTGCTCGCCACCGACGCTGCCGTCCACAACGTGTTCATTCTCCAGCCCCACCTGATCCGCCGACCGACCCTTCGCCTCTTCCGGGCCGAGGCGCATCGGACGTGGGCGGCTGCGACCGCCGCGGCCTGACCGACGGATTGGCGTAGGGGCCCGCTGCTCGCGGCCTACCTGACAGAATCGGCCCGACATATGACCGCACCTAGACAGATCGCATGATCAGGCCAAACCACCTCCAGCAGCGCAGGGGCCATCCTCCGATGACAGAGGCGTCTCCCCTGCCTGAACCTCCTTCTGCGTCAACGCGGCCTCGATCGCTGCAAACAGCTTCGCAGCTTCGATAGGCTTGGCGACCGTCCCGTCCATGCCGGCCTCGCTGTAGGCGGTCACTTGATCAGCCATCACATTGGCTGTCAGCGCAATGATTGCAGTCCGAACATGGCTCTTTGCGGCTTCCTCCTGGCGAATGATCCGCGTCGCGGTCACTCCGTCCATGATGGGCATCTGGATGTCCATCAGGATCATGTCCCAGTGCTCTCGGCGCCATGCCTCCAGGGCCTCTTGGCCGTCATTGACCACGATCGGGCTGACGCCGACTTGATTAAGGAGCGTCCGAAGCACGATCTGATTGATGGCGTTGTCTTCAGCCACGAGAATGCGCAGCGCATCTGGACTCTCAAGCGCCGTCTCCGTCGTCGTCTGATCGTCCTGGGGAACGGGTAGTCCGCCCTCGAAACAGCTCAACGGCAGCCGGGCGGTAAAGGTCGAGCCCTTGCCTTCATCGCTTTCGACTGTGATGTCACCGTCCATCATTCGCGCCAGTCGGCGTGATATCGCCAGACCCAGACCTGTGCCGCCGAACCTGCGGGTGATCGACGTGTCGGCCTGAGTGAAATTCTCAAACAGGGAGCCCAGCGTGTCCGCCGCGATCCCGATTCCTGTGTCAGAGACGGCGAAAAGCAGGTCGCCATCGACCTGCGTCAGCCTGAGGGTGATCTGGCCCTCTGGGGTGAACTTCATGGCGTTCGATGTAAGATTGTTGACAATCTGAGTGACGCGCGTCGGGTCTCCCTTGAAGACCCCCTCCGCCTCAGGGGCAATCTCGAGCGTTATTGCGATGTCCTTTCCGGTGGCCATGACCACCAGGTAGTTTGTCGTCGACCGCACGATTCCCGCCAGGTCGACTGCTCCATCCTCGAGAGCAAGACCTCCAGCCTCGATCTTGGAGATGTCCAGGAGTTCATTGAGGATGTTCAGCAGCAGATCTCCCGACTGCAGGATCACCTGCACCTGCTCGAGATGTCGGTCGGAAAGCGCCTCTTTCGCGAGCAAATGCCCCATGCCCAGAATGCCGTTGAGCGGCGTCCGGATCTCATGGCTCATGGCGGCCAGAAAACTGGACTTCGCGCTGTTGGCGGCCTCTGCCTCTTCCTTGGCCCGTATCAAGGCGGCCTCGCCGGCTTTCCGTTCCGTGATATCCTGCAGAGCGCCGATGAGACGCAATGGGCGTCCATCCTTGTCGGTGATCAGTTTGTTGGCGCTGGAGGCCCATATCTCCTTTCCGTCAGAGCGGACCGTCCTGTATTCCGGGCGATAGTGATCGCCTTTTTCAACATGGCGGCGCCACGCAGCCTCGACCTCGGGGCAGTCTCTTGGGTCGATGGTCGAATAGATGTCGCGGTACAATTCTTCATAGGTCTTCGGCTCGGTAAAGAACGTGTCCTCCGCTCCGGCTTTGTTCAATTCGCGACGGACGTAGTCGATCTCATAAACATGGATGTCGGCGATCTCCAGGGCCAGAGTCAGGCGTTGCTCGGAGCGTTCGGAGCGTTCGAGGGCGGCCTGCAGCTCGGCCAGCGCCAGAAGGTCAGCCTCTTTCCGCTGCCGTTCAACCGCCTCAAGTTGAGCGCCCAACCGGAGCCGTTCGAAACCGTTCGCCTTTGACGTCGCTGCCGCTCTGGCGATCTCGCCGATTTCGTCGCTGCGCTCGACATATGGGACTTCGACGGTGAAATCGCCGTCCGCCAGGGCGGTTAGCGCGACGCTCAAATGGTGAAGCGGGACGGAAACTCTTCGGACAGTGAACCAGCCCACGACGCCGGCTACCAGGGCCAGCGCAGCCAACATCCCGAACAGAAACAGATCGGCCTTCCGAATTTCCATTTCGGAGGCCCAGAGGGCGTCATCAAGTTTGGTGTTCTGGCGTCTGACCAGACCGTTCTCCCCGACGAGGAGGGCTTGGATGCTGCTGAATACGGCACGCGTCGCGGTGAGCTGAACCTTGTCGGCGACTGTGGGGACTGCCTGCTCTCCGCCTTTGAGGATGCGCGCCTGCATTTCCCGCAGGCGGGGTAGTGCGGCCCTGACTTTTCGCCAGTCATTTTGTATTTCGTAGTCGTCAGACCGAGTGGCGAGTCGGTCCATTCGTCCGGAGAGGCGGTCGACAATGACCCATTGAGCCTCCCATTCGGTGATGAAATTTGGATCGTGGCTGATAACAAAACCTCGGACCGCATTGCCCGAGGCCAGCGTCGCGACGTTGAGCTGAAGTCCGGTGATGGCGGCGGGTGCATGAACGTCGGCGACGTCCGAAATCATGGTGCGCGCCGAAGCCATCCTCAGGACCGCCATCACGACGACGGCTGCCAGCAACACGAAAACGGCGCCCAGGCCGATCGCTAGTCGAGCAAATATTCTGAGATTTGGCATCGGGTTCAGCTTGCTCCGGCCACACGGTTCACTGCTGCGCGCGTTGCGAGGACGCAAGATGGATCAAGCCGGTTTCATATTGGATAACGCCGCTCGTCAGAACTAACCTGGTAGCCCAGGCTTGGGTCACCCACGAGGCCGCCTTCCTTCGACTGGTCCCGCGCCAGATTCGTCCGGTGACAAAGATCGGCTCGGGCGTACCTGCAAGATGGCCGAGGGCTATCTGAGCAGGAAAACAGGGACACACACTCATTTCCGCAGAAAGGAGTGTGTCCCCGTTCTACGCTCATGACGCATATCAAGGCGGGCCCGCCGCATCCGCGCTGTCTGTCAGCCGATAGCCGACTCCAGACAGTTCAAAGGATGCGCGAATGATTCTTCCCACAGGCGCCACGGTCGCCGTCGTCGACGGCGGCAAGCTGCTGATGTTCCACAACACCGGTCATGAGACGGTGACGCTCTCGCCGCTGCCGGCGCCGGCCATCACGTCGGGCGGCGTTTCGACCGGCCATCGCGTCACCGCGGGCAATCCCGATCATGACGCCCATGACGAGGACGGCTTCGCGGCCGGCGTGGCGGCGATGCTCAATGCGCAGGCCCTGTCGGGCAAGCTCGGCGACCTGGTGGTGATCGCCGCGCCCCGGACGCTGGGCGAACTGCGCAAGCATTGGCACAAGGCGCTGCAGGCCAAGCTGGTCGGCGAGATCGCCAAGGACCTCACCGGCCAGACGCCCGATCACATCGCGGCGGCGATCGCGAAGGCCTAGGGCGCGGTCCCTCTCCCAGCGGGAGAGGGAGGGGCCCGGCGCGTAGCGACGGGAGGGTGAGGGGTTACGGCGTTTGCCGAACCCCCACACCTTAATCCCTCATCCGACCTGCTCCGCAGGCCACCTTCTCCCTCCGGGAGAAGGATCGTCGTCAGAACCGCAGGGCTTTGGCTTCCATGACCTGGGGCAGGGCCTGGATCTGGGCCAGCAGGTCTTCGGCCGGGGCCATGTCGACGCCGATCAGGGCGATGGCGTCCTCGCCGGCGTCGACCCGGCCGAGGTTGAAGGTGGCGATGTTGACGCCGGCCTGGGCCAGCAGCATGCCGATGGCGCCGATGAAGCCCGGCTTGTCGCGGTTGTTGACGTAGAGCATGGCCGGCGAGAAGGCCGCGTCCAGCTCCATGCCGTTGACCTCGACGATGCGCGGCGCGCCGCCGACCACCGTGCCGGCGAAGGTGCGGGTGGCGGCCTCGGTGACGACGGTGATGCGGATCAGGTTCTCATAGACCGGGCTGGCTTCCTGCAGGCTCTCGGAGACGACGATGCCGCGCTCCTTGGCCACGGCCGGGGCCGAGACCATGTTGATCTCCGCCAGCATCGGCTTGAGCAGGCCGGCCAGGGCCGCCGAGCTCATCGGTTTGACGTTCATCTCCGAGACCGGGCCTTCATAGGCGATGTCGATGGTCAGGATGCCGAAGTCGACCATCTGGCCGGCCAGGCCGCCCAGCTTCTCGGCCAGGGCCACGAAGGGCTTGAGGCGCGGGGCTTCCTCCGCGGTCACCGAGGGGCTGTTCAAGGCATTGGTCACCGCGCCGGTCAGCAGATAGTCGCTCATCTGTTCGGCGACCTGCAGGGCGACGTTCTCCTGCGCCTCGCTGGTGCTGGCGCCCAGGTGCGGGGTGGCCACGACCCGGTCGCTGCCGAACAGCGGGTTTTCCTTGGCCGGCTCGGTGACGAAGACGTCGAAGCCGGCGCCGCCGACATGGCCGCTGTCGAGCAGGGCGCGCAGGGCGACCTCATCGACCAGGCCGCCGCGGGCGCAGTTGACGATCAGCACGCCCTTTTTGGTCTTCGCCAGGTTTTCGGCCGACAGGATGTTGCGGGTCTTGTCGGTCAGCGGGGTGTGCAGGCTGATGACGTCGGCGCGGGCCAGCAGGTCGTCGAGCTCGACCTTCTCGACGCCGATCTCGATGGCCCGTTCCGGCGACAGGAAGGGGTCATAGGCGATGACCTTCATCTTCAGGCCCAGGGCCCGGTCGGCGACGATCGAGCCGATGTTGCCGGCCCCGATCAGGCCCAGCGTCTTGGCGTAGAGCTCGACGCCCATGAAGCGGTTCTTCTCCCACTTGCCGGCCTGGGTGGAGGCGTCGGCGGCCGGCATCTGGCGGGCCAGGGCGAACATCATGGCGATGGCGTGCTCGGCGGTGGTGATCGAGTTGCCGAACGGGGTGTTCATGACCACCACGCCCTTGGCCGTGGCGGCGGGGATGTCGACATTGTCGACGCCGATGCCGGCGCGGGCGATGACCTTGAGCCTGCCGGCGGCGGCGATGACGTCCTTGTCGAGCTTGGCGCCCGAGCGGATGGCGACGCCGTCATAGTCGCCGATCACGGCGATCAGCTCGTCCTTGGTGAGGCCGGTCTTGATGTCGAAGTCGACGCCGCGGCTCTTGAAGATGTCGACGGCGGCGGGGCTGAGCTTGTCTGCGATGAGGACGCGGGGGGGCATGGGCGGTGTTCCTTCGAGGCACGGGCGCCGCATCGCGGTCGTCCCGGCTTGATGTCATGAGAAGAGGTCATCCCCGACCGGGCGGGCCGGGGATGAGAAGATCAGGCGGTGGCCAGCTCGGCGGACAGGGACGCGAAGGCCCAGTCGAGCCAGGGCGTCAGGGCTGTCACGTCGGCCGTGTCGACCGTCGCGCCGCACCAGATGCGCAGGCCCGGAGGGGCGTCGCGATAGCCGCCGATGTCGTAGGCGGCCTTTTCCTTCTCCAGCAGGCCGGCCAGTTTCTTGGCGAAGTCGGCCTGGGCCTCGGCGGAGAGGGCGGTGATGGCCGGATCGACGACCTTCAGACAGACCGAGGTGTTCGACCGCTGGGCCGGATCGGCGGCCAGGAAGTCGACCCAGGGCGTGACCGCGACCCAGTCGGCCAGGGCCTTCAGGTTGGCGTCGGCGCGGGCCTTCATGCCGGTCAGACCGCCGACCGAGGTCGCCCAGTCCAGCGCGTCCAGGTAGTCCTCGACGCAGAGCATCGAGGGGGTGTTGATCGTCGCCCCCTCGAAGATGTCGAGGCTGACCTTGCCGGCCTTGGTCATGCGGAACAGTTTCGGCATCGGCCAGGCCGGGACGTAGCTCTCCAGCCGGGCGACGGCGCGCGGCGACAGGATCAGCACGCCGTGGGCGGCCTCGCCGCCGAGCGCCTTCTGCCAGGAGAAGGTCACGGCATCGAGCTTGCTCCAGTCGAGGTCCTGGGCGAAGGCGGCGCTGGTGGCGTCGCAGATCACCACGCCCTCGCGGTCGGCGCTGATGAAGTCGGCGCCCGGCACGCGCACGCCGCTGGTGGTGCCGTTCCAGGTGAAGACCAGGTCGGCGTCCTTGCGGACCTTCGTCAGGTCCGGCAGCTGGCCGTAGGGGGCGTCGAGCACCTCCACGTCGGGCAGCTTGAGCTGTTTGGTGACGTCGGTGACCCAGTCCTTGCCGAACGATTCGAAGGCCAGCAGCTGCACCGGCCGGGCGCCGAGCATCGACCACATGGCCATCTCGACGGCGCCGGTGTCGGAGCCCGGGACGATGCCGATCAGGAAGTCGGCCGGAACGCCCAGCACCTCGCGGGTGCGGTCGATGGCCAGCTTCAGTTTGGCCTTGCCGGGCTTGCCGCGGTGCGAGCGTCCAAGGACGGCGTCGTTGAGCTTTTCGGGGGTCCAGCCGGGTCTCTTGGCGCAGGGGCCTGAAGAGAATTCGGGGCGCGCCGGGCGCAAGTCCGGCTTATGCGGATTGGTATTCACTGCGATGTCTCCCATCCTTGCAGATGGACAGCGCCCCGTTGGGAGGGCGTGGCCCGCCGCCGAACAACTCCATTTCGCTGCGCCGCACAAGAGAAGATTTTCCGACGGGCGGTGGAAGAACCACTGGCGCGGCGGCGGCGTGGGCCTTACGTGCGGCGTCTGGCGGGGAGATGACGGGTGCAGTCGCGGGCGCGGATCGACTGGGTTGTGCTGGGCGTCCTGGTCCTCATCTGGGGCTCGGCCTTCGCCGGGCTGAAGATCGCCGTGGGCGGCATTCACCCCTTCTGGGTCTCGGCCTTCCGCCTCTGGGTCGCGGCCTTCACCCTGTGGATCGTCGCCGCGTCGCGCGGCGAGCAGCTGCCGGCCTTCACCCCCGACCGCCGGAGCCTGTGGCTCCCCTACGGCCTGATGGGTCTGGTCGGTTTCGCCGCGCCCTTCTTCATGTTCTCGACCGCCGCGGCCAGCCTGCCCAGCGCGGTCAACGCCATCTGCAACGGCGCCTCGCCGGTGTTCACCGTGGTCATGGCCCACTTTTTCCTGGGCGACGAGCGGATGACCGCGCGCAAGGGGATGGGGGTGGCCCTGGGCTTCGCCGGCCTGCTCACCCTGGTCGCGCCGCGGCTGTTGTCAGGCGTCGCGATCGAGTCGGTGGCGCTGGGGCTGGCCATCGCCGCCGCGGCGCTCTACGGCGCGTCCAACATCATCATGCGCAGGATTCCGCCGGTGAGTTCGACGGTCGGCGGGCTGATGATGTGCCTGTCCGGCGCCGTGTTCGCCACCATTGGCGCGCTGGTGATGGCGGGGCCGCCGCCGATGCCGCCGCTCTGGCCGCTTGTCGTGACCCTCCTGCTGGGCGTGTTCTCAAGCGGCCTGGGCACCGTCGGCTGGGTCTGGCTGATCCAGCGGCGGGGCGCGGTGTTCACCAGCATGACGGTCTATCTGCTGCCGCTGTGGGCGACGCTGATCGGGGTGGGGCTGATGCATGAGCGGCCGGCCTGGACGGCCTTCGCGGCCCTGACGCTGATCCTGACCGGGGTGGGGCTGACCACGGCGCGCGGGCGGCGCGGCGCTCAGTCCTGAGGCGCGAGGCGGGCCTGCCGCCAGGCCAGGGTGGTGCCGACCAGGATGCCGATGATGATTCCCATGGTGACGACATTGGTCACGGCTGCGAACAGCCGGTCATGGCCGCGCTCCATCACCAGATAGAAGGCGTGCAGGCTGAACTGGATACCTTGCAGGATCATCGCCGCGCCGAGCCACAGGCTGGCATAGCGGATGGCCAAGGCCAGGAAGCCAAATGCCAGAAGGCCTTCGCCGATCAGGACGGGAACGGTCCTGCTGGCCACGGGCAGGGTGAGCTGAATCACCAACGCCAGCGTCGTGCCCAAAAACAAAAGCGCCGCGCCCAATCGCTCGGGCACGGCGCCTTTCAGCCAAGCATACAGGCAGGTCCCAATAAGGACTGCCCAGCCGACCAGGGGTTCGAACGACGTGTACATTCCCTGAGTCTCTAGCCCTATTTGGGCCAGTGGGAAGTTAAACTATCGCAATTCCCGGCTTTAGCCGACGTCGCGCAGGTCCTTGTTGGACCGCATCGTCGCCAGTTCGGGGGGCTTGTCTTCGAAGCCGAGCATCTTCGTGCGAACGCCGATGCGCAGTTTCACTTCGTTGAGCTCGTTGTGCACGCCCACGATCGCGGTGCGGGCTTCGCCCAGCGCGGAAAGCGCCTCGACGAGCTTGGCGGAGGCGGCGTCGCCGACCACAGCCGAAAGATTGACGTCCTTACGGGCCCTGAGCAGGTCCGCCATCAGTTCGGAAGCCTCGATCATGGCCGCGTCGAGCGCATGCTCGGTCGCGAACAGTTTGCGGGCAACCCGTTGGGCAACAAAAGCTTTTTCCACCTAAATCCCTCCATCAACCGGTAGCAGTGGGAAAGGTAAACCAAACCTTAACGCCTGACTAGGTAAATGAAGGGTTAAATTGTCGCAGAAGCGAAACGTTAGGAAGATTGTGCGAAGGGAGGCACACGAGGGGCTGTTTTAGTGCAATGAGCCAAATCCCAAACGCGACCCGTTCGGCCAGCCATGCGCCTTTTCAGGCGCGTATCGCCAGCGTGGCGCTGATCACCACGGTGGCGGTCCTGCTCGCCGCCTGCACCACCTTCATGATTCAGCAGTGGGCGGTCTCGATCCAGGAGACCCGCGCCGCCAGCCGGGCCAGGGACGAAGTCGTGGCGGTCATGGCCGCGCCGGCCCTGGCGCGGGGCGAAGAAGCCGAGGCCCGCCATGTCGTCGCGGCCATCGTCGGCCTGTCGGATGTCCATTCGGCCAGCCTTATCGACACCCAGGGCCGGATCCTGGCGACCAAACGGGACCAGCGCGTCAGCCCGTCCAAGGAATACACCACCCGGACGCCGGTGACGCTTGACGGGCGGACGGTCGGCGCCCTGCTGACCACGGCCGAGACGCCGCGGCTCGCCGCCCTTCTGCCCCGCTACCTGGCCCTGACCCTGGCCCTGTTCTTCGGCGCGGCCGGGATCGCCATGTTCGTGGCCAACACCCTGGCCCGGCGGATCATCCAGCCGGTCAATCGCCTGTCGGACGCCATCGCCGAGGTGGCCAAGAGCGGCCGCTTCACGCCGGTCGTCGAGGAAAAAGCGGATGATGACCTGTTCCGCGGCCTGGCCCGCAGCTTCAACCAGCTTCTGAACAAGCTGGACGCCAACGACCGTGATCTGCGCCGCACCATGGGCGAACTGGTCGAGGCCCGCGATCACGCCAACGCCGCCAATGTGTTGAAGTCACAGTTCCTGGCCAATATGAGCCATGAGATCCGCACGCCTCTGAACGGCGTTCTGGCCATGGCCGACGTCATGTCCCGCGGCAATCTCGACGACAGCCAGCGGGAACGGCTGGGGGTCATCCGGGAGTCCGGCGAGCTTCTGCTCAGCGTCATCAATGACGTGCTGGATCTTTCCAAGATCGAGGCCGGCCGGCTGGAACTGACCGAGCAGGATTTCGCGCTCGAGGACATCTGCGAGGGCGCGGTCAGCACCTTCTCGATGCTGGCGGTTCAAAAGAACCTGCGCTTTGACCTGTCCATCGACGCCGATGCCCAGGGCTGGTGGACTGGCGATCCCGATCGCATCCGCCAGATCCTGAACAATCTTTTGTCCAACGCCGTGAAATTCACGGTCGAGGGCGCGGTCGCGGCCCGGTTCTCGCTGTCATCGGGCGGCGGTCTGAGGCTGACGGTCGCCGACACCGGCATCGGCATCGCGCGCGACAAGCTTCCGAACCTGTTCGAGAAATTCATTCAGGCCGACAATTCCACGACCCGCCGGTTTGGCGGCACGGGCCTGGGCCTGGCCATCTGCCGTGAACTGGTCCAGTTGATGGGCGGCTCCGTCACCGCCCGCAGCATCGATGGCGAGGGCTCGACCTTTACGGTCGAGATGCCGCTCCAGCGCGCCGTCGCGCCGCAGGTCGCCGACCCCGTCGAAGATGCCGTGGAGGCGCTTGACGAACGCCGGATCCGGATCCTCGCCGCCGAGGACAACGCCACCAACCAGAAGGTCCTGCAGGCCATCCTGGAGCCGCTCGACGTGCATCTGCACATCGTCTCGGACGGCGGCCAGGCTGTCGACGCCTGGCGCGATGGCGATTTCGATCTGATCCTGATGGATGTGCAGATGCCCGTCATGGATGGCGTCGAGGCGACCAAGGCCATTCGCTCGGCCGAGGCCGCCGGCGCCGCGCGGCGCATTCCCATTCTGGCTTTGACGGCCAACGCCCTGACCCACCAGGTGGAATCCTACCTCGCCGCCGGGATGGACGGGCATGTTTCCAAGCCGATCGAATTGAGCCGTCTCTACGCGGCGATCGAGACGGCGATGGCCGAGTCCACAGCCGCCAGATCCCAGGCCGCCTGACGCCGGTCGATTGTGAACGACGGACAACGGCGCCGTCAGAACCGTTTCAGGCGACAGGTGTTTACCTCCTCTCAAGGCCGCCGCTTCCGGCAGCCCCCAACGAAGAGGAGATCTCGTCATGAAGAAGTTTCTCATCCCTCTGTTGGCGAGCTCCATGCTCGTCGGCGCTGCCCTTCCCGCCGCCGCCGCCAACCCCTGGCAGAACATCAACCAGCGCCAGGCCCAGCTCGATCAGCGGATCGACGCCGGCGTCCGCAACGGCTCCCTGACCCGGCCCGAGGCTCTGCGGCTGCGCGCCGAGTTCCGCCAGATCGCCCGGATCGAGGCCAACTACCGGCGCTCCAACGGCCTGCAGGCCTGGGAACGGCGCGATCTGGACCGCCGGTTCGACATCCTGAGCGCCAAGATCCGCTACGAGCGCCACGACCGCGATGACCGTCGTGGTCCCGGTGGACGCGCGCCGATCGCCGACGCGGACCGTGACGGTCATCCCGACCGGCACGACCGCTTCCCCCACGATCCGCGCCGCTGGTAGCACCCGCGCGATCGCCGTTGACGCCTCCGCCTCCCCCCGGGCGGAGGCGTCTTGGCGTGGTCAGAGCCGCAGCCGGCTTTCGATCACCGTGACCGCCTGGCCGCGCAGCAGCACCCGGTCACCGCGATGCTCGCAGTTGAGGTCGCCGCCGCGGCCTGGATAGGCCTGGTGGAACCGCAGATCGACGCGGCCGAGCTTGCCCGCGAACAGCGGCGACAGGATGCAGTGGGCCGATCCCGTCGCCGGGTCCTCGGGAATGCCCGAGCCGGGCGCGAAGAAACGGCTGACCACGTCATAGGGTTTGCCCGGATCGGCGAGGGCGGCGGCCGACAGGTTGCCCCGCCCGCCCGTGGCCTCGCCGACGATTTTTTCCAGCGCCGCCAGGTCCGGTTTCAGGGCGTGGACCGCGGCCTCGCTGTCGAACACCGCCACCAGATAACTGCCGGCCCAGACCTCGGCCGGGGTCGCGCCGAGCGCTTCGGCCAGGCCAGCGGGGAGGGCGGTCTGTTTCGGCGGATTGGCCGGAAAGTCCATCTCATAGCCTTCGCCCCGCCGGACCACCGTCAGGGGACCGGACTTGGTGTCGAAGGTCACCGCCGGCGCATCGAGGCCAAGCTCGCTGAACAGCACATGGGCCGCCGCCAGGGTGGCGTGGCCGCAGAGCGGCACCTCCAGCGCCGGGGTGAACCAGCGCAGGCCGAACCGGGCCGGGTCGGCCGTGGTCAGCAGATAGGCGGTCTCGGCCTGGTTGTTCTCGGCCGCCAGGGTCTGCATCCAGCCCGCGTCGGGCCAGGCCGCCATCGGCGCGACGATACAGGCGGGATTGCCCTTGAACGGGCCCGAGGCGAAGGCGTCGACGGTCCACTGGCGCATGGCGGCTGGAGCTCCTATTAGCCGCGCGGCAGAATTGGAGAGACCGATGGTCTTCGAACGCGCGGCCGGGAACGGCTACACGATCAGCGACGATCCGGCGAGGTTCGACCTCGCGCTGGGCCATGTCTGGATCAGCGAAAAATCCTACTGGGGCAAACAGATTCCCTACGACGTCTTCGCCACGGCGGTGCGGGGCAGCCTGACCTTCGCCGCCTATGGACCGGCCGGCGGGATGGCGGCCATGGCCCGGGTGGTCACCGACCGCGCCACCTTCGGCTGGCTGTGCGACGTCTTCGTTGATGAGGCCCATCGCGGCCACGGCCTGGGCAAGGCGCTGATGGGCTATTTCAAGGTTCACCCCGACCTGCAGGGGTTCCGCCGCATGCATCTGGCCACCGCTGACGCCCATGACCTCTACCGTCCGTTCGGTTTCACCGACCTGACCGGCGCCGACCGCTGGATGGAGATCCGCGATCCGGACGTCTACACGCGGGGGCGGTGACCCCCTGCTGTCATCCCGGCCGCAGCAAAGCGGAGAGCCGGGACCCAGAAGCCAGTGCCTGTGAGGCTGGGTCCCGGATCGGCCTGCGGCCGTCCGGGATGACAGTTGAGTTCAGACCGGCGCCACCACCGTCACCTCGGGCCAGCGCGTGCGGGCCGAGGTGGTGGTCCGCTCCCAGCCCGCCGCAGTCGGCCGGTTGGGATTGGGCCTCAGGATCATGGCGAAGACGTCCTCCAGCCCGAACGGCGCTTCGATGGTCAGGCGGTCGTCGGCTTCCAGCCGCACGCCCACGCCGAAGGCCGGGCAGACGAACCGGCTGAGCGCCTCGGCGCTGCTGGTCAGCGGTTCATAGGGCTCGCCGAAATGGGCCTCGAACCACAGATGCACCCGGGCCTGGTTGCGCACCTCGACCAGGGCGTCGAGCGGCGGCGGGCAGAGGGCGGCGGCCCGTTTGATGTGCACGTCCTCGGCGTCATAGCTGGTGTCGGGGTCGAAATAGACCAGGTCGTAGTCGCGTACGCCGTAGTCCGGCTCGCGGCCGGTCACGTGGTTCCAGACCCTTTGGTAGACCGCCCCGGAGACGATCAGCCAGTCGGGCAGGTCGAGCTCGCGCGCCAGGGTCAGCACCGTCATCATCGACGGCGAGGCGCGCAGGATGTCCTCGAGACGGCGTTCGAGTGTCATCGGTCCCTCATCGCCTCTCTCAGGGGCCAGGCGTGATCGAGCGGCCCGTGGCCGGCGCCGAAGCCCGGCGCGCGCAGCATGGCCTCGTGAACATAGGTCCAGGCCCGGGCCACGGCGCTGGTCAGGTCCAGCCCCTGGGCCAGGCCGACGGCGCAGGCGGACGCGAGCGTGCAGCCGGTGCCGTGGGTGTGGCGGGTGTCGATCCGCTCGCCCTCGAACACCGTCTCGCCGGCCGGGGTCATCAGCAGATCAACCACCCGCTCGCCGGGCACATGGCCGCCCTTCATCAGCACCGCCGGGGCGCCCAGGACCAGCAGGGCCTCGCCGGCGCGGCGCAAGTCGTCGGTGGAATGGGCGGGCAGGCCGGTCAGGGCCTCGGCTTCGGGCGCGTTGGGGGTCAGAAGCGCCGCGCGGGGGATGAGCAGGGTCCGCACCGCCTCGACGGCGCCGGCCGGCAGCAGGGCCGCGCCGCCCTTGGCGATCATCACCGGGTCGATGACGGCCGGGACGCCGGGCGCGCTGTCGAGCAGCCGCGCGACCAGTTCGACCGTGGCGACGTCGCCCAGCATGCCGGTCTTGATGGCGTCGGCGCCGATGTCGTCGAGCACCGCCCGGGCCTGGGCGGCGATGATGTCGGTGGGGATGGGGTGAACGCCGCTGACGCCCAGGGTGTTCTGCACCGTGACCGCCGTGATCGCCGTGGCCGCGTAGCCGCCCAGGGCCGTGACCGTCTTGATGTCGGCCTGGATGCCGGCGCCGCCGCCGCTGTCGGAGCCGGCGATGATCAGGACGCGGCCGAGGAAGGAATCAGGGGAGGGCATGGGCTGTTTGTAGCGGTGCGGCCGGTCGCGAGGGAGTCCTCAGTCTTCGGTCTTCGTCGCCGCCCCGATCTTCGCGCTCTCACGCTTCAGCGGCTTTGCCACCGGGCAGACCTCGGTGACGAAGTCGTTGAGGGTGTTGAGCATGTTGTCCGGCGTCAGGCTGTAGTGGACGAACTGCCCACGCTTCTCGCTGCGCACCAGCCCCGCCGCCTCCAGGATCGTCAGGTGCTGCGACACCGCCGGCTTGGAGATTTCGAACCGCGCGGCGATCTCGCCCGCGGTCATCTCGGCATGGGCGAGATAGGCCAGGATCTTCCGGCGGACGGTTGAGGAGAGGGCTTCGAAGACGCGCTGCATGGTTACCAATTAAGGAGTTTCCTAATCACTTGCAAATGGGCATGTTTAGGTATTTAAGGAAAAAGCTAATTAACTTACAGGGGTAAGGGCAATGTCCTGGCTGGGTCGGATTTTCCACGGCGGTTGCGAACGAACGACAACGTTGGGGCGGGCGGTGACCGGCCTGACGATGGGGGCGCTGGTTGGCGCCGGACTGGTGTTCTTGGGCACGGCCGTCGTCCTGGGGCCGTTGGCGATCTACGTGGGCGCCGTGTCACTGTTCTTCTGGGCGTTCGGACTCTTCGTGATCGCAACGCCGGGATGGTGGCTCCTCCACCGTCTCGGCGCCCGATGCCAGACGGCGGCGATGATCTATGGCGGTGGCCTCACCCTCGCCGTTGAAGCGGTTTACCTGGCGGCGGACTATGGGGTCCTGCGGGGCGGTCCGATGCTGCTGGCAGGCCTTTCCGGGGCGGCGGTCGGCTGGGTCGTCGCCAGGGTCGCCTACGCGCCGGCCCCGACATGACCATCGACCCGCACACCGACGACCCGTATGGCGTCCATTCAATCATGCCGGATTCCGACGCCGACGCCGTCAGCGGTCGCGTGGCCTGGGACCCGGTTCATTCGTTCTGGAACGGCGGCATGCTGGCCGGAACGGTGCTGCTGGCCCCGGTCTTCTTCAGCTGGAGCGCGGTGGCCGTCTTTGTCCTGCTGACCGGCGCGACCCTGCTCGTCGGCCATTCCGTCGGCTTCCACCGCCGCCTGATCCACGACAGCTTCAAGTCTCCGCTGTGGCTGGACTATCTGATGATGTGGATCGGCACGCTGGTCGGCATGAGCGGGCCGCTGTGGATGATCGAGGCTCATGACACGCGGGACTGGGGTCAGCGTCAGCCGGCCTGCCACCCCTACCTGTCCAACAGGGCCGGCTTCTGGACCGACTATGGATGGAACCTGCATGGCCGGTTGGTCCTCGACCATCCGCCCCGTATCGAGATACCGGACTCTATCGCGGGCGACCGGTTTTACCGCTTTCTCGAGCGCAGCTGGATGCTGCATCAGCTGCCGCTGGCGGCGGGCCTGTTCTGGCTCGGCGGCTGGCCCTGGGTGGTCTGGGGCGTCTGCGTGCGGGTCTGCCTGTCCGTGACCGGGCACTGGTTTGTCGGCCGTTTCGCGCACCGGCAGGGCCCGCAGGCATGGCTTGTGTCGACCTCGGGCGTGCAGGCCCATGATGTGCCCTGGGCGGCGATCCCGACCATGGGCGAGGCCTGGCACAACAACCATCACGCCTGGCCCGGTTCAGCGAGACTTGGCCTCTATCCGGGACAGGCGGACTGGGGATTCGCGTTCATTCGGCTGCTGGAGCGGCTGGGGCTGGCCTGGGACGTGAGGACGCCGGACACCTTGCCACCGCGCGAGGAACTGATCGCCGTCTAGCCGTCGATCGCCCGCTGCACCGCCAGCGCCTGTACGGTCTCGCGGACGTCATGCACCCGCACGGCCGCCACGCCGGCCCGGGCGCCTTCCAATGCCACGGCCAGCGACCCGCCCAGCCGGTCGCCGGCGTCTGTCGCCAGCGGGTCGATGGCGGCGATGAACCGCTTGCGGCTGGCGCCGAGCAGGATCGGAAAGCCCAGGGCCACGAACCGGGGCAGGGCGCGGATCAGGGCCAGGTTGTGGGCCAGGGTCTTGCCGAAGCCGACGCCCGGATCGAGCCAGATCTTCTCACGGGCGACGCCGGCGGTCAGGGCGACCTCGGCCCGGGCCAGCAGGAAGGCCTCGACCTCGGCCACCACGTCGTCATAGCGGGGGTCGTCCTGCATGGTGCCGGGCTCGCCCAGCATATGCATCAGCACGACCTCGCAGCCGAGTTCGGCGGCCATGGCCGGGGAGTCCGGGGAAAAGCGCAGGGCGCTGACGTCGTTCCACAGCGTCGCCCCGGCGACCACGGCGGCGTGGGCCACCTCGGGCTTCATGGTGTCGATGGAGATCGGCACGGCGGTCTCGGCCCGCAGGGCGGCGATCAGCGGCAGGACGCGGGCCATCTCCTCGGCCTCGGCCACCGGCGCGGCGCCGGGCCGGGTCGACTCGCCGCCGATGTCGAGCCAGTCGGCGCCCTCGGCGATCAGCCGGCGCGCGTGGGCCAGGGCCGCTTCAGGGTCGAGATGGCGGCCGCCGTCGGAGAAGCTGTCGGGCGTGACGTTGACGACGCCCATGACCAGGGTGCTAGTGCCGCTCATGTCGTCGAATCCCCCGTCTGCCGAAACACCGCCCTGGATCGAAGCCAGCCGCGCCTTCCTGCACCTTCTCGAAGCCGAGGGCGAGGGCGCCGTGGCCGACCTGAAGGCCGCGCTGACGGCGCTCGTCGCCGCCGCCGAGGGCACGCGCCTGCCGGAGATCGATGAGGACCAGGAGCATGACCCCCTGGTTCATGAGGAAACCTGGTGGATGGCGCACGTTCAGCGCCGGTTCCCGAAGCTCGGCCTCTATGCCGCGCCCGACGGTCTCTACGGCGATGCGGCGGGCGACCTGGCCGAACTGGCGCTGGAGCTTGAGCAGAGCCTGTCGATCGCCGACGCCGGCAAGCCGGTGCTGGCGCAATGGGAATGGCGGTTCGGCTACGATACGCATTGGGGCTGGGCTCACGCCCAGCCCCTGCTGATGCATCTCGCGACGGGCTAAAGGCTACTCGGCCGTCCGCGCCGTCACGCCGCCCGGCCGGGGCGACAGGGGCACCGAACCGGTGGGGCCGCTGGGCCGCTTCTGTTCGGGCTCGTCACGGTTGGGCATGACGCCCTTCATGACATTGGTGATCTCCTCGCCGCTGAGCGTCTCGTACTCGAGCAGCGCCTTGGCGATGGCCTCGAGATCGGCGCGGCGTTCGGTCAGGATTTTGGTCGCCTCGGCCAGGCCTTCCTCGATCAGGCGTTTGACCTCGGCGTCGATGATCCGCGAGGTTTCCTCGGAGATGTTCTGGGTGCGGGCGACGGAGTGGCCGAGGAAGACCTCTTCCTGGTTGTCGCCGTAGGCCACGGTTCCCAGTTTGTCGGAGAAGCCCCACTGGGTGACCATGCTGCGGGCCAGGCCCGTGGCGGCCTTGATGTCGCTGCTGGCGCCGGAGGTGATATTCTCCTTGCCGAAGACCAGCTCCTCGGCGACGCGGCCGGCCATCATGATGGCCAGACGGCTGGTCATCTGCTTGTACTTCATCGAGTAGCGGTCGCCCTCGGGCAGCTGCATGACCATGCCCAGGGCGCGGCCGCGCGGCACGATGGTCGCCTTGTGCACGGGGTCGGCGGACGGAACCGTCATGGCCACCAGGGCGTGGCCGCCCTCGTGATAGGCGGTCAGCTGCTTTTCTTCCTCGTTCATGGCCATCGAGCGGCGCTCGGCGCCCATCATGACCTTGTCCTTGGCCATCTCGAAGTCGTCGTGGGTGACCATGCGGCGGTTCTTGCGGGCGGCCAGCAGGGCGCCTTCGTTGACCAGATTGGCCAGGTCGGCGCCGGAGAAGCCGGGCGTGCCGCGGGCCAGGGTGCGCACGTCGACATCGGCGGCCAGCGGCACATTGCGCATGTGGACGCGCAGGATCTTTTCGCGGCCGGCGACGTCGGGGTTGGGCACCACCACCTGGCGGTCGAAACGGCCCGGACGCAGCAGGGCCGGGTCGAGCACGTCGGGACGGTTGGTGGCGGCGATCAGGATGATGCCTTCATTGGCCTCGAAGCCGTCCATCTCGACCAGCAGCTGGTTGAGGGTCTGCTCGCGCTCGTCATTGCCGCCGCCCAGACCGGCGCCGCGGTGACGACCGACGGCGTCGATCTCGTCGATGAAGATGATGCAGGGGGCGTTCTTCTTGCCCTGTTCGAACATGTCGCGGACGCGGCTGGCGCCGACGCCGACAAACATCTCGACGAAGTCCGAGCCGGAAATGGTGAAGAAGGGCACGCCGGCCTCACCGGCCACGGCGCGGGCGATCAGCGTCTTGCCGGTGCCCGGAGGGCCGACCAGCAGGGCGCCCTTGGGAATCTTGCCGCCCAGGCGCTGGAACTTGGCCGGGTCCTTGAGGAACTCGACGATTTCCGACAGCTCTTCCTTGGCCTCGTCGACGCCGGCGACGTCGTCGAAGGTCTTGCGGCCCTTCTGTTCGGTCAGCAGCTTGGCCTTGGACTTGCCAAAGCCCATGGCGCCGCGGGCGCCGCCCTGCATCTGGCGCATGAAGAAGATCCACACCCCGATCAGCAGCAGGATCGGCAAGGCCTGGACCAGAATGCTGACCAGCAGGGACCGCTCGCCGGTCTTGATTTCCACCTGCACGCCATGGGCTTCCATGCGCTTGAGCAGATCGCCGGTGTCCATGGGCACCACGGCGGTGGACGGCTTGCCGTCCTGGCCGAGGATGTCGACGTTGGTGCCGCGGAAGACGGCGGTCTTGATCTCGCCGTTGTCGACCCGGGTGAGCAGCGTCGAATAGGGAATGGGCTGGGCCGTGGCGCCGGGGGCGCCGCCCTTTGACACCATGCTCCATACGCCGGCGACGACAACGAGGATCATCGCCCAGATGGCCAGATTCCGCAGGTTCATTCGATCAGTCTTCCTGTGCTCTACGTCATCTAGATAGGACGGCGTCGGCGGTTTCGCCACGCGCGCGTTTCGTCATGGGCCGGGTTCGATGTCAATGCCGCCCCTGGCCGCTTCGAAACGGGGCAGGACCAGCGCGCGACAGCGAACCGGGCTGTCCCCTGCAAGGATCGGGCAACTGACGCCGCCGTCGGCGTCGACGATCACCGGCAGGGTCGGCCGGCAGGCCGCTGGAATGGATTTGAGCCTTCTACGCTGACTTTCCGGCAGTTTCGGGGCCAGCCTGGCGAGAGCCCGCACCGTCAGGCCGGGCTGGTCGGCGGCAATCTCGAACCGGCCGTCCCAGACCATCGCCAGCCCCGGTGTCAGGGACAGGGACGGCAGGCCGCCGCGGGCGACCTCGCCGGCGTCGCGCATGACCTGGATATCGGCCCAGCCCACCACGATCCGGGCGCCGGCCAGGGTGGTCACGAACGGCTCGCCCGCGCGCAGACCGGCGGCGATGCGGGACAGGCTGTCCGAGCGGGGCGGCCGCGTCGTGCCGGCGGCGCAGAGGGCGGCCATGGCGATGGTGGCGGGCGCGGCGGAGCGGGGCAGCGTCAGAATCCCGTCTGTTCCCGAGACGCCGGGGTCGGACGGGGCGGCGGTGGGGCCGGGCGCGCGCCTCGACGGATCGGCCGCCGCCGCCCCGGCGGTGAGAGCGGCCCGCGCCCGGCTTCTGGCTGACCGCATGTCGGCGTTGGCGGGGTCGTCGATCCAGGTCTCGCCGGCCTGCCGCAGATAGTCCCGCAGGGCCTGGCGACCGACGTCCAGCAGTGGCCGCAGCAGGAACAGGTCGCGTCCCTGCGGCCAGGCCGGGGACGGCGCCCATTGCCGGGCGTCGGGCACGGAGGAGCCCTCGGCCCGCATGGCGGCGGATTCGGCCAGGTCGTCGGCGGTGTGACCCATGAGGATGACCCGGGCGCCGGCCTCGCGCGCGGCCTCGGCCAGCAGGGCGTGACGGGCGGCGCGGGCGGCGGCGGACAGGCCGGTGGCCGGCTTCTCCCCCACCCAGTTCAGGGCCTGAAAGTCCGCGCCCAGCCGCCGGGCCGTCTCGCCGCAGCGGGCGGTCCAGCCGCCGCTGAGCGGGTTGAGCCCATGGTCGACGGTAAGGGCGACGACCGACCGGCCGTGGGCTCGCGCCCAGTCCAGGGTGATCAGCAAAAGGGCCAGGGAATCGCCGCCGCCGGAGAAGGCGACCGCCAGTGGGGCTGGCGAGGCGGCGCTCAGGCGGCGATCGAGGATCGGCAGGGCGAGGTCGTGGGGCGGTTGCACGCGTCCACTATCGGCCTATCGCCCGCCGGCGGGGAGCGATTTCAGCCCGCGCACTTGGCCTGGGCGCGCGCCGTCTGGGCCCGGCTCATGACCGCCGCCGGCGCCTTGGGGTAGCGATGGGCCAGCTCGTCCAGCGTCTGACAGGCGTCGACCGGCTTCTTGAGCGCGATCAGCGAGCGGGAGAGCTCCAGCACCGCGTCGGGCGCCCAGCTGGTCTTGGGCCAGCCGCGGATGGCGCCGATGAAGGCGCCCGCAGCGTCGGCGTTGGCGCCCCGCACCGACAGGGTCTTGCCCAGCCAGTAGCGGGCTTCCGGCCCCTTGGACGAATCTCCGAAGCGTTTCACGAAGTCGGCCAAGGCGGTCTCGGCCGTGCCGTAGTCGCCGTCGAGCATGAATTTCCGCGCCCGGGCGAAGGCGGCTTCCGGGTCTATGGCGGCCGGGGCCTCGGCGACGGGCTGTTGCGGCGCCAGGCCATGTTCAGCCGAAGCGACGGCTTCGATCTGGCTGGTCCGGCCTTCGAGCGCCGTCAGGCGATCAGCCAGGGTCCGGTTGGCGGCCTCGGCCGCGCCCAGCGCCTGGCGGGCCTGCTGCAGTTCGAAAGTCACGGTGTCGTTCTGCCCGTTGAGCCGGGTCAGGGTGGCTTCGAGATCGGCGACACGATCGGTCAGGCTCTGGACCTGGGCCTCGGTCTCGGCCGGCATGACCACGACCGGCTTGCCGCTGTCGCGCCCCTGGAAAACGATCGAGCGCAGTTCCCGCACCACCTTCTCCATCTTGTCCAGCCGTCGCACGGACCGGTCGTCGAGGGGGTCGGGCATCGGAGTCTGCGACAAGGCCGGGGCGACGGCCAGGGCGAAGATCACGGCGGCGAGGCTGGCGAGGAGGGTGTTGCGCTTCATGGCGTGATGATGCGTCCGTTGCGGCGTCGAAATTGGGGCAGGGGCGTCAAACGCAAAGAGGGGACCGCGCTGGGCGGCCCCCTCCCGGCATTACGACAGTCGGAAGCGCGCTAGCGCGCACCCTCGACGATGACGGTGTGGCCGTTGCGGTTGCGGGCCCAGGCGGTTTCGTTCGAACCCGGATCCACCGGCCGCTCCTTGCCCCAGGACAGGGTGGTGATGCGGCTGGAGGCCACGCCGCGGCTGACCAGATAGTCGCGAACGGCGTTGGCGCGACGGGCGCCCAGGGCGAGGTTGTACTCGCGGGTGCCGCGTTCGTCGCAGTTGCCCTCGATGCGGACCTTCACCGACGGATAGCGCAGCAGCCAGGACGCCTGGGCGTCCAGGGCCGACATGCCGTCCGAACGGACGTCGTAGCGATCGAAGTCGAAATAGACGAAGTCGCCGATGTTGATGACGAAGTCCTGCACCGAGCCCGGGATCGGCCGCGTGTCGATCGGCGCGGGCGCCGGCGCGGGGTGGTAGGGCGCGGGCGCCGGCGTCGGCGTTGGCGCCGGCATCGGCTTGGGCTTCGAGGCGCAGGCGGCCATTGAAGCGGTGGCGGCGACAATCAGCGCCAGTCTGGCTGCGCGTTTGGCGTCGAAGCTCATGTAGCTTCCTCCTCCGGAAAAATTATCAGGCGCCGATAGTGACGCCAGATCGCTCTGTTATGCGAACGGAAACTCAGGCTACACCTCACAATGGCGTCAGACTGGGCTCCCGCAACCCCAAACAACGGTCAGTTGAGCAGCGGCGACCAGGCCGGGTCCGACCCGGAGCCGGGATAGGGCGCCGGTCGCAGGATGCGGCCGGTGATGTCGACTGTCCACAGATGCGGCGACCCGCCCTGGGAATCCCGGAAGAACATCAGCACCCGCCCGTTGGGCGCCCAGGTGGGCCCCTCATCCAGGTAACTCGTTGTAAGAATACGCTCATCCGAGCCATCGGGGCGCATGACGCCGATGTGAAACTGGCCGCCCTGCTGCTTGGTGAAGGCGATGAAATCGCCGTTCGGGCTCCAGACCGGGGTCATGTAGCGGCCCGAGCCGAACGAGATGCGGCGCGCGCCGCTGCCGTCCGATCCCATGACATACAGTTGCGGCGATCCGCCGCGGTCGGAATTGAACACGATCCGGGTCCCGTCCGGCGAAAAGCTCGGCGAGGTGTCGATGCCGGGGTCGGAGGTCAGGCGCGATTGCGACCGGCTGGCCAGATTCATCACCCAGATGTCGCTGTTGCCGCCGCGCTCGACCGAGTAGGCGACGCGGCCGCCGTCGGGCGAGAACCGCGGCGCGAAGACCATGCCGGGGAAGCGGCCCAGGGTTTCCTGCCGCGCGGTCTCGATGTTGAACAGATAGATGCTCGACCCGGTCGGCCGCAGCGCCATGTAGGTGATCTCCTGGCTGGTCGAGGAGAAGCGCGGCGTCATCACGATGTAACTGCCGTCGGTCAGGGAGCTGGGGTTGGCGCCGTCCTGGTCCATGATCATCAGGCGTTTGATGCGGTCGCCGCGCGGCCCGCTCTCGGCCACGAACACCACGCGGGTGTCGAAATAGCCCTTCTCGCCGGTCAGCCGCTCATAGACGGCGTCGCTGATCTTGTGGGCCACGCGCCGCCAGTTTTCCGGCGTCGAGGTGAACTGCAGACCCAGCAACTGTTCGCCGCTGAACACGTCCCACAGCCGGAAGTCGACCCGCAGCCGGCCGTCGGCCTCGACGGTGACCTGGCCATTGATCAGGGCCTGGGCGCTGATCGCCTTCCAGCCCTCGAAACTGGGCTGGATGCCGATGTCGAGGTTGCGTTCGGGGAAGGCGGCCGGATTGACCGGCGCGAACAGGCCCGAGCGTTCGAGGTTGCCGGTGATCACGGCCGCCATGTCGCCCCCGCGCTGGGCGCCGGTGAAGGCCGGCACGGCGATGGGCATCGGGCGGACCTCGCCCTGGTTGACGTCGATCACGATCTCGGCGCGCGCGGATGGCGCGATGGCGACGCCGCTCACGAGACAGAGGGCGAAGAGGGCGGCGAGGACAGTTTTGAGGGTCATCGGGGCTCTCCGGTCAGCGATTGCCGCAAACCTGGTTGGCGTTGAAGTTGACAGTGATCTTCTCACCGTAAAGTTCCGGCGGGAAATTCGGAAAGGGTTCGGTCATCCGGACGGCCCTGACGGCGCGGTCGGAGGCTGACTTGACGATCGAGCTGGACGCATCGTCCCCCGAAGATACGGGGGTGGAAAGAAGGCGACCGTTTGACGAGACGATGAATGACACCCGAATATTGACGTCAGCGCCGCCTTCGACCTGACAGTTGGGGTTCCAGCGCTGGCCGAGATCCGACCCCAGGGTCAGGAGGTAGCCCTTCGCCCCGGCCGACGGCCCGGCGCTGGTTCCCACCGCCACGGTCCGGTCGCGCTGGGCCTGTCCGCCGCCGCCGCCGGCCGCGCGGCTGGGACGCGGCCGCGAGCTTTCGACATCGGTCAGCAGTCGGTCGAGATCCAGGTTGGCCCTCTGGGTCGGCTTGGGTTTGGGCTTGGGCGTCGGATCGGGTTTGGGCGGGGTCTTGCTCGGCTCGGGGATGGGTTCAGGCGGCGCGACGGGCTCGGGCTCCGGCTCAGGAACGACTTCCTCGCCCTGGGAGATTTCCTCGACGTTGGACAGCTCGGCCATCCGCGCGGCGGGCGGCCCCTGGCTGACGATGGTCACCGGGATGGCGCCGCCCATGAGCAAAGGCTTCTTGAAGAAGACCCCCGCCAGGAACACGGCCGCGAACAGGCCGACATGCAGGGCGAGCGAGGCCGCGAGGGCGGGCGTCAGGCCTGTCCGCTCCCGGTCCGCCATACGTCTACTCCGCGGTCCTGGTCTTGGCCTCGCCGGAGGACGGCCCGCCGGTGTCGGTGATCAGGTTGATCTTGGAGAAGCCGCCGGTGGACAGGGCCGCCATGACCTGGGCCACGACCTCATAGGCGGCCTTGCCGTCGGCGCGGACATAGATGGGCTTGTCATAGCCGCCGCGCGCCAGGGCCTCGAGCCGGGGCTTGAGGGCGGCGAAGGCGATCTCGTCGTCCCCCACGAACAGGCCGCCGTCGGCCTTGATGGTCAGGGTGATCGGCTCGGACTGGTCCTGCATCGCGCCGGCCTCGGTCTTGGGCAGCTCGATGGGCACGCCGCTGGTCAGCAGCGGGGCGCTGATCATGAAAATGATCAACAGCACCAGCATCACGTCGACCAGCGGCGTGACGTTGATTTCGGAAAGGGCGCCGCGCCGGCCGCGTCCGCGCCGGGTGCGGCGCTTGCCGACCGCGCCGAAGGCGTCGGTGGAGGAGAGGGCCATGGCTCAGATCTTCTCCGCCAGCCGGCGCTGGATGGCGGTCGACAGGTCGTCGGCGAAGCCTTCCAGTCGGGCGCCGAACCGGCCGGCGTCGGTGGAGAACTTGTTGTAGGCGATATAGGCCGGAATGGCCGCCGCCAGGCCGATGGCGGTGGCGAACAGGGCTTCGGCGATGGCCGGCGCGACCACGGCCAGCGAGGTGTTCTTCTCGATCGCGATGTTCTGGAAGGCGTGCATGATGCCCCAGACGGTCCCGAAAAGACCGATGAAGGGCGAAGCGGTGGCGACGATGGCCAGGCTGCCCAGGCCGTCCTCGACCTTCTGGCTCTCGCGGGCGATCTGGCTGTCGAGCACCCGGTCGATGCGCTGGATCAGCAGGGCGGTCTGGGTGTCGCCGGCGGCGCCGCGGGTGCGGGCCTCCTTCCACTCACGCAGGGCGGCGTTGAGCAGTTTCGGCAACGGGTGTTTGGAGCCGGCCGCCTCCTGGCCGATGTCCTCGAGCGGGCGGCCCGAGCCGACCTTGTCCTCGAACTTGTTGGCCTCGGCGTTGAGGGCCGTGAAGCGGAACAGTTTGTCGATGATCACCGCCCAGGACCACAGCGAGGCGAAGGCCAGGCCGATCATCACCAGGCGCACCACCCAGTCGGCGTTGCTCCAGAGCGTGACGATGGAAAAGGTGTCGGCCGTGATGGTCTGTGCGTCCATGCTTTCGCATCCCAGAAACAGGTTCGCCGCAATACATCCGTGCGGCTTTGGTGAAACTATGGCGTGACGCTTAACGCGCGACCGTGTCGCCCATGCAAAACCAGGGCCGAAGCGCCTCGACAAGCCCCGGCGGCGGTTTGCGCGGCCGTCCATCAAGGCTGATGCAGGCCGCCGACACCTGGGCCGTGGCGATTAGCGTATCGCCGCACAGGATGCGTTGGCTGATCGCCAGTCTGGGACCCTTTGCCGCATCATAGGTGGTGATCACCCGCAGGGCGTCGTCGATCCGGGCCGGCCGTTTGAAGTCGATCTCCAGCCGGGTGACGACAAAGGCGGCCGGATCGTCGCGCTCGAGCAGGTCGGTATGCGACACCCCCGCCAGCCGCAGGAAATCGCTTCGGCCCCGCTCGAAATAACGGACGTAGTTGGCGTGATAGACGACGCCGGTGAAGTCGGTGTCCTCGTAATAGACGCGGACGGGAAGGATGTGCTCGCGGCCTTCGAACCGGCCGGCGGTGGGGGAGTCCTGATCCATCGGCAATCCTTATGGGATTGCGCGAACGGCGTCATCCCGCCGACCCTGCGTCAGACCCTAGTTCACGATGCTGCAGGCTTCCGGGGACCGGAGCGCGGTCCGTTTGGCCCCGGTCACCTTCGTGACAAAGGCCAGAAGTTCAGCGTGTTCATTTCGGGCCATGAGGCGGCCGGCCAGAACCAGGAGCACGCCAAAGGCGATCATGCCCAATGGCATCAACAACGCCGCCGCCGCGACGAGGCTGGAGGTCTCGACAGCCCAGACGACGGTCGAGAACGCGAAGAGTCCGATGCCCCCGAACCAGACGGCCATGAAGAGAATCGAGAAAACGGACATGCCGGACCGGCAGGTGATTTCCGTACCGGCCCCACGGTCCACGAACTTCACGCGCATCACCGTCTGGAAGGAATTGCGGTTCCGGATGCGTTTGCGAAGGCTGGCGGAGGAGTCTCCGACGGCGCCGATCACCGGGTTGTCGCCGAACAGGCTGAAGTCACTGTCGATGGCCGCGCGGAGCCGATCGGCGCAATCCTGGGACCTCAGCGGAGACTGCAGGACTGCCGGCGGCGGCGCCAGGAATTCAGGGACTCGCATGCCGTCACCCCTCGTCGAACAGCCCGCTCTGCCCCTTCGGCGTCGGCGGTTCGGTCAGGCCCAGGTGCAGGTAGGCCTTGCCGCAGGCCATGCGGCCGCGCGGGGTGCGCTGGATGAAGCCCTGCTGCATCAGGAAGGGCTCGATGACGTCTTCGACGGCGTCGCGGGCCTCGGCGATGGCGTAGGCCAGGGTTTCGACCCCGGCCGGGCCGCCGCCGTAGTTTTCGATCAGGGCGCGCAGGTAGCGGCGGTCCAGGGAATCCAGCCCGGCCTCGTCCACTTCCAGCCGCGCCAGGGCGCGTCCGGCGTGGCCCTTGTCGATCAGCTCGGCGCCATCTGCCGCGGCGAAATCACGCACCCGGCGTAAAAGGCGCCCCGCGACCCGGGGCGTGCCGCGGGCGCGGGCGGCGATCTCGGCGGCGCCGTCCTCGCTGAGCGGCGCGCCCATCTTGCGGGCCGCGCCGAGCAGCACCTGCTGCAGTTCGAGGGGAGTGTAGAACTCCAGCCGCAGGGGGATGCCGAAGCGGTCGCGCAGGGGCGTGGCCAGCAGGCCGGCCCGGGTCGTCGCCGCCACCAGGGTGAATGGGGCCAGGTCGATGCGGATCGAGCGTGCCGAAGGGCCCTCGCCGATGATCAGGTCTAGGACATGGTCCTCCATGGCCGGATAGAGGATCTCCTCGACGTTGGCCGCCAGCCGGTGGATCTCGTCGATAAACAGGACGTCGTTGGGCTCGAGATTGGTCAGGATGGCGGCCAGGTCACCGGCCTTGGCCAGCACCGGTCCGCTGGTGGCGCGAAATCCGACGCCCAGTTCGCGGGCGACGATCTGGGCCAGGGTGGTCTTGCCCAGTCCCGGCGGCCCGAACAGCAGGACATGGTCGAGCGCCTCGCCGCGGGCGCGGGCGGCGTCGATGAACACCCTCAGATTGGCCTTGGTCTGCGCCTGGCCGACGAACTCGGCCAGGGTCTGCGGCCGCAGGGCCTTGTCGGTGGCCTCGAACGGCTGGGCCTGGCCGGAGATGACGCGGTCGTCGGTCACCGCCCGATCTCCTTCAGCGCGGCCTTGATCAGGGCCGAGACATCCGCCTCATCGCCGAGGTTCGCCACCGCCTGCTCGACGGCGCGGCGGCCGACCGGTTCGGCGATGCCCAGCCCCATCAGGGCGGCGACGGCCTCGCCGGCGGCCGAGGGCCGGTGCGGCTGGCCGGCCGGGACGTTTGCGTGGCCGAGGGCCACCGGTCCGTCGGTGATCGGCTTGTCTTTCAGCTCGGTGACGATGCGCAGGGCCAGTTTGGGCCCTACGCCCTGGGCGCGGCCGACCAGGGCCTTGTCCTCGCGGGCCACGGCGGCGGCCAGTTCCGGCGGCGGCAGCACATCGAGCACGGCCATGGCCGCCTTGGGCCCGACCCCCTGGATGGCCTGCAGCAGCAGGAAGGCGCCGCGTTCCTCCCGGGTCAGGAAGCCGTAGAGTCGCGGTCCCTGGGCCTCGCTCCACTGATGTTCGACATGAACCAGGGCTTCCTCACCGACCGCCGGCAGCCGCGACAGGGTGCGGGCGCCGCAGCGGACGACATAGCCGACGCCGCCGACGTCGATCAGGGCCTCTTCCTCGCCGATCTCGGCGACCAGGCCGCGCAGTCGCCCGATCATCCTGCTTCGCTCCTTGCGGAGCTTCGCAGGACAAGTCCCGCGAAGAGGATTGCTGCAACGCGGAGGACTCGCCCTCCGAAGCCTAGGCGAAGGAGGGTCATGCCACCCGTCCCAGGGCGCGGGCGCGCCGGCTGTTGGCGTGGGTGACGGCGACGGCGAGGGCGTCGGCGGCGTCCTGGGTCGGCGACCCGGCCGCCGGCAGCAGCCGGGCGATCATGAAGGCGATCTGGGCCTTGTCGGCGCCGCCGGCGCCGACCACGCATTTCTTGACCTCCCGGGCGGCGTACTCGGCGACGCTGAGGCCGGCCCTGGCCGGGGCGATCATGGCCGCCGCCCGGGCGTGGCCCAGTTTCAGCGTCGACTGCGGGTTGTTGTTGACGAAGGTTTCCTCGACCGCCGCCTCATGCGGCGCGTGGGCCTCGATCACGGCCGTGACGCCGTCGAACAGGTGCAGCAGCCGATCGGAAAAGGGCGCCTTGTCGTCCGGCGCGATGACTCCGTGGGCGATCCAGGTCAGGCGCGAGCCGTCGACGGCGATCACGCCCCAGCCGGTGCGCCGCAAGCCGGGGTCGAGCCCGAGAATTCGAATCGCGGTCGTGTTCATCATGTGTTCCACTAATGTGGCGCAACCCTGAACGAACTGCAAAGACGCAAACGCCGCAGCGCGATGCGCCGCAGTCGGGCGCGGGACCATGGCGTCCAGGTTGGCCCCGGAAAGCCCTCCTCCTCGATGGAGGAGGGTTGGGTGGTGGTGTGGCCGCTATGTCAGGCCGAGAGGCGCCGGATGGCGCCGGCGCCCAATCGCGCTCTTCCCGCTACACTGGAGCTACACCTCCATCCCCAACCCTTCCCCCATCGAGGGGGAAGGGAGATCATTGTTCGGCGGCCCTGCGGGGAAGCCCGAGGCCTTACGCGTTGCGGGGTTCGATCTCGAACTCGATGACCTTGTGATCGGCGCGCAGCTCGGCGGCCAGCCGGTCGATGGCGGTGCGGTTGAGGGCGCTGACCGTGGCTCCGTGCTCGATATACTGACCCTTTTTCAGCAGCCGCTCGCTGAGCGGGGCCGAGCGCAGCCCCAGGGCCTTGAGCCGGGCGCGCAGGTCCTCGGCGCCGGGCGCCGATCCGCGGGCGTAGCGGATGGTGACGTCGGCCAGGGACTGCTGCGGCAGCCGCTGGTCGATGATGCGGAAACCGGCCAGGATCACCAGGGCCAGGAAGGTGCCGGTGATGGCCACTTCCCAGAAGCCCATGCCGAACAGGATGCCGATCCCGGACGTGGTCCAGACTGAGGTGGCGGTGGTCAGGCCATGGACGTTGAAGCCCTCGCGGAAGATCACGCCGCCGCCTAGGAAGCCGACGCCGGTCAGGATGCCGTGGGCCATGCGGACCGGATCGATGCGCATGACGTCGTGGGGGGTGGTGTCGCCGGCCCAGGCCAGCTGATGGTTGGCGGCCAGCATCAGCAGGGCCGAGGTCACCGCCAGCAGGCTGTGGGTGCGGAAGCCCGCCGGCTGGCCGCGAAAGCCGCGCTCGAAGCCGATCAGGCCGCCGGCCGCCAGGGCGCCGAGCAGGGGCAGAATATACTGTGGCGCGAGGGCGGTGCTCAGAAAATCGTTCATCAATAATCCTCCGAACCCGGAACAATGCGCTGATCCGCGGTGGATGCAAATCGCCGTTATTCGCCGCGCGATTTTGCCGCGCCCTTGCGCCGGACGGGGCGAACAGTGTGAAACTGCGGCGTCAGTGGAGGAGGCGAGTCATGGGCGTGTTGAGCAGGATTCTGGCCGGGGCGGCCGTGGCCGCGATCCTGCCCGGACTGGCGGGCGCGCAACCCGCGCCGCGGGCCGGCCAGGCCGCCTTCCGCGAGACCTACAAGGAATTGGTCGAGATCAACACCACCCTGTCGGTGGGCAGTTGCACGGCCGCGGCCGAGGCCATGGCGGCGCGGCTGCGGGCGGCCGGCTATCCCGACAGCGATCTGCATCTGATCGTCGCGCCCGGACATCCCCGCGAGGGCAACCTCGTCGCCGTCCTGCCGGGAACCGATCCGAAGGTCAGGGCCATCCTGCTGCTGGCCCATCTCGACGTGGTCGAGGCCAATCGCGCGGACTGGACGCGCGATCCCTTCACCCTGATCGAGGAAGACGGCTGGTTCTACGCCCGCGGCGCCGCCGACGACAAAGCCCAGGCGGCGATCTGGGTCGACACGATGATCCGCTACAAACAGGAGGGCTTCCGGCCCAGGCGCACGGTCAAGATGGCCCTGACCTGCGGCGAGGAGAGCGAGGGCGCCCTGAACGGGGCCAATCTGCTGGTCACCGAGCACCGCGACCTGATCGACGCCGAATTCGCCCTCAATGAAGGCGCCGGCGGTCTGCTGGACGACGCCGGCAAGCCGGTGTCGCTGTCGATCCAGTCCGGCGAGAAGGTCTACCAGGACTTCACCCTGGAGACGACCAACCCGGGCGGCCATTCCAGCCGGCCGGTCAAGGACAACGCCATCATCCACCTGGCCGCGGCCCTGGTGCGGATCAGCGCCTACGAATTCCCCGTTCAGCTCAACGACACCACGCGGGCCTATTTCACCGCGATGGCGCCGCTGGTCGACGCCGACAGCGGCGCGGCCATGCGGGCCATCGTCGCCGATCCGTCGGACAAGGCGGCGCTGGCCGTCCTGGCCCGCAACGCCACCTGGAACAGCATGCTGCGCACCACCTGCGTGGCCACCCTGGTCAATGCCGGCCACGCGCCCAACGCCCTGCCGCAGCGGGCCACGGCCAACGTCAACTGTCGCATCTTCCCGGGCGTGTCCTATGAGGCGGTGCAGGCCAAACTGGCCGAGCTGGCGGCCGATCCGGCGGTGTCGATCGCGCCGGGCAAGACCCACCGCCTGACCCCGCCGCCGCCGGCCCTGTCGCCGATGGTCATGAAGCCCCTGCGGGCCCAGGCGGCGAAGATGTGGCCGGGCGTGCCGATCGTGCCCTTCCAGTCGACGGGGGCCACCGACGGCAAATATCTGAACAGCTACGGCATCCCGACCTACGGCCTGACCGGCATCTTTTCCGACAACAGCAACAGCGGCGTGCACGGGCTGAACGAGCGGCTGCGGGTCAAGTCGCTCTATGACGCGCGGGACTTCCTTTACCTGCTGGTCAAGGATTACGCCTCGGCGAAGTAGGGGGCTCGCCCCGCTGATCCAGCCTGCGTGGTTCGACACGCGCCCTGCGGGCGCTGCTCACCATGACATGCAATATTGGCCGCCATCCTGAGCCGCCGCGAAGCGGCGTGTCGAAGGACGCGCCTAGCCCTCGTAGTTCGCCGCGTCCTCGTCGCTGATGTCGGCGTTGGAATAGACGGTCTGCACGTCGTCGTCGTCATCGAGGGCGTCGAGCAGCTTCATCACCGTGCCGGCCTGGTCGCCGGTCACGGGCACCAGGCTCTTGGGCCGCCAGACGATCTTGGTGGTGGCCGCCTCGCCGAACTGGGCCTCCAGCGCCTGGGCGACCTCGTTGAGGTCTTCGAAGGCGGTGAAGATGGTGTGGCCCGAGCCCTCTTCGCCCAGATCGGCTTCGACGTCAGCGGCGCCGGCGAGAATGGCGGCTTCCATCATCGCGTCTTCGGTGGCGATCGCGGTCGGATACTCGATCTGGCCCATGCGGTCGAAGTTGAAGGTCACCGAACCGGTGGCGCCCATGTTGCCGCCCAGCTTGCCGAAGATGGTGCGGACATTGGCGGCGGCGCGGTTCTTGTTGTCGGTCAGCACCTCGACGATGACGCCGACGCCACCGGGGGCCAGGCCCTCGTAGCGGATCTCGCTGTAGTCGGCGAGATCGCCCATCTGCGAGCGTTTGATGGCCCGCTCGATGACGTCGCGCGGCACCGACTCGGCCTTGGCGTTGGCGACGGCCAGACGCAGGCGCGGGTTCATGTTGGGATCAGGCAGGCCGGCCTTGGCGGCCACGGTGATCTCGCGGGACAGTTTGGAGAACAGCTTGGACCGCACCGCGTCGGCGCGCCCCTTGCGGTGCATGATGTTCTTGAATTTTGAATGGCCAGCCATGGATGCGGTGTCGGTCCCGTCGGTGGAAAGGGTTGCGGGCTTCTAGCGCTGGTTGGCGTCGGTTTCCAGCGGCAGGCAGTCGATCCGCTCGATCCGGCCCTCCGAGAGCCGGAAAACCGCGTCCTGCGGCACGTCGAGTTTAAGCGCCTCATCCTTCGCCAGCCCGGCGTAGAGACCGCGAATGACCCGGCCCGCTACGCCATGGGACACCGCGACCAGGGGCATGTCCGTCGCTGTCGCTTCAGCCAGCCAGGCGCCCAACCGCGCCGCCATGCCGTCATAGCGCTCCCCGTCGGGTGAGGCGAAGTGCCAGTCCCAGCGACTGGTCCCGTTGCGGGCGCCAGGAAAGGCGAAGTCGATGTCCTCGTCGGTCAGACCGTCCCAGACGCCGAGACTGACCTCGGCCAGGCGGGAATCGAGCGTCGGAGCGGCGAGGCTTGCGGCGGCGGCGATGATCTCGGCGGTATGGCGGGCGCGGCCCAGCGGACTACAGACCAGCGGCGTTCCAGCCGGAACCAGCGTGGCCAGCAAGGCGCCCATCTGTCCGGCTTGCCGCCGGCCCAGGCCCGTCAGCGGCGAGTCCAGCCCGCCCTGATAGCGTCGGGCCAGGTTGAACTCGGTCTGGCCGTGGCGGACGAGGTAGAGGCTCACGCCGTCGCCAACTCCACCACAGGCACCGTCTCGCTGAGCCGGCCGCCGATGCGGATCGGCTCGACGCGCAGGGCCAGGCCGGTGCGGTCGTCGGTCTCCACGAACACGCCGCAGACCGTGGCCGGGCCCGAGGCCGGCTGATAGCGGCCCTGGCTGATCTTGGTGGTGAACCGGCGCAGCGGCTCTTCCTTCTGGTTGCCGATGACGCTGTCGTAGTCGCAACAGGCGCCGGCGTCGGTCTGGTAGGCGGTGCCGCCGGTCAGGATCTGGCAGTCGGCGGTCGGCACATGGGTGTGGGTGCCCACCACCAGGCTGGCGCGGCCGTCGCAGTAGTGGCCCATGGCCATCTTCTCGCTGGTCGCCTCGCAGTGCATGTCGACCAGCACCGCGTCGGCGACCTGGCCCAGCGGGGCCTTGTCCAGCTCGCGGTCGGCGGCGGCGAAGGGGTCGTCCATGGCGTCCATATGCACCCGGCCCAGTAGATTGATCACGAAGACGGTGCGGCCGCTCTGGGTCTGGAACAGGTGGCTGCCCTTGCCGGGCGCGTCGGACAGGATCGGATAGTTGGCCGGCCGGATCAGCCGCGGTTCGCGGACGATGTAGGTCAGGGCCTCCTTCTGGTCCCAGCTGTGGTTGCCCAGCGTCAGGCAATCCGCGCCCGCGTCGAACAGCTCGCCGGCGGTGTTCTCGGTGATGCCGAAGCCGGCGGCGGCGTTCTCGGCGTTGACCACGACGAACTCCAGCCCCAGCCGACGGCGCAGGTCGGGCAGGTGGTCGGCCAGGCCGTCGCGGCCGGAGCGGCCGACAACATCGCCAAAGAAGGCAAAGCGCATTCAGTCGTCCTTTCGGGCGGCAATATAGCCGGCCTCGGTGAGAAACCCATCCAGCCGCTGGTCGTGCGGCTCATGGGGCACGGCGTCGTATTCCTGACCCGAAAAGGCCATGCCGATGAAGGGGGGGCGCTTGCCCGCCTCGCGCAGCGCGTCGAAGGTGCGGTCATAATGGCCGCCGCCCTGGCCCAGCCGCCGGCCGGCCCGGTCAAAGGCCAGCAGTGGCGTGATGATGATGTCGGGCCGCACCTCGGGCGCGGCGACCAGGGGGGCGGGCAGGCCGGTCAGGTCGTGGGCCAGCCGCTCGCCGGGCGCCCAGGTGCGAAACACCATCGGGCCGTCCGGGTCCTCGACGGACGGCAGGGCCAGCCGCCATCCGGTCTTGATCATGATGTCGCCCATCGGCCGGGGATCGATTTCGGCGCCGAGGGCCTTGTAGATGGCCATCACGCCCGGCCGGGTCAGCTTGAGGGCGACCAGCATGGCCTCGGCGTGATCGGCGGCCATCCAGTCGGCCTCCGGATGCTCGATCAGCAGACCCTTGCGCCGGTTGCGGGCGTCGATACGGAGCGCGGCTTTCTGGGAGGCGAGAGCGGGATCGGTCATGTCTGCAATTATGGGTGGCGGCGCCGCGAAGAACCGTGAAGGCGTTTTAAATCCCCTCGGACCTGTCGTGAACAGGTGGGCGCCGTGTGTCAGGGTCCACGGACCCTGTCAGGGACAGCTCCCTAGAGGTGAATTAAGGTCCCCGGGATTAGTTGCCTTCGACGAGAGCCACAGCAAGACCCGCCACCTTGCTAGATAGGGCTTCGGGGACCAACAATAAAGGGCGATCATCAACCTTGCGCCGGCCGGGGGATGAGCCCCTAGCCGGTCGCCAGTTTTTCGATCTTGCGGGCCGCGTGCTCCAGCGCCGCCACGGCCTTGATCTCGACCTTGGACTGCTCGGTCTGGCTGCGGGCCAGTTCGTTCTGGGCGTGGGACAGCCGCATCCGGGTGTCGGCCAGCTCGTCGGCCAGCAGCAGGGCGCCCATCAGGAACAGCCGGGTGTCGCCGAGTTGGCCGACGTCCTGGCCGACCTGCCGGACCTGCTCGTCGAACAGCCGGGCGATCTCGGTCAGATGGCGTTCCTGGCCGTCCTCACAGCCGACGCTGTAGGGCTTGCCATTCACTTTCACGATGACCTGGGCCATGGGCTCAGCCTTCCGTTCCGGTGGCGGGGTCGTCCCCGAGGGCGGCGCGTATCTCGGCGATGGCCTTGCCGAGAGCGTCCGACGCCTGGGCGCCGGCCTCTTCCAGGGCCTTTTCGCGGGCCCTGGCGTCGTCCAGTTCGGCGGCCAGCCGGGCGCGGTCCTGGTCGAACAGACCGCCGACCTCCGCGCCGGCCTGGGCCATCTTGTCCGACATCCGGTTCTCGAGCATCGCCATGGCGCGCTCCAGCCGGCGTACGGCCAGGTCGAGGGCGCTTCCCTCAGCCTCTCCGGTCATATTGGCGGCTCCTTGATCAACCCTCCCTGTATAGACCGCGCCGGGCGCAGACTGGAAGGCGGGTTGAAACGATCGTCCTGTCGTGCGAACCCGCGCCTGCCCCGCCACCAGCCGAGAGTCGCCCGCAATGCCCGTCAGCCCCGTTACGATGGCCGACGCCATCCGCGTCCTCTCCATGGACGCTGTCCATGCCGCCAAGTCCGGCCACCAGGGCGCGCCCATGGGCCTGGCCGATGTGGCCACCGTGCTGTGGACGAAATTCCTCAAATATGACGCCAGCCGGCCGGACTGGGCCGACCGCGACCGTTTCGTGCTGTCGGCCGGCCACGCCTCGATGCTGATCTACAGCCTGCTGCATCTGACCGGCTCGAAGGCCGTGACCATGGAGCAGATCCGCAACTTCCGTCAGTGGGGCAGCAACACGGCGGGCCATCCCGAGTACGGCCACACGCCCGGCGTCGAGGTCACCACCGGCCCGCTGGGCCAGGGCCTCGCCACCGCTGTCGGCATGGCCATGGCCGAGCGTTCGATGAACGCCCGCTACGGGGACGACCTGGTCGACCACCGCACCTGGGTCATCGCCGGCGACGGCTGCCTGATGGAGGGCGTCAGCCATGAGGCCATCAGCCTCGCCGGGCGGCTCAAGCTCGGCAAGCTGACCGTCCTCTTCGACGACAACAACACCACCATCGACGGCGCCGCCACCATCGCCGAGACCGGCGATCAGATCGCCCGCTTCAAGGCCGCCGGCTGGGCGGTCAAGGCGGTCGATGGTCACGACCACGGCAAGATCGCCGCGGCCATGCGCTGGGCGACGAAACAGTCGGTCCCGACCATGATCGCCTGCCGCACCAAGATATCGAAGGGCGCCGGCCCCAAGGAAGGCGACGTCCACGGCCACGGCTATTCCCTGTTCGACGCGGAAGGCGTCGCCGCCCGCGAGGCCATGGGCTGGACCCTGCCGCCGTTCGAGATGCCCGAGGATGTCACCGCCGCCTGGCGCAAGGCCGGCCGCAAGGGCGCCTCGCCCCGCCGCAAATGGGAAGCCCGGCTCAAGGCCGACGCCCGCGCCGCCGACTTCACCCGCGCCATGAAGGGCGACCTGCCGGCCGGGGCCTTCGAGGCCCTCGACGCCCATATCGCCAAACTGCTGGCCGAGCCGGTGGTCAACGCCACCCGCGTCCATTCCGGCGCCGCCCTGGCCGCCCTGACCCCGGCCATCCCCGAGATGATCGGCGGCTCGGCCGATCTGACCGGCTCCAACAACACCTTCGTCAAGGGCATGGTCGCCTACGATCTGCCCGACTACGCCGGCCGCTACGTCCACTACGGCGTGCGCGAGCACGGCATGGCGGCGGCGATGAACGGCATGGCCCTGCATGGCGGCGTGATCCCCTACAGCGGGGCCTTCATGGTGTTTTCCGACTACAGCCGCCCGGCCATCCGTCTGGGCGCGCTGATGGGCGTGCGGGTCATCCATGTGATGACCCATGACTCCATCGGTGTGGGCGAGGACGGCCCCACCCACCAGCCGGTCGAGCACCTGGCGTCCTTGCGGGCCATGCCCAACCTGCTGGTCTTCCGCCCGGCCGACGCGGTCGAGGCGGCCGAATGCTGGCGTCTGGCGCTGGAGTCGAAGACCACGCCGTCGGTGATGGCCCTGTCGCGCCAGAAGACCGGCATCGTGCGAACCCAGGGCGGCAATCTGTCGGCCAGGGGCGCCTATGAAGCCGCCGCCGCCGAGGGCGAGGCCCGGGTTACGATCTTCGCCTCGGGCTCGGAGGCGCCCATCGCCCTGGCCGCCCGCGACCTGCTGCAGGCGCAGGGCGTGCCGACCCGGGTGGTTTCGACCCCCTGCTGGGAGCTGTTCGAGCAACAGACGCCGGCCTACCGCGCCGCCACCATCGGCAAGGCCCCCGTGCGGGTGGCCGTCGAGGCGGCGGTCAAGTTCGGCTGGGAGCGGTTCATCGGCGAGGACGGCGTCTTCGTCGGCATGACCGGCTTTGGCGCCAGCGCCCCGGCCGACCGGCTGTACAAGGAATTCGGCATCACCGCCGAGGCCGTGGCCGCCGCCGCCAGGGCGAAACTCTAACGCCGGCGGCGCCGGTCCCGCGAGACCTCGCGGGTTTCCTTTCGTCTCCCGACTTGGCAGTCTGGCTGTCAGGGGGACTGACCATGAGCCGGATCACCAACGCCTGCCTCGCCGCCCTGCTGGCGATCGCCCTGGCCGCGCCGCTGGCGCCGGCGATGGCGGCCGAGCCCACGCCGTTGCCGGCCCACGCCCTGCGGCTCGGCTGCTGGGGTGGCGACGCCCCGGTGACCGCGCAGGAGGTGGCGGCCATCCAGGACCTGATGACCTTCGCCGAGGATAACGACGGCCGGCCGGTTTATCTCGACGCGGTCATCACCGCCGACGCGGGGGCGGGCGGCTGCCGGCGCGATTACACCGGCAAAGCCAAACGTCCGGCGCCGACGGAAGATGGCGCGGTCATCGTCATGGACCGCTGTGAGAGCAAGGCCCTCTGCTGGCGACAGGGTCTGTTGCAGATCACCGCCAACGGCCCGCCGATGGTCATCGAACACAGCATCATCCTGCCCCGCCCCGAAGACCTGCCCGAAAGCCTGCCCTACCGCATGGGCGGCTATGGCGACTGGCTGAACTACCAGGGCCCGTTCATCGTCCGGTTCCACAGCGGCACCGGCTACGTCTACGTCACCTTCACCCCGCCGGACCCGGCCCTGGTCGACGTCTGGCGCCGCGCCGCCTGCAACGCCGACCCGGCCGCCTGCCGGTAGCGGCCCGTCCCGACGCGGCGCCGGTCACAAATCCTCACCCGATGTGACCCCCGTCCAATCGGCCCCGGGGTTGACTCGCGGCCCCCTGACCGCAAAACCCGCGCACAATTCATCCACACCTCGCCCGGAGCGCTCCACCCATGACTGTTCGTGTCGCCATTAACGGATTTGGCCGGATCGGCCGCCTCGTTCTGCGCTCCATCGCCGAGCATGGCCGCACGGACATCGAGGTCGTGGCCATCAACGACCTGGGCCCGGTGGAAACCAACGCCCACCTGCTGCGCTACGACAGCGTCCACGGCCGCTTCCCCGGCACGGTGACGACCGGCGAGGACTGGATCGACATCGGCCGCGGCAAGATCAAGGTCACCGCCGAGCGCGACCCGGCCAACCTGCCGCACAAGGCCCTGAACGTCGACATCGCCTTCGAATGCACCGGCATCTTCACCTCGAAGGAGAAGGCCAGCGCCCACCTGGCCGCCGGCGCCAAACGCGTGCTGGTCAGCGCCCCCGCTGACGGCGCCGACAAGACCATCGTCTACAAGGTCAACCACGACACCCTGACCGCCGACGACATCGTCGTCTCCAACGGCAGCTGCACGACCAACGCCCTGGCGCCCGTGGCCAAGGTGCTGCACGACCTGTTCGGCATCGAGCGCGGCTACATGACCACCATCCACGCCTACACCGGCGACCAGCCGACGCTGGATACCATGCACAAGGACCCCTACCGCGGCCGCGCGGCGGGCCTCAGCATGATCCCGACCTCGACCGGCGCCGCCAAGGCGCTGGGCCTGGTGCTGCCGGCCCTCAAGGGCAAGCTGGACGGCTCCTCGATCCGAGTGCCGACGCCCAACGTCTCCTGCGTCGACCTCAAGGTCGTGGCCGGGCGTGAAGTCACCGTCGAAGAGATCAACAAGGCCCTGCTGGCCGCCGCCGCCGGCCCGATGAGCGGCGTGCTGGCCACGACGACCGAGCCGCTGGTCTCGATCGACCTCAACCACGTCGCCGCCAGCTCGACCGCCGCCCTGCCGCAGACGCAGGTCGTCGACGGCAAGCTGGCCCGGGTGCTGACCTGGTACGACAACGAATGGGGCTTTGCGACGCGGATGAGCGACACGGCCCTGGTGATGGCGAAGTTCCTGTAAGGATCTTGCGTGGTTCGACACGCGCTCTTCGAGCGCTGCTCACCATGACGTAGAGTTTTCAGCGCTACCCCTGCACGTCATCCTGAGCAGGCCCGAAGGGCCGTGTCGAAGGACGCACAATGCGAGACCCGAATGACCTTCCGCTCCCTCGACACCGCTGACCTCGCCGGCAAGCGCGCGCTGGTGCGCGTGGACTTCAATGTGCCGATGGAGGGGGGCGTGATCACCGATGACACCCGCCTGCGCTCGGCCCTGCCGACGATCCGGTATCTCAGCAGCCGGGGGGCGAAGGTCATCCTGCTGGCCCATTTCGACCGGCCCAAGGGCCAGCGCGTTCCCGCGATGAGCCTGGGCCCGGTGGCGGGACCGCTGTCAGCCCTGCTCGGCGAGCCGGTGCTGTTCGGCGAGGACTGTATCGGCGCGGACGCCTACCGGACGGTCGCTTCTCTCGAAAACGGCCAGATGGCGCTGCTGGAAAACCTGCGCTTCCATCCCGGCGAGGAAACCAACGACCCGGCCTTCGTCAGCGAGCTGGCCGCCTTCGGCGACCTCTATGTCAACGACGCCTTCAGCGCCGCCCACCGGGCCCACGCCTCGACCGAAGGCCTGGCCCGGCTGCTGCCGTCCTATCCGGGCCTGGCCATGCGGCGGGAGCTGGACATGCTCGACGCGGCGCTGGGCAATCCGCAGAAGCCGGTGCTGGGCATCGTCGGCGGGGCCAAGGTCTCGACCAAGCTCGACCTGCTCAACAATCTGGTCCGCAAGCTGGATCGCCTGGCCATCGGCGGCGGCATGGCCAACACCTTCCTGGCCGCCCAGGGCCACGACGTCGGCGGCTCCCTCTGCGAACACGACCTGGGCGACACCGCCCGCGCGATCATGGCCTCGGCCAAGACCGCCGGCTGCGAACTGCTGCTGCCCGTCGACGTGGTCGTGGCCCGCGAGGTCAAGCCGGGGACGGCGACGCGCACCTGTGGGCTCGATGACGTGAAGGCCGGCGACCTGATCCTCGACGCCGGCCCCGAGACGGTGAAGCGCCTGATCGCGGCCATGGACGCCAGCAAGACCCTGATCTGGAACGGCCCGCTTGGCGTGTTCGAGGTGCCGCCGTTCGACGCCGCCACCGTGGCCGCGGCGAAGCATGCGGCCGGGCGGGTGAAGACCGGCCAGCTGGTGGCCGTGGCCGGCGGCGGCGACACGGTGTCGGCGCTGAACCACGCCGGGGTGGTCGATGACATGACCTTCGTCTCCACCGCCGGCGGGGCCTTCCTCGAATGGATGGAAGGCAAGACGCTGCCGGGTGTGGCCGCCCTCGAGGTTTAGCGATTGCGCAAAGCGCGTAATACGGGCATTCATGCAGGATGAAGCCTGAAGGTTGTCTTTCGTCCTTAGCGAAGGCTGCGGTTGCCGCGGTCACTTTTCGTGAGGCGCAGGCATCAACCAAGCGTGGCCGAAACCAGCTGAGAATCGCGGCCGGGCTGGCCATGATCGCCGCCGCCGGATTCTGCCTCGCCAAACTGATTGATCCGCCGACCCCGGCGTTCGGCTTCTGGTTCTGGCTCTTTATTGCCACTACAATGACCTCGATCCGACTTGCAGGGTGGTTGTTCCTGACGATCGAAGGAGGCGAAGAATGAGCAGCGACGCGGTTACCGCCATCGTGCTGGCCGGCCTGATTGCGTATGTCTTCGTGATCGGGCTGATCGTGAACCGCCACCGGTCCTGACGGCACGGTTCGGGCTGACCTGCGCGCGCTCCGATGCTAAGACCTTCGGAAAATCAGAACAAAGCGCAAGAGAGTCCGCCTGAATGGCCCGTATTACCCTTCGACAGCTTCTCGACCACGCCGCCGACCACGACTACGCCGTGCCCGCCTTCAACATCAACAACATGGAACAGGGCCTGGCGATCATGGAAGCGGCGCAGGCCGTCGACGCGCCGGTCATCATCCAGGCCAGCCGCGGCGCCCGCAACTACGCCAACGACATCATGCTGGCCCGGCTGATCGACGCCCTGGTCGAGATCTATCCCTACATCCCCGTCTGCATGCACCAGGACCACGGCAACGGCCCGGCGACCTGCGCCACGGCCATCCAGCACGGCTTCACCAGCGTGATGATGGACGGCTCGCTGATGGAGGACGCCAAGACCCCGGCCGACTTCGACTACAACGTCAACGTGACGCGCCGGGTGGTCGAGATGGCCCACAGCTGCGGCGTCTCGGTCGAGGGCGAGATCGGCGTGCTCGGCTCTCTGGAAACCGGCATGGGCGAGGCCGAGGACGGCCACGGCTTCGAGGGCAAGCTCGAACATTCAGCCCTGCTGACCGATCCTGACCAAGCCGTGGATTTCGTGCGCGAAACCCGTGTCGACGCCCTGGCCATCGCCATGGGCACCAGCCACGGTGCCTACAAGTTCACCCGCAAGCCCGACGGCGACATCCTGGCCATGAACGTCATCGCCGCGGTCCATGAGCGCCTGCCCAACACCCATCTGGTGATGCACGGCTCCAGCTCGGTGCCGCAGGATCTGCAGGACATCATCAACGAGTTCGGCGGCGAGATGCCCCAGACCTGGGGCGTGCCGGTCGAGGAGATCCAGCGCGGCATCAAGCTCGGCGTGCGCAAGATCAACGTCGACACCGACAACCGCATGGCCATGACCGGCGCCATCCGCAAAGTGCTGATGGAAAAGAAGGGCGAGTTCGACCCGCGCGCCTATCTCAAGCCGGCCAAGGAGGCCATGCGCAAGGTCTGTCAGCAGCGTTTCGAACAGTTCGGCGCCGCCGGCTGGGCCGGCAAGATCAAGCCGATCAGCACCGCCGACATGGCCAAACGCTATCTGACCGGGGAAATGGACCCGCGGATCGGCGCCGGCCGCGCCGCCGCCGAATAGGGTCTACCAGCCGCCATAGGTGCGGCTGAAGCGGCCGCGCAGCTGGTCGAGGTCGCGGTCGGCCTGGTCCCGGGCGTAGAGCGCCTGACGGCGGTCTTCGTCGGCGCTGTAGCGCTCGTCGCGCAGCCGCTTGAGCCGCTCGCGGATGGCGCGCTTCTCATCGTTGGTCAGCGTCGGCGACTTGAGCTGCTCTTCGGCTTCGCGCATCTGCCGGTCGACGGAATCGGCGGTCTGTTCAGCGGTGCTGATCTCCGACCGGGCCCGGTTGATCCGCTGCTGGACGTCATAAACCATGCGGCCGTCGCCGTAGGCGGCCAGGAACGGCCGTTCCAGCGACGTCGGGCAGACCCCGCCGTAGGTGTTGCCGTTGCGCCCGGCCCGGAAACCGGACGGCGGCGTGCAATAGATGGTCAGGCCGCGGGCGCGGCCGGTCATGTAGCTGGCTTCGTTGGGGACCACGCCGTGTTTGGCGCAGGCCTGGCGGTGTGCGCCCAGCCGGTCGACGGTATAGCCGGCGGCGCCGTCCGAATAACCGATCCCGCCCCAGTCGCCGGTCAGGCACTGGTCTTCACTCAATGTCGCGCAGCTGCCCGCGAGCAGGGTTGAAGCGCCCAATGCGACCGCAAGTCCGAGTTTCCGCACAGCAATCTCCCCGACAGCCTGTCGTCAGTTTGATCCCGTTGGGAGAGCCGGGGCAAGAGGGGCGCTCATCACGATTTTTCGGCGACCGCCCGGACGATCAGCCTCGCCGCGTGCTCCAGGCCAGCCAGACGGCGATCGCGGCCAGGGCCAGAGCAAAAGCGGCCCGGATCGCCTTGCGGCCGTCGGGATGGTCGGCCGTCACCAGCGGCGCGGCGCGCGCGGCGGCCAGGACCAGGGTCAGGTGGATGACGACGCTGATGGCGATGTGGATCAGCCCCAGCCCGAGGGCCTGGGGCGCGAAGACGCGATGTGGATCGGTGAAGCCGGGCAGCAGGGCGACGTAGAAGACGGCGGCTTTGGGGTTCAGCACATTGGCCAGGAACCCTCGCCCCATGAGCCGCGCTCGGGACGGCGGCGGCTCATTGCGGCCCTCGGCGTCCAGGCCGTCGTCGCGCCAGGTGTCCCAGGCCAGCCATAGCAGATAGGCCACGCCCGCCCAGCGCAGCAGGCCGTAGAGCCAGCCGACGCGCAGCAGGACCTCGCCGAGGCCGAACACGGCGGCCAGCAGGTAGACCGTCAGGCCAGCGGTGACGCCGACAACGGTCGCCAGTCCCGCGACGCGGCCAAACCGGGTGGAGACCACGACCAGATAGCCCATGTTCGGCCCCGGGGTCAGCTCAACCAGCAGGACGGCGACCACGAACGGGATCAGCAGGGAAAAGTCTGGCGGCACGGCGCGGCGTCGGTCCGAAAGGGGCTAGTGGCCGTCGCCGGTCAGTTCACCCAGGGCGCTCTGCAGGTAGTTTTTCTCGCCGAGCGACGTCACCAGCGACAGCTGGGTCTCGAGGAAATCGATATGCGCCTCGGTGTCTTCGAGAATCTGTTTGAGCAGTTCGCGGCTGACAAAATCCCTGGCCGCCTCGCAATGTTCGACGCCGGCCACCAGGGTTGTCCGGCCGCCGGTCTCGACCGCCAGATCCGCTGTCATACATTCCGGGACGGTCTCGCCGATCTTGAGTTTTCCCAGGTCCTGCAGATTGGGCAGGCCTTCCAGAAACAGGATGCGTTTGATCAGCAGATCGGCGTGCTTCATCTCGCCGATGGATTCATCATAGGTGATCTTGCCCAGCCGGGCGAAACCCCAGTCCTGGTACATCCGGGCATGCAGGAAGTACTGATTGACCGCGGTCAGCTCATTGGTGAGCACGCTGTTCAGCAACTTGATGATGGCCGTGTCGCCTTTCATGGCGCGCTCCTTCCGTTTCGAGTCGAGGCGACCCTGAACCTCCCTTGGAAGAGCCGCAACCCAGATACGGCGAGGCGCGCCGGCTCACCAGCGGTTGGCGACCTTCTCGGCGAAACCCAGCAGATTTTCCACGGCCAGGCGCGTCCCGTCGTCGAGGACGACCGACCCGGTGAAGCGCCCGAACACCTGATGCTGGGACGACCGGATCAGACCCAGCAGGCCGCTGTCGCTGGCGCGGTCGATGATCGGCTCGAAGGTCATTTCGAACCGGCCGTTGTTGCTGGTGAACCGCCAGGGCGCCCCGTCAAAAGTCCCATCCGGCAGGTGGACGGTCACCTGATCCAGTTTGTGGGCGCGGCCGTCGACGAAGACCATGTTCTCGGTCGCCGCCGTGGTGTCGCCAAAGCCGTGCCCGATGTTGAAGCCGAACGGGCGGCCCCCGACCAGACCAGAGGCGGAGCCCCAGTACCAGGTGTTGTCATAGGTCCAGACGCCTCGACCCCAATCGAGCACGCCGAAGGCTGAACCCGGGTCAAAGACATGGGTCTGGCCGCCGATCACGACCTCACCCGAGGCCGGCAGGCAGTTGATCTTCTGGTTGTAGTAGAAGGCGTTCGGCGCGCCGGGAAAGGGCGTGGCGATCACCATCCGGTCCATGGGCGGCTGGGCCAGCCGGATTTCGCCCTTCAAGCCCTTCCCGTCGGCGAAGCCGGGGAAGTCGACCGTCAGATGCCGGCCGCCGGGTTCATGCCGGAAGGCCATCGACAGCTGCCGGTGGGTCTGGACGATGTCGCCGGCGTCAGCGCTCTCGGGCAGGCCCATCCGCCCCATGGGGAACGGCAGCAGGACGCCGCCCTGAAGCGCCGTGGCCTGGCGAAAGTCCAGCCAGTGTACGGCCAGCACGCCGAGATAGTCGTTGTCGGCCACAGTCAGGCACAGGCCGACGTCCTGGTTCAGGATCGCGTAATAGTCCCATTCCTTGGTCCGCAGGGGATGGGCCTTGATGGCTCGACGGCGATAATGTCGGATCTCGGCCGTGGCGAAACCGGCCTCCGCGAGCCAGCCCCGCCGGTCGAGAAGATCGCCGGGGTTCATCTGGTGTTGCACTGGCTCCGCTCCCCGATCCGCCGCTTTCGCCATCCTAGTGAGGGTGCGCGCGGCGGGTCGAGAGATTTACTCGGCCGCGTAGCGGAAGGCTTCCCGGGACTGGTCGATCATCTCGCGCATTTCGCAGACGCAACGTGCGCAGCGCACCTTGCAGCCATGGGCCTGAAACACCTCAGCGGGGCGGGTGGCGCCAGCCTCGATGGCGGCGCGGACCTGACGTTCCCTGATGCCATTGCAGTTGCAGACGTACACGGTTGGCGGTTCCCAACTTGATAACGAGACGCATTTAACAATTCGTCAGCGCCGTTGCAACTCATTTGCATCTAGTCCGCGCCAGCCTGCGACGGGATGCCGCTGAGTCTGACGTTGCGTCGCGCCGATTGAGGGCGTTGTGTCAGTCGCGGGCCGCGCGAGAGGCAGAGTAATGGACTTTGACGCGATACTCCTGGCGAGGCTGCAGTTCGCCTTCACGATCGCCTTCCACATCATTTTCCCGAGTTTCACGATCGGCCTGGCCAGCTTTCTGGCTGTGCTCGAAGGTCTCTGGCTGAGCACCGGCCGCGACGTCTTCCGCAATCTCTACATGTTCTGGGTCAAGATTTTCGCCCTCAGCTTCGGCATGGGCGTCGTGTCCGGCGTGGTGATGAGCTATGAGCTGGGCACCAACTGGGCGGAGTTTTCCAGGGCGGCCTCGCCGGTCATCGGACCGCTGCTGGCCTTCGAAGTGCTGACCGCCTTCTTCCTCGAAGCCAGCTTTCTGGGCGTCATGCTGTTCGGCTGGCGCAAGGTGGGGCCGCGGCTGCACTTTCTGGCCACCCTGCTCGTGGCGATCGGCACCCTCGTGTCGGCCTTCTGGATCATTTCGGCCAACAGCTGGATGCAGCATCCGGTCGGCTATGCCGTCCTGGCCGACGGCAGCCTGAGGGCCACCGACTGGCTGACGGTGATCTTCTCGCCGACCTTCCCCTCGCGTTTTATCCACATGACGCTGGCGGCCTTTCTGACCACGGCTCTGGCAGTCGGCGCCGCCAGCGCCTGGAGCCTGCTGCGGGACCGCACCCAGCCCGAGTCGGGGATGGCCCTGCGCATGGCCATCGGCATGTTCGCCATCGTCGCGCCGCTGCAGCTGGTGGCCGGTCATCTGTCCGGCGAGATGGTCCGCCTGCATCAGCCGCTCAAACTGGCGGCGGTCGAGGCCTACTGGGAGACCCGCGCCGACCAACCACAAAGCCTGGTGGGCATACCGGACCGCAAGGCCGGAAAGACCCATCTCGAGATCGAAATCCCCCACGTGGGCAATCTGATCCAGGGCGTGCCCGGGACGACCGTTCTGCAGGGACTGGACGCCTTTCCCCGCGCCGACTGGCCCGTGGTCGGACTGGTCTACTGGTCGTTCCGGATCATGGTCGGGCTGGGCCTGGCCATGATCGGTCTGGGCGTTTGGGGCGTTTGGCTGGTCATCCGGCGGCGCCTCGAACGGTCCACCTGGTTTTTGCGCGCCGCCGTGGCCATGGGTCCGGCGGGCTTCGTCGCCGTCATCGCCGGTTGGGTCGTCGCCGAGGTCGGCCGCCAGCCCTGGACCATCTACGGCGTGCTGAGAACGGCCGACTCGGCTTCGCCCGTGGGCGCCGGTCAGGTGTCGGTCTCGCTGCTCGGATTCATGATCATCTACGCCATCGTGTTCAGCGCCGGCGCCGTTTACATCCTGCGGATCGTCAACCGCGGGCCGTCGCTGGACGTCGAACCGGCCCCGTCGGCCGGGGGGCGTGCGCCCGGCACGCCCCTGGCCGCCGCCCCACCGGAACCGGAGGCCTGAGATGACCCTGGACCTTCCCCTCATCTGGGCGGCCCTGATCGCCACCGCCGTTCTGCTTTATGTCCTGCTCGACGGGTTTGACCTGGGCGTCGGCATCCTCTTCCCCTTCGCGCGGTCCCCGAAGGACCGGGACACGATGATGGAGTCGATCGCGCCGGTCTGGGATGGCAACGAGACCTGGCTGGTGCTGGGCGGCGGCGGCCTGTTCGCGGCCTTCCCGCTGGCCTATTCGGTGCTGGCCCCGGCCCTTTACCTGCCCCTGATCCTGATGTTGCTGGCCCTGATCCTGCGCGGCGTGGCGTTCGAGTTCCGGCTGCATGGCCGCAAGCATGGCAAGGCGTTCTGGACGGCGGCTTTCGCCGGCGGCTCCCTGGCGGCGACCATCGCCCAGGGCCTGGTGCTGGGCGGCTTCATTCAGGGGATCACGGTTCGCGACGGCCGGTTCGCCGGCGGCCCGTTCGACTGGCTTACGCCCTACAGCCTGCTGATCGCGGCCGGCCTGGTCGCCGGCTACGCCCTGCTGGGCGCCGGCTGGCTGGTCTGGAAGACTCGCGACGAGCTGCATGGCGACGCCCGCCGCTGGACCTGGATCACCGCCGGAGCGACGGCCGCCCTGCTGGCGGCCGTCAGCGTCGCGACCCTGATCGTGCATCCGCGCGTCGCGGCCCAGTGGGGCTTCATCGACGGGGCCTTCACCTGGCAGGTGCTGCCGTGGGTTCCGATTCCCATCCTCGGCGCCGCGGGTCTGGCCTTCATCGTCTCGGGCCTCCGTCGCGGATCGCACGGCATGCCGTTCGCGGGCGCGGCCCTGGTCTTCCTGTCCGGCTATCTGGGGCTGGCCGTTGGCTTCTTCCCGACCATCGTGCCCTATGACATCGATTTCCGGGCGGCGGCCAACGCCGACAACGCCCTGGGGCTGATGCTGGTCGGGATCGCCGTGCTGCTGCCGCTGATCCTGGGCTACACCGTTTGGGTCTACTGGCTGTTCCGCGGAAAGGTCAGCGGCGATGCCGGTTACCATTAAGCCGCCGCCAGGAAAGGACGACCCCCGGCCAAAGCTGGCCGAAGGTCTCGGCTGGTTTGTCGGCATCGCCGTGGTTTCGGCCGTTGGTGTCGCGGCGGTGGCCTATGCCCTCAAGGCCCTGCTCGTGTAGAGACGGGCGATGACCGACCCCTGCCGCCTCTATCTGATCACCCCGCCGAGCATCGACGACCTTGCCGTCTTCGGCGCGACCCTGGCCGCCGCCCTCGACGCCGGCGATGTCGCCGCCCTGCAGATCCGCCTCAAGGACGCGCCCGACGAGGTCATCGCCGCCGCCGTCGATGTCCTGACGCCCATCGCCCATGCCCGCGACGTGGCGGTGATCCTCAACGACCGTCCCGAACTGGCGGCGAAGCTGGGCTGCGACGGCGTTCATGTCGGTCAGGACGACATGAGCTGCGCCGAGGCGCGCCGGATCGTGGGGCCTGACCGGATGGTCGGGGTCACCTGCCACGACAGCCGCCACCTCGCCATGGAGGCGGCGGAGGCGGGCGCCGACTATGTCGCGTTCGGCGCCTTCTTCCCGACAACGACCAAGGACGCGCCGACCCGCGCCGAGCCAGAGATCCTGACTATCTGGCAGGAGACCATGTCCGTGCCCTGCGTGGCCATCGGCGGGATTACGGCCGACAACGCCGAGGGGCTGGCGACGGCGGGCGCTGATTTCATCGCTGTCAGCGCCGGCGTCTGGGCGCACCCGGGCGGGCCGGCGGCGGCGGTCAGGGCGCTCAACGCGGCGATCGCCGAGGGCCTCAAGGCGCGCTGAACGCGCCCCGCCTTGCTATCCGACGGCGCCATCGCTAGTTTCCGCGCCCTGTTTACAGCCCCTTCTCCGGCGACCAAACCCAATGTCCAAGATCAACGGCAACACCATCAAACCCGGCATGGTGCTCCAGCACGACAACGGCCTCTGGGTCTGTGTGAAGGCGTCCCACGTCAAGCCAGGCAAGGGCGGAGCCTTCGCTCAGGTCGAGATGAAGAACCTCATCGACGGTCGCAAGCTCAACGAACGTTTCCGCTCCGACGACAAGGTCGAGCGGGTGACGCTTGAGCAGCGCGACAACACCTACCTGTACGCCGAGGGCGACATGCTGGTGTTCATGGACAAGGAAAACTACGAGCAGATCAGCCTGCACCAGGACTTCGTCGGCGAAGACCAGGTGCGGTTCCTGCAGGATGGCATGACCGTCACCGTGGAGTTCCACGAGGAGCGCCCGATCGGCATCTCCCTGCCCGAGCAGGTCGTGCTGACGATCGTCGAGGCTGACGGCGTGGTGAATGGCCAGACCGCCTCGTCTTCGTACAAGCCGGCCAAGGCCGACAACGGCATGCGCATCCTGATCCCGCCCTATATGGAAGCGGGCGAGCGGGTGCTGGTTTCGACCGAGACCGGCGAATACCTTCGTCGCGCCGACTGACGTGGCCACGCCCTCAGCCCTCCTGACGGTCATGATGGACGCCGCCCGCAAGGCGGCCAAAGGCCTGGCCCGCGACTTCGGCGAAATCGGCGAACTGCAGGTCTCCAAGAAGGGACCCGGCGATTTCGTCAGCGCCGCCGACCACAAGGCCGAACAGACCCTGTTCGAGGCTCTGGAAAAGGCCCGTCCGGGTTACAGCTTCCTGGGCGAGGAGCGGGGCCTGATCGAGGGCACCGACAAGTCGCACCGCTGGATCGTCGATCCGCTCGACGGCACCACCAATTTCCTGCACGCCATCCCGCACTTCGCGGTCAATATCGCGCTCGAGCGCGAAGGCGTGATCGTGGCGGCGGTGACCTACAACCCGATCACCCACGACACCTACTGGGCGGAAAAGGGCAAGGGCGCCTTCCTTGGCAACGAGAAGCGCCTGCGCGTCGCCGCGCGCCAGAAGCTGGACGAAGCCGTTCTGGGCACCGGCGTGCCGTTCATCGGCAAGCCGGGCCACGGCCAGTTCCTCAAGGAACTGCATCAGATCAGCCAGCGGGTCGCCGGCGTGCGCCGGTTCGGCGCCGCGGCCCTGGACCTGGCCTGGGTGGCCGGCGGCCGCCTGGACGCCTTCTGGGAGCGCGGGCTGCAGCCCTGGGACGTGGCGGCGGGCCTGCTGCTGATCACCGAGTCCGGCGGCAAGGTCAGCAACCTCGACGGCGGCGATTACAAGCTGGGCGACGAGGGCATCCTGGCGGCCAATCTCGAACTCCACCCGGTGGTGCTCGAAAAGCTCCGCGCCGCGGGCTAGGGCCGCCGCCGGCTCAGGGCGGCGCGGACCCTCCAGATCGTCATTCGGCCCGGGCGGACGTCACCGGCAGCAGGATGCTGGCGATCATGCCCAGCACCGAGGCCGTGAAGGCGAGGCCGATGAGAAACGTCAGCAACCCGACGCCGAAATTTCCGGCATTGGTCGACGCCGGGTCGATCAGTTTGCCGAAGAAGCTGCCGTAGAGCATGCCGGCGTTCGCGCCCCAGCCGGCGGCGAACAGGGCGCGGGTGCTGACCCCGTCCCTGCGGACCAGAAACGCTCCCGCCAGCAGCAGCGCGCTGATCCAGTAGTCATCGACCACGAACAGCCAGTGCCGGCCCGCGCCCCAGCTGCGGTAGGTTTCGCCGATGATCAGCGACAGGGCCTGGATGACGGCGATGATGCGCAGAATGAGCATGGCGGATCCTCCGGTTGGCGGTCGAGTATCGCTGTTCTGTGGGCGGTGGCCAAATACGGGCCTCCCAACCACCCGAAGATGGCTGTAGCGTCCGTTCCCATGACCCTGACCCGTCGCACCCTCACCGTCGCGAGCCTCGCCATGGCCGCCAGCCCCGCCTTCGCCCGCAAGACCCGACCCATCGTCATCGGCCATCGCGGCGCCAGCGGCGAGCGGCCCGAGCACACGCCGATGGCCTATCGGCTGGCCATTGAACAGGGCGCCGACTTCATCGAGCCGGATCTGGTGATCACCCGGGACGGTCATCTGGTGGCCCGGCACGAAAACGAGATTGGCGGCACCACCGATGTTGGGTCCCGCCCCGAGTTCGCGGCCCGCAAGACCACCAAGGTCATCGACGGATCCCCGGTCACCGGCTGGTTCACCGAGGACTTCACCCTGGCCGAGGTCAAGACCCTGCGCTGCCGCGAGCGGCTGCCGCAGCTGCGGCCCGGCAATACGAAATTCGACGGTCAGGAAACCATCCCCACCTTCGAGGAGGTCGTCGCTATCGCCCGGGCCGGCAAGGTCGGCGTCTATCCGGAGATGAAACACCCCACCCATTTCGCCTCGGTCGGCCTGCCGTTCGAGGACCGGATGGCGGCGGCGCTCAAGGCGGCTGGGCTGGATTCCCGTGACGCTCCGGTCTTCGTCCAGTGTTTCGAGGTCGGCGCGCTGAAGACCATCCGCGCCAAAACCGCCGCCCGGCTGATCCAGCTGATCGATTCGGAGGGCGCTCCGGCGGACACTCCGGGCCTGACCTATGCCGATATGACCTCAGCGGAGGGGCTGAGGGCCGTCGCGGCCTACGCCGACGGCGTGGGCCCCGACAAGTCGCTGGTGGTCCCCACGGACGGCCTGAGCCTTTTGGCGCCCACAGCGCTGGTGGCCGACGCCCACGCCGTGGGTCTGCAGGTCCACCCCTGGACGGTGCGGGCCGAGAACTACTTCCTGCCGACGACGCTGCAGCGCGGCCTTGCCATCCGACCCGACCGACCCCGGCTGCACGGGGATGTGGCGGCCATGTTCAGGGCGCTTTATGAGGCGGGCGTCGATGGCCTGTTCAGCGACTTTCCCAGCCTGGCCGTGGAGGCGCGAAGGGAGTTTCTCGCTTGACCCGTCTCGTCCTGGCCGCCCTGGCGGTGTGTTTGATGTTCACCGCCCTCCCGGCAAGGGCGGCGTCGCCGCTTGATCCCCTGGCGGAGCAGTATGTCCGGCTCACCCTCGCGATCGGCGAGAAGGAAGACGGCTATGTCGACGCCTACAACGGCCCGGCGGAGTGGGCGCGGGCGGCCAAGGCCAATCCGCGCGACCTTCCGGACCTGACGGCGGCCGTCACCCGCCTGGCGGCGGCCGTGACCGCGGTTGACGATGGCGCCCTCTCGCCCGACGAGCGCCGCCGCCGCGCCTTCCTGCTGGCCCAGCTCAAGGCCGCCGACACCCGGCTGCGCATGATGGCGGGCGAAAAGCTCGGCTTCGAGGCGGAGGCCCAGGGTCTGTTTGGCGTGCGCCCCGAGCTGAAGCCGCTGGCCGCCTATGACCCGGTGCTCAAGTCGATCGAGGCCCTGGTCCCCGGCGACGGACCGCTATGGAGCCGGGTCGACCGTTTCGGCGAACGCTTCACCATTCCGACCGACCGGCTCAAGGCCGTGATGGACGCCGCCATCGCCGAGTGCCGCAAGCGGACGGCCGCACACATTGCCCTCCCGGCGGACGAGCGTTTCACCCTGGAGTTCGTCACCGGCAAATCCTGGTCGGGCTACAACTGGTACAAGGGCGACGCCACCAGCCTGATCCAGATCAATACCGACCTGCCGATCCGCATCAGCCGGGCCATCGATCTGGGTTGCCACGAGGGCTACCCCGGCCATCACGTTCTCAACCTGCTGCTCGAGCAGAAACTGGCTCGTGAGCGCGGCTGGGTCGAGTTCACCGTCTATCCGCTCTATTCGCCGCAGTCGCTGATCGCCGAGGGCTCGGCCAACTATGGCGCCGAGCTGGCCTTCCCAGGCGACGAACGGCGGGCCTTCGAAACCCGGGTCCTCTATCCCCTGGCCGGGCTCGATCCCGAGACCGCCGGCGACTACCTGAACCTCCTTGAGGCCCAGAAGGCCCTGGCCGGCGCGCGGTTCACCATCGCCAGCGACTATCTGTCCGGCCGCATCGACCGGGAAACGGCCATCACCCTGACCCAGACCTACGGCCTGGTGTCCCGCAAACTGGCCGAGCAGACCCTGGCCTTCACCGACCAGTACCGCAGCTACATCATCAACTACGGCCTGGGCCTGGACATGGTGCGGGCTCATGTCGAGGCGGCGGGCGACGACCCGGCCGCGCGCTGGAAGGCGATGGAAGGGGTGATCAGCGGGCCGACGCTGCCGAGTGATCTCCGGACCGCGCCCTGACGAAGCGGCCTTACGCCGCCTCGACCCCGAACTGCAGCTTGGCCAGCCGGGCATAGAGGCCGCCCTTGCGGCTGAGTTCGGCGTGGGTGCCCTGTTCAACGACCCTGCCGGCTTCCATGACCACGATGCGGTCGGCGCGCAGAACGGTGGCCAGCCGGTGGGCGATGACCAGGGTCGTGCGCTGGCCGATGGCGTTCTCGAGGGCCTTCTGCACCAGCAGCTCGTTCTCGGCGTCCAGGGCGCTGGTGGCCTCGTCGAGCAGCAGAATGGGAGCGTTGCGGACCAGGGAGCGGGCGATGGCCAGCCGCTGCTTCTGTCCGCCGGACAGGGTCTTGGCCCGCTCGCCCAGCGGCGTGTCGAAACCTTCGGGCAGGGCCTCGATGAAGCCGGCGGCTTCGGCGGCGCGGGCGGCGGCGTGGATTTCCTCGATCGTCGCGTCCTCGCGGCCGAAGCGGATGTTGTCCAGCGCCGAGCCGGAGAACAGGGCGGCGTCCTGGGCGACCAGGGCCATGCGGGCGCGAATCTCCGCCGGATCGGCGTCCCTGAGGTCGACGCCGTCGATCAGCACGCGGCCGGCCTGGGGGTCGTAGAAGCGCAGCAGGAGCCGGAACACCGTGCTCTTGCCGGCGCCCGAGGGGCCGACCAGGGCGACCGTCTCGCCGGGCTCCACCCGCAGGTTGAAGTCATGCAGGGCGGTCAGGTCGGGCCGGCCGGGATAGGCGAAGGTCAGGCCCTCGAAGACGACCTCGCCGCGGGCGGGGACGGGGAGGGGCGTGGGATGGGTCGGGGCGGCGATCAGCGGCCGCGCGGCGAGCAGTTCGGAGATCCGCTGCATGGCCCCGGCGGCCTGCTGGACCACGCCCCAGACCTCGCCCAGGGCGCCGACCGAGGTGGCGGCCATCACTGACAGGAACACGAACTGGATCAGGGCGCCGGGCGTCATGGCGCCATTGACCACCGCATGGGCGGCGGCCCAGAGCAGCAGGCCGACACCGCCGAACACCAGGGTGATGACCACGGCGGTCAGGCCAGCCCGGGCGCGGACCCGCTTGAGCGAGGTGCGGAAGGCGACCTCGACGGCCTCGCCGAAGCGGCGATCAGCGGAGGCCTCGCGGCCGAAGGCCTGCACCGTCTCAAGCGCGTCCAGGCTCTCGCCGGCCAGGCCGACGGCCTCGGCGAAGCGATCCTGGGTCCGGGTCGACAGCGCGCGGACCCGTCGGCCAAACAGGAACATCGGGATGATAATCAGGGGCGCCAGAAGCATGACGAACAGGGTCAGCCGGGGCGAGACGATGGCCAGCAGCACCGTGGCGCCGACCAGGGTCAGGATGTTGCGCAGGGCGATGGAGGCGGAAGAGCCGACCAGATTCTCGATGATGGTCACGTCGGTGGTCATCCGCGACAGCACCTCGCCGGTGCGCATGGTCAGGAAATGCGAGGCGTCCAGGGTCAGCACATGGCGGTAGACGCCCTTGCGCAGGTCGGCCACGACCCGCTCTCCCAGGACGGTGATGAAATAAAAGCGCGAGGCCGTCGCCAGGGCCAGGACCAGCACCACGGCCGCCCCGATCAGGAAATAGCGGTTCAGGCCCTCCATCGAGGCGAAACCACGATCGACGATCAACCGGGCCGCCGCCGTCATGCTCAGGGTGGCGCCGGTCGAAAACAGCAGGAAGAAGGCCGCCGCCGCCGCATGACGCCAGTGGGCCCGGATAAAGGGCAGCAGATGGCCGAGATTGCGCACGTCGCGGCTGCGCGGACGGCGGGCGGCGGCCTCGGTCAGACTCTGCGCCAGTTCGGCGCCGGCGCCGGGTCGGCCGTCGGTCCGGGCTTCGCCCGCAGTGGTCTCGCTCATTGTCGGCCCCTTGCCTTCATCGCGGTCGTTCTGTATAGCCGCGCCTCTTCGATGGCTCGCTCTTTCGGCGGCCTAATCCATTTTCCTTCAAGTCGGTTGGACCGCCCGATGAAACAAGACACCCATCCCGACTATCACTTCATCACCGTGGTGATGACGAATGGCACGACGTATCAGACGCGCTCGACCTTCGGTAAGGAAGGCGCGACGCTGAACCTGGACATCGATCCCAGCACGCACCCGGCCTGGACCGGCGGCAACGCCCACCTGCTGGACCGTGGCGGCCGCGTGTCGCGCTTCAACGCCAAGTTCGCCGGCTTCACCACCAAGAAGTAGGTTTGGCGGCGACGCCGAATTCGAAAAAGCCGGCAGGGGCGACCCCGCCGGCTTTTTTGCTGCGCGCTCGCCAGGACCGGAGCGACCGCCGGCGTCCATCGGCCAGGGCTGACCGCGCCCGTTCGACCGACCCGGTGACGGGCGGCTAGAGTTCGGCCGTTCCGAAGGCGGTCCGCAGGCGGTCATGTTGGGACAGCACGGGGTGAGGCAGGTTCTCCTCCCGCGGCTCGACATACATCCGGCGGTCCAGATGGCGAACCCGGTCATAGAGTCGGGTGGAGCGATCGAGCAGTTCCAGCAGTCCGAGCGGCAATTCGTGCAGGGCTTCGGCCTCGCCGGACCCCGCACCCTCGGCGTCGAGGCGATAGCGGTCGTCGCAGGCGGATTCCGGGGCCATGTCGCCCTCGCGCACGGCGCGCTGGACGAGCAGCCAGGACGCGACCCGCATCAGGCGGGTGGTTAGCCGCATGCTTTCCGAGGCGTAGGCCAGCGCGGCGTTGCGGGACAACAGTTTGGAGTCCTGTCGGCCGCCGCCGTCGAGATAGGCGGCCGTCTCCTCGACCAGGTCCATGCCCTCGAGAAAGGTGCGGTCGAACAGCTCCGAGCGGGCGAAATCAGCGATCACATTCGCCCGCCACGGCGCCGTCGTTGGCGCGCCGAGTTCAGTCATGGACAAGATCGCCCCTTCACATACGCCACGGGAAGAACCTCCCGTATGGCCCTCTCGGCTGCAACCGTCGTGCCAAGCCACACCATTTCGGGCCGTCAGAACTTGAAAAATGAATCGGCGGCCGACTTGCTCGACCGTTTTCGTTCGATCTGCGTCTTCGTGCGTTCGATCTCGGCCTGCAGCAGGATGATCCGCTCCTCGAGATCAGACACGCCGTAGAGTTCAAGATCCTCGCGGGAGGCCAGGATCAGCGCTTCGCCGCGGTGTCCCCGCGGCTCTGCCGGCTCTTCCACCATTGTGGCCGCCTCCCTATCGTCATCGTCGTCTTTCACGATATCAGACCTCCGCGCCCGCGACCACGCTAGACCAGGAGCCTCACATGGCCGAAACCACCATGACCGCCATCGCCATCGACGGCGGCAAGGGAACCGCCGAGGCTCTCAAGCCCGTCACCCTGCCGGTTCCCCAGCCGGCGGACGGTGAAATCCTGATCCGGGTCAAGGCGGCCGGGGTCAACCGTCCCGATCTGCTCCAGCGCATGGGCTTCTATCCGCCGCCCCCAGGCGCGCCGGTCACCCTGGGACTGGAGGCGGCCGGCGAGGTGGTGGTCGGCGCCGGGCGCTGGAAGGCCGGCGACCGGGTCGCGGCCCTGCTCGGCGGCGGCGGTTACGCTGAATACGTCGCGGTCGACGCGAGCCACGCCCTGCCCATCCCCGATGGGCTTGATTTCATTCACGCGGCCGGCCTGCCCGAGACGGTGTTCACCGTCTTCGCCAATGTCTTCGAGCACGGCGCGCTGAAGGCCGGTGAGACCTTCATGGTCCATGGCGGCACCTCCGGCATTGGCGTCACCGCCATCCAGATGGCCAAGGCCGCCGGCGCGACGGTGATCGCGACCGGTCGCGGCGCCGACAAGGCGGCCCAGGCCCTGGCCTTGGGCGCTGACGTGGCTGTTGACACCACCACACAGGACTTCGCCGAGGTCGCCCAGGCGCAGGGCGGCGTCGATGTCGTCCTCGACATGGTCGGCGGCTCGTATTTCGCGAAAAATCTGGAAGCCCTGAAGACCGGCGGCCGTATCGTCTACATCGCCTCGCTGGGCGGAGGGACGCTCGAAGTTCCGGTGCTCAAGGTCATGCAGAAGCGCGCGGTGATCACCGGCTCGACCCTGCGCCCCCGGTCCGCCGACGAGAAGGCGCGGCTGGCCGCCGAGATTGAACGGATCGTCTGGCCGTGGATCGCGGCCGGCAAGATCAGCATTCCAATCGACGCTGTCTTTCCCCTGGCTCAAGCCGCCAAGGCGCATGCCCATCTGGAAGCCGGCGCGCATGTGGGCAAGGTGGTTCTGACGGCCTGACATCAATGCCGTTCCCTTCGCGCGGGAACGGCTCTATATGTCCTCTCCAACACCCGCCCGGCCGCAAGGCCGGGCGCCGTCGTTTCTGGAGCCTGACATGTCCGACCAAATCCTGATGCCGAAGGCGACCGCCGTCTGGCTCGTGGACAACACCTCGCTGACCTTCGAACAGGTCGCCGACTTCTGCGGCCTGCACCGGCTCGAAGTCCGCGGCATCGCCGACGGCGAAGTGGCGCGCGATATCCGCGGCGCCGATCCCATCGCCAACGGCCAGTTGAACCGCGAAGAGCTCGACAAGGCCGCCGCCGATCCGAAATATCGCATGGTGGCCCAGAAGAGCCGCCACGCCGAACTGCTCAAGCCGGTCAAGAAGGCCCCGCGCTACACGCCGGTGTCACGCCGTCAGGACCGTCCGGACGCCATCGCCTGGTTCGTGCGCAACCACCCCGAGGTGACCGATCCGCAGATCGCGCGCCTGCTCGGCACGACCAAGTCGACCATCGATTCGGTGCGGACGCGCGCTCACTGGAACTCGGCAAACATCAAACCGGTCGATCCCGTGACCCTGGGGCTGACGACCCAGATCGAGCTCGACGGCGTTGTGCGCAAGGCGGCTGACAAGAAGGCCAAGGACGACGCCCGCAAGGGCATCATCGCCCCCGACGGCGCCAGCTTGAAGTCTGCGTCGGATGCGGACGGCGAAGCCGACCAGGGCGTCGCCCACGACGCCGCCATGGGCGACGAAGACTAGCCATCCCGCGCCCCGGCCCTTTCAGGCCGGGGAACGGGTCGCCGGACCCGGCCGCGCCGGACCTGGTCGATCAGTGAACCCGCAGGCGCAGGCTCGCTATTTCTTCCTTCAGGCGAAGTTTTTGCCGTTTGAGCTCCTTAAGGCGGATTTCGTCAGCGGAGGGCCTGCGTCTCTCGTCGTCGATCAACCGGTCAAGTGTCTGATGGCGGTTATCGAGTTCGCGAATCCGGGCATCCAGCGCCATTCGTCGCCTCCTCTGTTATGGGCCTGACAAGTGAACACCCGCGGGGCGCCGCTGTCAGATCACATATCGTTGCACTGCCCGGGGTGAGCCTTGTGGCCTTTCGCGCGTTCGCGTGGACGCGTAGAAGTTAGGCGACATGGCAACCGCTTCCCGCCCACGACTGATTGTTGGAATCTCCGGAGCCTCGGGGATCGCCTACGGCCTGCGCGCGCTCGCCGCATGCCGTGACCTGGGCGTTGAGAGCCACCTGATTCTCTCCAAGGCCGCGATCCTGACCCTGACCCAGGAGACCGACCACAGCGTCGCCGCGGTCGGCGCCATGGCCGATGTCGTTCACAAGGTCGGCGATATCGGCGCGTCGGTGTCCTCCGGTTCGTTCCGCACCCTGGGCATGCTCATCGCCCCCTGTTCGGTGCGGACGATGAGCGAGATCGCCACCGGCGTGACCTCCACCCTACTGAGCCGCGCCGCCGACGTAACGCTGAAAGAGCGCCGGCCGCTGGTGCTGATGGTGCGCGAGACGCCCTTCCACCTGGGCCACCTGCGCACCATGGTCCGTCTGGCCGAGATGGGCGCCACCATCGCCCCGCCGCTGCCGGCTTTCTACACAAAACCCCTGACCCTGGACGAGATGGTCGACCAGTCGGTCGGCCGGGCTCTGGACCTGTTCGGCCTCGACTGGCGGGCGGTGAAACGCTGGGGCGAGGACCTCGAAGCAATCGTGGACGACCAATGAGCGCACTCTGGGACTGGACCCTCGCCGCCTATGGCCGCCCCGGCGTGCCCGAAGCGACCCTGGCGCTGCAGGACGAGCACGGTCTCAACACCTCGTTGCTGCTCTGGGCGGTCTGGGCCAATCCCGACCGCGAGGCCCTGGCCAACGGCGTCCAGACCACGGTGCTGTGGGACGAGACCGTGCTCTGGCCGCTGCGCAACGTCCGCCGCGCGCTGCGGGCCCCCCGGCCGCCGTTCACCGACAGCGCCCGCGAGGGTCTGCGCGAGGACGTCAAGGACGCCGAGCTGCGCGCCGAGATGGTGTTGATGGAGACCCTGGAAGGTCTGGCGGGACCGGCCGCCGAGGTCGATCCTGTCGGCGCGCTGACCCGGGCCGCCATGGCCTGGAACGGCATGCCGCCCAAGGCCGCTCTCGCCCGACTGGCCAAGGCGCTGGCCTGACGCGGTCGGCGGCTGTATTTTCGACTCGCCGAGGGAGCGCGCCAACCATGAACGACGACGAGGGGCCGATTTCGATGCCCAACATCGAGGTGCGCGGTCGTCTGCTCCAGCTCAGGCAGCGCCATCAGGACCTCGACGCCGCCGTCGCCGCGCTTGAGGATCAGCCCCTGCTCGATCAGCTCCAGATCGCCCGGCTGAAGAAACAGAAGCTCCTCCTGCGCGACGAGATCGCCCAGCTGGAAAACGGCCTGACCCCGAACATCATCGCCTAGCAATCTTCTCCGTTTGGGAGAACGACGCTACGCTCCCCCAAACCCTGGGGAGGGACGGCCATGGATCTCGAACAGATATTTTCCGCCATGGGCTTGCTGGCCATGGCCGGCTGGCTCTGTCTGGCGCTGGCGCCGTTGCGGCGGCCGGCGCTGATCGCCGCCGCCCGGGTCGCGGGCGCGCTGCTGGCCCTGGCCTATGTCATCCTGATCATCCGCGGCATGACCGCGCCCGGCGGACCCGAGGGCGGCGGCTTCGGCTCCCTGGCCCAGGTGATGGTGCTGTTCTCGGTCCCGGCCGTGATGCTGCCGGCCTGGATCCACTACCTCTGTTTCGACCTGTGGATCGGGACCTGGGCGGCCGAGGATGCGCCGAAGTCGGGCGTGCCGCACTGGCTGATGCTGCCGATCTTCGGCCTGACCTTCATGTTCGGCCCGGTCGGACTGCTGGCCTATCTGATCGCGCGGTTCGTCGTGGGGTGGTTCAGGCCGAAGGCGGGGTAACCTTCCCCGGGCTTCACCAGCTGTCCACCCACCGCCGCGCCGGCTTCGTCCGCGTCGGGCAGCTGTCGAGGCCGCGAACCACCCAGCGGCGGGTTTCGGCCGGGTCGATGACGGCGTCGATCTCCAGGGCCGCGGCCATGCTGGTCGCCTTGCCGGCGGCGTAGAGTCGCGCGACCAGCTCGTCATAGAGGGCCTTGTTCTTCACCGGGTCGGTCTCGGCCGCCAACTCCTTGCTGTAGCCGAGCTTGACCGCGCCCTCGAGGCCCATGCCGCCGAACTCGCCGGTCGGCCAGCTGGCGATGAAGATCGGGGAGTGGAAGCCGCCCCCGGCCATGGCCTGGGCGCCGAGGCCATAGCCCTTGCGCAGGACGATGCAGAACAGCGGCGTGCCCAGCTTGGCCCCGGCGATGAACTGGCGGCTGACGCGGCGCACGGCGCCGGCCGCCTCGCTGTCGGGGCCGACCATGAAGCCCGGCGTGTCGCAGAGGCTGAGCACCGGCAGGTCGAAGGCGTCGCAGAGCTGCAGGAAGCGGGCGGCCTTTTCGGCCCCGTCGCAGTCGATAGCCCCGCCCAGATGGCGCGGGTCGTTGGCGATCAGCCCCATGGGCCGGCCCTCGAGACGGATGAAGCCGGTGATCATCCCGGCCGCGAAACCACCGCGCAGCTCCAGGAACGAGCCGGCGTCGGCCAGGGTCTCGATCAGCGGCCGGATGTCATAGACCCGCAGCCGGTTCTCCGGGATCGCCCGGCGCAGCAGGCGTTGGTCCGGTGCGGTCCAGGCCGCGACGCGGCCCTGGAAGACGCTCATCGCCTGTTTGGCCAGGCGGGTGGCGTGGGCCTCGTCGTCGGCGAGGATGTCGATGACGCCATTGCCCCACTGCACGGCGCTGGGGCCGATGTCGTCGGGCTTGAAGACGCCCAGGCCGCCGCCCTCGATCATGGCGGGGCCGCCCATGCCGAGATTGGAGTCCCTGGTGGCGATGATGATTTCGCTGAGGCCCGCGATGGCCGCGTTGCCGGCGAAACAGCGGCCGGCGACGATGGCGATCTTGGGCACCTCGCCCGACAGCTGGGCGAACTTGCCGAAGGTGGTCACGTCCAGCCCGGCCACGCCCGTGCCGTCGGTGTCGCCCGGCCGACCGCCGCCGCCCTCGGCGTACCAGACCAGCGGCAGCTTCTGCTCCTCGACGATGTGCAGCAGCCGGTCGGTCTTCTTGTGGTTCATATGCCCCTGGGTGCCGGCCAGGACGGTGAAGTCGTAGCTGAGGGCCGCGACCCGGGCCCGGTCGGGCGAGAACAGGTCGGCGTTGATCGTGCCGATGCCGGCGATCAGCCCGTCGGCGGGGGTGGCCTTGATCAGGTCCTCGACCGTGCGGCGGCGGCGCTGGGCGGCGATGGTCAGGGCGCCGTATTCGATGAAACTGCCCGCATCGAGCAGGTCGTCGATATTCTCCCGCGCCGTGCGGTGGCCGGTCTTGCGGCGTTTGGCGACGGCCTCGGGTCGGTTGGCGTCGAGGGTGAAGGCGTGCCGGTCGATGACCGCCTGCAGGTCGGGGCGGATATGGTCGGGATCGACCAGCGCCGCTTCGGCTTCCGCGTCGGCGGCGACGTCGGCGGGCTCGAGGAACAGGATCGGCTGGCCCTTGATCAGGGTGTCGCCCTTCGCCGCGGCGATGCGGACCACGCGGCCGCCCTCGCTGGCGGTGACGACATGCTCCATCTTCATGGCCTCGAGGATGGCCACGGTCTGGCCCGGTGCGACCAGATCGCCCTCGGCGGCCTCGATACTGCCGACGGTGGCCAGCAGCGGCGCTGAAATCTCCACGGCGCCCTCGACGGTTTCGAAGGTCTCCGTCACGGGCGCGGCGGCGGGCAGACCCGGCGCCGTCTCGAAGGTCCGGGGCGCCAGGGCGGCGGCCTTGTCGACGAGGTCGGGCAGGGCGGTTTCGAGGAAGCGGGTGGTCGCCGCGCCGCCGGTCACCGCCGGATCGGCCAGCAGCGCGCGCAGCAGGGCGGCGTTGGTCTCGACCCCCTCGATGCGGAATTCGCCGAGCGCCCGGGCCGTGCGGCCGCAGGCCCGCGCCAGGCTGTCGCCGCGGCCGATGACCTTGGCCAGCAGGCTGTCATAGCCGGGGCTGGCGGCGTAGCCGGCGTAGCCATAGCCGTCGACGCGCACGCCCGGTCCGCTGGGCGGCTCATAGACGGTCAGACGGCCGCCGCCGGGCAGGGTGGCGCCGTCGGCTGTCAGGGTTTCCATATTGACCCGGGCCTGGACGGCGAAGCCGCGCGGCGCCGGGGCCTCGGCCAGGCCGACCTGGGCCAGGGTCTTGCCGGCCGCCAGTTCGAACTGGATGCGGACCAGATCCAGGCCGGTGACCTCCTCGGTGATCGTGTGTTCGACCTGCAGCCGGGCGTTGGCCTCGATGAAGGCGAAGCCGCCCTTGCTGTCGACGAGGAACTCGACTGTCGCCAGGGTCCGGTAGTTGGCGGCGGCGCAGAGCTTTTCGGCCGCCTCGTGCAGCGATTTGCGCAGGGCGTCGGGCAGGATGGCCGGAGCCGTCTCGATCAGCTTCTGGTTGCGCCGCTGGATCGAGCAGTCGCGGTCGCCGACAGCCACGACGGCGCGGCCGTCGGCGGCGATCTGGACCTCGACATGGCGGGCTTCCTCGACCAGCCATTCGGCATAGACGGCGGCGTCGCCAAAGGCGGCCTCGGCCTCGCGGGCGCAGGCGGCGAGGGCGAACTCGATCTCGGCCTCGGTCCGCACCAGCCGCATGCCGCGACCACCGCCGCCGGCCACGGCCTTGAGCATCATCGGGCCGTTCTTCTTGAAGAAGGTTCTGGCGCCGGCCAGGTCGATCGGCCCCGTGCCGGCCAGCACCGGCACCTTGGCCTTGGCCGCGAGCGCCCGCGCCTTCGCCTTGTCGCCGAACAGGTCGAGGGCCTCGGGCGAGGGGCCGACGAAGGTGATCTTGGCCGTCGCGCAGGCCCGGGTGAGGGCGGCGTTCTCCGACAGGAAACCGTAGCCGGGATGGAGGGCGTCGCATTTGGCCGCCTTGGCCGCGGCGATGACGCCGGCGATGTCGAGATAGGCTTTTGGCCCGGCGCCCTTGAGGGCCACGGCCTGGTCGGCGGCCTTCACATGCAGGGAGTCGGCGTCGTCCTGGGCGTAGACCGCGACGCTGACGATCCCCAGGTCGGCCGCCGCCCGGGCGATGCGGATGGCGATCTCGCCGCGGTTGGCGATCAGCACGCGTTTGAGGGTCAAGGGGGTCTCCAAAGTCATACGGCCGTTCGGCGCGCACCATAGCGTTCCGGCTTGACTCTCCAACCCCACCAGAAGAGAACAAAAAGAGAACAATGGAGATCAGTCATGCCGGCGTCGCGGCTTGCCCGCCTCGCGGCCGTAAGAGGCCAGATCGCCGCTCTGGAAGCGGGGACTCGGACTCCATCCGCGGTTCTGCCGTTCGGCGACCCGCGGGTCGATGACTGTCTGCCGGGCGGTGGCCTGCCGCTGGGCCGCTGGCATGAGGTGACCGGGGCGGGGATGGAAACCGAGACCGCCGCGGCCACCGCCGGCTTCGCCGCCCTGCTGGCCCGGCCGCTGGCGACGCGGGGGGCGGTGGTCTGGATCCTGCGGCGGGACGACCTCTACGCCCCGGGCCTGGCGGGCCTGGGTTTTCCGGCCCAGCGACTGATCCAGGTCCGGGTTCGCGACGACACCGCCGCCCTGATGGCGCTGGAGGACGCCCTGGGCTCGGCCGGGGTCGCCGCCGTACTGGCCGAGACCGAGGCGGTCGACCTGACCGCCGGCCGCCGGCTGCAGCTGGCCTGCGAACGTCATGGGGCCACCGGTTTCATCATCGGCCGGCGTCCCTTCGGCGGGGCCGGGCGGAAGGGAACGACCGGCTCGGCGGCGGCCACCCGCTGGCGCGTCGCCGCCGCGACCAGCGACCCTCCGGCCGGCGAGCCGGGCCTGGGCCCGCCCCGCTGGACCGCGACCCTTGAACGCTGCCGGGGCGGTCGTCCCGGACAATGGACCTTTGAAGGGCGGCAGGAGGCCGATCATGGCCCGCATCCTCTCTCTGTGGCTGCCGGACTGGCCGGTGACGGTCTGGTCGAGGAAGAACGGCGCATCGCGTGATCGTCTCCCTCCCCTTGAAGGGGAGGAAGGGCCCTTCGCCCTGCTGATCACCGAACGGGCCGTCCGCCGCCTCTACGCCGTCAACGCCGCCGCCCGGGCGCTGGGTCTCTTTCCTGGCCAGAAGGCCGCCGACGCCGCCGCCCTGGTTCCGGAGCTGGACACCGCCGACGCCGACCTCGAGGGCGACGCGGCGGCCCTGACGGCGCTCAGCGACTGGTGCGTGCGGTTCTCGCCAGCGGTGGCCCTCGACGAGGCCGACGGCCTGTTCCTCGACATCACCGGCGTCTCCCATCTGTGGGACGGGGAAGCGGCGATGCTGGCCGACCTGCTGACCCGGCTGGCGGGTAATGACATCCCGGCCCGGGGCGTGGTCGCCGACACCCCCGGCGCCGCCTGGGCCCTGGCGCGGTTCGGCGGCGAGTCGACCGTGATCGCGCCCGGCGGTCAGACGCCGCATCTCGCCCCCCTGCCGGTCACCGCCCTGCGGCTGGACGAAACCGCCGCCGCCCAGCTGCCCCGGCTGGGCCTGACCCGCATCGACCGGCTGCTGGCCCTGCCGCGCGGCCAGCTGACCCGGCGCTTCGGGCCGCTGGTGCTGCGCCGGCTCGATCAGGCCCTGGGCCAGGCCGAGGAGGCCCTGACCTTCCGCCGCCCGCCCAGCCCCTGGTTCGACCGCCTGGTCTTCGCCGAGCCGATCAGCGTGCTGGGCGACCTGGTCCGCGCCGCCGGAGACATCGCCGCCCGTCTCTGCGCCCGGTTGGAGGCCGAGGGCCGGGGCGGGCGGCGGTTCGAACTGACCTTCCATCGGCTCGACGGCCGGGCCTTTCCGGTCAGCATCGGTCTGTCGGTGGCCGGCCGCGACGCCCGCGCCCTGACCCGGCTGTTCGCCCCCAGGCTGGAGACCATCGATCCCGGCTTCGGTGTCGAGATCGTCACCCTGTCGGCCGAGGGGGTGGAGGTCCTGTCGGCGGCCCAGGGCCGGCTGGACGCCAGCCGGGCGGCGATGGCCGAGGAGGGACTGGCGGCCCTGGTCGACCGGCTGGTCAACCGTCTCGGCGAGGGCCAGGTCTGGCGGGCCGAGGTGTTTGAAAGCCATGTGCCGGAACGGGCCGTGCGGTCGGCGCCGGCGATCGGGGCGCCGGCGTCCGATGGCTGGGATCCCGACCGGCCGCGGCCGATCCGGCTGTTCGCCCATCCCGAGGCCATCGAGGTTCTCGCCCGCCTGCCCGACGATCCGCCGATGGTCTTCACCTGGCGCGGGCGCCGCCGCCGGGTCCGTCGCGCCGAGGGACCCGAACGCATCGCCGAGGAATGGTGGCGGCGGCCGGTCGACACGGTGCGCACCGGCCATGTCCGCGACTACTACCGGGTCGAGGACGAGGCCGGTGAACGGTTCTGGATCTTCCGGGCCGGGCTCTACGGCCATGGCGACGTGCGCTGGTGGCTGCACGGGGTGTTCGCGTGACATCCGCTCCCTATGTCGAGCTGCAGACCGCCACCAACTACAGCTTCCTGCGCGGGGCCTCGCATCCGGGGGAGCTGGTGGCCACGGCCCAGGCGCTGGGGCTGGGCGCCATCGGCGTCACCGACCGCAACAGCCTGGCCGGGGTGGTGCGGGCCTGGGCTAAAGGGCGGGACCTGGGCTTTCGCACCCTGACCGGCTGCCGGCTGGTCTTCGCCGACGGCACGCCGGACCTGCTCTGCTACCCGTCCGACCGCGAGGCCTATGGCCGGCTGACCCGGTTGCTGACCGTCGGCCAGCGACGGGCGAAGAAGGGCGACTGCGAGCTGCGCTGGCCGGATTTTGTCGATCATGCCGAGGGGCAGCTCTGTCTGATCCTCCCGCCCGCCGCCCTGGATGACCGGTTCGAGGCCGATCTGGCGCGGGTGGCGGCGGCCTTGCCGGGGCGGGTCTGGCTGGCGGCGACCCGGCCCTACGCGGCTCTGGACCTCAAACGCATCGACCGGCTGGATCGGCTGGGCCAGGCCCACGGCGCACCGATGGTCGCCACGGGCGACGTCCTCTACCACGCGCCCGAGCGCCGGCCGCTGCAGGACGTCCTGAGCTGTATCCGCGAGGGCTGCACGATCAGCGAGGCCGGGTTCCGGCTGCAGGCCAATGGCGAGCGGCATGTGAAATCGCCGGCCGAGATGGCGCGGCTGTTCGCCCGCTGGCCAGAGGCGGTGGCGCGGACGGTCGAAATCGCCGGCCGCATCGCCTTCGACCTGGGCGCCCTGCGCGAGGAGTATCCCGACGAGCCAGTGCCCCCCGGCAAAACGCCGATGCAGCATCTGACCCGGCTGGCGTGGGAGGGGGCGAAGAAGCGCTATCCCGGCGGCGTGCCGGACAAGGTCAAGGCGCAGCTGTGCACCGAACTGACCCTGATCAAGAAACTCGACTACCCCAACTACTTCCTGACCGTGCACGACATCGTCGCTTGGGCGAGAGACCAGGGCATCCTCTGTCAGGGGCGCGGCTCGGCGGCCAATTCCTCGGTCTGTTTCTGCCTGTTCGTGACCTCGATCGATCCGACCGAACACCGGCTGCTGTTCACCCGTTTCATCTCCGAGAACCGTGGCGAGCCGCCCGACATCGACGTCGATTTCGAGCAGGAGCGGCGCGAGGAGGTGATGCAGTACGTCTATGCCCGCTACGGCCGGGAGAAGGCGGCCATCTGCGGCACGGTTATCCACTATCGGCCGCGCAGCGCCATCCGCGAGGTCGGCAAGGTGCTGGGCCTGACCGAGGACATCACCGCCGCCCTGGCCGGCACGGTCTGGGGCGGCTGGGGCGGGGAGATCGCGGAGGATCATATCCGCCAGGTCGGCCTCGACCCCGACAGCCCCGCCATCCGCCAGGCCACGACCCTGGCCTCTGAGCTGCTCGGCTTTCCGCGTCATCTGTCGCAGCATGTCGGCGGTTTCGTCCTGACCAAGCGGCGACTGGACGAGACGGTGCCGATCGGCAACGCGGCCATGAAGGACCGCACCTTCATCGAATGGGACAAGGACGACATCGACGCCCTGGGGTTGATGAAGGTCGATGTGCTGGCCCTGGGCATGCTGACCGCCCTCAAGCGCGGGCTCGACATGCTGGCCGCCGACCATGGCGAGGTCTACGCCGACATCGCCGACATCCCGCACGAGGAGCCGGGCGTCTACGCCATGCTGTCGCGGGCCGATTCGGTGGGGGTCTTCCAGGTCGAGAGTCGGGCCCAGATGTCGATGTTGCCCCGGCTCCGGCCGGCGAAATTCTATGATCTGGTCATCGAGGTGGCGATCGTGCGGCCCGGCCCGATCCAGGGCGACATGGTCCATCCTTATCTGCGCCGCCGCCAGGGTCTGGAGGCGCCCGAATGGCCGTCCCCGGCGCCCGAACACGGACCGCCCGACGAACTCGAGCAGGTCCTGGGTCAGACCCTGGGCGTGCCCCTGTTCCAGGAACAGGCCATGAGCCTGGCCATCGAAGCGGCGAAGTTCACCCCGGCCGAGGCCGACGGCCTGCGCCGGGCCATGGCCACCTTCAAGAACCTCGGCGACCCGGCCGAGTACCGCGAACGGTTCGTCGGCGGCATGGTCGCGCGTGGCTATATGCAGGACTTCGCCGAGCGCTGTTTCCGCCAGATCGAAGGCTTCGGCGCCTACGGTTTTCCCGAGAGCCACGCGGCCAGTTTCGCCAAGCTGGTCTATGTTTCGGCCTGGCTCAAATGGCGCTGGCCGGACGTGTTCTGCGCAGCCTTGGTCAATTCCCAGCCGATGGGCTTCTACCAGCCGGCCCAACTGGTCCGCGACGCCCGCGACCACGGCGTCGAGGTACGGCCGGCCGATGTGCTGCTCAGCGACTGGGACTGCACACTGGAAGCGCCGAACGCGCCGGACGCCCGCCTCAAGGCCGTGCGGCTGGGGCTGCGGCAGGTGAAGGGGCTGCGCGAGGACGAGATCGCGCGGCTGATGGCCTGCCGCGCCGACGCTAGGACGCCGCAGGATCTGGCCCGCGCCGCCCGGCTGTCGCGCCGGTCGCTGGAGCTGCTGGCCGAGGCTGACGCCTTCCGCTCCATGGGGCTGGATCGTCGCCAGGCGCTGTGGGCGGTCAAGGGTCTGGCGGGGGAGGTCCACGCCGACCGCGACGCGCCGCTGCTGGCCGGCCTGCCGCTGTTCGAGGCCGCGGCTGACCTGCCGGTGGTCAGCCTGCCGCAGCACGTCAGCGAGGACTACCGCACCACCGGCCTGTCGCTGAAGGCGCACCCCTGCGAATTTTTCCGAGGACTTCTCGACGAGATGGGCTGTGTGCGGGCGGTGGACCTGCCGAAGCTGAAAAGCGGCCGGCGAGTGTCGGTCGGCGGGCTGGTGCTGATCCGTCAGCGACCGGGCACCGCCAAGGGCGTGGTGTTCATCACCCTCGAGGACGAGACGGGCCCGGCCAACGCCGTGGTCTGGCGGGACGTCTTCGTCGCCGACCGGCGCACGGTGATGGCCTCATCCTTCCTGGTCGTGCACGGCCGTATCCAGCGGGACCACAATGGCGAGACGGAAGGCGAGGTGATCCATGTGGTCGCCGAGCGGTTCACCGACCTGACGCCCCGGCTGGCGGAGATGCGGGAGGAGGGCCGCCCGCCCCGCCCCGGCGAGGCGGTGCGCCAGCGGCTGGTTCGCAGCCGCGACTTTCACTGAGATCAGGCGGCGACGGCCGCGGCCGGCATCGCGACCCTGGCGGCGGCCTCGGACAGGGCCGCGAACAGTTCGGGCAGGTCGATGGGCTTGCGGATGACCCCGTCAGCCCCGGCCGCGCGGTAGCGGGTGACATCATCTTCGAAGACATTGGCGGTCAGCATCCAGACCGGCGTCGTCGCGGCGGGACCGTCGCCGGCGCGAATGGCGCGCAAGGCGGTCAGGCCGTCCATGATCGGCATGTTGGCGTCCATCAGGACCATGTCGAAAGCGCCGCTGGCCATGGCCTCGACAGCGTCGTGGCCGTTCACGACCAGGGTCAGGTCCACCGACAGCGGTTCCAGCAGCACCCTGAGCACATGACGGTTGGCGGCATTGTCCTCGGCGGCCAAGACCCGCAAGGGCCGGTCGTCGTCCAGAGCCGGCGCCGCTTCCGTCTGGGTGGCGACGGTCAACACCCCCGCGACGGGGGCGTTGAAGGCAAAATGGAAAGCCGCGCCGCCGCCTGGCGCTTCGCCAACGCCGATCGTCCCGCCCATGAGGGCCAGGTTTCCAGCGCAGATAGCCAGTCCAAGCCCGGCGCCGCCGAGGATGCGGCCTTCGCGGGTCTGTTCAAAGGTCTGGAAGATGCGGTCGCGATCTTCGACCGGCACGCCGGCGCCCTGGTCGAGGACCTCGATCCGAACGGCCAGGTCATCACCCTGACCGGTCGCGGACAGGCGGACGGTGACCACGCCGCCGCGGGGGCTGAACTTGATGGCGTTGGACAGGAGATTGACGAGGGCCTGTTCGACCTTGCCGCCGTCGGCCTTCAGCCCACAGGGCGTCGGCAGGGCCTCAATATCGAGCGCCAGAGACACGCCTTGCTCGGCGGCTCGGGGCGACCAGACCTGGACCACGGTCTGGGCCATGCGTCGAAGATCGAAAGGCGCCGCCTCCAGCGTCATTCTGCCGGCCTCGATGCGGGTGATGTCGAGGACCGCGTCCAGCAGCCGCTTGAGCAGGGCGCCGGCGTCGAGGACGCCTTCGGCCATGGCCTTCTGTTTCCGCGACAGGCGCGAACGGTTGAGCGCCTCGGTAAGACCGAGCACCGCGTTGAGGGGTGTTCGAATCTCGTGACTGGTGACGGCCAGGAAGTCGGACTTGGCCCGGTTTGCGGCTTCGGCCTGACCGCGGGCGGCTTCAGCCTCGGCGACCATGGCGAGCAGGTCGGCGTTTTTCTCCACCAGCGCCAGCCGGGCCCTCCAGAGGGTGCGGTCGCTGGCCTGCTGCCGCCAACTGGCGGCCAGGATGGCCACGACAAAGATGCAGATCGCCGTCCCGAACTGGCCGCTGGCAATGGCCAGGCGCCCGCCGAACCCGAGCATGAGCATGGCGATGACCGGCGACGCCATGGCTACGAGATAGCCGATCATGCTCATGTGCAGCTGCAGGGCGGTGAAGACCAGCACGCCGATCAGCAGCAGTCCGGCCTCGATACGGCCGGTCAGGGTTGTGGCGTGATCAAGGACGACAAACGCCATCCAGCAGGCGTGCAGCGACAGTAGGAAGACCAGCAGCCCGGTCCGCCAGGTCAGCCTGTGCAGCGCCCGACTGGCGTCCCGGTCGCGGGCCGCGACCTCGGCGGCCCAGAGTTCCGTCGCATAGAGGCTGAAATGCAGGGCCCCAAAGGCCAGGGCGGTGGTCAGGGGAACAATCGTGGCCAGAATCGCCGTCAGGGCCAGAACCGTGCCGGCCCAGACGACGGCCATGCTCCTGTAGTGGCGGACGAAGCCATCCAGCTTCAGGGCGTCGGTGCTGTGGGCCGCGGCGATCATCTGGATAGAAAACCACGGGTATATGAATATCAACCTAAGCTGGCGGTGATCAGGACCTGTCGAGCGGAATGAGGTCGACAGCTTCGCCGGCTCGGGCCGCCGTCGCGTTGGCCTGACGGCGCAGCAGGACGTCCGTCGCCGCGAACACCGTGACCAGCGAGGAGTCCTGGTCGTCGAAAGGCGTAACGCCGTCCGGCCCCAGTCTCGCCCGCATCCAGTGTTCGCGGGGGCCATTGGCGGGCAGGGCCTGGGCCAGCGGCAGGCGGAGCAGACGCGGGGCGGGCTCGGCGCCCTGCAGGGCCAGCACCAGTGACCTGAGAAACAGCTCCGCGCAGACAAAGGCCGACGCCGGATTTCCGGGCAGGCCCAGAACCCGCCGCCCGTCGCCCAGTCGCCCGAACCAGGTCGGCTTGCCGGGCCGGACATTGACCGTCTCGACGTCCAGTGCGAGGCCGAGCCGGGTCAGGGCCGGCTTGACGAGGTCATGGTCGCCGACCGAAGCCCCGCCGACGGTGACGATCAGGTCGGCCTCGACATCGGCAATAGACGCAATGATGGCGTCGATGGAGTCGCCGGCGGCGGCGAGTCTGAGCGGCGCGCCGCCCCAGCGCGTGATCATGGCGGCCAGACCGGGGCCGCCTGACTCGAAAATCTGGAAGGGGCCCGGGATCGAACCCGGCGCCGTCAGCTCCTCGCCGGTGGCCAGCAGGGCGATGCGGGGCCGGCGCCGGACCGACACCGCGGCCATGCCCGCCGCCGCCGCCAGCGACAGCCGCCAGGGGTCGAGGCGCTGACCAGCCTCGATCAGGGTCGCCCCCGTCCGGAAATCACCGCCGCGCGGCCTGATGTTGGACCGTCCTTCGGCCGCCGGACCGAGCCGCACGACGTCGCCCGCGCGTTCGGCTTCTTCCTGGATGATGACGGTGTCGGCCCCGGCGGGAACCGGGGCGCCGGTGAAGATTCGCACCGCCTCGCCGGGTCCGAGCGCCGGCTCATAGCCCCGGCCGGCGGCGGCTTCTCCGACAATTGCGAGGATGGCCGGGCCCGCGACATCGGCGCGGCGCACGGCCCAGCCGTCCATGGCCGAGGCGTCGAAGGGGGGCTGGTCGCGGGTGGCGCTGACCGATTCGGCCACGGCGCGGCCATCGGCGTCCGTGAGAGCGATGGTTTCGGCGGCCAGCGGCGAGACGCAGGCCAGCATGCGCGCCCGGGCGTCCTCGACGCTCAGGCCCCTCAAGGGATGCTTCGGATCAGCCGACAAAGGCGCGTTCGAGGACATAATCGCCGGGCTCCGCGTTGGAGCCTTCCACCAGGCCATGACTTTCGATCAGGGCGGCCATGTCCTTGATGAAGTCCATGCTGCCGCACAGCATGATCCGGTCGTCCTCGCGGTTGAACCGGGCGCCCTCGAGCCCGAGGTCGCGGAACAGTTGCCCCGAATTGATCAGGTCGGTGAACCGGCCCTGCCGTTCGAACGGCTCGCGGGTGACGGTGGGATAGTAGACCAGCTGGCTTTTGGCCTCGTCGCCGACCAGGGGATCTTCGAAAATCTCCGCCGTGAACAGGTCGCGATAGGCCAGCTCGGCCACCTCGCGCACGCAGTGACCGACGATGACCTGGCCGAACCGGGCGTAGGCGTCCGGGTCGCGGGCCACCGAGAGGAAGGGGGCCAGGCCGGTGCCGGTGCCGATCAGGAACAGCCGCTTGCCCGGCTTGACCGCGTCGAGCACCAGGGTGCCGGTGGGCTTCTTGCCCATCAGCACGGTGTCGCCCGGCTGGATGTGCTGCAGCCGCGAGGTCAGGGGGCCGTCCTGGACCTTGATCGACAGGAACTCCAGTTCCTCGGCGAAGCCCGGGCTGGCGATGGAATAGGCGCGCATGACCGGCTTGGCGCCGTCCTCGCCGGGCAGACCGATCATCACGAACTCGCCGGAGCGAAAGCGGAAACTGGCCGGCCGGGTGATAGCGAAACTGAACAGACGGTCTGTCCAGTGCTTCACCCACAGCACGGTTTCCTCGTTGAAGGGGCTCGCCTTTACCGGCGCCGCCTGGACTTCGGCCGTCGTCATTACGCTCAAATTCCCTGAAGACCCCAAGGGCCGCCGCCTCTTCCATGTGATGCGGTGGCGCATGATGTCAACGCGAGGAAGTCTCGGGCAAGAGTCAGGCCTGCTAAGGAACCCTGGCGCAGATCATCGGCCGGCCCTGGGCCGGATAGCGATGTGCCTGGCCGAAATTCGCGGCTACGACTGTGACAGCGTGATCCCGTTCAGCAAGAGACAGAGTGAGACGATGGCGTCCCCCCAAGAGCAGATCCTGGCCTGGATGTCCGATCCGGTGATCAGCCGGATCGCACTGTTTGTTGTTCTGGCCATCGCCCTGATCACAGCCATCCGGATCATTCAGGGCGTGGCGGTCCGGGCGGTCAGCGACAGCGGCTCCCGCTACCGCATTCGAAAGCTGGTGGGCTTTGGCGGCTACGTCGGCGCCGCCCTGATCCTGGCGGCCGTGCTGGGCCAGCAGTTCGCCCAGCTGACGGTGATCGTCGGGGTCGCCGGCGCCGGCATCGCCTTCGCCCTGCAGGAGGTTATCTCCAGCGCCGCCGGCTGGATCGCGATCCTGTTTGGCCGGTTCTACAAGGTCGGCGACCGGGTGAAGCTGGGTGGCATCAAGGGCGACGTGATCGACATTGGCGTGCTCCGGACCACCCTGATGGAGCTGGGCGACTGGGTCAGCGGCGACAATTACAACGGCCGCATCGTCCGGGTCGCCAACAGCTTCGTGTTCAAGGAGCCGGTGTTCAACTACTCCGGCGACTTCCCTTTTCTCTGGGATGAGATCGCCGTTCCGATCCGGTTCGGATCGGACTGGAAGGCGGCCAAGGCCATTGTCCTTGAGGTGGTCACCGAGGAGGTGAAGGATTTCACCGACGCCTCGCGGGAGCAGTGGAAAGAGGTGGTCTCGAAATATTTCATCGAGAACGCCCGCATCGATCCCTTCGTGACCCTGAAGTTCGACGACAACTGGATCACCCTGACCGCCCGCTATCTGGTGCCCTACAAATTCCGCCGCGGCACGGTGGACAATATCAGCGAGACGCTGCTCGAACGGTTTTCCGAAACCCCCTCGATCCAGTTGGCCAGCGCCACCTTCGAGGTGACGGCCATGCCTGAGGTCGCCCTGCGCATGGCAGACAAGCCGGGCGCCTGACCCGGCTAGACCGGCTCGCCCGATCCCGGGTCGTTTTCTCCACCTGGCGCCGTCACGGACTCCTCGGCGCCGTCGGGCTCGGTGGCCGGCCGCGGCGGGCGGCCGTCGGTGGACGGCTTGAGGTTTTCGTTTTCGACCTCGGTGTTGTGGGGGCGGGATTGGGTCATGGGCGCTTTCGGTTGATGACGTGGAAAACGCATCGGAGCGGGTTTGGCTCCGCTTGCCCCCAATGGCGCCGCCTGCTACATCGCGCGGCTTCCGGTTGGCCGGGCGCGCCGCAGGGGATACCCTACGGCGTTCTTGGCGTTTCTGGAGGAGTGTAGCTCAGCTGGTAGAGCATCGGTCTCCAAAACCGAGGGCCGGGGGTTCGAATCCCTCCACTCCTGCCACCCTATATAGGGGGCGCGATGGTCGCGCTCCGACCAGTTGAAGAGAGCTTCAGACCCGTCCGATGGCCAAGAAAACGGGCAACCTCGCCGCAATGAAACAGCGCGCCGCCAAGGCCGCCGCCGTCACTGCGCCCGCCGGTCCGGGCGCCGCTGCCGCGCCCGCCGCGCCCAAGAAGCCGTTCAATCCGCTGCAGTTCGCCCGGGAGGTCCGCGCCGAGGGCCGCAAGATCACCTGGACCAGCCGCAAGGAGACCTGGATCACCTCGGTCATGGTGCTCATCATGGTGATCATCGCGGCCATCTTCTTCTTCGGCGTCGACGCGCTGCTCAGCTGGGGCGTCGGCCTTCTCCTCAAGTTCGCGAACGCGGGATAACGTTATGACCACCGAGATCGCTGCCGACGAAGCGCCCGCCAAGCCGGCCTCCAATCCCAATCACAAGTGGTACATCGTCCACGCCTACTCGAATTTCGAGAAGAAGGTGGCCGAGCACATCCGTGACCAGGCCAAGAATCAGGGCCTCGAGGACTGCTTTTCGGAGATTCTGGTCCCGACCGAGGACGTTGTGGAAATCCGCCGCGGCCGGAAGATCAATTCCGAACGCAAGTTTTTCCCCGGCTACGTGCTGGTGAAGATGGACCTGATCGACCAGGCCTATCACCTGGTCAAGAACACGCCGAAGGTCACCGGCTTCCTCGGCAGCGCCGCCAAGCCGATGCCGGTTTCCGAGAAGGAAGTTCAGCGCATCGTCGGCGCCATCGAGGAAGGCGTCGAGCGGCCCAAGCCCACGATCAGCTTCGAGATCGGCGAGCAGGTCCGCGTCACCGACGGTCCCTTCGCCAGCTTCAACGGCGCCGTGGAACACGTCGACGAAGACCGCGCCCGCCTGCATGTGGCGGTGTCGATCTTCGGCCGCGCGACCCCGGTCGAGCTCGAATACAGCCAGGTCGAGAAGATCAGCTGATCGCAGGGGACATGTACCGCGGGTACGTGTCCCCGGAACAACGGCGTTGATGTCGGGAACACGCACCCTTGCGGGTACATCTCCCCTTCTGCTACACGCCGCCGCTTCCTCGGCCCCGGTCGAGGATCAAATCCGTGGGAGGGGTCTGCCCGCACCACGGCCGCATAGGCGCTTTGACTAGCGTCGCTTAACGGAGACAGAGATGGCCAAGAAGATCTTGGGTTACATCAAGCTGCAGGTGCCCGCGGGTTCCGCAACGCCTTCCCCCCCGATCGGTCCCGCGCTGGGTCAGCGCGGCGTCAACATCATGGGCTTCTGCAAGGAGTTCAACGCGCGCACCGAGAAGGAAACCAAGGGCACGCCCCTGCCGACGGTGATCACCGTCTACCAGGACAAGTCCTTCACCTTCATCACCAAGACCCCGCCCGCGACCCACTTCATCAAACAGGCCCTGGGCCTGAAGTCGGGCTCGAACAAGCCGGGCCGCGAAAACGCCGGCAAGATCACCCGCACCCAGCTGCGCGAGATCGCTGAAGGCAAGATGAAGGACCTCAACGCCAATGACGTTGAGGCCGCCGCCCGCATCATCGAGGGCTCCGCCCGTTCGATGGGCCTGACGATCGTGGAGGCCTAGACCCATGCCCAAGCAACCCAAGCGCATTCAGGCCTGGACCGGCGATCGCGAAGCGATCCTGTCGGCCGAGGACGCCGTGAAAATGGTCAAGGCCAACGCCACGGCCAAGTTCGATGAATCCATCGAGATCTGCGTCAACCTGGGCGTCGACCCCCGTCACGCCGACCAGCAGGTCCGCGGCGTGGTCAACCTGCCCTCGGGCACCGGCCGCGACGTCCGCGTCGCCGTCATTGCCAAGGACGCCAAGGCCGAAGAAGCCACCGCCGCCGGAGCCGACATCGTCGGCGCCGAGGAGCTGGTCGAACGGATCCAGGGCGGCTTCATGGACTTCGACCGCGTCATCGCGACGCCGGACATGATGGCCCTGGTCGGTCGTCTCGGTAAGGTGCTGGGCCCGCGCGGCCTGATGCCCAACCCGCGCGTCGGCACCGTGACCCCCAACGTCGGTCAGGCCGTCAAGGACGCCAAGGGCGGCGCCATCGAGTTCCGCGTTGAGAAGGCGGGCATTGTCCACGCCGGCATCGGCAAGGCCTCGTTCACCGACGAAGCCCTGCTGGCCAACGTCAAGGCTCTGGTCGACGCGCTGTCCAAGGCCAAGCCGACCGGCGCCAAGGGCACGTACATCAAGAGGATTTCGCTGTCCTCGACGATGGGCCCCGGCGTCAAGGTCGACACCGGTTCGGTCGCCGTCTAGGCGTCAGACTTTCGCAAGACATGGACGGGCGGGCTCGCAAGGGCCCGCCCGTTCTGCGTTTGGGGTCAGCGTGGGAGGCAGGCGAAGGTCCGTCCGGCGCGCAGCTCGGCGGCCTTGAACACGGCCGTCGGGGCCACGGCCTTCCAGTAACCGGCGTCCTCGGCGCGGTGCAGGGCGGCGCGCTCGATGCTGCGCAGGCGGCGGGCGGCGGCGATGGTCAGCAGTTGGGCGTGACGGCCGCGGGGCGTCTGAAGCGGGGCGGGCGCGAAGGCGCGAAGGCTGCGCACGTCGGCGGGGGTCCAGGGCGTGATGTGGCCCGTGGAGGGAGCCATATGCATGGTCTGATACTTTCGGCGGCGGCGGGGCCTGCATTCGGCGCGCCCGCGTCCGGCGTCTGATCGGCTTCGCGATCCTGCCCCCTAAATGGGGATAACCTGTGGATAGTTCCACAGGACGTCGAAATATTGTTCTAATTTCATCCGTTTGTGGCGGCGATCCCTAGGCTGGCGGCTGTTTCGTCATGTGCAGGCGTCCGGTGTCGTAGCCGAGCGCCTGGACGCGGGCGACCAGGGCGGCCTTGGCCTCGGCGCCTGGCGCGGGATCGCGGCTGAGGATCCAGAGGTATTTGCGCGAAGGCTCGCCGACGATCGCCCAGCTGTAGTCATCGGCACGGTCGAGCACCCAGTAATCCGCGTAGAAGGGACCGAAAAAGGCGACCTTCAGCTTCGCGCCGTCGCTGCCCGCGACAACCTTGGCCCGACCTTCCGCGGTCTTGACCGGTCCGTCCGGCGCGCCCTTTCGGCAGGTGTTGAGAACCCGGACACCGCCGTCCGGCCGCAAGCTGTAGTCGGCGGTCACGCCCTCGCAGCCGCGCTCGAAGACCATGTCGTAGCGCGCCAGCTCGTACCAGCGGCCCAGATAGCGGCCCAGGTCGACGGGCTTGGCCGGCTGCAGCGTGGGATCGGGAGCGCCATTGCTGGAGCAGGCTCCAAGCAGGGCGACGACGGCGATGAGCAGGCTGAGGGCGGGTCGGGACATGAGCGGCTTCCAGGGGGCAATGGACCTGATACGCAAACGAAGAGCTTCTGGATTGGCTCCCGCTTGAGTTTCCGCTCGCCTTCCTCTATACGCGCGCTCTTCCGCAGCCGGGTTCGCCCGGCCGCGGTACCTGTCCGAGAGCTGCGCGACGCTGGGGTCACCATCGTCGTAACCGAAGGGGAGCCCCCCTTCAGCGTAGGGAGACGGGGATAGAGACGCCAAACCCCCGCCCACAAGCGCGGGCGTCCGGCTGACTTTCCTTGGGACAGGCCTACCGTCACCCGCCTTCGGGAGCGATCCCGCGTGCGGGCGGCATGCTTATCGGCGATCGGATGGTCCGGTCGTCGTTGAACCAGGAGACCGCAATGAATCGCGCACAAAAAGCGGACAACATCGAGACGCTCAAGGGCGTTTTCGCTGACGCTGGCGCCGTGGTCGTGACCCACTACATGGGTCTGACCGTTGCGGAAATGACCGACCTGCGTCTGCGCCTCCGCAAGGAGGGCGCGCAGATCAAGGTGGTGAAGAACACCCTGGCGCAAAAGGCACTGAACGGTTCGGTCGGCGAGGCGGGCGACGCCCTCTTCACCGGTCCTGTCGCCATCGCCTATGCGCCGGACCCTGTCTCCGCCGCCAAGGTCGTCACCCAGTACGCCAAAGACAACGACAAGTTCTCCGTTGTTGGCGGCCTCATGGGTACGGACGTGCTCGACCTCAACGCCGTCAAGGCGTTGGCTGTTCTGCCGTCCCTCGACCAACTGCGAGGCAAGATCATCGGCCTTCTGCAGGCCCCGGCCACCAAGGTGGCAGGTGTCGTGCAGGCTCCGGCGTCCCAACTCGCCCGCGTTTTTGCCGCCTATGGCGCCAAGGAAGCGGCCTGACCCCGGTCATCTCCGCCATTCTCGAAACCCCAAGGAAACTGACACATGTCGAAGCTTGATAAGATTGTTGAGGACCTGTCCTCCCTGACCGTGCTTGAAGCCGCTGACCTGGCCAAGCTGCTTGAAGAAAAGTGGGGCGTCTCCGCCGCCGCTCCCGTGGCCGTCGCCGCCGCTGGCGGCGCTGCCGCCGCTCCGGCTGAAGCCGCCGAAGAGCAAACCGAGTTCACCGTTGTTCTGACCGCCGGTGGCGAGAAGAAAATCAACGTGATCAAGGAAGTTCGCGGCGTCCGTCCCGACCTCGGCCTGAAAGAAGCCAAGGACCTCGTCGAAGGCGCTCCGCAGAACGTCGTCGAGAACGTCTCCAAGCAGATCGCTGACGAAGTCGCCAAGAAACTGACTGAAGCCGGCGCGACCGTCTCCATCAAGTAGGATGGGGCGGCGTCAGCTCTGACGCTTTCCAGATCACGGGCCCGGGGGGAAACCTCCGGGCCCGTTTTCGTTGCGGCGACCGCCACCGGTCCTGTCCCGGGAACCGTCGGGCTGGCCTGGCGTTAATTCGACATGCTCAAGCTCGCAGGCGTCTTCTTCGTCATCATGATCATCGCCGGAGTTCTCGGTTTCGTCGTCGACGTGGCGGGGGGTCTGGCCAAGATCGCCTTCTTCATCTGCCTGATCGGACTGGCCGGAACCCTGGTCATGAAGACCATCGGGAAGAGCTGACGACCGCGGATAGCGGGGCGCGATCATCTGTGATGAAAAGTCAAACGACGCCTCTTCCCTTCCCCATGGCTTTCGCCTATATCCGCTCCCTCGCGGAAAAACCGTTCAACTGAGAAGCGATTTTTCGCGCGCGTAGCCCGACGGCCCGGTCATCTGCCCTCCGACCGGTGCGAAGGGGCGCTCCTGTAACGCCAGGAGCATCGTCTTGCGTCCGCTTCCGGCCTCGCCGGAAGAACCGAGGGTGGACGCGAAAAGACATTTTACGCGCGGACTCCCCCCGCGCGCACGCAGGGAAAAACATGGCGCAATCCTTCACCGGCAAGAAGCGGATCCGGAAGTCGTTCGGCCGCATCCCCGAAGCTGTGCAGATGCCGAACCTCATCGACGTTCAACGCTCCTCCTATGAACAGTTCCTGCAGCGCGAAGTGCGCAGCGGTGAACGCAAGGACGAGGGCATCGAGGCTGTCTTCAAATCGGTCTTCCCGATCAAGGACTTCAACGAGCGCGCGGTGCTCGAGTACGTGTCCTACGAGTTCGAGGACCCCAAGTACGACGTCGAGGAATGCATCCAGCGCGACATGACCTACGCGGCGCCGCTGAAGGTCAAGCTGCGCCTGATCGTGTTCGAGACGGAAGAAGAAACCGGCGCCCGCTCGGTCAAGGATATCAAGGAGCAGGACGTCTACATGGGCGATATCCCGCTCATGACCGACAAGGGCACCTTCATCGTCAACGGCACCGAGCGGGTCATCGTCTCGCAGATGCACCGCTCGCCCGGCGTGTTCTTCGACCACGACAAGGGCAAGACGCACAGCTCGGGGAAGCTGCTGTTCGCCGCCCGCGTCATTCCCTATCGCGGGTCCTGGCTCGACTTCGAGTTCGACGCCAAGGATATCGTCTACGTCCGCATCGACCGCCGCCGCAAACTCCCGGCCACCACCTTCCTCTATGCCCTGGGCATGGACGGCGAAGAAATTCTGACCACCTTCTATGACGTCGTGCCGTTCGAGCGCCGTCCCGAGAAGAAGGGCAAGCCCGGCGGTTGGGCCACCCCCTACAAGCCCGAGCGCTGGCGCGGCGTGAAGCCGGAGTTCCCGCTGATCGACGCCGACACCGGCGAAGAGATCGCGCCCGCCGGCCAGAAGATCAGCGCCCGCGCGGCCAAGAAGCTCGCCGATGGCGGCCTCAAGACCCTGCTGCTGTCGCCTGACGCCCTGGTCGGCCGCTTCCTGGCCCGCGACGAGGTCAACGCCGAAACCGGCGAGATCTACGCTGAAGCCGGCGACGAGCTCGACGCGGAAATCATCGCGGCCCTGGAAGAAAAGGGCTTCGCCACCATCGACGTGCTCGACATCGACCACGTCACCGTCGGCGCTTACGTGCGCAACACCCTGCGGGTCGACAAGAACGCCATCCGCGAGGACGCGCTGTTCGACATCTACCGGGTCATGCGTCCGGGCGAGCCGCCCACCGTCGACGCCGCCGAAGCGATGTTCAAGTCGCTGTTCTTCGACCAGGAGCGCTACGACCTCAGTTCGGTTGGCCGCGTGAAGATGAACATGCGCCTGGAGCTGGACGTCTCCGACGACGTCCGCGTCCTGCGTAAGGAAGACGTTCTGGAAGTCCTCAAGGTCCTGGTCGGCCTGCGTGACGGCCGTGGCGAAATCGACGACATCGACAACCTCGGCAATCGCCGGGTCCGTTCGGTCGGCGAACTGCTGGAAAACCAGTACCGCGTCGGTCTGCTGCGTATGGAGCGGGCCATCAAGGAGCGCATGAGCAGTGTCGATATCGACACGGTCATGCCGCACGACCTGATCAACGCCAAACCGGCCGCCGCCGCGGTCCGTGAGTTCTTCGGCAGCTCGCAGCTGTCGCAGTTCATGGACCAGACCAACCCGCTGTCGGAGATCACCCACAAGCGTCGTCTGTCGGCGCTTGGCCCGGGCGGTCTGACCCGTGAGCGGGCCGGCTTCGAAGTCCGCGACGTGCACCCGACCCACTACGGCCGGATCTGCCCGATCGAGACGCCCGAAGGCCCCAACATTGGTCTGATCAACAGCCTGGCCACGCACGCGCGGGTCAACAAGTACGGCTTCATCGAGAGCCCGTACCGCCGCGTCACCGACGGCCGGCCCCAGGCCGAGGTCGTCTACATGTCGGCCATGGAAGAGGCCAAGCACGTCATCGCCCAGGCCAACATCACCATGAAGGACGGCGCCATCGCCGACGACCTGGTGCCCGGCCGGATCAACGGCGAACCCGGCCTTCTCCAGCGGGAGATGGTCGACCTGATGGACGTCTCGCCCAAACAGGTCGTGTCCGTCGCCGCCGCCCTGATTCCCTTCCTGGAAAACGATGACGCCAACCGCGCCCTGATGGGCTCCAACATGCAGCGTCAGGCCGTGCCTCTGGTCCAGTCGGACGCGCCGCTGGTCGGCACCGGCATGGAAGACGTCGTGGCCCGTGACTCCGGCGCCGTCGTGGTCGCCCGTCGCAAGGGCGTCGTCGAGCAGATCGACGGCACCCGGATCGTCATCCGCGCCACGGAAGAGACCGACCCGACCAAGTCAGGCGTCGATATCTACCGTCTGTCGAAGTTCCAGCGTTCAAACCAGAACACCTGCATCAACCAGCGCCCGCTGGTTCGCGTGGGCGACCGGATCAACGCCGGCGACATCGTCGCCGACGGCCCCTCGACCGATCTTGGCGAACTGGCCCTGGGCCGCAACGCGCTCGTCGCGTTCATGCCCTGGAATGGCTACAACTTCGAAGACTCGATCCTGATCTCCGAGCGCATTGTGCGCGATGACGTCTTCACCTCGATCCACATCGAGGAATTCGAGGTCATGGCCCGTGACACCAAGCTTGGTCCGGAAGAGATCACCCGCGACATCCCCAACGTCGGCGAGGAAGCCCTGCGCAACCTCGACGAAGCGGGCATCGTGGCTATCGGCGCCGAGGTCCTGCCGACCGACATTCTGGTCGGCAAGGTCACGCCCAAGGGCGAGTCGCCGATGACGCCGGAAGAAAAGCTCCTGCGCGCCATCTTCGGCGAGAAGGCGTCCGACGTCCGCGACACCTCCCTGCGGCTTCCCCCCGGCGTCGCCGGCACGGTCGTTGAGGTCCGCGTGTTCAATCGGCATGGCGTCGACAAGGACGAGCGCGCCCTGGCCATTGAACGGGCTGAAATCGAACGCCTGGGCAAGGACCGGGACGACGAGTTCACCATCCTGAACCGCAACATGACCGCGCGTCTGCGTGAGCTGATCGTCGGCAAGGTCGCCGTCTCCGGTCCCAAGGGCCTGGGTCGCGGCGAGGTCACCGCCGACAAGCTGACTGAAATCGCGCCGGGCCTGTGGTGGCAGATCGCCCTCGACGACGAGAAGGCCATGGGTGAACTGGAGGCCCTGCGCCGCCAGTTCGACGAAGCCCGCAAGCGCCTTGATCGTCGCTTCGAGGACAAGGTCGACAAGCTGCAACGCGGCGACGAACTGCCCCCGGGCGTGATGAAGATGGTCAAGGTCTTCGTGGCCGTGAAGCGCAAGCTTCAGCCGGGCGACAAGATGGCCGGCCGTCACGGCAACAAGGGCGTCATTTCCCGGATCCTCCCGATCGAGGACATGCCGCACCTGGCGGACGGCACCGCCGTCGACGTCGTGCTCAACCCGCTCGGCGTGCCGTCGCGGATGAACGTCGGCCAGATCTTCGAAACCCACCTCGGCTGGGCCGCGGCCGGCCTCGGACGTCAGATCGCCAACCTGCTGGAAGCCTGGCAGCAAGGGGGTCAGAAAGCCGAGCTGACCAAGCGCCTGCGCGAGATCTACGGCCCTGATGAAGAGCTGCCCGAGGACGAAGAGGAGCTGGTCGAACTGGCCCGCAACCTCTCCAAGGGCGTGCCCTTCGCCACGCCGGTCTTCGACGGCGCCCACATCGGCGATATCGAGGATCTGCTGGAGTCCGCGGGTCTGGAACGGTCCGGTCAGTCGATCCTGTTCGACGGCCAGTCCGGCGAGCAGTTCAGGCGTCCGGTCACCGTCGGCTACATCTACATGCTGAAGCTGCACCACCTGGTGGACGACAAGATCCACGCTCGCTCCATCGGTCCGTACTCGCTCGTCACCCAGCAACCGCTGGGCGGCAAGGCGCAGTTCGGCGGTCAGCGCTTCGGGGAGATGGAAGTCTGGGCGCTGGAAGCCTACGGCGCGGCCTACACCCTGCAGGAAATGCTGACGGTGAAGTCCGATGACGTGGCCGGCCGGACGAAGGTCTACGAGTCCATCGTGCGCGGCGACGACACCTTCGAGGCCGGTATCCCGGAAAGCTTCAACGTGCTGGTCAAGGAAATGCGTTCCCTGGGCCTGAACGTGGAGCTCGAGAACAGCTGACGGACAAGACCCCCTCCCCGGCCAGGGGAGGGGTGACCGCCCGTCCTGCTTTGAAATTTTCGCGGGGTATCCCGCAGAAGGAAAAAAGATGAACCAGGAAGTCCTGAACATCTTCAATCCGGTCCAGGCCGCTCCGACCTTCGACCGTATCCGTATCGCCCTGGCCTCGCCCGAGAAGATCCGTTCGTGGTCCTTCGGCGAGATCAAGAAGCCGGAAACAATCAACTATCGTACGTTCAAGCCCGAACGTGACGGCCTGTTCTGCGCGCGCATCTTTGGTCCGACCAAGGACTATGAGTGCCTGTGCGGCAAGTACAAGCGGATGAAGTACAAGGGCATCATCTGCGAGAAGTGCGGCGTGGAAGTCACCCTGGCCCGCGTTCGGCGCGAGCGGATGGGCCACATCGAACTGGCCTCGCCGGTCGCCCACATCTGGTTCCTGAAGTCGCTGCCTTCGCGCATCGCCATGATGCTCGACATGCCGCTCAAGGACATCGAACGCGTCCTCTATTTCGAGCACTACATCGTCACCGAGCCGGGCCTCACCGCCCTTAAGCAGTACCAGCTGCTGTCGGAAGACGAGTACATGCGCTTCCAGGAAGACTTCGGCGATGACAGCTTCACCGCCGAGATCGGCGCCGAGGCGGTCTATGGCCTGCTCAAGGGCATCGACCTGCCCAAGGAAGCCGATCGCCTGCGTGAAGAGCTGGCCGTCACGACCTCCGAGATCAAGCAGAAGAAGGCGTCCAAGCGCCTGAAGATCATCGAGGCCTTCATGGAATCCGGCAACAAGCCGGAATGGATGATCCTCACGGTCGTCCCGGTCATTCCGCCCGAGCTGCGCCCGCTGGTGCCGCTGGACGGCGGCCGTTTCGCCACCTCCGACCTGAACGACCTGTATCGCCGGGTCATCAACCGCAACAACCGCCTCAAGCGCCTGATCGAGCTGCGCGCCCCCGACATCATCATCCGCAACGAAAAGCGGATGCTGCAGGAGTCGGTCGACGCCCTGTTCGACAACGGCCGTCGGGGCCGGGTCATCACCGGCGCCAACAAGCGCCCGCTGAAGTCCCTCGCCGACATGCTGAAGGGCAAGCAGGGCCGCTTCCGCCAGAACCTTCTGGGCAAGCGCGTCGACTATTCGGGCCGTTCGGTCATCGTGGTCGGTCCCGAGCTGAAGCTGCACGAGTGCGGCCTGCCCAAGAAGATGGCGCTGGAGCTGTTCAAGCCGTTCATTTACGCGCGCCTTGACGCCAAGGGCCTGTCGGGCACGGTCAAACAGTCCAAACGGATGGTCGAGCGTGAACAGCCGGCTGTCTGGGACGTGCTCGAGGAAGTGATCCGCGAACACCCGGTTCTGCTGAACCGCGCCCCGACCCTTCACCGTCTGGGCATTCAGGCCTTCGAACCCAAGCTGATCGAGGGCAAGGCCATCCAGCTTCACCCGCTGGTCTGCGCCGCCTTCAACGCCGACTTCGACGGCGACCAGATGGCTGTCCACGTGCCGCTGAGCCTTGAGGCCCAGCTGGAAGCGCGCGTGCTGATGATGTCGACCAACAACATCCTCAGCCCCGCCAACGGCAAGCCGATCATCGTGCCGTCGCAGGACATCGTCCTGGGTCTCTACTATCTCTCGGGCGCCCGTGATGGCGAGCCGGGCGAGGGCAAGGCGTTCGCCGACCTCGGCGAGATCGAAGCGGCCATGGACGCCGGCTATGTGACCCTGCACGCCAAGATCAAGGCCCGCTTCACCGAGATGAACGCGGACGGCGAACTGGTGCGCAAGGTGATCGAGACGACGCCGGGGCGGATGAAGATCGCCTCGCTGCTGCCGCATCACCCCCAAGTTGGTCACCGCCTGATCGAAAAGGCGCTGACCAAGAAGGAAATCGGCAATCTGATCGACATCGTCTACCGCCACTGCGGTCAGAAGGCGACGGTCATCTTCGCCGACCAGATCATGCGTCTGGGCTTCCGCGAAGCGGCCAAGGCCGGCATTTCCTTCGGCAAGGACGACATCGTCATTCCGCAGCGCAAGGGACCGATCGTTGCTGAAACGCGCACCCTGGTCGAGGAATACGAGCAACAGTACGCCGACGGCCTGATCACCAAGGGCGAGAAGTACAACAAGGTGGTCGACGCCTGGTCCAAGGCCACCGACCGCATCGCCGACGAAATGATGGCGGAAATCTCGACCAAGAAAATCGGCGAAGACGGCCGCGAGAAGGAGATCAACGCCATCTTCATGATGGCCCACTCCGGCGCGCGTGGTTCGCAAGCCCAGATGAAGCAGCTGGGCGGCATGCGCGGCCTGATGGCCAAGCCGTCCGGCGAGATCATCGAGACCCCGATCGTCTCGAACTTCAAGGAAGGCCTGACCGTTCAGGAGTACTTCAACTCCACCCACGGCGCCCGCAAGGGTCTGGCCGACACCGCCCTGAAGACCGCCAACTCCGGCTACCTGACCCGCCGCCTCGTCGACGTGGCCCAGGACAGCATCATCACCGAAGAAGACTGCGGCACGACCCGGGGCATCACGCTCAAGGCCGTGGTCGAAGGCGGCGACGTGCTGGTTTCTCTGGGTCTGCGGGTTCTGGGTCGCTTCTCGGCCGAGGACATCAAGCATCCGACGACCGGCGAAGTCGTCGTCCCGGCTGACACCTATCTGGTGGAAGACCAGGCCGACATCATCGAGAAGGCCGGCGTGCAGAGCGTCAAGGTCCGCTCGGTGCTGACCTGCGAGGCCAAGTCCGGCGTCTGCGGCGCCTGCTATGGCCGCGACCTGGCGCGCGGCACTCCGGTGAACATCGGTGAAGCCGTGGGCGTTATCGCCGCCCAGTCGATCGGCGAGCCGGGCACCCAGCTGACGATGCGGACCTTCCACATCGGCGGCGCGGCCCAGGTTGCCGAGCAGTCCTTCTTCGAGAGCGGCAACATCGGCGTCGCCAAGATCGTCGGTCCGACGGTCAAGGCCTCGAACGGCGAATTCGTCGTGATGAGCCGCAACACCACCATCACCATCCAGGTCGATGGCAAGGATCGCGAGTCCTACAAGCCGCCTTACGGCGCGCGCCTGAAGGTCAAGAACGGCGACAAGGTCAAGCGCGGCGATCGTCTCGCCGAGTGGGACCCCTACACCGCCCCGATCATCACCGAAGTGGCCGGCAAGATCCGCGCCGAGGATCTGGTCGATGGCTTCTCGGTCCGCGAGGAAACCGACGAGGCCACCGGCATCGCCAACCGCGTGATCACCGACTGGCGGACTTCGACCCGCGGTTCGGACCTGCGTCCGGCCCTGGCCGTGATCGACGCCGACGGCGCCTACATGCGTCTGTCGAACGGTGGTGAAGCGCGCTACCTGCTTCCCGTGGGCGCGGTTCTGTCCTGCGGCGACGGCGACGAGGTCAAGCCGGGCGAGATCATTGCCCGCATGCCCACCGAAGGCGCCAAGACGCGCGACATCACCGGCGGTCTGCCGCGGGTGGCGGAGCTCTTCGAAGCGCGGCGTCCGAAGGACTGCGCGGTCATCGCCGAGATGGATGGTCGTGTTGAATTCGGCAAGGATTACAAGAACAAGCGCCGCATCAAGATCACGCCGGAAGACGGCGGCGACGCGGTCGAGTTCCTGATCCCCAAAGGCAAGCACATCACCGTCCACGACGGCGACGTGATCCTGCGCGGCGAGTACATCATCGACGGCAACCCCGATCCGCACGACATCCTGCGCATTCTGGGCGTCGAGGCGCTGGCCAACTTCCTGGTCGACGAGATTCAGGAGGTCTATCGCCTGCAGGGCGTGCCGATCAACGACAAGCACATCGAAGTCATCGTGCGTCAGATGCTGCAGAAAGTTGAGATCCTCGATCCGGGCGATACCGGCCTGATCCGTGGCGATCATCTCGACAAGCCGGACCTGGATATCGAGAACACCAAGGCCGCGGCCCGCGGTGGTCGTGAAGCGATCGTCCAGCCGGTTCTGCTGGGCATCACCAAGGCGTCGCTGCAGACTCGCAGCTTCATCTCGGCCGCTTCGTTCCAGGAGACGACGCGCGTGCTCACCGACGCTTCGGTGCACGGCAAGGTCGATACGCTCGAAGGCCTCAAGGAGAACGTCATTGTCGGTCGGCTGATCCCGGCGGGCACGGGCTCCTATCTGCGCGGCCTGCAACGCATCGCCACCAAGCGGGACGAGGCTCTCTCGGCCGCCCGCGAGGAAACGATGGAGCCGTTGCCGGCGGAAATCGCCCTGGAAGCGGAAACCACCGAGGCCTGATCGGCTTCCACCGGTTGAAGACACGAGGCGGCCCGGGAGCGATCCCGGGCCGTTTTCGCGTCAGTAGCCCAGAATGCCGATGCCGTTGGTCCTTGTCCCGCCGGCATTGTCGGTCGGATCGATGCCCGGCGGGGTGGGGTCTTCCTTGCGTTCGCGGGTCAGCGCCTTGCGCCTGGCGGCGGCGGCGAAGGCGGCCCGTTTGGCGGGGTCCATGGGCGGCTCTATGAACTTGGCGTCCGCCGCCCCTTTGCCCAAAACCTCGTCGCAGGCCTCCCGCTCCCGCCGGGTCAGGCCCACGGCGTCCCGGTTGGCGCAGCCGACGGTCGAGCCGCGCAGGGCCCGCCGTAGGCCGTCGCGTTGGCCGGGAAACGCGAAGACCGGCGCCATGCCGGTGGGCGCGGCGTCATCAGCGGCCGGGACCGTCGAGGCGCGGGGGCGGGGCTGGATTCCAGGCGGCGGGATCGACGGCTCCGCGGGCCGCCGCCGAATCGACACGGGGTCGGCGGGGCGGCGGCTGGGCGTCGGCGGCGTCCAGATCTCCACGTCGAACGCGCTCGGCGGCGACAGCGCCCGTTCCGTCAGGGTGGGGGTGACCAGGCCCAGCAGGGCCAGAACCAGGCCGTGGGCCGCAAGGGAGGCGGCGATGACCGCGACCGGTCGCCCCTTGCCGCGCTGGTTGTTGGATAAGTTCACGCCCGTTCCCCCGCCTTCGCAGACCTTCGGGCCGGGGGGCGGCCAAGTCGTGGCGGGCTTGCGGCGAATGTTCGACGGAGCCAATGAGTCATGGCCGGCGCGCAAGCCTTTCCAAAGCCTTGACCTGAGGCCCCTTCGCCAGTATTTACCGCCCCTCTTTCGGGGCCGGTCCTTTTTGGGCCTGTCCCGATCAGCGGATGTCCCGCAAAGGACCGTCAGGCCCGCCGGAACGCATGAGACCGCGTCCCGGCGAGTTTTCGCGTTCAGAAGGACAACCCGTGAAGCCGGACGATATCAACTAGGACCCTGAGACGCTTCGGCCGAAAGGCACACGTCTCCATGAGCACGAAAAGAGCGAATGCCTACAGTTAACCAGCTCATCCGCAAGCCTCGCCAGCCGAAGCCCACGCGGAACAAGGTGCCTGCCCTGAAGGGCTGCCCCCAACGTCGCGGCGTTTGCACGCGCGTCTACACCACGACCCCGAAGAAGCCGAACTCGGCCCTTCGTAAGGTCGCCAAGGTCCGTCTGACCACCGGCATCGAAGCGGTGTGCTACATCCCGGGCGAAGGCCACAACCTGCAGGAGCACTCGGTGGTGCTCATTCGCGGCGGTCGCGTCAAGGATTTGCCCGGCGTCCGCTACCACATCCTTCGCGGCGTCCTTGACACGCAAGGCGTCAAAGATCGCAAGCAGCGCCGTTCGAAGTACGGCGCCAAGCGTCCGAAGTAAGGAACAAGAAGTATGTCCCGCCGCCGTCGCGCCGAGAAACGTCAGGTTCTGCCCGATCCCAAGTTCGGGGACCTGATTGTCACGAAGTTCATGAACTACGTGATGTACGAAGGTAAGAAAGCTGTCGCCGAGAACATCATCTACGGCGCTTTCGATATCCTCGAAGCCAAACGCAAGGACCTGGGTCCGCTGGAAACTTTCCACAGCGCCCTGGACAACGTTGCGCCCGCCATCGAAGTCCGGTCCCGCCGGGTCGGCGGCGCCACCTATCAGGTGCCCGTGGAAGTGCGTCCGGAGCGCCGTCGCGCTCTGGCCATCCGCTGGCTGGTGACCGCGGCGCGCAAGCGCGGCGAAAACACCATGACCGAGAAGCTGGCCGCCGAGCTGCTTGACGCTTCGAACAACCGCGGCACCGCGGTCAAGAAGCGTGAAGACACCCACAAGATGGCTGAAGCCAACCGGGCGTTCTCGCACTACCGCTGGTAATCAACCAGCCCAACACCTTCCAGGGCGCGGGCGGTTGTTAAAAACCGCCCGCGCTCAGTTTTATAGGCCGACAGGCAGATCAATATGCCCCGCACAACCCCGATCGAAGACTACCGTAACTTCGGAATCATGGCCCACATCGATGCGGGCAAGACGACGACGACCGAACGGATCCTCTACTACACCGGCAAGTCCCATAAGATCGGCGAAGTCCACGACGGCGCCGCGACCATGGACTGGATGGAGCAGGAGCAGGAGCGCGGCATCACCATCACGTCCGCCGCCACCACCGCGATGTGGAACGGCAAGCGCCTGAACATCATCGACACCCCCGGGCACGTCGACTTCACCATTGAAGTCGAACGCTCGCTGCGCGTGCTCGACGGCTGCGTCGCCGTGCTCGACGGCAACCAGGGCGTTGAGCCCCAGACCGAAACCGTCTGGCGTCAGGCTGACCGCTACGACGTGCCGCGCATCGTGTTCGTCAACAAGATGGACAAGACCGGCGCCGATTTCGAAATGTGCCTGGCCACCATCCGCGACCGTCTCGGCGTCAAGGCCGTGCCGATCCAGCTGCCGATCGGCTCGGAGCTCACGCTCAAGGGCCTGGTCGACCTGGTCCGCATGAAGGCCGTCGTCTGGGAAAGCGAAGGCCTGGGCGCCAACTATCACGACGAAGAGATTCCGGCCGATATGGTGGAAAAGGCCGAAGCGGCCCGCCACTACCTGATCGAGAACGCCGTTGAACTCGACGACGAGGCCATGGAAGCCTACCTGGGCGGCGAGACGCCTTCGGAAGAGGTGCTCAAGAAGTGCATCCGCAAGGCTGTGCTGACCGGCGCCTTCTACCCGATCCTCTGCGGCTCGGCCTTCAAGAACAAGGGCGTCCAGCCCCTGCTCGACGCTGTCGTCGACTATCTGCCCTCGCCGGTGGACATCCCCGCGACCCCGGGCATCGACTACAAGACCGACGAGCCCACGACCCGCAAGGCCTCGGACGAAGAGGCCCTGTCGGTTCTGGCGTTCAAGATCATGGACGACCCCTTCGTCGGTTCGCTGACCTTCTGCCGCGTCTATTCGGGCAAGATCGAGACCGGCATGGGCCTGCTCAACTCCTCGCGCGAGAAGCGCGAGCGGGTCGGCCGCATGCTGCTCATGCACTCCAACAACCGTGAAGACATCAAGGAAGCCTTCGCCGGGGACATCATCGCCCTGGCCGGCCTCAAGGACACCCGCACGGGCGACACCCTGTGCGATCCGAACAAGTCGCCGGTTATCCTCGAGCGCATGACCTTCCCCGCGCCGGTCATCGAGATCGCCATCGAGCCCAAGTCCAAGGCCGACCAGGAAAAGCTGGGCGTCGCGCTCGGCAAGATGGTCGCCGAAGACCCCTCCTTCACCGTCTTCACCGACCAGGAGTCGGGCCAGACGATCATGAAGGGCATGGGCGAGCTGCACCTCGACATCAAGGTCGACATCCTGCGCCGGACCTACAAGGTCGACGCCAACATCGGCGCGCCGCAGGTTGCCTATCGCGAAAGCCTCGGCCGCAAAGTCGACATCGACTACACCCACAAGAAGCAGACCGGTGGTACGGGCCAGTTCGCCCGCGTCATGATCACCTTCGAGCCGGGTGAACCGGCTTCGGGCTTCGTGTTCGAATCCAAGATCGTCGGCGGCTCCATTCCCAAGGAATTCATCCCGGGCGTGGAAAAGGGTCTCGAAAGCATCAAGGAAAACGGTCTGCTGGCCGGCTTCCCGCTGATCGACTTCAAGGCGACCCTGACGGACGGCAAGTACCACGACGTCGACTCCAGTGTTCTGGCGTTCGAAATCGCGGCCCGCGCCGCCTTCCGCGAACTGAAGGAAAAGGGCGCGCCCAAGCTGCTCGAGCCGATCATGAAGGTCGAGGTCCTCGTCCCCGACGAATACCTCGGCGACGTCATCGGCGACCTGAACAGCCGTCGCGGCCAGATCCAGGGCACCGACCAGCGCGGCAACGCCCAGGTCGTCACCGCTTTCGTGCCGCTGGCCAACATGTTCGGCTATATTGGCAATCTGCGGGGCATGTCCCAGGGACGCGCCCAGTTCACCATGCAATACGACCACTACGATCCGGTGCCGCAACACGTCGCCGACGAAGTGATCAAGAAGTTCGCCTAAAATCCAACCCCGAAAGACAGGAGCCCCGTTTCGGGGACTGAGGAGCTAGAGATGGCCAAGGAAAAGTTCGAACGTAACAAGCCGCACTGCAACATCGGCACGATCGGTCACGTTGACCACGGCAAGACGACGTTGACGGCGGCGATCACGATGGTTCTGGCCAAGGCCAGCGGCGGCAAGGCGATGAACT
>JAUXVF010000008.1 GCA_030680355.1 Caulobacter sp.
CGCGCCCGCCGCCGTCGCCGCCACGGTCGCGCCCCGCCCGGTCGCCAAGGTCGCGCCGGCCGCTCCGGCCAAGGCCGCCCCCGTGCAGGCGGCCAAGCCCGCGATGACGCCCGCCCAGCAGCTGCAGGCGGCGGTCTCCGCCGAGGCGCGCGCCGGCGCCGCCCTTTCGGTTCCCGCCGATCTCAAGGCCGGCAAGGAAGCCAATGTCGTTCTGTCCCTGCCCGGCGATCTGCTGGCCAAGGTTCAGGCCCAGGCGGCCAAGCTCGGTCTCGGCAAGGCGGCCAAGAAGGTCGACGCCTACGCCACCCTCAAGGGGGACGGCTACGAGATCGCGCCCAAGACCGCGCAGACCGCGGCCGTCGCCGCCGGCAAGCCCACCACCTTCAGCTGGTCGGTCAAGCCCGGCGCCGGTGAGAAGGCGCCGCTGACCGCCGACTACGGACTGACGCTCAAGGGCGCCAAGCCGGCGTTCGGCTTCTCGCTGGGCTCGATCCAGGAGGCGATCGCCGCCCCGGTCGAGGCCGCCAAGAAGGCCGGCAAGGGCTTCAAACTGCCCAGCTTGAAGATGCCGAACCTGTCGCTGAAGGCGCTCGCCTTCCCCTGGGTTCCGGAACTGAACATCCCCGGCGTCGGTTCGCTGGCCCGCGAAAAGCTGGTCGGCGGCCTGCTGGCCCTGCTGGCCCTGGTCCTGGTCGTGGTGCTGGCCCGGGGCGCCGGCGCCAACCGCGCCCGGGCCGAGCGCCGCCGCAAGTTCCGCACCATGCAGGACTACGGCCATAACGAGATGGAACCGGCCGCCCAGCCCACCGCGGCGTCGCAGGGCTACGTCAACCCGATGGTCGCCACGCCGCCCAGCCCTGACGACCATGGCCAGGACAGCCACGGTCACGACGACCATGGCCACGATGACCACGGTCACGCCGAACCCGACCATGCCTACCCCGCCCATCCGGTCGCCCATGCGCCCGAGGCTGATCACGGCGACCACGCCGCGGCGGGGCACGACGGCCACGGTCACGACGATCACGCGCCCGACAGCCACGCCGCTCCGGCGCACGATCATGACGACCATGCTCCCCAACCGGTGTCGCACCCGGTCGAGGCCAGCCATGACGAACCTGCACACCCGCCGGCCCATGACGACCACGACGGGCATCGCCGCGAACCCGAGCACGCCCACTAGACCACGCGAACAGGTCCGCCGGTCGTCCGCGCCCTTGCGCGGGGCGCACGGCTGACGCATTGAGACGGCCATGTTGGAAAGTCTACTGGGCGCCGATCTGGCGAGTGCGGGCGCGGCCCTTCTCCAGGTCCTGATGATCGATCTCATCCTGGCCGGCGACAACGCCGTGGCCGTGGGTCTGGCCGCCGGCGGCCTGCGCCCCGAGGACCGCAAGAAGGCCATTCTCTGGGGCCTGATCGCGGCCGTGGTTCTGCGCATCGGCTTCGCCCTGGTCACGGTCCAGCTGCTGGCCATCATCGGCCTGCTGCTGGCCGGCGGCGTGCTGCTGCTCTGGGTCTGCTGGAAGATGTGGCGCGAACTGCGCGACCAGGCCGTCGATGACGAGACCCAGGCCCAGGCCGCGCTCGACGACGATCCGACGACCGTGCCCAAGGTCAAGCCGGCCAAGTCCTTCCGGGCCGCCTTCCTGCAGATTCTGATCGCCGACGTCTCGATGTCGCTGGACAATGTGCTGGCCGTCGCCGGCGCCGCGCGCGAACATCCGGGCGTTCTGGTCTTTGGCCTGATCCTGTCCATCGCCCTGATGGGCGTGGCGGCGACCTGGATCGCCAAACTGCTGCACCGCCATCGCTGGATCGGCTACATCGGCCTGGCCATCGTCCTCTATGTCGCCCTGCACATGATGTGGGAGGGCCACCGCGAGGTGGTCGCCGACCTGGGCGAGGTGAAGGCCTACAACGCGGTCATGCCCGCCCCGCTCGACATCACCCCGGCCGAGGAAGCCGACTTCCGGTCGCGCTGACCGGGTCGGTCAGGCTTGGTCGGTTCCGCCGAAGCGCTCGGTCCATTCGACCACCTGCTCGTCCTCGACCTTGCGGAACAGCACCTCAGGGGCGCTGACCGGACGGCCCGGCTCCAGCCGTGACAGCTCGACCGCCGCGCCCATCGACGGCCAGGTCGGCGGCCAGGGCTCGCCGAAGGCCTCGGTGATCTTTTCCGCCGCGAACGGAATGAAGGGCGCGCTCACCCGGGCGTAGAGGGCGGCCAGGTTCAGACCGGTGCGCACCACAACGGCGGCGCGGTCCCGGTCGGTCTTGATCGCCGTCCAGGGCGCGGCTTCCTGCAGATACTCGTTGCCCAGCACCCAGAGCGCCCGCACCGCCTGGGCCGCCTTGCGCATCTCGATGGCGTCCATCTGGGCGGTCAGCTCGATCAACTGGGCCGAAACGTCGGCGTAGAGCTTTTCCTCCAGCGGCCCCGGCTCGCCGCCAGCCGGAACCAGACCCTCGAACCGGGCCTCGTTGAATTTTGCGATACGGTTGACGAAGTTGCCGAGCACGTCGGCCAGGTCGCGGTTCACCGACGACTGGAACTGTTCCCAGGTGAAGGCGGTGTCCGACCCTTCCGGCGCGTTGGCGGTCAGGTACCAGCGCCACAGATCGGGCGGCAGCAGCTCCAGGGCCGCGTCCATGAACACGCCCCGCCGGCTGCTGGTGGAGAATTTTCCGCCGTACCAGTTGAGCCAGTTGAAGGCCTTCAGCCGGTCGACATGTTTCCAGGGCTCTTCCGAGCCGATGATGGTGCCCGGGAAGGTGACGGCGTGGAAGGCGACGTTGTCCTTGCCCATGAACTGGACGTACTCGACGTCGTCGGCGCCGGCGTCCTCGCGCCACCAGCGTTTCCAGTCGCCGCCGGTCGCCTCGGCCCACTCCTCGGTGGCGCCGATGTACTCGATCGGGGCGTCGAACCAGACATAGAAGACCTTGGTCTCAAAGCCCGGACGCGGCGCGCCGTCCTTCATCACCGGAATGCCCCACTCCAGATCGCGGGTGATGCCGCGATCGATGAGGCCTTCGTCGAGGTGTTTGTAGGCGATGCCGCGGGTCAGGCCCGGCCAGTTGTCCGCCCGGGCGTCGACCCAGGCCCGGATGCGGTCCTCGAGCTTGGTCTGCAGCAGATAGAGGTGGCGGGTGTCGCGAACCTCGATGTTGGTCGAGCCGCTGATCACCGAATAGGGGTTCTTCAGGTCGATCGGGTCGAGCAGGGCGCCGCAGTTGTCGCACTGGTCGCCGCGGGCCTTCTCATAGCCGCAGTGAGGGCAGGTTCCCTCGACATAGCGGTCGGGCAGGAAGCGGCGGTCATCCACCGAATAGACCATCTTGTCGGTCCGCTCCTCTATCAGCCCCTTCTTCTCCAGCACCTCGGCGAAATGCTGGGTCAGGCGATGGTTCGGCGGATTGGAGCTGCGGCCGAACCAGTCCCAGCTCAGGCCGAAGGCGCGGCCGATATCGTGCTGCAGCACATGCTGCTCGTCGCAGTAGGTGCGGACGTCCTGGCCGGCCGCGGCGGCGGCCAGTTCGGCCGGGGTGCCGTGCTCATCGGTGGCGCAGATGTAGAGGGTCTCGTTGCCCCGGCTTCGCTGAAACCGGGCGAAGACGTCCGCCGGCAGCATCGAGCCCGCCAGGTTTCCCAGGTGCTTGATCCCGTTGATGTAAGGCAGGGCGGAGGTGATGAGGATACGGGCCATGGCGCGCGGCTATAGCGGGCGCCGTGAGCCTTGGGAAGTTTGGCGACTCGCAGAACGCGGTTACCCTGACGTCAGGCGGATCGGCGGGGCGTCCGAAAATCCTCAAGAGACCCCGCGTGGAAACGGGAAACACTGTCATGAAGAGCATCAACTGGATTGGCGTCATCGCCGCGGTGGTGGTCAGTCAGATCATCGGCTTTGTCTGGTACGGCGTGGTTTTCGAGCAGCAGTGGCTGGCCCTGTCGGGCGTGGATCCTTCGGCGGGCAGTAATCTGGCCATGGCCCTGGGCGTGGTGCAGACCGCGGTCGTCGCGGTCGGTCTGGGCTGGATGACGGTCAGGACCGGCGCCGCCGGCTGGGTCGGCGGCGCCGTGCAGGCCTTCTGGATCTGCCTGTTTTTCGCCCTGGCGACGATGGCGCTGCGGTTCATCTATGGCGACGACAACACCGGCCTGATTCCCATCGATGGCGGCTACATGCTGGTCCAGTACGTGGTCAGCGGGGCCCTGATCGGCGGCCTCAGGCTCGGCAAGGCGGCGCCCGCCGCCTAATCCGCGACCACACCCCTTTCCGCCCTGCGGGAAGGGGTGTCGGCGGGTCCCGCAGGCCCTATAACGAGCGTTGGTTTACCGGGAGAAACGCCATGTCTGCACGCCAGGGAAATACGAGGCGCTGGACCGCGATGGTGCTGGCGGCCACGGCCCTGGCCCTGACCGCCTGCGGCGGCGGCGACAAGGTCTCCACCCTGCGCATCTACAACTGGTCGGACTATATCGACCCGGCGCTGCTGGAAGAATTCACCCAGGAGACCGGCATCAAGGTTGTCTACGACACCTTTGATTCCAATGAGGTCCTCGAGACCAAGGTGCTGACCGGCGGCACCGGCTACGACATCATCGTTCCGTCGAACCACAATGTGTCGCGCTACATCGCCGCCTCGGCCCTGTCGCCGCTGGACTTCGACAAATTGCCCGGCCGCAAAAACCTGTGGCCAGACCTGATGACCCGGATGGAGCCCTTCGATCCGGGCGGCAAGTTCACCATCCCCTACATGTGGGGCACCGTCGGCATCGGCTTCAACAAGGCCGAGATCGCCAAACGCCTGCCGGGCGTGGCCATCGACAGCTGGGACGTGGTCCTCAAGCCGGAAAACCTGGCCAGGCTGAAGGACTGCGGCGTCTATTTCCTCGACGCCCCGGAAGACATGTTCGCCGTCACGCTCAACTATATGGGCAAGGATCCCAATTCGAAGGTCGTGGCCGACTACGTCGCCGCCACCGCTTTGCTGCAGTCGCTGCGGCCCTATGTCACCAAGTTCCACTCCTCGGAGTATGTGAACGCCCTGGCCAACGGCGACGCCTGTATCGCCATCGGCTATTCCGGCGACATCCTGCAGGCCCGCGACCGCGCCGTGGAGGCCAAGAACGGCGTCGAGATCGATTACGTCATTCCCAGGGAAGGCAGCCAGGTCTGGTTCGACGTGTTCGCCATTCCCGCCGACGCGCCCAACAAGGCGGCCGCCTACAGCTTCCTGGAGTTCATGATGCGGCCCAAGGTCATCGCCCGGGCGACCAACTTCACCCAGTACGCCAACGCCAACCTGGCCGCGACGCCGCTGGTCGACGAAAGCGTTCGCAACAATCCCAATGTCTATCCGACGCCCGAGGTGTTTGGCCGGCTGTTTGTCACCACCACCAAGGACCAGGACCTGGTCCGCGACGTCAACCGGCTCTGGACGCGGGTGATGACCGGACGATGAGTCGGCCGCCCACGGTCAAACCGCCGAGGAGCGAAGCGGGGCGGCGCCTGAACATCGGCGCCGTCCGCTCTTCCTTCGCGCCCTGGAACGATCCGGACGCGACGCCGCTGGTCCGTTTCGAGGGCGTGACCAAGCGGTTCGGCGACCAGACGGCGGTCAGGGACGTCTCGCTCGACATCTATCCGGGGGAGTTCTTCGCCCTGCTCGGCCCCTCGGGCTGCGGCAAAACCACCCTGATGCGGATGCTGGCCGGGTTCGAGTCGCTCGACGCGGGCCGCATCACCCTGGCCGGCGAGGATCTGGCCGGCGCGCCGCCGCACCGGCGGCCGGTGAACATGATGTTCCAGAGCTACGCCCTGTTCCCGCACATGACCGTCGAACAGAACATCGCTTTCGGCCTCAAACAGGACGGCATGGATCGCAAGGCAATCGACGCGCGGGTCGCCGAGATGCTGGCCCTGGTCAAGCTCGAGGCCTTCGCCCGGCGCAAGCCCGACCAGCTGTCGGGCGGCCAGAAGCAGCGGGTGGCCCTGGCCCGGGCCGTGGCCCGCAAGCCGACCATGCTGCTGCTCGACGAGCCGCTGGGCGCGCTGGACAAGAAGCTGCGCGAGGAGACCCAGTTCGAACTGATGGACCTGCAGGTCCAGCTGGGCATGACCTTCCTGATTGTCACCCATGACCAGGAAGAGGCCATGGTCATGGCCGACCGCATCGCGGTGATGCGCGAGGGCGAGATCGTCCAGATCGGCCGCCCCGAGGAGGTCTATGAATCACCGGCCAACCGCTATGTCGCGGCCTTCCTGGGCGACGTGAACCTGTTCGAGACCACCGTCGAGGCCATCGCCCATCCCATGGCCCATCTGACGGCCACCGAGACCGACGCCGGCTTCTACGTGCTCGACGACGACTGTCCCGCCGCCGGCGCAACCGTCTGGCTGGCCGTGCGGCCCGAGAAGATGCGCATCAGCCTCGATCCGCCGTCGGCCGACGTCAAAAACGTGCTGGCCGGGGAGATCTGGGACATCGGCTACACCGGCGACTGGACCAACTATATCGTCGAGCTGCCGGGCGGGACGCTGGTGCGGGTGGCGCGGGCCAATGACCGCCGCGTCGTCGAGCGGCCGATCGACTGGGACGACAAGGTCTGGGTCAGTTTCGATCCCGACGCCGGCGTGGTGCTGACCTCGTGAACCGGCCGCGCGGCCGCGCCGCCCTGCTGCCGGGGCTGTGGCTGGCGATCTTCTTCGCCCTCCCCTTCCTGCTGGTCCTGAGGCTGTCGCTGTCGGACACGGCCCTGGCCATTCCGCCCTATGCGCCCCAGATCGACTGGAGCCAGGGTCTGGCCGGGCTCAAGGCCTTCTTCGCCGGGCTCGACCTGGAGAAATACCGGCAGCTGGGCGAGGACCGGCTCTATCTCGACGCCTACCTCTCCAGCCTGCGCTTCGCGGCCGCCGGGACGGGCCTGGCCCTGCTGGTCGGCTATCCGATGGCCTATGGCATGGCGCGGTGCCGGCCCGGCCTGCGCAGCCTGCTGCTGATGCTGGTCATCCTGCCGTTCTGGACCAGCTTTCTGATCCGGGTCTACGCCTGGATCGGCATCCTCAAGCCCCAGGGACTGCTGAACGCCTTTCTCGGCCTGCTGGGTCTGGAACCGCTGACCCTGCTCTACACGCCGACCGCCGTGCAGATCGGCCTGGTCTATTCCTACCTGCCGTTCATGGTGCTGCCGCTCTATGCGGCGCTGGAGCGGCAGGACCAGACCCTGCTCGAGGCCGCCGCCGACCTGGGCGCCTCGCCCCTGAAGAGCTTCTGGCAGGTGACCTTTCCGTTGTCCCTGCCCGGGGTCATCGCCGGCTGTCTGCTGTGTTTCATCCCGATGGTCGGGGAGTTCGTCATTCCCGACCTGCTCGGCGGCCCCGGCTCCCTGATGATCGGCCGGTCGATCTGGATGGAGTTCTTCGCCAACCGCGACTGGCCCTTCGCTTCGGCCGTAGCGGTGGTGCTGCTGGTCACCCTGATCGCGCCGATCCTGCTCTATCAGCGCCAGCAGGCGAAGGCGCTGGAGGCGGCGACATGAGGCGCGGCCCGTCCTGGTTCAACCTGGTCTCCCTGACCGTTGGGTTCGCCTTCCTCTACCTGCCGATCGTGCTGCTGGTGGCCTGGTCGTTCAACGCCAGCCGGCTGGTCACCGTCTGGGGCGGGTTCTCGACCAAATGGTACGTGGCCCTGCTCAGCGACCAGCAGCTGCTCGACGCGGCCTGGGTGACGCTCAGGGTCGGGCTGCTGTCGGCGACGGTGGCCACCGTGCTGGGCACCCTGGCCGCCATCGCTCTGGCGCGGGGCGGCCGGTTCCGCGGCCACACGCTGTTCTCAGGCATGATCTATGCGCCGCTGGTCATGCCCGAGGTGATCATGGGCCTGGCGCTGCTGCTGCTGTTCGTGGCCCTGCGGTTCGACCGCGGCTTCTGGACCGTGACCCTGGCCCACACCACCCTGACCCTGTCCTACGTCGCGGTGGTGGTTCATTCCCGACTGATCACCTTCGACCGGGCGCTGGAAGAAGCGGCCCAGGACCTGGGCGCCACCCCGGCCCGGGCCTTCATGAGCGTGACCCTGCCCAACATCTTCCCGGCGGTGCTGGCCGGCTGGATGCTGGCCTTCACCCTGTCGCTCGACGACCTGGTCATCGCCAGCTTCGCCAGCGGCCCGGGGGCCACGACCCTGCCCATGCGCATCTACAGCCAGGTGCGGCTGGGGGTGACGCCGGAGATCAACGCCGTCTGCACGATCCTCATCGCCATCGTCGCCACGGGGGTGATCATCTGGTCGCTGGCGATGAAGTGGCGAAGCGCTGGCGCGGCGCGACAGGCTTTGGCATAAGCCCGCCGAGGCGCCGGCTTAGCTCAGATGGTAGAGCAGCGGTTTTGTAAACCGAAGGTCGCGGGTTCGATTCCTGCAGCCGGCACCAGACCCGATCCGCCGAGGGGAGGCGTGATGACTCTACGGATGTCCGACCTCCAGATTCAGGCCTGCCAGCTGTTCGACGAGGCCCTCAAGGCCGAGGATCAGGGGGAACTGGTCGAGGCCGAGGCGCTTTACCGGGTGGCGGCCGAGCTCGGCTACGACCTGGCCATGAACAGCCTGGCGGTGCTGATCGAGGACCGGATGACGCCGCCCCGGCCGGCCGAGGCCGTTTACTGGCTGAAGCGGGCGGTCGCCGCCGGGTCGTCCAACGCGGCCTGGAACCTGGCCATGCGGCACCGGCTGGAGGGCCGCCGCCGTTGGTATGTTCACTGGCTGCGCATCGCCGAGACGCTGGGCGACACCGAAGCCGCCGAGATTCTGGCCGTGGCCACCACCCGCGACGACAGCTGGTGGGCCATCGAGGGCGTCAACCCGCCGCCGTTCGTCAGGGGGCCGCGCCTTGTCTAGGCTCGGGGCCAATCTCGCCGAACGGCTGGCCGTCGAGAACGCCAAAGGCCTCAAACGGGCCCGTAAGGCCATCCATTTCATGCTCGCCCGCCGCGACCGGGCCCTGCCCCTGCTGGCCCAGGTGCGCAATTTCAAGGTTGCTGGCGCGGCGGGTCCCCTGCCCGCCCGGCTCTATGTCCCCGAAGGGGCCGGTGAGACCGGGCCCATGCTGGTCTTCTTCCATGGCGGCGGGTTCGTGCTCGGTGACATCGAGACCCATGACGCCTTCTGCGCGCGGCTGGCTGATGCGGCGAAGATCCGGGTGGTGTCCTGCCGCTACCGTCTGGCGCCCGAGGCGGCCTTCCCGGCCCAGCTCGACGACGCCCTGGCCGCCTTCCGCTGGCTGCGGGCCCATGCCGCCGAGTTCGGCGGCGACGCGGACGGCCTGGTCCTGGGCGGCGATTCGGCGGGCGGCTATCTGGCCGTGGCGGCGACGGCGAAACTGAATGGCGAGACGCCGGGCGTGGTGAAGGCGCAGGTGCTGATCTATCCGCTGTTGACCCTGGACGACGACGTCTGGGCCTCGTCCCTGCTGCAGGATGCGCGGATCGTCGGCCGGCTGGCGGTGCAGTTCATCCGCGCCCAGCTGGCGACGACCGAGGCGCCGTCGCTGCTGGGAACCCTGGCCGGAGCGACCCCGCCAACCCTGCTGGTCGCTGGCGGGCCGCTCGATCCCTGCCGGCCGGACGCCCTGACCTACGCCGAAAAGCTGCGGGCCGAAGGGACTGAGCTTGAGGAGCGCTACTACCCGGCGCTACCGCACGGCTTCATCAATCTGACGCACGTGTCCGCCCCCGCACGCGAAGCGGTCGCCGAGATCGGCGAGATGGCGGGTGATCTGGTGCGGCGGGCGACCGCCGGCGACTAGGCTCAGGCGGTCATCTTCCAGATGAAAGCGTCGATGTCGGCGAACAGGCGCTTAAGAAACTGCGGCATGGTGGAATTCTCCCCGATGCTCCGAATGTTCCGTTAACGATTGTGGATGATTCGGGTTCCGTTGGCTAAACCGACGGCATGACCGACCCCATCCGCATCTATATCGACGCCGACGCCTGTCCGGTGAAGGACGAAATCTACAAGGTCGCCGGCCGCTATGGCCTGAAGACGTTCGTGGTCTCCAACAGCTTCATGATGGTTCCGGTTTCGCCGCTGGTCGAACGGGTCGTGGTCGAGGCCGGGCCCGACATCGCCGACGACTGGATCGCCGAACGCGCCGTGCAGGGCGACGTGGTGGTGACCAATGACATCCCGCTGGCTGACCGGGTGCTGAAGAGCGGCGCCGCCGCCATCAAGCCCAACGGCCAGCCCTTCACCGTCGATTCCATCGGCCAGGCCCTGGCCCAGCGCTCGATCATGGAACACATCCGCTCGACCGGCGAGATCACCGGCGGGCCCAGGCCTTTCGACCGCAATGACCGCTCGCGCTTCCTGCAGGCCCTGGACGAAGCCATCCAGAAGGAAAAGCGGCGACGGCGATGATCGAGATCAACCCCACGCTATCGCTGGACGACTCCGAGCTGGAGTTCGCCTTCATCCGCGCCTCGGGCCCGGGCGGGCAGAACGTCAACAAGGTGGCCACGGCGGTGCAGATGCGCTTCGACGCCCGGCGCTCGCCGTCGCTGCCCAATGACGTCAGCACGCGGCTGCAGAAGCTGGCCGGGTCGCGGCTGACCCTGGACGGGGTCATCGTCATCGCCGCCAACCGCCACCGCACCCAGGAGCGCAACAAGGCCGACGCCATCGAGCGGCTGGTCGAACTGATCCGCAAGGCCGCCGAGCCGCCGCCGCCGCCGCGCCGCAAGACCAAGGTTTCCAAGGCCGCCAAGGCCCGACGGGTCGACGCCAAGACCCGCCGCGGCGGGGTCAAGGCGATGCGCGGCCGGCCCGGCGGCGACGACTAGTCCTCCAGCCAGAACAGCCCTTCGACCGGCTCGCCCAGGGCCCGGGCCAGACGCAGGGCCAGCACCGTCGAGGGGGTGAAGACGCCGTTTTCGACGGTGTTGATGGTCTTGCGGCTGACGCCCACGCGTTCGGCGAGGTCGGCCTGGGTCAGGTCCAGCCGTGTCCTCGCCGCTTTTAGTCCGTTAGCGAGTTTGGGATCAGCCATGGCGCTCCGAGCGGCGCTCAAGGAAGACAAAGCGCATCATCGGCAGGACCAGACCGACCGAAAGCAGACCGTGGACGACGTCCATCAGCCCCAGCGGCTCGAGCAGGGCGACGACATAGAGGCCCAGACAGGCGAGAATCAGACCCCAGTAGCCCCAGACGAAGGCCGAGCGGCGATGGGCCCGGGTGACCTCGTCGTTGGCCAGTTCACGCACCGCCCGGCCGCGGAACAGCCCGCCGCCGGTGGCCAGCAGGGCCAGCAGCACCAGCGCCCAGACGATATAGGCCCCGACCTGCAGCTGTTCGACCCGGCGCAACGGCTCGCCAAACTCTGGCCGGGCGCTGAAAAACGAGCCCTGCCAGAGCAGGAACAGCAACCCCTGGATCCAGATGATCCGGGTCCGCCGCCGCTGCAGATGTTCGGCTCGCTCGATGAGCGAGGCCCCACTCTTGTCCCTCGAAACCATGATCCCCTCCATGTAACCCTGAGGTGACATGTAACCTTCACGTTACATTCGGTCAAGGCCCCGCTTGCATCGGCCAAACCATTCGCTAGCTTCGCCCCAGATCCCTGTTTCGGAGAATGTCATGCGCGCCGCCCTTCCCGCCTCGATGATCATCGCCATGACGCTGCTGGCCGCCTGTGGCCAGCCCCAGGAGCCGGCCTCGGCGCCCGCGTTCGACTCAGCGGCCGCGCCGGCCGCCGGGCCGGCGACGCCCGATCCGGAGACCCAGGCCCTGCTGGCCTCCCTGCCCGCGCCCTACAACACCGCTGATGTCGAGAACGGCCAGCGCAAGTTCGCCCTCTGCCGCTCTTGCCACACGATCACCGACGGCGGCGCCAACATGACCGGTCCCAACCTGCATGGCGTGTTTGGCCGCAAGGCCGGCTCGGTGGAGGACTTCCGTTATTCCGAACCGGTCAAGACCGCCGGATTCGTCTGGGACGCTGACCACCTGAACAACTGGCTGACCGATCCCCGCGGCTTCCTGCCCGGCAACCGCATGTCCTTCCTGGGCGTCAAAGACCCCAAGGACCGCATCGACTTGATCGGCTATCTGATGGTTGAAACTGGCCACAAGCCCGGAGGCTGAACATACGCGATGGGCAATTTGGAAGCCCTGCTGACCCGCCTCTACGAGGCCTACAACCGCAAGGATGTCGATGCGGTGGTGGCCGGCATGCACCCCGAGATCGACTGGCCCAGCCTGTTCAGCGAAGGCCGGGTGGTCGGCCGCGAGGCCGTGCGCGCCCTGCTGACCCGGCAGTTCCAGACGATGGATCCGGAAATCACCCCCGTGGCGATGACGCGGGACGCCCAGGGGCGGGTAAGGGTGCGCGTCAACTATGTGGTCCGCGATCTGAAAGGGAAACTCTTCACGGAGGAAGACAACACCAATGTCTTCAGCTTCCGCGACGGCCTGATCGTCGGCATGGACTGGGATTGACGCCCCGCCCCCGCGTTATGATGGCTTAGTCCCTGGGTTGTGATCGGGAACCGCGCGACCGCGATCCATCGATCCGCTAGGTTGACCCAAGCTGGACAAACGGCGCTGGTGATGGAACAGCGCTGTCAAACACACCGGCGATGAAACGGGAGGGACGATGGCCGACGGCGAAGCCGTGGTCACCAGGCTGTGGGAGGCCTTGAACGGCCAGGATCTGGAAGCGGCGAGCGCCCTTCTTCATCCTGATGTCGACTGGCAGGACATCATGAATGGCGGTCGCCAACGGGGCCGGGACACGGTGCTGGCCTACTGGCGGGAGGTGTTCGACGTCCTGCGTCCCGATTCCACCGTCATGGAATTTCTCCCGCAAGACGATGGCCGGCTCTCGGCCCGAACCCTCCACCATGTGCGCGATCCGGACGGCCGCCTCAGGGTCGAGGAGGTCATCACCCATCTGTTCGGCTTCAAGGACGGCATGATCGTAAGCATGGACGTGGCCTGAGCCGCCGTCAGACCATCAGATCGGCGCAGGCGTCGAGAATGGCGTCGGCGTCCAGGCGATATTTGGCGTAGAGGTCCGGCAGATCGCCCGACTGGCCGAAGGTCTCCAGCCCCAGGGCCCGGACCCGCTGCCCCCGCACCGAACCGATCCAGGACAGGGCCGCCGGCGAGCCGTCGATGACGGTCACCAGGCCCGCACCCGGCGAAAGCGCCTCAAGCAGCGTCTCAATGGTCGCGGTGCGTTGCTCGCCCGTGGTCCAGCGCGCCCGGCCGGCCGCCGTCCAGTCGGCGTGCAGCACGTCGGGCGAGGTCACGGCCAGCAGGCCCGCCCCGGGTTCATCCTCCAGAAGCTGTTCGAAGGCGCTCAGGGCCTCGGGCGCGATGGCGCCGCTGTAGACCAGGGCCAGGCGGGCGTCGGGGGCCGGCCGCTTCATCCAGTAGGCGCCGGCGACACAGCCGGCCCGCCAGCCATCGTCGGCCCGCTCCGGCTGAGCGATCACCCGGGTCGACAGGCGCAGATAGGTCGAGCCGCCGTCGTCAGCCTGGATGCGGTCGAAGGCGTGAGCCATCAGCACCGCCGTCTCATCGGCGAAGGCCGGCTCGTAGCTGTCCAGCCCCGGCTGGGCCATGCCGATCAGCGGCGTGCCGATCGACTGGTGGGCCCCGCCCTCCGGGGCCAGGGTCAGGCCGCTGGGCGTCGCCACCAGCAGGAAGCGGGCGTCCTGGTAGCAGGCGTAGTTCAGGGCATCGAGGCCACGGGCGATGAAGGGGTCATAGAGGGTGCCGACCGGGAACAGCCGCTCGCCGAACAGGGGCGCTGACAGGCCGAGCGCCGCCAGGACGATGAACAGGTTGTTCTCGGCGATGCCCAGCTCGATGTGCTGACCGGTCTGGCCCTTGGCCCAGACCTGGGCCGAGGGAATGCGCCGGTTCTTGAAGACATCCTCGTGCGCCCGGCGATGAAAGACGCCACGGCGGTTCACGAACCCGCCCAGGTTCGTCGAGACGGTGACGTCGGGCGAGGTGGTCACCACCCGGCCGGCGAACTCGTCGGTCCCCTTGGCGATCTCGAACATGACCTTGCCGAAGGCGGCCTGGGTCGAGGCCTCGCCGCCACCCTCGACCGCAGCCAGCAGGGTCTGGGCCGTGGGGGTGGCGATATGGGCCGCCAGCCGGGGGCCAACCCGCCGCGCGGCGAACGGGGCCGTCTCGACCAGACCGCGAAGGGCGGCCGCTTCATTGTCCGCCAGGCCGGAGAAGACATCCCACTCCTCCCCTTCCCGCACACCCAGACGATCGCGCAGCTCGGCGACCTGGGTGGGATTCATCAGGCCAGCGTGATTGTCCTTGTGGCCCGCGAACGGCAGCCGCCAGCCCTTGACCGTGTAGGCGATGAAGAAGCGCGGGGCGTCGTCCTCGGCGGCGCGGGCGAAGGCCTCGAGAATGGTCTCCAGACAATGGCCGCCCAGCTCGGTCATGACCAGGGCCAGATCATCGTCGCCGAGGGCCGCGATCAGGTCGAGGGCCGCCCGGTCCGTCGCCAGATCGGTCGTCAGCCGCTCCCGCCAGGCCGCACCACCCTGGTAGGTCAGGGCCGAATAGAGGTCATTGGGCGCGGTTTCGATCCAGTCGCGCAGCGCCTCGCCGCCCGGACGGGCAAAGGCCTGGCGCTGGCGCTTCGACCATTTCAGCGTCTCGACGGTCCAGCCGGCGGCTTCGAAGATCTCGCCATAGCGGGTGAACATGCGGTCGGAGGTGGTCGCGTCCAGGCTCTGGCGGTTGTAGTCAACGATCCACCAGGTGTTGCGGACGTCGTGTTTGCAGGCCTCGATCAGGGCTTCGTAAATGTTGCCCTCATCGAGCTCGGCGTCGCCCAGCAGGGAGATCATCCGGCCCATGGCGTCGGGCAGCACCGCGCCGCGGGCGGCCAGATAGTCCTGGGTCAGGCTGGCGAAGGCGGTCATGGCCACACCCAGACCGACCGAACCGGTCGAGAAATCGACGTCGTCGATGTCCTTGGTCCGCGAGGGGTAGGACTGGGCCCCGCCCAGGGCCCGGAAGCGCTGCAGTTGCTCGAGGGTTTGGCGGCCATAGAGGTGCTGGATGGCGTGAAACACCGGACTGGCGTGCGGCTTGACCGCGACCTTGTCCTGGGGCCGCAGGGCCGCGAAATAGAGGGCCGTCATCAGGGTGGTGATCGAGGCGCAGGAGGCCTGGTGGCCGCCGACCTTGAGGCCGTCGCGGCTGTCGCGCAGATGGTTGGCGTTGTGGATCGTCCAGCTGGCGAGCCAGAGAACCCGTTCCTCAAGCCGGCGCAAAAGCGCCAGATCCTTGCCCGAAACCTCGAAACCGGCGTCGTCCATATCCACCTGCGTCTAGTCCGCGGGTGAACCCTGCCCCGCGCCTTCGCCCTGCTCATACCCTTCGATCTGCCGGGCCGTCCACTCCGGCGACTTCGTGAACCGGGCCAGCATGTTGTAGAAAACCGGCACCACGAACACCGTCAGCAGGGTCGCGAAGATGGCCCCGAAGAAGATCGTCACGCCGATCGTCTGGCGGCTGGCGGCGCCGGCGCCCTGCCACAGGATCAGCGGCAGCGCCCCGAAAGCGGCCGTGATCGAGGTCATCACGATCGGGCGCAGACGCACCGCCGCCGCCTCGATGACCGCGTCGTGGATCGAGCGCCCCTGATCACGCAGCTGGTTGGCGAATTCGACGATCAGGATGCCGTTCTTGGCCGCGATGCCGATCAGGATGATCAGCCCGATCTGACTGTAGGTGTTGATGGTCGAGCCTGTGAGCAACAGGCCAAACAGCCCGCCCAGCGCCGCCAGGGGGACTGTCAGCATTATCACCGCCGGATGGATCCAGCTTTCGAACTGGGCCGCCAGGACCAGAAAGACCAGCAGCAGGGCCATGGCGAAGGCCAGGCCGACCGCGCCGGAGGCTTCCAGATAGTCCTTGGCCTGGCCGTCCCAGGTGTAGCTGACGCCCGGCGTGGGGTTATTCGCCGCTTCCTGCTGGAGGAACTGAACGGCGTCGGCCACCGTGAAGCCCGGCGACAGCTGGGTGGTGATCCGGATGGAGCGCTGGCGGTCGGTGCGGTCACGTTCGGGCGTGTCGCCGCGCAGTTTGGTGGTGACCACCGACGACAGCGGCACCAGACCGCCGGATCCGGCCCGCACATAGAGGGTGTTGAGGTCGCCCAGGGCGCGGCGCTTCTCAAGGTCGGTCTGGACGATGACGTCGTATTCCTGTCCGCCCTTGATGAAGGTGGTCACCCGGCGGGAGCCGAACATGGTCTCCAGCGCCCGGCCGACCGCCTGCGGCGTCACGCCCAGGGCGGCCGCCTTCTCGCGATCGATCTCGACCGACAGGCGCGGCGCCGTCGGTTCATAGTCGAGACGCGGACGGGAGAAGCCGGGGTTCTTCTGCATGGCGTCCCGGATCGGGGCCAGCCAGGCGGCGATCTCGGCGTAGTTGTTGCCCAGCCCGACCAGATCGACATTGGCTCCGCCGCCGCCGCCGCCGCCGCGCTGGAAGGCGCCGCGAACGCTGGCCACGGCCCGCACGCTGGTGACGCTGCTGAGGGTCTTGTTGAGCTCGTCGGCGACCGCGTCGGAGGTCATCTTGCGTTCGCCCCAGGGCTTCATCACCAGGATGGCGGAGCCGGTGTTGAACTGGGTCGAACCGAACCGCGGAATGACAACGACATAGCGGGCCGCTTCTCCCCGCTCGTAGTAGCGCCGGACCAGCGCCTCGACCTGATCGGCGGCCTTGCGCGTGTAGTCGAACCCGGCGCCTTCCGGCCCGGAAATTCCGATGTCGACGCGGCCGCGGTCTTCGGCCGGGACCAGCTCCTGGGGCAGCAGCACGAACAGGGCGGCGGCCAGGCCGCCCAGGGCCAGGACCATGGCCACCGCGCCGAAGCCGGCGGCCCGGGTCGACAGCAGCATCTCCAGCGAATGGCGATAGGAGGTTCGGACCCTGTCGACAAACCCGTCCACCCGCCGCGCCAGCCACCCCTGCCCCGACGCGGGCCGCAACAGTTTCGAGGCCAGCATCGGCGACAGCGACAGCGCCAGGAAGGCCGAGAAGGCCACGGCCGAGGCGATCGCCGCGGCCAGTTCGACAAACAGCCGGCCGATGTAGCCGGGCAGGAACATCAGCGGCCCGAACACCGAGATCAGCACGATCGTGGTGGCGACCACCGCGAAGAACACCTGGCGCGCGCCACGGGTGGCGGCGACCACGGGCGGCTCGCCCTCATCGACCCGGCGCTGGATGTTCTCGACCACGACGATGGCGTCATCGACCACCAGTCCCACCGACAGGACCAGCGCCAGCAGGGTGAGAAGGTTCAGGGAGAAGCCCAGCGGGGCCAGCACGATGAAGGTCGAGAGCAGGCAGATCGGCGCCACGATCGACGGGATGATCGCCGCCCGCCAGCTGCCCAGAAAGACCAGATTGACCAGGGCCACCAGGACGATGGAGATGCCCATCGTGATCCACACTTCACGGATGGCCTCGGCGGTGAACTGCGAGGAATCCACGGCGATCACCAGATTGGTGCCGGCCGGAAGCGTGGCGTTGATCGACTCCACCTCCTTGCGGGCGGCCTTGGCGATGGCCAGGTCATTGGCTTGGGACTGGCGCGTCAGAACCATGCCGATCTGGTCGATGCCGTTGCCGCGGAAGACGCGGCGCGCCTCGGCCGGCCCTTCCTCCACCCGGGCGATGTCGCCCAGCCGGGTGACATAGGCGCCGGCGGCGGCGGTCTGGCCGGCGACCTTGATTGGCATCCGGGCGAAGTCGTCCGGCCGGGCGTAGCCACGGTTGACGCGAATGGTGAAGTCCCGCGCCTGCCCCTCCAGCGCCCCGGCCGGGAGCTCGACGTTCTGGCTGTTGAGCGCCGTCTCGACATCGTCAACGGTCACGCCGCGCGCGGCCATCTGGTCGGCGTCCAGCCAGATCCGCATGGCGTAGCTGGGTCCGGCCAGGCCGACGTTGGCCACGCCGGGAATGGTCGACAGCCGCTCGACCAGGAACCGGTCGGCATAGTCCGCCAACTGCAGTGGCGTCAGCGTCGTCGACGTCATGTTGAGGATGATGATCGGCGCGGAGTCGGCGTTGGCCTTGGCGATCTGCGGCGGGTCGGCCTGGTCGGGCAGCTGGTTGACGACGCGGCTGGCGGCGTCCCGCACATCGTTGGCCGCCGACTCCAGATCGGTGTCGAGCTTGAAGACGATGTTGATCTGGCTGCGCCCGTCGCGACTGGACGAGGTCACCCGATCAATGCCCTGGATGCCCGAGACCTGTCGTTCGAGGACCTGGGTGATCCGCTCTTCGACGATTTCCGCCGAGGCGCCGCGATAGGTGGTGGAAATCGAGACCACGGGGGGATCGACGCTGGGCAGTTCCCGGATCGGCAGGCTCATGAAGGCCGCCAGGCCGATCACGCACAGGATGATGGCCGCGACCGCCGCGAAGACGGGCCGTTTGACCGACAGGTCCGACAGCATCAGCGGGCCTTCCGGGGCGCGCCTGTTGCGCCCTGAACCTTGACCGGCTGGCCGTCCTGAACGCGATTGAGACCGTCGGCCACGACCTTCTCGCCGGCCCGCAGGCCGCCGGTGATCTCCACGAAGCCCGCTTCCGCCGATCCGGTCTGCACCGCCTGCTTGCGCGCCGCCTGGCCGCTATCGCGGGGGGTGATGACGAAGACGAAGGCCTGGTCGCCCTCGAACTGCACGGCCGCCTCGGGCAGGGCCAGAGCCTGGCGTTCGCCATGCTTGATCGAGATGCGCATCAGCATGCCCGGCTTGATCCGACCGCCCGGATTGGCGAACTCGGCCCTGGCTGTGATCGCGCGGGTGGCGGGATCGACCCGGCTGTCGAGCCGGGCGATGGTTCCGCGATAGACGTCTCCGGGCCGCGCGTCGGGGATGGCGACAATCGGCGCGCCCTCCGACAGGGCGGCGATGAAGCGGTCCGGTACGTTGAAATCGACCCGCACGACGGTCAGGTCGTCGAGGGTGACGATCGCCGCGCCGGGGCTGATCAGGGCGCCGGGGGCCACATCGGTCAGGCCCACGACGCCGGCGAACGGCGCGCGGATGACCCGGTCGAGCTTGCGCGCCCGGGCCGCCTCCACGCCGGCGCGGGCGGTATCGAGGGCCGCGGCGTACTGTTCAGCGGTGGCGCGCGGGGCCACGCCGCGATCGGCCAGGGTGGCCCAGCGCTGATGGTCCCGCTCGGCCTGGGCCAGGCGAGCCCGGGCCTCGATGAGTCCAGCGTCCTCCTCACCGGCCTTCAGCTCGATGAGCACCTGATCGCGTGAAACCCGCTGCCCGTCACGAAAGCGCACAGCCGTGACCAGTTCAGCGGTATTGGAGGTGATCGTCACCGACTGGCGGCCCTTGGCCACGCCCAGGACTTCGATGTGGTCGGCGAAGGCGCGAGGGACCACGACGACGCCGGACACGGGGGCCGCGCGACCACCGCCTCCCCCGCTGGCTTTCCCCTTTGACCCCGCCGTCGCCAGCTTGAGCCCGCCGGCGACCAGGATCAGCACCAGAAAGACCGCGGCGGCGACCAGGAAGAAGTGGCGACGGATCACGAAACGACTCCCTGGAACGGACCAAGCGACGACAATCCCCGGCACATACAGGGCCAAAGCCGTCCGCGTAAACTCTATTGAGTTGACCGGCGCGTGACGCCTTCAAAAGCCGGCGGCGCGTTCAGAAGCGCCGCCAGATCGCGACGACCGGCCCGGCCTCGGCCGGACTCTCCCGACCGGCGATGGCGGTCCTCCATCCAGCCTGAAATCGCCAGCGTCCAGTCCTTCGGAGCGCCGACATCTCAAGCTTCGTCCACCGCGACCGCGACGGCCCGTCGGCCGACCCAGAATAGGTCTGGACCAGCACCAGCCAGCGGGCCGCGGGCGCGACGCCCAGGGTCAGGTCCAGCCGGGTCTCGTCCGGCAGGCCGGAGCGGTCCAGATCAGCGATCTGGATCTCGGCGAAGGCGGGCCGACCTTTCAGCGACAGACCCCGCCCGGCCAGCAGCCGAACCTCGCGATCAGCCTTGCCTTCGCCGGGCGCGGCATAGCCGGCGTTTCGCCCCTCTCCCGCCAGGGTTCCGCCGACATAGAGGCTGACCACCCAGTCGGATCGCCGCACGACGGCGTAACGCAGACCCAGCTCCACTGGCCCCCGTCCCTCCCAGGTAACGAAAGGGTCGCCGCCCCGTGTCCATGCCAAGCGACCCTGAACGGTCAACCGATCAGTCAGGCCGTGTTCCGCGAACAGGCTGACGGTTTCATCGGTCTGGGCGGGAATCGCCACCAGGACGCCATCGGCGTCGTAGGCCTGATCGGCAGCTGAGCGTTCGTATTTAAGGATGGTCAGGGTCTCGCCGCGGGGCACCGGCCAGGCCCCGGCGGCGACCGGCCCGCAGCAAAAGACCGCCGCGAGCGCCAGGCCCGCGACGGTCCATCGCGATGTCGCAGCCGTGACTAGGCGTCGTAACCCGGCAGGTTGCGATCGAGCTGGCGCAGGCAGCCCGGCCAGGCCAGGCCGCCGATGGAGCCGATACCGGCGCCGCCGATCTGGCCGCGAACCTCCGCCTGGGCGGCCTCGGGCGCCATCAGCACGGCGTCGCGGCCGGCGGAAAGGGCCATGGTCTGCTGAAGGCATGCGCGCTCCAGATAGAACATGCTGAGCCAGCAGGCCGCCGCGGTGGCGCCCACCGACAGCGTGCCGTGGTTGCGCAGCAGCATCACGGTCTTGTCGCCGATATCAGCCACCAAACGTTCGCGCTCGTCAAGATTGAGCGCGATGCCTTCATAGTCGTGATAGGCGAGTTGCGGCAGCACGATCAGGGCGTGCTGCGACAGCGGCAGCAGCCCGTCCTTCTGGGCCGAGACGGCGACGCCCTGGTCCGAATGCAGATGCATCACGAACATCGCGTCCTCGCGCGCCGCGTGGATCGCCGAGTGGATGGTGAAGCCCGCCGGATTGATGAAATAGGGCGTCTCCTGCAGGATCTGGCCCTCGAGGTCGATCTTGACCAGCGAGGAGGCGGTGATCTCGTCGAAGAACATGCCGTAGGGATTGATCAGGAAGTGATGCTCGGGGCCGGGAATGCGGGCCGAGATGTGGGTGAAGATCATGTCGTCCCACCCGTGCATGGCCACGAGCCGATAGAGGGCGGCCAGATCGACCCGCGCCTTCCACTCAGCTTCGCTGACCTTGCCCTTGAGCGAGATCGCGCCCGCCATTGAACCGTCGGCCATGGCGTTTCTCCTCCGCGCCTGTTGTTAGCCTCAAGAGTCGCGCCGCGCGCCGTCCACGTCAAGCGCTGCCGGGTTGCCGAACAGCGTTTGACCAGCCAAGCTGATCATCGATCACGGACGCAGTCAGAGACGTCCGGAGGGAGGGCTCCCATGACCAACGTCACCCGTCGCACCCTGCTGGCCGCGTCCGCCGCCGCCACAGCCACCCCCGCCGTCGCCCGGGCCTGGTCCTGGTCGCCTGCGCCGAGCACAGCCTCCGCCGCCTGGACGCCGGACGCCACGACCCTGGCCGGCATGATCCGGCGCAAGGAGATCAGCACGGTGGAGGCCGTCGAGGCCGCCATCCGCCGGGCCGAAGTCCTGCAGCCGAAACTGAATTTCATCGTCAATTCCGACTTCGACAGGGCCATGGATGCAGCGAAAAAGGGCGGTCAAACCGGTCCGTTCGCCGGCGTGCCCTATCTGGTCAAGGATCTGGACGACTACGCCGGTCTGCCGACCCGGTCGGGCACCGCCTCGACCTATGGCCGACCGGCGGCCGACAGCACCGACGTCTATGTCGCCAGCGCCCTGAAGTCCGGCTTCATTCCCATCGGCAAATCGGCGACCCCCGAGTTCGGCTATCTGCCGACCACAGAGCCTCTGGCCTACGGCCCGACGCGCAATCCCTGGAACCCCGGCTACTCCACGGGCGGCTCCTCGGGCGGGTCGGCCACGGCGGTCTCGGCGGGGGTGGTCTCGATCGCCCACGCCAGCGACGGCGGCGGCTCGATCCGCATCCCCGCCTCCTGCTGCGGCCTGTTCGGCTTCAAGCCCTCGCGCGGGCGATTGGCCGGCAACACCGGTCTCAAGGTCGTCGACCTGGGGGTCAATCACGCCGACACCCGGTCGGTGCGGGATTCGGCGGCCCTGTTCGCGGCCACCGAACGGACGGACGGCGAGGCTCCCTACCGGCCCATTGGCTTTGTCCATAAACCCCTGCGCCACAAGTTGCGCGTCGGGGTTCTGGCGGTCAGCGGCAACGGCCGGGCGCCCGATCCCGAAGTCCAGGCGGGGCTCGACGCCGCCGTCGCCCTGCTCCAGTCCCTGGGTCATCGCGTGTCGGAGACCGCCTGGCCGATCGATTCCGCCCGTTTCGGCGAGGACTTCCTGATGCTCTGGTCGGCCGGGGCGGCCATGGACGTCGGGGCGATGAGCAAGGCCCTGGGCCGCGCGCCCGACACCCGCATGGCCGAGCCCTTCACCCTGGGCATGGCCGAACTGGTGGCCAAGGCCCCCAAGGGATCGGTTGAGGCCGCCATCGGCCGGCTGGAGGAGGCGTCGAAGGCCTATGACGCCTGGTTCGATGATCTCGACGTCGTGGTCTCGCCGGTGCTGACCAAGCCGCCCGTGCCGCTGGGCTATGTCTCCGGCGACGTGCCGTTCGCGACCCTGTCGGAGCGACTGACCGACTATGTCGGCTACACCCCGCTGCACAATGTCGCCGGGGCTCCGGCCATGAGCGTGCCGCTGCACTGGACGGCCGACGGCCTGCCGGTGGGCGTGCATTTCGCGGCCAGGGCGGGGAACGACGCCCTGCTGTTCCAGCTGGCCTATCAACTCGAGCGGGCCCGGTCGTGGGCGGCGCGGCGACCGGGGATCAGCGCGGTCTAGGGCGGCGCGGGGGAGGGAACGTCGGGGACGCCCGTTACCCCTCCTCGAACACCTTCTTCAGTTCGTTCTTGAGGATCTTGCCGTTGGCGTTTCTGGGCAGGGTCTCGTGCCAGAAGACCACCTTCTTGGGCACCTTGAAGGCGGCCAGACGATCGGCGACGAAGGCGCGCAGCTCCTCTTCGGTGGCGTGAGCGCCCTCTTTCAGGGTCACGACCGCGCCGGGCTCCTCGCCCAGGGTCTTGTGCGGAATGCCGACCAGGGCCGCGTCCATCACCGCCGGATGGTCGTAGAGAACGTTCTCGACCTCGATGCAGTAGATGTTCTCGCCGCCGCGGATCAGCATGTCCTTGGCCCGGTCGATAATGAAACAGAAGCCCTCGGCATCGAGACGGGCCAGGTCGCCGGTCCGGACCCAGCCGTCGACGAAGGTCTCGGCCGTGGCTTCCGGCTTGTTCCAGTAGCCCTTGACGACCATCGGCCCCTTGCACCAGAGCTCGCCGACCGTGCCGATGGGCAGTTCTGTATAGGGCTCTTCGACCGTCATGATCTTCAGATCGGCGACCGGCACGGCCGGGCCACAGCTGTCGGGGTGAAGCTCGTAGTCCTCGGCGGAGTTGGACGAGGCGGTGGCGCTGGTCTCGGTCATGCCCCAGCCGTTACCGGCTGAAGATTTCGGCCATATCTCCTTGATCTTGCGAACAAGTTCCGGCGCGGAGGGGGCGCCGCCATAGGCTACGCTCTCCAGCGACGACAGATCGTATTTCGATCGCGCCGGATGCTCGATGAGCTGCCAGGCGATGGTCGGCACGCCGCCGGCCGAGGTCAGTCGCTCGCGCTCGATGAGCTGCATGGCCTGTTCGGCGTCCCATTTGCGCATCATGGCCAGCTTGGCCCCGGCGAACAGGGTCGGGTTGAGCACCGCGAAACAGCCCGTGGCGTGGAAAAAGGGCACGCTGAGCAGGCTGCCCTTTTGCGGCGCGTCCGGATCGGGCGCCGGCGGGGCTTCGCCTCGGCGCAGATAGGGCCGCGCGCCGGCGCAGAGGGCCGACAGGATATTGGAGTTGACGTTGCGCTGGGTGGCCAGAGCGCCCTTGGGCTTACCGGTGGTGCCCGAGGTGTAGAAGATGGTGGCGTCGTCGTCGGGCTGGATGTCGACATCGGGCAGCGCGATGTCGGGCAGCGCCGCCCAGTCGCCCGGCTCGCCGATGGCGTCCTCCAGACGGCTGACATAGGGGTGGGCGACCTCGTCGCTCATGCGGCTGACGAAGATATGCTCAAGCTCGGGGCAGTTTGGGAAATGCTCGGCCAGGCGGTCGAAGCGCTCGGCGTCGACGATGGCGATCTTCGCCCCCGAGTCGACCAGACCGTATTCCAGTTCAGGGCCCGTCCACCAGGCGTTCAGGGGGGTGACAATCGCCCCCAGGCTGGCGGCGGCGTAGAAGGCTACCGGCCATTCAGGCAGGTTGCGCATGACGATGGCGACCCGGTCGCCCTTCTTGACGCCCATCTCGGCCAGCACCCGGGCCAGGTTCGCGACCGCGCGATAGAAGGCTTCGAAACTGACCCGCTCGTCGTCGTTGACCAGGAAGATCTTTTCGCCATGGGCCCGGCCGATGGTGACCACGTCGCGGATGGCCGGCGGGGCGTTCTTCCAGACCCGGGTCGGAATGCCGCGGATCTCGACCTCGGTCATCTCGGTGGGCATGCCCGGACCGGTGAGGATCTCGTAGGCTTCCTTGACCGACATGGCGGGCCAGGCCGGCGGGGCAGCGGTCGTGTCGGTCATGCGGAGATCTCCCAGAAGCCAATGATCGAGCGCTCTTTGCGGCGCCTCACCCCGTGAAAAGCACAGCCGGAGCGGCCATGCAAACGCGCGTTTGACTTAACGCCCCGTCGTCAGCCGCGGGTTGATGAATTCGAGGAAGGCGCGGGCCTTCCGGGGCAGTTCTCGGGCCGACCAGACCGCATGCAGATCCAGCGGCGGACCGCTCCAGTCCGGCAGCAGCCGCACCAGTCGACCATCGGCCAGCAGCGGATCGACCAGGAAGGCCGGCAGCAGGGCGACCCCCAGCCCCTGCAGCGCCAGATCCAGCACCGCCTCCCCCGAACTGGCGCGGGTCTGGCCGCTGATCTCGATCTCGACCGTCCGCCGGCCGTCCGACAGCGGCCAGCGCCGACCAAAGCCCAGGCTGGTGAAATCGATGGTGGCGCCGTCGGCGAGGGCCTGGGGGGTCTCCGGCGCTCCCGACCGGGCCAGCCAGTCCGGGGACGCCACCAGCCGGCGTTCGTAGTGTCCGAGCCGCCGCGCCGTCAGTCGCGAGTCCTCCAGCGCCCCGAGCCGAAAGGTCAGATCGACGCCCTCGGCGACCGGATCGACGCGGTCGTCGCGCAGCACGAAGTCCAGCCTCATCAACGGGTACGCGGCGAGAAAGGCGCTGGCGCAGGGAATCAGGACGGCCCGTCCGAAGGCGACCGAGGCGGACAGCCGCAACAGGCCCGACGGCGAACGATCCAGCCCCCGCACCGCCGCTTCCAGCCCCTCGGACTCGGTCAACAGGGCCCGGGCCCTGTCCAGCGCCAGGCTGCCGGCCTCCGTGAGGGTCAGCCGCCGGGTGGAACGGGCGAACAGACGGGCGCCCAGTCCCGCCTCCAGGCCCGCCAGCAGGCGGCTGGCGGCCGGCTGGCCCAGGCCCATCTCCCGGGCGGCGCGGGAAATGGCCCCGGTCTCGGCGGCGCGGACAAACAGGCGCCAGGCGTCCAGACGATCCATTCATGCAGTTTTGGCATAACGACGTTCCAAATTCACGCGGTTATTGCCGGTCGGAAAGTTCGGCATCATCTTGGCATGGCTGACTTTCCCCTGCATTCCCGCGCCACCGCTCCGTTCGAGGCCAAACCGATCCTCGAACAGGCCGGTCAGGCGATGGGCTACATTCCCGCGCTCCTGGCGCAGATGGCCGAAGCGCCGGCCCTGCTCGAGGGTTACGCCGCCCTGTCGGCGATCTTTCGGAAGACCGGATTCACCGCCCAGGAACAGCAGCTGGTGCTGCTGACGGTGTCGGTGGAGAATGACAGCCACTACTGCACTCCGGCCCACACCGTTCGCGCCCGGGACGCCGATCTGGACGCCGACGTCATCGCCGCGATCCGTGAGGGCCGGCCGATCACCGCCCCCCGTTTCGAAGCCCTGCGCCGGTTCACGATCCTGATGATCCGGGACCGCGGCTTTGTCGCCGATGCCGATCTGGACGCCTTCACCGGCGCCGGCTTCACCCGCGCCAACGCCCTGGAGATCATCCTGGCCGTCGGCCTCAAGACCCTCTCCAACTACGTCAACCACATCGCCGAAACCCCGCTCGACCCACCGATGATCGCCGACGCCTTCGCGGCGGGGCGGCGCGTCGCCTGAAGGAGGACACCATGAAACGCCTGTTCCTGAGTCTGGCCCTCGCCCTGGCGGCGCTGACCGCCCTGCCCGCCCCGGCCCTGGCCGCCAAGGCCCCCATCTACACCGGCGCCTTTTCGCAGGTCGCTGTCGGCGGCTATGACGTGGTCGCCTATTTCACGGTCGGCCGGCCGGTGAAGGGCGACGCCAAATTCGCCACCGACTGGAAGGGCGCCAGCTGGCAGTTCGCATCGGCGGCCAACCTGGCGAAATTCAAGGCCAATCCGGCCGCCTACGCCCCGCAATACGGCGGCTACTGCGCCTGGGCCGCGGCGCAGGGCTACACGGCCAAGGGCGACCCGCAGCAATGGAAGATCGTCGGCGGCAAGCTCTACCTCAACTACAACGCCGACATTCAGTCGAAATGGGTCAAGGACATCCCCGGATTCATCCGCCAGGGCGACGCCAACTGGCCCGCGATCCTGAACAGGTGAGCCCGGCCATGAAACGCATCGTCCGATTCATCCCCGACCTGATGGCCCTGTTCATGGCCGCCATCTTCCTCGACAGCCTGCGCTACAAGTTCACCGATCATCCCAAGACCCGGGAGATCTTCGGCCGGCTCGACGGCTGGGCCGCAACCCTGGGCGCGCCGGGGCTGTTTTCCCACACCGGCCTGTTCTCGCAGTATGTGATCGGGTCGATCGAGCTGCTGGCGGCGAGCCTGCTGATCATAGGCCTGCATCCCCGCTTCCAGCCTCTGCAGGCGGGCGGCGCCCTGGCCGGCCTGCTGGTCATGATCGGGGCGGTCAGCTTCCACCTGTTCACGCCGCTGGGCATCGACCCCAACAACGACGGCGCGGGCCTGTTCATCGCCGCCTGCACCAACCTGGCTTTCGCCGCGCTGCTGCTGGGTCTGTTCCGCCGCGACGCCCTGATGGTGTTGATCGGACGGGTAGCGGCGGTGCTGCGCCCTTCCTGATCCTCTCCCGCAAGGGAGAGGATTGAGGCCTGCCTAGCCCACCGCCGCCAGCCGCTGCAGCGCCGCTTCCAGCCGGGCCTTGCCGGCCTCGGCGTCGGCCAGCTTCTCGCGGTTCTCCTCGATCACCTCTTCCTTGGCCTTGGCCAGGAAGTCGGGATTGCCGAGTTTGCGGTTGGTCCGTTCGATATCGCCGACATAGCCGGCGATTTCCTTGGCCAGACGGGCCCGTTCGGCCGCCAGATCGATGAAGTCGGCGATGGCGATCGAGGCCGTGGCCTCGCCGATGGTGAACGGCGCCGAACCGGCCGGGGCCTCGCCCTCGCCGGCGCTGTCCAGCCGGGCCAGGGTCAGCAGCAGGTCGTTGTGACGGCTCAGCCGTTCGCGGGTCTCGGCGCCGGCCCCGGTCAGGGTCAGGGGGATGCGGGCGCCGGGCGGCACGTTCATTTCGGCCCGGATCGAGCGGATCTCGGTGACCAGATCGACCAGCCAGCCGATCTCTGCCTCAGCGCCGGCGTCGATCCAGGCAGCGGGCAGGTCAGGCCAGGCCGCCGTGATCAGGGCGCCGTCACGGGCGGGGCCTTCCTCGGCCAGCTTGTCCCACAGCTCCTCGGTGATGAACGGCATCACCGGATGCAGCAGCAGCAGGCACTGGTCGAGGACCCAGGCGGCCATGGCCTGGGTCTCGGCCTTCGCCGCCGCGTCCGAGCCGTTGAGGATCGGTTTGGCCAGTTCCAGATACCAGTCGCAGTAGACGTTCCAGATGAAGCGGTAGAGCACGCCCGCCGCATCGGCGAAGGCGCAGGCTTCCAGCGCTTCGGTGACCTGGGCGGCGGTCTTGACCACCTCCCCGCGGATCCATTTGTTGATCGTCTGGTCAACGCCGGCCGGATCGAACCCGGCCACACGGACACAGCCGTTCATCTGGGCGAAGCGCGAGGCGTTCCACAGCTTGGTGCCGAAATTGCGATATCCTTCAATACGCTGGGTCGACAGCTTGATGTCGCGCGCCTGGCCCGACATGGCGGTCAGGGTGAAGCGGACCGCGTCGCAGCCGTACTGGTCGATGAGCTCGAGCGGGTCCATGACATTGCCCTTGGACTTGCTCATCTTGGCCCCGGAGGCGTCGCGGACCAGGGCGTTGATGACCACCCGCTGGAACGGGACCTGGCCGGTGAAATGCAGGCCCATCATCATCATCCGGGCGACCCAGAAGAAGATGATGTCGAAGCCGGTGACCAGGGTGTGAGTCGGGTAGAACCGCTCGAGATCAGCGGTCTTCTCCGGCCAGCCCAGGGTCGAGAACGGCCACAGGCCGGACGAGAACCAGGTGTCGAGGACGTCTTCGTCCTGACCAATGAGAATTTCCTGGTCCGACCCATAGACGTAGCTGGCACGCCAGGCCGCCAATTCGGCGGCGTCTGCCGCCACTCGTACGGCGATACCGGGATAGTATTCCTGAGCCTGCGCGAGCGCTTCGACAGCCGTCTCGGCGACAAATATCTTTTGGGTGAACGGATTGTCTTCGCTGCCGTACGGATGATGCGGGCCATACCAGGCCGGAATCCGGTGGCCCCACCAGAGCTGGCGACTGATGCACCAGGGCTGGATGTTCCGCATCCATTCGAAATAGGTCTTGTCCCAGTTCTTCGGCTCGAAGACCGTGGCCCCCTCCTCCACCGCCTTGATGGCGGGCTTGGCCAGGGTTTCGGCGTCAACGTACCACTGGTCGGTCAGCCAAGGCTCGACCACCACGCCCGACCGGTCACCGTGCGGGACCATGTGGCGAGTCTTTTCGATCCCCTTGAGAAGTTCAAGCGATTCAAAGGCCTCGACGATCATCTTGCGGGCGGCGAAGCGGTCGAACCCGACGTACCCGGCCGGGGCGTTGTCATTGATCTTGCCGTAGGCGTCGAGGATGTTGATCGCCTCAAGCCCATGCCGCTTGCCGACCATGAAGTCGTTGAAGTCATGCGCCGGGGTGATCTTGACCGCGCCCGAGCCCTTGGTCGGGTCGGCGTAGTCGTCGGCGACGATCGGGATCGAGCGGCCGACGATGGGCAGTTTCACGGTCTTGCCGATCAGGCCCTGGTAGCGCTCGTCATCGGGATGCACGGCCACGGCGGTGTCGCCCAGCATGGTCTCGGGCCGGGTTGTGGCGACGACGATATAGTCGCGCGTCTCCCATTCCGTGGCCTGGCCCTCGTCATCGAAGGCGACCGGGTATTGGTAGGTGACGCCGTTCTCGAGCGGATAGGCGAAGTGCCAGTAAGCTCCATCAACCTCTCTCTGCTCGACCTCGAGGTCGGAGATGGCGGTCTGGAAATGCGGGTCCCAGTTGACCAGTCGCTTGTCGCGATAGATCAGCCCCTCTTTATGCAGCTGCACGAACACCTTGCGGACGGCGGCCGACAGCCCCTCGTCGAGGGTGAACCGCTCACGCGACCAGTCGCAACTGGCGCCGAGCCGGCGCAGCTGGTTGACGATGGTCCCGCCGCTCTCGGCCTTCCATTCCCAGATCTTCTCGACGAAGGCCTCGCGGCCCATGTCGCGGCGACCGAGATTGCCGGCGGCGGCCAGCTGACGCTCGACCACCATCTGGGTGGCGATGCCGGCGTGGTCGGTGCCGGGCAGCCACAGGGCCGCCTTGCCGCGCATGCGCTGGAATCGGATCAGCACGTCCTGCAGCGTGTTGTTCAGGGCATGGCCGATATGCAGGCTGCCGGTGACGTTGGGCGGCGGAATGACAATGCTGAACGGCTCGGCGTTCGGATCGTCGGTCGGGGCGAAGGCGCCCGACTCTTCCCAGGCCGCATAGAGGCGCGGCTCGACGGTTTTGGGATCGAAGGTCTTTTCAAGCATGGCGATTCAGCAGGGCAAAACGGGCGGCGCGCAGGGTGCGGGCCGCCGGTCTCTATCAGGGGTGGCGGGGAACGCGAAACGGCCATGGCGCTTCAGGATCAAGACGCGCGGCATGGCCCGAAGCGGAACGCGGCGGGCGCCGCGCTCCAGGCCGCCCCTCCCTGGCCGGGAAGGGTTGGGCCCCGAGGGTCTAGCGGAAGACCCGGTCGAGCTTTTCACGCAGGATCGAGCGGACGATGCTGTCCAGATTCTGGTCGGCCCATTCGTGAAGCTTGGGTTCGAGAATGCTGCGTACGAGCTCCTCGATGGTCATGCCGCCCGTCAGGGCGGTGCTGACCGCCGCATAGCTGGGCGCGGGGGCCGGCTCGGGGGCCGCCGCCACGGGTTCAGGCTCCGGCTCCCAGGCCGGTTCGGGTTCGGCCGCGGCCTTGGGCGGGGTGTAGACATCCAGATCGCCGACGGTGCTGATCTCGTCGTCAGCCGCCACGGTCTCGGTCAGTTCGAGGACATCGTCATCGTCCTCGGGCTCGACCGGGGCCGGGATCGGCGCCGGCTCAGGCTCAGGCTCCGCAGCGACCACCTCGTCGACCGGCGCGGGCGCGGGCGCCGCCTCGGCGGCGTCCCCGTCAGCCGGCGGCGCATCATCCTCGGAGATGATTCGGCGGATGGAGGCGAGAATTTCCTCCATTGTCGGTTCCTGAGCGGTCTGTTCGGACATGATCGAGCCGTACCTGGAGAGGGCGATTCCAGCGCTTAGGGTAAGCGCCCCTTGGCCATCCTGCAAACAGCGAACAGGCCAATTCCGGCGGACCAGGCCCGCCGGGCCGATTATTTCGCTGTTCTGACCGGTGCATCGGCGGGCGGAGCGCCTTTCGGCGGCGCGCCGACCCGATCGACCAACGCCACGCCAGGCTCCCAGGGCACCCAGCCGAGGCTGCGCGAAAGACCTTTGCCCGCCGTCGTCGGGTCATAGGGGGTGACCGCCGGCGTCAGATAGCGCGCCTCAAGCTTGCCCATCGCCGACAGCAACACGGCGGCGGCGACGTATTCGTCGCGCCGCGCGTTGACCAGGGAGAGCTCGGCCCCGCGCAGTTCCTGCTCGGCGTTGAGCACATCAAGGGTCGTGCGCAGGCCGACCTGGGCCTCCTGGCGAACGCCTTCAAAGGCGATTCGGGCCGCCCGGACCTGTTCTTCGTTGGCGACGAGGTTGGCGCGGGCGCCGACCAGACTGTTCCAGGCCTGGGAGACGGTGCGCAGAACGGTGCGACGCGCCTCCTCGATGGCCTGGCGATCGGCGTTGTTGCGCTCCTGGGCGGCGCGAATCTGTGAGTTGATCAGTCCGCCGGTGAAGAGGGGCACGCTGACCGAGACACCGCCGCGAACGCCACGCTCATAATCATTGAAGGCGCCGCCGGCGGCGGACGACGTCCCCGGCGCCGTGGAAGCGTCCCAACCGACGCTGCCCGAGGCGGTGACTGTCGGGCGGCGGGCGGAACGGGCGACAGCCACCTGCGCCCGGCTGGCGCGCTCGGCGTATTCCGCGGCGAGAATCTGCGCGTTGTTGTCCTCGGCGGCGAAGAAGGCCTCGTCGACGACCGGCGGCAGCAGACCCTCCAGCGACGGCTCGGGCTCGAGATCGCCGGGATTCTGGCCCACCACGGCGGCGTAGCCGGCGCGGCTGATGGCCAGCTGGGCCTGGGCCGAGGCCAGGCTCGCCCGGGAGGCGGCCAGACGGGCTTCGGACTGGGCGACGTCGGTGCGGGTGATCTCGCCGACCTCGAACCGGGCCTTCGATTCATCGAGCTGACGTTGCAGCACCGCGACGTTTTCCTGGGAGATGCGCAGACGCTCCTGGTCACGGCGCACGTCGACATAGGCGGTGATCACCGCCTGGATGACGCTGGCCTCGACGCCGCGGAGACCTTCGCGTCCGGCGAGGACGTTGGCCTCGGCGGCGCTGATCTGGGACGACACCCGTCCGCCCGTATAGAGCGGCTGGCTGACGCTGACGCCGGCCCCACTGGACCGGTAGGCGTCGCCCGCACCGTCACCGTCGATGGCGGAGACGTCGGCCGAAAGGCTGACGGAGGGCCGAAAGCCGGTGCGGGCCTGGACAATGCTCTCATCGAGCGCCCGCTGGCTGGCCCGTTGGCCCTGCAACGTAGGATTGGTTTCGTAAGCCAGCGCGATGGCGTCGTTAAGGCTCTCGGCCGAAGCCGGCGCGGCCAGACCGGCCAGGAGCCCGAAACTGCAAACGGCGGCAAACAGGCCCGCCCGACGAGTCTTCAACATGAAATATCCCCAAGACGCCGCAAGCCATGCGGGCCTCTCATATGATCGCCTGTAGGCTCTGTCGCCAGTGGCGACGAGTTAAGCTTTTTTCACGCGCCCATTGCCGCAGTGTTTCACAGGGCGACAATTAAAAGGCGAAACCGTGCGCCGGTTCGAAACCCGCGAGATAGGGCGGGGCTGCATCGAACTCGGGCCGCGCGCCCGCGCCGTCAGCAGCCTGGACATAAACCACGGCCTTGCCGGTCGGGCCATTGCGCTCGATCAAACCGAGGCGACCGCCGATAGCGAGGGCCGCCGTCCAGGCGTCCGGCGCCCGGGTCACGGCGCCTTCACAGATGATCAGGTCGTAATTTCCACCGGGAACCGCCGTCAGGTCCTCGCCATCCAGGCGCGTCACGGTCAGGCCCATGGCTTCCAGCACCGCCGCCGCATAGGGCGCGGCGATGGCCAGGGCCGATTCGCCGGGCTTCGGCGTCAGCGCCTGCAGCAGTTTGGCGACATAGCGGGGCCGCAGCAGCCAGCGGCCCGGGGCGTATTCGAGCTCGGCGTCGGCATAGGCCGCGTAGGCCTTGGCCGGCGGCGCCAGCGTGTGACGCGGCACGATCCGTATGGCGTCCTGAATGGCCAGATCGGTGACGTCCGAAGGCCGCACCTGACTTTCGACCATATTGAGCCGGGCGGCGGCGAAGTCGTCGCTCATGCGATCCTCATGGCGGTCTCGTGGATGAACTCTCTCGCGCGGCTTATAGGTCCGGCCGTCCCGAGAAGGCAATGCGACCGTGACTACCCATTGTAAGGCGCCGGCGGCTCTGGTAGCGATCCGGCCCTTCACGGCGCGTCCGCCCGCGCCGGTGAATCGTGAGGCCTGGTGGCGGAGTGGTTACGCAGCGGATTGCAAATCCGTGCACCCCGGTTCGATTCCGGGCCAGGCCTCCAACCCCCGTCGCCATCCCGGATTCGACACGCCCCCTCGCCCATCGCACCATGGCGTCGACGAGGGACGTTCGCCCCGCCGGTTCGGCGCGGCCCCGCGACCGCCCGCTCACCATGGATGGACTCTCACGCATGACCGCCACGCCGCCTTCTGACCGTCCGGCCCGTCGGGGGCTGATCTCGCGCGGGTTCGGGCTGTGGTTTTCGATCCCGCTGTGGGGACGGATCATGGCGGCGCTGGTGGCGGGGGCCGGGGTCGGTCTGGTCTGGGGCGAGAACGCGGCCTCGATCAAATGGATCGGCGACCTGTTCGTGCTGCTGATCCGGATGGCGGTGATTCCGCTGGTCTTCGTGACCATCGTCTCGGGCGTGGCGGCGCTGGGCGATCCCCGGCGGCTGGGCTCGATCGGGGTCAAGACCATCGTCCTGTACCTGTTCACCACGGCCATCGCCGTGGCGGTCGGCCTGGCCCTGGGGACCTGGGCCCAGCCCGGGGCCGGGGCCAGTTTCGCCGGCGTCACCCCGCAGGTGCTCAACACCGCCGAATCGGTCGGCCTCAGCTACACCGACGTCATCCCGGCCAATGTCTTCAAGGCCCTGGCCGACGGCGCCCTGCTGCCGACCATCTTCTTCGCCGGCCTGCTCGGCTCGGCCATCCTGGGG